>NZ_NSCM01000004.1 GCF_003287735.1 Photorhabdus bodei | reverse complement strand
TCTGTTTCAGGTTCAATTGGCGCTTTAACCTTAAAAAAACATTCGAACAGCTTATTTATTCATGTATCCGGGCAGCACCTATACCTGAGTATTTACTCAAGCTAGCTGAGATTCGATGGTAATCAGGATAATTTAAGATATTATCTATAAAACTCACTATTGAATTTTATGGAAACATATATGAATCCAAAAAATGATTTTAAATCGTTTTCTATTGTTGATAACGCTAATGTAGTAAGTCAAGAAAAATATGAAGGAGAGCAAAGTTTAAAAACTGGGTTTCCAGAAAATGATAGAATTTCCCGTCATGTGTTAAATAAAGCATTACGTCAGTCGTCAACTATATCCTCTGTCGTAGCTGATTTTATCGCGACAGAATCTGACAGTGATGTTTTGGATGATGGTAATATAGCCAAACTCACTGCACAATTAAATAAAGCGTTAGAGCAAAAAATTATAACTAAAATTTCCGATTTCTCATTGGAAAAAGCAAAAAACGGGGCAGATATTCCTAATAAAAATGAGTTTGTGAAAAATCTCGGTTTATTGGACTTATTATTAGCAGGTACACCTCTGTTTACACAAGGGGATAATTTCATAACTTTTAAAATTCCATTTTTGAGTGGATTAAAGAAAAAATATCTCTTATTCCAATCTGTATATGCAAAAGCTCCAAATTTAGCTAACGAGGGGAAATTTACTATCACATATCCAATTGCATACTCTTATGAACCTCATGCTATACTTTCAAGTATGGGTGGATATATCAGTGGAGGTAACTATGGTGAAGGAGCGGATATATTAAAAATCAATAAAGAAAACCTAGTAATAGTATCACATTGGCAATCTCGCAGTGCAAACTTTCCTCCTGTACGCATATTCGTAGTAGGGGTATCAGATAACTAACTTTCAACACTCATAGTTGTTATCTATCTCAAATTTTATAATTATTTTGATAAAGCCCCAAAAATTGACTGGCCAATTGCACCATTATCGTAACTAACAAAAAGGCCGGGATTTAGGCAGAACCCGGTCTTAATCATTTTATTATTACTAATACTACAACAGCCATAAATATTTTGTTATTATTCGAACTGTTCTTCCTCAAAAGAATGAAAAAACAAATATAAAGTGAAAAATAAGTTAATATATTAAAATGTCGTTATTAATCAAAAAAAGCTGTATCAATTGTGATATGTGTGAACCCGAATGTCCCAATCAGGCGATATCGATGGGAGATGAAATTTATGAGATTGATGCCAACCGTTGCACCGAATGCATCGGCCATTATGATGCACCAACTTGTCAATCAGTCTGTCCGATAAATAATACCATTATCACCGATCCAAACCGACAAGAAACAGAAGAACAACTGTGGGATAAATTTGTATTACTACATCATGCAGATAAAATCTGAAATCAGCGCTCAAGAATAACGGTCGCACAGGCATAGCGGCGCTCATCAGCCAATGTCACATGTAAAGAGGTCGCCCCCAATTGCTGAGCCAACGCTGCGGCCGCACCATAAAGTCGCAAAATCGGTTTTCCCAGTGCATCATTGACCACTTCAAACTGGTTAAATGCTAGCCCATTACGGATACCCGTTCCTAATGCCTTTGCTGCGGCTTCTTTTACCGCAAAACGCTTAGCCAAAAAACGAACCGGTTTTTCATGTTGCTGATATTGTTCCCATTCGAATTCACTGAGAATGCGTTTTGCCAAGCGCTCACCTGAGCGCTCGACAACCCCTTCAATACGGGCAATTTCAACAATATCTGTACCTAACCCAATAATAGCCATTAACGGCGAGCTTTCCGCATTTGGGTTTTCATATCCGCCACCGCAGCGGTCAAGCCACTGAATACCGCACGTCCAATAATGGCATGACCAATATTCAACTCATAAATTTCTGGCAGAGCAGCAATACGTTGTACATTATGATACGTCAGCCCATGACCCGCATTAACCGTTAGACCTTTACTCGCTGCATAAGTCGCGGCTGCTTTAATACGATGGAACTCTTTTTCCTGTTCTACTTCACTTTCTGCATCGGCATAAGCACCAGTATGAATTTCAATGAAAGGTGCGCCAACTTCACTAGCCGCATCAATTTGTCGATGTTCCGCATCAATAAATAACGAGACAAGAATACCCGCATCAGATAGACGCTTAACCGCCGCAGCAACTTTATCTTTCTGACCAATAACATCTAAGCCCCCTTCTGTTGTCACTTCCTGCCGTTTTTCAGGCACCAAACAGCAAAATTCAGGTTTAATACGACAGGCAATATCCACCATTTCATCTGTCACGGCCATCTCAAGGTTCATCCGAGTCTGGATAGTTTTTTTCAACAGTTCTACATCCCGATCGGTAATATGACGGCGATCTTCACGCAAATGAATGGTAATTCCATCGGCTCCCGCCTGTTCCGCAACAAAAGCCGCTTGAACCGGATCAGGATAATTGGTACCACGGGCATTGCGCACTGTCGCAATGTGATCGATATTAACGCCTAATAATACTTCAGCCATATTTATCTCCTGTAGTCATATTAGAATATGACAAGTTTACACTTTCCATCTTGAAGAGAAACAAATTCATTAGTTTTCTTTCTTTTCAGGCTTCTGACGTACAAACTGCCGAAATAATTCACGACTTTTCAAAGGCTTGCCACCGAGATAAGGTTTTAATGCAATACGCGTGAAACGCTTTGCTGCCTTTAATATAGTAGAATCAGGGAATTCACGAGTTGCCAGTGATTTTAATTCGCGCCCGGTAAAACTGTAATGATCAACAACCAAGCTAGCGATAAAT
Source organism: Photorhabdus bodei (assembly GCF_003287735.1). Lineage (GTDB taxonomy): Bacteria > Pseudomonadota > Gammaproteobacteria > Enterobacterales > Enterobacteriaceae > Photorhabdus > Photorhabdus kayaii. The sequence continues at coordinate 209,264 of NZ_NSCM01000004.1, read as the reverse complement.
CCTTTTTCTTCTCTATAACGGTAAGTCATCGTGTCATCCACCGGCTCACCACTGCCCGCACAATGCAGATAATCAACGCCATAACCAAGATTTGCCAGCAACGCCAGTTCAAACCGACGTAATGCATGTTCCGGTGTATATTCACTGGCAGCAAGAACCTGCAAACATTGGAGATAATCAAAGAATAAAGCGGGGTAAGCCGTTCCCTGTTCAAGCACTCTTGACAACAATTCATTGATATATAAACCGCTGTACAATACGTTGCCGGTAAGAGGAAGGGCCAGAGAGATAGGATCTGCATCACGCAGCGTTTTAATTGCCCCCCGCCCACTCCAACGAACCAGCAATGGGGTAAAGGGCTGCAAGCAGCCTTTCAAATTGGAACGACGGCTACGCGCACCTTTTGCCAACACGCTAATCCGCCCTTCATTTTCAGTAAACAGATCCAGTAACAGACTAGTTTCACTGTAAGGACGCCCATGAAGAACAAAAACACGTTGCCAACCGTCCACAGGGGATGCCTTATTTCAAATCATCGACGTAACCCAAGCTACGTAATGCTCGCTCATCATCAGCCCAACCCGCTTTAACTTTAACCCACAGTTCTAAGTGGATTTTTACATCAAACAGCCTTTCCATATCCTGACGGGCTTCAATGCCAATAGTCTTGATTTTACTACCTTTATTACCAATGACCATTTTCTTCTGACCTTCACGCTCAACCAGAATCAAACCATGGATATTGTAACCACCGCGCTCATTCGCCACGAACTGCTCAATTTCAACCGTGACAGAATATGGCAATTCATCACCAAGAAAACGCATAAGCTTTTCTCGAATAATTTCAGAAGCCATAAACCGCTGAGAACGGTCAGTAATGTAATCTTCCGGAAAATGGTGAGTCGCTTTCGGTATATATCCGCGCACAATTTTGGCAATCGTATCAACATTCATGCCTTTTTCAGCGCTCATTGGAACAACATCAAGAAAACTCATCTGCTTACTGAGAAAACCAATATGTGGCAATAAGCTGGTTTTATCGGTCACGTTATCCACTTTATTGATAGCCAGCAAAACCGGACAACGCAGATTACGCAGTTTGTTCAGTACCATCTCGTCATCCGGGGTCCAATGAGTCCCTTCGACAACAAAAATAACCAACTCCACATCACCGATAGAACTACTGGCTGCCCGGTTCATCAACCGGTTAATCGCCCGTTTTTCTTCAATATGCAATCCCGGCGTATCCACATAAATAATCTGATAAGCACCTTCAGTATGGATACCCATAATACGGTGACGGGTCGTCTGCGGTTTACGAGAAGTGATAGATATTTTCTGACCTAAAAGCTGATTTAGCAGCGTGGATTTCCCCACATTAGGCCGTCCAACTATTGCAACGAATCCGCAATAGGTTTCTTGTTCGCTCATTCAAGCTCCAATTGTTTTAATGCTTGCTCAGCCGCTGCTTGTTCCGCTTTGCGACGGCTGGAGCCTGTTCCTTTAACCGGCTGTTCAATACCGCTCACTTGACAGTGAATAGTAAATTCTTGATCGTGAGCTTCACCACGAACCATAACAACCAGATATGATGGCAGAGGCAGATGATGCCCTTGCAAATATTCCTGTAAACGAGTTTTCGGATCTTTCTGTTTGTCGCCAGGGCTGATTTCATTCAGACGGGTTTCGTACCATCTCAGAATAATTCTTTCAATAGTCTGGATATCGCTATCAAGGAAAATAGCACCAATCAGCGCTTCAACCGTATCGGCCAGTATTGATTCACGGCGGTAACCGCCACTTTTCAGTTCCCCCGGCCCCAAACGAAGGCATTCACCTAATTCAAATTCCCTTGCCAATTCAGCCAGCGTATTACCACGCACCAATGTGGCACGCATGCGGCTCATATCCCCCTCATCAACACGAGGAAAGCGATGATACAACGCATTGGCAATAACAAAACTCAGGATTGAGTCACCAAGAAATTCCAGCCGTTCGTTATGTTTACTGCTGGCACTACGATGAGTTAACGCTTGTATCAGCAAATCATGCTGATCAAAAGTGTACCCCAGCTTACGCTGCAATCTGTTAATTACGATGGGATTCATGTGCTACCAATATCGGTCAGAATTCGTCAAATAAAAACGCACACGCAACAGACCTGTAACAGGAACCCTGACAAAACTGTTGCGTTTGCACTGGCTCCTTATAGGAGCCAGTTATTAAGTTTGAAAGGACATTCTACACCGCGAGTAAAATTAATGCTTCGCTAATATAAAAATATTAATTAATTCCACCAATACGGCTGAAGCGAACTCCGGTAGGCCATTCTCCTTCCTGTTTTTCAAAACTCATCCAGATGGCGGTAGCGCGACCGACCAAATTCTTTTCAGGGACAAAGCCCCATGCACGGCTATCAGCGCTATTATCACGGTTATCACCCATCATAAAATAGTGGCCTTCGGGCACAATCCACATTCCCTCTGGCAAGCCAGGTTGACGGAAATTAGGTACCGATAGTACACCGGGAATCTCCAAAATATGGTGAGTTACCGCGTCCAAATTCTCAATCCGTTCACCCTGCCGCATACTGTAAGGCGGCAACGTTTCTTCAACAGGAATTTGGAAAACACCTACCTTTCTCAAACTTTCACCCTTGGAATCAACACCATACTGTTGCATTGTCCATTCACTTGGGAATAGTGAACCGTAAGAAACCGGTAATTCTCCCTGACAATTCCCTGTTTTGCTGCAATTAGAAAAAATACGCAACTCTTTCTTTGCCGGATCATAAATAATTTTATCGCCCGGTAAACCAACCACCCGTTTAATGTAGTCAAAACTGGGGTCCAACGGGTATTTAAATACAGCAACATCACCACGCTTTGGTTCGCCAGTCTTAATCAATGTTGTTTGAGTGATGGGATCTTTCAATCCGTATGAATATTTCTCTACCAGAATGAAATCACCAATCAATAAAGTTGGCATCATGGAACCCGATGGGATCTGAAAAGGCTCATAAACAAAAGAGCGCAGGATCAGAACCACGGCTAACACAGGAAAAATAGATGAACAGGTATCCACCCATGTTGGCTTGTTAATAGTCTCAGCCAGATGCTCCTGATCCATTGTACCTTCAGTCAGCTCCTGCAATCTGGCAAGTTTTTTCTTGCGCTCTGGTGCCCATTTGAAACGATCGATACACCAAATAATGCCGGTGACTAACGTTGCCAACGTTAGGATCAGGGCAAAAGTGTTAGCCATTTAGACTCCTTACAAGCTTATTAATTGTCTTTACCAACATGAAGAATGGCTAAGAAAGCTTCCTGTGGTAACTCAACGTTACCCACTTGTTTCATACGTTTCTTACCCTCTTTCTGTTTCTGCAATAGCTTTTTCTTACGGCTGACGTCACCACCATAACACTTCGCCAAGACGTTTTTACGCAATTGCTTCACTGTTGAGCGCGCAATAATATGATTACCAATCGCAGCCTGAATTGCGATATCGAACTGTTGACGAGGAATAAGTTCTTTCATCTTCTCCACCAGATCCCGGCCACGGTACTGTGCATTGCCACGGTGAGTAATCAACGCCAATGCATCAACTCGTTCAGCATTAATCAATACATCCACACGAACCATATCAGATGACTGGAAACGAGTGAAATTATAATCCAGTGAAGCATAACCGCGAGAGGTAGATTTCAATCGATCGAAGAAGTCCAAAACCACTTCCGCCATCGGTATTTCGTAAGTCAGTGCAACCTGTTTACCGTGGTAAACCATGTTAGTTTGCACCCCGCGCTTCTCAACACATAAGGTAATGACGTTCCCCAAATATTCCTGAGGTAACAGCATATGGCACTCAGCAATTGGTTCACGTAACTCTTCAATATTATTCAGCGGTGGTAGTTTAGATGGGCTATCCACATAGAGAATTTCGCGGCTAGTTGTCTCCACTTCATACACAACCGTTGGGGCCGTTGTAATAAGGTCGAGATCATATTCACGTTCCAGACGCTCTTGAATAATCTCCATATGCAACAGGCCAAGGAAACCGCAACGGAAACCAAAACCCAACGCAGAAGAACTTTCTGGCTCATAAAATAGTGAAGCGTCATTCAGACTCAATTTACCTAATGCGTCACGGAACGCTTCATAGTCATCAGAACTGATAGGGAACAGCCCTGCATAAACCTGTGGCTTCACTTTTTTAAAGCCTGGAAGTGGTTTTTCCGCAGGTTGACGGGACAATGTCAAGGTATCCCCCACGGGTGCGCCAAGAATGTCTTTAATTGCACAAACCAACCAGCCCACTTCGCCACAATCTAATACATCACGATCAACACGTTTCGGGGTGAAAATGCCAAGGCGATCGGCGTTATACACCTGGCCGGTACTCATCACCTTGATTTTATCACCCTTACGCAAGGTACCGTTTTTAATCCGCACCAGAGAGACAACACCAAGGTAATTATCAAACCATGAGTCAATGATAAGAGCCTGTAATGGCGCATCAGGATCGCCTTCCGGGGCTGGAATCTCTTTAACCAAACGCTCAATGACGTCTTGTACGCCGACGCCCGTTTTGGCCGAACAGCGCACGGCATCGGTAGCATCAATACCGACAATATCTTCGATCTCTTCCGCTACGCGCTCAGGCTCTGCCGCCGGCAAGTCGATTTTATTCAGAACAGGAACAACTTCTAGATTCATATCCAACGCGGTATAACAGTTAGCCAGCGTCTGGGCTTCCACTCCCTGTCCAGCATCAACCACCAGCAATGCCCCTTCACAGGCAGCTAGTGAACGGGAAACTTCATATGAGAAATCAACGTGCCCCGGCGTATCGATAAAGTTTAATTGATAGAGTTGCCCATCATTCGCCTTGTAATCCAAGGTAACACTCTGGGCCTTAATGGTGATACCACGCTCACGCTCAAGATCCATGGAATCCAGCACTTGCTCTGCCATCTCACGATCTGTTAAGCCACCACAAATTTGAATAATACGGTCAGATAACGTCGACTTACCGTGGTCAATGTGAGCAATAATGGAGAAATTTCGTATTTGCTTCATTATAAATATTTTTCTGCCTTGATATTTCTGAATCATTCGCCTATATGGACACACAGAGGGACATAAAGCGACGGTTTATTAGGTCGGCCACCGGCCTGAAAGGCTGTATTCTACATGCCAAATCTACGAAAACCTAGTCATGCCTACAGCTTTAAGGTATGAATCATTCAACGTTTTGGATAACTAAAATATACCCGTTATCTTTCAAGTTGCCTCTTTGTTGGCTGCACTCGCTCACCCCGGTCACATAGTTCGCTATGCTCCCGGGGATTCGCTCCCTTGCCGTCGCGACGCATCTTGAAATCCATAGGGTATATACCCGCTATCTTTCAAGTTGCCTCTTTGTTGGCTGCACTCGCTCACCCCAGTCACATAGTTCGCTATGCTCCCGGGGATTCACTCCCTTGCCGTCGCGATGCATCTTGAAATCCATAGGGTATAGATTTATTCCCGATGCTGAATGTGAATGGCATCAGGAGGCAAGCCGATTTGCAAAACGACAGGTTGATATTCCTGCCGATTATCCCAGTAAGTAGCGATTCTGCGGGCAAAGAAGAATCCTAACGCGCCTCCTAAAACACCGCCACAAAACACCCACAATTGATTGGTCACCCATAACTGAAAAAGTGCACCACCAAGGAATAACCCAATAAGCGGTGTCAGATAAACCAACAACGCTGAACGCAGCAAGCTCCCTTCAGGGATTCCAACTTCCACTTTTTGCCCCGGTTGCAACGGTTGTAAAATCTCAAGTTCAAGCTGATGTATGCCATCAGACCCTAATTTATTGAGTAAATAAGAACCACACGTTGCTCGCGCCTGACAACTGCCACAACCAGAAGAGGAACCATAACGTAATAATGCCCGCCCCTGTTGCCAGTGAATTACTGTTGCCCACTCTTTAACCATCAGTCAGCTCCTATAAATGCGACACCAGCGGCAATACGCTTGGCAGTTGCCAATGGTAATTCACCAATAATTGTCACCTCATTCGCACCACGTATTGCACTATAAATCGTTCGGGGCCCACGACGGAGAGGATATTCCAACTTACCGGTTTTATCAGCATTAGTCACATTCACAGAAAAGCTAAATAAACCATCACTGAACATAATAGATTCAAGTGCGCCACTATTTGACAATTTACGACGGTTACGCGAAACCTCAACGAAACCAGCCGGCAATTTACCCACCTTCCAATTAAATACGACCTTCTCCAATGGTGGAATGACCAGCATTGGTGGCATATTTAAGCGAGTAATCACACTCATTGCATCATTGATATCCCCATCGATGGTAGAAGAAACAACCCTAAATTGTTCAAGCGCCTCACTATCACGATCAAGTAAGTCAATACGTAATGGTAAATGAGTTTCTTCGTCGATCAGTAAAATATAATTATAACGCACTTCATCTTTGGAGGTGATGCGTACAACCCTACAAGGCCTATCACCGATATGGGTACGACCAACGTCAATGAAATTGTAATATTTTTTCAACTGATTGAAGTCAGCAAAAATGACGGTCGGTAAATAATCAATAATATGATTACCACTAAGACTAAAAGCATCCAATCCAGGTTCAAAATAACTGATCTCATTACCACGCTGGACAACTTCCCTACGAGAACCATCCATCTGCATAATCTGGGCAATTGGAATACCATTGATAATAGCGTGGCGATAACGAACTGAGACAATAGCCTGCTGGTTGAGATTAATAAAAGCAAGCTCGTAAGTTAGTGACCGAGTGGCATTACCCATCTCCCGCAACAAAACCTCAGCACTGCTGAGCCGTGCCGAGGCTTGTAAAGGAGCAAGCAGGCCGCCCGCCAGCAAACAAACAGAGAACCAAATATGTTTCATTACTGCTATTGTGTTCCTAAAGATTGCGTTCCCGGAACCGGAATAGCAACCTGTGGTGAAATTCCCCGTTCATCATTTTGCCTAAAATGCACACGGCGATCGAGTTCATATTGTTGCAGCATGATGTTAATACGTTTATTACGCTCCTGCATTTGAATGCGCGGATCATTGCCAAATATATCATCACCAGAAGGCACTCCCAAACTCACCGGAGAAGCCGAACCCATCATTGGCAAAGTGTTAAATGCGGGCGTATCAGATTGATATTCAAGATCCTCAGCACTATGGCTGTTGTACTGCTGTACACCAACCAATACTGCCAGCGAAACACAGGCTGCAACACTCACTTGAACCATTTGACTCACCCAAGGACGAAGCTTTTGCCAGAACGGCATTTTTTGCCAGCTCTCTGGTTGAGGCTGAGATTCAGGTATAGCCCCTGGGGTGAAATGAACCGGCTCTTTTTCAAGTGCCAATGCAACCCGACTAGCAATATCCAGATGCAATACTTCCGTCACATCACCGCGCAATGTATCACGGATCAAGTGGTAATTTTCCCAGCGTTTCTGCATTACAGAATCTTTAGACAAAATACTAACGACTTCACTATCAAGAGTTTCGCCATCCATCAATGCGGAAAGTTTTTCTCTTTGCATGCCAAAGTACCCTTCAGTATTGTTCCACTATTTTTAATTTTAAATCAGTGGTTGAATTTTATCATCAATGGCTTCCCTTGCACGGAAGATGCGGGAACGAACCGTACCAACCGGACAATCCATAATGGTAGCTATTTCTTCATAGCTTAACCCATCTAATTCCCTCAGCGTTATTGCTATTCGCAAATCCTCGGGAAGAGATTCAATAGCTCGGAAAACCACCTGCCTTAATTCTTCTGACAACATTAAATTCTCAGGGTTCGAAATTTCTTTTAGTGCATTTGAAGTTTCATAATTTTCTGCGTCACTGGCATCCAAATCACTGGACGGCGGACGGCGCCCTTGAGAAACCAAATAATTCTTCGCAGTGTTTACTGCAATACGATACAACCAAGTATAAAAAGCACTATCGCCACGAAACGAAGCCAATGCACGATAGGCTTTAATAAATGCCTCCTGAGCAACGTCAGGAACATCACCCTGCGGAATATAGCGGGATAAAAGACTCGCCACTTTATGCTGATATCTGATTACCAGTAGGTTAAATGCCTTTTGATCACCTTTCTGCACTCGTTCAACCAGCATTTGATCCGTTAACTGCTCGCTCATTCGAGGTTAAATCTCCCGAAGCAAAGCTCCACATTGATATTTACTGAACCAACCATGCTGTCCTATTCCTGAGCAAGCATGGCTTTGAGTAATAAAATTCTGCGAAGTTCAATTTTTGTCATCATTTTGTTGCAATCATAGCTTTGATCATATCTGATAGGCTAACATGATTTTTACCCATCTTCATTCATACATCATCAATTATGCAATCATTATTCTCTCAACATTACAGCGATGTACTTATTATTGGCAGCGGTGTCGCCGGCCTGTCTCTGGCTTTACGGCTGGCCTCACAACATAAAGTCACTGTGCTAAGCAAGAGTATTCTTAGTGAAGGTGCAACCTATTACGCACAGGGTGGTATCGCCGCTGTATTTGATAAAACGGACAGTATCGCATCTCATGTTGAAGATACCCTTATCGCCGGAGCAGGGCTTTGCGATAAAAGTGCTGTTGAGTTTATCACCAGTAATGCCCGTCATTGCGTACAGTGGTTGGTTGATCAAGGTGTTATGTTTGATACAGAAACCAGCGAAGATGGAGAAAAACAATATCATCTGACCCGTGAAGGCGGTCATAGCCATCGTCGTATTCTGCATCATGCTGATACAACCGGCAAAGAAGTAGAAACGACACTGGTTGATAAAGCGATGTCTCATCCAAATATCACAGTGAAAGAGCGCTGCAACGCAGTGGATTTAATTACGTCAAATAAAGCCCGGTTAGACGGTGATAACCGAGTCGTCGGCGCTTATATCTGGAACCGTCAGCAAGAACAGGTGGAAACTTATCGCGCTAAGGTTGTTGTACTGGCAACAGGCGGTGCAGCTAAAGTCTATCAATATACGACAAATCCCGATATCTCATCCGGTGATGGTATTGCAATGGCATGGCGCGCAGGCTGCCGTATCGCCAATCTGGAATTTAACCAGTTTCACCCGACCTGCCTGTTCCATCCACAGGCGCGTACTTTCCTGCTGACAGAAGCCCTGCGAGGTGAAGGCGCATATCTGAAACGACCAGACGGCAGCCGCTTTATGCCCGATTTTGATGAACGCGCTGAACTAGCTCCTCGCGACATCGTAGCACGAGCAATTGACCATGAAATGAAACGCCTTGGTGCTGACTGCATGTTTCTGGATATCAGCCATAAGCCAGCGGATTTCATTATCCAGCATTTTCCAATGATTTATGAAAAATTGCTGACACTGGGCTTTGATCTAACAAAAGAGCCGATTCCAATCGTTCCTGCCGCACATTACACCTGCGGTGGTATTGTTGTCGATCATCAGGGACATACTGATCTCAACAACTTATATGCTATCGGTGAAGTCAGCTATACGGGTCTGCACGGTGCAAACCGTATGGCATCTAATTCTCTGCTGGAGTGTCTGGTGTATGGCTGGTCTGCTGCAGAGGATATCCAACAACAGATCGAAAAAATAGAAGAAGTGCCGCAACTCCCTTTCTGGGATGAGAGCCGTGTTGACAATTCAGATGAACAGGTCGTCATACAGCACAACTGGCACGAATTACGTCTATTTATGTGGGATTACGTCGGCATTGTGCGTACAACCAAACGCCTGGAACGAGCACTGCGCCGTATTAATATGCTGCAACAGGAGATTCACGATTATTATTCCAATTTCAAGATTTCTAACAATCTGCTGGAATTACGAAATCTGGTGCAAGTCGCTGAATTAATCGTGCGTTGTGCGCTGGAAAGAAAAGAGAGCCGAGGTCTGCATTTCACACTGGATTACCCCGATTTACTGCCAGAATCAAAGCCAACGATTTTGACGCCCTGATTTTTACTGGCAAAACTTCTGCATGACCACGCTCCGGCGTGGTTCTTTCCACAATTCATAAAATAATTCAATAATAGAGATAAAAATCCGTCACCAATTGCTGAAATGCTTGCGTGTATGCACCGTCTGGCTGACGAATAGTCAATTCGCTGATTAAACTGATTTTTTCCTGACGGGAAAATGCCAATAACATCCGATGCAACGGCTTACCTTGCCTGTCGCGGATATTGACCCGATGATGAGAAAACCAACCCAAACGACATGCCATTGTTTCAAATTCCTCACCAATGGCATATGGCAATACCACACAAAACAGACCATCAGCTGTAATCAACGTCTCGGCGTATTGTAATAATCGCTGGTGAGTCAGCGACCCCGTATAACGAGCCTGTTCCCTTGCCTCATTGCGACAAGCAACAGCCGGTTCAAAATAGGGGGGGTTACTGACAATTAAGTCATAACATTGCGAATACTGTTCAGCGAAATCACCAATATCCTGCTGATAAACATTTATTTTTTTCTGCCACGGAGATTGTTCTGCATTATCTTGCGCCTGCAATGCGGCCTCTGTATCCAATTCCACTGCATCAATTTTAGTATTTTCATCCGTACGCTGTGCTAGCATCAACGCAATGAGCCCACTGCCACAGCCAATATCTAAAATCGCTTTTTTGTCACTCACTGGAGCCCATGCTCCCAATAAAACGCCATCAGTTCCGACTTTCATCGCACACCGCTCATGACCAACAAAAAATTGCTTGAAAGTAAATCCATCCCGGCGTAAAAGTCGTTTCTGTTTCAAATTAATAACCTATACCTGTCATCCTTCAAGTTGCCTCTTTGTTGGCTGCACTCACTCACCCCGGTCACATAGTTATCTATGCTCCCGGGGATTCGCTCCCTTGCCGCCGCGATGCATCTTGAAATCCATAAGGTATATATCTATTTAGCACAATAAATTTCGCCATAGGATAAAGGTTATTATGTTTCGGTAAAAGCTATCTACCTTAATTGACCGCTTTAATAGATGAACAATACGCCCAACCCGTTTATAATCGGCGGCCTAAACAGAGGTATATGATGACTGCAACAAACTTTTCTGAACTTGAACTTGATGAACGCCTGCTTGACGCCCTGAATGATAAAGGTTATTCCCGCCCAACAGCAATTCAGGCTGCGGCTATTCCGGCAGCAATGGACGGGCGTAATGTACTAGGATCAGCGCCTACCGGTACCGGCAAAACCGCCGCTTACCTGCTGCCAGCCATGCAACATTTATTGGATTTTCCACGCAAGAAATCTGGACCACCACGCATTCTGATCCTGACGCCCACCCGTGAGCTAGCCATGCAAGTGGCAGATCAGGCAAAAGAATTCGCTGCACATACCAATTTGGATATCGCGACCATTACTGGCGGCGTAGCCTATATGAATCACGCAGAAATTTTCAGCGAAAATCAAGATATTGTCGTCGCCACTACAGGCCGTCTGCTGCAATATATCAAGGAAGAAAACTTTGATTGTCGGGCAGTTGAAACACTCATCCTTGATGAAGCCGATCGTATGCTGGATATGGGTTTTGCCAACGATATTGAAACCATAGCGGGTGAAACCCGTTGGCGCAAACAGACCATGCTATTCTCTGCTACTCTGGAAGGGGAAGCCATCCGTGATTTTGCTGAACGTTTACTGGAAGATCCAGTTGAAATTGATGCTGAACCATCACGCCGTGAACGCAAAAAAATCCAGCAATTTTACTACCGTGCAGATAATTTGGCACACAAAACAGCCCTACTTTGCCATTTACTAAAACAACCCGATGTCACTAAATCCATTATTTTTGTTCGCAAACGTGAACGTGTACATGAACTTGTGGATGAATTGCATCAAGCCGGCATTAAAGCCCGATTCCTTGAAGGGGAAATGGTACAGGCTAAAAGGACGGAAGCAGTTAAGCACCTGAATGATGGCAGTATCACTGTTCTGGTTGCAACAGATATTGCTGCCCGTGGATTGGATATTGATGATATCAGCCATATTTTCAATTTTGATTTACCGCGCACCGCCGATATTTATCTACACCGTATTGGCCGGACAGCTCGTGCAGGTCGCAAAGGTACTGCAATTACCTTAGTGGAAGCACATGATCATCCTTTATTAGGCAAAATCAGTCGCTATCTGAATGAACCACTCACGTCGCGGATTGTTGATGAACTTCGCCCAACAACCAAAGCACCAAGTGACAAAGCCCACAATAAGCCATCGAAAAAAGTATTGGCTAAACGCAAAGAGAAAAAGAAAGCGGAAGAATCGAAGAAAAAAGCTAAAATACGTCATCGAGACAGCAAAAATATCGGTAAACGCCGTAAACCTTCCGGTAATCCAAAACCGGAAGCGCCAACCAATAGCAATGCGTAAATCTTTAAACGGGCCAATTGGCCCGTTAATTATAATATGCAGTTTCGCGTAGCAAGATTATTCTGTGAGTAAATAGGGTCCTCAGCAAACGCTTCTTTATTTCTATAAATAATTCATCAGGTATTTTGCCATCCCGAGTTTTTGCAATCACACTATTTGGTTTCATAAACACTATTTGGTTTCATAAACACTATTTGTAAACGCTCTTGGTCCTGTTTCTGTACCAAGGAATAAAAAGATTTAACGTTCCGCCCCAGAAAATACCGTCAAGCACACCATTGCTAAAGCCAAAAAACAGATTGAAGTGTAACGAATGCAACAACGCAGGGTGAATACTTAACATGACCGTAATAATAAACTTAACGATAAATGTGATAACAATCAACGTCAGCGTTAACCAAGTACCAAAACGGATGATTAAATCACTGCCTGCTTTTTCACATAATCTTGGTTGAGAACGCCACAGACCCCATCCTATTACAATCCCGACGAATAAACCCGCTATCATCGTTATCAAGGCTAAATCTGAGAATGTGGTTTCATAAATGACGCTATATACTCCCCAGACCAAGAATACTATTGGTAGTAAGAAAAGGCGATCAATTCGCATTTCACGATCGTACAAGGCACTGATCCCGCGCCTGATGAGAAAAGCAAAAAGAATCCAAACCCATATTGGGGTATCTTTAATAATGGTGGTCAGTGACATGTTATTTATATGAACGTCCCGCTTGCAAGCGGCCTCCATCATTTTGACTCTGACAGATAGGTTACAGCTTTAAATCCGGCTTTTTTGCAACCTTTTAAAGCTGCGAGCTCCTATATAATCCGCTGACTCACGCCTTATTTCTCCAACGAGCTTTAAGCTCAGAATAACATTCAGGTTTGGTGAGTCCCGGTCTTACCTGTCGTTGTCATCACGCTGGCTGCCAGAGCAACCTTTCTGCATTCACCCTTTTGTTAAGAGTTAATGTTTGTCTGTATCAGTGATTAATACGGTCTGACACTGATGTAATCTTTATCGTATTGTTGCCCATCAAGACGGTAGCTTATTAGTCGAATCCAAGATTTATATCCGTCATCTTTCAAGTTGCCTCTTTATTGGCTGCACTCTCTCACCCCGATCACATAGTTCTCTATGCTCCCGAGGATTCGCTCCCTTGCCGTCGCGATGCATCTTGAAATCTATTGGGTATATTCATACTAACACTAAAACACCTGTAAAAAATAACTTTTCAACAATACTACATTAATTAATAAGACCATTAAGCAACATATGGAAATACTATTTCATATATATATTCATACAAATTAACTTCATCCAAGATGATAAACGCCTTGATTGAATTACCAAACTCTAAATCAAAATCCCTTTTATCAACAATATTAATTACAATTTCAGCCGTACCGTTTTTTACGCCAAATATAGCCTCAACCTTCCCTTTTATTGCCCCATACTTGAGATAATCATAAGCATCCATTTTTAATTCTACGCTCTGTCCAATTTTAATCTTTCTAATGTATTTTTCACTAACAACTCCTTTTGCTATAAAGTGATTACCATCAGGATATATAGTAAAAACTAACTCGCCTTTTTTTACCTGCTTAGGCCTGATGCCATTAATATTATTAAACTCAACCTTACCATCAGCTTTTGCAATTCCTTCTATTCTCAACTTACCATTCTTTATATTCTCCATCCCTGTGTTTTTTACATTCAATTCTGAGACAAGAACGGAGAGTTCACCTCTTAACTGGTTAAGCTCCATATCTAACTCTTTATATTTGGTTGCTCCAATTATGTATCTACTCTGCTCATCATCTAAACTGTACTTTCTTTTCTCTAAGTCTAATATATCAGATTCAAGATTAATCAGGCCACGACGTGATGAGAACAATTCCATTTTATATTTAATAATATCTTTCTTAGATAAATAATTATTATTTTGATTTAACAATTTATCTACAAAATTCATCTGTTCTCTGTAGCTTTGACTAAAAAAATCATAGTCATCTCTATGGTCTTTCAAAATAGAGTCTATATTTTTTAACTCACTTTCATTTTTATTAAACTTAAAATCCTCATAATTTTTTTCAATCTTCATCCGCTCATAGACATTATCTATATACTTTTCCATCGCATTAATTTTCGTATTATCTCGTTTTATATTTTGCAATAAAATAGATTCAGCCTCCTCTAAATCTGGATTAATCGCATTATAAATAGAATCTCCTTTTTTAACCACATCACCATCACGAACATTATAATTTTTAATGTCTATATCCTTTTCTGCATAAAATAATACAGGCTCTGGTGCGGTTTTAATAAAAGCATTTTCTAAAACAACTCGCCTCTTTATAGTCACAACAAAAGATAAAGCAAAACATATAATCAGCAAAAAAACTGTTATACTTATAATTAATTTATATTCTTTATGCAGTTCTGACTTAACTTCATTATTAGAGTTTAATTTATTCATTAAAAGCCTCTAGTTTGAAGAAATCATAGTCCTTTTCACTTTTCAACTCTAACACTTCATGATTTTCACAATCGATAGTAAAATCATGAGCGACATAGAATATAATACAACCTTCTTTTTCTGAAATTAATTTACTTACGACTTTAGCATTTTCATTATCAATTCCTCTAAATATTTCATCAAATATCAATACTGATTTATCTGACAGATAACCTCGTAAAAAGAGTAATACTTGTCTTTGTCCTTCAGAAAAAGGGTTAACCTTATCACTAATAACGGTATCTAGTTTTTCAGGCAGGCTATCTATTGTCTGCCATAAATTTAATTTTTTAAGCATACTCTCAACTTTATTCCTATCAACGTCTCTTCCTAATGTAATATTTTCAATAATACTTGTAGTAAAGAGTATATCTTGTGGGAAGTATGCAGAGCATTGATTTATATGAATTTCAGGCTTAATAGTTTTATCAGAAACATAAAAATTCACAGATCCATTTACAGGTGGAATCAAACCAATCAAAGTCTTACATAAAGTTGTCTTACCAATACCATTCTGTCCTATTATTTTATATATCTTATTACTTTGAAAGGTAAAATCCGGAATTTTACAGACGATATTTCCATTAGTACCAATATGAAGATTCCTCACTGTAATTTCGTCTACACTAACAATATTATCATCTAATTCAGTATTCAATAAACTCTCATCTACAACATTATTCCCCATGAATTCTTTATACCTTTCAAGAGTAATGCTTGATCTTTTCAACTCCATAAAAGAAACTAAAATTTGCATTGTATGTTTTAGAGACATTTCTGTAAAAGCAATTAATGTCAACATTATACCTAGTGAAAAACTACTATATCTAATAATGCTAATAACCATGACACATCTAATAACAGTACCAATGATTGTGTTAACTGTTAGCGTTTTACTTTTCACACCAGCAACAAGTAATGCAACATTTTTCTCCCTATTCAAAAAATCATTCATCCTGTCAACACATCTATTCAGAATCCTGTTTCGATAGTTATTGCCTCGTATCGTTTCCCTTCCTCCAATAATATCATCCATAATTGAAAGAAAATTTGATTTTATTTTAAAACGCTGCTCTTCTAAAATAATCATTTTCTTGACAGACAAAAAATATACAATCACCAGCATAATCATTCCTAAGATCAAAAAGCTGACAACTAAATAAGATTCCAAAATAGTGCTACATCTTATGCCACCCATAATTCTATGTATAACAATGGGTTGAATAAGGCTATGTGTAGCAGAATTATGAAACGTTATTTAGAGGACTAACATATAGCACTATGATTGATAATATTAAAATCGTAATAAGCTTAACAACAATATCTATTAGCAGAGTCAAATAATACTTTTTAATATTTTGAGCATCATAAATCCTTTGAATCAATCCACCTTTATTATAACCATTCAATATAGATAATCTTGTAGTAATCAAAGCAAGTAAATATTTATCTAAATAATAATAGTCCAAATATTTTTCCAGTGATGCTCTAAAGCGAGCAGTCAAATAAGTTAGTATCATATTGAATGATTCATATAATAGATAGGATATCATAAAGATAAATAAAAAACGCAAGTCACCTGATGGTATAACCGCGTCAATCAGATACTGCATAAAAAATGCAGCAAAAGAACTAATGACACTTAATAGTAAAGAGTATAGTAATAAAGATTTTATATAACCTGTCGCAAAGTTATCCTTCAATGCCACATCCATTTTCATGCTAAATTCCTGGATAATATTAATATAATTTACAACAATGAAATAACCGTGGATTCAGCAACAAGTTAGTTCATTACCCAATTAGAAAACCTAATTAAAATACATATAGCAATATTTTGGAATATTATTTAGTTATCAACCACATTCAGTATGTTCATAATTCCCTGACTCACAAAATTTTCATCAGAATTTGTTTCACCACCAAGAAGCATAATAACCTCTCTATAAAGAAAATCTATTTCCTTAATTCTTGTTTCTATACCGAATGAACTTCAAGATGCTTGAGTCGTCAGACATAAAAACATTTAAATTCAACAACATAATCGTTTTTCAAACATGCACTTTGAAGTATCTTGAGTATATATGATTAGGGCTCATTGCTAGTGAGAAATGCTCAGCAAAACTTTCATCAATATCTTTGAGCTGGCTAATCATTTTGCGAAAACCTTGCAGCCCCCAATGACGATGAAGTCTGATATAAGAATCTGCAATATTGAGCAAAAACTTAGAACATGCAAATTCGAAAAATCCAAGGTCATATTTCACTTGATGTACCTTCCGGTATAGGCTTTCAATTAGCAATGCACTTTTCCTTCTATTTTCTATAGAAAATGTTTCTACAATAGGTGACTCGACTATAGAATAGGTTTTTAGTTTCAATTCTCTTGCTATATTTTTATTATCAAAAATAATCTCTGAATCCAACATATGCTTTATTGTTGGTCCATGCTTATGAGATAAAAGTTTTACTAAAGATTTTTCTGCCATATACCGAAGTTCAAATTCTACTTCACGATAGACTACCTTCTTTCTAAATAAATCAATTTCACTTCCATGTATAATAAGCAAGTCAATATCACTGCTTCCATTTTTATATTTACCTGTAAAATATGACCCATATCCAAGAATAGCTAAGACTTTTTCTTCTCTCTTTATTTTTTCTACAATTTCTTTTAAGCATTCTTTAATGTCGTCCATACTACCTCGCTTAGAGTATCTGTCACGAAAAATATAAAAATCATTCACTGGAAACTACAGCATATTTCACATCAAAACATTTCAACTATTTTAACTCGATTTCATTCAGGTGAAATCGAACATCGTTGGGTTTGTTCATATACTCTGATAATGGTAAGTTACTCTTTATTGTATTTCGTAATTGATCTAGATTCTTAATATAATTTAATCTAGTTTCTGATTGGAATCCAGTAACAGACGATGTGGTAAGGGAGCTTTCTCTTTCTATCTTTACATAGAGGGGACGGTTAATATTCCTGACCTTTACACAATGAATAGCCCTAAGTAAAAAATCATCATCAGCAGCAATTCTAGTTGTACCATCAAAACCACCAAGGGTACGAAATATACTAAATCTAATTAACTGAGAAGGTTGAAAACTCAGATACTTCTTACCAAGTTGATGTGCAATATAAGGGATTCTATAAAACTTCTTAATGCGAAATGAGTTAACCGTATGGAAATTTTGGTAGAAATCTATATATGAAGTACCTAATATATCAATATGACTATTTTTGTTCATCAGATTATACAGGCAATCTAGTCTCATTGGTAAAGAATAGTCATCTGCATCATGAAAGGTTATAAATTCAGTATCAATTCTATTGATGATATCATTTTTCAATCGATAAGTCCCGACATTAACATCACTCCTAAACAACCTGATATTTAAATTAGTTTTACTTGCTAAATATTCTAAAACATGTTGGAGCTGTATATAGTTGTCTTCTGATGAATGATCATCAGCAACTAAAATCTGCACATCACTCAAACAAGTTCTCATTATAGACTCAATAGCACTAACAATGAGTATAGGCTGATTATAATGGGGGATTAGTACAGAAACTCTACTCATGTGAGCTACTCATTCAAAATAATTATCAGTTATTCAAATTACAATGAACACCTTCAACTACAACTCCAAATTGGCGAAATATCTTTATTAAATAATGTATGTACAGGTTTGGATGCCAAAAGGAAAAACCAAGCCTCACAATAGTAAATGGAATAATGAGAGCAGTAATCCATACCTTACTCAGATCATTATTATTAAATATCCTATAATTTGTTCTTCCTACTCTAAAACTTCTTTTTAATACCCAAAAAATATTTGCACGATTTTGGTCATAGAATTCATAGGCCAGTGCATCACGGCAATAGAAACAGCTGATCCCAATTTGCTTTGCTCTATGGAAAAAATCCGTATCCTCTCCTCCTGTAACACCAAAATTCAAGTCAAACAGCTGCTCCTTCATCGATTCATACACTCGGCGTACAATAAATACATTACAAGTGCTAACATTTATATCTTTAGAATCTGATATTAATAAGTCTCGGTAATAAAATGAAACTTTTTCCATCCACTTTCTTTTTTTATCCAAAAAAATAGGATAAGTGTTACCTTGTATCACATCAGAATTTGTCTGTATCTGGCATTCAATAAGTGCATCTAACCACCGAGAACTAACAATCTCATCATCATCAATCATAGCAACTGCATCGCACTTATATGTTTCAAAGGCCAAAGTTAACAGCATATTTCTAACTAATGAGATATTTTTATCTTCAACAAGAATGACATCAATATGGAAATTAAAATCATCTTTGATTTCATTGATCATGTTAAAAGACTCTTGCTGAGAAGAATCGTTATCTGCCACAATGACAGTATAGTTATTTGATGTCTCTAATTTTTCAATGGATTTCAATAAACGTAATAATGATGAACTACGTTTATAAGTAGGAATAAGAATTGCTACTTTCCGTAACATCCATTACCTCCTAATAAATTTAACGATAATGAAGTCATCATGCTCTATCTTTCTGAATGTATTTTAAATTAAACGTATCTCTTAACCATTTAAAATCATTAATGGTTGATAACAAGAATTCCATATTTTCAATGTTTTCCTCATAAAAATGAGCAGCATCATTAGCTCCTTTTGATATCCAATCACCAAATTCTATCTGAGTATCAATTAAACTCCATGCCGTTAATCTTTCTTTACATATAATATCTTCTTTAGGATTTTTCCTTGGTATACTGAGTTTTATACATTCTCGAAAAGCAGCTCTCCAGGAATGGAAACTGCTTGTGTTAATGACTGTATCTGAAGCAACAATATTGACTACGCGATAATCAGGGCTAAGAGATATGGTCATATCTCCAGAAAAATTTTTAACATCCTGAAACAACCTTTTATTAAATAATTTCACACCTCCATTCCCGTAGCATAAACGATTAACTGAGTTAACACTTCTCCATACATAAGTCGCAGTTGAGCATAAAGGTTCCACTGGTAACTCAAAATTAAATTCATCTCTAATTTTACTGTCTCCGTCTACAACAAAGAACCATTTAGCCGTTACAGAATCAGAAGCAACTTTATGAGCGTTTAAGATACCATTAACACCATGAATTCTTTTTGCATCAGGAAATCTATTTTTCAAATGATTCCAATTAGATTCGGCACATGGTTCATCATAAGATATAAAGACAATGTCATATTTCATCTGTATTCATCCTTCAGAAAATCCCTCATTAAGTATTATGTTAGCTAAATGTTTACTTTGAATATTAATATTGAAGTCATTCATTATTTTTTGATGTGCATTCGTCCTCATAATATCTTTATCTTTTTTACTCAACTCGTCTATATATGATATTTTTTCTGATAAAGCTACAATATCTCCTTCATTGACAAGAAATCCATTGACATTATTTTCAATTAACTCGGTAATCCCACTATGGTAGGTAGACAAAACTATCTTTTTCATAGCCATTGCCTCCATTAATACCACTGGTATACCTTCCATGTCACCAGAGTTAGATGTTTTGGATGGAAGTATTAAAACATCTGCGTCTTTCATAAAATTTAAGACTATATAATGGGGTTGAAAACCATGCATTTTTATATGTTCATTCAAATTAAGTTTTAATATTAATTCATAACAATAGTCATTAAGCTCCCCATCGCCAACAATGTCTAAAGTAAATGACACATCATTGCTTATTCGTGCTAGAGATAACAATAAATCAGGCAATCCTTTTTTTTCTGTCAAACGGCCGACAAAAATTATCTTCATTTTTTCTTTATTAGATTCATTTGGATATAAACATGAAAGAGCATCAATATCGATCCCCAAATGTAGTACCTCAACATTGGTAGGATTACATCCTAGATTGATGATTCTATTACGCATATATTCACAAACTGAAAAAATTTTATTTGCTTGCTCAAATAAAATTCCGTAATGGCTTCCCAGATCATTAAGACTCTTTTCTTTAGTAATTTCATATGCATGTAATACACTATATAGTGCATTCTTAATATATCCATATTTTTTCAATTGTGCCGCCATGATACTAGCCATACCAAAATGGCTTATAACAATATCATTAGGTTTTATTTGTGACGGATTGGATAGAAATTTAAATAACAAGCGCTTACGGTAACAATTTCGTTTAAATAAACTAATTCGAGAAAAGAAATAACCAGAGATTATAGAAAAATAAATAAACTTAAATATTGCATATATAGGATGAATGTTTTTTATATCTTCTAGACAAACATAGGGGATTGTAGAATCATTGGCACAGATTGTATCACTAGATTTATAAACAGATACAACTCTTACATTAAATCCTTCTTTCTTCAAACTGATAATCTGTTGATGTACAAAAGTTTGTGTTAAGACTGGATATTCTTCAAGAAAAAAAACTATATCACGCACAGAAGATCCTTTTCTTTTTATACCCGTCATCTTTCAAGTTGCCTCTTTGTTGGCTGCACTCGCTCACCCCGGTCATATAGTTTGCTATGCTCCCGGGGATTCGCTCCCTTGTCGTCGCGATCCATCTTGAAATCCATTGTGTATATATGGTTAAACAGAACCACATTAACATAGAAATTATACTGTAATCTATTCCTTTAATTTTTATCACAGAGGGTTTCATAGAATATTCTCACATTATTAATTTATTCGTGGATAATTATTATTTTCAAATAACAATATTATCAAAGTAAGATTTATTTTTCCTATAAAAAAACAAACTCATCGTAAGCCCAATACAAATAGAAAGAACATGACCAGGCTTAGGGTAGTGAGCATAAATAAAATCTAAAGTTATTGCCGGCAGCATGGAAAAAACAACAGCAAACTTTAATATACTAGAGGTATGCTCTTTGACAAAAACCAACAGTAATGCAAAGGAAGATACGCCCAAAACAGCTTGTGATGCTCCTGTACCAATATTCCAAGGATAACTAACAAAGTTAGTGCTATAAAGAGTTCCCAAAGCACCAGAAGTAAACCATAAAACTAATAAAAATTTAGACCCAAGATGTTTTTCTAATAAAATTCCCAGTATGGAAAGTGATAGCACATTGTAGACCATATGCAGTTGTTTAACATGTATGAACTGAGAAACCAGAAGTCGCCAATACTCAAATTCATATAATCTATTTGGTGTTAACCCTCCATATTTCTCTAGTTCTATAATACTTATTTTACCGATAAAGCTATCTGTTAATGAATATGAAACAAATGTGGAATAAACAATTGTCACACATACTATAAATACTGTTGTTATAGGAGCTTTTTCAATTTGGAACATTCAATACTTCCTTTCATAATCATCACATGACATCACAAATTATATCAGGTAAATCTTTAAGTGTAATATTTATATCATCAATTTTACTTAATTCTATGTTACGCTTAAAGTTAGTTACAATCTCAGGATTATCCAACCATTTTTTTATTAAGCTAGACCCATTAGATTGATTTTCAAAACAAAAACCAAATTTTCTTTTGTTTGTCAACTCCACTATCCATCTTTCCATTGGTAACCCAGAGAAATGTACTAGAACTGGTAAATTGAATCTAATTGATTCCAATACTGTGTTTGGACCAGATTTGGAGTATAGAAATGATCTGTTGTTTGTTGAAGCCTCTAGTACCAATTTTAGATAATCTTTATTAGCTAATGTATTATAAATGCATGCTCTATCTGCATACTTCCTATTTAAATCTATGCATTCATCATACAATTTCTTATTCGAAATAATAACCATGAATATTTTAGGTTTCGACGGATGTTCGAAAGAAGTTTTTAATACATCAAAGTAGCCCTCTTCACATCCATTGCAGAGAATTAAAATAGAAGGAATGTCCTGCTGATCGATTTGATAGTTTGAAACTGGCTTAAATAATGGAACAGTCTCTAGTCTATGAAATTTTTCAACCATATCAGAATTTGGGTAATAATTTGTAGTTCTAATCGTCAAATCACTACTAAAATGTTGATGTATTTTAATATCTAACAAACCAGGATTAGTTATGAAGTTCACGGTTTTGAAATCAAAATAGAATTTTTCTTTGAATGCATGGACTATTTTTGCGATAACACCTTTTGTCGATATAATTAACGATGGAAAATCATTTTCAATGACACTCGATAATGATTCATTCAATACCTGCTCATTATTGAAATTACTAATCCACGAACTAATATCATCTATCAACTCATCATATAGCTTCAATTTAATGTGAGGATCATAGTAACTTGCAGAAATCTCTTGCATTCTTAATCCAAACTTGCTAAACACAGGTACTAATTCATCAAAACAGATTAATTCTGTAGAAAAAACTTCTTTACTAGCTAGTTCTGATTCAATTTTTTTTGCTGCTTCATAATTTCCCATTCTCCCCCAAGTTCTCATGCAAATAATCAATATCTTCTTCATTTAAGTAATATCCCCACAGTAAATTGTTAATATAAACTCAAAATCTCATATAAATTCACAATCTTCACATGATTGAGTTTTAATATATTTTCTAGGTAAATTTCACTATCTAATCGTATTAATAGATATATACCCGTCATCTTTCACGTTGCCTCCTTGTTGGTTGCACTCACTCACCCCGGTCACATAGTTCGCTATGCTCCCGGGGATTCGCTCCCTTGCCGCCGCGATCCATCTTGAAATCCATTGGGTATATATCACTGATGATCCATGAAAAAATTATAATTATTTACGATTCCTTTAGGATCCAGGTGTTTCTTGAGTTCTAAAATTTTCATATAATCATCTCCATATGTTTTTATTTTATCTTCATATTTCATTTCATGCCATCCCGCAAGATAAGGCCGACCTTCATTTAAAATACACTCTTCTAATATTTGACTATGCAATAACTTTAATTTCTCATATTCTTTTCTTTCGTTTCTAGGAAACGTAAAGTACACCCCAACCCCGAATACAATTCCACTCATTTTTTTTGATATGGGCTCGAAAGGAAAGAACTTACTTAAACTAGGATTTTTCTTTAAAATTATAAGAAGCCTACCTTTATTGTTTATAAAAACGTCATTGTTAATTACTTTATTTAATAGAAAATTAGCAAAAACCATAATATTATTCTGATCAACACAATAATCTCCCCAAAGATTAACATGGTCTCTATTCCAGAGATCATGCCTATAGGCACCAAATGTTCTTCCTCTATAATCTCTTACTGAATGGTATTTGTAGCCAATACACCCTGTCACTTGATGTTCTAATACCTTATTAATAATATTGATCTGATCAGAATTATTGCTGAGAACCATATTAACATAGTATCTGCCTCGGTATAATTGACATGTGACAGCTTCAATATTCAGATTGGAATATTCAGATATCAATATCAGAAAACTCAGTAAATGAAGAATTCCATCAAACTCTATCACATAAAGTATGTTCTCTACTCTTAATGGAATTGCTTCAAAAGTCACATCTTCAATAATACCAAGTATTCCTAATGATGCGAGTCCAAAATTATAAAGTTCAGAATTTGAATCTTCTGAACATCTATGCCTTTTTCCATCAGGTGTTATTAGCGTATACGATTGAATACATGATGCTTGACTTCCATATAGATATGAATCCTCTCCATATCCACCAACAGAAAGTGTTCCTCCAACAGTCGTATCAGGATGCCTAGTCAAGATAGGAAATGATAAGCCATTTTTTCTCAAAAAATACTCAACAGACAACCATGTTTCAAAAGCTGAAACTTTAAACTTATACTCATCTATTTTTTCAAATACCGGATTTTCGACTGATACTACTAATACAATTCCCTTTGAAAGCGATTGTGTACCAAAAGAATGCCCAACACCACGTATATTTATTGGTATCTCATTTATATTACAATAGTGAATTATATCTATTATTGAATCTGTATTTTTCACACAGACAACAGCAAGCGGTGGTATTGAATACATTCCACCAAAGTTTGTACAAAATGTTGATAAATATTCTTCCGTAAATATAACAGAAACTCCACACAATTGATTAAGATCATTATAGATTTTCTTTTTTTCATGCCAAGTAGTATTCATTATTCCAGAACCTGATTTTATTCTATAGTTAGAAAAAAGTTATATTTTTATGAAATCCTATCAAAATAGAGGATATTTCGTATCATGCAGACTTATAAATAAGATTTCATAATAGTGCTACACTCATTTTTTGTCTTCCTGGCTTTTGCTGTGATGAAAACGATGCCAAAAAGGCATCAACATAATTAAGCAACTGCCACATAAATTGACAACAGTGATTTCGCGTTATTGTCTCATGGAGCGATTGCCATAACCGTTCTATTTTATTTAGCCACGGTGAATAGACCGGTAAAAACAACAGGGTAAATTTGGGATGTCGTGCCAGCCACTCCTTTACCTTCTGACTTTTATGAATACCGTAGTTATCTAAGATTAATGTGAGGGTTTCCGCATGGGGATATTGATGATTCAGTTCATCTAACATTTTGATAAATAAATCAGAGTTCTTTTTTATTCCTTTAACATAGGTGACTTGCCCTGTCTGGGCATTGAGGCAACCCGCAAGGTAATGTTTTTCATTTTTTCCCGGGGTGATAACCCGTTTTTGTTGTCCTTTGAAACACCAGTCTGCGCCGATTTTCGGGTTGAAATCAATATCCACCTCATCTTCATAGAAAACGGGATGTTTTTCCGAAATATTCGCTTTGGCTTCTGCGATCTTTGCCATTTTCTCCTCATGTTCAGGATCAGGTTGTTTTACCGTAAGTGCCGCTCTGCGCCAGACAATCCCCACCTGAGCAAAATAACGATAGAGGACACTTTGTGTTAGGGAGAGGTTGAGTAATTCATTAAGAGTATGAGTCATAAGCTCAAGGCTCCAGCGAGAGCGAAGATAGCCGAATTCTTGGGGAGATTGCTGTAATAAGAAAAGCAACAGGCTATAGAGAGGGGTGAGATCCCAGACAGCAGGTCGGCCAGCCGGTAAACTTTTGAGTCCTTCGAGTCCATATAATGTAAACCATTCAACCCAACGATTGATGGAAGAGCGTGCGGCATGAAGGGTTTTGGCGACATAAGTCACTGTCAATCCCTCATTGAGCATCAATAACGCCGTCAATCGACGGGAATAGTTCTTATCACGGGTTTTATGGATAAGTTTTCTCATTTTCTGGCATTCATTTTGAGGTATGGGTGCTATGATAGGCATCACTCAGTCCGTGTTGAGGTTTGGGATTTTTGGCAATTGATCAGATCGCAAAAATCGGACTGAGTTCCCTTCCAGTGATCTATTATTTTGAAAATTTATTTATTATACCCTTGATTAAATTCTCTATACATTCTAATCAGTACAATTTATCAAAGTAGTTCTGTAATATATCTGCCCACTCTTTCTTGAACCAAGGTGTACAAAACTCTTCATTATTATTAATGTATTCTTGGACATCTTTAATATTAATAAAAAATCCTGCTGATACTTCTTCTGGGTTTTCCATTGGTAGTGCATCAGTAAAAACAATAAAGACATGACATAATTCATGTTCATATCCTACATCTTTATATTTTTCTTTATATTGGAACTTATATAGAAACTTTGGTTCTTCATTTATTACAATACCGAGTTCTTCTTCCACACGTCTCATCACGGCATGAGAAATTTCTTCATCCGGTCTCGGGTGACTGCAATATGAGTTAGACCAATATCCGGGCCAGAGTAATTTAGACTGTGCTCTCTGCTGAATGTATACCTCATCTTTTGAATTAATAATAAAGCAGGAAAAGGCACGATGAAGATAATCACCGTCTAAATGAGCGTCTATCTTATTAATGCACCCGATTCTGTTATCATTCTCATCGACTAAAATAACATCTTCCATATTAGAAACTCCTCATTAATATCTTCTTTCTTTACTTAATATGTTTATAGCATTGTTATTCCAATTGACTTCTTCAAATGTAGTTCCAATTGAAATAAAATCAGCACCAGAATATAACAAGTTATCTACCTGCTCAGTGTTTGATATTCCTCCACTAACAAACAACAATATATTATTTCCAATAAGAGATTTTACAAAACCGCATATTTCATTAGAAATGACACTGTTTCTTGAATAAAGGTAAAAAACCTTCAATAAATTAAAATCTATACCTTCCAATGCGCTAGCAATACTTTCTGTTGAGTGATATACAGTTTTTGAATAAACAAATTTTTGAGACTTTTTATCATTACCTAGAACAAGAGCAGCAGAACTGATTAAACAGTTGTCGCCATACTTTTCAATACTCTGCTTGATGGACTCTCTCTCTAATGATAAAGAGCTATAGTATTCCACATTGGAATTTATCACTGATGTGGCAAAAAATGCATCTGCGTAAGGTGATGAAGGAAATCCGTTTGGTTTCTGAGGAGGAAAATGCGTTATGATCGGGATGGTTTTAATCTTTGATGCGGCAGCTATAAAGGGAGACACTTTCATCTCAAAGTTTTCACAATCCGTACTAGCTATTATACAAAAAGGAGCATATTTTTGAAAAGTTAATAGTCTATTTATATTTATTTCATAATTAAACTTAAATGGATCGAGGATAGGAATTATTGACTTTCTACATGAAGACATATATTTGCAAATATCCATAGTAAACCCTATTTTGACGTTATTAATTTAATGACCTAAATATCTTTTCATAATACCGATACAGTTGGTCTATTTGATTAATATTCAAGCAGTGCAAGTCTGGTGCCTGATAGGCTGCACTAACTCATCGCTCTGCTATGCATAGCACACAACCCCTGCTACACAAGGTGTTATACGAAGTGGATCACTATTTTGGAAAGTTATTTAGTTTGACAAAACAATTTTATTAATCAAATAAAGATTTTTTTTCCTTCAAACTTTCAGTTTTTTCCCAAGAATATGCAGACCATGCTATTTCTCTTAACGGATTTCCTGAAAATCTTCTAAAAAACAACTCAATCAATATGATTACATGCCATATTAAGAATATAAATTTAAGTATACTTTTTATAATCTTATCTTTAATAGGTACATTAATAAACATGGCGGGGAACAACCCATTGAACTGAACTTCTTTTAAATAATACAAGCACTTATCCAATGGATAATCAGCACAATAAACTACAGTGCTAATAATGGATCTACGTATACGAAAATATGTATCTTTGACATTCCCTCCAACATAATGTTGACATATAGACTCTTCCACGATCCTCATATTATTTTGAGGATTTTCTAATTTCATGTCTAATAATTCAAAAAAGAAAAAACCATCATCACAAATATATCTGGCAGGAATCAAGTTTTTTATTGATGAGACACCTACCATCATACAACAGCCATGTGGATATTTTGTCTTTTTTGTAGACATTTTATTTTTGGCAAAATTCAAAAGTTTTGAAGTAGGATATTTTTTCGGTGTCGGGTATTTCAATGCACCAGAACTCCCTATAAACCCTCTGCGGCGAAGATCTTCATACAATTGTAAAAATGCATCATCAGATAGAATAACATCATCATCCATCCATCCAACTGCTGAACAGTTTATCCTTCTTGCTAAAAGAACAGTTTGATTTATTGAATATGCTTTGCTCCTGACATCTGTAAGAAACAATATCAACTTGTCGTAAACCTGATTTTCATTCAAAAGCTTTTGAACACTATCAATAATATCTTCTCTATGATTATAGTTAGATTGAATACTAACCATTAATACAGAATTAAATTTGATGCATTGTTCTATTCCTCTTTGAATTGCTTCTAAGATCTCAGATTTATCACATCGTCCCCATAGTGTCGGCAACAATATGATACTATCTGCATTCTTTATATAAGATAATTGTGCACATTCCTTCAATTCTACTTCATAACAACGCTCATCACTAAAATGTAAATATATATCTTTATGTTTCGAATAATTCCAGTCATTCCCTTTTACATAACATTTGGATACTTGCTTCTGCATTATCTTAAATATATTCATCATCTTATACCCCAACAAAATCACAATATTCACATATTCCGATTCTATTTCTATTCTTTAATTGTTCTCTAATTTCATTTAAATTATTTGAATTCCATATCTCAAGAATGCTTTGGTGGTTAAGATCTCCTATAATGGCTTCTTCCATCCAATCCTGACAGCACAAAACAACAGTACCACTGAATGTTATTGTGAGTTCAGTAAATGGTTTTACACATGAATTATT
This sequence comes from Photorhabdus bodei, assembly GCF_003287735.1. GTDB lineage: Bacteria > Pseudomonadota > Gammaproteobacteria > Enterobacterales > Enterobacteriaceae > Photorhabdus > Photorhabdus kayaii. Next base: position 180,018 of record NZ_NSCM01000004.1, on the reverse strand, counting down.
TAGAAACACCTTCTTTTTTTCACCAATATTTCCAGCACGATTTGTCAAGCTTTCAGAGTTATCTCGTGTTACAAATATTAAATTATCAGTAATATTCTCCTCCCATTTTTTTATTTTCTTCATTACTATTTTATCATCAGTATAGTCATTCACTATTAATTCAGCATATTGACCAAGCTCCTTAGCAATTGTTTCATTTAATAATGAACCATTTGTCTGAATAATTATTTTTGCATTTGTTTCGTTTTTTATCTTTTGAGCCCAATCTATAATTCTCTTATCCATCAATGGCTCATTTCTAAAAAACAAACTGATATAACCATTAAAGTTTTTTAATTGTTCCACTATTTTATCAAATAGTTCTTGCTGCATTTTCCCTTGTTTCATTTTGACTTTATTTGTGGGGCAAAATGAGCAGGAATAGTTACAGCCACTTCTTGTTTCTATTTGTATAATCTTAGGGAAATCCGGCACATATAATTTACTACTTATTAGCTTAGATAAAAATGACTCTATGAATTTTGATTTGATATACTTCCTATTTATACCACTAATTGTATTTAGAACACCTTTTCTTTTTATTCGACTAAAAACATAGCGGATTTTTTCTTTATTTATAAGATTCATCTCAGTAAAATATCCTCTTTATAAATTTCGACTCAATATGTTAAGTTAATAAGATAAATTATCTGCATTCTTGTTATAATGGGTAATACAATAATCTGACTTTCCGCCTGTTTTTATGAATTCGAAGATAGTCCTTTCTGAGCCTGAACACAACTGTAGGTATAGGAATAAAATCATGACATACGCTACCGCTCATGGATTACAGGCTCCAAAATCCTAGACAGTCCCAATAGTTATTCATGATAAATGTATCTACCTAGTCAATTTTGGCGCGCTACCGCTCCCAGACAGTTACCCAGTACTTATAGAATTCGTTTTTCCTCTAAATAACTAATTAATGGAAATTTAAAGAAACATTCCATTAATCCAGAAATCAGCGTAGGGTAGATCACGAATAATTAACATTTATACTTAATTATTAAGGTTGGTTTAAGATTTTTAAAATGCAAACGTAATGAAAAATAAATTTATGTGAGAACCTCTAAATACTTCCCTTGATCGCTAAATTGAGCAAAATACAAACAATGTCGTTCCTTGACAAGGTTACCTCATCATGATGACTCGCTCTTCTCAGCAAAATATCCGGTAAAAAGAGGCCAGTCAGCTTAACTGACTGTCATTAAGCCAAATAGCCAGTTTTTATTTTACTTCAAATAATACCGGCTGACTTGCTGAGCTTTCAGCCAGTGATTAACCTTATCATATTCAGCTTGCATCTCACGGCTCCGAGCTTTTAGCGGTGTGAGATTGAGATACATCTGGAACGTTGATTGTTGCTTGTTTCGCAATTTAGGATCAGCGCCTGACTTCAACAATATCAGCACCAATTCCGGCGAGTTAATTTTGGCTGCAATATGTAACGGAGTATCTCCAATCCGATTAGCCTGATTGGGATTAGCACCAGCGACCAACAGTAATTCAACCTGCATTTTTCTCTCTACCTGAACCGCAACATGTAAAGGTGTTGCTAAGGTTATGGGATGTATAATATTCACATCCGGCACAACTGATAATAAAGATTTAAGATAATCAGGGTTGTTGATTTTTGCAGCCGTATGTAAAGCACTTTCTTGTTGCAAACCAGGTTGAGTAGGATCAGCCCCCTCTTTCAGCAAATTATTAGCATCATCCATTCGCTGATTGAATATAGCCCATTGTAACGGAGTTATATTTTCTTCACTCCGCTGACAATCCAGTTCCAATTCAGGCTCAATTACTTCGCCAATTTTCATCGCGCCTCTCTTTAATTATGCGGAAACATTCAGCTCCAGTTCATCAAGCATGACTAGAGATTCTCCTTGCTGTTCATCATTTAAAGACGACCAAGGTTTGTATATTGTTAATAATTCCAACATCTTTTTAAGAGAATGTGCTTTTAGTCCACGTATCAGATTATGAGGAAACCCTTGATCTGATTCTCCTGAATTATCATTATATTTCAGTAAGATTTTATGTCCTATCGGCTGAGATACGGGCAGTTTCTGTTGTAATACATCAAGTAAATCATGCTCCACAACATAATGGCGTACCAATCCATTTTCAGCGATAGCCCTACCCTCTTGAGGTGAAAAACCCAAATTTTTCATCATATTGTCAGAAACACCAGCTGAATTAAATATTACCGCGGGCTTTCCAATTGATAATGCGGCTGTCGCGGCTAATCCACCTCCCAAAGAGTGCCCAGTAAATAACAAGTTTTCCCCAAATGCTATTCTGGCAGTGCGAGCTAAATCAATTGCTTGATGATATTGAGCTTCATCAAATCCAAAACCTTGTCGTAAATTAGTTAATATATCCTTCAAATCATTAGTGCCCACAAAAGCCACTATATAGAGATCGTCATTCCGATAAATACCTGCCTGAAAGCCTGTTGTTTCATCCCTTAAATTTGCCGGCTCTATTCCTGCCTTTAATAATTCACCATCAGAAAGACGAACATAATCACCTATTCCCATCGTGGTGCGTATGTAAACATCATCAGAAATTAAGGTCAACATATAATCAATCTCATGAGATTGCTTACCACTAATTTGCTCAGACTTAATTCCTGTGATTGACTTTAAATTAACGTTAATACTCTGCTCATTAATTAATGATTGATAGACTCTATTATTTTGTTTAGTTATTTCCGAGAGGGAAAAAACTTCAGTGGTCGCTTTTTTAATATTCTGGTCTGGAACAGAAGGCGGTGTAATAAGTTGAAGATTATTTAAAACGGGAAAACTTGAATCGACTGATAGATTCATTTCAATTGATAAACTCATAAAATTCCCCTAAGGATAGCTGAAAATAATCGACGATTTAATCAGTACAACTAATCTATCGGCAGGGAACGCCATAAAGTTAAATTAATGTTTAAATTATGTTAACAAAATTAATCAACTGTGATTCATCTCTCTGATAACAGAGAAATTTCTACCTATTATTTGTCAATAAATAGCCAGAAAAGAGTCAAAGTGAACTGACTGCTTACAACAAGTATTGTTTTGGTTTCATACGATATTCAAACGATCCAGCTTATCCTTAGCCACAATCTGGCCCTTCACGGTATTGAATATTCGTAATCATTTCTATCTCTACATTCGCACAATAAACCAAATTATCAATGAGTTATCTTAGTTATTTAGTCAAAGCAATATGCCTCATTCCTACATACCCACACAAATGAGGATACTCATTGATTCAAAACAGTTAATTTCATATAGTTACTATAAAACATACTGCTACCTTACGTTTTAAATAAGTTTCTATAGCTAACCTCAAAGCAATTTTTTGGATAAACTTTCAAAAATACTTTACAACATTGAAATAGTTATCAAGAATTTAGTTTTAGTATGCATCAAAGGTTTTCCTCTGATTTTGTAATCGGTAAGCTAACATCCATTTGGTAATTATATAAAAAGGATTTACTATGTCCGCACCCCTCACATGGCACGACGTAATCGGTAACGAGAAAAAACAGCCCTATTTTCTCGACACGCTGGCCTATGTCGCAAAAGAACGTCAGGCAGGTAAAACTATTTATCCGCCACAACAGGATGTATTCAATGCATTCCGCTACACCGAATTGGCTGATATTAAGGTGGTGATACTTGGACAAGACCCTTACCACGGCCCCAATCAGGCACATGGCCTCTCTTTTTCTGTACAACCGGGTATTCCTGCGCCACCTTCTCTGGTTAATATGTACAAAGAGCTGGCATCCGATATACCTGACTTCCAGCATCCAAATCACGGTTGCCTAGTCAGTTGGGCTAAACAAGGGGTGTTACTACTCAATACCGTACTCACCGTAGAACGTGGTAATGCACACTCCCACGCGAATCTGGGATGGGAAACTTTCACTGATAAAGTCATTGCCGCTATCAATGAGCACCGTTCAGGCGTCGTTTTTCTGCTTTGGGGCTCCCACGCTCAGAAAAAGGGCTACTTTATTGATGCTAATAAACACCACGTTCTCAAAGCACCCCATCCATCTCCACTATCTGCCCACCGAGGGTTCTTTGGCTGCAAACATTTTTCAAAGGCCAATGCATTGCTAGAAAAACAAGGCATCGCGCCAATTAACTGGACGCCTGAGTTGCCACAATAAAAAAATGCCGCCCCTGTTGGAGCGGCATTGATACTTATTACTGAACTAAAATTACTACTGAGCTAAAATTACTTTGATACAGCTACCATTGCCGGGCGTAACAAACGGCCATTTAAGGTATACCCTTTCTGCATAACCATCATGACATGATTTGGTTCATGCTGATCGGATTCCATCATGGTCATAGCCTGATGAATCTCAGGATTAAAAGGAACATTTGTGTCGCCAACAACTTCAATACCAAATTTACCCACAGCCCCAAGGAAAGACTTCAACGTCAGCTCGATGCCTTCAACCATAGGTGCTATTTCGGTATTAGTACGATCTGCCACCTCCAAAGCGCGCTCAAGATTATCAATCACTGGCAACAGTTCATTGGCAAATCTTTCTAACGCAAACTTATGGGCTTTTTCCACATCTTGCTCAGTACGACGACGGATATTTTCAACTTCAGCCTTAGCACGCAAAATGGCATCACGTTCACGTTGTTGCGCCTGCTTGAGCTGTTCTTCCAGCTCTGCGACACGCGGATCAACAACGCTTTCTGTCTCTGATGCTTCTGCTTTATCCGCACTATTTTGCTGTTCAGATACAACTTCCATATCTTCCGAGACTTGCTCGTCAGGCATTTTTTGTTCTTTACTACTCATGAATATCTCCGCGTATTTGGCATTAATCTCGCTACTTAGCCTATTATGGGGATCTAAACTGGGGATTCAAGGGAACCCGCCGTATTGTGAGGATAAAACCTCTTGCTAGAAGGCAATTACAACGATGAATAAAAAATTCAAATGCATAGGTATTGTTGGTCATCCTCGCCACCCAGAAGCACTTGCTACTCATGAGATGCTTTATCATTGGTTAAAATCCAAAGGTTATTCTGTCATTATTGATCGTCAGATTGCCAAAGACATTGGTTTAAAAGATGCACAAACTGGCGGTCTGACCGAAATTGGCAAACAAGCTGATTTAGCTGTCGTTGTTGGTGGTGACGGCAATATGTTGGGCGCTGCCCGGGTCCTTTCCCGTTATGACATTAAAGTCATTGGTATTAACAGAGGCAATCTAGGTTTTCTGACCGACTTAGATCCTGATAATGCTTTGCAACAACTTTCTGAAGTATTGGATGGCGAATATCGGAACGAACACCGTTTCCTACTAGAAGCTCAAGTCAGAAGAAACGGCCAGAAACCTCGTATCAGTACCGCTATCAACGAAGTCGTACTCCATCCGGGGAAAGTGGCACATATGATTGAATTCGAAGTCTATATTGATGAACGTTTTGCCTTTTCCCAACGTTCTGACGGACTAATTATCGCAACGCCAACGGGTTCCACAGCTTACTCGCTTTCCGCAGGTGGGCCAATTCTGACACCAAATCTGGATGCTATCGTCCTGGTACCGATGTTCCCACATACATTGTCTTCTCGGCCATTGGTTATCAGCAGTGAAAGCAGCATCAGGCTGAAATTTTCCCAAAATAGCAACGATTATGAAGTCAGTTGCGATAGCCAAATAGTTCTACCTATACAGGATGGAGAGGATGTAATTATTAGCCGCAGCAAACAGAAGCTCAATCTCATTCATCCTCAAGACTATAACTACTTCAACACATTAAGTACAAAACTAAGCTGGTCTAAAAAAATGTTCTAAAAAATTAGGTTTCACTACTTTACTGTATAAAAAACCAGTTTATACTGTATGAAGATACAGAGGTGTTTTTATACACAGGAGAAGTGTGATGCTCACCCAGTTAACCATTAGCAATTTTGCCATTGTTCGTGAGCTTGAAATTGACTTCCAGCCAGGCATGACAGCCATCACAGGTGAAACCGGCGCGGGTAAATCCATCGCAATTGATGCATTAGGTTTATGTCTGGGTAATCGTGGTGAGGCCAATATGGTGCGTAGCGGGGCTTTTCGTGCTGATATTTGTGCCCGGTTTTCTCTTTCTGATACGCCTTCTGCTCACCAATGGCTAGAAGCACACCAACTTGATGACAGTAATGAATGCTTACTACGCCGTACAATAACGTCAGATGGTCGTTCCAGAGGCTTTATCAATGGCACTGCCGTACCGATTTCCCAATTACGCGAATTGGGTACCCACCTTATTCAAATTCACGGTCAGCACGCCCATCAATTACTATTAAATAACGGCCACCAAAAACGCCTGCTTGATACTTACGCTAATCAATTCAATCTGCAAAATGAAATGAAACAGGCATATCAGCAATGGCACCAAAGTTGTCAGGATCTGGCTCGATTCCAACAACAGGCACTTGAACGTCAATCTCGTCAACAGTTACTGGAGTATCACTTAAAAGAGCTCAATGAGCTGGCACCACAATCAGGTGAATATCAAGAACAAGATAATGAATATAAACGGCTAGCAAACCGTGGTCAGCTACTATCTGTCAGCCAAACCGCACTCCAGTTACTTAGTGATAACGATGAACAAAATATTACCAGTCTGCTGAACTACGCTAAACACGAACTGGCAGAACTCATCACTATGGATGATAAATTCAGTCAATTACTCACTATGCTGGAAGAAGCATCCATTCAAATTAATGAAGTCAGCGATGAACTCCGCCACTACGGTGATCAACTGGATATGGACCCAAATCGTCTTTTTGAGCTGGAACAAAAAATTTCACAACAAATTAGAGTGGCCCGCAAACACCACGTTGTACCAGAAGAACTTCCTTCACTACATCAACAATTATTAGAAGAACAGCAATTACTGGCGCAGCAAGAAGATGATTGCACCCACCTTAGCGAGCAGGTTAATAAACACCATAAGCAGGCATTGGAAGTTGCAGAAAAATTGCATCTGGTTCGCCAACAATATGCTAAAGAACTAAGTGAACTCATTACTCACAGTATGCATCAACTCGCCATGCCTCATGGTCGCTTTACCATTGATGTCTCTTTTGCACCTGAGCATCTGAATGCTGATGGTTCAGATAAAGTTGAATTTAACGTCACCACTAACCCCGGTCAGCCACACCAATCTCTCGCAAAAGTTGCTTCAGGTGGTGAACTTTCCCGTATTGCGCTGGCAATTCAGGTTATAACGGCTAAGAAAATGGAAACGTCCGCCTTGATTTTTGATGAAGTGGATGTCGGTATCAGCGGCCCAACAGCTGCAATTGTCGGCCGCCTGTTACGCGAATTAGGCGAATCTACACAGGTTATGTGCGTCACTCACTTGCCCCAAGTAGCCGGTTGTGGACACCAACATTTTTATGTCAGTAAACAGACTGACGGTGAAGAAACGGAAACTCAAATGCAATTGCTGGATAAAAAAGCCAGATTACAAGAGCTGGCGCGGCTTCTCGCAGGCAGTGAAGTGACAAAAAATACCCTGGCAAATGCCAAAGAGCTGCTAGCAGCATAATTTGATACAACTTTTGCGTAGATTTAAGGTCATAGATAAAGCTTGTATACCCTATGGATTTCAAGATGCATCGCGACGGCAAGGGAGCGAATCCCCGGGAGCATAGGTAACGATGTGACCGGGGTGAGTGAGCGCAGCCAACAAAAAGGCAACTTGAAAGATAACGGGTATAAAGGTTTTCAATTTCGTCAAGGTCTATTATTATCAACACCCTGACTCCTAAAGGAATGTAATTACCATGCACTGTAAAATGTTGACTGCCGCTGCTGTATCATTCGTTATGCTGACTGCGGGTTGCTCTACGTTGGAACGGGCTGTTTATCGCCCTGACATTAATCAGGGGAACTACCTAACACCGACTAGTGTATCAAAAATCCACAAGGGAATGACCCAGCAACAGGTAGCTTACACATTAGGAACACCAATGTTACAAGACCCGTTTGGGACTCAAACGTGGTTTTATGTATTCCGTCAGCAACCTGGGCACGAAAAAGTAACTCAGCAAACTCTGACCCTGACATTTGACAGTAATGGTGTACTGACTGACATTAAAAACGAAAATTCACTTACCGAAAATCTTCAATAACCGAAGAAATATAGACAGTCCGTCAAAAAAATAGATAACTGACTGTCTATAGTAATTATTGAGCATTATTTTTAGCCCGTTCAGCACGCTTACGACGCATTTCTTTTGGATCAGCCAATAATGGGCGGTAAATTTCCACCCTATCACCCTCTTCCAAAATATCCGTCAACTTGACAGGACGGCTATAAATTCCGACTTTATTCTTTTGCAAATCAATATCATTACGCAAAGTCAGCAAACCTGATGCAACTATTGCCTGCTCAACAGTTGAGCCTTGAGCCAATTTCACCGTACGCAGATATTGGCGATCAGGCAATGCATAAACAACTTCGATATTAATATCAGACACGATAAACCTCACGTGCACGCAGAGTAAAAGCCTGCACCATACTTCCAGCCAGCTCCTTAAAAATCTTACCGAAAGCCAATTCAATCAGCTTATTAGTGAATTCAAAATCAAGGTGCAACTCAACTTTACAGGCATCTTCACTCAATGGTATGAACTGCCAGCCTCCCATCAACTTACGAAAAGGCCCGTCGACCAGTTGCATATTAATGCTTTGGTTATCGGCCAGAATATTCCGGGTAACAAAAGTCTTACTTATACCCGCTTTCGAAACATCGACTGATGCAGTCATTTCGTTACTGCTAACACTCAGCACCCGACTGCCGACACACCCCGGCAAAAAATCCGGGTAAGAACCGATATCATTGACCAATTTATACATTTGTTCCACGCTGTACGGTACTAACGCAGAGCGACTAATCTGTGGCATATAATTTCCTGTAAGGCTTAATTGTAGCAAATAATATCACCTATACGTGATCAAAGAAAAAACTGTCAGCGTATAATGCAATAAACACGCATTAATCAGCAAATATGCGCGGGAAAAGATTTCTTTCACCAAACCATTCAGTATAATGCATACACTATGACAAAGAAAAAAGCACACAAACCCGGTTCGGCAACCATTGCCATGAATAGACGAGCTCGTCACGAATACTTCATTGAAGAAGAATTTGAAGCGGGTCTCTCGTTACAAGGATGGGAAGTCAAATCACTGCGCGCTGGTAAAGCTAACATCAGCGACAGTTACGTTTTGCTCAAAGATGGCGACGCTTATCTTTTTGGTGCCACCATCACCCCGTTAAATGTAGCTTCTTCCCATGTCGTCTGTGATCCAATGCGTTCACGCAAACTCTTACTTAATCAACGCGAACTTGATTCGTTATATGGTCGAGTCAATCGTGAAGGTTATACCGTTGTTGCCTTATCTCTCTATTGGAAAAATGCTTGGTGCAAAGTCAAAATTGGCGTAGCGAAAGGCAAAAAGGCACATGACAAACGTTCGGACATTAAAGAACGTGAATGGAAATTAGACAAAGCGCGTATTATGAAGAATGCTGGGCGATAAATTCTGGCATTATGGTTTAGTATTCTGATATACTTGCGTTTAAGACACTTGGGGCTGATTCTGGATTCGACGGGATTCGCGAAACCCAAGGTGCATGCCGAGGGGCGGTTGGCCTCGTAAAAAGCCGCAAAAAAATAGTCGCAAACGACGAAAAATACGCACTAGCAGCTTAATAACCTGCGCAGAGCCCTCTCTCCCTAGCCTCCGCTCTTAGGACGGGGATCAAGAGAGGTCAAACCCAAAAGAGATCGCGTGGATGCCTTGCCTGGGGTTGAAGCGTTAAATTTAATCAGGCTAGTTTGTTAGTGGCGTGTCTATCCGCAGCTGGCAAGCGAATGTAAAGATTAGACTAAGCATGTAGTACCAAGGATGTAGGAATTTCGGACGCGGGTTCAACTCCCGCCAGCTCCACCAATTTAGTAAGGACAGTGACAGGACAACAGCTTTAAAAACAGTGAGTTAGCAAAGTTGATTGGACACTGACCAGACAATGAAGGGACACAAAAGGATACGCAAAGGAGCCGCGGAGCTTTTGGAAAAACCAACCGCAATTAGGTTGGTTTTTTTATGTCTGTAGCATAGCAACCAATTCCTCACTGTCAGGTGTTAATACCATACTCATTAAAATAGAACTAACACCTCTATTATAATGCATAGTGCAAAATAAAATGCCTCACCAGATCTCTGCTTCATTGGGTATTATTCATAAATCCAGCACCTGATACCGTCAGTTTTTGACGCATGCATGTGACCCAACTTCATATAACAGTCACCTTAGTGATAGGTATTTCTGGTATGGCATATCCTATGTTCATGGAGTCTAGTTCATGTCACTTAAGCGGTCATTTTATTTACCAATGTCACCCTACCGGCGAAATGGCTATACTATGATGTGTCGATAAGCAGTTTATATTTGTGGAGTAATTTTGAAACGTATACCGCCAGAATTGTTTAAGTCTGAAATGAAACGAAAAGGCTGGACGCGCCGCGAACTGGCTGTACGGTGGGGCAAATCAGAAACATGGATCAGCAAAATAGTGAATAATATAGAACGGGATCAACACTGGAATGACGCCCTCAATGGACTGCCTGAAAACGAAAAGCCCAGGTAAACTATAGGTCACATTTTTATTGCAGAAAGGTGACCTATAGTTCATAATTCAACATTGAGAGACTATTTTCACTGACGCAGAGCTACCGGGCGGGCACCCGATAACCCTGCTTACCACAACTAACTATATAAGGTAGTTAATTATGGCTAAACGCGATAATAAAACAATTCGCAGAATTTCCCAAGTTGAACGTTTTGGCAAGGTAGCTAAAAACGGCATTTCTTTAAAAAGAAAATGGTTACAGGAGGCGGGATTTACCTTCGAAATGCCACTAAAAATCCGGGTGATGCCGGACTGTATTGTTATTACCGCCCAGAACACTCAGGAACTCTGGCAATGCCTAGAAGGACTGAGTATTGAGCCATTTAACCCCAGTGCTGCTATTGATTGGATTAAGTATTATCCTGGTGGGTTGATGATTATCTAATAGACTAAAGCATAAATGGACTACACCTTTAAATGTTGGATAGTTATCCAACATTTTGAGGACGATTCAGTCAGAGTAGTACAGAAAAGCCATATTTGATTAGACTTATCTAACTATTGGGGGTCGGTTCAATTGGCCCTGATTCCGTTATTCTAAAGGTTTTTCGGGCCAGTTAATATCTGACGCTGAATTAACATCAATTCGGTTCAATAATACTCTATATTTTTTTAACTCTGTTAACAGCGATTTTTCCTCATCACTCGACATCCCCAAATCTACAGCATCTTGTAACGGAGCGATCTGTTTACTTACAGTGAACATAAGTTGCTGTTTCTTATGTTCTGCTTGTTGCTGCTGTTCCCATCTAAGCTTTATTTTATCACTTTCTGATATTATCCACTTTTCACTATCCCATTTGTGATAAACAGACGGTGCTTGTTTTGTAAGAATTGGATAACCCTCTTTATCACTGACGATAGCAAAGCCGCGTGATTGACCGTCAAGCAATTCACTGTGTTTTTCTACTGTTATTTCAACACACTCTTCATGAGCTTCATTATAAAAAGCACATTCTTTTCTGGAAAAATAGACCATTTATACCCCCCAAAATAATATATGTACAACTTTGCTTGGGTTCTCATTATTGTTGGGAGTACCTGCTTGATATTCAAATGTCGATAGTGTTGCATTACGTACTAATGTGTGACCAGTTGATGTATTGATACTCGACATGCTTGCAATATAACCAAAAAACTTATTTTTAAAATAAATTGGATAATTTACTTTTATCCATGATTGCTGATCTGATGCAACCTTAACCCATTGAATAATAATCCCGGTATCTCCACATTGCCACCAACCATTTTCGGATTTTATAGCTGTATTTTGTAATGCAAGAGTACCACTTCTCTCAGGCGTTAATATATTGTAACGCCGCTGATTCCTGGGATCATTAGAATAGATATGTAACAATTTCCCTTCTGAACCATTAATCCCCAATACATACCCATCTTTCGACTTAAAACGTAATTCAGGAAATGGAGTTTTACTATCAATCAGTAAACTGCCAATTGTTGCGGTTTTATCGCTAGAAATGCGCAAGAAAGTATTATCGCTCTCAGATTTAGCATAACTTCCCACATCCCCAGCATTCAAACTAATATCCCCGGCCAACAGCTTCCCGTTAATTTTCCGGCTATTCGGCACCGCCCCTTTAGCCAACTCCACCGTTTCCGATAAACCGATATTTTTTACAAATTCAGTTTTATTGAAGATGTCAGCGCCATTTTGATTTTTAGCGAGCTTATTATTAGCACTATCATTCACATCAGAAACAAGTTTCTGAGTTGCTGCAAGGGTATTACTGTTACCTGTCTTGTCTGTAAGTTGGGTGATGCCTTTTTCTGTGAGTGTGGCGTCAAGAATAAAATCTTGAGTTGCAATCTCTCCCAGTCCCAAATTATTACGCGCTGTCGCTTTGTTATTAATATCAGATAAGTTATTAGCTTTCTGTAGAAATAACCCATTAGGATCTGCTAATAGATTTTTCCAACCGGAAACTGATGTACTATCCGGATCTGTATTGTTATCTTCTACCCCATTCCACCAAATTTTACTTCCATCAAAACTGGCAACAATGGCCCCTTTAGGATAACCATCAATGGCAGCACTAAAGTCAGCATTATACGAATACAAGCCACCAGACATTGAATAACGTATTGCGGTAGTAATATCATTCAATATCCCGTTCATATCCTTGCCAGATGGAGGAATTCCACCAGCAGATATTGCTGTCATCGTTAACGGGGGAAAACCGCTCAGATACGTAGCTACGCCTTTTGCCAAGCTGCTTTCAGTTGATTTTGTTGCAATCTCGTTATAGTCTCCGGCGCTCGCAAACGGAACAACAATAAGATTAGGTTTTTCAGTTGATTTCATTTGTTGGTATCCTTTGAACGATTGCGACACTGACACCAACCGGGTAAGGCAGTGCTCCCGATGTTTGAACAATTGCTAATTCTGCTGTTGATAGCTGAAATTCAAATACATAACTCATCTTCATATTTCCATCATCAGTGACATATGCACGTCCGCTATTGCTAAACATATAAACAAGCATTCTGTTGATGTTTGGTATAGTGCAGTCAGATATATTTGACATGGCTTTCATCATAATCAGCTTTCGGTACATCTGATCTGACAGTTCAATAGTTTTTGTTTTCGATTCTCCAGCGTAAAATGGTGCTTGGTTAAATGAGTTTGGATCTGTTGTTGTTGGAACACTCAGCAAAGCTTCACCAAAACCCAGATATTTTGCATTTTCATTAACAGTCAGCCGCCTGCTGACATTCACTATTTTTCCCCACACATCCAGCCCGTAAGTGTTTGCTGTGTCAATATTCCAAATCAGGTCGTAAAATGTATTAATAAATTCAGCGGAGGAAACAGCGGCATTGAAACTTCGAATAAGTGAGTTGAGTTTTGGACTAGCGGCATACTGAGCAAGAATAGTTGCTCCCATATTTTCCATTTATGAACCTACTAATTTCACAGATATATTATCAACGTCAAGCGTTGGAATTTCATCAATACCAAAACTAATTGATGTTAAATAAGTAGTACCGTCACGACTAAGCGTAATATTGTAAATATCAACACTCGATGTATCTATGTTATAAACACCTGAATAATATCTACCAGCAAATAATGTAGATGCTATTCTTGCTCGCGTTCCACCGTCTTCACCGTTAAACGCTTGTGCTATAGCCGACTTAACTTGTGTTTCAATATCAGCAGGAAGGTAATCACTATCAGCAAGTGAGACGTTGGCATAAACACGAATGGACGTTGGTATCACATATTTAATTTCATACTCAGGGTACGGCTGAACATAATTTTCATCATCAACAATTGTGTGAATTGTATTTCCATTCGTAGGAATACCTGGCGGCTTTTTCTTCCAGATTGCTCTAGCGACATCCTCAGTCTTTCCCCCATATACAGCAATATAAATAGAGTTCGATGCTATTCTGTATTTTGATACCCCGACTGTTTTTACTACCGAAGTATCATTTGAAATAACGTATGCATCTGCTACCCCATTTACTTCTAATACTGCTGCATAAATAGCATGTAATGAGTTTGTCGCATTTTTAGCAACAGATTGTTTACGACGATACTCAAAATTAGCGCGGGTTTCCTCATCTGTACCAGGTACACCAGCACTCGCATTACTGATACCAGACCAACCGGGCATCGAGCTATAAATCGTGTTCAAGTCATCAATTTGGCATGCTAACGGCCCTGTTGTTGAGTTTTGGAAAACAACATCAACAGAGCCGCTGTCAGGGATCTTAACCTCTGTTATTGAATGATAAAGATACCTTTTTTTATCTTGAGCAATACTACCAATTGGAATAACTGTATTAACTAACCCAGTGCATGTTGCTGTTACCGTTGTTCCCGATGCTGGAATTCGATCTAAAAAATAAATTCGTCCGATAGCATCTTGAAAACGTCCGGTTGCATAATCCGGATTAATTTGATTGACGATAGCAAGTAACTGATCGTTCTTGTCAGCAATGATAGCCGCATCACTCATGGCTATTTGACCTTGCGGTGTTGTTAAGCTCGTACTCATTGCACCACCCATTGCTGTAGCCAAATCATTTAGCCGCCCATTTAAAATATCAACCTCGTCGGGCACAGTTAGACCCGTCTTTGTAAAGGTTACACTTGGAACACTTGTTGTCAGTACTACAGAGTTAGTCATCAGAAATTTACCACCGTTGATTGATTATTCATGTCCGTTATTGTCATCGTGCCCGCAATAGTTCTTTCGTTCCCGTTTATAACTTTACAAATGGCAGATTGAACATAAGGTAACTTCACTGCTTCTTGTTGCATTTTGCTGTTGATTAGTTGAGTTCCCGGCCAATGTCCCAAAATTCGCTGGTAATAAGGAACACCCAATGTTGTGTCATACCAACACTCACCCAGATATGTACTACAGGCACAAGCGACATCCTGCGCTACAGAATAGGGATTATCAGAAATGGCGATATTTCCGGAGTCATTGAGAGTTAAATCCCATGACTCGGTATCAAGAAGAAATGAACGAGTTTGCATTTTCGAACCCTATAGAAATAAAAAAACCGCAATTAAGCCGCCAGATATGAAAAAACCCGTACTGGACGGGGTTTAGTTATTATCTCTGAAATTCTGAGCTATTCTTGCCAGATAACTCATTATCTTGGGATTTCTAGCTTTTCCATGAGCATCAGGATGCATTATCGCCAATAAGGAATATTTGTTTTCTTCCAAGAGACCTTGAACATATACTAGACAAGCATCATTTTCTGGGCTATTTGATTTACACGTTCTATAATACTGAACCCTATTTGTAGGGAATGAATCAGGCGGAAAACAAAGATGAATATGCATCATACATGATTTATATGCTGCTTCTGGCTGAGTGTAAGCAACATCCCTACCAAAATAATCAGGGACTTCTCCGGTTTCTTTATAGTGTTTAAAATCTTGCAAAATAGCCTGTTCAAGATCTGGATGTTTTAGGAAGACGTCATCAAAAAAATCTTTCCTTGTATACTCATTTATTGATACATCCACTTGTTCCATTTATCACCCAGTAAATGAAAAATTCCCAGACTCAACCTTTTTGGTTGTATAGGCAGCCAATTCTGATAGAGCAGCTTTATTTATATCGCTTTTATAAATCTTAGGCAAAGTAAATAATTGACGAGAAAAATCATTAAGACGAGTTATCTCAAATCTGGCCTTTGCTATAGATCTCAGATACATCCTCATTTCTTGTTTTTCTTCATCAGGTCGATCTTGCTTCAACATAGCTTTGAGTCCTTGCTCAAACCCTCTTATTGTGGTTTCGCAAGCCTTATTAATTTCTATATCGTTTTGAAGCATAATACCACGAACTTGACTTTCATCAAGGCTTAGGAGATTTAAATAATATTGGCTAATTTCATTAGCTAATGAATCAACAATCTCTCTTCTTTCTTGATATTGAGCTTTCAAATCATCCAGACTACAGATAGTTTCACCTACTTTAAAGCTAAGCATACTGCAACCGTCCCTCGAATCCACATAACCAGCAGAGAATGAAGGAACCGACAGCACTCCTCCAAATAAAACTACTGCTAAACAACTCCTTAGTGATAGATTCATGACGTTCTGCCTTATCAAATAGTTTGTTATAGTGAGTCACAAACAGTCATAATGTGTCACTATGTACCATATTAAACCACTATTCTTAACCTTACAACCACGCAGTAAATGACAATTAGCTACCTATGTAAGCCTTATTCCAGAAAATAACGACACGTTAAAAGCAAGATTTAGAAAAATAGAATCACATTGACATCATTTTGTCATGAGTGTCATACGTCTGATGAAAATACGCAACAATAATTGCACTGTAAGCCGAAGATGACTTTATCCACCAGCACGATTGGGGGTTTATAGGTTTTTGAACCGTTCGATTCTATATTTTTCCCGCTGCTTTTAACATGTTGTAGCTAGGAAGATAACGCTTTGGATTAACGATACATAGCTGCTGAAAATCGGATGAAACCTCTTCCCCCTGCAACAACATTGCTTCATCACGGTTCTCATAGTAATATCGAATAACATTCATTACTTGTTTCTCGTTTAGCATCAATTTTTTTCCTTGATTTACAGCATCTTCCTTTTGAGCTTTATATACCGGGCTTTCAGTCGAGTAGCTTCCTGTTTGTAACAGGACCTCTTCTGCGGGGGTGGACGGATCTATATAGTTAAGCCCTGCATTCGCGGCATACTGCTGTAATATAGACTGGGACATACACATAGCGGATATCTTTTCTTGCCGAGAAATGTCACTGTTTTTTGCTCCGGAGCTAAACACGCAGGCAAACAAAGCTCCCGCGACAATAATATTTGATGTTAGATTTCTACACATATTTTTACTCTGGACTGTTGGTTTTTGAACCACCAGATTCTACACCACCATGCATATGTGATGAAAGTTTAATCCCATTTCCTGTAATTTCACCCTTCGCTGTTACGGTTCCACCAAATGTTGCATTTCCACCGTTACCGCCACTACCTTGAATAACCGCACCATTTAATATAATAGATGGTGAGTTCATTGTGATTGAATTTGATGAAGTAATTTCCGTTGTCGGTGCGACCACATTAATTTTATTCGGTGAAACAATATTTATCTGATTATCTGCAAATTCAATATATTGTTGTGACTCTGCGTTTAAAACACCCCCCAGATAAATTGCATCTGAATAATTGTGTGTTCTTTTTGAACCGGGCAATGCCGGTGCTTTTGTTGCTCTGACGCTGCTAATATCATGATCACAAATAACGATTAGTCCAATATCTCCCACAACCGGGTTCATAATGACAGCACTGTTACCACGCTGAAGGCGAAATACTGGAACATTATAGATTATTCCATTCTCGATTTTTCTCCCTGTTCCTGTCATATTATGTACCATCGGCTTTACATCTACGGTTTTCCCGTTCGATTTAATAATAAGGCCCAGATGAACCATCCAGATCAGCAAAAAACAGTTCACCCTGGAACCGTAAGTAACTGTAACGGACAATTTTATTGCAGTTGAGGCACACAACTCCCTGCAATATAGGTTTATCATTAACGGTTAAATCCATATATAAACCTGTGCTACGTTGATTGAGACGTATCATGCATGACTGCTCATTCAAGGTCACAGTGAACTCCTGAGCTTTGGCTGCTCTGATCGCTATTTCAATCACGTTAATTTCCTTGATAATTCTTCTACTGCATCATTGAGATGGTTGGTGGCACTCAATACAGAATCATTTAATGGACCGGTAATCGTCTCTGTCGCACGCTTGAAACCGGATGAAACTTTATCGGCAACTTGCGTTGCAGCACTGGAAACGGATTTTTTCAATCCGGTCAGGGCTTTTTTAACATCAGATAATGTGGCGTGTTTTGTTGAGCCTGTTGATTGTTCGGTATTTTTACTTGGGCCTTTCGCCGTCTCATTCTTTGTTGTATTCGACTTAGCAACATTGCTGCTCATTTTCACTTCAGCAATGTCTTGTACAGCCTGGAAAACTGCGGTCACAATCAGTAAGGTAACACCGTTATCCTGCCTTATTCGAAAATCGTACTTAATCAAATCATAACTTGTGTACGTAGTATCAGGTGTTTCAATGTCGTAAATTTCGGCACTGGATACCATCTTATCTAATGCTTCAAGAACATCAGAACGGGACGTCAGGGTGAGGTTTGTTAAGTTAGGCACGGAACCAGAAAAACCGGTCCATCCCTCAAACGAAAATGTCACATGGACTTCACCGGGCCGCTGCACTTTGTTGTATGATGTATAGCCGCCTTTCTCTATCGGTACCGTAGTGATTTGATGCCTCTCGTGTAACTTCTACGGCAATAAACGAGGTGGGCGTAAACGGCTTATCACCAACTCTCTGCCCGGATGCGTAATAAATACCGTATCCGGGAGATATCATACTGTTAACGGCAGATAGCAGGTTGCCGCTACGGAACGCGCTAAGTACTGTTGTTTGATTGAGAGAAAATGCCATTATCCGGTTACCCCCGTTGAATAGCTTGCTGCCAGCGTTGATCCACCTATTTTCTGCCGGGCATCGTCAACTACGCCTTTTACGTTGTTAGCATTAGAGCTGACTTGAATAGTTCCGATGTGGTAACTCTCAGAAACAGAAGAGTTTCGATTGTTGTTTACCGCATTCTCATAGCGTTGAGCGGCCACATGAGCCCCTGGTTGTGGCATATTCACCAATACCTTTGGGATATAATCGCGGGTTTCTTTTGGCGCAGCGCCCAATCCTTTCCGCATGACATTTCCCTGCCCCCAGTTATAAGCTGCCAGTGCTTCACTCAAATCTCCGTCAAACATTCTCATTAGCTGAGATAAATATTTTGCCGCGGCTTCCGAAGATTTTACCGGATCAAAAACATCATCATCCTTTAACCCAAAATGTTTGGCTGTACCTGGCATGAACTGGAATAAGCCCTTGGTGCCTGCTTTGGACACAGCATACTGATTGCCTCCCGATTCAGTGATAGCCACACTACGTAATAAACCCTCCGGTAACCCGAACTGCTGCTCAAGTTGCGCTAATTTCGGTGATAGCCAACCCAGTAATTTCATGCCGGTAGTGTTCGGTGACATTTCAGCGGCTGCGACTTGAGGAACGAGCGAATCAATCAGTTTATTAATTGAATCGGTCAGCTTATCTAACGCAGTTCTTAACCAATTATTGCTGTATTCCAGCCGCTGTTGTCGTTCATCCTTGGCCCGAATGATACGGTCGTTTTCGCTGCGCTTTTCTTCCTCTTTGACTATGGTCGTATCTGGCTTAGAGGTTTTACCATCCAGTTTTGCCTGATAGGCTTCATACTCTTTTTTACTAAAAAAGGGTGTCCAGTCGCTTGCCAGATACAATCCATATGAATCAAGTGTATTTTTTGTCTCTTCCCCAACAATCGAAGTCGCAACTGACTCCACAGGATCATATAACGCATATGTAATAGCGCCATATATTCCGGCCTTCCCAACAATCCCTTTTCCCATTTTCAGCATGGACGAAGCCGCGCGATAAATTCCCCATAACCACCCGGCAAACTTCAACCCGATTAGCCCAATGATGACATTACCCCCAACCGCCTACCGCCCCCGCAGCCTGATTAGCGACTGAAATAATAAAACTCATCTTATCGAGAAAACCGCTGACCGCTTTTTTAATCTCTTCTGGGTGCTTATTCATCCAATCAGCTAAATTTTTTAGCCAGATATTGAAATCATTGATATATGGTAAAAGAGCATTAAACAGAATGTAGCCTGTTTTCTCAAAACTCTGGCTTATCTCTGTCCACTGTTCACGGAAACGACGCGCGGCGGCAACAGATTTATCATCCACACCCGAACTGGCCGTAAATTTATCCACGTCTTTGAGAGCATGGCCGGATGAGAACCACTGCTGCGCTGCGTAACCGAATCCGAGTTCACCACCGTAGGCTTGCTGCTGATCTTTATTAAGTTTAGGAAAAACACTGGTCAGCTTTCGCATGATGGATTCAGTGCTGTCTGACACAACATCAATATTGACACCCGCTTGTGATGCCGTTTTCAAGAGTGTTTCTAGGGCGGGATCAAGAGCAACACCCGATTTCAATCGGGCTTTAGCATCGTTAATTCGTGAAAATGCCCCGACAACCTCATTCGCACTAACCCCAAATGCCGCGCCTGCTTTTGTCCAGCCATCAAGTGCTTTGGCAGACATACCAAAAGCATCAGCAGCAGTACTTAACTGATTCAGATTACCGGTAAAGCTGGTCACAAAACTTTTCAGTCCACCGAGTGAAACCGTGACACCCGCCAAAGCCAAGATCTGACCCTTTATGCTGGAAAAGAAAGAGGAGGCTTTCTTTCCTGCCACCTCCATTTCTTTTGCTACTTTTTCGGTTGTCTTACCGGTTTTGTCTAATGATTTGCTGGTTTTCTTTTCGCCATCATTAAACGAGTCAACCAGTTTTTGCATAACCTGAACCAGGCCACCGATCCCGGCAATTACCGCGGCTTCACCTGCGCTAAATTCAGCCGCGTCCAGTCCCAGCGTTATAACAAGTTCATCTATAATGTTTGCCATCAGTTTTTACCCTGCTGTAAAACGTAAGCATTGTGATTATCGACCTGAATAATCTCTATTAACTGCCAAAGATCCTCCACGCCATAAACTGTATCCAGCTCATGGAGAGTTGCTTTTCCTGATGAGATAACGGTCGCTATTGTGCCTGGGACATTTGTATAACTGATGATACCGAATGGCTTTGAGATGCTGGAATAGCGCGGCGGGATTACGATTGGTCGGCGGTTTTGAAAAAATCCACGTGTAACTTAAGCACCTCTGCACGCAATTTCAGCCGGGTAACAATTTCTTCAATGTCACTGTCGATCAGTTCACGTTTGATTTTTTTATCCGCCGGGTTCGGAACCATCTGTACACAGGTCATTAGCTCATCAAGTAGCGGCCTGGCTTCATCAGGTGCGATGCGTGAAATTGCTTTCAACCCAACCACCGCTAATGCAGCCATGCCCAAATCCCGAAAATTATCGGGGATATCCAACCACTCTCTCCCCATTACCATCAATGCACGAATAGCCCACCATTCAGCCTGTGAAGCGGGCATTTCCTGAATGTAAAAAAGCTTTCCTTTGTCGCGATTATCATCATTCATAGTGATGAAGGTTTCTTTACGTGCCATTAGCTATATGCCTCACCTGTTATTGATTCCCACTCAATGACGGCCTGCGCCGCTTGTAAAACCTTTCCTGCGTCCGGCATGGTTTTCCATTGCTTCAGAACGCCGTTTACTAATGTGTATTTACGCCCGATAGCCGGAAGAATAACCGTCGCATTACATCTGAACACAGCGACACTAGTACGTGATGTCGTCGCCCAGGTATCAAAAATGGTGCGACTTTCCGAATCAGGCATAATATGAATCGTCTGATTGATATTGCCGTAGATAAAACCCGCTGACAGTTTACCGTCCGCCCCACGCACAGTTTCAGCCAAATCTAACACCTCAGTTTCGAAAATGTTGTCTGCGGCAAATCCCTGTAATTGCACACCAGACGGATACAAATTAGTGACTGTCAGGGTAATGACTGCATCAGCAGAAGTGATTGTGTCTGACATTATTGAACCTCCGTAGATGCCATTTCGAATTTCTGAATACTGCCACCGTCGCAATACCACAGTGTACAGCTTGGGCTGGTGCGATTTGCACGCATAGAGGCAGACATTTTCCCAATATACAAGTAATAACCCTTCGCGATTATTGACGTTGAAACATCAGATCCCACGGCGTTAATAATTTCCAGCTTTTGTGCAGCCGATAATGTTACGCCTGATCGGATACCGCCCCACAACTTAAACCGCTGGATAACATCACTCATTGAGGCTTCCACCAGCGCACGGCCGGCCGTGTTATAAGGAACAGTCTTATTGGATTTGAACAAGGCAATAACCGCGCCTTGCAAGTTCGCATTCAGCCAGATTTGACCACAGAAGGAATCTAACCACTTAAAATCACCGGTTATTGTGCCATCAGCCCAATAATTTTCGGTGATGTTATTGGCGGCATAATTGCCATAGAAGTTATATCCATTAGCAATCAGTGCATCATAAACATCAGAATCGATCACATCAGGACTGAGGCCGTTCAATTCTCTGAATTTAAACGGAACACGCCCCTCCGTTCGCTCAAAATCCAGCACCGCCGCATAACCCAATACTGCTACCGGTTTCATATTATCAGAGCAGAAAACAGGAACGACACTACCGTAGCTATTAATGCCGATAATTTTATGGGCGATAGTTTCCAGGCTGCCTTTTACTTTTGCCGTGCCGCTTGTTGTCCAGGCAACATAGAAATAGCGATATGCCTGACTACTAGCCCACGCTGATAATGCAAGATGCTGTTCATCTGTACATTCAAATACCGTCGTAAAACCTGCCCATTGCTGAGACTGCGTTTTAATCACAGCGAATAGATCAGGAACCGCCGACACTGTAGCCCCCTGAGAAACCGTTGCCCCTAGTGCGCCAGTGAACTTAAAAGCTTGAGCCCCATCACCAGTACCATAGGTAATGCTTGTATCTTCTGGTTTAATGCTGCCAGACACGACATTGATGATGAAAGCCTTACGGGTAGTATCGAACACAACCGTTACTGCCTTGCCAACCGCTGTTTCAATGCTCTTTGCTGCATCAGCAAAGGATTTAACCCCATCAAGATTGATTGCGGCATTTATTGCTGTGCCATTGATATTGAGTTTCAACGCACCGGACATTTTTTGCAGATCGGTAATAGCTACTCCATTAAAAGAACCTGAGCGTAACCAGGCCGATACTGCCGCTTGATTAAATCGGGAAAACAGCAATTGACCGGGCGTCTTTGTACAATTGTTGTACCCTGAAAAATAAATAGCCGCCATGCTATATTCTTCGGATGCACCACCGAAATATGCCGCCACATCCTCTTTAGTCGAGAACGACAACACCGCTCCAACAGGTGCATATATATTATCTGTCAGTAATAACCCATTGAGATCAACAGCATTACCCGCTGCCGACAGCACCCCCGGATTAATTCTCACGTCTTTACTGATTGGAATTGCCATGAATAGACTCCACTGTTTTAGTGTCCAGCGTAATGCTGTCGAAAAATAGTTGTTCTGTTGTCACAACGGGGTTGATTTGAGCAGTAAATTCAAATGTCCAACGCGACTCATATTGCTGTTCACCATTAATCATCGTCGTCTGAATCGGATCGCTGGCATAGAGCGGTGTCATATCGATACCCGATCTCTTGAATAGCTCACTTGCATGTTCAGTACGCACCGTCGTTGCAATAATGTGAGCATCCTCATGAGCGAACTGACCGTAGCAGTCAATTTGACATGTCCAGCGTGTCGTCCGAGTGATTAGACTTTCCCCCATACCTGCTGCTATAGGTGCGTTATAGATCTCTACACTTGTTGATAAACCCGTGCTGTTCAATGGTGTCATAACAATAAAATCGCCATCCGGCATCGGTGAGCGGTTTATCTGAGACAAAATAACGCTACGCTTAGGTATTAAGGCTATTAAAAAACCGCGTAATGCGGTTGTTATATCGTCTTGCGTTACACTTATCGTTGCCACTATTGTTCCCCACGCTGCAATGTAACAGCAAATTTGCACCAATCCGGCCACTCTTCCAAAATCTGCACTATCAACCACTCTTCACCATTAATAATCAGCAGATCGCCCCCTTGCTGCCTGGGGCGGTTGACGGCATTAAAATTGCCATTCACATAAGCCGCTTTGAGTATGCCCTGAATATTCAAACCGTTTGTATGTTGTAGATCAGTAAAAGTCAGTGGCTGAATTTGTGCGGTAACAGGTGTTGTGATGTATTTCGGAATTTGCTTGCCACTGGGTGCAATATCATAGCCCGCACTTACCCGTATCTCTCCAGGCGAGTGAGGATTAACAATCCCGACAGCACCAGATACAATATTATGCAGGTTCATTCGTTCCCCTCATCAACCACATAATCAACACTGTTCAGCATGTGTTTGGTGTCACGTAACGGGACATCAAATCCCTTTTTAGCTATAGTTGATTCCGCATTGCCTGGTGAAGTGAAAGAACGAATAGATTGTTGAATTTGCCCCTTGATAACTTCCCCGGTCATCCGTAACGCTGCATCCCCATTCATATCGTTAGCACTCAGGCCCTGTGCAAGCACATCACCCCATTCATTAGCATGTTCGTTGATAGTGTTACGAAAAAACGGACGGGGCGGCCTATTACGCTTCGGATCGCCAATCTCGTTACTGATTGCCACCATTGCTACCGAAGTACCATCGGGATAAGTCGCGTCTTTGAAAAAACCAGCACGTAATTTTTTGCCTTCACCTATCTTTTTGGCTAATTGCTTTAAATAGCGTTTTGCTGCATCACCGCCCTTGATACTATTCGACATTAGCGCCTCCATTGAGTCCGTGGATAGTAATATGACGGATAGTGAGAGGGAGAGCTGCCGGGGATGTAACGCATAGTTCTATATTGTGCTGTTGTCTGCCAGTACATAGCCCCGTATTTTGTCTGCAAGAACCAAGCAGCACGTTCACTGACAGCTCCCATATCAGCCGAAACGGAAACAGATCCCTCGCTTGCGCTGCTAACTCGCCCCACGAGCGGATTGGCCACTGTTCCGCTAACAGATAAACGATTAAGTTCGGCAATATGAGCAACAAGCATATTCAGCAACATTCCCCGTTGCTCAAGATCACTAACTGGGCTTTGGGCCGTATTGTTAAGATAGAGTGTTGCTTCAATAAAATAGGTATCCAGCAGGACATCACTGACAGAAGAAAACTCCGGGTAACGAGTGCGAAATTTCACGACATCAAAAACGACAACAAAGCCCATTAGCTTAATCCTCTTCTTTTCGCTGCTCGATATTCTTACCCGGTTTTTTTGGGTCGATAGGCTCCAACCCATTCTTTAACTCGGCTTTTTCCTCAGCTTCAGTCCGGGCCTCTTTGAGTTTTTCCTGGGCAAAAATAAGCCCATTTTTGACTAATTCCGTATCTGCATAGAGCTCCAGATATTTGTCAAAAAACGCTTTATCAACATCATATGTCAGCCCATAACCGCCAATAATTGTTGATGAATTTATCCCGTTTAGCGTCACGTGATTCTTATCAATTTCAATCGTTAATCCGTGGGGCAATTTACACCCCACAATGACTGTCGCCATTTAAACCCCCAACATTTGTGCAATAGCGTGTGGATAACGAATAATCGCACCCCACGTACCGGCTGATTTCTTTTGTTTAAAACTGGATGAGTTCACAACGACTGCGTGTGCCCGCATTTTTTCAGTAAATGAGGCATAAGCCGTTTTTTCACCATCAAGCGTATCGGCAATCAATTGAACCAGTTCCCCCGCATCTGTACTGTATTCAACCGCCGTTTCAATCGTTAGATTCGGGAAATTCTTTTTCAACTGATCGGTAACATTAACGTTGTACTGGTTGGTTTTTGTCAGATTGACTTCCGCTGTTGGCGACATGCAAAGTTTCAATGGATCTGTTCGCTCCACCAGCCCTTCTGTCTGTTTTGTAAGCTGTTTAAATAGGCGTTGGGAAATATCGTCATAAATTGCCTGCCCGTCTTTGGTTTCCCACGTTGTACCATTGGATTTTCCGTTTGCAGCTGGTACCACCGGTTCGCTTAACCCTGGATCATTCAACAGTCCATAGTTCTTAAGTCCAGCAATACCATAGAAATAAGACTTATTCATAAACTTGTTTAGGGTTAATGCGCTTGCGGTGTTAAGTTGCGCTGCTCGATTGATACGGGCCGTATCGTACATATCCAGCTCACGCTCCCCCCAGACAGTAAATGTTTGGAAATGATAGCTCTGGCGTTCCACCCAGTTCACGTTAGCATCTGACATACCATTGTTGCTGTGATCACCGTATGAACTCACTTCACCCGTTGATTCTTCAACCGGGAACTGGGTTGTCAGCGTTGTCCAGTCACCTTTTTTATTTTCACCGATAATTTCAGCCGCTCTCATCGGCGTGACCAACACACGAACCAACTCAGGATCGAGATAGTTAGTCAGATATGCAGGAACACCGGCGTTACTCACGGTCACCATAGCTGGCTGTACATCCATAGCTAACGTATAGTTATTAGCATATTGGGGATTTAAGTAATCGACGGCCTGTGGTACTACAATGCCGTATTCCCCTTCAATATATTGAAAATCTGCGTGTCGTTTCATTAGCTCCAGGTCCACTTTACGTCCATCTATTTTATTTTTATGGGCATCAATGGACACTACCTGCACCGCCACATTCCTTCTGGTTCATCACTGAAACTACTTAAGATGCTTGAACGTAACCCCGTGCATATTAATGAATTAAGCACACTTTAATGCTTTCACTTTCTCCTTGTCATAATGCAAAAGGAGAAAATAATTTCAGTTCTATATATCCAGTAAAACCGGCCTTATCTAATTTTTATGATAAAGCACGGCTTTCCTCCGTGATTTTATTTTCCACGCAAAATATAATTTTTCCTTTAATATCATTGTATTGGGATTTTATCCGTGATCCTCTTTTGATCCAAAAACTGAAATTCCCTGAAAATCTTTTCAATCATTTCAGTTTGCTGCTTCTCTCACAATGCCAGTGCTGGCACGGTTTGGCTGTTCGATTCGTAGGATTTTAAAACTGAAAAATTTTCTTGATCCAAAACGTGCAGGCGGGTGCGGTGTAGTGCCGTTTTCGCCATAAGTTCATTTATTTCGTCATGAACGCAGCGAGACAAACCGTCACTAAGGTATTTATTTGATTCTTGAGTCAGTAATACAATCAGTTAAAGTAGCACTGCCATCGGCAAAATCCGATGGTCAGTGGGTCGCAGCCTTGAATGAGTAACCCACTGGTAAGAGATTATTTCCTTACCAGTGTGCCTGCTATCGCTTCTATGGCGGTTCAGGCAGGGGAGGCTATGCCTCGCCGGAATGGCTACTCTCCGGTACTGCGAACCCTGTTTGAACCGCCACCACCAAAGAGGTAAGCAGGAATATGAAAAAAGACTGGCATACCGCCGATATTATCGCTGCGATACGTAAGAAGAATAAAACGCTAGCATCATTATCCAGAGAGCACGGTTTAAGTTCTTCAACATTAGCAAATGCTTTAACGCGTCCCTGGCCTAAAGGGGAGCTGTTAATTACTCAGGAAATTGGTGTCACACCTGCTGAGATATGGCCCAATCGGTATTTTGACGAAAATAAGCAGCCTATCAAACGAACCGTCCGAAATGATTTACCAAACAATTCTGATATCACATAAGTTATTTCTATATCCGAAAAAGTAACAACAACTTTTAAATCACTAAGCTAATATAACACGCTGAATTATCAGTTTTTTATTACACTTACTGCCCATTCATTTAATATCAGAATTGTATTCAAGCTCTATGAAAGTATAAAAAAGCCCGCATGTTGCGGGCGAGATAATTGTGTTTCAGGCCATCAGAACCTGTAGCACTGATCGATACCGCATTTAAAAAACGCGTCCCAGTGTTATTATGTGTATGACTCGCGGTAAACTACACTAATCTGTTGGCTATCCTCCCATACTACCGGAGCAATAACCGCTTGAACACGGGTTCAAGTCCGGTCGGGATTACCAAATTTAAGCTGTTAGATCAGTATATTGGGCCACTTAAACAAGAGTGGCTTGCTTGAGCAAAAGCGGTAAGTGTTAAAGGCCACCGGGAGGTTACCCCGATGGCCTTAGCTACGTTTCCGTTATCTATTTCAGAAATGCACGGATCAGCTCTAAAAGCGCGATTAACGCTTTGAGAACGATGATAGCAATGTCAATAAATGCTTTCACCCGTTTGCTCCAGTTGAGGAGCACGATTTACCCAGCCATTGCCTTTACATTGCCTGTCCGGCTGGTTCTCATCAATGTTAGTTGAAGTGGATCGCGCTCCGACCGAGGCTCTGAATCAGCACCACCTGTATTCAGCCAGGACTTACGAAAACTTGCGTAAGAGATACACAGGCCAAAACGCGCCTCAACTAACAGCCGTTGATTATAAGTTTATTTGGATATGATTCAATGGATTAATAGATAGGTAAAAACAAAAAAACCAACTGGTGAGGTTGGTTTTTTGTTTTTACCTTTAAGCAGGACCTCTGTTTTTGTGCTCTTAACCGGGTTGGTAGCCTCGGCCTTAGCGCGATCCACTTCAACTAACATAAGAAGTCTAATGCTTAGAATCGGAAATATCAACCTATAACATGACTATAAAACAAACAACACTGCCAGACTGAAAGTCAACCAATCACAGGCGAATATTTCTGTTTCAGCCTATCCGATTTATAAGCCGTGTTCCTTATCGCGCTGGCGTTCTCCGGCGTGCTTGTGTTGTGATGCGTATGCGCAGCTGTCAGTTCAGCCAACTCTTTGACCACAACCAGCGTCTCTAACATCAAGGTCATGACATTGATTTGCTGGCTGCCCACCCAAACCACGGGCGCGACGATTTCTTGCCTGGCTCCGGCGATGCTCTGCTTAAGCAGACCAATTTTCTCTATCCGCTTTTATCCGACTTCAACATTGGCCTCTTTCCCCACACTGGCAACGAAATTTGATGAGGTCACTATACTATAGTCACCGTCTGCGATTTGCTGGACAGCGCCCGCCAGTAGCGTAGACGTGCCCAAAACCGTGGTTTTATCCGTGGCCTGTATCGTGGTTTCCCGTGCGACGACGGTACGCGTTTCCGTGTCTGTCCTGACTTCACGGTACATGGACGATTCATCAATAGTTTGGTCAGTCTGACGAATCCAACTCCCTTCCTGAGTTACCCTCTGCGAGACTTCCGCCCGCTGCTGCTGCAATTGCTCGCCTGGTTTGATATCGGGCAAGGTATTGCCCTGGCTTAATGTCTGCCGGATAAAAGGCTTGTCCGGTCGGCCTCCTTCGAATGCAATTTCTACAATCACTGATAGTCGGTACCATGATGGGTAAAATGCGGGATAGGTGTCTCTGTATAAGGAACATCCGGTAATGTGAAGGTCAGTCCGCTGTGCTCCTGCAACCAGTCCGCAATCTGGCTCAGTGTTAGATGCTGAAATGAACACGACCACAATCGGTCAAACACGCCGACCAGCTCACGCACAAACAAACGCTGATAACCGTTTTGGGCTGGCTGTGAGCGTTCCACATAGCCCGTAAACCAGCGTAATACCAAATCCGTGTAACCCACGTCCAGCCGCACCAGTTTTCCAGTGTAGTCCGTTGTCGTCTCCGCCGTGATAAAGCCACGGCCACAGGATGCCAGTTCCAGCATAATATTGGCGTCAACCAGGTGAATTTCATCACCGGAAAGATAGAGCCGGTTAATCGGTGTCATTATTTAGCGGGGCCTATTTTGTCATTAATCGGTTTCAATACTTTGCTTTCAAACCAGCTTAATTTTTCCGGCGCTTCCTTGGCGGTAGCACTTACTTGCGTTGTCTGTGTCTGTTTCTTAGTCTGTACCTTGTCGGCAGCGCGGGCGTCCCGTTTTTCGGCAACAGATAAATGCTCACGCAAAGTAAATGTGACCTGCCATGCCTGTTTACCGTCGATCTTACTGGCATCAATGGTATGGGTGAATGTTCCGATGCGAAAGTTGATAGCACCTGCGGTCAGGTTAGCGACACGGTAGCGTTTCAGATTGCCCTTATCTTTGGCCTCCGCCAGTGCAAACAGGCGTGACAACGTTTTTTGCTCAGTAAACGGAATGATCCCCGTAATGCGCAACTCTTTAGGCTTAATGCCTCGCTCTGCCACGGCGGTACTGGATGACTGGCCGCTTTGGTCTGTGTCCTGAAACATCACCGATGGGGTTACGGTCAGACTTTTTAATGGGATGGCCTCGCCATCAAGGGCCAGTGTGATAATTTGGCTCATTGCGTAGCATCCTTTCTAATGCGCGAATATCGTCCCCGACAAATAATATCGCCAGCGTGTAAACAGCTTTCTGTTTCTGTTTTTCCTACACAAATATTTTAATATTCTCTGAATTCTTTTTGAACTTTTGCTTATTTCATCGATCTCAATAAAAAAACGCAGATGAGGTAACCTGTATGTTTTCAGCTGATACCGAGCAATAGGCAAAAGAGACCTTTCAACACGCTGAATTAGGCGATAAGCGACGTTCAAAACGCCTTGTTCAGATGGCCTGTTCACTACCTAACCATACGGGACAATCGCTCGTGCAATCCTTACATTCTCCGGCCGATATTGAAGCGGCCTATCGTTTCACCCGTAATCAGTCTGTTTCCCCTCAGGTCATTGCCGATGCCGGTTTTTCCGCCACGGTGGCGCAGGCAAAAAACTATGACTGCCTGCTGGCGTTAGAAGATACGACTACCCTGTCATTTTCCCATGCCACGGTGGTGGATGAACTGAGATATACCACGTCCAGTCAGAAGTCCCGGGGAATACACGCGCATTCCGTCTTACTGTTTGCGCCTCATAAACAGCATGTCGTCGGATTGATTGAGCAGCACCGCTGGACTCGGGATGGTCAGGATTATGGCAAAAGCCGGCAACGTGACACGCGTCCTTATGAAGAAAAAGAAAGCTACAAGTGGGAGCAGGCGTCGCGGGCCATGGCAAGCCGGCTGGGTGAGCAAATGCCGAAAATTATCTCGGTCTGTGACCGTGAGCCGTTCGAATACACCAGCTTCGTTATATGGGGTTGAACAAAGAGGAAGCAGAAAAGCAAAGTTGTGAAGGGGTATTGAGTTCGCTGGCCTGGAAGTTGTTGTGGTCAAAGCAGGAGAAACGACGTCCGCCAAAGAAAGCACCGATTCTGTATTGGGCGTACATCAATTTAGGTAAACTGGCAGGTTGGTATGATTCAAAACGCACCGGCCGAGTGGGTTGGAAAAGGTTATGGGAAGGATGGTTCCTGCTGCAAACCCTAGTGGATGGCTATTTGCTGGCTAAGTCTGTTGATCTGGAGATCTGATTAAGAGACAGGTTCATTGCGGGATATCAGTGCTATGATAGGCATAACTCAGTCCGTTTAGTGGTTTTGGGATTTTTTGCAATTGATCAGATCGCAAAAATTGGACTGAGTTTCCTCCAAGTGATCTACTATTTTGAAAAGTTATCTAGAAATAAAAAATCAAGATTCAATTTTTAACTGTTCTTTTAGACACGTAGTTATAATAAAAAAATCTTCGTATGCTTTAATATATCCTCTTTTATCAAAATGTACTAACATAGCTAAAATAATCTCACGTTTAAAAATCAACTTTCTGTTACCTTCACGTATATATTCATAATACACATTTCTCTCTATTTCAATGAAAACTGGACTTATGGGTAAAATTTTCTTTAAACGTTCAAACAAATCATCATACTTTATTTCACGATAGATCTGATACTCATCTATTAATTCGACTAAATAGCTAAGCACTAAAACATGCCATTGATTAAACATCCAAAAACATGATGAATCTTTATAATGGTTTAATAGAATTGGTATCTTAACTTTCCGACTCCATTTATTAGGAGTAAGGCTATTTCTCCTCATCCAGTTCAACCATTGGTTATATCCCAAATCATAAGCTTCATTTAAATCAAAATATTTATACTTCATTGAAATATCAACAACTTTATTCTCTATATTTTTGCTGTTATTAAAATTTATAGCACATTCATTCAATCTCTTTAATTTTAATTTATTCAGAGGGAGATAATTAAACCAATAACTATTACTTTTATAACAATTATCACCAAACATATTATTAATAATAACACTAAAATTACAGTTTTTTATTTCTTCAGGAATATAATTTTTAAATAAAAAAACAAACCATATAACACCAGTTTTATTGACACATTCTAATATTAGAAAATCGTCATGCTCTTTTATCATCAATGAGTCAAATCGGACATATTTATCTCCGTTGAACAATCCCATATCAAAACCATATTTTTTATTTTCATACGTAATATCAATAGGTATTTTAATGTCTGGAAACTTTATGAAGTTTTCATTAATTAAAAATTTAGTTATCTTCTTGGCATATTTTTTATTTTCTTCAAAGTGATAAATTTTTTCTTTGTGTGCTTTACTTTTATAATAATTCTCATTTATATAACAAGTCCAAGAAGCAGGAACACTCATACTATTTAATGCAATAATAGCATCTTGAATAGGCTTATTTTTAAAATAACTTAGATCATACTCCAATGATGCTATTTCATTTGATTTATAATAAGATATTTTTTCACTAGTATTTCTATGTGTCACAAAAATCTCAATAATGATATCACCTAAATTAGTTCTCAATATAGCATCAGCACGAAATCGTCCTATTTTAAATTCTATTTCTGCATCTAATATCTTAGCTTTTCTCATTGGTATATTTATTTGATAATCCCCATGGTAAATAATAACCTCGGGGAGTTCTATATGCTTTATTTCAGTAAAATGCTTCTGTGCAACTATATGAAGCTGTGTCATTAAACAACTTTGCATTTCATCTCGTGATGAATGAGCAAAATGATGACTTACTTTCTTTCCTCTATTTTTAGCAATAAGTTCATCTTGACACCCAGGACAGATACAACCACATTTACCGCCGTAATCCACTTCATCAATATGTACTATTACATTTGATTTTTTTAGTATCGCATATTCAAGCATAACAACCCTAACCTACTTATTGATAAAGAAAAATAATTTTATAGTATGATCTTAATTAAATTAAATAAGTCAGTTAAAACAAACACTAAAGCGTATATTATTTCTACTCAAAATACCAGCAACTAAAAAATCATTAAAATCCATACTTAACTTCAACAGATTTTCAACAATACAACAAAAAATTATACGAAAAGAGAACTTATTACCTATTATTGAACAATAATTAGTAGCTAGGATAAATTATTTTACTCTACATAATCCCCTGATGAGGTACCAACCATGAAAAAGCTATCAATTTGTATTTTAGTATTGAGCATTACCGCTTTCTCGCCTAACTTCGCGTCGGCAAATTTATGTTATTACTCTGAGAGATCTCTGGGTAAATGCGCTAAGACATGTGCGCCAGTAATTATTCTTAGCCTTTTCCTTGGGACAATTTGTCTTTAAATCAATTGATAATAATATATTTAATAAATAAAGTGACAAGGATAGTTTTGTTCTTGTCGCTTTCATTGTACGGTTTTATTTATTTTATATTTTTTAAACCGTCAATCACTTTAAATAAATTCAATCAAAATTAAGTGGAATGCTTAATCGGCAAGCTCATAGAATGAAATTCTATTAATCATAGAAAAATAAATACTCCACGGAAGGTTATCTCAGCAGGAAAATATATTAAATACTTAATCGTCTTATTATTAATATAACCCCATAATTAAAACTATTTTTCTGTCTGTAAGTAATAGTTGAAGTCACCAGAAACCTTAGATAAAAAATACCAGTAAATAATTCATTATATCATCTCAAAATTATATAATTTAAGAGACACAATTTTCAAAAATCCTTATTAATGGTTGATAGTTACATTGATAAGCAGAAATATTAGCCTCAATCCACTGTTTAGCATCTATAGATTCAAAAGAGATTTTATATCCACAGTTTATAACAATATATTCAAATAATAGTCGCTGTGTTCGCCCATTTCCTTCTCTAAAAGGATGAATCACATTTAATTCTGCATAATATTCAGCAAGTTTTCTAATAAGTTTCTGATAGTTTAATCCTACAAGATAATTTTCATTCTCTAGCATATCAAATATCCTATTCCCTTCTATCTCAATACATTTAGCATGACAGAAACGGGTATCCCCTTTAGATATATCAATTATCCTTAGCTGACCAGCCCAATCATATAAATCAGAAAATATTTGTTTATGGAGTTGACACCAAAAAACCAAATCGTAAGGTGGTTCCTGGAATGAAATATTCAATATAGCAAGTTCAGTGAGTTCCCTTTCTGCCTGCTCAAGAACAACAGGATCACGAATAGCTAATTTATTGATAAGTGTGTCTATGCCCGGATATGTATAGGGATCTTGCCCTGCTCCATATTTATCTACCATAACCACCTCATTGTAAACTATATTTACTAATGAGTTTATCTTTAAGATTTTTTTGCTCTTTCGGTGTTTCAGGCAAACTATTCATAACAATATTCATCCCTTCAAGACGCATACTATCTCTATAGTTTTTTAATTTTACACGGTCAAAATAATGTTTTTTTTCACTATAAGTTGTCATTATTGTTTTTCTATTCTTTTGGCTTCTAATATCTTTCTCTTGCTGACGGGAATATTTAAACTTAGCCAGATCCAAATCGCTCAATTTACAGTTAATCGCCTGACCACTTTCAAATATTCCCCAAGAAATAACTTCAAAATAACTAACCTTCCCATTTCTAATACGGCTAATCTTTACCTCTAAGTCTTGTTGCAATATTTGCAAAACCTGTTGCACCTTACGTTCAGATATCCCTGTCGCTTCTACAATTGAACGGGTATTAGGATGATCTAGTTTAGTCAAGGCCGCCATAACAGCTAATTCATATTTCATTTGAATTTCCAAGATACAATCTATGCAACAATAGTATAAAACATCAAAGTAACAAAAACCAGAAAAGAGAATAGCGCTATTATTGACGAACCCGGTAAAGCACATGTTCATGAAGAGGATGCCCACTCGGTAATGAAGGATGCAAGAAAGTATTTTCATCTTTCACCATGCCAAGCCGCTCCATAACTTTTTGAGATCGCAAATTGGAAATTGTCGTAAATGCAACTATTTCCTCAAGTTTTAATTGGGTAAAAGCAAAATCCAAAGCTTTACGTGCGGCTTCACTGGCGTAACCTTTACCCCAAAATGGCTTATCAAGACGCCATCCAATTTCGATACAAGGTGAAAACGGTAATTCCGCCACAGGAATATTCAAACCGACAAAACCAATAAAATCCCCAGTTTCTTTCAGCTCTACAGCCCATAATCCCCAACCACTCTGCTGCTCAAATCTTTGGATAATCCTATCCACCATGGTATTACTCTGTTCCACCGTCAAAGTGGCAGGAAAATATTCCATGACTTCTGCGTTACTATTCAAATGATAAAATGGTAATCGGTCTTCTTCTCTCCATGAACGCATAATTAATCTGTCTGTTTCCAACACCACAACCATATTCTTCTCCTCCCAATATTAATTAACAAATAGGATACCTACCATGCGATAAACCATATATATCCGTTATCTTTCAAGTTGCCTCTTTGTTGGCTGCACTCGCTCTCCTCGGTCACATAGTTTGCTATGCTCCCGGGGATTCACTCCCTTGCCGTCGCGATCCATCTTGAAATCCATAGGGTATACTTTAATCAGAGGAAATAGAACAACATGATTTAAACTAAAAAGGAAGTGGCCCGTGCCAAAAGTCTCTGAATAAGATGTCACACGGGCCTGGTTTATCAGGCACTTGTTTTTACCGTGGCCTTATCTTTAGATTTATCAATATTGGTATCTTTTATTGGTACAACACGTTCGGATGATGTTTTGTTTTCAACCTGTTCCGATTGCCCAAAAAACAGGCCTCCGCGCTTGATGGACATACTGCTGCAACGACTGATTCCACGCAGCTCACCATGTTCAAGAATATCCAACGTTGCTGCACAGCAAGTCCCCACAACGTCACCATCAATAATGATTTCTGGCGCGCTAAGTTCACCTTCAACCCGTCCAGCATGCATAATGCGGATCGCACCCTCTTTCACCCGGATATTGCCAATCACTTTGCCCCAGATTTGTATATCACCTTCTACATCAATATCGCCCTTAAATACCGAACTTTTGGCAACAATAGTACAACGACGAGCTTCTGCACCGGCGTTCTTTTTATCATCAACAAATTGAGATACCGGCTCAACAGCCGCTGCCTCTGCTTTTTTTCCAAACATAGTTTTTAATCTCGACCTCATGTGAATAAAGCAAAATATTAGAGCCAAAAAAGAGAGAATCGCTGTCACTGCACAGCCAAAAGAATTACCAGCCAGATAGAATCCCAGAGCAATGCTCCACATGATCCATATACAGCTCAAAAAAATGTTGTCCGAAAAACGATATTTTGCCATGTTTGTTCACGTTTTTGTTATTTTTCATGCTTTTTTCGTTAGAAAATACAAAACCAAAATCAATATTTTAACAGAACAGATAACAATTAATGCTAAAGAAAAGCAGGTATTTACAACGTTATTAAACGGTTAAAAACCTATACCCGTTATCTTTCAAGTTGCCTCTTTGTTGGCTGCACTCACTCACCCCGGTCACATAGTTACCTATGCTCCCGGGGATTCATTCCCTTGCCGTCGCGATGCATCTTGAAATCCATAGGGTATATACTCATTCTTCGATAATAATTAACAAGGAAAAATTAACATTAAAATAGATGCTTTATATTTATAATTATTAACATAAATCAACAATAAAATCACGTTATTAATGTTTAATTTTGTTTACAGATGATGTATTGCAAGAATATTTCTCAATTAATATTTACTGATATTTATCTAACAAACATCTTACTTATTTATATAATAGAATTAATTTATTAAAAATATCAATATTATTACTCAAGCAATATACAACCAATATCCAATAAATTAATTACTTTTATGAATAAATGATTCAATTACAAACTTATAAGATTAATTATAGATTGGATAAACCATCCTGAATTACTCATTTAAACTATACCCGTCATCTTTCAAGTTGCCTCTTTGTTGGCTGCACTCGCTCACCCCGGTCACATCGTTATCTATGCTCCCGGGGATTCACTCCCTTGCCGTCGCGATCCATCTTGAAATCCATAGGGTATATATCATTAGACAAAAGAATTAATATTAAAAATCTTTTTTATCTATTCCACTTATTTATTAGTTTTATATTAATATAAAAAAAAGATAAAATTGATATGAAAATAATTTAATATTGATGAATATCATGAATAAAAAAATTATATAGTGGGGATAACTTAAACACCAAAATTTTATTGAAAATAATCAGACTCACCTGTTTCATAATCAAGAAATAGCTATTAAAAAGTAAAATTTATCATTAATCTGAATATATGAAGCTTCTTTCTCTGACACAACTTCGGAGATTTATCCGTCTTATTAGTCACCCAAGGTAAAGCCAGCAATATTTTCAATGTTGCCCGAGATAATAACTGATGAACTACGGGTTGTAATCTGCAATTTACCAAATGGTTCTCAAGACTCTTATAGGTTGAAGCTCTCGCCTTTTTCAATATTACGTTGGAAATTTTCCCAGGATTTACACTCTTACCCAAAAGACCCTGTCCGGTAGAATAAGGTATAGCAATAATAGCACCATTAAAGGTCACTGTGATATAACTTCGATCAGTTTTATGTGCTATAGATGCAATAGACACAACACCCAATATTAACATGGCCGATATTATAATTTTATTCAGTTTCATTTCAAATTATTACGATTATCTAATAACGATCAATACCAGCATAGAACAACAATATATTTTAAATAAATAATTTCATTGTCAATCCTATTTTAATCTTATAAAGATTAGAAAAAATTTGATGCAAGTAATAAATCATTAAAAACATTTATATATGGACAATGACCCTATCAACCTTTCAAGTATTACAGAATAATTCAATTAATAAAAACAAAAAATGCAAATTCAAATAATTTCACAACAAAATACTTAGATAACATTTCAATCCGATCATTTGCGATCTATAGTGTCGCAAATTATATCTATATAAGAATAAAATACTTTATGCAATTTGTTTTTCAAATTAAAAGATCTAAAATTTCAATTTTTCGATATAATCGTTCTGCATCGTATAAAAACCAACCTTGACAAAACAGGATATACCCGGCAATTCTTTATGACTGAATAGGACATTCAGATTGCCCTCATGTGTTGAAATTAACCGTTGGATTATCCTAATTGCTCAAGATATCCAACTGGGTTCAATAAAGCCTGGAGTTAATATGGAAAACCGGAAAGATTCGACTCAACCTTCCCAGACGGATCAAATACTCAATGTCATATCCGAATTATGTACTATTCGTAAAATGCAAGCGGCTCCCCCACCAGAATCATGGCCTAGTACGCGTGATGTAGCGGAACAATGCGATTTCACCATCTACAAAGCACGTTATCTGTTATTGAAACTGGCTAACAAAGGATTAGTTATGGTAACTCCGTCTCCCATTAAGAATTCTCTCCGATGGTATATACCGGAAGACAAAATTAAGTCTATCTAATGTCAAACAATTCTGAATAAATGGATGCCTGTTCTGTACAGAAGGGCCTGTCTATATAGTCGAAAATTTGAAGAAGCAACATACGGCCCTATGGCGTTATTCATTCAAATCGCTATATTCTTTCCATGGCAAAAGTCTCGGCAAAACATTCAAGCACAGAGATATCATAACCCATTATTATCATTTTATCTTAAGAGGAAGCCTGGCATGGAAAAATTGCATCGTTGGGAAAAGGATGGATATGTTGTCACTACAGATAAAAATAAATTAGATATTATGATCATACAGCAGTTTTTAACGAAATCCATTTGGGCGGAAGGAATTGACAAGGAAACAGTTAAGTTGTCGATCGAAAATAGCTTGAACTTTGGTCTATATAAAAATACTCAGCAAATAGGATTTGCTCGTATCGTGACTGACTTCACAACCTTTGGTTATCTTAGTGATGTTTTTATTTTAGACGACTATCGAGGATTGGGATTAGGACGCTGGCTAATGACATGTTGCCTGGAACATCCCCAAATAGCACAGCTTCGTCATATTATGCTCGTCACTTCGATGGCACCGTGGCTATATGAAAAAATGGGTTATTCCCCAGTAAACGAGGAAAACTTTGTTTGGCAAATTGTCCGGCCGGACATTTATAAACAACCCAAGATATGAGGCAATCATCACAAAAAATGCCCGATCACTTTGTCGGGCATTACTACGATAATAGCCATACTATTACGACAAGCAGACAGCTACTGTTTTATCAACTTGCATCTTTTAACCAGAAATTAGAAACTGGCATTAACACCTAAACTGAAAGCATAAGTGTGATTCTGAACATCACCATCATTGCGTGATATTGACGCAAAAGCGCCCCAATCTTTTGTAATAGCAGCATTCATACCGATAACGTATTCACGCCAGTTAGTGTCCTGCTTTTGGCTTTTACTAACGAAAGATGTCTCAGTTAAGTTAATGGCACTACTAATCTGATAATGCTTATCGCCGAACTGATGGTTAAACCGAACTTCAGCATAGGGGTTAAAACGACTAAAATTGGTGTCAAAACGCCAGCCTAATGTTCCGACCTGAGAGTCGTAACGTTGATCACCGAAATGCATAGCCGTACTGCTATTACCTGATTCGCGATAACCTTTAACATAACTTTTATCCCAAGCGTACTGGATAATCGGGCTGGTCATCACGGTAGATGTCAGCGGAATATCCCAACCTGCGGTAATGCGCCCTCCCCACTGATGACCGGTAGTCGAAGCATGCTCCTTGCGCAGCCACTCATTAAGCACGATACCGCGCGTAATATCCTCATATTTCATGTCCAAATAGTGAAGATCGCCGCTAATCCAACCTTTATCGTAGTAACGCCATAAGCCATACGTGGTGAATAGATAACCACGACCATCAGCGCGGAAATGATTAACTGAACGTTTATCCTGATAACGCGAGATCATCCCGCCTAACAGAATATTATCCGTGAGTTGATAGTCACTACCCAGTGTCAATGTACTGTTGTGATTTCCACTATAACCACCGAATACGCCTATTTTACTCTGCTCATTACCCACGCTACGTAGCTGTTGTAAACGACCGTCAAGAGAGGCAAGCGCCCCCTTCACCGGCACATTGTTGGTATTCGTCAGTGACATAACCTGATGTGGAGCATTAAGGATTGAAATAGTCTGCTCACCAATCATACGCTGTGCAGCTGGAGTTGGATGAAAATCGTCAGCAAATAAAAAAGGCTTACTGGCATCAAAACCGGTATCATCAGAACTACAGGAATTAGCCTCAATACCCCGAGCACAAGCATAACCTACAGTATTGGAAAAACCGTAACGTAAAGGATTATCAATGACCTCATGTAAAAGTGCATTAACATCAACCCGAACAATATTGCCGCCCTTCTGGCTAAGTACGATATCTTCTAATTTATTATAGCTGTCAACCAATGCTGAAGCGTTGCTACTTAATTGCTTATAACTATCCTCAGCTTTTTTGGCATCGTCCTTTGAAACTACTGACTCCATCTTTTTAAAAACACCGTCGATAATTTTAAGGCGAGTGTCTCTATCAATTGTGGTATATCCATTTAGTATCGCATGAATTTCATCCATCTGTTTAGAAGTGGCTCGTGTACCGATAACAAGCTCCAAAA
Organism: Photorhabdus bodei; assembly: GCF_003287735.1. Taxonomy (GTDB): domain Bacteria; phylum Pseudomonadota; class Gammaproteobacteria; order Enterobacterales; family Enterobacteriaceae; genus Photorhabdus; species Photorhabdus kayaii. Next base: position 139,196 of record NZ_NSCM01000004.1, on the reverse strand, counting down.
TCTTCGGCGTCATACCAACATCAGGAACCGTAGGCACGATCACTAATCCGGCCCCCTTATCGAGAAGCATATGTACCTGGGATGCAGCGGCTTTCGCACTATCCTCAATCATTTTTTGCGCGTTACCTGGATCTCTCAATGCCGCCTGAATATCATTACCACCAACCCAATGAACATACATACCATTAGGATCAGCACGATCACCATGACTCGCCAAATAACGGCCTACCTGCTCCTGAGTAGTGTTATTTTTATTTCCAGAATTAGGAACAGCAGTCGCTCCACCTACTGCGTAATTATTCCCCCCACTATCAGAATTGGTCAGTTTAGTCCCTAAATGTTGAGCAATAAGATCATTATACAACTTACTGGTTGTACCATTGATCGTATATCGACCCCCATTTCCACCATCACTCAAGCTATCACCAAAAACATATAGATGGTCGTAAGTGTGTGCATTCGAAATTGCACTTACCGAAAGTGCTAACATGCCTGGTGCAAATATAAATGACCTTTTCATTAATATGATCCTCAAGAAGTTATTTTATATTTATCATTGAACTAGCCGTTCAACTGAAATGATCAATCCAAATAGAAACTACGTTAATGAGATATGACGCAATCCCCTTTCTGATTAACCAATACCTCATTATAGTTAGTAATAGAGAGAATCCCGCATTGTTTTTTTAGGTTTTAAAGTTTAGTGTTGCTTGATTGTTCAATTAACCAAATTGGTTAAAATTCAACTATCTATAAAAAGTAATATTAGACCAAATAGATTGAATTCTCTCCTTTGTTTCATGAAATAGATCACAAAACAGACAGCATAAGATTCTGATAAGAATAATGGATAGGAATAACGGCTAAGTCTGAGTAATATCTGAAGCGATCCATCACAACAAATGTGATAGCGTTAATTCATCATCGGTTTAGAAAAATAAAAGATTAAGAAGAATGAATATGAGAATTCAGCAAGCGATAAAGGCCGATTTCAATAAACTGATCGAAATCTGGGAAGCCTCGGTACGAGCAACACATGACTTTTTATCTGACGAACATATTAATCAACTACGCCCATTGATTCTGCATACCTATTTACCGATGCTGACGGTTTATAAAGCGATAAATGATAAACACGAAATACGCCATCCCCACATGACGCTACTATTACTAAGGCAGCGACAGTCTCTTCGCTGCCCAAACCTTATACCCTATGGATTTCAAGATGCATCGCGACGGCAAGGGAGCGAATCCCCGGGAGCATAGATAACGATGTGACCGGGGTGAGTGAGTGCAGCCAACAAAGAGGCAACTTGAAAGATGACGGGTATATATTTATTTCAAATTAAATTCTATTGCTAAAGTAAGCTCCCTTGGCAAACCAGCCGGTTTTAGCCCTACCGACCGAGCTTGTTGGATAGCCGCAAGGGCAGCGCGGTCTAATTCATCAGCGCCTGAACTCTGCACTAATTGGTGATTCGTCAAATCGCCACTATCCAGCAAGCTAAACCTGACCTGAACTATCCCTTGCTGCTTCATCTTCTTAGCCCGACGCGGATAGCGTTTATGTTTTTCAATTTCACGACGCAGGGCAGCCTGATAGCTTTGTAACTCATCAGCTCCCACGCCAGTCATTGGTTGACTGGTCGTCGCCTGACGGGCGCCAGCTTGTGAATCCGCAGCATCTCTCCCCGCTAATTGAGCACTGCCTTCCGTTTGCTCTGGCTGATTTTGCTCTGCTTCCTGTTTACGCCCACGCTCTGCCAGTTTTGGTTGAGGATCTTCTACCGGTTCTTTCTGCGGCTGAGGCTTGCTCTTCGGTTTAGCATCCGTACGTTTTTCTGGGCGTTCCTGCTTCCGTGGCTTATCCGCTGGCTTATTGAGTACTATTTTTGCCTCATGTGGCGATTCCGCTACCTCTATCTCTGGCGGTAACGGGGGTGGAATAGGTTCCGGTTCTACAGGTTGTTCCTGTCCGGCCGGTGCTGCCGAAGCAACCATTTCTATTGACATACTGATTATTGGCGAATTCACTGATTGATTATCCGCACTGTCATCACGCAGTAAATGCCACGCCATAAACACGATAATGCCCGCGTGTAACAGTAAGGAAGCAAATAAGCCAATATAAATACGATTTTTCATCATAACTCAAGCCATCTTTCCGTTCGTTATCTATGGAGATTGCCAGCGCTCTTAACGACAACTGGCTAATCTCCCTTAAAGAGTCAGAACCGACTGGTGACACTAAGCTTAAACGTCCGTCCGGGCGCTGGCATCATGGAACGCGTTAACGGGTCCAAATAATAGCGATCGGTTAAGTTAGTGCCGGATAATTCGACAACCACATCTGGCGTAACCTGATAATTAATATAAGCATCTATAGTCATTACCGGGTTCCAACGCATCGGGTTATTATTTATTCCTTTATAAACGCCGGGCATTTTTTTCATTAACCATTTTTCATCCTTATTCTCCACACTGCTGTGGTATAATACTCTACTACCGATTTCTAAATTTTCATCTAATAACCGGCCACCGATATTCAGATTAAGAGAATAACGAGGTGGAATAGTTGTCCTTAAAAAACCACCGGGAAAACCGCCATCAATACATTCAGGAACACCATGTCGATTTGTCAAATCTAACATAAGCGATTCCATTTTATCGCAAACTTTATTTTTAAGATTATAAGATAGGCCCAAATGGGTAAAGAAGCCACCGTTATCATAACGTCCCTGTATTTCTAAACCGGATAACTTCTGTTTATCTAACTGAGTAAATATAAAGTTACTGTCACGATCAAAGATATTTTCTATAACTGTATTATAATAAGCGAATTTAATGTCCGCATTACGCTCCGCACCCAACAATTGACTTAAATCATGCACATAACCCACTTCCACAGTTTTACTACGTTCAGGTTTAAAAGCACGCGCTGGTTTATCAACGGAAACAGAGGAAAATCCAACGGTATCTTCAAAAATACTTGGCATACGTACCGCTTCGGCATAACGGGTATAGATACGTGCATTATCACTCACATAGGCTGTTACGGAAAATACTGGTGCCCAAGCATGATCCTTACGTTTAGGCTGTTTAGACCAACGCTCCTGTTCGCTTTTCTCTTTATAAACTAGACCACCGTCACCATGACTCAATATTTCTCCAGAGTCGTCAATATAGCTACTATTATTTTGAGTATCGCTATATTCATATTTATACACTTCTTTATTCGTCACAGGATCAATAACGCGTTCATTCATATCAAGTTTCCCATTAAAATAGGGATTATCTTGTTTATATAACTTACCATCATTACTAAATTTCCAAAGCACATCTACCGGAACCATAGGGCGAAGAACTGAATCTCGTGTTTTTGAACTTGTAAATTTTTTATCGTTATATTCGTCAAATTCATCATCGGTTAGACACTCAAAACATTCATCAAACTTCTTATACAGTTCAGCTTCCCTATCGTTAAGAGTTCTCAGATATTGCAACCCTTGGCCAACCAGTTTTTTACTTTTACTATAACGAGGATCTCGGACAGCCAAACGTTCATTTAAAAAATCATCCTTAGACCAATAACTGACTCGCTTAGCACCGGCACTTAATGCCAGCCACGAGGTAGGACGCCAGTCAAAATTAAAGGCAATATTATTTTCTTGGCGGCGTCCTTTTCTTGGTAGCGAACGAAAATTGGAGAAACTCTTTGCTTCATAATCATCATGAGAACCCAAACGCTCCTGCTGTAGATTAGCTGACAACGTTAAATCCAGATCCGGAGTCAACGCAAAAGCATTAGAGAGATCAACACCCCAACGGTTATTATGAGCATTGGTAGAAGCAGTATCTACCAGACGACCGTCAATATTCGGATCTCTTTGCTTATTATTCACATCCCATACTTCATCTCGTTCTCGCGGTTCACGTGGATATCCCCCGGCAGTATTGGTATTGCTGATAGTACGGGTAATCCAAAATTTCATATCAAAATCAACCCACTTATTTCCATCAGGTTTCCACTTATAATCCAGATTAAATGCCTGCTGATGCACATTCGCCAACGGCCACTGCGATACAACATTATCTTTAGCACGAACCCAACCAATCCGCGAAGGCATAATCTCCCCGTAAATCGTTTTAGTATCGCGAATACCAAACCCAATCGTCTGCTGATTAGTCAGGTACCAGTTATTTTTAAGCAACCAAGATTCCATTTCACTGGAAGTATTAGGCACCTCATTTCCAGGGCGATATATACGTGCCACAAAAGGCAGATAAGGATCATACGACCGGGTACCACCATCAAGGATCTCTATATCCTCTTTACTCATGGAATCATTATAGCGATGAGCACCACCCTTGCCGGCAAAATAGTTTCCTTTACTGCGGTAACTATAAGCTGCCATTAAATCAAAATACTCCTGCCGGGTACCTATCGCCAGACGTATCGCATTATCTTTTAGGCCCAATAATTTATTGTCTTTCGAAGTTTTAGGGGTAATTTCTAACGCCGGATCAACATAATTAAATCCCTTAGTGAAACCAGGAATATCTCGATAATCTTGTCCTAATTGTAGATGAGGTACACGCTCCTTAACGGCATTACTGCTGGTTTCCAATTTCAAGTTAATACCAAATCGTTCATCTATTGGTACCACATCATCGATCCCCAAAGTTTTGATCATTACGGCCCCACCGATCGAGCCTTTTACTCCACGTGTCAGTGATGGGCCTTTTTCTATTTCAATGCTGCTGATCAGGTTAGGATCAATATAGTTACGATTGTTCGCACCGTTATAACCACGCCAGGTGGTAATTGCCTGCTCAGTACCATCAATGGTAACAGGAACCCGTCCCTGCCCTTGGATGCCACGAATATTAGGATCTAATGCGCCACTGTTTCTCGAATCACCACTAAATACGCCGACTGCGCTTTTTAAAACATCCGCCGGTGAAGCACCCTTATAGCGTTCTACCAAATCCTTACCCAAGTAAATATTAGTAATATCTTTATCATAAACCGCATCATAACCTGCTTCATCTTTTTCACTGGTCGCTGAAACGTTAATTTTACCGAGGTCAGCCTTATTTTCAGCGGGCTGTTTAGATGACTGAGCCAAAGTTATTAATGTTTCTGCATCAGAACGATAAGGCATCATACTGTAGGCCAATGCCAGCATGAATGTTATTTTGCTATATTTATTATTTAATTTATACATAATCATTATCTGCCATAGTGGGGATTGAAATATACCCGTCATCTTTCAAGTTGCCTCTTTGTTGGCTGCACTCGCTCACCCCGGTCACATAGTTTGCTATGCTCCCGGGGATTCACTCCCTTGCCGCCGCGATCCATCTTGAAATCCATTGGGTATAACTTGTTACTTCAATCAGTATCAAAAATACTTTTCAAACTTGACTAACACTTCATTCTTATTATAGGAATAGAGCCAATCAACATTACTACTATTTTTCCTAAATCGATAAGTAATTACTGGAGTTAAACCAAAAACTTCAAATTTAGGCATACTCACAATTGCCGCATAGAATTGTTCATTATCTTTACGACGTGCATTTAGAGGTATACTGTAATCACCAAATTGCCGCTGGCGCAATGCAGTAAATACTACTGCATTAATTCCCGGATACAATTGAGTGGAAATGCCTGCTCGCACGCCTTTTTGCTGATAATCATCCGCTTTTTCAACACTGGTTTTATTAACCCAATCACCACCCGCAAAGGTAATGGTTTGATCAGTTAAATAATAAGATAAGGTAGCATAAACAGAGCTCATATTACCGTCATGATGATTATAAAGTTTATGATAACGAAACTGCTTATATTCACCTTCCAAATTTAATGCCAGATTTTTAGATAGAATATTTATCCATTCTGATTTTATTCCCGTAGTACGATAACGGGAATGATTAGCAACATAATTAAATTCAACAACTGGCCCCATTAGGAAATCATCTCTTTGCGCTTTATAGCTATAACCCAAATAAGCAGAAGTGGTATTTTCATTTTCCTCACTGTGATGACGATAACTTTCTCCATAAGTCATCGAACGTAAAAAAACACCGTGGTGACCACTTAGTGGATATATCTTACGCAACGTAGCATCATAACTAATACCGTTTGCCTTCTTTGCCATAGGTAAATTACGTTCAACCGCGCACTTACCATTTTCATGATAGATAGTGCAAACAGGAGGCTTATCCGGCGACATATTCGTGTTATCGTTAAAGATATATCCCACGGAGAAAGATCCACGCCAGGAATTACGCAAATTAATCGCCTCCTGATAATTAGTTATATTCTTAATGACTGCTGGTGGTAACTTATTTTCATTATCGCGACTAACTGTTGAAATCTCATTAAATAGTAAACTGGCTTCTCTATTCTTTTGATTCTCATAATAGACTCTGGCTAACTCTAATTTAGCCCGGGTAAAATCAGGTTGTTGCTGCAAGATGGCCTGATAATGCTGTTCTGCTGCTACTAAGTCACCTTGTAAACGCGCCAAATTCCCCTGAGCAAAATGGACCAATTGGGTATCATGTCCAAGTAGCTTCTGATATATCAACAAAAAACGCTCGACATCCTGCACTTGTTGATGATTAATGGCTAAATAAAGCGCCTGGCCGATATCATTCACATTATTCTCAACACTGAAAATCTGACCATTAAGTACTATCGATAAATGATCCGTTTTTTTATTCACCGTTTCATCTGTAACCAGCGCTTTTTCTTGATCCTGTAAATTTCGTTGTACGTTATGCCACAATCTTCTACCGGTATCTTCATCTGCCAAAACCAAAGAGGGATAAATAAACAAGCAATTGATTAATATGGAAAAACGGATAATGGGTGTATTTAACATCGGAATATCACTGCTTCATAGTCGAGCCGATAAATAAACCAAATAAGACAAAGCCCATATGAACTTTGCCTTATTCAACTAATACAAATTCATATTATGGGTTTTTAGTTCCACCAAAGGCAGTATCTTTGCTATGGTCCGAAGCAAACGTAGCAACCCCTGCTAAACTAGCCGCATTATCACCAAAGAAATGCCCGCTGTTTGTACCGACAACATTTCCAGCAGTTGCCCTACCCGCAAATGAACCATCCGTTCTAATTCTGGAATTAATGTCAACGGTCAATGCGCTATTTGCTATTGAACCAGTAAGTCTTTTCTGACCGAAATCAGCAGTAAATGTCCCATGTAGGGCATTACTACCACTATATTGGTTAATCCCTTTAACCGTATAAGTCGCGATACCGCCTGTAGGTAAATTAGTGGTCACGTCTTTACCGGAATAATAGGCAGTATGAGTAGTATCATTTACTGCACCGGTTTGTGACCATTCACCAAAATAAACATCAGCATTAGCCACTTTACTAAAGTTGAATACCCCCATGCCTTCATGGCTACTCGAGCCTGGCACAGAAATCTTATGAATTCCATTCTCATCCGCTTTAACATATCTGGCAAGACCTGAGAAACTGGTAATACTACCTTTGCCAATAGATTTCACTCCAATCCCCGGCTCACCACCTGGAGTCGGATGGCCACCACTTCGTGGTTCAGTCACACCGACTCTAATACTTTGATTATTAGGATCAAATTTTTGCGTTTGCCCAGTACCAGGAACAGCAATTGATTGTGCTACTAATCCACATGTACCTAATACTGCAATTAACACTTTAACTTTGTTCATAGCATATTCCTTATGTTAACTAATTAAATGTTAGAGTATTGCTTATTACATAGTTTTAGTACCGTCCGAAGACTGCCGCGCATATTAACGCACTTTTAATAAAAAATGAAATGATAATCATTATCATAAAATAATTGTATCTACTTGTATAGAATGGCAATTAATTCAGCTAACTATTTAATTATTAAATAAATATTCACCATAACCTTAATATAATAATGGATATAATCTTAGATGAATCACCCAATAACGAATGTAAAAAAATCGACACATATAGATATATGAATGAGAAATTATTAATATTGTAAATTAATTATAATGTTATTGTTTATTTGGTAACTATTTGATGGAAAATTATCTATTTCACATTAATTAAGAACTATTTGACAATGAGAAATAAAAATCAAAAATATATATTCCATACAAATGATTTAAATAGGTAAAATTATTACTCCAGATATAAATATATTCATTCCGAGAACAATCACTAATATATAATTTACTAAATTCACTAAAATAAAAATATTACCAACATGACTTAAATCCTAACTAAACATTATCTTTCATTGATGAAAATTTAAATAACCACAGTCTTAGAGAGTAAATTTTCATTAACTATAATTTTTTACAAAACCAATGATCAAATGACAATATTGATACTCTTCTAACTCTAAGATTAAAGAGTTGAATTAAGTTATTTAAATAACTTAAGAAAAATCCCCTATCTCTCGACAGGGAATTTATGTGAACATGATAGTTTTTAGGTTAATATGAATATTATTCAGGCTCCTTATATCCTTGCTGGATCAGAATTATTTCCCAATGCTCTAAAATATATCTAGATTCTTCATCTCCCATATCAGCTATTTTCTGGAAATACATTTTCGCTTTCTCTAAATCCTGTGGAACATTACCGTCACCGTGTAAATAAGTAACAGCAATACTGTCATACGCTCTTATAAGGCCCAAACTACCCGCTCTTTCATAAAGTTCTATTGCTTTTTTCACATCTTGTTTATCTCTACCTTCATACTTATAAATTCCACCAAACCAATATAAAGCCAACATATGATTTCTATCTAATCTCAAAGCTTCCTCATAATAATACTTAGCCATTTTATAATCTCTTTCAGATCTTGCTAATGCACTATCGCTATATAAACGGCCAAGCAAAAAATTAGCATCTGCACTTCCTTTTTCTGCCAATTTTTCTAAGTTATGAAACTCCTCGACGGTTCTGGGTGTTTTCAGAGTAATTTCCTTATCCTCATAGTTCATTCCTGTAAACACTGTTTTCGGAATATATTTTTCTATATTTTCAGCATATACATTAGAAACCAATAAAACCATCATCAAAATAATATACTTCATGATATTGTCCTAAATTATTTACTAGAATATTCTGCGGCTGAATGAGATCACCCTGAATATTTTCAATGACCACATCACTATTTTGTTCTGTAAAATTTTCCAAAGAGCTGATTAATTTATCAATTTTATTATCCTGAGAAAAGTGACTACTTTCACCTTGTGTAAACCAAACATCAACAATATCTGTATTTCTGCCATCCTTCCAATTAACAGATGACGCCAAACCATGATAGTTCCCTTCAGAATCAAAATACTCAATTTCTTTATAGTTCAAATTAATAGATTCAATTCCAACTTCCTCCATACTTTTCAATTCACCTTGATCTGTATAAGCATCCCGGTTCTTATCTTGCCATATCTTTAGAGAAGACCACCATAAATCATTAGCATCCAATATACCATCCTTATTAGAATCCAAGTCTAGTAAAGCTTCAAAACCATTTTTCGCTTTCTCACCAGAAGAAAGTATGGTTTCCTCTCCAAATAGCTCGCTTCCATTGTTAATTATACCATCATTATTCCTATCAAGAACTAAAAAACCATCATTTTCATTTACCCAACCAGTCTTAACCTTATCTCCGTTACCCTCAAAATCAAATTTTATACCTGAATCAATGGAAATCGTCTTAACACCATCTCCATCAAGATCTATTACTATAGGTGTTCTATATCCATTAGCAATATGTTCTATGTATTCAGCAACACTATCAGGAGTAGATCCCAAGCTCAAATTTATTCCAGCATTTTCAGTCAATTCTTTAATAAAATGAATACAGTTAAAAGCTCCAAGATGATAATCTGGAGGAGCTATCTTTCCTTCTTTATAATCTTTAACTGTTTGGTAAAGTCTATCCACATTCTGATAATGTGGATAATTTCCTGAGATAATAGTCAGACTAGATGCCTCTGGATAATTAATAAAGTCATTAAAAGAAAGATTATCTTTTGGCGTCCAAATACTATCTCCAATACTTAACCCTATAGTAATTGATCCCAATCTACCAGTATCCTTATCATAACTTGTAACCGTCATAAAAACGTGACCAAATTTCGACGGAGCATCATTAAGTATTGCAGATCCTCTTGGGGCTGCATGGATAGTAACTGAATTAGGATAATATATAGCTTGACTCAGAGAATCTGAGTCTATCTGTGTGGTCATAGACATATCTTCTATTTTCTTAACAACGTAATGTTTAGGGGTATAATTTTTCATTTTCAATGAGTCTCTTTAGTCATTAGATTATTATTTAACAGAGTAATTTTGTAATGAATCCACTATCATCTATTTATAAATAGATGATTTCTCTCTTCATAACTTTAAGCTAATGGATAATAACGAACTTTATTTATATCATAATAATAACTCCTATATGTATTACATTTATTTTGAATAACAGTTTTACTGTCCATTCATCACTTTCAATAACATTGAAATCATTCCATAATAATATAATCATCCAAATAATAAATCAGTCAATTTATATTTAAATTACAAACTAAAATAAAAAATAACTAAATTAATTTAGAGCAGAAATATTTTCATCTAAATAAATATATATGTATGAATTTTATAATCAATGTACTATACCTGTCATCCTTCAAGTTGCCTCTTTGTTGGCTGCACTCACTCACCCCGGTCACATAGTTATCTATGCTCCCGGGGATTCGCTCCCTTGCCGCCGCGATGCATCTTGAAATCCATAAGGTATATATCATGTATAAATTAAGAAATTATTTGAGAAATCATTCCTCTCTGTCTAACCTTTAATATGATAAACAGCAAAATAGCGTTCACAAAAAGACCCAAAACCAACCCATACCAAAACCCGATAATTCCCATACGCTCGGTTACCCAGTCTGTCAAAGCCAAAATAAACCCTAATGGCAAACCCACTAACCAATAACCGAATAACGGCGCGTAAAATACCGATCGGGTATCATGAAAGCCTCGTAAAATACCGGATAAAGCCGCCTGACAAGAGTCAAAGAATTGGAACAGGCATAACAGAAAGATTATGTTAAGCGCAATCATTATGACGCCATTGTCGTTAGTATAGAGTGAAATAAATGAACCTGCGAAATAATAGATTAAAACACCAATAACTGCGGAAATAGATAAAATTAAAGCAATTGAGATCTTTATAGTACCTGTTAATGATGTTCTATCTCTCTTACCAATATAAGAACCGACTCTCACAGTTACAGCGGCTGCAATTCCCCCAGTTATGGTATAGATGATAGAGGTAATATTAAGCATAATATTATGCGCAGCAATGACTTGCGCCCCCAAAGGAGCAGCGGTTATCGCAATCACATCCAGAAAAACCATTTCAACAAAAAGAGCCAATCCACTTGGAATACCAATATAAAAAGTTCTAATCAAAGAATTATATTTTGGTAAACTGAAATCTGGCCTATATCGCCGATATTCCTTCTTTAGCAAAAAATAGATAACCAAGCATACAGCAATTAGATTATTAATAATTGCAGTTGTAATACCCGCGCCAATGCCTCCCATTTCTGGCAAACCCAGTTTTCCATAAATAAATATGTAATTTAATGGTATATTCAATAATAAAGCACCCGCAGACAAATACATTGCGATTTTTGTGTCTTCCAATCCTTGTAAAAATGAACGAAAAACATTAAATATCATAACACTAGGAACACCACAGGCTAGAGCAATAACATAGCCCTGGGTAATTTCTAAAATATGCTCATCGATGCCTATAAACGAAAGTAGCCAGCTAACTAACATTAATAAAAGAATTATTGGTATTGAAAGTATCACCGCCAGAAACAAGTAATTTTTAAGACTGTCTTTAATCCCTTCGTCATCATGTTGCGCTTTCTGCTTAGCTACATCTGCTGCCAGCATGATAATCGTCCCATATCCTAATACAAATATAGGAAACCAAATACTACTTCCTAATGTTACGGCTGCTAAATCAGCCGTAGCATAGTGACCAGACATCACAATATCCACAAAACTCATTGCTGTACGTGCTATCTGACTAACAATGATAGGGAAAGAGAAAAATAAAAGTTGTTTTAACTCCCGCCGGTTTGAAAACTTAGCCATAATAATCCTATTAATTTATTGGTTAGTGCCAATATTGATCATACTAACAATAAATTACGACCAAAATCATTTAAAAAAGTTTGAAAAAATCAGAACGATGAGTATACCTTCTATTTTCGTTCAGGCAACAGTGAAGAAATAAATTAAAGCAATCTAACGAAAACTAACTATTTCACAGAAATTTTTGTGATCTTTCTAAAAGATTGGATATTTATTTAAGTATTTTGTTTCAATTTTCTATTTTAATAGTTAATGTTACTTGGCTGAAATTATTGAAGTATTTTGTGATAACACCCACATTATTAAAAAATAAAGAGACCAGCATAGCTAAAGTAGATAATTAGTCACTTTTTCAAATTGTTTCTTTAATTAATAAATAATTAGCGGAAATATCATGTCTATACAGATATCTATTCTAATAGTTCATCAATCAAAAAGAGATATAAATCAAGTTCTTTGTGAGCAATTCCTTATGAACAATAGTAAGTCAGGCTATGGTTTTAACAAAAGCCGCTTACACCTATTAATGAAAGATATATGTCATCTTACCGTAAAAAAAGAGATCGAAAATGAAACCAGAAACTCTTGCTATCCACGGCGGATATTCCCCTGATCCAACAACCAAAGCCGTTGCCGTTCCTATCTATCAAACAACATCCTATGCATTTGACGATACCCAACACGGCGCCGATCTATTTGATTTAAAGGTTGAGGGCAACATCTATTCCCGCATTATGAACCCAACTAATGATGTATTAGAAAAACGGGTTGCTCTACTTGAAGGAGGCATCGCTGCTTTAGCGGTTGCATCTGGCATGGCGGCTGTCACCTGTGCGATTCAATCCATTGCCAGCGTTGGAGATAACATTATATCTGTTGCTAAGTTATATGGCGGCACTTATAACCTGCTAGCTCACACATTGCCGCGATTCGGGATTGAGACACGGTTTGCTGAACACGATGATATTGCAGCACTGGAGTCACTGATTGATGATCGTACCAAGGCGGTATTTTGTGAATCTATTAGTAACCCGGCCGGTAATATTGTTGATCTGAAAAAATTTGCCGAAGTCGCTCATCGTCATGGCGTCCCTTTAATTGTTGATAATACCGTCGCCACGCCTGTGCTTTGTCGCCCCTTCGAGCATGGCGCTGATATCGTTATTCACTCTTTAACCAAGTATATGGGAGGGCATGGTAACTCTATTGGCGGTATCATTGTGGACTCCGGCAATTTCCCCTGGAAAAAATATAAGCAACGGTTTGCTGTATTGACTACCCCAGATCCCTCCTATCATAACGTCATTTATACCGAGCAATTCGGTAAAGCGGCATTTATCGGGCATTGCCGTGTGGTTCCGCTACGTAATATGGGCGCTGCATTGTCGCCTTTTAATGCTTTCCTTATTTTGCAAGGATTGGAAACACTGGCATTAAGAATGGAACGTCATACTGAAAATGCACTGAGAGTCGCCCATTATCTGCAAGATCATCCTCAAGTTAGTTGGGTGAAATATGCCGGGTTGCCAAACCATCCAGAACATGAACTGGCTCAACAGTATGTGAATGGGAAGCCATCAGCGCTCCTCTCTTTTGGTATTAAAGGCGGACAACAATCCGGCGCGCGATTTATTGACGCACTAAAATTGATTGTGCGGCTGGTTAATATTGGCGACACTAAATCACTCGCCTGTCATCCAGCGTCAACAACCCATAGCCAATTAAATGATGAGGAGTTAATTAAAGCTGGTATATCACAGGATATGATTCGCTTATCTATCGGCATTGAACATATCGACGATATTATTGCTGATCTTGCCCAAGCTCTGGATGCATCAAAATAATTTAAAGTTGTCATATACCCTATGGATTTCAAGATGCATCGCGACGGCAAGGGAGCGAATCCCCGGGAGCATAGAAAACTATGTGACCGGGGTGAGTGAGTGCAGCCAACAAAGAGGCAACTTGAAAGATGACGGGTATATACCCCGTTCTCACGAACGGGGTCTTATTCATCGATCCTCACTGTTTTTTTCTACCTATCTCAATTATTTTTTCCTAATCCATGTTGTCGACTTTAATTACCTTTCATTTTTATTAATCAATATTAACACCATATTGAATGACTAAAACGAAAAGCATAGGGGTAATAAATTAAATCGGTAACCCCGTCGCCAATATTCGATAAAGTAACTCATATCTCCGTGACAAAAAGGGGAGGTCAATAATAGCTCTCGGATAAATAACGGTTATTCACGTCAAATATACAAGGAAAATAGATGAAAATTCAGTTAGCCTATACGTTGTTATTAAGCACATTGTTCAATGGATATGCTCTAGCACAGATCCCCAATGAATTCAGCCCTACACCTTCATTCGAAGATAATTTTAATGGCACTACGCTTAATACCCAAAAATGGGATTACCGTGGCTTGGGCGTTAGAAACAATTGTATTAATACTCAATCCGCCGTTATCGTAAAGAATGGTCATTTAACCATAAAAACCTATTCCGATAGCTCTTCTGGCAAACTACAGAATTATTGCGGCATGATCTCAACACAAAAAAGTTTTCTACAGTCATATGGTTACTGGGAAGCTGCTATCAGATTTAATCGTGCAGAAGGTAATCAAGTTGCATTCTGGGTCCAGTCACCGACAATGGGTCACGATTTAACAAATCCAGAAAAATCAGGTGTCGAAATTGATGTATTTGAACATTTAGCCGAAGCGAAACAGGATCAATACGATCACGCTATGCACTGGAATGGTTATGGCAGCGCTCATAAGGAGTGGTCAAAGAGATTGTACACCAGCAAACTTGCTGATGGTCAATTCCACAAATTTGCCGTGGCATGGACACCAAGAGGTTATACATTTTATGTTGATGATATTCCGCAAAATCTGTCGGGGTTATACCTTATGGATTTCAAGATGCATCGAGGCGGCAAGGGAGCGAATCCCCGGGAGCATAGATAACTATGTGACCGGGGTGAGTGAGTGCAGCCAACAAAGAGGCAACTTGAAGGATGACAGGTATAGATCAAGTTCCAATTTCAATCGCCAACCAATATATTATTTTAAGCTCCGAAGTACCACGCAATTATCCAGCACAAGGTTATGGCTCGATAAATAAAACAACCGCAACATTCGATGTTGATTATGTCAAAGTCTATCCGTATATCGGTAATAAGAAATAATCCTCGATCAGGAAAAGGGCAAACAAATATTGGCGTCCAATAATTGGACGCCATTTTCTCATTAGAATTTTACATCTATTTTCGCCCACACCGTCCGGCCGGGTTCATTCACTGAGGTATTCGCTGAATAACCAAAGGTGCTATTACCGGCAAGGTTAAGGTGTTCGCTGTATTCTTTATCCAAAATATTGTCGATGCCAGCGCTCACTTTGACATTTTTGTCAACCTTATAGGCAACGTTGGCCGAAAGTACGCCGAAACCTGAACTATCTTGAAAATCTTTGCCGACAACATTCCCCTGCCCCACGGCAATCCGATGCTGGCTGCTCACCAACCGCCACAAGCCGGTACTGCTCCAATCACCACGTTCATAGGTCAAGCCGAAGCGGGCTTCCAGAGGCGGGATCTGAGGCATCGGCTTGTTATCCGTCCGGTTTTCTCCCCAAGCATAGGCAAGGCTGGCATCCGTTTTCCAATGATCTGTCAATTGATAGCCAAAGCCCATTTCTCCGCCCATGATATTGGCATTAACGTTATCAGCTTGGCTAATACGGGCGTTTGTCGGGCTATATCTAAATAAAATGAAATCATTTACACGCCCTACATAGGCGGATACCCAACCATTAAAACGTTCCCCGGTATATTGAGCACCAATATCAAGCTGAGTGGTTTTCTCACTTTTTACCCCATCAAAAGCACTAGTACTCCCCATCGGACCATATGTAGGCGAGAACAGTTCCCAATAATCAGGGAAACGTTCAGTGTAACCAATACCGGCATAAAACATCATAGGCATATCAGCCAGAGTGTGCTCTAAACGCATAAAACCACTCGGCAAAGTATCATTACGCTCTTTTTCACTATTACCAGCAAATTTCTTTACTCGGCTGCGATCAAGACGGGCACCGGTTATCAATTCGCTCTGTTCTGTGGCAGACCAAGTTAGCTCACCAAATAGGCCATAGTTATAAAATTGAGCATCCTTTTGCCATACATTACCTGCTTTATTACGATGGGTATTGGTTTGCGTATCTGCGCCACTTTCCAATTTGAAGTCTTGCCATAGCCAGGTGCCCATGATTCGCCCTCCCACAACGCGACGATCCAGTTGCATAGACATACCGTGATTCATATTCATGTGCATACCACACATATGTTTACAACTCGAAGACGGCATACCCATTGACATGGCGCTATTCGGAGAACGCAAGGTTATATTGTCCATAATATGGTTGGTATAGTTGTAATAAACTTGGGCTTCAACCTTATCAAGCACCTCACCGAGGTTAGATTTCTCAAAACGCACACCGAGACTTTCACGTTTGAATTGCGAACCATCCATGCTACGTCCAGCATAACGAGCTTCTCCGTCCCCTTTTCCCGCGGTCAACTCAAGCAATGTATCTTTATCCGGAGTCCACCCTAACGCCAGATCACTATTCCATTTATCCCAACGTGAAGGAACGCGATACCCACCACCATCTTTGTAGTCATTTGAACGGGATTTATTTGCCATTAAACGTAAATATCCCAATTCATTGCCAATACTGGCATCCACATTGCCATCCCAACGGTCATTTGAACCCGTCAATCCACTGGCATTGATTTTTGCTCCCGGCTCATCAAATCGCGGATGTTCACGTTCAAACCTTATGGTCCCTGCTGAAGCACCGGCCCCCCACAATACCGTTTGAGGCCCTTTAATGACTGTCAGCAAATCATAACTTTCTGGCGAAATATAGGATGAAGGGGCATCCATTCTGCCGGGACAAGCTCCTAGCATTTCTGCACCATCAGTCAGGAGCTTAATTCTAGAACCAAACATTCCCCGAAATACTGGATCACCATTGGTGCCTCCATTACGGATTTGAGAAAATCCGGGTATGGTTTTTAAATAATCAGAGCCGTCACTTGCCGGAACCGGCTGACGGGGGGTTTTTGGCGAGGTGACAATTGACAAAGGAGAATGCAAAGGTGCTGTTACCGTGATCACATCACCATCATTGGTTTTTAAACCGTGCACATGATCACGTGAATCAGGTGAAGTTTCAGCCGCATAGCCATTAAAAGTCGCTAGCAGAAAAAGTGGCATCGCCGAACGGATACAATGGGATAGCCTATTTTTTTTATGAGAAGAATTTTTTTCGAACATCATCTTTCCTTAATGTGAATCCACCTTCCGAAGAGATATTTCTATCAACAGCGGAATACGTTATAGAATCCAACCAAATCGTTTTTGGTATGAACAGACTTTTCCTGACTCAATAATGAGCAGGACAAGACATTTCATTATGTTTAAATTAATAAGATGAGATCTGTTCAGGCGGAGCACGAGGCAACGAATCAGAAAAGATGAAATGCGGCAGAAAGGAAGCTACGGTTTGAATCGGTGGTGGCCGTGAAGTCAGCGAAGTTGACCAAAATAGCGGTGTATTCGCCAAATCCAGCATAGGTATATGGATCAGAAAAACGCAGTATCCACAGGCAATATCCTCCAACATCGACATACCACCACCATGCATACCCATCTGCATGCCATCATGATGGTTAGTAACATATGATGCGGAAGAAACGTCGGAATGAGACATATTCCAAGGCATATCACCGTCAGATGACATCACCCTATGGCAATCGACCACTCTCGATGAATGAGCCTCACCAATGCGCGCATGTTCCAGTGACCGGGAGATCACTGGCGCAATGAACAACATCAGTACCGCGAATATACCGAGCCAAGCTGGCAGGCGGCTCCGCGATGTGTAAAATTGGATCAGTGACAAACTAAGCCTATTCTGTAGAGAACACATTCAGGGACGGGATTGTACGTATTTAACGACCAAATGTTAAAACACTTTATGCAGGAATGTCGCTTTGACGACAAAATTTGGGATTTTTCTAAGGGTGGGGGATATATTTTCACTAAATCGAACAAGAATATCGAAAATCCAGCCTGCCACAATAACTGCATTCTTAGGAAACCATTGGTCACATAACTCCTAAATAAATGACAACAATACCCACAATCTAAGTGAATTCCAAATGAACACCGAACAAAATTACAGAGATTAACGTCACGTGCAATAAGGTAGACTTGACTAAGTATATCTACACAATACTATTTCCATATTGATTCTTACCATATAACCCATAGACCTTCACCACATTTTTTTATCCTCAACAAAAAACACTCATTAGAAAAACCTTGAGTCATACAACTTTTTCCGATTGTGAGCATCAGAAAAAACGCAGATTTAAGGTTTCTATGGCTGAAATACAACACATGATAAATCGGCATAAGGGTGTCACTCTTCCAGACGACATTTCTGATTAATTAGGAATAGTCTTAAAAATAAACTCATTGATATTATTTTGTGATTTAGGTAACATTTTTTGACATGAACAGATATTCGACACAAGACGAACAATATCTGATTAATTTTTGATACTTAATTATTTAACTCTGATAGTTTTCACTGGAAGGGGGAAAAACACAAAAAATTTACCTTTATAGCCACTAATGAAAACAGATTATTGTACTACATTAGCGCTGAAAGACAGCGTTTTGTTATAACGACATTGGTAAGAAGATGCCCATTTAAGGCTCGCCAGAAGACCAGCAAAAGAGCTGTTCTAATGAACCAGCACTAATTTATGCAATGTACTAACAAAACACTGTTGCAGTGCAGGTTAAATTATCAGTCTCCGAATGGAGTTAACACAACGAATACTAGTTATCAATCATTGCATCTTTTTTTAGGGGCATATTTGAGGGAAGTTTTGCTAAGAACTTTACTCGCCCTATTACTTAAACTTAAAACTCTGGAGAAAATTGTGACTTTATGTACCAAAACAGTTCCCAAAATTTGGGGCATCATTACTAAACAATTAAACATAAGCAACCATACATTCAAAATGTCGGCTTGGAAAAATCATTGCGAATCTGCGTTAAATGATGCTTTAGTTTATGCTCTGCATTCTTGCAGATTCTTACTCCACCATTTGAGTGTGATTTACCGAAATATTTTATTGATCCCGTTTCTTCTCTGCGAGTTATTATTGGCAACCCCATCATTCGCACAAACAGAGATGCCTTTAACAACATCAGATATTCGAACTTCTATCGGCCCAGTGGTAAAGGGTGGAGTATACAACTATGCGCCTTCCGTGATGTTAGACGGGGTATATCGGATGTGGTGGTGTGGTTCTGATCCCACTCATCCCGGTGACCATATTTTCTATGCCGAATCTTCATCTCTTGATGGTCCTTTCCGCGCCCGTGGAGGTAGGGAACCCTATCAGATTGTTTTTTCCCCTAACAAGGAAGCAAACGCATTCGATAAAGTCCATACTTGCGATCCCTCTGTCATACGAGTTAACGGTACATATTATATGTATTATGGTGGATGGGACAGCGTTCGCGTTGATGCCGAAGGTATAACAAAAATTGGCCTCGCAACAAGCACTGACGGAATTAACTGGACACGTGCAAATAATGGTAATCCGATAATCTTACCCGCTAACAAGAAGCTAGATGGAAATCCTTATGGGGCAGGGCAACCATCCGTATCCTATCTCAACGGTATGTTTTACCTTATGTACACCGATACGACCGGAGCAAATTCCCTAGATAAAATTTACGGCGGCGGTGGACAATATGTCTTAAGATCTCCCGATCCAACCTTTCAAAGTGAAGTGGAAGAACTTACTCCTAATGGATTCATCACAAAAACGGAAGAGAACCACACCGGATACCGTCAAAACTATTGGGTAAGCGTCGATATGCAATTTTCTGATGCACTCAATGCATGGATTGTGGCTCACAATGATGGCTCCAGACTATCTTTAAGCTTTTATCCTCCAGACTTCTCTACGAAAATCTACAATGATGTCCAATTAAGTACCTCCACTGTAGAAGGTCCCGGTATTGTATCAAGACCTGATAAACACTCAGTTGTCTCAAGTACCGGACAATGCAGTACACTGCCAATCGATGTTATTAATGCGACTGCGCGTAATTTCCCTCGTAGGTCGCCTACAAACTTGGCACATATTGGTATCGACATCAGTGCTGGAATGAGCTGTGAAAATATGCTTCCTAACCAGGTCGCGAATATCTACGAAGGTTATGGAATTAAAGCAGCCGGTTTACCTTTAACATTTGTTGTATCTGGAACGCGTTTTCAAGCTAATTCCATTCGATCAATTCAATTTTTAACTAAAAACTTCGTTGAAGTCACGCCTGAGATTTTCCATGCCATTCCATATGGTGCTTCATTAAAAGTCGGTGCCCCTGTTATTGGTACAACTGGACAACCTGCCGCGTTTCTTCTTGATTCCGCTAAATGGCCAGTAAATGGAATAAAGATCATCAGAGATAATAAATCATCTATTAAGATGGTACCGTCATCTGAATACGAATCCTATCCAACAAAATACCCACTCTACCTAGTGCAATAACCATTTCACTAGCTGAGTCAAGCATAGCAACTTATTGATATGCTAATTTTTCTCTACTACATCATGGTCGTAGAACGTTTACGACCATGTACCAGTAAGAGGAATTTATTAGCCGTGTTGGGTGGACTCATTGCCTATTGTTTAAATAAAGAAGAAACCGTCACTGAATTTTTCCATTCGAGAGTGACGGTTTAAACAGAATTCAGATTAACTTAACTCAGGAATCAACATCCGAATAAAATTTGCTTGTTCCGGTGATATATCATCGTCGTTGTTTATGGAATGCTTAACAAGCTCCAAGTTCGTGTCATTAATAAAATTTTCAGTGATTGAAATTCCTGCCACCAAATTTTTAACTTGATGATAGTGTGTACAAGGCGTGAAAACAATATCACCAGGATTCTGTATACAATGAATTCCTTGAGCCTGAATGAAATCGGGATATAAGACCAGATCAGGGTTAAAAGCATCAACTTTGCCATAACCTATTTTCATTGCCTCTTCCGGCCCATAAAATACCCACTCTTTTCGACCACTAATCACCGCATTCCAAGCATGAGTAGAAGCAATATCCAAATGCATACGAGAGCCGCTGTTTTTAGGCCCCATATAAATCCAGCGAAGTAAGAGTAATGCTGCTTCATTATGCAAAATATCGTCTGCAACACGTTGACGAATTAAGCAAGAAAAGTAGTCAGGGACCTCATAATCACTCACCAATTCTTTAAAATAGAGCGAAAACGGCCACGCAGAAGCATAATAAGGATCAAGTTCTTCCACATCTTTTATATAATCAATATAGTCACCAAGAGACATATATTTATTATCTTTATTATTTGATGATCGAAATACTTTTATCAGGTGATGACCAAATTTTTGCTGAAAATAGTCCCATGTCCACTTTGTTCTTGCTACCCACTGTTCAGCGCCTCCTCGAATAATGAAAGGGACTCTATTCAGCATACAAGCAGATACATCCTCTATGGATGGCATGGTGAACTCTACGCATTTCTGATAACTAGAATTAGAAAAATCCATCATATTTATATCGTTCCAAAGAATAAATAGTATTTACCCGTCATCTTTCAAGTTGCCTCTTTGTTGGCTGCACTCACTCACCCCGGTCACATAGTTCTCTATACTCCCGGGGATTCGCTCCCTTGCCGCCGCGATGCATCTTGAAATCCATAGGGTATTTTCTATAACTGGCTGAAACAGCCAGCCAGTTATAATGCTTATGTTAAAAACATCAAAAAATTTCTTGTGAACCGGTGCCAAGCAATCTTAACTTAATGTTGGATAATCAATTCCGAAATAGTTGATTTCTGAACTTCTTCTAACCCATAAGGCAACGGCAATAGCTGTTTATAATGAGAATAATATCTGCTCTGATCTGCAAAATGAGGCGAATCAATATCAGAAGATTGCGAATAAGTGAGTAACCCGCGCGCATTAGGCCCTTGTTGATCAAATGCCACCAACATTATCCAACTAGACCCATAACGAATATGATATCCCTGATCAGTTAGCTCCGATTCCAATACTTCACCACTCACCACATCATTACCCACAGTATAATGATGTTTAGGAAATAGGGTTTCATCCCCATCCCATGTCGCGATCATATTAAAGCCGCCTTCTTCTTGAAATAATCCCGGCCAACTCATGCGATTACCTGCCGGTTTACCGTCAGGCGCGGTACTTTCAATAAATTGAAATTTACTTACCGGAGTATCTAAAGCCAGCCCCGCATTCTTCACATTTGCAACCGCCCGTGCTAACAAGGTGACAAACTCTTCACTTTGTTTTAATTGACGTGGCGTTGTTGCCGGGTGGGCTATATCAAACGGTACGGCAAAATGTTCTTGCTGATCAATTAAAAACGCTAATTCACGGAATATAATCGCGCCCCGACTATCCGCATTAAATTCACCGTTCCATTGTGATAGCAATTGACATGCCTGAGTAATATCCACCTTCATGCCATTCACCAATTTAATTAATCGGTTCTGTGTTTTATCACATAAGGAAATCACATCTTTTAATATCAGTTCAGCTAAATATGAACGCTCAGAGAATAACGCCCGTTCTAACTCCATGAGAGAAAATCGCTTATTATCACCTGCCGCATCCTCTATTAGTTGCAACCCCATACGAGTTCTGAATGATAGTGGCTTCCGCTCGTTACCAAGAAGTGGAGAAAAACCTTCGAGCAAATGTTTCAGGTTCGTTGCCCAGTGAGAACCATTGGAATTTTGTACATAGGATGTTTCCACAAGCTGTGGGATCTGATCATAACCCAAGGCTTCGGTAAAAATCATTGATGATGAGTTACCCGGTAAAATAGTCACGCCATACTTCTCACGTGCCGCCGCTAGGGTTTCGTTGTCATTCAATAATTGAATAGCTTCAAGAGATAATGCCGGTACAGCTCTATCACCAATAAAAATACCAACGCCTTCTTTACCGGTTAACAACGTGTTATTAAAAGCCAAGCCATTAAAATCTTTATAAGATTGTTTTGCATCGGCAAGACTATCCGCTCGATTCAACGCCAACCAATGATCAATCATATCAAGATTGTAAAGATTGACATCTTTCACGACATAAAATTCAGACTCGGACCAGGCAAAGTCTTCATTTTCAATAATAGGCCCAATATCAGTATAAAAATGATCTTTCGTGACAGTTTCAATACCGCTATCGGTTTTGACGTCAATATGAATTGGTTTCGACATTACCGGTTTAATAACACCATCAATCACATAATTGAGCGGATTATTAGCAGCAGTTTGCATTTTATAAACAATGACATGTTCAGCCGATGAATAAGTGTGAGTCCAGGCAATATTGTGATTAAATCCAATATTAACAATACCCGGGAAACCAATTAAAGACGCTCCCATGACATCAATCTTTCCATTCATGACATGATGCACCTGCCAAAAACGCAAGTTGCCTTCATAAGGAAAATGGGGGTTCGCCAATAACATGCTATTGACCTCTTCAACTTTGTCACGGCCTAATGCCCAACCATTCGAACCAATGGAATAACCATTATTCCTTGATGTCTGTGAAGCCAACTGTTTTTGATCATCTTTATTGGGATCAGCAGCATAATAATCAGCAAGAAATTGAGCAGAACCAGGAAATACCGCTATAGAAAACACATATGCCAGTACATCCTCACGTTGAATAGGTACTACCCACTCCTTATCTCGACAAGCTTTTGGTAAGGTATAACGCCCTTCCTTTACATGGGACAGGTAGGTATTATAACCTGCAACAAACCCATCAATAATTACCTGTGAATCAGTACTTAATTGCGGCCATTTCTCACGCGCCTGTTCCACCAAAGCTAAAGTTTTATAACCGAAGTCCTGAATTAAATTCAGTGAATCCCCCTGCTTATCTCTATCAGCACCAAAGAAACGCGCACGCTCTCCCCGAATGCGTACATAATGATCCGCCATGATGCATATATTATCTTGTGCCTGAGCATAGGCATTGCCAAAACTC
This sequence comes from Photorhabdus bodei, assembly GCF_003287735.1. Taxonomy (GTDB): domain Bacteria; phylum Pseudomonadota; class Gammaproteobacteria; order Enterobacterales; family Enterobacteriaceae; genus Photorhabdus; species Photorhabdus kayaii. The sequence continues at coordinate 114,831 of NZ_NSCM01000004.1, read as the reverse complement.
AGGCTTCCCAAGTCTTGCGCATAAATATGTGGGACACCATAATGAGTACGAACAATTTTCGCTTCAAATGCTGTCGTCGTCTTTTCTGAATAACTTTTAAATCCGCCACAACTTATTGTCAACAGAATAGTTGACAGTAATGTGATTGTTTTAAATAATACTGTTTTAAATGATGTCATTTTTATTTTGCCCTTAAAGTGCCTGTATAAAAGCAATCTCTGGCTTTGAATTTTGATTCCAATATTAATGCTCTGAGTAACCAACGATCATAACCATCGTATCGAGGTTCATATTCGCTACGCGCATGAGCGACTTTACGGTTATCAAATAGCAACATTTCTCCAGGAGATAATATAAAAGCCTCTCTATTTTCATTAATACACTGATTCAACTTTTCCAACGCGGCTTCTGCCTTTGGTGTTAAACAACGCATATAAGCTGGATCAAATATCATTTCTGGCTCTTTATGTTGACTTAATATGGCAACACGACGGCGACCACCAATATTCGACATAAAGGTCGGATCGACATCGATCTCAAAGTTTGGTTCTTGCAATTCAGCAATGGTTTCAGCATCCAAATGAATATTCTTTGTTTGAAATAAGTAGGTTTCGGCATTTTTGTCGCCACGCAAACAATATAAAGCAACCCAGTCTGCTTTTGCATCATGGAAACCATCTTCAACATGCCATTCCAAAAACTCTTTATTTGTGCCTAATTGCACATTCTTATATTGTTCCATTGGAAAAACATCATCGATAAAATTAAAGTTCTTTTTATTGACAAACGAATAAATATACCCAATTCGAGATAATATCGTTGATATCAAAGTACGAACACCCGCTACCTCAGAACTATTTGTTTGTTCATAAGATAAAGGCGTTAAGCCGAGATCATCAGGGACAGGCAATCCCTTTATCAACAAATAATTTTCATTTTCTAACGCTCGAAAATCAAATAGTTTTTTCTGTAAACGCACAGGTAAATTAAATGATTGATAAAAACATTTCCAATAAAAATATTCGAAATTATCAATGTCATATTTTAGAGAAGACTTTAAAAATGCCTGCTTTAAATATGTCTGTTCTGCTGAGTCAAGCTCAAAAATGAAGTCATCAAACTCCTGAATATCAGACACGATGCACTGCCCTTTTCTATTCATAATAGGCTGTCCTTTTAAACTGTGTTGCCAATAGCCAGCAACACATACCTAGAAAAATATACCCGTTATCTTTCAAGTTGCCTCTTTGTTGGCTGCACTCACCCCGGTCACATCGTTATCCATGCTCCCGGGGATTCGCTCCCTTGCCGTCGCGATCCATCTTGAAATCCATAGGGCATAAACTAACCAAAAAGTTTACGAATACCGGTAATGATCAAAACCAGTGCTTCTCGTTCTGCAAATGATAAATTGGGATGCCAGATATCCATTAATAAACAAATTCTATGTTTATCTGAACGGTTATAAGCTTCATGCTGATAAGAGTAATCAAAAAGTAAACACTCACCTTCTTTCCAACATCTGGCTTCATTCGCAACGATGATCTCACAATTGCTAGCAGGAATATCGACCGCAAAATGTAAATTAAGGGTGAAATTCCATAAATCACAATGCGGTTTAATCACCGTACCCGGTTGCAACACCGAAAAATGAACTTCCAATAGAGGACAATGCCAATCCCGTAATTCATTATTAAAAATATGCCATGTAGCGGGCAAAATATTGGCAACGGCGTTATTAGGTTGACCATTTTTAAATAAATATAATGCTTTCCAATCTTTTTGAGTTCCCAAATAGTGCTCATAATCGGTGATATATTGGGACTCACCACTGATGACTGCGTTAATTTCCTGTTTTATTTTACCCGCATTATTCATCAATGAGGTGACTAACGGCTGCAATTGCGGAAACGAATTCGTATCCAACCACGGCGTGGTAGAAAGACCGGGCATGATATATTTGGCATCTGCTTGTAATGGCGCTCTTTGTTGTAGTAAAGGATAAAACATATCCTCTACTCTTTTTAAACAGTCACTCCCATATTTTTCTCTAATTCCAGCCAATTGATCTTCAAATAGTTCCAACATTATAACCTCCTGATATTTATGCTTTATACCCGTCATCTTTCAAGTTGCCTCTTTGTTGGCTTCACTCACTCACCCCGGTCACATCGTTATCTATGCTCCCGGGGATTCGCTCCCTTGCCGCCGCGATGCATCTTGAAATCCATAGGGTATATTATGATTACATCTTAGCAATAGCGGGCTATAAAGCCGCATTTTCTACTTTATCGGGGTGTACATTGATTTCAATATTATCTACTAAACCATTATCCATCGTGATAACTCTGTCGGCGATATGAAAATATTTATCATCATGGCTAATAACAATGATAGTTTTTCCATTGCGCTTCATTTCAGGAAGTAATTCATGATAGAAAAATCTTCTATAATTAGGGTCTTGATCGGCTGCCCATTCGTCAAACAAATAAATAGGCGCATCTTCCATATAAGAGATAACCAGCGCTAAGCGCTTACGTTGACCATGAGAAAGCTTAGTTGTGGATAATTTGCCATCTTTAACCGTGACTTTTGCTGCTAAATCCAATTTTTTCAGATATTGACGAGTTAATTCATCATCGGCAAGTTCACCTTTTCGATTAATTACCGTATCAAATAGATAAAAATCCGAATGAATAACACTGTACATATTCAGATAATTCTCTCGGTTATCTTTATTAACCACCTTATCATCTATGAAAATATCACCTTCAGATTTATTCAATAAGCCAATCAACAATTTGGCAAAAGTTGACTTACCACTGCCATTACCGCCTTTAATAAGGATAATTTCGCCGCGCTGAATATCCAGATTAATCGGCCCAACAGAAAAACAGCTCCCTTCACCGGCATACTTAAAACTAATGGAACGCAGGGAAATTCGAGACCACTCTTTAAATTCTTCTGTGTTGGTTAACCTTGGCTCCATTGATAAGTTTTCAGAAAACCTCAAGCGATCAATCTTACGCAGAGATATAAGCGCTTTTACTATAGTTTCCTGGGATGATAAAATAAAATCAACAGGCCCCAGTAAGAATGTCATTATAAAGATAAAGGTAAGAATATCGTTACTTTCCCCTATTCCCCACATAATATGTGAAAATAAAATAGCCCCAAGAACCAAGAATAATAGTACTTGACCCCAATTTTCATTCAGTTTCCAGAAAATTTCCGATCTAAGATCAGAATCATTAATCTTTTCTAATGATGGTAAAACACCTCGATTAAAAAACGATTTTTTTCGTCTTTCATTGTTATTCAGCTCTTTAACCCCATCCACCAGACTTTTAAACTGCTCATGAAGATTATCATAATCATCACGATATATATCATCATAAGCTTCGGCTTTACTGATGAAATAACACGAAACCAAAATTCCTAATGGGAGAATAACCAAGATGACCACAAAAAGACCAATCGATTTGAATGCCAAAAAACCCAAACATGCAATCACAGTAATCACATGATAAATAAACTGTGGCATAGTAGAAATAGCCCTGGAAATATCACTGACATCAGATGTTAAGCTGGCCTGAACTTTATGTCCTCCAATCCTATCCAAAATGGCATAAGGGGTATTCAAGATTCGTTTTACTAAGGCACTACGAACCTCAAAAATAATTTTCACACTTAACTTTGTCATTAAGTAATTAGCAAAAGAACTTACAATAAATAAACAAACCAGCCCACTGAAGAACTTAACTGTCCATGATAATAAATCAGCACTAATCTGTTCCAATGCATCATCGGTAATTAAGGAAATTAGCCAAATACTAAAGAAAGCACTAAAAGCACCAACAATACTATTAAGAATAATTTTTAACCGATTGGCTTTAACCAAATCAGAGATCATCGAGATTAACTCCTAAATAAGATTTTACTATTGCCAGACTTTAACAACCTTCACTTTGCCATAAAGTGATATTCCACCCCCCCATAAAACCCTGGGCAATTTTTTTTGGCGTTAACCAAAGACAGTGCTGATAAATCGCATTATCACCATTAATTTGCAAAATAAAAACCTTATAGCCTTTGTCATAAATATCTGTTTTTAACCGCCCTAGCAGTTGTTTAAGCTGATCATCAAAAAAACGATCAAAATTATAAATAACCACATTGTTTTCATTAAATTGATAATTATTTACCTCGGTCTGTATTATCTCAATGTGGTTTTTTTTATTTATAACGTTAATATTTTTCTGTGCAATTAACGCCAATGATTCAACAATTTCTACTCCGGTAATCTTGCTAAAATTGTAATTAGACGCACATATAATCGCCCGCCCTTTACCACACCCCAAATCGACAAATTCAAAGTCACTGTACTCGATCGGCAGAGATATTAATGCCTTATGAATCACACTGTAATGAGCAGGCATAAAGTAAGTGCCATCGTAAGAATTGATATGACATTTATCGTCAAAAGCAATTCCATCAGTTTGAACACCTAAATATTGATCTTGGCTATCTTGTTGATCAATCCAGTTAAAAATTTCATCAGGTTTCGTGATGCCAAAAATAATCCATAATAAGTGATATAGCTCTTCTCCTTGTTGTACCTGAATTTTATGATCCAATATCGCCTTAGCGATAGCGATTGCGGGTTCCTCGCTGGTTACGCACGCCATTAATAAATCCGCGCTGATTTCAATCTCACTATAAAAATCATATTGTTCATACATTGCATCATCAGCGTTGAAATCAATATGTACACGGCCATCCGCTATTTCAATAAACCAACACCCGACCTGTGATATTCTCACTCGGTGACAATGATTGATGTCATTTACAGGCCGATAAATATCGGCCCGATATTGCACAATGTCGAGCAACTCTTGATAGGTTAAATTCGATTTTTTGAATGAAGGCTCTGGCCGGTAACGTTGTCGCAATATAGCCTCAGCCAGAGATTCAACGTCACCCGGTTTTAATACTGAATAATGATCACCACTTACCATGCCACAAATAATCGGTTGTGTGACATAATCTTGTAAGGATGCAATAATTTTCTCTTTTTCTGCCCGTAGTTGTATAGAAGTTTCGCAATAAATGAATGTCATCTTGCCCTTTAACCTAGCCGATGGCACATAATTGCAAACCATCATAGAGTTGCGTTTATAAACTTCAATAAAACTTTCCAGAGCGTCATCTTCAATGCCTTGAGCTAACTTGGCAGTCACTTCATCGATCTCCTCGCGGGTATAAGGCTGTTGCTCATAGGCGGTCAGAAAACTATCAAGCGTTATCAAGTCAACCGTTTTTCCTTCATTTTCCAACAATAAAGCGACCTCGAAAGCAACACATGCCCCCACACAATCACCCATCAATCGATAATGCGCTTGAGGATAAGTTTGCAAAAGCAATACCGCATAACGTTCAGCCAATGTTTTGACTGTCACTGTTTTCCCTTCCAAGAATAGGGAAGTTGCGTCAAATACCTTGAGGCAGAAATCGTTTTTTATTTCTCGGGCTAAATCAATAAAAGATGATACTGGAGCAGCTGCGCCAGGAACCAAAAATAATGGCGTTCGGTCAGCGCCCAATGACACCAATTTAATGGCGTCATTGGGCACTAAAAAAGCAATAATTTCAGCTTTATTGGCAATCACTAAGTTTTTTAGTTCAGGGGTAAAAACGCAACCTGACATGACTTTAAAACCTAATTTGCCGTGCTCAACAAATAACCGCACCCCCGCAGCCGAAGTTTGCCGAATAATATCAACGATTCGTATTATTCCACCTGATTTATCCGCGTCTATTTTTATCATCATAACCAGCCTTCTTCCGCCACAGCGTTATGTCCCTGATTGGCTTGTTCAACCTGTTGCAACTGCTTACGCTCAATTATCAATGCCAGCATGGCTAGATCACTGGCCGTCATGATATCGGCAACGCTTACCGCTACAGTAAAAGTCTGTTGCATCTGATGTAAAAGCCTCAACAAGGTTAAGGAGTTCCCTCCCAACTCGATAAAAGACGCGGTTAAATTCACCATGCTTAACGGTAATTTCAGTGCATCGGCACACAGTTGCACCAATTGTTTTTCAATTTCAGTTTCCGCAACACGCTCTAACCCACGCGTAATGCAAGGTTTTGGCTCAGGTAAGGCAGCAAAATTCACTTTACCATTAGCCGTGGTTGGTATAGCGGCTATCACGGCATATAGGGTTGGCACCATATATTCTGGTAATCGTGTTTTCAGTTGTTCTCTTATCAAGGGGATGACAGCATCCGTTTCGGCGCCCTCTGGCATCACTAGCCAAGCACATAGCTGTTTTTCGCCGGTTGCATCGACAGTCACTCGCACAATACTTGTCGCCACGCCATCAATCGCTGACAGTGCTGACTCTGTTTCGCGGGTTTCGATACGAAAACCTCTGATCTTGACCTGATTATCAAGACGACCGACATAAACCAGTTCACCCTCGTTATTCCAATAAACACGATCACCGGTTTTATATAAGCGTACTGTTTGTTCCGGCAAAATAGCCATTTCAATAAACTGTGCCGCATTTTGCTCTGGGTTATTCACATAACCTAAGCTTAAAGCATCACCCGCAATGTAGAGTTCACCTATAACATCTGGCGGTGCCAATCCACCCTGAGAATCCAAAACATAGGTCTGACAATGCGCCAAAGGACGTCCTATCGGCACCACTGAGTTTGTTGAGGTATCGAGCTGTGTAACATCGATGGCGGTTGCCACAATGGTTGTTTCTGTCGGCCCATACGTGTTGAATAAACGGATCTTTCCGTCTGTTTTTTGTTGCCATAGCGCCAATAACTCCATTCGCATGGCTTCACCACCCACGATGCATATCTTCAAATGCTCAACCAGTTGTTCAACATCGTCGGCAGTTAACTGATACGTCCACTCATGCCATAAGGCTGTGGGTACTGAAATCAGTGTGACTTTTTGTGCATCAATGATCTGACATAACTGTTTAACGCTATACGCTGTTTTATGGCTATCCAGAACCAGACAACCACCGGAAAATACCGACAACATTAATTCTTCGATAAAAATATCAAAACCAATGTTGGCAATTTGCAATACACGGGCAGAATTTGTCGGATAACAGCGTTGAACCGCCTCATAATAGCTCAGTAAATTGTGATGACTGATCTTAATGCCCTTAGGCGTACCCGTTGAACCCGAGGTATACATGATGTAAGCAACACGCTCTTGCGCTGATAATGCCACGTCTTGTGTCACAACCGCAGTATCAACCGATTCAATCTCATCAACCATAACAATACGCTGTTTATCAACAGGCAAAGTGTGGCTTTCAGAACGTTGTGAAACAATAAGCTGAATATCAGCATCATTAATAATATGGGCAATGCGTTCTGTTGGATAATCGGTTGCCAATGGCACAAACGTTGCGTTCGCCTTCAAAATAGCCAAGACACTCATCACCACCTCAGGACGACTTGATAAATAAATACCCACCGTATCATTTACCCCGATACCCCGCGCGGCAAGGAGTGCCGCCAGCTTGTCAGCCGCTAACGCCAACTGAGCATAATTCATGCTTCCCCAAGGCCCTGACAAGGCCACTTCATCAGGTATCTGATGCACAACTCGGGCAAATAATTGCGTCAGAGATGGGCAATCATTAGCAATAGATGACGGATTATGGGCTAATTGTTGCAAGTGTTGGATTTGACCTGATGCCAGATAATCCGCATGCCCCAAGCGATGATGTTGTGAAACTAACATCGATTTTATTGCCGTTTCATAATAGGCTAATATTTGACCTGCCTGATGTGCTCCAAACACCGATTGTGTCAACGCTAATTGCAGAACCAGAAAACCATTAGCTGAACTATGATGGCAAACAAAATCATAACCATAGTCAACTCGTTCATATTCATGATCATAAGCCTGCTCAGGCTCAACATCTTGCGTTGTCTGTAACTCATCAGACACATGAAAATCGACATAGTTAAACAAAGCGCCAGAGTAATCACACTTGAATTCCTCTTGCATCATAGCAACCGGATAATGCCGATAAGGCCAGCTTGCAGTGCTATATTCGGTTAATTGCTGAATCAACGATGCCCAGGTTTGTTGATGGATATCGGCATTAACCGGCGGCGTATTTAAGAATAATCCAAGACAAGATTCAGCGCCTTCTACTTCAAGTCTCCCGTGGCTTACCACCGAACTGGTTATGGAATCAGTGCCATTGACTTTCGCCAATACATAAACATGTACCGCCAACAGCAATGTGCGCAACGGCACTTTTAAACGCGTCGCAAGTTGTTGCAAATCGTCATGTAAATAAGATAGCTCAAGACGAACAGAATAATGTTGTGTTGACCCTTTGCCGGTCCAGTCAGGCAATACCGCAGCGTTGGCTATGTTCTGCCAATAGGCTTTGTGTTCAGGATCATCAATAGCAGCCAGTTCTTCAGCAATGTATTCACCGTAATGCGGTAAGTCAGCTCTTGGTGGAATAGAACCGCCAGACAGCACCGATAAATAGTTCTCCATAAACTCAACTTTTAGGTTGGCGACACTCCAACCATCAAGAATGGCATGTTGATGGGACAAAACCAGAGCAAATGTATTATTAGCATCAATAAATACATTAACTCGCCACATTAATTCATTTTCAGCAAAAAAGTGGCTATTTTCCTGTGCTAAACAGTGCGCTAATTGATGCTCAAATTCCTGCACGGAAAGGTGGCGACAATCATTAAGCGTAACCGGCAAAGCAATCGTTTTATGAATATATTGCAATGCTCTTCCTAATTCGAAGTTGTATGTCGCACGCAATAACTCATGGCGCTGTACTATGGCATTAAATGCCTGACGAAACGCTTGTTCACTCCATACAGCATTAATCGAGTAATGTTCTACAATGTGGTAACTTTCATCTTTTAGCTGATGATAAATAGACCCCATTTGCAAACTCGACAATGAATATGCATCATCCAATGCGGATGGCTCCTTTAATGCCGCCCGTTCATCATCTGTGAGTAATGAAAAAGCGTGATAAACATCTTTAGAAGAGACATTTTTGTTGTTTAAATCAGGTAGCTGCTGCGTTATTTCATGAATACTTTGATAGGCCAAAATATCTTTTACATTGAGTGCCAACCCCGCCTGTTTAGCCATTGCGACAACACGCACAATTAATATTGAGTCACCCCCCAAAGCAAAGAAATTATCGTAACGACTCACTTTCTCCTGCTTCAAAACAACCGCAAAAATAGAGGCTAATGTTCTTTCAACGTCATTTTGTGGCGCAACATATTCAGTACTGGTAAAAGCGCTGGCTTCCGGTGCAGGTAGTTTTTCTTTATCCACTTTTCCGGTAATAGTCATCGGGAAAGCATTCAGGCATACAAATGCACTGGGGATCATGTAATGAGGTAATTGATGCCGTAGCTGTTCTCTGATCTGTTCAACCAATAACGGTTGTGGCGTTTGCAGATAAGCAATAATTTGTTTATTACCCTGCTCAATTTCCCGCACCACGGCAATAGCATTCTGCACATCAGGCAATGCACGAAGCTTGGCATCAATTTCAGCCAGTTCAATACGAAATCCACGCAGTTTTATTTGATCATCATTACGCCCTAAAAACGCCAGCGTTCCATCAGATTTTAATTTAGCTTGATCACCTGTGTGATAAATGTAACCACAACGACCAGAAAGGTTGTCTTTAACAAATTTTTGTTGCGTTAATTCGCTATTGCGGTTGTAACCTCTTGCCAAACCAGGGCCGCCTACCGCAATTTCACCCACCACTCCCACAGGCACAGGCTCGCCATAAGCATCAAGGATATAGATGTGGGTGTTGGCAAACGGCGTACCAATGGGAACATAGGCATCATCAGGCAAAGAGAGATGGGTCACATCACTGTAACTGGCATCAATCACTGATTCTGTTTGTCCATAAATATTGAAACAACGGGCATCGGTATGCATCAGTTTTTGCAAACGGTTCAAATCACGACCATACCAAGCTTCGGAACCCACTAATATATGGCGCAGTGAATTCAATCGGACCCTGTTTTGTTCAGCATAATCGAGTAAATTTCTCAGAATGACCGGCACAAAGTCACCAAACGTCACTTGTTGTTGTTCGATAAGCTGATACAAAGCCTCTGTGGTAATTAAATCCGACTTGCGGCAAATCACCAAGCGGCCACCGGTGGTCAGACTTTTAACGATGTCTCCCAGAAAAATATCCACAGCCAAACCCGCCATTTGTAATACGGTTGGCGGCTTCTGGAATAAACCAAATACTGCATCCCAACCATACAAACGCGCAATCATCGCCGTGTGCTCAACCATCACGCCCTTGGGATGACCCGTTGTTCCTGAGGTGTAAGTCATGTAAGCCAAATGGGTCGCGGTTGAATGACTCTGCGTCGCCGCAATATTGGTCTCAATCCGTGACTGGTTTAATATTTCATCCAACCTCCAAACGTTGTACGCCGAAGCCACCTCAGTAGGCAAACGCTGAATATCATCAACCACAACCAATGGCGCACCGCTATTTTGAAGAATGTATTCAATCCGCTGCAATGGCTGATCAGCATCAAATGGCACATAGGCTAAACCCGCCTTCAAGATGCCAAGTACGGTAATCACCGAGGCCGCAGTTCGCTCCATACAAACCGCAATAAAGGAATCCGAGGTATAATCTTTGCCCAACAAAAAGTGAGCGACCTGATTCGCTTGAGCATTCACTTGCCGGTAAGTGAGATGAAGCTCGCCGTCAATAACCGCTGTTTGTTCTGGACTCCGTTCCATTTGTTCTTCAAACAATTGATGAATGCACTTATCAGCCGGATAAGGCTGCCAATTGTCATTAATATCGACCAACAGATATTGTCTTTCCTGCTCAGTTAATACCGGCAGTTTAGTCAAAGGAGCCGTTTGATATTGCTCACTCACTAATGCAGACAATAAAGTCAGGAACCGTTGGCTGAATCGGGTTATTGTCGACCGTTCGAATAGTTCACAGTTGTATTCAAAACTAAAATCAAGAGTGTCCTCACTTTCACTGGCATCTAAGGTCAAATCGAACTGAGCCGTGACATGTTCGCTATCAAGGTACTCAAATTCGACGTCGCTCAATTGCAATACCTTGGATTCATTGGTATCCATCGAGAATACAATTTGGAATAGCGGCGAATAACTTGTACTCCGCTCCGGCTGCATTTTTTCAACCAACAATTCAAACGGCAGTAACTGATGCGCTTGAGCATCAATATTAACCTGGCGAATATGTGACAGATATTCAGCAAAAGTGAGATCGGCTTGGTATTGGGTGCGCAGCACTAGCATATTGACGAAAAAGCCGATAAGCGGCTCAACTTCCGCCTGCAAACGATTCGCAACCGGCGTCCCGATGACAATATCCTTGCTTTGTCCATGACGGGCAAGTAACAGGGTAAATGCAGCATGCAATACCACAAACAGGCTCGTATTATGTTGACCAGCAAGTGATTTAAGCCCAATCAAAAGAGACTTATCAGCACTAAATTCAAATAGCCCACCACGGCTGCCAAGTTGTAATGGACGCGGGTAATCCAACGGTAAGTCGTGTACCGGAGGCAATTCATGAAGCTGAGTTAGCCAGTAGTTAAGATCCGTTTGTAACGTTTCACCCTGTAGTTGTTGCCGTTGCCAGACAGCATAATCTTTATATTGAATGGGTAGCAATGGCAAAGCCGGTTGCTGACTGCCCTCAAGCAGTTGGCTGTATATGTCGACAAATTCATCAGCAAGCACTTTGATTGACCAACCATCTGATGCAATATGGTGCATGTTGAAGACCATAACACATTGATCTTCGGCTATCTTCAGATAGGCCGCTCGCAGCATGACATCGTTAGCTAAATCAAATGCCTGCTCCGCGTGCTGCTGAATAAATTCTTGCACCTGCTGCTGACAACTTTTTTCTCCAAGGCTTTGATAGTCAATCCGGTCGATCTTCACGGTTACCTTGTCCAACACTTCCTGCCACGCACCGGCGGTATCATGCCGATAGACAGTTCGCAGCACCTGGTGGCGTTGGACAATCATGTTTATCGCACGTTCAGCAATAGCGAGATTGAAATCCCCTTTGACGGTTAATGCCAGCGGCATATTATATTGAGGCGTTTGCCCATCTAACTGGTCAATAAACCAAAGCCGTTGCTGGGAAAACGACAATGGAAGCCGCGCCATTTCAGCTACAGGCGTAATTGGCGCTATCGCTGCATTGCCGCGAGTTGCTCTTTGTTGTTCAACAATTAATTGTGCAAATTCAGCCAAGGTTTGGCTTTCAAAGACTGCCCGAACAGAGATCTGTACAGCCAAGGTTTTCTGGATTTCCGATACCAACTTAATCGCCAACAGGGAATGTCCCCCTAGTTTGAAAAAGTTATCGGTACGGCTCACTTTAGGATGGCCTAACAACTGCTGCCACATATCAGCCAGTTGCTCCTCCAGTTCCCCTTTCGGTAGGCAATAATTCTCAGGCAACGGTTCTTGCGTCTCTACACTCAGTAACGCTTTGTAGTCGATTTTACCGTTGACCGTCATTGGAATACTGGCTAGCGAAATAAAGGCATTGGGGACCATATATTCCGGCAAGGTTTGGCTGATTTGTTCCCTCAGCTCGGCTGGCTCCAGCGGCACATCAGCAACGTAATATGCAATCAGTTGTTTGTTGCCGTTAAGCTCATCAACCGTAACAACTGCCTGCCTTACCCCATCAATCGTAATAAGTTGATTCTCAATCTCACCTGGCTCAATACGGAAACCTCGAATTTTTATCTGACTATCCTTGCGCCCAATATATTCAATCTCACCATGAACATTAAACCTCACCAGATCGCCGGTTCGGTAAAGCCGCTCAACCTCACCGTCGAAAAAAGCAACCTGAATAAAACTTTTCTGCTGCTCCTCAGGTTTGTTTAAGTAACCCCGGGAAACGCCTTTACCGCCAACAACTAATTCACCAATGACGCCTTGTGGCACCAAATTCAAACGCTCATCAACAATATAAGCTTTAACATGACCACATACCTTGCCAATGGGAACCGATTGCTCAATCTGCAACGCAGATTCAATCAGGTAGTAACTCGCCAAGACTGTTGTTTCGGTCGGCCCATAGGTATTCATCACCGGAGGACGGTTTGCTGATGCGAACCAATGTCTGACAATTTCAGCATTAATTGCTTCACCGCCAACGATAACCAACCGTAGTGTGTCGGGCACCAAAGCGTCTCCACTACTCACCTGATGCCAAAAGGCGGTGGGTAAGCTCATTACAGTGATGTTGCGCTGACTACACTGTTGCCAAAATAGGTCAGCGCTGTCGAGCCAATCATCGTTCCTCAATACCAGAGTGGCCCCTGCACTTAGGGTGACAAAACACTCTTCAATGGAAATATCAAATGCAAATGAGGAGAACTGTAATATATTGTCGTCAGGTTTAACGGCATACATTGCCAATGCTGCCGCAACAAAATGGCTCAACTGCGTATGCTCTACCATGACCCCTTTAGGTTTGCCCGTCGATCCGGAGGTATACATGACGTAGGCAAGTTGATTCAAACTATGGTTGATATTTGGATTATCCGATGCAGCCCCTGAAAACTGTTCCATTTCCGCGGTTAACCGCTCAACAATGACATTCAGTTCAGCAAACTTGTCTGCATATGTGTTGTTGGTCAACACGACCGCCGGCCGGCAATCCGCAATAATGTGATTAATTCGGGATTGAGGGTTGTCAACGTCAATGGGGGTGTAAGCGGCACCTGCTTTCAGTACAGCCAATATACTGACAATCATCTCAGGGGAACGAGGTAAACATAACGCGACAATATTGCCCGGCCCAACCCCCTTTTCGATTAGGTGATGCGCCAATCGGTTAGCCCGCTGGTTTAACTCGCGATATGTCAGGGTTTGCTTTTCTCCTGCAACCTGCCATACCAAAGCAGTAGCATCAGATCTTTGTGCTGCCTGACGTTCAAACCGGCATTGCACAGATTCTGTCGTTGTTGCGATAGAAGACGGTATCGCCAATTGTTGACCTAAACGGCGCTTCTCGTCTTCATCTAACAACGCTAAAGAGTCTAATGTTTTATAAGGATTTTCGGCTATATCAATCAACAAGACTTCAAATGATTTGAGTAACCTTGCAATCGTGTGTTCATGGAATAGGCTACTGTTGTATACCACTTCAAACAGAATCGTGTCACTGTCATCAATCGCATCGAGTTCCAAATCAAATTTAGAGAATGATTCACCCGAAGATACCGGCGTAAACACCACGTCATCCAGTCGCGATTCACTGGCCTCAGTCGTATCCATTGTGAACATGAACTGGAATATAGGTGAATAAGCGATGTTCCGACTCACCGCCAATTTCTCCACGAGAACATCAAACGGCAAATCCTGATTCATTTGTGCTTCAATGTTGACTTGCTTTACATGCTGCATAAACTGCATGAAATCAACTTTGCCCTGATATTCGGTTCTCAGCACCAGCGTATTGACAAACAACCCAATCAGTGGCTGCAACTCTTTTTGTTTACGGTTGGTGGCCGGCGTACCAATGACAATATCCGTTTGCTGGCTATAGCGAGCAATAAATACTGAGAATGCAGCGTGCAATAACATAAACAGGGTCGCACCGGCATTGCCTGCATGCTTACGCAACATTGCCGAAGATTGCCGATCCAATCGGAATCGCACCTTAACACCATAGTTTGTCTGTTTTACCGGCCGCTGAAAATCTAATGGAAATTGGTGAACTTGCGGTATATCCGCTAATTTTTGTTGCCAATAATCAAGTTGCGCATCAAACACCCCATCAGCAATCCATGACTGCTGAGTGTAAGCATAATCTGCATATTGTACGGGCAATACCGGCAAGGATTCCGGCAGATTTTGCTTAATCGCTTGATAATGAGCGACAAATTCTTCCATCAATAGAGAGAAAGATAATCCGTCTCCCGCAATATGGTGCAAATTGATGATAAGGAATTGCCGTTGAATATCAGTGGTAAAAAAGTCGATCCGAACCATTAGATCTTTCTGTAAGTCAAACTGAGCAGAAACATACTGATAAAGTATCGCTTTGATCTCGGCAGGTTCACATGTCAAGTGCCGAACATTGATTTTTGCCTTAACATTTGACTGAATCTCCTGCCATACTTCTCCCTGTTCTTCTCGGTAAACTGAGCGCAACACTTCATGGCGTTCGACAATTCGTTGCATGACTTTTTCAGCAATCGTTAAATCGAATGCGCCACTCACTTCCAACACCGTCGCCATATTGTAATGTTCGCTGCTGCCAAAGAGCTGGTCGATGAACCACAGGCGTTGTTGTGCAAAAGAAAGAGGTAATCGAGTCAGCCCTCTGTCGACAATCTTGATCGGTAATGGATTTAATTGTTGCCCTTGCAGATACGCAATAATTTCTACCTTATGCGCTCTCAACTCAGTCAGCATATCTTGCGATACCGCGCCTTTAGGCGCGTTTAACTTAAGCGAATCAGATTCAAGGTATACCATAATGTCTTGCTGTTTTAAGTCAGCTAAAAATGCGGCGATATTCACAGTTCAACGACCTCCCTTTCTTCCCCACTCTGTTTCTGTTGTTCGGCAAGCTGCTGCTCAACATACTGTGCTAAAGCAAACAGCGTGTCATAGACGTAAAAATCCTTCACGGACAGTTCGATCTTCAATTCTTCGCTGATGGCACTGCCGAGTTTGATAAATTGCAGTGAGTGAATACCGAGCTGTACAAACCGGGCCCCAATATTGATTGGCGTCAACCCAAGCTCCCGATGGAACAATCCAGCTAACCGCTTTTCAGTTGCCGTTTCTGGTGATGTAAAAGGCTCCTTAGCGATATTTTCCATGCTTGGCGCAGGCAAGGCTTTACGATTAACTTTGCCATTCTCAGTCAATGGCATTTCCGGCAATAACACATAGAAGCTAGGCCACATAAACTCCGGCAAGATGCGCTCGACTTTATCGCGCCGTGCACGTATGTCGAGCATCGACGGAGCCACCAAATAAGCCACCAAGGATTGCCGCGGCTTGTCATCCTGTCTCACACAAACCACAACATCCGCCACATCAAAATTAGCGCGGATACAGTTCTCAATTTCACCCAATTCGAGACGAAAACCGCGCAATTTCACTTGAAAATCATTTCGACCAATGTAAGCAATTTCGCCTGATGGCAACACTTTCACTAAATCACCGGTGCGATATAGCCGTTCGCGGTTACCTTTAGAGTCCATATGATCAATAAAACGTTCAGCCGTCAGTTCTGGACGGTTCAAATACCCTTTTGCGAGTCCGACACCACCAACATGCAGTTCTCCAACTACACCAACCGGACATTGGGAGCGATCTTTTGCCAACACATAAAGTGACACATGGGGAGCGGGACGACCAATCGTGACTGGCTCAGTCGCCTTTTCAAAGAGTTTCAACGAAGACCATACCGTGGTTTCCGTTGGCCCATATTCGTTGACAAGCGTTGCCTGAGGCTGATATTGGAAATGTTTTGTCTTTACGTTGTCCGACAAATTTTCACCGGCGCAAATCACCTTACGTAGTGAATGTCCTGCAAGGTAATCAAGAATGGCATCGTAGAAACTGGGAATAAAAAGAGCGTGGCTAATTTGTTGACTGTCTATAATCTTCGCCACATGCGATGCATCTTTCGCATCCTGAGGGGCCATTAAATGCACCGCTGCACCGCTGCCAAGCCCCCAATATATAGCCGGAACCGATGAATCGAAAGCAAATGATGAAACCAGTAAAAATTTCTCCGGCACTATCGAGTATGAATTAAACCGCCCAACAGTGGATGCGCTCAACGCCCCATGCTGGATCATCACCCCTTTAGGATTACCCGTCGAACCCGAGGTATAAATGACATAGGCGAGGGACTCCGCTGTCACACTTGAGGTCAACATCGGTTCAGTACAGGACTGGGCGGCAATTTCAGTATCATCAAGCAAGATAGTACAAACGCGACCCGTTGGTAAATCGACCTTATCGATACTCTTGTTATCGACGATAACCAAACCAACATTGCTGTCAGCCAAGATAAAATTTAACCGCGCCACAGAATAAGTGGGGTCCAATGGCAAATAAGCACACCCTGCTTTCAATATCGCTAGCATGCTGACAACAAAGTCAATGCCAGGTGCCATCAAAATCGCAACCAACGGGTTGTTGTCGGCACCTTTAGTCAATAATAATTGGGCGATCTGATTAGCCCTTGCATCAAGTTCAGCAAAACTAAGGCTTTGATCCTGATAGCAAATTGCCACTCGCTCAGGATACTCAGCCGCCCGCTGTTGAATAAGCCGATGCACAAAAGGTTGCTCCTCAGGCAGTTGCCAAGCTGATTGATGAGATTTGTCCAACACAGCTTGTTCCTGCTCACTGACGATCGCCAATTGATTAATTGGCCTATCACCATTGAGCGCAATGTGCGCTAACAACAACTGCATATTTTCGGCAAAACGGGCGATTGTGTCTGGATTAAACAGCCCTTGATTAAACTCAAAAATCAGCGACAGTTCGTCCTTATCTTCTGCTGCGGTTAAGGTCAAATCAAACTGCGTTTGTCCCCTTTGCTCCATAACCTCTTCAAATTCAACATCAGCAAGTTCTAGCTGTTGAGATTCATAATTTTGCATTGAGAAAAGCACTTGGAATAAGGGAGTAAACGCAGTGCTTTGTTCAGCTAACAACTTCTCAACCAATAATTCGAATGGAATGGCTTGATTGCTCTGTGCATCAAGGTGCACCTGCCTTGCACTCTTCAACAACTCATTGAATGTCAGCGTCGATGTACAATCCAAACGCAATACGAGCGTATTGAGGAAACAGCCAATTAGCGACTCCAGCTTCTGTACCGGTCGACTTGTAATAGGTGTCCCAATAACCACATCCGGGTTATCACTGTAGCGAGCCAGCATCACCGCAAAAGCGGTATGCAACAGCATGAATAACGAGGCATTTGAATCCACGGCTAATCGCTTAAGTTTACTCACCGTCTCCATGGGTATCTTTTGCGTGTGCATTGCGCTACGCATATCCAATTTTTGAGGGCGAGCATAATCCAACGGCAATTCATGAACCAATGGCAAGTTGGCTAGCTGTTGTTGCCAATATTGCAACTGCTCGTCAAACATTTGCTGAGTTTCAGCTTGATTCTGCCAGTAGGCATAGTCCGAGTATTGCAGTTCAAGCTCAGTCAACAAAGCAGGTTTACCATGAACAATTTGCTGATAAAGAAGGGTAAATTCATCAACTAATATCGCCAAAGACCAACCATCAGCAGCAATATGGTGCAAATCAAAAAACAATACGCCGGCCAACGGTTTATCAGATGTATCTGATTTTAGATCAGATGCCAGATAAGCCACTCTTAGCGGCAAATCCCTACTTAAATCAAATATTCTCTGTTTCTGTCCCTCTAGCCAATCCTCTATGTGTTGCTGTTGGTCAACATCATCGGCAAGGGTGTCTTTGTCTATCTGGAAAACATAGTCGCCCAACACGACTTGTTCGAGCATGCCCTGCGATTCCCGATAAACAGTTCGTAAAATTTCATGTCGCTTAAGAATGGCATCTATCGCCTGGCTTGCGGCTTCCAAGGAAAATTGACCATATAAATTGAACGCGGTTGAAATCTTGTACTGACGTTCAACAGTAGAAACCTGTTCAACCAGCCAAAAACGGCGCTGTGCAAAGGATAACGGTGCCTTGGTAAGGTGCCGACATTGTAATAACGAAAACTTCTGTTGCCCCCCTACTTCTGCATGAGAGAGAAAATCAATAATTGCTTGTTTGTTTTGTTTAATAAATTTTCCCTGTTCAGGTGTGATGGCACCCGGAGCAGACTGAGATTTTAGCGTCCCATTTTCAACAAAAAGACGAACTTCCTGCTCGGACAATCTATCAATAAAGCCTTTTAGGTTCATAATCACCACTCGGTTACCTCATATTCTTCCACTACAGCCCCAATTGACTTGTTACGTTGAATAACCATTTCTTTTTCAAGCCAATCACATAACTGTTCTAATCTTGATCTCTCAAACACGATCGCAATCGGTACGCCAACGGAAAATGCCTGTTCAATTCGAGAAATTAGCTTCATAGCTAATAAGGAATGACCACCTAAATCAAAAAAGCTGTCGGCCATGCTTACCCTGTCTTGCTGCAACAACCCCTGCCAAATTTTCGCAACGCTTTGTTCCAGTTCAGTCACTGGCGCGATGTATCTGGCTTTTACAAAGTTTTCCGCTCCAGGTTGTGGAAGACGGCTGCGATCCACTTTGCCATTGGTATTCAGCGGAAAAGCCGCCATCCGCACATACGCAGATGGCAACATGTAATCAGGTAAGCTAGCCGATAAATAGGTTTTAATTTCGGATAAATCCAATGGGTTAGCCGCGATAAAATAAGCGATAAGCTGCTTATCACCGGCTTCTGTATCAATAGCAATGACTACGGTTCCGGTTATTCCATCGAACTTACTCAATTGGGCTTCGATATCACCGAGTTCAATTCTGAACCCACGGATTTTGACCAGATGGTCGTTGCGGCCAAAGTAGTTGATTTCACCGTTTTGATGAAAGCTGGCTAAGTCCCCGGTTCGATACACTCGTTTCCCAAGAACCCAATCGCAATCAAGATAACGCTCTGCGGTAAGCTGGGGCTGCTGATAATAGCCTCTTGATAAGCAGTCCCCAGCCAAATACAGTTCGCCGATGGCACCCATCGGGACAGGCTGCAAATACTCATCCAAAATATAACCGGCCACGTTAGGCAATGATCGGCCAATCGTCGGCAAATCAGGCCATGAAGCAGGTTCTCCCTGTAATGTCTTAGACGTTACGACATGAGTCTCTGCCGGGCCATAGTGGTTCACTAACGTACAGTGACGATGTGTCGTGAAAAATTGTCTGATGGCCGCCGTGATTTTGAGCCTTTCAGCGCTCGAAACAATCACCCTTAATTCGGGGAACTGTAGCCCATTGACACCGCTATATTCAGCCAAATTCTGCAATACCACATAAGGTAAGTTCAGAACTTGAAGTTGCGCCTGCTGGATTTGCTTCGCGAGCAGCCTAATATCCAACTGAGTCGATTTATCAATAAGCTGTACTGAACCCCCGGACAACAGCGGCATGAATATGTCTTCAAAACTGAGATCAAAACCGATTGATGAGAATTGTAACCAACGGTTCGGCCCCGCAAGCGCGGGTTCAAGCTGGCTAATACCTTGTAATAAATTGCTCAGCGCCCGCTGTGGCATTTCAATCGCCTTAGGCTTACCCGTTGAACCTGAGGTATAGAGCACGTAACCGAGGTCATCCAGAGAGGATTCGATAGCCAAATTACTGATTGACTGTTTGTCCAGTATCTCTGCTGTGCAAGGGTCATCCAATAACACCATTTTCTGGTGTTTTACCGCAATCCTATTATTCAAGGCGCACGTCGTTACTAAGATCTCATCAGACAGATCACTAAGAATGATGTTTAAGCGTTCTGTCGGTAATGAGGTATCCAGTGGCACATAACCGGCACCAGTTTTTAAGATGGCGATAACAGTGATGACCATCTCGAAGGAGCGTTCAATGAACATCACGACGGGAGTATTCACTTTCGCCCCACGGTTCAGGAGAGACTGCGCGAGTTGATTGGTTCGCTGATTTAACTCACGGTACGTCATCGTCTCGCCATTAAAATTCAACGCAATCTCATCGGGAGTCGCCTCAACTTGGGCTTCGAATCTATCAATCAGAGTTTGTGAGTTGTCATACGGTAATACCGTTTGATTTAACGAATGCAGCAGGAACGCTCGTTCCTCAGCATCAAGGATGTCGAGTGACAGTGCGGCAACCTGTTCCTGACTTTGTAAAGCAGCAACAAGTTGCCTGCTAGCATTGATGAGATACGCCACCAAGCGTTCAGCATCAAATCGACTGTCAATTTGGGCTGCAACAGAAAAATCATCACCAAAATCGTCAATGGATAGGGTAATCGGGTAATTGGTACGTTCTTTTACATTAACTAACTCAATGCCGGTTTTTTGCCAAAGCTGGTTAAGCTCACTTGTCTCGCCACTCACTTCGGAGTGACGGTAATTCAAGATACTGTCGAATAAACGGCTAGAACCGGCCAATTTGCTACACTGTTCAGCAATCGCAGTCGGTACTTGCTCGAATTGTAGCAAGCTAACCAGTTTCTGTTGCATTTCCTGCATTAACTGATCAACGCTCAACTGACTCAAATCAACACGCAGTGGCAAGGTATTGACGAATAAACCAACGACTCGCTCAACATGATCAACCCCCTGCAAGCGACCAGATAATACAGTACCAAATATGACATCTTTAGTGCCGCTGGTTTTTGCCAGAACCAACGCCCATGCCATGTGAAAAATAAGCGCAGGGCTTATCCGCCATGCAGAAGAAGACCGACGAATCTGTGCGGATAAATCCGCGGGCAAGCCAACTTGGATTTCAGTGAATAAGTTATTGTCAACCATTCCACTTGTGATCCCAAAGGGTGCCGTGATTTCATCAACCCCAGCCAACTGCTCGGTAAAAAACCGCCGCGCCGCTTTCGTGTCGGTTTGGCTGATAGCGTTTAGGACAAACTCCCGATAACTCAACGCTGCCGGCAGTGATTTTTCATCACCTGCCAAGATAGCCAGCAACTCTTCTTGAATAATCTCCAATGACACATGATCACTTATCAGGTGATGCTCCTGCACCATAACATAGCGCTGCTTTTGCTGGCGGTCGATAAACCGGGTTACTCTGACCAACGGTGCCTGGGTAACATCCATCCATTGTTGTGATGGTTCCATAAACTGCGCTAACTGCTGCTGGATATCAACATCATCCCCCAAATCGATGTCAACCACCGGCAATGGTGCCTCTTTGTAGATAACCTGCACCGGTTCATCAATGCCTTTCCAAAAAATTCCGGTTCGCAGCGCATCATGCCGCTGTATTATTTTATCCAATGCGCCAATAAAGCTTTCCATCGCGGTGTTTGACGGAAATGAATACAGCATCGGCGTCACATAAAGGTCAGATTGCTCACACATCATGTGATGGAACAAGATCCCTTCCTGTAATGGTGCCAAAGGATAAATGCCAACAATATTTTGCTCACCTCCCGGCGACTGAGATACGATCAAGGCCCGCTCAGTTTCCGACAGGGAAACTCTACTTTCCAGTGCTTCATGGGCTGTCAACAGCGGTGATTCCTGCTCAATTGCCTGTAGTTGTTTCGCCATATCCCGCAATTTCGGGTATTCAAATAAGGCTCGAATATCCAATCGATAACCCTGCTTTTTAAGATGGGATAGCATCTTCATGCTCAACAACGAGTGTCCACCCAACTCAAAGAAGTTGGCAACAGCACTGACTTGCACCAATCCAAACAGTGTTCGCCAAATTTCAGCTAGCAGTGTCTCCTGTTCAGTGGCCGGCGCGATATATTCAATTTCCCCCTGAGCAACAAAATCTGGTTTAGGGAGCGCTTTACGATCCACTTTACGGTTGGCGGTAAGCGGTATCTCCTCTAGCACCACAAAAGCGGCGGGGACCATATAGCTCGGTAATTGCTGACTTAATAGGTGTCGGATCTCAGCAATTTTCTGCTGACCATCAAGGGTGATATAGGCCGCCAGATACTTGTGAGCCGGCTCATCCTCCTGAGCAATGACAACCGCATCGCGAATCGTAGGCAGGCTGCGCAACCTTGTTTCTATTTCCCCTAGCTCAATACGGAATCCACGGATCTTAACCTGATGGTCATCACGCCCGTAATATTGGATATCCCCTGCCAGAGAGTAACGCCCCAAATCGCCGGTTCGATAGAGCTTTGGATAACGGCTTGTAAAAGGATTATCAATAAATCGTTCACGGGTTAATTGCTCTTTGTTGATATAGCCCCGCGCAACGCCGTCACCCGCGACACAAATTTCCCCAACAGCGCCAAAAGGCACAAGCTGTTGGTTTTTGTCCAACAAGAAGATGGCCGTATTTTGAATTGGCCGCCCGATACTGAGGGCGTCTCCCTGAAAATCGTAGGCAATGCAAGTATTGACCGTGTATTCCGTTGGCCCATAGGCATTGACTAAACGGGGTAAATGCCCCGGTCGCCGGTACCATGCAACCACTTTATCCGGCTTAATCTGCTCGCCTCCGACACTGATTTGGCGAATATGCTCAGGGACCAATACCGTCTCTTCACTGACTACTTCGTGCCAGAACGTGGTTGGCAAATTCACCGCGCTGATCTGGTATTCCCGGCATCTTTGCCAGAAAGTGGCGACATCCATCAACCAATCTTCGCCACGTAAGACTAAAGTACTGCCATTACCAAGGGCGCCAAATATCTCTTCGATAGACATATCAAAACTGAGGGCGGCAAATTGCAGTACCCGATCCTGCTTTGAATAAAGATAGGCATCCGCAAGCCCCACCACTAGATTCACCAATGCCTGATGTTCAATCATCACACCTTTCGGCATGCCCGTAGAACCTGAGGTATAGAGAACATAGGCCAAGTGGGTAGAACACAAACTTAATTCAGCGGCGGGAATATTATCGGTTGAGAGCCCGGCAAACGAGGTTGTCGTCACATCAATGCTAAATGGACTATTTTCAGGCAATAATTTCTTGTTATGGCTGTTGGTTATCACCATCAAAGGCTGTGCATCATCAATAATATAAGCAAGCCTTTCTTGCGGATAGGCAGGATCGAGCGGTAAATAAGCACTACCCGATTTCAAAATGGCAAGTACCGACACAATCATCTCAATACTTCGTTCAATACATATCGCAATCATTGAATCCGGTTTGGCACCCTGAACAACCAAATAATGTGCCAACTGATTGGCTCTGGCATTAAGTTGTGCATAAGTCAACTGTTGTTCACCAAAGACCAACGCAATGGCATCCGGCGTTTGTTCAGCAAACGCTTCTATCCGCTCATGGATACATTGGCTACGGTCATACTCCACTGCTGTCTGGTTCAAACGATGCAGCAGGTAATCCTGCTCTTCCGGTGGCAACAGATCCAAATTGCCAAGCTTTTCGGATGGTGAAGCCACTATGCTCATCAACAAGGTCGTAAAACGTACCACCAGCCGCTTTATTGTCTCTTCTGCAAACAAATCCGTGTTGTACTCGAAATTAAAAGTCAGACCTTCCTCTGTTTGGCTAGCATCCAGTGTCAATTCATACATTGCATTGCGGGTCTGCTCCGGCCTCGGACACAAACTGACCTCTTCCAATTGCAGCGCCACACTGTCATTCGTATTCATAGAAAACATGATTTGGAACAACGGTGAATAACGGGTGCTACGTTCCGGCTGCAACCGCTCCACTAATAACTCAAACGGGACATTTTGATGCCGCTGGGCAGACAGGTTTACCTCCCGGACCGATCTCAGGTAATCGATAAACGATCGCTCCAGCTCACACTCGCTGCGCAATACCAGCGTATTGATAAAGCAGCCTATCAACGGCGTTAATGATGTCTGCAAACGGTTAGCTATCGGGGTTCCCACCACAATATCTCGTTGCCCGCCGTGACGACCGAGCAGTACCGTAAACGCCGCATGCAACACCATAAAAAGAGTGCACCCTTGTGTCAGCGCCAGTTGCTGCAACCCTTTGCTAACCTCATTGTCCAGACTAAATTCATAACTGCGGCCATGACTGGTTTGGTTGGCTGGTCGCGCGTAATCCAGAGGCACTCCGTGTACCGGGGGTAAATCCGATAACTGTTGCTGCCAATATTCTAACCCTGCCGCTAATTGAGATTCTCCTTCCGCACTGTGTTGCCAGACCGCATAATCGGCATACTGAATCTCCAGCGCCGGTAACGGGTTAGTTCGGCCTTGACGATAAGCCAGGTACAAACTCGTAAATTCCTTAACCAATACCCCCATTGACCAGCCATCAGAAGCGATATGATGCATGTTAAATAACAGCACACCTTGCTCCATCGAGGTGCTGATGTAGTGACAACGCACCATCACATCCTGTGCCAAATCAAATCGGTAGGTCATTTCATGCTGAATGGCCTGTTCAATCCGCGCTTCTTGCCCGGCTTTGCCTATATCACTGATATCCGATTGAGCTATCCCAAACGACCACTCCGGCTTGATAATCTGCCAGGTTCCATTTTCATCGCTGTGGTAAACAGTACGCAGCACTTCGTGCCGATCTATGATGGTTTGCAGAGCCCGATTCGCGGCCGCCAGTTCAAATTGACCGCTTACCGTATAGGTTGACACCATGTTGTAGGCGGTGCTATCACCGCCAAACTGCTCAATAAACCAGATCCGTTGTTGAGCATAAGATTGCGGTAATAAATTTGTCTTGCGTTCAATAATAGGAATCGTCTGATAACGCTTATCCGACGCTGCATAAGGCACTCTTTCTGCAAGTAAAGCCACTGTTGCAGCTTCAAAGATATCTCTTACCTGTAAATGGCATTGACACTGCTCATTAATCTTTGTGATCACCTTAGTCGCAATTAATGAGTGGCCTCCAGCCATAAAAAAGTTGTCATCCCGGCCTATTTGCTCAATACCGAGCATTTCGCACCAAATAGCCGCCAGTGCTTCTTCTGTTTCGCCGATAGGTGGCGTACTGGCTTTAATAGCGATATCACTGTCTTGCGGTGCCGGAAGCGCTTTGCGATCAATCTTGTTATTTAACGTCAGTGGCAATGTTTCGAGCTGAATAATTGCCCTAGGCAACATGTAGGCCGGCAATTTCTGTTCAAGATGTTGACGTAGCGCATCAATATCAATTTGTTGCTCGGCGACCACATAACCCGCGAGATACTGTTGTGTTTGCTGATCGTTTAGCGCAACCACAACAGAACGGGTTATTTGTGGAAACAGGTTAATAACCTGTTCAATTTCGCCAAGTTCAATTCGGTGACCCCGTAATTTCACTTGGTAATCATTTCTGCCCAGATAGACAAGTGAACCCTCGGTAGTGTAACGGGCAAGATCACCCGTTTTATAAACCTTAGCGATTAAACCGTCAGAGAATGTCAGGTTAATGAATCGCTCAGCAGTCAGATCTACTCGTTTAAAATAGCCTTCAGCAAGCCCATCACCGCCGATGTATAACTCTCCCTCCGCCCCAAAAGGCACCGGCTTTAATTGTTCATCAAGTAAATAAATCGTGGTGTTGTTTAACGGTAACCCGATAGTAACAAGTTGCTGCTCAAGCCGTTGGGCGTCCAGTTTCGCAATGGTTGACCAAACCGTGGTTTCCGTCGGTCCGTACATATTCCAGAGCGCGTTGCCTTTGCTCAATAATGCCGTTGCTGTCGCTAATGGCAAGGCCTCGCCACCACTGATCATTTTTAACGACGAGCGCCCCTGCCAGCCTGATTCAAGCAACATATTCCAAGTCGTTGGCGTGGCTTGTAACAGTGAAATGTTATGTTGTTCGAGTAGCGCAATCAGCCTGGCGGGATCAGTCACATCCTGCTGCGCCGCCACTACACAAGCGGCACCAGACAGCCAAGGCAGATAGAGCTCTAACACTGCAATATCAAAGGAAATCGTCGTGATGGCTAAAATATTGTCCTGTGCCACACACTGCAAGTTATCTTGCATTGAGATCAAGAAGTTATTAACCGCAGAGTGGCTGACCATAACACCTTTGGGCTTGCCCGTAGAACCCGAGGTATAAATCACGTAGGCCAGAGCAGATGCTGCTAAACCAATCGACTGTTTAGGAATATTTGTGGTGGGTGATTGGCTAAGATCAAGGTGATCCAGTAAGCAGGTGAGTTCCGCAAAACCGACTAATCGTGATGCACATTCGCGGTTGCTTATAATACATTGTGGCTCCGCATCCCTCAGCATATACCGCACTCTGTCGGCAGGAAAGCTGGGATCAACCGGAACATACGCAGCTCCTGCTTTCATCACTGCCAATAGTGCGGTAACCATGTCGATGCCTCTGTGCAACAACACAGCAACTCGTCCACCCGTTGAAACGCCCTGAGCTCTTAATTGATGCGCTAACTGATTAGCGCGGGCATTGAGTTGAGCATAAGTCAACCGTTGGCCGCCAAAGATCAGCGCAATGGCATCCGGCGTTCGTTCAGCAAATGCTTCTATCCGCTCATGAATGCATTGGCTACGGTCATACTCTACTGCGGTCTGGTTCAAATTGTGCAGCAGATAATCCTGCTCTTCCGGCGGCAACAGCGCCAAATCGCCAAGCTTTTCGGTCGGAGAGACCACTATGCCCATCAGCAAAGTCGTAAAACGCGCCGCCAGCCGCTTTATTGTCTCTTCTGCAAACAAATCCGTGTTGTACTCGAAACTAAAAGTCAGACCTTCCTCTGTTTGCTGGGCCTCTAACGTCAATTCATACATCGCATTGCGGGTCTGTTCTGGCCGCGGCTGCAAACTTACCCCTTCCAGTTGCAATGCCACACGGTCATTCGTATTCATAGAAAACATGATTTGGAATAACGGTGAATAACTGGTGCTGCGTTCCGGCTGCAATCGCTCCACTAATAACTCAAATGGGACATTTTGATGCCGCTGGGCAGTCAGGTTTATCTCCCGGACCGAGCCTAGGTAATCGATGAATGATTGTTCGAGATCACACTCGCTGCGCAACACCAGCGTATTCATAAAGCAGCCTATCAACGGCGTTAATGATATCTGCAAACGGTTAGCTACCGGGGTTCCCACCACAATATCCCGTTGCCCGCCGTGACGACCAAGCAGTACCGTAAACGCCGCATGCAATACCATAAAAAGCGTGCAACCCTGCGCCTGCGCCAGTTGCTGCAACCCTCTGCTAACCGCGTTGTTCAGGCTAAATTCATAACTGCCGCCATGACTGGTTTGATGGGTTGGTCGCGCGTAATCCAGAGGCATCCCGTGTACTGGGGGTAAATCCGACAACTGTTGCTGCCAATATGCTAACCCTGCCGCTAACTGAGCTTCTCTCTCCGGGCTGCGCTGCCAGACCGCATAATCGGCATACTGAATCTCCAGCGTCGGTAACGGGTTAGCCCGACCTTGGCGATAAGCCTGATACAAGCTCACAAACTCTTTAACCAATATCCCCATCGACCAACCATCAGAAGCAATATGATGCATGTTGAATAACAGCACGCCCTGCTTCATCGAAGTGCTGATATAGCGACAACGCACCATCACATCCTGAGCCAAATCAAATCGGTAGGTCATTTCATCCTGAATGGCCTGCTCAACCCACGCCTCTTGCCCGGCTTCGCCTATATCATGGATATCTGATTGGACTATCTCGAATGACCGCTCCGGCTTGATAACCTGCCAAGTTCCATTTTCATCGCTGTGGTAAACAGTACGCAGCACTTCGTGTCGATCTATGATGGTTTGCAAGGCCAGATTCGCCGCCGCCAATTCAAATTCACCGCTTACCGTATAGGCTGACACCATGTTGTAGGCGGTACTCCCACCGCCAAACTGCTCGATAAACCAGATCCGTTGCTGTGAAGAACTTAGAGGCAACTCTTGGGTTCGAAGAGCCGGTTCAATCACCATTTCATTGCCAGGGATATCCACTCTGCCTTTATCGAGAAAATCAATCAGCTCAGCTTTGTGTGCTTTAATCCTGGCTTTTAGTTCATCGGGGAAATCAGCTCCCTTTAGCTTAAACCCTAACTTACCCTCTTTACTGAATAGCAATACACCCTGCTCATAAGCGTCTTTAACTAATTTAAACATGTCCATCATAACCACCCCTCTTCACCTGCCGTTTCAAGTTCACTTTGGATTTGTCCTTGTAATTGCTGGTTGCAGATTAATTCTGCAAGCTCATGCAAGAGAGGTGTCTGGAAAACCTGCATAGCACCAAGCTCAATGACAAATGCAGCATTGATTTCCGTGACTAATTTGATTGCCAATAATGAGTGACCGCCTAGTTCAAAAAAGTTATCGTTACGCGATATTTGTTTGACATTCAGTACCCTTTGCCAAATTGCCGCCAAAGAGATTTCCGTTTCACCAACCGGTTCAATAAAATTATCGCTTTTATCATGTTCTGTATTGGGTTCAGGCAGCCTCTTACGGTCAACCTTGCCATTAGGCGTCAACGGCCATTCTTCAACCACCACCATGACTGACGGTATCATGTAGTCTGGCAAGGATTTGGCTAATGCGGATTTGATACCCTGAATAAACTGAGTTTGAGCCTGCTGCCATTCTTCTGCACGCGCTCTCTCATTCGTCAGCTTATCCGATACCTGTTTGATATAGGCAACCAGTTGTTTGTCGCCTGTCAAAGTTGTCTTGACCAGCACCAGAGACGAGTTCACTCCGGCCTGCTGATTGAGTTGATACTCAATCTCACCCAACTCTATTCTGAAACCACGGATTTTCACCTGATCATCAATACGACCAACGAACTCCAAATTACCGTCTGACAGGTAACGCACCAAATCGCCGGTTCTATACAAACGCTCACTACTATTGATATTGGTCAGATCATGCAATGGGTTGGCAACGAAGCGTTCCTTCGTGAGTTCAGGACGATTGAGATAACCACGGGCTAAGCCCGCGCCGCCGATATAAAGCTCCCCCGTAGAGCCGTAAGGCACAAGTTGCTGCTCTTTATCCAAAATATAAGCCTGACTATTGCTAATAATCCTGCCAATAGCCGGTGTGGTGTGCACGGGAGAATCCAATTTCGCCCAAGTAGAATATGTCGTATCCTCTGACGGCCCATATAAGTTATAAACTGTTACACCTTGATTTTTCTTATATATTGCATCGACCAAATTTGCAGATAACGCCTCGCCGGCCAAATTAATAACCCGAGTCCCCCTCGGTATCGCATTTTGTTCAACCAGAGAGTTCATTGCCGAAGGTACTGTATTTATCAGAGTCACCTTGCGGTCAATGCCTTGATGTAGAACCAGAATATCCTCAACAATACACGCCCGTGTACCCGAGACTAAAGGTAAAAATAGTTCAAATATTGATAAATCAAAGTTCAGAGACGTTGACATAAGAACACAAGCAATGTCCTCCTTGGTATATTGCGAACGAGCCCAACTGAGCATGGCAATTGTATTACTATGCTCAATCATCACCCCTTTAGGTTTACCCGTTGATCCCGAGGTGTAAATTACATAAGCCAGATGACCGGCAGTCAACGCCAATGAATGCTTATCCAGATTAGTGATAGGGTAGTGGCGGTATGCCGTGCTGATTTGACCACTCACACAGCCAAGGTTATCTAATATCACCCGATGACCATTGAAGCCTGATAGTACCTGCTCCAGATGTGATTGGATCAGCACCACCTCAAGCTGAGCATCTTCCAACATGTAACCCAAACGTTCCTGAGGATATCTTGGATCCAGCGGCACATAAGCTCCCCCCGCCTTGAGGATCGCCAAAATGCCAATTACCATCTCCAGTGAACGCGCCACGCATAAACCTACTAGCGTATCCGGTTCAATAGCGTGGCGTTCCAACAGATAGTGCGCCAACTGGTTGGATTTTTCATTGAGCTGCCTGTAAGTCAATTGGCGATCACCGCACTCCAGCGCAATGTTATCGGGGTTTTCTTCGGCCTGTTGTTCAAACAGCTCATGGATACATTGGTTCTTTGGATATTCTACATAAGTATCATTGAGAGTATGCCGCAGGTACTCGATCTCCACATTTGACAGCATCGGCAAACTGGCAAGCGAAACCCGTGTATCGTCATCGGCCTTCGTCGCTTCGGCCAGCCCTACCAGTAAACGTGACAGGTGATCATTGAGCTGCTCAATATGTTCATGACTGAACAAGCTAGTGTCATAGACCCAGTACAAATGCAATCTATGCTCACTAATACTCAAGTCAATATTGAGATCAAACTTGGTTTGGATATGGTTCGGAGCTATTGAATTCAGCTTCATTCCCGGCAGGCTGAAGGTAACCTCGCCAACGTCACTAGTCAGTCCATAATCTGTATCGGTCGTCAACATGATTTGGAACAATGGCGTATATGCTGTACTCCTTGTTACTTGTAACTGTTCAACCAGTTGTTCAAACGGCACGTCTTGATTGGCCTGAGCATCCAAATGCACCTGTTTGACATGAGAAAGGTAATCACTGAGCATCGCGTGCCTAGTATCCACTCGTAATATCAAGGTGTTGACAAAGAAGCCAATAAGCGTTTCCAGCTCTGCCTGCAAACGGTTCGCCACCGGCGTACCTATCACAATGTCATGGCTGTTGCTGTGACGAGATAGTAATAATGCCAATGCAGCATGGAACAGCATGAACGGAGTCAGTTGATGTTGTTTGGCCAAACTGACAAGTGCTTGCGTCGTCTCCTCCGGCAATGAGCCTGTCACCACGGCACCTTGATGTTGTCTTACCTTCGGCCTCGGTCTATCCAGCGGTAAACCGTGTACTGGTGGTATCTCATCCAACTGCCGCTTCCAATAGCTGATCTGCGACGCTAAATACTCACTTTGCAACCTGTCACGTTGCCAAACTGCAAAATCAGCATATTGAATATCAAGTTCCTTTATTTCGACATTATTCCCATTGCGTAAAGCATCATAATAAGCAATAAACTCATGGGTAAGAATATCTTCAGACCAGCCGTCAGACGCAATATGATGAGCATTAAATAGCAATACGCCATTATTGACTTGACGTTGAATAAAAGTGGCCCGAATCATTAAATCGCGGCTTAGATCAAAAATTTGTCTAGCGTCTTTTTCCATTAATTCAGCTACATGCTGACTTTGTTGCTCCTTAGGCATACAGGTCAAATCAATATAATTAAGCGTCAGGTTTCTCCCAGATAAAATTTTCTGGAACGGTTTGCCGTCTTTCTTAATGTAGACCGTACGTAATATTTCATGACGCTCGATGATTTGATTAAGTGCGAGTTCAGCTACGCCAACATCAAATTCGCCCTCAACAGCAAATGCAATCGGCATATTGTATTCCGCGCTACTTTGATCAATTTGGCTAAGAATCCACAAGCGCTCCTGCGCGAATGACAGAGGCAGTAACTCACCGGTTCGTGGCTGTTTGGGAATCGAATCCACTGTCGTCACCGCCCGCTGTTCAAGCATAACCGCAAGCTCGGCAAGCGTTGGATGATCAAAAATAGCTTTAACGGCAATTTCCCGTCCAAGTTCTGCACGTATTTTTGAAATGACCCGAATGACCAATAAAGAGTGGCCGCCGAGGTAGAAAAAGTTGTCGTTTCGACTGACCCGGTTAACATTGAGTACTGATTGCCAAATACCGGCTAATGCTCGCTCGATCTTGTTGGCAGGTTCAACCCACTCAACGTGATGATTCACTAAACAAGGCTTCGGCAATGCATGGCGATTAATTTTATCCGCCGCATTCAATGGCATCTTATCCAGAATCTCATAGTAGCCGGGGATCATATAATCCGGTAAGTGATGGCTTAATCCCTGCTTAATGTTATTAATAATCTGCTCAACCTGAGCAACATTTGCAGTTAATACGAGATAAGCGACCAAGCAATTTTCACCCGTTCTGTCTTTATGAACGAGTACCGCGGCTTCCGCCACTTGGGGTAACTTCACCAAAGCCGACTCAACTTCCCCCAGTTCAACACGAAAACCACGAACTTTTACCTGATTATCAATACGCCCGATGAGTTCGAGATTGCCATTGGCGTTCCAATAACCTAAATCGCCGGTGCGATAAAGCCGGGCCCCATGCCCGTTCATGGTGTGGAAGGGATTATCTTTAAAACTTTCTGCCGTTTTTTCAGGTTTATTCCAATAACCTTTACCCACACCAACACCGGACACACATAATTCGCCAATAACATTAGTCGGCAGAATTTGCATATGTTGATCCAGAACATACATGGTCAGGTTTGGCAACGGCTTGCCTATAGGAATATTTTTAACCCGCTCTTCTAGCGGTTTGTCAATAATAAAATAGGTAATATCGTCCGATGCTTCGCTAGGCCCGTAACCATTCATCACCGGAATCTCAGGGTAATATTGCAACCAGCGATTAACCAAAGGCACAGGACAAGGTTCAGCAATAATCATTAACCATTTCAGATCTGGCAATGGCGTTGCTGCCTCACCCTGACTAAGCAAGTGTTCTAACAATATTTTCAACACGGACGGAGCGGTTTGAATCAGATGAATATGTTCGTCTTGCAACACACGAACATATTCAGGCAAATCCATCGCATCAGGCAGAATGACTGTTTTGCCCCCACTTAACAAAGGTGCCAGAAATTGCCACACGGATACATCGGAAGAAGCCGCCGCACTTTGTAGAAAGTTACGTGATAACAGTTGGTTATCACTCCCCATAAAACCGAGAACATCAAATTCGGCATCAATATGATTCAAAGCCCCGGCATGGTGCACCAACGCACCTTTAGGTTTGCCAGTAGAACCGGAAGTATAAATCATATAAGCCAGATCATCAGGATAACACTCAACCTCCGGGTGAGTATTTGGGTAATGATCCAATGAGGGCCAGTCCACATCCAACCGAAAACGTTTCTGACCATTGAAGGTTAACCCATTCAGATGGCTTTGCGTTAAAACCACATTAACCCCAGAGTCAGCCAACATATACGACAAACGCTCAGGAGGATTAGTGGGGTCCAAAGGAACGTAAGCAGCGCCGGCTTTCATAATGCCAAGCATGGCAATGACAAACTCAATGGAACGTTCGGCATAGATAGCAACAATATGATTGCGTACCACGCCTTGTGCTATCAAGTAGTGAGCTAGCTGATTAGCGCGCCGATTAAGTTCAGCATAAGTGATGCGATTTGTATTACATACTGCAGCAATGGCCGCCGGTGTTTTTACTACCTGATGTTCAAAGCGTTGATGAATCGCCACTGTTTTATCATAAGCAACGACAGGACTATTAAATTCATTAATAATCCGCTGCTGTTCGCGAATAGGCGTTATGGATAATGTCAACAATGGTGTTTGCGGAGCTTGACCAAGTGCATGAATAATCGCTTCCAATGCTGTTCTTATATACATCAGAACATTATTCGCCCCGACTTGTGACTCAACATGAACTTGGATTATGAAATCATCATCGAGTTGCTCAACGCCCATTTCTAATGGATAGTTGGTGTACTCTTTAGTGTCTATCATTTCAAAATGATGACTTTGGTTGGCAACAGCTAATTCGCTTTTATGACTGAAATTCAACAAACTGGTAAACAAGGGCGTGCCACCGGGCAAAGCGCTGTAACGCAACGCCTCGGAAAGCGGAAAATGCTCATAGTCAGCTAATTCAATGAGCTCATCATGAATCTGCTTTAATGCTTCGCTTACCGACAAATCCGCCAAATTGATGCGTATAGGCAACAAATTGATCAACATGCCCAGAATACGATCACTACCACGAATAGCTTGTTGTCGTCCTGACATCATGGAACCAAAAACAACATCGGATTTACCGCTGCATTTGGCAACCACCAACGCCCAAGACAAATAAAAAATATTCGCAGCGCTGATGCAGTGTTGAATAGACAGGCCAATAATCTGTTGCGCTAAACGCGGACCGACCAATTCTCTGACAGTCTCTATTTTCAATCCGTCGTTATAAACATCTAATAACCCGAAAGGCGCGGTGGTTTCAGCAACATCAGACAGTTTAGCTTTAAAGTAATCAACACCGCTATTGGATTGATTAGCGCTTAACGAATAAGCAACAAACTCACGATATTGAACCGGGGTAGGCAATAATACATTTGGATCTTCAAGCAAAGCGTGCATTTCTGCAATTTGCAATAAGACAGAAATATGATCACTTAATAAATGATGTTGCTTTAATAGTAGAAAACACGCGTCGGTCTTCGTATCTTTGGCCGCAATCGCTTGCATCATAGGCGCACGATCCAGCTTCATATGGTGGTGTTCAATAGCAGATAATTCCGCCAACGTTCCCAATGCCGAGAAACCTGGAGCAACAGCTTGCCATTGTAAAGGAACAGCAGCGGTTCGATGAACAACCTGAACTGGCGTGGTTAAATCATGCCAATGAATAGAGGTGCGGAAAATATCATGACGCGCCACTATCTTATCAAGCGT
The DNA here is from genome assembly GCF_003287735.1 of Photorhabdus bodei. GTDB lineage: Bacteria > Pseudomonadota > Gammaproteobacteria > Enterobacterales > Enterobacteriaceae > Photorhabdus > Photorhabdus kayaii. The sequence goes on along the minus strand of NZ_NSCM01000004.1, from coordinate 79,634 downwards.
ATGTAGAAATGCTGTCAGCTTTTGCTCATTAGTAAACTTTATCAGAATGGGAATGATATAAGTATCATGCTGTTCATTCATTCGATGGTGAAAGAAAATGCCTTCCTGCAACGGTGATAATGGGTAAATATCTTGTATGTTACTGGCACCGCCCTCAACTTGTTGGCAAATAACCGCGATCTCTTTTTCATTCAAAATCACCATATCCAACATATCAGGCGTGATATGTTCAACATGCTCCGCAAGCTTGTTAACCGCCACCTCTTGGTGGGTTAACGTTTCCTCATCCTTACGGACACAAGATAAATGTAATGCCAGTTCTGCCAGCGTATTAGTTCGGTAAATCGCGCGCATAGGCAGTTCATAACCACGTTGAGCCAACTCTGCTCGCATTGACATAATTAATAAAGAGTGACCACCCAGGGCAAAAAAGTTGTCATGGCGACTGACTTTATTTAAAGCTAATAGCGACTGCCACAGTTGTGCTAATACCCGCTCAGCTTCGCCTTCAGGGGCAACAAATCCCTGCTGACTATAATCTTGTTTTTGTGGTAGTGGTAATTGCTTAAAGTCTAATTTGCCGTTTTGTGTCAGGGGTAATTTTTCTAACTGCACAACGGCAACAGGCAACATGTAATCAGCCAGTTTGTTCTTCATCGCCAGACGAATGGCATTAATATTGATGGTTCCTTCAGCAACAACGTAAGCAATTAATTGCAGTCGATCATCAGAGCCAAGCTGTCGAGGATAGACAACCGCTTCATGAATGCCGGGATAATCCATTAATTGATTGCTGATTTCTTCCGGCTCAATACGAAAACCGTTTATTTTTACTTGGTTATCATTGCGCCCAATAAACTCTAAATTACCGTCGGGTAACTGACGTACGATATCTCCTGTACGGTAAAGTCGCCCCGAACCAAAAGGATTAGCCACAAAGTACTTCTCGCTATCTTGTTCACGATTAAGATAGCCACGTGTTACACCTGTTCCACCAATATATAATTCCCCCTGAAACCCTGAGGGGACACTTTTTAAATTCGTATCTAATATATAAAGCTGGGTGCCATAATTAGCTTTACCAATGGGAATCATCGCCGTGACATCAGCCAAGGATGTCATGCAGTAAGCAGACGCGGTTACGGTTGTTTCGGTCGGGCCGTATGTGTTGATAAGTTCGATAGCAGGACCACGCTCGAACCATTCGCGAGCACTAACGGATTTAACCATTTCGCCGCCTAAGATCACTAAACGTAGTGAAGAATCAATAGGTTGACGACTGTAATTCACCAGTTGATGCCAAAAAGCGGTAGGTAAACTGGTCACCGAAATTTCATGGTGTCGGCAAAATGCCCAAAATGCATCAAAATCGTAATGAATATCATCGGCTCGTAACACCAGAGTGCCGCCGTTGCATAAGGAGCCGAAACATTCTTCCACGGAAATATCGAAGCTAACCGAAGAAAACTGCAAAAACTTATCATGTTCAGTCAGTCTATAAAACTCTGTAATGTGTGCAACAAAATGATTCAACTGTTTATGTTCAACCATCACCCCTTTGGGCTGCCCCGTTGTGCCGGAGGTATAAATCACATAAGCCAGATGTTCCAACTGTAAGCCAATATTGCTTGCGGATATGTTTGCCACAGAACGCAAAGCCAAATGTTCATTAAGCTGAGCATCATCCAGCAATAGTGTTGTGATCTCGCATGCTGCGAATCGATACGCAATGGAAGACACGGTTATGCAAACAACAGGTTCAGCATCGGTCAGCATAAACTGCAAACGACCATCGGGATAATCAGGGTCCATAGGTACATAAGCAGCTCCGGCTTTCAGCGTCGCCAACATCGCCACGACCATCTCGCTCGAACGCGGCAAGCAAATAGCAACACGGCTATCAGGCCGAACCCCCTGCTCAATTAAATAGTTAGCTAACTGATTGGCTTTACTGTTCAATGCGGCGTAAGACATTTGTCGTTCGCCATCCACGATAGCAATGGCATCAGGATGCCGTTTTGCATATTGCTCAATTTGCTCATGCACTAATGTGATGGTCGGACAGACAGGTTTTTCTCCTGGCACAGCCGATTGACTAAGATGCCATAACGCCTGTTCAACGCCTTTACTCACCAGATCAAGTGAAGTTAATAACGCTTCAGGCTGTGCAACCATTTGTTCAACCAAAGTCATAATGCTTTGCAATAAATGTTCAGCCTGATGTGACGAGAAATAATCATGACGATAATCTAGTTGAAGCTGAGTGCTTTGCTTGTCACCGTAATCACATAATATAACGGTGAGAGGAATATCTTCACGTCCATGGCTAAGGTAATGAGTCTCCGTATCCAAGCCACTAGCACTGAAATCAAAATCAATCTGTTGATAGTTAAAAACAATATCAAAAAGACGTTCACGACCTTGAGCACGTAAAGACAAATCCTTATATAAGGCACTCGAAGGATAAGAGCGATAACGATAGCCACTTTTTATAGTACGTGCTGTCATTGCCACTGATTCAGCCACCGATATCTGCTCATTTTGCACGCACATCACCGGTAGCATCGATATAAACGAACCAACCATATTGCGTTGAGCTGATGTAGTACGATTATGTAAAGGCGTCCCGATAAGGACCCCATCACTTTGGTTGATACGGTTTACTAGAGAAGCAATAGCTGTAATAAAAAGTGGCGATATGGGTAAATTGCACTGACTCGCCTTGGTTAAAAATGACTGATATCTATCAGGTTTGATAAAGTGTACAAGCCTGCTATTTTTTCTTGAATCAGCAGTTCCAAAGCCTTCTTTCCTACATTGGAAAGGCACATCCGGCAAGTGGTGGAGTAACTCTTTCCAGTATTTAGCTGCTTTGGCGAGTTGCTGATTATAATTCTCCGGTAACGGTTGTGCAGCAAGATCGAGAAACCGTACTCCCGTGTTTTCTTTAGGCGTATTTCCCAGTTCCAATTGCTGGTAGGCGTCGAAAATACTTCGAAACCAGTTAGCATAACCGACACCATCAATGATGATGTGGTGAGAAATAAAGTATAGCCAGAAACGATTTGCAGCCAACTGAATTAAGCCGACTCGATAAAGCACATCCTGTGCTAATCTAAATGGCTCAGAGAATATCCGTTCAACAATAGCCAAAGCTTTAGATTCCGCCTCTTCTTCACCCGAAAGATCTAAATGAGACAGTTCAAAGTGATGGTCTTGAACAATATGAGCAAACTCAACTGTACCTTTTAGCGCATCCGAATCAACATGATGCGGCATTGAGTACTTATCAACTATTGAGCATCGAAGTACAGCGTGTTCTTGGATAGTGTATTTTATGGCGCATTCGAGATTCTTTATATTAATAGATTGTTTAATCTCAACATAACCACCTATATTGAACGCTGCGGTATCCTCTCTATTTATATGATCAAGATAAATTTCCTTTTGCTGTTGATTTAGTGGAATAACAAGCTGTTCAACTTTATCTAGAAACATACTATAATCCCTTTGAAAGATGTCATTTTTAGTTTTTATTATTTACAAGCTCATTAAAGTCATCTCCTAACAATAATTTCAGCCAGCATTTCCTCATATTCATCATAATAGCCCACTTCCACAAAACCAAAACGTTGATAAAATGATTTATGGCGTTCGCTAGTTTCGTCATAACAGACAGTAATCCTGTGACAATCAGGCTGCTGTTTCATTTCATCCAGTAATAACTGCATCGCCGCTCCTCCAATACCTTGGTTTTGGTAAGACTTATCAATCATCATTCGATACAGATTATATTCGTTGGGTTTGCCTTCATTAACGCAGCGCTCATACATTGCAAAACCCACCACCTCTTCGTCGTAGCAGATCACTCTTGCTCTGCAATATTCATTAAAATGTGATTCGACAATTGACTCTGAATTTGGTGCGACGAAAACTTCCTGTCCAGGTTCAACTTCAAGAGACATTACATCCTCATAGTTGTCTTTATCGACATCAATCAAAGATACTTTCATAATTAACCTACTCGCTTTCTAAGAAATATAATTAAGATACGGGCGGTACTTCTCGAAAAAATTTTCGCGCTTCATTAATCCCAAAAGTCCACATAAACTTAGCCAATTGTAATACAAATTTTCACTCGGCATTTTTTCTTTAATGCTCTTAAAACTGACAAAGGCCGAAGATCGAGTATGAAAATCGATATTAAAAGAAATGCTATCAGTCAACGTTCTTACATGATGAAGCATACCCGCTGGCATGATTAATATATCGCCTTGATGCACCTCAATCGTGGATTTGTTTATCTCACCCACATGCTGAATTTCAGGATTATACTCAAACCAGCGCCACCCTCGACGAGAACAAGCATCTCTTTCTTCCCAAGGAATAAAAGAGAATCTTTTACTTCCCTTTATCTGAAAAAATAGATTGTTCGTTCTTAAAGTATCAAAATGCAGTGGCGTTATAGCGCCGGCTGGAGACATAAAAAATTGAACAAATTTCCACCATTCATTTCGATAAAGCTTTGGCAAAATAGTTAGAGGAAAATCACCAACATCATCAAGTAACTGCTGAGCTTGTAAAAAGATAGGAATGTCATGACAATAGGGAATATCGTTACCCATCTCCCCTTTTTTATATGCATTCAGAATTTCTAAATAACGATACATTTTGGTTTGCTCAGAACGCACGCCATTTGCATCAAAAAATTTGATCACAATGTCAATTTGAGGACATTTATCTTGAAAGTATTTAGCATCCCATTGTCTTATCGCAGGCCAGTCTTGCAATAATCCTCGGTAAACAATTACGTATCCCCGAGCAAGTGTCTGATGAAATTCAAGCTGATTAAACTTAGTAAGTTCTACTACACGGCTCATAATTCTACACTCCTAGCTAATAATTGCTGCTAACCGGTAACCTTTGAACTTTACTTTCGACGTTATCACTGTTCCTCGCTTTTAAACTGGCGAAAGCCTGTTCTATAATCTTCAATCCTTTTACAAGTGTCTCTTCATCAATAGTCAAAGCAGGCATCAATTTCAACACTTCATCATTGGGGCCGCACAACTCCACAATCAAACCATTTTCAAAACAATGCTTCACCAAATACTGTGTTAATGAGGAATCAATCATTTCTATACCTTGCATGAATCCAATCCCTTTAACTCGCAGTACAAGTTCATGATACTCTTTAGCTAAAGCGTTCAAGTGCGTTCGGATTAATTCAGCCTTATACTGAATTATTTTCTGAAAAGAGCTGTCGCCCCAATATTCATTTAACATTGCTTTTGAAGCAACAAATGCTAAGTTATTACCTCGAAATGTGCCGTTGTCTTCTGCCGGTTTCCACACATCGATATCAGGAGAAATAAGCAGTAAAGACATAGGCAGCCCAATACCACCAATAGATTTGGAAAGACAAACGAGATCAGGTTTAATATTTGCGCGCTCAAAACTAAAGAATGTTCCGGTACGACCACAACCAGATTGAATGTCATCAACGATTAGTAGAATGTTGAACTCTTCGGTCAATTCTCTCAACGCTCTCAACCATTCAACAGAAGCAACATTTAATCCGCCTTCTCCCTGTACAGTCTCAAGAATTACCGCTGCGGGAAGATCAACCCCTGAACTGGAATCGGTAAGTAGCTTTCTAAAATATCCTATATAATTAAATTCTCCATCGATATAACCATCAAATGGTAAGCGCGTAATCTGAGAATATAACCCAGGTTGGCGATGATGTTGACTACCTGTTAAACTGAGCGACACCCCTGTCATACCGTGAAAGGCGTTGGTAAAACAAACAATATTTTCTCTTTTTGTATACTTTCTTGCTAATTTTACCGCAGATTCAATGACGCTCGTACCCGTAGGGCTGGTAAATTGTAAACGATATTCAAGCTGTCTTGGTTGCAAAATTTTATCAACAAATGTCGATATAAACTCCATTTTTGCTTCCGAGTACAAATCAAGCCCCATAATAATACCATCATCTTGAATATACTTAAAAATTTGTTGTTTTATGATTGTATTATTATGTCCATAGTTCAGCGCGCCAGCGCCACATAAAAAATCAATGTAACTGTTACCATCTATATCGATTAAGGTAGAACCTATACCACTTCTAAATACTACGGGAAATCTACGGCAATATGAACGAGCTTTAGACTCATAATTATTAAATATTTCTTCTATTTCCATAATAACTCCACAGTAATTCAGATAAAAGCCAAATTGATTTAAGTCGGAGTAATCTGTTTATATTGAGACAATCATAAAATAATAACTAAAAAAGTTATTTCTGTTGTAACTTTCTCATTATAATCTTTAGCTTAAAACCTATCAAAGTAATCGGGTATTTTCCTATTTTTCGACCATACATACAGCCCTAAATCCTCTACCGATAAATACAGGTTTGAAGCGCATTTCATCATATATCCGTCATCTTTCAAGCTGCCTCTTTGTTGGCTGCACTCGCTCACCCCGGTCACATAGTTATCTATGCTCCCGGGGATTCACTCCCTTGCCGTCGCGATGCATCTTGAAATCCATAGGGTATATCACTATTTTATTCCCTAATCTATATTTTCTAAAAAATAGCCATTTCTGCTATCTGTAATTGTTGCCTTTTATAATAGGTATGGATAGACTTGTATTCACATAATGGTTTTGTAAACATAGAACTCCGCATATTTCTAATATCTTTTTTATTCCACAATGCCATTTTTAAATCTACTGCGGTTATAACCCCATTCAAATTATAGCCAATTAGCTTTGTGCCATTTAATTCTCTACTTCGACATATGTTGAAAAATAATAGCCAGCCAACTTATGCGAAGGCAAAAGTAAAACACATCTTGAAATAATTTTTTATATTTAAAGTACAAAGGGAACATTAACATAGGCTGAACATTAACACAAACAAAACACTAATAAAAGCCAAACACTAATCAAAAAAAACGAATATATTAGAAAGAAACCCTCGGAGTTAATTACAAGAGTTATAGTTGTGCTCAACAAACGAAATCATTCAGATATTCAAATGCCACTTTCCTCTTTAGAAAATCAACAAGGAAAAATAAAAGTGCCGCAATATCATGACAAGCTATTTACTGAAACAGCTTCTCGAATGACATCCAGTGCAGTAGGATTTTCAATTAGGGCAAGATCACCGGGTTCACGCCCTTCACATATTGCCTGCATGGTTCGACGCAACATTTTTCCTGAACGTGTTTTGGGAAGCTGAGAGACAAAATAGACTCGTGCCGGACGGCCTACGCTACCAATTTGTTTATTTACCAAATCCATCAAAACCTTTTCCAAAATAGCAAAATGCTCGGCATTCTGGATCTCCCGCCCATCCTTGAGGACAACAAAAGCAACCGCGACTTGCCCTTTGATGGCATCCTTAATGCCAATCACAGCCACTTCGGCAACATCTTCATGGCTGGCGATACACTCTTCTATCTCCCGCGTTCCCAGACGATGCCCGGCCACATTAATCACATCATCCGAACGCCCCAAAATAAAATAATAGCCGTCACTATCACGGATACCCCAATCAAATGTGGAATAAACTGAATGATCGAAATGACGCCAATAAGTATTGATAAAACGGGTATCATCACCATAGATAGTTTGAATACAACCCGGTGGTAAAGGTCCTTCAATAACGAGCATACCTTTTTCGTTATTACCACACGCCTCGCCAGTCAGTTCATTGATGAGCTTGACATGAAAGCCATACATCGGGAAGCCAGTACTGCCAAATCGACTCGGCCTGTCATCCAGCGTACGGGCGATAGCCATAATTGGCCAACCAGTCTCGGTCTGCCAGTAATTATCAATGACAGGGACGTTGATAGCCTCGGCAATCCAGCGGGCGGTATGTTCATCAAGCGGCTCTCCCGCCAAATACAATGACTTAAGTGATGAAATATCGTATTTACCAATACATTCAACCGAATATTTTTTCAGTACACGAATAGCTGTAGGTGCTGAAAACATCCGTGTTACTTGATATTTTTCTACTATTTTCCACCAAATACCCGCATCTGGCCGTATCGGCACCCCCTCATACATAATCGTCGCCATTCCTGCAATTAAAGGAGCATAGACAATATAAGAATGCCCGACGATCCAACCAATATCTGAGGTGCTAAAAAATACCTCACCCGCTTTACCACCAAAAATGATATCCATAGATGTTGCCAGTGCGACAGCATAACCGCCAACATCACGCTGCACTCCCTTTGGCGTGCCCGTCGTACCGGAAGTATAGAGTACACAGGAGGTTTCATTTGATTCAAGCCAGGTTACGGGAATGTCAGCATCAAAGTACTCCTGCCGCAATGTCGCGAAATCGATATCTCTCCCCGGTACCCAAACCATTTCTGCCAGTCCACGATTAACCATCAGTACATGGCGGGGTTTGTGGTTCGCCAGTTCGATGGCTTCATCTAACAATGGTTTGTAAGGAATAATTTTTCCACCACGCGCTCCCCCATCAGCAGACACCACCAACACCGGTTCAGCATTATCCAACCGTGTGGCAAGGCTCTGGGAAGCAAAACCACCAAAGACAACAGAGTGAACGGCACCAATACGGGCACAAGCGAGCAAAACAAACAACGCTTCGGCAATCATCGGCATATAAACCAAAACTCTGTCGCCTTTTTTAACGCCCAGAGAGAGCATCATGGCAGCCGCTCGATTCACTTCCTGATGTAATTCCCTGAAAGTAAATACTTTCTCACTATGAGTTTCTGTTGAGATGGTGATGAGCGCCTTAGCATCAGGCTGGCTTTCCAGCCAGCGATCCAACGCGTTGTAGCATAGGTTGGTTTTTCCCCCGCAAAACCAACCAGCAAAAGGAGGATTGCTATAATCCAGCACTTGCTCAAAAGGATGTTGCCAGAAAATACGTTGCGCCTGCTCAGCCCAGAAAGCGTTGGGATCATCAATGGACTGCTGATAAAAAGCGTTGAATGACATAATCTCTCCTATGTGCTGCCGTAGATGATAGAGCGGCACTTTGGGAGAGCGACCGCCGATAGTATTGGAAATTCAGATAACGTATAAGTCGAGGTATTCGTTTACCGGCATGTTTTCTAGCAACGAACGGTCAAGGGAAACAGACAGGATTCTCCTCTGTTGCGTTTCAGGGAACTGACGTGCCAGGTTGGTTCTAAATTTTTTCAGCAATAATGGAATGCCTTCCTTACGGCGACGAGCATGGCCGATGGGGAATTCAACTTTAACTTCATCGAGCTGGCTGCCATCTGTAAACGTAACAGTTAATGCGTTAGCAATAGAGCGTTTTTCCGGATCATGATAATCATGGGTAAAATCAAGATCTTCAACACACACTACTTTTTCCCGCAGTGCATCAATGCGAGGATCTGCCGCAACGCTATCTTCATAATCCGCCGCAGTAAGATGACCAAAGATCAAAGGAATCGCAACCATGTACTGAATACAGTGGTCTCTGTCCGCAGGATTGTTTAACGGGCCTTGCTTATCGATAATCCGTATACAAGCTTCATGGGTACGAATAGTGATTTTTGTAATATCATTGATAGTTTTATCGGCGTCTTTCAGTTGTTGATGCAGGCTCATTGCCGCTTCCACCGCAGTTTGCGCATGAAATTCCGCCGGGAAAGCGATCTTGAACAGCACGTTTTCCATCACATAAGAGCCATAGGCACGCTGGAATTTGAAAGGCTGACCATTGAATAAGACATCATAGAATCCCCACGTTTTTGCGGTTAATACCGAGGGATATCCCATTTCACCCTTTTGCGCCATCAGGGCCAAGCGAACCGCGCGGGATGTTGCATCACCGGCAGCCCAAGATTTACGTGAGCCGGTATTGGGAGCATGGCGGTAAGTTCGCAGCGATTGACCATCAACCCAAGCCAATGATACCGCACTCAGGATCTCTTCTCGATTCAACCCCAACATTTCAGCAACAACAGCGGTCGAAGCCACTTTTACCAGCACGACGTGATCTAAACCGACTTTATTGAATGCATTCTCCAGTGCAAGACATCCCTGTATTTCATGTGCTTTAACCATACCCGTCAAAACATCTTTGATCGTGAGCGGCTTTTTCCCACCAGCAACGGCATTTCTTGATAGCCAGTCAGCCACTGCCAAGATGCCACCGAGGTTATCGGATGGATGCCCCCATTCAGCAGCAAGCCATGTGTCATTGAAATCCAACCACCGGATCATCGTACCAATGTTAAATGCCGCCTGTACGGGATCGAGTTGAAACTGGGTTCCCGGTACCCGCACGCCATTGGGTACCACTGTCCCCGGCACAACCGGCCCTAGTAATTTCTTACAGGCCGGGTATTCCAGTGCCTCTAACCCACAACCCAGCGTATCCAGAAAGCAGTAATAAGCCGTTTCATAGGCAACGGATGATGTGATGGCGTATTCCATGACATAATCCACAATATCCACAATGACCTGATCATATTCAGGATGATTGCTTGCAACAGAGGTAGACATAATAATTCCTTGTTAAAAAAACACCCATGCAGGAATCTCTGCATCAAAAATAGCGTTACCCACGTTTACCTATTGGCGTAAATACTCGATTTTCTGGCCCGGTATAGTTGGCTGAAGGACGAATAATTTTGTTATCAATACGTTGTTCAATGATGTGAGCAGCCCATCCTGCGGTGCGGGCAATTACAAACAACGGTGTAAACATCGCCGTTGGCACGCCCATCATGTGATAGGAAACCGCTGAGAACCAATCAAGATTTGGGAACATTTTTTTATTGGCCCACATCACCGCTTCTAGTCGATCCGCGATATCAAACATTTTGGTGGTTCCTGCCTCTTTAGAAAGTTGCAGAGCCACATCTTTAATCACTTTGTGACGGGGATCAGAAATAGTGTAAACCGGATGACCAAAGCCAATAATGACCTCTTTTCTCGCCAAGCGCGCTAGAATATCACTCTCTGCTTCATCAGGATTTTCATAGCGCTGTTGAATTTCAAAAGAGACTTCATTTGCTCCACCGTGTTTTGGCCCTCTCAGTGCACCAATCGCCCCGATGATGGCGGAGTAAATATCTGTGCCAGTTCCTGCAATAACCCGGCTGGTAAATGTCGAGGCATTAAATTCGTGTTCCGCATAAAGGATTAGCGAGGTATGCATGGTTTTTTCCCACGATTCACCGGGTTTTTTACCATGCAGGAGGTGCAGAAAATGCCCGCCTATCGACACATCATCAGTTTCCACCTCAATGCGGCGTCCATTGTGGCTATAGTGATACCAATAGAGCAACATGGAGCTGAGAGAGGCCAGTAATCTGTCAGCAATATCACGCGCTCCCGCGAGGTTGTGATCATCTTTCTCAGGCAATGTACAACCCAGAACGGAGACGCCGGTACGCATAACATCCATCGGATGGGCGGCCGCGGGTAATGTTTCCAGTGCAGCCTTTACGCTACCCGGCAGACCTCGCAGTGCGGTTAATTTCGTTTTATAGGCAGCCAATTCAGCACGGGAGGGCAACTTTTCGTGGATCAGTAGGTACGCAACTTCTTCAAATTCACACTGGGTTGCAAGATCAAGAATATCGTAACCACGGTAGTGCAGATCATTACCGGTTTTTCCAACGGTACAAAGTGCCGTGTTACCCGCACTGACGCCAGAAAGGGCTACCGATTTTTTAGGCTTTAAAGTGGTTAACTCAGTCATCGTGTTCTGTTCGCTCATGGGTATCACCTCTACTGTTTTTATGCCATATAAAACGACGAAATTAGGTGGGGATGTCCGTCATTGAGATTTTTTCTGGGAGAAAAGCAGATCCAGTTTTTGTTCAAAATCGTAGTAATTGATGCTTTCATATAACTCGTTGCGAGTCTGCATCATGCTGATCACACTCTTCTGTGTCCCTTCTCGGCGGAGTGTGGTGTAAACCTGCTCGGCTGCCTTATTCATTGCACGGAAAGCAGAAAGTGGATAAAGCGCAATAGAGACATCCACACTTTTCAACTCTTCAGTCGTGAAAAGTGGAGTCGCACCAAATTCAGTTATATTGGCTAATACAGGAACCCTGGTTGTTGACGCAAATGCTTTATACATATGTAATTCAGTGATCGCCTCAGGAAACAGCATGTCCGCCCCGGCTTCGATATAGGCTTTTGCCCGATCAAGCGCCGCTGCTAATCCTTCAACAGCCAAAGCATCAGTGCGAGCCATAATGACGAAATTTTTATCAGTACGGGCATCGACAGCGGCCTTGATGCGATCAACCATTTCCTCTTTGGATACAATCTCTTTATTCGGACGATGACCGCAACGCTTCGCACCGACCTGATCTTCAATATGCAGCCCCGCCGCCCCCGCTTTAATCATGGAACGCACTGTGCGAGCCACATTAAAGGCAGAAGAACCAAAACCGATATCAGCATCCACCAACAATGGCAAATCGCATACGTCCGTAATACGACGAATATCTGTTAACACATCATCCAGCGTTGAAATTCCCAGATCAGGCATACCCAACGAACCCGCCGATACACCGCCACCAGAAAGATAGATAGCTTTATAGCCCGCCCGTTTTGCCAGCAACGCATGATTCGCATTAATGGTACCGACAACCTGTAGCGGGGATTCAGCTTCTATAGCCTGACGAAATGCCAAACCGGCAGAGGAAAGAGTCATATAAGACCTCATTGTTATTATAATGAAACACATTTGTTATATAGCAATATACGTACCAATAAAGTAAAAAATAGCTGATAGTTTTAAAAAACAAATACAATAAAAAGTTAACACTTTGTTTTTAATTTAAAAAATAGCAATAAAAATATTTATTATTTTGTAGGAAAGTACCATTGATAGAAAAACTCATCTGTTCCATAATGAATCAATTACGTTTTATGAAACATGAATGAAACAATTGTGAAACATTGAATTATTGTGATGGGAAAAGCGAATAAAGTTCAGCTAAGAAAAACGAAAACAGCACACAGATGAGGAATCGCATGGCAGAAGCACCATCAGCAGAACGTGATAACCGTGATAAACCAGTCATTTGGACAGTCTCTGTTTCCCGTCTTTTTGATCTCTTTCGTGATATCACACCAGAGTTCGATCATCAGGCCAATATCACGCCTATCCAACTTGGGTTTGAAAATGCGGTTCAGCATATTCGTCAGCGGTTAACAACTGAATGTTGTGATGCCGTGCTCTGTGCCGGCTCTAATGGCGCCTATCTTAAAAGCCGTTTGTCAGTACCAGTCATCATTGCTAAGGCCAGCGGTTTTGATTTTATGCAGGCATTGGCCCGTGCACGACAAATCAGCTCCCGTATTGGTGTTATCACCTATCAGAATACATTACCCGCGCTAGAAGAATTTCAGCAACGGTTCAACTTGCGTATTGAACAACGCAGTTACGTAACGGAAGAAGATGCACGGGCCCAAGTCAATGCACTAAAAGCCATTGGCATTAAAGTGATTGTCGGTGCCGGGCTAATTACCGACCTCTCCTATGAAGCTGAATTGGTGGGTGTTTTTGTCTACTCTGCTGATTCTATTCGACAGGCATTCCATGACGCACTGGATATTGCCAGAATGACCAAGCTCAGCCAAGCTTCAATTTCTGCCTATCCAACCGAGAATAGTTTACGTACCCGCCATACTCTCAATGATATCCGGGGAGATTCAGCGGTAATGGAACATGTGCGCAACACTATTATGCTATACGCCCGCTCGCCTGCCACAGTGCTAATACAGGGGGAAAGTGGTACAGGGAAGGAGCTGGTGGCACAAGCCATTCACCATGAATATGCCCTGCGGTATGGTCAGATTACAGGTAAACATCAACGGCCGTTTGTCGCCGTTAACTGTGGCGCCATTGCTAAATCCTTACTGGAAGCTGAATTGTTTGGTTATGAAGAAGGCGCTTTCACCGGATCTCGGCGGGGAGGTCGTGCAGGTCTTTTTGAGGTTGCGCATCGAGGCACGCTATTTTTGGATGAAATTGGTGAAATGCCACTGCCTCTTCAAACACGGCTATTGCGGGTACTGGAAGAAAAATCCGTTGTCAGAGTAGGAGGACACCGCCCTATTGCCGTTGATGTTCGGATCATCTGCGCCACACATTGCGATTTGGATACCTGGGTTCAAGAAGGGCGTTTTCGCACAGATCTGTTCTATCGCCTAAGTGTATTGCGCATCAACATTCCGGCCCTCAGGGAAAGAGGTCATGATATTGGTATATTGGCGCTGGAATATCTGCGACGAGCATTTGCCGCATTAAATTTGCCGGTATCACAATCAAGAGTGCGAGAGCTCGCTGCTTGTCAGGAGGCATTGCAAGCCTATCATTGGCCCGGTAATGTCCGAGAACTACGTAATCTTATGGAGCGGCTCACGTTATACCTTAGTGCCCATCCTGAGCATACCTTAACACCAGAATTGATATTGGCGCTTTCACCGGAGCGCCAATCCACACTCAAGCTGGCAGAACAAAGTATGAAGTCTTTTCCCTCTTTAACTCAACAATCTTCACTTGTTGCACCACTTTCAGCTCATGAAACCTTGAAACGATTTTCTGGCAATCACCATGCAACCGCGGAATATCTGGGGATTAGCCGTACTACGTTGTGGCGACGATTGAAGAAGGAGATGGCAGGGAATAAATAGCTAAAATGTTGCCTTGAAATGCTTACGGTAGTCCTGTGGAGTGCTACTGAACGCCCGGAAGAAACTGCGGCGTAAAGTATCTTCACAGCCGAAACCGCAACGGGAGGCTATGCACTTGAGCGATAGCGTGGATTCAACCAAAAGATGACGCGCCGCTTCTAGGCGGAATCGCTCCACCGCTTTGGCTGGCGTAATCCCTGCATGTTGGCCATAGTGGCGCACGAAGCTACGTTCACTCATATTGGTACGAGCGGCCAAAGCTGCCACTGAAAGGTCTCCCGCCAAATTGTTAATCATCCAAGCGTGCAGATCTGCAAATTTACTCGTACTGCTTTGTAATGCCAGTGAAGCACTAAACTGTTCCTGTCCACCAGGACGTTTGAGAAACATAACGAGATCCCGCGCAACATCCAGTGCCAGTTTATGACCGAAATCTTCCTCCAGCAATGATAGAGCCAAATCGATTCCTGCGGTGACACCAGCAGAAGTCCACACCGGGCCATCCTGAATAAAGATAGGATCACATTCTACCCGCAACTTACTGTAACGCCGGGCCAGTTCGGCACAGCTATTCCAGTGCGTAACGACTCTGCGGCCATCAAGCAACCCGCAAGCAGCCAGAATGAATGCCCCGCTACATACAGACACAATACGCCTAGCCAGCGATGCATGTCCCTTTAACCAATTACGCAATGGCGGATGATTCGCCGCTGACTCAACGCCAATGCCCCCTGCAACAATCAGAGTATCGGCGGGAGAATCCAACTTAGGTAAAGGTTCTGCCTGCACAGTTATTCCAGCCTGTGTCATTACCTGTCCGGGATCACAAGCCACGACTTTTATGGCATAAAGCCGTTTTTGACCAGACTTCTCTGCTAGCTCATTAGCTGTGGTAAAGACCTGCAATGGCCCTGAAAGGTCCAGCAGATTTACGTTGGGGAAGATCAGAAAATAGAGAGTCTTAATGTCCATAAGGCAATTATGGCACTTGGCGTAAATCGTCGCAATATTGGCATATACGCCAATTAGTTTACGGTTACAGTTGTTCCATCAATTTGCTACCGGAATACAAATATTCAGCGCTCGCTAAAAATAGCGGCATATGAATGTCAGTTCTCTTTTCAATCTCGATAAGGAAAACTTCTCCATGAAAAACACATCTAAGGAACATCCTGCGGCATTATCTTCGTTAATGAAAGCATCGTCTGGAGAAAAACCCACTCTCGCTTTTGTCGTTTTCCCAGGCATGACGCCACTTGATATGATTGGTCCCGCGACAGTTCTTGAAGTAGGAGGATGGTTAAATATTGAATATGTCTGGCGCGATTTACTTCCGGTGCGTACTGAGCTGGCACATATATCATTTTCGCCGAGCACTACATTTGAGCAATTAGATAAAGTGGATATTTTGTGTGTTCCCGGTACAGGAAATCCTTATGCTTTGCTTACCAAATTAGACATGCTTGATTGGATACATAAAGTGGGAAATAAAGCGTCTTGGGTCACAAGCGTGTGTACAGGATCGATCCTGTTAGGAGCCGCAGGCTTGCTGAAAGGGTATAAAGCAGCGACTCATTGGTCGATGATAGACGATCTCAACGAATTCGGTGCAATACCGGTTAATAAAAGAGTCGTTATCGATAGAAACCGAGTCACAGGGGGTGGAGTCACCGCGGGTATTGATTTCGGTTTAACATTGCTTGCTGAAATCAAAGGTGAAGAATATGCACAAGCAGTCCAATTGGCAATGCAATATAGCCCAGAACCACCGTTCAATAGCGGCATGCCAGAATTCGCCGGCAAAGAAATAACCCATGCCACGCTTCAAGCTATATTTTCCAATGTGGAAAAACAGACGCCTGATTACAAAGAAATTTTAATTAAAAGCGCCAAGAGAATATCAGATATCTACTGAATCTATTTTCATATTATGCCTCAACTCAACCTGTTTCAGCGTTCGCTTATTTACCAATAACAGAAATATTTTCTATTCTGAGAACGACTAATTCATAGGTGCATATACCTGTCATCCTTCAAGTTGCCTCTTTGTTGGCTGCACTCACTCACCCCGGTCACATAGTTATCTATGCTCCCGGGGATTCGCTCCCTTGCCGCCGCGATGCATCTTGAAATCCATAAGGTATAAATCCAGATTTGTTTTTTTAGATTAAACGGTATAGGCAACCAATCCGGTTGCCGCTTCCAAGAGAAAATTTATCGGATTACGATGTTTCGAATATTATATTTGAGGAATATTCTTTAATTATTCAAATACTATTTCAATTAAAAATCTTAATACCCGACAGAAAAAGTATGATTTCAAATTTATCCGAATAATATACCGCTTATATGTAAAGTTTTGTGCACCTATTATATTACACGAATTTTCATGCCAATAAGGTGTCAGCATAAGTTAATCGGCTATTTGTTCAATCTTACTCCGACTCATCACAATGATTTTAATTATCGTTTCATGGTCTATACCTGTCATCCTTCAAGTTGCCTCTTTGTTGGCTGCACTCACTCACCCCGGTCACATAGTTATCTATGCTCCCGGGGATTCGCTCCCTTGCCGCCGCGATGCATCTTGAAATCCATAGGGTATATACCATTGTCTATCATTGCATACACGATTTTCACAAGCGCCAGTTTTCCACCTATCTGTAATCCTTTTCTGTATCCTTCTCTATATCCTTCTTGGTATGCTTTCTGCGTTAGTTTCTGCGCTATTGTCATCAGTACCTCCTCATATTTCAGGGACTGTTCTGCCAGTCGCCAGACAAGCCCCTCTTTTAACACGAATCGTTAAATACCGATTCAGGCTCTCAGCACGAATCAGTGATGTATTTGTTCAAGTTCTTTCTGGCTCAACCCTGTACTTTTCATTATCGTTTCATGATCGATACCATTATCCATCAACGCACGCGCGATTTTCAGACTCGCCCGTTTTTCACCTTTCTGTAATCCTTCTTGATGTGCTTCTTGGCATTTTTGAAGTCCTTCTTGAAGTCCTTTATGTTTCAATTTCTGCGCTATTGTCATCAGTACCTCCTCATACTTCGGGAACTGTTCTGCCAGTTGCCGGATAAAACCTTCTGGATCGGCGGTATCTCCCACCAGTAATATGTAGTTTAGCATGCTTTTTAGCTGCTCATATGTATAATAATCATACGCAAACAACATGGTCAGCTCTTGACGTAACTCCGCCATATCACGTTGCCGGATATGTTTTTGTACTATTTCCAGTAGTGCGACCCGTTTGTGCGTCAAGATTTCATCATCCGGGATTACCGTCACACCTACCAGCGGAAATGCGCTGGAATAGATCTCTTCCGCCAGAGCCGAAGCATCGAAGCAGTCGAGCCAGTTGGTACTCCACGGATATGGCCGCGTTTTCCCGTGATAGAACAACACCGGAATAACCAGCGGCAATTTTTCATGTCCCTGCTCCAGATGCCATTGCATCGCTGAAATACTGTAACGCATCAGCCGGAATGCCATCATCTTATCCGGGGAACTCTGGTGTTCAATCACGCAATACACATAACTCTCACCCTGAGTAGTTTTTAATGAATACAGGATGTCGGAATAATGTACCCGCAGATTGTCCTCAATAAATGATCCCGATTCCAGTCGCAGTGTATCAAGATCACAAACTGCCCGTAATGTGGCAGGTAAGTGTATCTCTAGAAAATCTCTGGCGGTATCAATATGACTTAAAAAATTTTTAAAAATAGCATCATGTGGCGTCGGTGTATTTTTTCTTTTCATAAGAGGATAGTAACATATTTTTTTATATTGAAGGAATATTAAATAAATACCGTTTGCGGCTTGAGTGCCGAAACGGTATTTAATCTAATAATTAATGGACTCCGGTTAAATAATTCAGTAATAGAACATTTTTAAAAAATACACTTAATTAATCGAATCAATCCTAATTAATTATCTTACGGAATTAATTAACTGTTTTTCTTAATATGATCTTACAGCAGATTTTAATGCCTTAATATCCGAAGCACAGAGATAAGGTTTTAAAGTATTAAATTTCTCTTCTGACCAATCATATATTTCTAACGCAAGTAGCTCATTGATAATGTGCGGCTCAAAGCGATATTTAATTAATTTCGCAGGTGTTCCAGCTACAACACTATATGGCTCAACATCTTTAGTGACGACGCTATTAGCAGCAACGATAGCACCTTCTCCAATAGTGACACCTGGCATAATCATTGAACGCATACCAAGCCACACGCCATCATGAATATGCGTGTCACCTTTGCCTACATAGGCCTCTTCGATATATTCCATGAATGGATATAAACAGAACCAATCTGCTCTGTGTGTATTGTTTCCACCCATAAGAATGATAGTTTCAGCGCCGATGCAAACATAATCGCCAATATACAATTTATCAATTGGCCACTTAGACTCCCATTGAAGACTGATCTTATCACCATACAAATAGCGAACGACAGATTCTTCAAAACCGCCACTCCAGCAATCGCTATAATAGCTATGGGTTCCTTTGATGACAATACTTTGATTAGTTATAGCTTCATGTAAAAATTGGATTTTTGACCAATGTTTTTCTTTCATGGTAAATAGTCTCTATTGATTATTCATTTACCATAGAATGCTTTCTATGGTGATGTATTCGCATTCAAAATACATCACGCCTAGCTGATTCGAGGTTGATTTAATAACGGGATTCTTTTCATATTAAACGATGCGCTAATTATTAACTTATATTGATTATCATTCGTAAATTCTTTTGATTTAATTTACATCATATCAAAAGGTATATTTTCAATGCGACAGCATTTTCTAGAAATAATACAGAACTGGAGCGAGCGAAGGGAATCGAACCCTCGTATAGAGCTTGGGAAGCTCTCGTTCTGCCATTGAACTACGCTCGCTTGGGGATAACATAAATTATTATAGCGACTTCGTTGGTATCAGCAAGCCATTATCTGTTTAAGTTGCCTATATTTAAGGCAGTTGAAAATAAAAACTCCCCTGGCAGTTATGCTACAGGGGAGTTGGAATTTGAAACTTAGTTCAAGCTGTTATTTCTGTGGACGCATTGCCGGGAACAGAATGACGTCACGAATGGTATGGCTATTTGTCAGCAACATAATCATACGGTCAATACCAATACCCAAACCGGCGGTTGGTGGCATACCGTGTTCCAAAGCCGTTATATAATCTTCATCGTAGAACATGGCTTCGTCATCACCTTCGTCTTTCTGGCGAACCTGTTCAGCAAAACGTTCCGCTTGATCTTCGGCATCATTCAATTCCGAGAAGCCGTTGCCAATCTCACGTCCACCAATAAAGAATTCAAAACGGTCAGTGATAAACGGATTTGTATCATTACGACGCGCTAGCGGAGAAACTTCTGCCGGATATTCAACGATAAAAGTGGGTTGAATCAGGTGGCTTTCCGCCGTTTCTTCAAAGATTTCACACTGAACACGGCCAAGGCCCCAACCTTTTTCCACTTCAATACCAAGAGATTCAGCGATAGCCACCGCTTTATCCATATCATCCAAATCAGCCATGTTGGTTTCAGGACGATATTTACAAATGGCCTCTTTCATGGTCATTTGGGCAAATGGTTTACCGAAATCAAATTCCTGCTCGCCATATTTAACCAGGGTATTCCCTAAAATATTCTGCGTCAGGGTACGGAACAGCTCTTCTATCAGAACGATCAGATCTTTGTAATCCGCGTACGCCATGTAGAGTTCCATCATGGTGAACTCAGGGTTATGGCGCGGAGATACGCCTTCGTTACGGAAGTTGCGGTTAATTTCAAACACACGCTCAAAACCACCAACAACCAGACGTTTCAGGTAAAGTTCCGGCGCAATACGCAGATACATATCAATATCCAGCGCATTGTGGTGAGTAATAAATGGACGTGCCGAAGCACCACCAGGAATAACCTGCATCATTGGTGTTTCCACTTCCATAAAGCCTTTACTGACCATAAAGCTACGCAGGGCCAATAAGACTTGAGAGCGAATTTGGAAAGTTTTGCGCGATTCTTCATTCGCGATTAGATCCAGATAACGCTGGCGATAGCGAGTCTCCTGATCAGCCAAGCCGTGGAATTTATCCGGCAATGGACGCAGCGCTTTTGTTAGCAGACGCAATTCAGTACAGTGAATGGAAAGTTCACCGGTTTTGGTTTTAAACAGTTTGCCACGAGCCCCCAGAATGTCTCCCAGATCCCATTTTTTAAACTGTTCGTTATAAATACCTTCCGGCAGATCGTCACGGGCAACATATAACTGAATACGACCGCCCATATCCTGTAGCGTGACGAAAGAGGCCTTACCCATGATGCGGCGCGTCATCATACGACCGCCAACCGTCACTTCAATATTCAGTGCTTCCAACTCTTCCTGAGTTTTGTCGTCGTATTTCGCGTGTAGATCTTCTGAAATATTTTCACGATGGAAATCATTCGGGAATGCAGTTCCATTCTCCCGTAAAGCTACGAGTTTTTCGCGGCGAGTTTGCAGTTCATTATTTAAATCGGGAGCCTGTTCCGCACCCTGTTGTTGTTGTGACATTTTAGTTCCTCATAAGCCAGCTTTAAGGCTTGCTTCAATGAATTTGTCCAGATCACCATCCAGCACCGCTTGTGTATTACGAGTTTCAACGCCGGTGCGCAAATCTTTGATGCGTGAATCATCCAGAACATAAGAGCGAATTTGACTACCCCAACCAATATCGGATTTATTCTCTTCCATTTCCTGTTTATTAGCGTTCTGTTTCTGCATCTCCAGTTCATACAGCTTCGCTTTTAGCTGTTTCATCGCCTGGTCTTTATTTTTATGCTGAGAACGATCATTTTGACACTGAGTCACAATGTTGGTTGGAATATGGGTAATACGCACCGCAGATTCTGTTTTGTTAACGTGCTGACCACCCGCACCGGATGCGCGGTAAACATCGATACGTAAGTCTGCTGGATTAATTTCAATATCAATATCATCATCCACTTCAGGATAGATGAAAGCAGAACTGAATGAAGTATGGCGACGACCGCCAGAATCAAATGGG
This sequence comes from Photorhabdus bodei, assembly GCF_003287735.1. Taxonomy (GTDB): domain Bacteria; phylum Pseudomonadota; class Gammaproteobacteria; order Enterobacterales; family Enterobacteriaceae; genus Photorhabdus; species Photorhabdus kayaii. The sequence continues at coordinate 57,875 of NZ_NSCM01000004.1, read as the reverse complement.
CTTTTACGTACCAACCGGTGAACCCCCGTTTCAGTACGCAACCAACCATAAGCATAATCGCCCATGATCTTAATCGTCGCTGATTTCAGACCAGCAACTTCACCGTCTGATTCTTCAATGATTTCCGTTTTAAAACCTTTGGATTCAGCCCAACGCAAATACATACGCATCAGCATACTTGCCCAATCCTGAGCTTCAGTACCACCAGAGCCTGCCTGCAAGTCAAGATAACAGTCAGCACTGTCGTACTCACCAGAAAACATGCGGCGAAATTCTAACTGACCTAGCTTTTCTTCGAGCTGTTCCAGCTCTACCACGGCTTCATTAAAAGTCTCTTCATCGTCTGCTTCTATTGCCAGTTCCAGTAAACCTTGTACATCTTCCAGACCCTGCTCAAGCTGATCGATAGTTTCGACAATCTCTTCTAATGAGGAACGCTCTTTACCCAAAGCCTGTGCCCGCTCCGGTTCATTCCAAACATCAGGCTGTTCCAATTCAGCATTAACTTCTTCTAAACGCTCTTTTTTGACATCGTAGTCAAAGATACCCCCTCAGAACCATTGTCCGTTCAGACAAGTCCTGAATGTGGTTTTTTACCGGATTAATTTCAAACATATTTTAGTGTCTTACGTTGTGTAGTCGGAGATAAATGGATAATTTTCGAACCGCGTATTGTAGCGGATTCGGCACAGGGTTTATAGCACTTCAACAGATTTGTCACGTATTCATACGAGAGTACGTGACAATGACTGACTACCTGCTGATCAAACGGTTAATAAGGCCAGAGATGTTGGATCAAAAGCTGTACATTACGGTTGCCACGAAATTCATTAACATCTAGTTTATAGGCAAGTTCTACTTCGCGAACACTGTTATCTGGCCAGCGGGTAGGATCGATATTGAACGCAATACCATCCAGCATCGGCCCACCGTTTAATGGCTCCACTATCACTTTTAAATGACGCTCTCCAACAATGCGCTGTTGCAGTAGTTTGAATTTACCGTCAAAAATAGGCTCCGGAAATGCCTGCCCCCAAGGGCCGCCATCACGCAACATTTCTGCAATGTCCAATGACAGTTCATTAATTGCTAATTCACCATCACTCCAGATAACACCTTCAAGTTGCGAAATATCTAACCAATCCGCCATTAGCGTAGAAAAGTGATACTGAAATTGTTCGAATTTATCCTGTTCAAGTGACAAACCGGCCGCCATTGCATGACCACCAAATTTAAGTATCAACCCCGGATGCAAAGTATCAAGCCGCTCAAGCGCATCACGCATATGCAATCCCTGCACTGAACGACCAGAACCTTTCAAAATACCGTCACCGGCCGGTGCAAAAGCGATAACAGGCCGATGAAAACGCTCTTTAATCCGGGAAGCCAAAATTCCAACTACCCCTTGATGCCATTCTGGATGATAGAGCGCTAGCCCATAAGGCAGTTCAGTGCTGGTACGTTCAAGTTTGTCACAAATTTGCAGTGCTTCCTGCTGCATTCCCTGCTCTATTTCACGCCGAGTCTGGTTAAGACCGTCCAGTTCACAAGCTATCTGACGCGCCTTTGCCATGTCGTCAGTTAGCAATAAAGTGACACCAATGGACATATCATCAAGGCGACCAGCGGCATTCAGTCTTGGCCCCAGAAAAAAACCCAAATCGCTGGCTGTCAGCTTATAAGCATCACGGCTGGAAATTTCCAATAATGCACGTATCCCCACACAACAACGTCCCGCACGAATCCGGTTCAAGCCCTGATAAACCAGAATCCGGTTATTGGTATCTAAAGGTACAACATCGGCAACAGTTCCTAGCGCAACCAAATCCAACATCTCGGCCAGATTCGGCAGCGCAATTCCTTGCTTTTCAAACCACTGATCTTTCCTCAGCGCCGCCCTTAAGGCAGACATCAGATAAAATGTGACACCCACTCCGGCCAATGATTTAGACGGGAACGAACAATCGGCAAGATTAGGATTAATAATGGCATCAGCCGCTGGCAAAACGTCACCCGGCAAGTGATGATCCGTGACAATCACTTTCATACGGTGCTGATGGGCAGCCGCAACCCCTTCATGGGAAGAGATACCATTATCCACGGTAATAATCAGGTCAGCGCCTTTTTTGACGACCTCTTCTACCACCCGCGAGCTTAAACCATAACCATCGTCAAAACGATTTGGTACCAGATAATCCAGATGGCGATATCCCATCGAGCGTAATGATCGGATCGCCAATGCCGTGCTAGTTGCCCCATCAGCATCAAAATCACCGACAATAACGATACGCCAGTGTTCATGAAGTGCAGTCAACAAGAGTGCCACCGCCTGTTCCACACCACTCAGATGCTGATAATTCAATAACCCTTGAACACCACGCTCCAATTCATTAGCTTGCTGGATACCACGAATGGCATATAAGCGACGCAGTAATGGATGAATCTGTTGTGGAAGGTGACTGTCATTCACCGCCGGACGGCGGCGAAGCTGTGTTTCAATATTCACTAAACTTATTTACCACGTTGCGCCAGTGCCGCTGCCAAAGCCTCTGGTGGCATATATCCACCTAACAGACTGCCATCCTTAAGGACAATCGCCGGCGTTCCTTGGACGCCAAACTGGAGACCCAATTTGTAATGGTTAGCAATATCCACTTTACAGCTCTTAATTGGCGAAACATCTTCATTTTTAAACGCCGCATCTAATGATTTCTGCGGTGTTGCGCTACACCAGATAGATTGCATATCTTTAGCAGATTGGTGCTGCATACCCTGACGGGGAAACGCCAGATAGCGCACAGTAATACCCAGTTTATTGTACTCTTGCATGTTTTCATGCAATTTATGGCAGTAACCACAGGTAATATCCGTGAAAACGGTAACGACATGCTTCTCTTTTGGCGCTTTGTAGATAATCATTTGATCTGTCATTGCTTCCAGCTTTTTCATCAACAATTGATTACTGACATTCACAGGAGCGCTACCACTGACATCATAAATTGGCCCTTGCAATAAATATTTCCCGTCATCAGATAGATAAATGATCCCTTGCTCGGTCACTACCGTATTTAAACCAACAATAGGTGATGGCTGGATGTTTTCTGCTTTTATCCCTAGTTTCTGCATTGTTCTATGGACAGCACCATCATCAGCAAGCGCATTTCCATTAAACCAGGCCAGCAAAAGAGGGAAACATAACACGCTTTTTTTCATTTTCGGTTCCTTTAAATCCGTGCTCACCCACGCGGATGATGTTGTTGATGTAGCAATTTGAGCCGTTCTGTTGCTACATGAGTATATATTTGTGTTGTGGATAGATCACTATGCCCCAATAACATCTGCACAACTCGCAAATCAGCGCCATGATTAAGCAAATGCGTGGCAAATGCATGACGTAAAACATGGGGAGATAACCGTTCAGTATCGATTCCAGCCAGCAGCGCATAATGTTTAATACGATACCAGAATGTCTGTCGGGTCATTTGTCGCCCTCGGTTGCTAGGAAAAAGGACATCCAACGTTGCACCATTTAGCAGCCCAACTCTCCCATATTCCAGATAATTCTCTAGCCAATAAATTGCTTCTTCCCCTAAAGGCACTAACCGTTCTTTATTCCCTTTACCAATCACTCTCACCACGCCTTGACGCAAACTGACATCGGAAAGTGTCAATCCCACTAACTCAGATACCCGCAAACCACAGGCATAAAGCACTTCAAGCATGGCTTTATCCCTTAACTCTACCGGCTGATCTGTACAGGGCGCATTAAGTAGATCTTCTACCTGCTTTTCACTTAAATCTTTAGGCAATCGCTTTGGTAATTTCGGTGCAGACAAAAGTGCTGTCGGATCATCTTCCCGCATTTTTTCCCGATAAAAATAGAGAAACAATTGGCGCATGGCACTGAGTAAACGCGCCGAACTACTGGCTTTATATCCTCCATCCACGCGTTCTGCCAGAAAAGAGTGCAAATCTATCGTCTGGACAGATAATAAATTATGACCATGATGTATCAACCAGTTATCCAATGCCTGCAAATCCAACCGGTAAGAAACAAGCGTATTTTCCGCAAGATCATGTTCTAACCAGATAGCATCAAGAAATTGTTCTATCAGTGGATTAGTCAACTGAATTGGTTGTTTTGACACGAAATACTTTCCTTAAATCTGTACATCTCTGCTGGCTATTATGCCTGAAAAAGCAATTATTCTGTTACAATGCCAATCCAGATATTCAAAAACCATAATGATTAATGATGAAGATTGGTCTTTTTTACGGCTCCAGCACCTGCTACACCGAGATGGTAGCAGAGAAAATCCGCGATATCCTCGGTGAAGATTTAGTTGATCTCCACAATATCAAAGAGACAGCACCTGAATTAATGGAAGAGTACTCTGTGCTGATTCTCGGTATCCCAACATGGGATTTTGGTGAATTACAGGAAGATTGGCTGGTTATTTGGGATCAAATTCCTTCCCTCGATTTACAGGGGAAAATTGTCGCCATGTATGGTATGGGGGATCAAATTGATTATAGCGATTGGTTTCTTGACGCTCTCGGTATGCTATATCACCATTTACGCCCTTCAGGTGTACATTTCATTGGCTTCTGGCCGACCGAAGGTTATGAATTTACCAGCCCGAAACCATTAACGGATAATGGCTCACAATTTGTCGGGCTGGCATTAGATGACGTAAGCCAGTATGAACAAACTGATGATCGTTTATCGCAATGGTGTATGCAAATCCTGCAAGAAATGGAGCCTCTGCTTTAAGTCAGGAAAATTTCAGCTCAATCAGATATCAGGATATTGCAACAATAGTTGATTAATATGCCTCCATTCATCCTGTGACATACCATCGGATGCGACCCATAAACGGATTTTTTTCTGGTTATAAAAAGATTGAGCCGTAATTAATACGCCATAACGACACAGCCATGGTCGTCGGATAATTCGCCACTCATGCTTCTTCCATTGCAACTTATTATCACTGAGCAGAACTAAAAGCCCTTGTGATTTACGGATATTTTTCTGGCTACGCCCCCAACTGGCAATAATCAACAGTACTAAAGGGAGCCAGAAAATCCAGAAAATAGCGTCATCCGCAGGCCACGGGGCAAGTAGTACGATAAGCGCTATTGCACCATGAACACAGGTAGAAATTAGCTGGGTATGCCAAGATACCCTGAGATCACATTTCCACAGGACCACGATCTTTATTTCTATTCTGAATAAGTTTAATCATGCGAAATAACTCTTCATCTTCTGGACGCCCATGATTCATTAGCCAGTTGAACAGATCAGGATCAGCACATTCAAGTAAGTGAATAAAAAGTCGTTTATCATCATCGCTGAGCGAGTCATATTCATACTTAAAAAACGGCATAATTGAAATATCCAGCTCACGCATTCCACGCCGGCATGCCCAATGAATACGTGCTTTATTATCAATATCCATGTTCAAAAGATCCCCTTTTAATTCTCATTGTTTGTTTTAACACCATTAGCCATATAAGTCGCCCGGCAAACTGATGCATCATGCCAGCTAATAGCAATAATAACTACTTGCATTGTGCTTCAACTCTTTTACCATTATGCATCATTAGCTCAAATATCTGACTGGCAGGATGTGTCATGGCTTATAAAACTCCATTTTCTTCACAATCTCCATTGTCTTCATCAATCCTTCCCCTGACGTTAATATCTCTAGATGACTGGGGACTGGTAGCAGCAACTGGACCGGATGCAGAAAAATATCTACAAGGTCAGGTTACAGCAGATATTTCCACACTTGCAACGAATCAGCATGTGCTTAGTGCGCATTGTGACGCAAAGGGTAAAATGTGGAGTAATCTGCGCCTCTTCCATCGTGGTGAAAGCCTTGCTTATATTGAGCGTCGCAGTGTGCTGGAAAATCAGCTTACAGAACTGAAAAAATATGCCGTATTCTCTAAAATTACACTAGTTCAGGATGAAAACGCGGTACTGCTCGGTGTTGCGGGTAAAAACTGCCGGGAAGCATTAAGCAGCTTCTTCCCAACTCTGCCGGATGCTGATAACGCTGTCGTTGCACATGAAACTACGACTTTGCTCCACTTTACCTTGCCGTCTGAACGTTTCCTCTTGGTAACAAACACCGCAACCGCTGAGCAGTTAACAGAAAAACTTCAAGCTCAACTTAATAACAGCGAACAGTGGTTAGCTCTGGATATTGAAGCAGGCTTCCCTGTCATTGATGCCGCAAATAGTGCACAGTTTATTCCCCAAGCAACTAACCTTCAGGCATTGGCAGGAGGGATATGCTTTAAAAAAGGGTGTTATACCGGTCAGGAAATGGTAGCCCGTGCTAAATACCGCGGAGCAAATAAACGTGCCATGTACTGGCTGGCTGGCAATGCCGCCAAAACTCCTATGGCTGGAGATGATTTGGAATGGCAATTAGGAGATAAGTGGCGGAGAACGGGCACCGTTTTGGCTGCCGTTAAGCTGAATGATAATAGTGTCTGGGTACAAGTCGTCATGAATAATGATATGGAAAGTCATAATGTATTCCGTGTCCGTGACGATGAAGGGCATTCACTCACCATTCAGCCTCTGCCTTATTCTCTCGATGAAGAAAAATAATTAATGAGGTTTATATGTCGTTAGCAGTACCTACCGTTGATTTTGGCCCTTTTACGAATGTCATCGGTTTTTTGATGGAGTTGGATAAGCTGAAAAAAGTTCAGCGGAGAACTAAGTTATTGGATAACCATCGCCAGGAAAATTCAGCCGAACATAGTTGGCATTTTGCTATCGCCGCAATGAGTTTTGCTCCCTATGTAAAAGGGGTGGATATCCAGAGGGTTATTCAAATGGCATTAATTCACGATATTGTAGAAATTGATGCGGGTGATGTAATGGTTTACGATTTAGCAGCCCGTGAAGCCATTCATGAACAGGAAATCAAAGCCGCCGACCGTCTTTTTGGTTTACTCCCTGAACCACAGAAAAAGCATTTTATGTCACTTTGGCAAGAGTATGAAGCAGAAGAAAGTCAAGACGCCCGCTTTGCTCTTACACTGGATAGACTAATGCCGATGCTGATGAATCTGTATAATAAAGGGCAGAGTTGGGTAGAAGATGGTATTCGTTTCGAGCAAGTAATTAACCGCAATAAATTTATTGCCGATGTCTATCCTGAATTATGGCAATATCTGCTGCCGCAATTGGAAACCGCACAGAAGAAAGGTTGGTTGAAATAACTCTTCTCGAAAATTTTACACTATAAGTTCAGTGCACATATTAACCATACGGTGCACTGAGTTAACTACAGACTACAGTTGTTTTGATGAAAAACCTTAGATTTCACCTCGATGATCTCACTATCCCTAATCTTACTTGTTTCCAAACAGTTCTTTCTCAGAAAGCGGCAATGCATTTGGATTCATCTCTCTCAATTTGCCGTTGACATATACCCGCCCATCCTTTCCTTCCCCACCTAACAATCCATTCTTACCCTTTTTACCCGCCTTTCTGGAACAAGCTACATTTTGACTGATGTCTCCACCCTTACTCTGTCTGATATTACCGATACCACCATCACCGCCTTTCCCTGCATATCCTCCCTTACCGCCAGGTGCTCCCACGCCTGATACTGACCAACTAATAATGTGTGGTTTACCAGTAGAATAGCTAAAATCTATGTCACCCCCATCTCCACTACAACCACCATTACCGCCACGACCACCATCCCCCCCATGCCACCATCACTACCCGCCGACCACAACTCTACCTGCCCATCCACATTATCACATACGACAGTTATTCTCGGCCCCTCTCCACCTGGTGCGCCACCCGATCCCTGCGCTCCCGAAAACGGATGATGATTCTGATGTAATATTGCCAAAGTTTCAGCAACTGTTCTTATTTTATCCATGAAAATTCTCCTAAGTTTAAATTTATACATTTAGAATAACTTCATATACCTTATGGATTTCAAGATGCATCGCGGCGGCAAGGGAGCGAATCCCCGGGAGCATAGATAACGATGTGACCGGGGTGAGTGAGTGCAGCCAACAAAGAGGCAACTTGAAGGATGACAGGTATATATCAATTATCCATCTGACCAAGTTCCAGAATCTCTGTTGCTATCATTACTGGTATGTCACCAAATTGAATTTTACCCCTGGCTAATCACCAGATTAGCCATAGCAAAAACATCGACTTTTTCTGGCAAGAAAATATAGGTTCTTCAACAATAGGCAGGCCAGAAAAATAATTCCGATGAGAATTAAGTAAGTATTTATTCACTTTACAGAAAAAAATTAGATGCAACATTTAAATTACGCAATTTAAATTGCTAATGTAAATTCTCACTTTTTCCATTAATTATGGAGAGTTTTTCTGTGATACATCACTACTTTTTCATATGTGATAGTTAAAAATTTCAATTTTATATTTATCGCACCGGGTATTATCAGGAAATAAAAATAATAAATAGGATTGTATTTTTCAAAAATTACCACAAGATAGAAACCTATAGATAATATTGAATAATAAAATTATGAATATAATTTAAATCAAAAGTAGAAAATAATTCTCTTTACAAGAAGAGGATTTTTCCACGAATAAACTCAACCTTTAAATACACTACATTCTTGACCATCACGAGTTGTGTCGTGAAGACATTCGAGTTTGATTTTTTGTTCTGATGTAATAAATATTTTCATGGCGAGAATAATTATCTCCATTTCGGATAAAATCAAGCATCTTCAATGATTACGGGTATACAATTAAATATTGCTGGTACAGAAAAATAAGACCGCCAATTATGCAGGCTGGATTCAACTAATAAGTGAATTTTTCAGGAGAGGCGGTCAGTTGCTATATTTCAGCTTATTTATAGTCTTCAAGCCAGTCTAAAGTCTGATTATCACTATGCTGCCGTGCATTACCGTTAACATATATCTTGCCAGAAGTCCCAGCGTTGCCGGATATCCCATCAGTACCTGCTTCACCAGATACTCCGGGATGACCATTAGTATTTAATCCTCTACTACCAACGCCACCTACCCCACCTGCTCCGCCTATTCCTCCCTTACCACCTACCCCTCCATTACCGCCATCTCCTCTATATGACAGAGCATTAATTACTGGCTGACCCTGAGTGAAATTAATATATATGTTACCACTGTCCCCACCGTTACCCCCATTACCGCCATCCCCTCCATTACCGCCATCTCCTCCCCTTCCTCCATATCCAGCACTACATTTGGTTGTTGCAGCTCCTCCATTTCCACCATTCCCACCATTCCCTCCATTACCGCCATATCCACCCTTTCCACCCTTACCACCTATCGATGCCGCATTGACTACTCCAGTAAAAATGTCAACATTAATAATTACGTCATTTGCACCGCCAGCTCTTTTGCCATCCATCCCTTGTACTCCCGAAGAACCGCCAGTTGCATCAGTACCTGGTGTGGATTTAACAGAGCAACCATGTTTATCCTCTGAACCAATATTACCATTGCTGCCATTAACCCCATTACTTCCCTGTTCACCCTCAAAACCATCGTCTCCATCAGAGCCTTTACTGATAATGCTCTGCTTTTTATCATTATTGCCGTTCCCTACAACAGTATTAGCTTCGATCTTACCATTAGTGCGGTAAATAATTTGACCTCCCGGTTCAATGATTATCTGGTCATATACCAAGACAACGGGTTCGCCATAATCATCTTTATCTTCAACAAGCAATGGTGCATCTGCGGTAACAGTGATTCTTTCGCCAACGTATAACGCAACCTTTATCGGGAAACGCTTAGCATTAAGCATTTCCTCATAATCTTTGACTAAAGCAGAATTACTATACATATAGGCCCTAAAAGCTTTACACAAATCAATATGATAACCCGTGACATTTGCCAGTCGTTCAGCAGAAAACGGTTCAGGTAACGGATGATGGGGTTCCATTTTGCCAGGGCCATACTCACTGTCAGGTACACCGCCGAGTGCCTTCAACTCTTGTATGGTTTGTACCGTAAAAAACGCAGGTGGCACAGTCGCGGTCTTCGGATCGTTAGAAAATATGACCTTGCCGTCAAAATCCGAGGTCTTAAGTTGCTTTGGCTGCCGTTCCAGACCAATCAGATGATAATTCTGATGTAATATTGCCAAAGTTTCAGCAACCGTTCTTATTTTATCCATAGATATTCTCCAAAGTTCAAATTTATACCCGTTATCTTTCAAGTTGCCTCTTTGTTGGCTGCACTCACTCACCCCGGTCACATAGTTACCTATGCTCCCGGGGATTCGCTCCCTTGCCGTCGCGATGCATCTTGAAATCCATAGGGTATATACGCATTTCAACAACGGGTATGCCAGAAAAATAATTTCTATAAGAATCAATTAGGCAAGTATTTATCCACGTTACAGAAAGCGATTGAATGCGATATTTAAATGACACAATTTAAAATATTAATGTAATTTCCCACTTTTTTCATTAATTAAAGAGAATATTTCCGTGATACATCACGACCTTTTAATACGTGCTGACTAAATGATTCAATTTTATATTTTTCTCATTAGGTATTATTAGGAAATACAAATAAAAGATAATAATCATGATTATATTCTTCAAAAATCACATTGAGCAACAGGCACTATTGCCATGCCGATAACAATCGCCATTAATTTACCCAGGAACCAATGCAAAATCGGCTTCATACTCAGCACACTTGTAAAACCTGAGTGGCGAAAAACGAAGCCAACCAGCAAGGCCAGCTCCAATAAGTATTCAGTAATTCATAATGTAAACCACTTGAACATAAGCAAAACCAAGATCTGACCCTATTTCCCCTTATTTATCGCCGTTCAAACCCGTCTGATTGCGGCACCACTAGCGATTAAGTTTCCGATCAGATTCCCGTTCATGACCGTTGACGTATATCTTGCCGGTGTTACCGTCATCTCCAAATTCTCCGTTAAGACCATCTTTACCATAGGCTCCCTGCAAACCATGCACACCGAGTACTCTGGTACTATTTCCAGGTTCACCCCCTATTCCTCCCCAACCGCCCTTCCCACCTTCCCCACCAAGACCATTAATTGACACAACCTGAAGTACTGGACTACCGTCAGAGTAATTAATATATATGTTACCACTGTCCCCACCTTTACCCCCCCTGCCTCCATTCCCTCCATTTCCTCCAGTGCCCCCATTTCCTGCCTCCCCAGCAGGACACCACTTGATTGTTCCATTGCCCCAATTACCCCCATTACCCCCATTACCCCCACGCCCCCCAAGACCGCCTCTTCCACCGTTACCACCATTACCACCTATCGTTGCCGCATTTACTGTTCCAGTAAGAGATTGACTAGTAGTAATAGTCAGGTCATTCGCATTTCCAGCCGCTGCACCATCCCCCCCTAATCCTCCGACAGAACCGCTGGCTCCATCAGTACCTGATGTGGCGCTAATTAAGCAGCCATTTTTACTATCTGTACCATCTTTACCATCACTGCCATTAGCCCCTTGATTTCCTGGCGCGCCATCAAGACCATCGGTGCCATTATTGCCTCTATTGACAACATTCTCCTTTCCAGTATTTTCATTCCCTACAATAGTGTTAGCTTCGATTCGACCATTAGTGCGGTAAATAATTTGACCTCCCGGTTCAATGATTATCTGCTCATACACCAAGACAACCGGTTCACCATAATCATCTTTATCTTCAACAACCAATGGATTATCGGAGGAGATAGTCATTTTCTCGCCACTGTATAACGCAACCTTCATCGGGAAGCGCTTAGCATTAAGCATTTCTTCATAATCTTTGACTAAAGCAGAATCACTATAGATATAGGCCCTAAAAGCTTTGCACAGATCAATATGATTACCAGAAACATTTGCCAGTCGTTCAGCAGAAAACGGCTCCGGTAACGGATGATGGGGTTTCATTTTGCCAGGACCGTACTCACTGTCAGGTACACCGCCGAGCGCCTTCAACTCTTGTATGGTTTGTACCGTAAAAAATGCCGGTGGCACAGTCGCTGTTTCTGGATCGTTGGAGAATATTACCTTGCCGTCAAAATCCAAGGTCTTAAGTTGTTTTGGCTGTCGTTCTACACCAATCAGATGATGATTCTGATGTAATATTGCCAAAGTTTCAGCAACCGTTCTTATTTTATCCATGAGAATTCTCCTGAGTTTAAATTTATACATTTAGAATAACTTCATATATCAATTATCCATCTAACCAAGTTCCAAAGTCTCTATTACTATCCCTACCGGTTATGTCACTATACCTGTTATCCTTCAAGTTGCCTCTTTGTTGGCTGCACTCGCTCACCCCGGTCATATAGTTACCTATGCTCCCGGGGATTCACTCCCTTGCCGTCGCGATCCATCTTGAAATCCATAGGGTATAAATTGCTAATAGTCAAAATTTTGCCTCTGGCTAATCACCAAATTAGCCATAACGAAAGCACCGATTTTTTCTGGCAAAATATACAGCTACTTCAACAACAGGTAGGCCAGAAAGATAATTCCAACGAGAATTAATTAGGTAAATATTTATTCACTTTACAGAAATCAATTAAATACAACATTGAAATTACACAATTTAAAATATTAATGTAAATTCTTATTTTCTCCATTAATTATGGAGAATATTTCTGTTATATATCACTACCTTTTAATAGATACTAATTAAAATTTCAATTTTATACCCGTCATCTTTCAAGTTGCCTCTTTGTTGGCTGCACTCACTCACCCCGGTCACATAGTTATCTATGCTCCCGGGGATTCGCTCCCTTGCCGTCGCGATGCATCTTGAAATCCATAGGGTATATACTTATCTCATGAGGTATTATTAGAAAATACAAATAAAAACAACAAGTATAATTGTATTTTCAAAAATCACCATAAGATATAAATCCATAGATATTATTGAATAATGAAATTATGAAATTATGAAATTATGAAATTATGAAATTATGAAATTATGAAATTATGAAATTATGAAATTATGAAATTATGAAATTATGAAATTATGAAATTATGAAATTATGAAATTATGAAATTATGAATATAATTTAAATTAAAAGTAGAAAATAACTCTCTTTACAATAAGAAGATTTCTTACAAATAAACGCTTAAATGACCGATAAAAAAGTAAATAAAAAACCCCTAATGAAATAGGCAATAAATCAAAATAACTGAATTAAACAATATACCCGTCATCTTTCAAGTTGCTTCTTTGTTGGCTGCACTCACTCACCCCGGTCACATAGTTATCTATGCTCCCGGGGATTCGCTCCCTTGCCGCCGCGATTCATCTTGAAATCCATAGGGTATAGAACTAGATCAATAATTATCACGATGCAGTGCAGCCATTTCCAATGGCTGCACATTAACCTATCAATACTCAAGCACCTGTTCTTTCCGCGGAGCTTTCAGCAAACGCCAAGCGAGCAATACCACTCCCGCGGTCAATACCACTGTCATCCAGCTCATCATATGAATAGCGCTGGTGAATGATTCCGCCGCCGCTGTCATCAGCTTCTGCCCCTCTGATTCAGCTAATGAATTCGCTACAACGTAAGCTCCCGCTAAAGTCTCTAAAGCTAATCCCGTCTGTTCCTGAGAGATCTCATTTGGTAATTGCAATGTTATACGATAGAAAGCCGTGACCAATCCCCCCAGAATAGTCGTGCCAAGTACAACACCCACTTCATAAGCCGTTTCGCTTATTGATGATGCCGCTCCTGCTTTAGAGGAGGGTACTGACGAAAGCACCAAATCGTTAGACACCGAAGCAATTGCCCCCACACTAATATCTAATAATGCGAAAGCAACAATCAGAGTGACTAAATCACTACCGATACTCGCTACCAGAAGAAATGCAATACCTGCGACACTCAGCAAAATTGGCACCAGATAATGAGCAGGCACCCGTTGAGCAATAGGCACTATCGCCATACCCATAGCAATTGCCATTATTTGTCCAGGAACCAATGCCAGGCTAGCCAAAATCGGCTTCATACCGAGTACAATTTGCAAGACCTGTGTGGCAAAAAAGACAAAACCAACCAGCAATGCCAAACTCAGTAAGTTAACAATAATCGAACCAGTGAACATACCATTGCGGAACAGGGAAAGATCCATCAACGGCACAGGCAGATGCTGTTGTCGGCGAACAAATAGCACGCCAGCAATAAGGCCAACCGACAGTTCGAGTATTACACTTATTTCAAACCCATCACTAGCAAGGTGTTTAATCGCGTAAACAATACCAACCATGGCAACGATCGATAACAGAACGCTATACACATCGATAATGCCCGTCTGTTTTTTATCGGACTCTGGCAATAACATCGGTCCGAAGATCAACAATGGCACTAATACCGGTACTGCCAATAGAAAAATTGAACTCCAATCGAAGAATTGTAATAGAACACCACCCACTACGGGACCTACGGCCGAACCAATAGTTAATGTTGTCGCCCAGATAGCAACAGCCAATCGACGCTGTTCACGATCTTCAAAAAGAACGCTGATCAAAGCCAAAGTTGAAGGCATCAGCATCGCACCAAAAAATCCAAGTACGGCTCGCCCTAAAATCAATTGTTCAGGTGAAGTTGACAGTGCCGTGAACACCGAAATAACCGTGAATCCCAAAGATCCAAATAACAGTAATGAACGATGACCAACACGATCACCAATACTTCCCATTGATACCAACAAACCTGCCAACGCCAATGAATAAGCATCAATTATCCACAATTGCTGGCTTGCACTAGGTCCCAGAGCTTCAGCTATTTTTGGTAAAGCGAAACTTAAGATCGTATTATCCACAGTCACTAGCAATACTGGTAACATCAATATCAGTAATCCCAGCCAATTTCTGAGTCCTGCCCGCCCGTTAGCCTCAGCAACTCTATTTAACGACATCCCCTCAACTCCTTTCTATATCATTCAAGCGTTGAAAAAATATGCTGGCAATCAGCAGCACTGATATCAAGCTGTTCCCCCAGTTGTTGCGCAATATCTCTGAGGTTATCGCCAAATTCAGTTTGATCGCCAGCCTGTACTATCGAATCTAACTGTTGTATGGCATGCAGCAACTCCTGACGCGGTTCGGCAGCCATCGGATTTTCATATTGAACGTCCCAGTACACTTCCATTGGATTGCGTAAGATCCTTGATAATAACGCCAGCATTGTACGCATGGGCGGTGGCGCAATAGTTGCCAAGGTACGAATATCTAACGGGCTTTTCGCCAACACCAAGCCAAAAATCAGTATCGCGGCATGGGGCAAAGCCTGACAAAGCGCCATAACCCGATCGTGTTCCTCCGACATCATCCTACTGATACGCATATCAGCCTGCATCAATACCCGCTCAATCCAATGTTCACTAACATGACAGTTATCGAGAATGACTGCAACTGGCCTTTTTTGTTCCGGCAAAGATGGCGAGAACATCGGGTTAACACCAATGAAGGGCTGCCCGGGGGCGGCAGCTCTTAATGCAGAATAGAAAGGGGCCTGAACTGAACAGGTTGACACGATCTGTACATCATCACCAATAGCAGATAACACCCAAGACAACGCTTGTATGGCAACCGCTTCCGGTAAGGCAAAGACTACCGCCTTCGCCCCACTAAAAACCGCTCCAGCATCAGCAACCGGATTTAAGATATCAATCTGATAGTGATGAGAACGCACTCCCTGCGTTCGTTTGTCAACACTGTATACAATGTGACCACAGCGAGTAAAAAGGCGCTCTAATAAAGAACCAATAGCACCTTGCCCACCAAGAACGACCACTTTATGGTTACTCACTCACGTCCCCCGCCATATGACTAAAACTGAAATATGGCACACTAGCTTTGACCAATGTCTCTTCAAATTCGCCATAAGGATCAGAGTGAGCAACAATTGCACCCCCAATGCCAAATTCAGCACACTCTTGATGTAACACAGCTGTACGTATCACAATGCTCAATTCCACTTCACCACTGAAAGACAACCATCCAAGCGCGCCAGAATAAACACCACGCGCCGATGACTCCAACGTGTCAATAATCTCCATCGTGCGCTTCTTCGGCGCTCCGGTCATTGATCCTCCAGGAAAACATGCCCGGATAGCCTCCATCGATGACGTTTCTTCACATAACTCACCGCGTATGGTCGAAACCAATTGATGTACAGAAGAGAAACTCTCAACTTTAAATAATTCAGGTACATGCACACTGCCTGGACGACATACCTGATTAAGATCATGACGCACCAAGTCCACTATCATCAGATTTTCCGCTCTGTCCTTAGTGGACTGACTCAATTCCAGCCGCAAACACTGATCATCTGCTGCCGTTTTTCCTCGTGGCCGGGTCCCCTTAATCGGCCTGGATTCAATATTTCTGGCCTCATCAATACGTAAAAACGTTTCTGGTGATGCGCTGAGTACAGAAAAATCCCCACAGGCTAAATAAGCGCCATAAGGTACAGGGCTGGCATGACGCATACGCCGATAAGCATCCAATGGATGCCCTGAATAAGTCATCTTTGCCCTATTCGTCAGACAGATTTCATAGGACTCACCATCTGTGATGTATTGGAGTGATTTACGGATTCCATCCATATACTTCTCAGCTCCATATTCCAGACAAATTTTATTCTGATCGATAGCACCGGGAATAAAATCAGGTATCACTTCACCGGTATTTTTTGCAATGGTAACTAAAAGTTCCGGTGACCAATTATGTGGCTGCCCTATCGGTGTGATAAAACATTCATAAAGTTTATTTTGCTGATGATCGAATACAAAAAAATGCGGAGTAAATATTAAGCTGGCATCAGGATGTTTTGAACGGTATTTGTTGCTGCCAATTGTCAGCGCCTTTAATTCATATCCTAAATAACCGACAAATCCGCCTTTAAATACAAATGGCATCGATTTTGGTGTCAAAATTTCCACCATATCAAGCAACTCAGACATCAGTGAGAAAAAATCTCCCTGAACAATCCTCTCGCCATCAGGACCGGTTAAACGCAAACTCTCCGTCTGTACACAGTATTCAAGCCTGATAGCGCCCTGTTCATTACCGCTTCCAATAATTGAGAAGCGGGCATTGGGTCTATCAGAATTTTCACTATCAAGCCAGAAAGCATGTGTATCATTGCCATAGCGTTGAATGAACAAGGATTCAGGATCGACTATCTCCTTACACTCACGATAATTCAGGTTGAGATATTGTCTCCCACCTACTGCAAGATAGGCCTCATTGACATCAGTACATATATTCTGAACGGTAACTTCCTGTTCGTTATTCTCTTTATACGTCTCCGCCATCCGCACGAAATTACTAAGTAGCTCACGCCCATATTCAGAATCAATCGATTCAGGATGAAATTGAACCCCCCAGATCGGCCTTTCGGTGTGCTCAATTGCCATGATTAAGCCATCATCAGTCCAGGCAGTACATTTTAGACTGTCAGGCAATCGGGTACATACCAACGAGTGATATCTGACCACTTCAAACTGTTCAGGCAAACCGAGGAATAATCCTTCTCCGGTGTTCCTGATGCGACTGCGATAGCCATGTACCGGATTGGGGGCATGTTCTACAAAGCCGCCAAATGCCAGGCTAATACCCTGATGACCGAGACAAATACCCAACAGTGGCACTTTGGCGCGTGCAATAACTTCAGCACAGACCCCAAAATCACTGCTTTCAGCCGGATGTCCTGGCCCTGGAGAAAGGACTACCGCATCATATTCGTCTATCGTTAACTCTTCATAAGTCAAAGAATTGGTGACTATGGACGGCACACTGCCCGTCACTTCATACAGATATTGAGCAATGTTTTGCGTAAAGGAATCATAATTATCAATGAGCAGTATTTTCATTATTTTTTACTTTCTCGTGTAACAACTGGTCAATCAGCTCTTCTTCTCGACGGCAAGCCTCTTCGATAACTAGTTGAAATATTGATTCAGTATATTCAGGCCGTAACCCAAAATCTGTTGATTTATCCCGCAACATATTTAATAACGAGGTAATACGTTGTGGCTGTATCATCGGAATATCCTGTTCCGCTTTTACCTCAGCGATTTTCATGCAAACTTTCATACGTTCAGAAAGCAGTGCCAAAATCCGCATATTAATAACATCCAGAGATTCCCTGTAAGGTTGTAATATATCCTGTTTATTTATTATTGCTTGAGTCATATATTTGATCTTCGTCACTGATTTATTTCAATTATCTTCTTTATCGGTAAGCTGGTGTCATTTATA
Organism: Photorhabdus bodei; assembly: GCF_003287735.1. GTDB lineage: Bacteria > Pseudomonadota > Gammaproteobacteria > Enterobacterales > Enterobacteriaceae > Photorhabdus > Photorhabdus kayaii. The sequence continues at coordinate 39,587 of NZ_NSCM01000004.1, read as the reverse complement.
CCTGTGGAACTACAGCCTGTGGCTCAACCCAATTCAGCCCTTTTTCCCTTATTTCAAATAAGGTATTTGCTAGCTGCTTGATTTCACCTGCCTTATGCTCACTAGAGAAAGCAAAGCGCAACATTGCATTGCCATCCGGGACCAGTGGATAAAATACCGGGAATAATAAGATACCATTGTCACGCAGCAAACGAGCAGCTTCAAGCCCTTCCGCTTCATTTTCGAATAAAGCGCCGCGAACGGGAGATTGCACACCCGCATTCATCAAACTGTTCTCCATCAGAGAATCAAACAGATTGATGTTTTTCCATAACTGCTCCTGCCGGATTTCTATCTCAAGGCTGAGATGAAGTCTTGCAGAGGCAACGTTAGCTGCCAACATCGGCACCATAATCGAATGACCAAAAACCAGAGGATTCGCTAAAGTACTAATCACTTCGACATCATCGGCACCTGCAACCACCACAAAACCCCCGGCGCCACCAAATGCTTTGGATAATGAACCTGCAAGTATGAGGTTGGATGGCAAAATATGGTCAAGTGCAGCAAAGGCATAACCCGCACCATGACGCCCCATAATGGAAATACCATGAGCATCATCTACATAGACATAGCCTCCAGCAGCAGCCAATTGTCGCGTTAATTCCGCAACCGGAATTAAACCATTCATTGAACCAATACCATCAATCAACAGAATAGGTGTACGCTGATTCTCCTTACAGTTCTGCAAAGCTTGCTGTACTGACTGTGCATCAGCACTATCAACCCGCGATACTGGTCCGAACTGTTCAAGAATACCGCGTAAGACCTGCATGGAAGCATGAGCAGTTTTATCCATCAACCAATGTACAGGCCGGGAAAGAGGATAGTTAGGTAAAGAGCCACTCCCCAATAACGGCAATACACCAAGATGAACATTACTGGTGGAAGTAAACACCGCAACGGCACCACCCTGATAAATCTCTTCCAGCAGTTTCTCCAATTGCCCCAAATATTGTGGGCGCATCGCACCACGGGACGATGACAAATGTATCCCTGTGCGGGACATTGCCTGATTTGCCGCTTCAATTAAGGCAGGATGATGTTCTAATCCCAAATAAGAGCAGGAAACAAATTCAGTAAAGACTTTTCCTTCCTCTGTAGTAATTTGCTTACCTTGACGTTCAACTACAGTGAAACTGGTCAAACCTTCGTCGATAGCTTGCGCTAAGGCGCCGGTTGTCCGTGACCGGCGAATTGTCATCCAGTCCTGCTTGTGTTTTACATCCATTATCTAGACTCCAACTGTCTAAGTTCAAATGAGCTTACAACCAACAGTGATTACCGAACTGCCTGTTGTATCAGAAATATCTTCATCGATAATGGTTCGTACCAAAGAGAAGCCAGACTCTAAAAATAATGTTCTGACACTCTCTCCCTGGCTTTCACCATGTTCAATAACTAACCAACCCTCTGATTGCAGTAGCTGTTTAGCTTGTTTGATAATCAACCGCGTTAAGTCAAGCCCATCATCTCCCGAATACACCGACGCATAAGGATGATGCTCCTCCCATTCCGGCAATATTTCCTGCCGTTCCGGCACATAAGGTGGATTAGCCACAATCAACGCCACCGATCCGTTAAATTGAGAAAATGCTTGCCAATCCCGTAAATCTGCTTTTAATGCATCGGCTTTAATCGCCCAATTCGCCAACCGATAGATATTTCGCGTCAGGTATTGAAAAGCCACATCATCATATTCGACACAAGTGACCTTTAAATCCGGGCGACGTTTAGCAATAGCTAAACCGATGGCACCACTACCGGAGCATAAGTCCAGAACCACTGCCCCCGGAGGTGTTTGATATTCATTCTCCAGCCATTTATGAATAACTTGACTATGAGGGCGCGGGATAAATACCCCGGTCCCCACCGTCAGAGGCAATCCATCAAAATCCACAGTACCGACAATATGCCCAAGAGGGATCCGGTTACAGCGTTCATGAACCGCAAGCATGAATTCATCACGGGCGCGATCTTTACAACGCCTTTCCAAATAACAGTCAATCAAGCTCGTGAGATCAGTTTCCACATCCCAAACGCCGGCCTCTGACAGTAACTCTCTGGCTTTATCAATGACAACTTGATCTTTCAGCGAAAAACTCATGACCATGCCTCATAATAACTACGTAACCGTTCACGCATGGATTCATAAATATGAGAGAAGGCGACCAGCTCTGGCGGTGGAGTGAATTGAGGGTGAAGAGACTCAATTAAATTCTGATAATTGCGCATCATCCCTTCATTCAGCAGTGGCAGCCAGTAAGGTTTGATATCCCAACGATATTCATAGCCGGTAGCAAACATTTGTTGGGTCGTTTCTTTAGCCATCACTTCACGGGAGAAACCGACCAACGGAGGACGAACGGGATTGAAATCATCAAGATTAATGAGTCTATTTTCTACTCCCGTCAAAGCATTAGCCACATAATCCGCTAATAACGGTGATTGATGTAAGCCATCACGGTAAGTCCCGGTAGCCAACCAAAGACCATTCACGCCACATTCGCCAATCAGCGGGAACCCATCAGCAGGAATTGGCCGGTTACCAACTTGAATTGAGAGGATCTCAGCATCATGTAAGTTAATATCCAACTGATCTAACGCACAATCCAACAAGAACTGCACATCAGAAATCAGTGCCTGACTGCGTGGTTTTTCAGACAGAATATTGGTCGCGCCAAGATACAACACACCATCACCACGTGGCACACAATGCAGCCCACAGGCAAATGCCCGGTTAGGGGTACGGATGACCGAGGTCGGCAGTTCTCTGCCTTTTGGCATCTTGACCAGAATGGATACCCCATAACCGGCAAAGATTGGCGGAATTTGGCGAACAACTGAAGGTATATTTGATAACAGATCCAACGAGTGTGCACCGGCAGCCACGACGACCTTATCTGCCATTAAACGTTCGCCACTGAGCAATTCGACACCGGTAGCCAAACCCTCTTCAATCAGCACACACTTAACATTCTCTTCTTTAAGACATCCACCTTCAGCAACAAATGCCGCATCCAGCTTTTCCAGCAATAAATGCGAGTTCAGCGCATGTTCATCAGGGATGTACAAAGCACGCAGCGGACGCACTAAATCGTTGGGCTTTAACCACTCAATTTCACGCGGATCAACGGTTTCATAAGGTGCCGCATAATCGTTCAGGGTTTGTTCGATAGCGTCATAATTGATAGTGTCAATCTCTTCCATCCCGGCAGTGTTCAGTATCACGTGAGTGCCTTTAGCAGTGAACAGCGATCGGGTATCACCGGAAGCATCAGCTAACCGTTGCGCCCAGGCCGGCCAAAGTTCTTTGGAAATACAATCCATATTCAATTTCAACTTACCGTGTTCACTCGCTAATAAGCCACTGGTAATTTCGCCAAAACACCCATTCATTGCACCCGCCGCTTTGGAAGCAGCATTGGTTCGATCAGTCTCTCCAACCCTACAAACCGAAAGATTTCTGCTTGCCAGCTCATAGGCGATTGAACCTGCAATTGCCCCTGAACCAACGACAATAAAGTCGTATTTCACTTATTTACTCCTATATGGCCTGCGGCCAATTTATTTTAAATATGTTGTCAACAATGACGGACAAATAATTACCGCCCTCTTATAATGAGGATATTTTTACTGCTTTACATCAATTGTAAAAAAAATAACCATGTATTCATCAGTAATTAAAATGACAAATCACTCTCAGATTTACACTAGATTTAAAAATAAATATGCAATAACAAATTATTACATCATAAATAGTTTCTGTTTATTATCAATTAAATATAATCACCCAGATTAATTAATTTATGAAAATTAAAATTCACAATAAAAACAACAACTTGAACAACATCACAAAATGTTATTTATATTAAATACATATAATAACTAAAGATATTATTATATTTGAAATAACATCCGAAAATCAAGGAAGAACAATAGTCATCAAATACAAAACTGTCAAATAAATTTAACCCTATATTATAAACAAAAAAATCATATAAATATTTTCAGTACAAAATAAAAACAATTTATATTTAAATTGTTACGGGGAACAATATTCTAAATGCCTTTTATTCTTCAATAAAAAAACAAAAATTCTCAAGAAAGGTGTTTTTTTAAATTTATATTTTCCATCAACTTTCACTAATATAGATGAATAAATACATAAGTTATTATTTCTTTATTAATTATAATATTGGTGATTATTTATGATCAACGTGTACGTGCTGAACATGCACATTTCAGATTATTGACTTTTAGCGTCTCGACTATCACTGCTGGGTTTTCTTTAATAATAAAACGAGAAAGTTTTTACTGGTAATCTGCATGGGAATAGCATTTTGCTACCACCAGAAGGATTTAACACTGTTTTTAATGCCTTTAATCTTTCGGTGTCGCATTTTTTATTGACTCCACCGATCCAATTTTCTCAGGTTAAACCATATGGATTGCTATTTTTCATTCCATTTGAAAACAAAGGATTACAGCAATTTTCACTCATTGAAATAAGATTAACCACACTTTATTCCAATGTGATAAAACCGCTGTTAAAAAAATCCATTTTTATCTTTCAGTGTAGTTTTAAAATCAGGAAAAAAGAGCAAGCACATTATGTTTTTAACATTATTCACTTTCTCTTTTTACTTGCATTTCCCTTTTTTGGCGATCGTAAACGCCTTTTTATCGGTAATGATTCAATTAAGGGTTAAAAAAATCAGCGCGTTATTAATGCCCACTTTAAAAGGTACAGCGTGATTTTAAAAAGCTTATTTATACCTGTCATCCTTCAAGTTGCCTCTTTGTTGGCTGCACTCACTCACCCCGGTCACATAGTTACCTATGCTCCCGGGGATTCGCTCCCTTGCCGCCGCGATCCATCTTGAAATCCATAGGGTATATTGTCATATTTAATATATCTATCGGTGATATTATTCTCTTGTTTTACATTTAATTAATTTACCATGATTATTTAAAGATGAGAATAAAGAGGAATTAAAGCTTTTATATAAAAGGCAGATTTAATTCAAAAAGTAAATTTTTTTAGCGTAACAGTTAATCGAAATACATTAATCATTAACAAAGAGTGAAAAAGAAATCAGCAAGTAAAAGAATATTATCCATACAGTCTGATATTCAAGTGATTTATCCCCATCATTTTACGAAGCAAGCCACTAAAATAATGTCATAAAAATAGGTTAAACAGGTTAAACAGGTTAAACAGGTTAAACAGGTTAAACAGGTTAAACAGGTTAAACAGGTTAAACAGGTTAAACAGGTTAAACAGGTTAAACAGGTTAAACAGGTTAAACAGGTTAAACAGGTTAAACAGGTTAAAACTATCGTTAAAACTATCGTTAAAACTATCGTTAAAACTATCGTTAAAACTTCATACCGATTAACCCAAGAGTTAAGACAATGTTTTTTAACAATGGTCTAAAACCTACCTATTATAAAGCCATCAGTAAAAAATGAAAAACAAAATTTGATTTTATTAATGCTTATGTCTCCTGGGAAAACAGATAAATAAAAATATGAATAAGTTAATCAGATAATCTATTTTTTTCAAAAAGAATCGTCTTTAATAACGCCTTAAACCAAGGAATAAACTTTTTCATAAACCAATTAAATCATCAATCATGAAAAATCTGAATAACAACCCCCTCAAATAAAAGCCCTGTTGATGTCTCAACAAGGCTTTAAGTTCTATTTAGCTGACAATGGCGTTTGGCTGACGAAGGAAGTTCCTGCTGAGTTTATTCTTGAACTGGAATAAGTTCATCTTCCGCATAGCGTCTGGATGATTTTTTACCATTAAAAGATAAATAGTAGATTGGCTCATCATTTTTATGATGCCACCCTATATTTAATATAGTACCTCTTTTATCTGGCGAAGAGACAACTTTTACGTTGTCTCCCACCATAAAATAAACCTCTCTGACTGGTTTAAACAAATCAGGTTTAACTCTAAAAGAGTAATCCCCATAATTTAATCGAATAAACTCCCCACATTGTTCTGAACAATAGAAAACTTTTCCATGCAAAATAAGTTTTCTTACACATTCTAAATCATCTGGGTAGATCAAATTAACATCATCCTCATCAAACCAAGGATATAGTCCCCACGTGCCTTTTAAATCTGAACTATTTATCATATAGTTTATACCCCTGAAAATCTTTACTAAAATATTTATCTGGTAATTTACCAAAAGCATCTTTAACAGCATCTAAAGAACCTGAACCTGGTTTATAGTGACCCGAAGCATTATCTATAGAGTAAATTTTACCCGCCCTAATTTCGACTATTCCAGCCCCTAAAACCAATGGATCTTTACCACCAATTAAAGTTGGATGTGGCATTCTCTCACCACTACGAGTACCAATAATTACATTCCCTTTTTGGTCAACAACATACATAAATTGACCATTCATATTTTTGCTACCAATTCTTCCTGAATCGGTTAAAAGCCCTGTTATATTCTGAGCTGTAGGATTATTTTTATAAATACCATCAACTAAAACACCACCTGCTTCATCCGCTGCTTTAGTCGCTGGATCTACTGACCATTTCTGAACCGATTGAGCCGTCGTCCCCTTTCCAGCATACAACTTCTCATTTTCGATCAAACTAGCTACGGCATCAGTATCAGGCTTAGCATTTCTTAACAGCGGTTTTGAGGTATTACTCAATCCTTCCGCCAAATCCTTAGCACCTTCTTTAGTGTTACCTAATACCTTTACCGTTCCCGCAGCCAAAACACCAGTCCCAACAGCCGCTTCTGGCGCAACCGTATCAGCGACAAAAATACCCACGTTATTCAGGCATAGCGCCGGATTGGTTTTACAACCTTCAAGCGCAACGCGCCCCGCGGTTGCTATTTCAGCCGAACCCGCAATCAGTATCTGACCGCCATAAACCAGCGCGTAACCGCCTGCCGCCACTGCGGTAACGGCAATCGCGGCATTCCGCCGCGCAATGACGCGCTCTTCCGCAGCTTTATCCCCTTTTCCTGCCGCTAAGATGTCTTTTTGATTATCTACCGATAACTGGTACAACATGTGCTCAGTCATGTTATTTCGATAGACAAGCTCTGCGCTGTTCGCCGCACTGTAAGCGCCTTCCGGGGTATGGCTAATCAGTGCGCCTGACAACGCCCCGACAAATTTAGCGGTCTGGGCCTTAACTTCATTACCCGTCAGCGCTTCCTGAAGCTTATGGATTTGTCGCTCTGTTTCATTCTTATACGCCGGTTCAAATAGCCTGCTTTCCATTGTGATTGCCGCTAATTCAGCCGCCAGCGCACCTACAGCCGCCCCTTTGGCATCCCCACCAGCAATTTCAGCACTAATGCCTGCCACAACCGAATGGCTCAATATCTTGCCTGAGTGGCCTAAAACCTCCCCATTATCACCAATCAGTTTGGCGGCCTTCCGCATTAATCTGATTACCAATATTACTCAACAATGCGGTTTGCAGATTATCCGTAAAACTGCCGCCGTTTCAGTCAATTGAAGAAGCAAACTCGCCATCGATTTTTTGCTTTTCGAGAAAAAAAGTTCCTAGATCCTCTGATTCCCTTTCAATAATACCTATGTAATGAGAGATGGATGTGACTAACTCAGAATAACCTATAATCGATTGTATCTTAAAATTATCATATAAGACTTTATAGTCATCATTTAAATGAGTTATACAAATTGACCAATTAGAAGACAATTTACCGTCTTTAATCTCGCATAAATTAGCAGGAATCCATACAGGGTTACCTTTATTAGGACAGATTAAATAATCGATTCGACATGAAAGCAACATCAAACCATAAACTACATATTCAGTTCCAATCTCCAAAAAAGAATAATCTGTTTCATCTGTTTCGCCCAAACAACGGCTATCATCAGGTAAATTTTTTCCCAAATTAAAAATACATTTAATTAACATAAAAATACTCACTTAAATTTAAAATCATCAATAGCCCCTGTCTTTGTATTCTTTACATAATGGACTTCTATTCCGTTAATATTTTGAGACATTTTTACCCAACCATCTGACGCAGGCCACCGTTTATCAGTCATAGGAACAGGGAGCTGCCGCCCCGAATTAGGATTGGATATAGCTTGCTCAAGTGCTAATTTTTCATTCAAATTTGCAGGAGTATTGCGTCCAGTAGAGCCTAAACCAAGGGGTTTATTTGCGCTCGTCCCCTTTCCAGCATACAACTTCTCATTTTCGATCAAACTAGCTACGGCATCAGTATCAGGCTTAGCATTTCTTAACAGCGGTTTTGAGGTATTACTCAATCCTTCTGCCAGATTCTTCGCACCTTCTTTGGTATTACCTAATACCTTTACCGTTCCCGCAGCCAAAACGCCGGTCCCAACCGCCGCTTCTGGCGCAACCGCATCAGCGACAAAAATGCCCACGTTATTCAGGCACAGCGCCGGATTGGTTTTACAGCCTTCAAGCGCAACACGCCCTGCCGTTGCTATTTCAGCCGAACCCGCAATCAGTATCTGACCGCCATAAACCAGCGCGTAACCGCCTGCCGCCACTGCGGTAACGGCAATCGCGGCATTCCGCCGCGCAATGACGCGCTCTTCCGCAGCTTTATCCCCTTTTCCTGCCGCTAAGATGTCTTTTTGATTATCTACCGATAACTGATACAACATATGCTCAGTCATGTTATTTCGAAAGACAAGCTCCGCGCTGTTTGCCGCACTGTAAGCGCCTTCCGGGGTATGGCTAATCAGTGCGCCTGACAACGCCCCGACAAATTTAGCGGTCTGGGCCTTAACTTCATTACCCGTCAGCGCTTCCTGAAGCTTATGAATTTGCCGCTCTGTTTCATTCTTATACGCCGGTTCAAATAACCTGCTTTCCATTGTGATTGCAGCTAATTCAGCCGCCAGCGCACCTACAGCCGCCCCTTTGGCATCCCCTCCGGCGATTTCAGCACTGATGCCTGCCACAACCGCATGGCTCAATACCTTGCCTGAATGGCCTAAAACCTCCCCATTATCACCAATCAGTTTGGCGCCTTCCGCATTAATCTGATTACCTATATTGCTCAACAACGCGGTTTGCAGATTATCCGTAAAACTGCCGCCGTTAATCGCCGTCCCTATTGTTGAACTCACGATGGATTGCGCCGCCACACGCTGGGCCACCTGACTCCAATTATTATCACTCAATAAAGGAAGCTGCGCTTTTATCGGATCGACAACGCCTTTTCCCTCCACTAATTTTCCCCAACCCATCGTGTGGTCTAAGCCCCCTAATGCGCCACCCACGGCGATTTGGGTCACGAGGGATTTGACGGCTTCGCGCTTCGCTAAGGCAGCCAGTGTCTTGGTGAGATCCCCTTTATTTTCAACTAAGGCCACCGCCGCCTGCGAGGTCAACCCTATCATTCCGCCATAAGCCGCCCCATAAACCGCGCTCGCCGTGGCTCCCGTAGCGCCTGTCGCCCCCACGGCACCACTTCCCGCCCAAGCCGCCAAGCCCGAACCCGCCGTGACCGCCGCGACCGCAATCGCAATCACCGCACCCACTACGGGGTTTAAGCTTTCGCTTTTTTTGTCCCAGCTACTGTAAGCGTCCTTAACCCGATCCCACTGGACATCATTGCGGCCTTGAAGATTTTTTAACCATTCGGTACCGGGGGTGTTACCCAGTACCCCTAACGCGTCTTCCAGTAGCTGCCCCTCTTTCACTTTTACATCCGCATTGATGCCTTTCGCCGCCTCCACCGTCAGCGTACCGCCAACATGCACTGACGGGATTATCCAGCTCTCCTCACGGTGACCTTTATCGCGCTGTGTAATAAAAAAGCCTTTTGATGTCGTGATGCTCTGCTCAAAATCAATATTGGGCATCGCCTTGAAGTTCACTTTCCCTGTCTGGCTGGTGATTTTCGCGTTTTTACCGGTTTCTATCCGACTCGCTTCCAATGTCACCTCATCTTTTGCCATCAGGTTAATATCACCCCCGGCCGTAAATTCCGTGACTTTGTTGGTCTTCTTGATTTGTATTCTATGTTCGGTTTTAGACCCAAACACTTTACACGACTTTATGGGCCCCAAACCTTTACAGCTTTTCTCTGTTTCTTCCCGCCTGTAGACTTCTTCCATCGCTTGCGCATAGAGAAAACCGCCCGTAGCCGCGATATCCATCACCCCTTTGGCGATTAACGCCGTCGCCTGGAATAAAATACTGCCCTGAGAGCGAATAGTTAATGCGCCACCACTATTCAGCCGACTGGCGTGTTGCGTAAAGCGCTCAATATTCCCCTCGCGGATAAATTCTTGTCGCGATTCAAAGCGAACATTCCCACCCGCGGACAGCAGCATATCACTGCCGGATGTCAAGCTGGCCCCGGACGTCAGCAGGTTGCCTGCTGCAACTAGTGTGAGATTCTTGGCAGCATTGATGGCGCTGGTGGCATAAAGGTATTGTTTATCGCCATCATTAATCGGCGAATATTTCCGGGCAGAGAACAGTAAATCCCGACCAGCGTTAACCGAGACATTTCCTTTAGTCGATATTAATCTCGCGATACCCGCAATATCGCCCCCTGCACTGAGTTGCAGGTGATCACCCGCGGTAATTTGCGTACCTAATTCAGAGAATTTGTCTAATCCATCTAATTCGGATAAATAAAACAGGCTCTCTGGCGTATTGGGCCGAGAGATATCAATATCGCGACCCGCACTGAGCATGACTTGTTGTCCCGCCCGGATACCAGCTTGCCGCAACATTAAATCATTTCCCGCAAACAGATTAATATTGCCAGCCGCCTTCAATTGGCTTCGACTGGCATTCAGGTTACGACCCGCACTTAATGTCAGATTGTGTGATTTATCTAACTGAGTACCGGAAAGGTCCAGATCGTTGCCCGCGGAAATCCGCAAATGATTATCGGCCGAAATTGAGGCTAATAACTCATGAGGCCGATTCCGTCCCATTTGGATGTCGCCTTCACGCACCAGAAGCTCAACATTTTCCCCTTTTAACTCTGCCTGACGAGCGGTGATATCCTTGCCCGCAATTAAGGTCAGATTTTTATTTGCCACTAATTTAACCCGGTCGGCATTAATTTCATGACCCGCATTTAACGTCATAGTGTTGGCTTTATCGAACAAAGCCCCCTGGAGATCCAGTTTGTTGCTCGCGAACATCTGCACATTATTGTTGGCCGAAATATGAGAAGAATCCTCCACTCCCATCGGCAGCCTAATGTCACCCTCACGCGCGAGAAGCTCAATATTTTCCCCTTTCAGCCCGGTTTCACGGGCAGTGATACCTTTGCCCGCAATCAGTGTCAGATTTTTCTGTGCGGCCAATTTAATCTGACTGACATCAATTTCATGACCCGCGTTTAACGTTATCGTGTTTGATTTATCGAACAAAAGATCATAGAGATCCAGTTTGTGATCCGCGAATATCCGCAAATTGTCGCTGGCCGAAATACGCGAACCGTCCCCCCACATCTGGATGTCGCCTTCACGCGTAAGCAGTTCAACATTTTCTCCCTTCAACTCGACTTGAAAGGCATCAATATCTTTACCCGCAATCAAGGTCAGATTTCTCTTTGCCTCCAGTGTACTCTGGCCGGCATACATTCGACGCTCGGCGATGACGGACAGATCATTGCCCGCGTTGAGGTGCCCTATGTTAATAATTTCACCGGCATGCAGCAGAATATTTTTCGCCGAGATGAACGCAGTCCCTTTGAATTCATTAATAAAATCAGCCACCACATTCAGATCGGCGGAGAGTTTACCGTCCATCCCGCGGTTAAAATCGTGACCGGTTAAGATGAGATTTTTCTTCGCATGAAACTGACTTTCATCATTATCCAGCTTCGTTGCATGGATATAAGCGTTCATTCCCGCCGCGACGCTGGCATCCCAGGCATTATTTAACGCTTTTGCGCGAATAATAATATCGCCGTTATTGGTTTTCAGTGTCGCTGAAGTGTTGTTAATTTCAGTGCTTAAATTACCGCTCGCGTCTTTTTGCAGCCAGAGATGATTATTTGCCTGAATCAGCCCCTTATACTGATTGTATAAATGGTCGATAAATAACCGCATGTCACCTTCTGCGATAATCTTACCGGTGTTGTTCAGCGTGTTCGCGGCAAGCGTGATCTCTTTCCCTGCCTGCACATGACTCTGTTCCGCCGTTTTAATGCTTTTACTGCTAACGGTGATATCCGTTTTGGCCTGTATATTACCCAGAGTCACCTTACCATCCGCCGTCAGACTAATGTCGCCTTGCGTTGCCGTCAGGTTGGTCAGGTTAACTTCCTTACCCGCCTCAGTACTCACCAGACGGATTTTATTGGCATACATTCCCCCCAATGACTGGGTATCAATCGCTTTCCAGGGGGTATCACCCTCGCCTGCAATAGGGACAAGAGTCCCGCGTTTGAAATCAATCCGGTTGGCCCCTTGTGTCAATGTCAGGTTTTTCGCCTGCACTTTGCCGTTAAGTATCGTCGCACGGCTGATAATGTCGACAGCATCCTGCGCCGTTGCGTCCAGCCCCTTTTCATCAAAGGTTATGACACCTTTTTTCACCTCTAAAGCCGCTAACGCGCCCTCTTTATCAAATACCGGTTTCCCGGTCGATAAGGTGACAGCCGGGGTATTGATAAAACCACAACCATGACAGGTTATGCCGTTCGGGTTAGCGATGAAGACCGGGGCTTTTTGCCCCACCACTTCCAACAGACCCTGTAGATTTGAGGCTAAAGTCCCCACCACTTCATTAATAATCAACTCAGCCGATTGACCGTTGAAGTGAGGGTTCGCCCCCATTTGTCCCGCCAGTACGGATTGGGTAGCTTCGGTAGCATTATTGAGCACCAGCCCGGAAGCCCCAACATTAAACTCCCGATAACGGTTATGTGAAACACCCCGGGAATTCGGTGCCGCAATATGGATAATAGGCAGGTTATCTCTCACAGCAATCCGCGCTCGCTTATCCGCCAGTTGAATCCCGGGTATTCCACCAGCTATTTCTGGGATATTGATGGTCAGTTGGGCGGCATTGCCTAATGCGAGGTCAATCAACGCAGAAGTCACCGGGGTATATTTCCCGTAGGCTAAGTGCAACGCGGTACTATATTGGGCGACTGCGGCCGTCCCTTCTGCCGATAATGCTGTCTCCGTTATATTGCGGCGGGCAATCAGGGTTAAATTGTTGCCGGCAGTGACGTTACCAACATAAAGCGAGTCACCACTGGTCAGGGTAATATCTTTCCCGGCGGTCAGGGAAGTCCCATCCAAATTTATTCCCCCTCCAGCGTGAAGATCAATATTCTCATCCGCAGCCAAATGCTGATTAATACCAATCCTCTCGTTACTCGCCAAAAAGATATTTTTCGCCCGGTTAATTAGCGTATCTGAAAGAGATATTCCCCGTTCAGACAGAATACGCAGCGTATTAACCGCAGAAATAATAGGTAATACCCGCGTGCCTGCCGCAATGGAATTATCTCCTCCAGATGAAACATAAATACCACCGCTGGAGATTAAGCTAATGTCATGACCTGAAATATCCGTGTCACGTACCGTAAGACTTTTCTCTGCCTGTAGCAGAACCTGGTTCCCGGCATTGATATTTCCCCCATCTAAAGACAAGTCTTTCGCTTTAATGGTGACATCACCGTCGGCACGCATTCGTCCCCAACTCTGCAATGTATCGGTTGTCAATATCAGATGTTGACCGGCTTGCATATGACTTTTTTTCGCCATGTCAATGTCTTTACCGTTAACGGTGATATCCGTTTTGGCCTGTACATCCCCCAGAGTCACCTTGCCATCCGCCGTCAGACTGATGTCGCCTTGGGTTGCCGTCAGGTTGGTCAGATTGACAACCTTACCCGGCTCGGTACTCACCAGACGGATTTTATTGGCATACATTCCCCCTAATAACCCGGTATCAATCGCTTCCCAAGGGCCATAATCTTCCCCTGTCATGGGAACAAGGGTCCCGCGTTTGAAATCAATCTGGTTGGGGCCTTGTGTCAATGTCAGGCTTTTCGCCTGGAGTTTACCGTTAAGCTTAGTGGTCCGGCTGATGATAGAGATCGAATCTTGCGCTGTTGCATCCAGTCCCTTTTCACCCAAGGTGATAGCGCCTTTTTTCACTTCCAAGGCCGCTAATGCGCCATCTTTATCAAATACCGGTTTACCGGTCGATAAGGTGACAGCCGGAGTATTAACAAAGCGACAACCATTACAGGTCATACCGTTCGGGTTAACAATGAAGACATTAGCTTTCTGCCCTGCAACTTCCAACAGCCCTTGCAGATTTGAGGCTAAGGTACCCACCACTTCATTAATAATCAGTTCAGCCGATTGACCGTTGAAGTGAGGGTTCGCCCCAATTTGTCCCGCCAGTACGGATTGGGTAGCTTCGGTAGCATTATTGAGCACCAGCCCGGAAGCCCCAACATTAAACTCCTGATAACGGTTATGTGAAACACCACGGGCGTTAGGTGCTGCAATATGAATAATAGGGCGATTGTTTTTCGAGGTGATCCGGGTTTGTTTATCCGCCAGTTTAATCCCCGGGACTTCTCCTTCTACTTCTGAGGCGTTTATGGTCAGTTGAGGAGCATGGCTTAACGCACGTGCAATCAGCGCAGAAGTGACTGGCGTATATTTCCCTTCAACTGAGTTATACCTCCCTGACGGTGAATGCAACTCTGCGTTGTTTTTGACAATGGCAGTCACCCCTTTTGCCGACAAAGTTGCCTCAGTATCAATAATGTCACCACCAGCATTAAGGGTTAAATTATTGCCGGCAGTGATGATACTGCTCGCTATGGGTAATTGAAATTGTGGGTAAGATTGTTCGTCTTCCTCGTCATCAGCATTTTCATATTCATAATGCTTTTCATAACCCGTTCCGTGTTCATCTTCATATTCATAGGGGTCCTCTGCTGTGATTTTACTCACATCAAGCATGCCGCCACTGGTCAGAGTAATATCCTTCCCCGCCGCCAAGGAAATGCTTCTCAGGTCGACTATCTTTCCTGCATGGATCTCAATATTTTCATCCGCTTGCAATTGGCTAAGCTGGCGCAGACGCTGATTAATGAATGCTTGTTTAGCGCCGTCATTGAGTGAACTCTGCTCATCAATTAAATCACCCGAGGCATAAATCTCAAGCTTATCATTGGTTGCCAAAAAGATATTTTTCGCCCGGTTAATCAGGGTATCTGCAATATTAATAGGACCATCGGCGATAATGCGTAATAGGTTATCAGCAGAAAGCGTGGTTAATACCCTTATTCCTTCCGGGGTATAGTCATCTCCAGAGACAACAGACAGCAGCCCCCGGCTGGCAAGCAAGGTCACATCACGACCGGAGATATCATAGCCATTCACATCAAGATGTGACTTTCCATCCAGCATGACATGGTTCCCGGCTTTTAAATTCCCCTGACCTAAATAGATTGTTTCAGCGTTAACGGTTAAGTTCTGTTCTGCCCTCATTGACGCACGACTCACTAAATCTCGGGCAGCGAGAGAAATGTTTTTCCCGGTGATTAACGCCAGATCAGTGGGTTTCTTTCCCTCGTTAAAATGTTCTTTATCAAAATTAAAACTAAATCCCTCTTTAAATACAGCCGTCAAATCCCCACCAGCACTCAGTTTACCGATGATATTCTCCTGACTGTCTTTTATTGCTTTCGCTGAAAAATTTTTGCCTGTCAGGGTGAGGTTTTGCACCGCGCTTAACTCGCCAACATTATTTATCTCATTAGCAGTAATGCTGTTGTTTTTACCCGCGGTAATAATAGGGTGACTTTTCTTAGTCGGGTTTACGTTATCCAGTTTAGTCGCTTTAATGGTGACATCACCACCCGCACGGATTTGTCCCTGATTTTGCAGTGTTTCGGTGGTCAATATCAGATGTTGGCCCGCCTGCACATGGCTTTGTGCTGTCGTTTCCATAGCTCTGCTGTTGATGTTAATGTCTGTCTTGGCGTGTACCTCCCCCAAGATAATTTTACCCTCAGCAGTTAAACTGATAGCGTCCTGCGCTGTGGTCAGGTTGGTGAGATTAACCCCAACCCCCTCTTCAGTGGCAACCAGTCGGATTTTATTGGCATACATGCCGCCTAACGCTTTGGTATCAACCGCTAATTGCGGCTTTTCCCCTTCTCCGGCGATAGGTTTAACCGTGCCGTCTTTCAAGCTAATACGGTTGGCTCCCTGAGTCAGCGACAGGGTGTTAGCCTGAATTTTTCCATTCAACTCCGTTGCCCGGCTGATGATATCGACATAATCCGTCGTCTTGCCGTCCAGCCCTTTGCCGCCAATGGTAATCTGGCCTTTTTTTACTTCCAGTGCTTCCAGTGCACCCTGTTTATCAAATTGGGGTTTACCGGTGGTCAGGGTTGCGCCGGCGGTATTAATAAAACCACAACCATCACAGGTAATACCGTTAGGGTTGGCAATCATCACGTTGGCTTTATTGCCAACAATTTCCAACTGGCCTTGCAGGTCGGAGCGGCCACTGCCGGTGACTTCGTTAATAATCAGTTCCGCCGCTTTGCCTTTCAGGTTAGGGTTCGCGTTAAGTTGCCCTGCCAGTTGTGATTGAGCCGCCTGTGTCGCGTTATTGAGTACGACCCCCTGAGTGGCAACATTGAACTCTTGATAGGTGTTGTGGGATATCCCTGCATCATTCGGCGTGGCGATATTCACCACCGGTACATTGTCCTGATTTTGTACCTGTGTACGGTTGTTATCCGGTGTTATGCCGACAGCCATGGCCGGGTGCAATGGCTGGATTGCCGTCAGGTAAATTAAAAGATAACTCGTAACCCTGGCCATCGAGTTGTAGCGTTTATCCATCGTACTGTCCCTTTTCCTAATTTAAATGTGACAAAGTCAGTAATGCTGACTAATAAGTGACCGCGTTATCCTCAGTCTGGCTTTGGTGATAAAATGGTCATCTTCCCACAGAGAATATTGATGATTTAATAGTGACAATATTAAACTATTCTAATGCTTAATTAATTGACTGTCTGAATAGGTAGTTCAAAATGTGATCATCATTCGTTTTTTTAATCCTGATAATGGGGAATCTGTCATATTAAATGCTAGGAAATCGCGATAAGGCTGGAGATATTAAATGGCGCGGGGTATGAATCAATCTCGTACTACTCGCCGTGTTTACCTTCTTCAACAGAAGAGACACTTATACCTGTCATCCTTCAAGTTGCCTCTTTGTTGGCTGCACTCACTCACCCCGGTCACATAGTTATCTATGCTCCCGGGGATTCGCTCCCTTGCCGCCGCGATGCATCTTGAAATCCATAAGGTATATAGGAAAACTTAATTCATGAAATTTTTAAATATACAATAATAATAAAGTATTATATTAATAATAGTTTCAATTTTTTATTAATGAAATATTATTACCCATAAAAACTTATTTAAATAAAATATCAATAAAAACATTTTATTAAATAATAATAGCAATAATGAAAGGTACTGTTAGATTAGAAATAGAATGTAAAATTTGGAAGGAAAAGGCATTAAATACATAAAATAATTTTATATTTAAACCAACTTCGCCAATAAATATAAATAATAGCAACACCAGTTATTATACTGGTGTTGACTATTGCATTAGTGATTATTGATAATCACTGACAGGTGCACAGGAACAATGCAGATTACGATCACCGTAAACATCATCGAGGCGTTTAACCGCAGGCCAATATTTATTGGCTTTGGTTTCTAGTGTTGGGAAAACCGCGATTTCACGGCTGTAACTATGGCTCCAGTCAGAAACCAGTTCAGCTTGTACGTGAGGCGCATTGACCAATGGGTTATCTTCCAATGACCACTCACCTTTCGCCACTTTGCTAATTTCAGCACGAATTGCCAGCATAGCATCCACAAAGCGATCAATTTCCACTTTGCTTTCTGATTCTGTAGGTTCCACCATTAGCGTACCAGCAACCGGGAATGACATGGTTGGCGCATGGAAACCATAGTCAATCAAGCGCTTGGCAATATCCATCTCGCTGATACCAAACTCTTCTTTCAACGGTCTAATATCCAGAATACACTCATGTGCCACATAACCATTATGACCGGTATATAACACGTCATAAGCATTCTTTAAGCGAGCAGCAATATAGTTAGCATTCAAAATCGCCGTCTGGCTTGCCTGCTTCAACCCTTGCGAACCCATCATACGGATATACATCCAGCTAATCGGCAGAATAGAAGCACTACCAAATGGCGCCGCTGAGACAGCTCTCTGTTCGGTAATGCCATCCATTTGAACTACCGAGTGCCCCGGTAAGAACGGCGCTAAATGGGCTTTTACGCCAATCGGCCCCATTCCTGGACCACCGCCGCCGTGTGGGATACAGAATGTTTTATGAAGGTTGAGGTGTGAAACATCAGCACCGATAAAACCTGGCGCGGTGATGCCAACCTGCGCGTTCATATTCGCACCATCAAGGTAAACCTGACCACCATACTGATGAATGATTTCACACACCTGACGGATCGTTTCTTCATATACACCGTGGGTTGACGGGTAAGTCACCATGATGCAAGAAAGCTCACTACCGGATTTGTCCGCTTTTTCACGCAGGTCCGCCAGATCAATGTTGCCCTCTTTATCGCAACTCACCACCACAACGGTCATGCCTGCCATATGAGCAGAAGCCGGGTTGGTGCCATGAGCAGAACTGGGGATTAAACAGATATGACGATGCCCTTCTCCACGACTTTCGTGGTAACGACGAATAGCAAGCAGACCCGCATATTCACCCTGCGCACCGGAGTTTGGTTGCATACAAACGGCATCATAACCTGTCAGTTGCACCAGCCAGTGAGATAATTGGCTGATCATTTGCTGATAACCCTGTGCTTGCTCTGGCGGACAGAATGGGTGTAGTTCATTAAATTCAGGCCAAGAGATCGGTAACATTTCTGCCGCAGCATTAAGTTTCATGGTACAAGAACCCAATGGGATCATTGCCTGATTCAGTGCCAAATCTCGGCGCTCAAGACGATGCATATAGCGCATCATATCCGTTTCACTGTGATAACGGTTGAAATTTGGATGCAGAAGGATTTCATCACTGCGCAACATTGATGCAGGAATGGAGAGACTTTCCGTCATCAGCTCTTTATCCAGTGCTTCAACATCTAGCTTGTCATCCGTGCCTGTCAGCACAGAGAACAATTTGACCAGATCATCACGACCAGTAGCCTCACTCAATGTGATACCCACCGCGCCGTAAATATCGGTACGCAAATTGATTTCAGCTTTCTCTGCCCGGGCTAATACCGCTGCTTTATCAGCAACTTCAACAGTCAGCGTATCAAACCAAGTTTTGTAACGTAGAGTAAATCCAGCTTTCTGTAACCCGACCGCCAGAATGTCAGTCAGACGATGAATACGGCTCGCAATGCGTTTCAGCCCCTTCGAACCATGATATACCGCATACATCGCCGCGATATTTGCCAACAGCACCTGAGCAGTACAGATGTTGGAATTCGCTTTCTCACGACGGATATGCTGCTCACGGGTCTGCATTGCCATGCGCAGTGCCGTATTACCTGCCGCATCAAGGGAAACGCCGATAATACGTCCCGGCATAGAACGTTTGAATTCATCACGGCTGGCAAAAAATGCAGCGTGGGGACCGCCATAACCCATCGGTACCCCAAAGCGCTGGGCAGAACCAAACACAATGTCAGCTCCTTGTTTACCCGGCGCAGTTAGCAGCACCAACGCCATCAAGTCAGCGGCGACACTGACAATGATTTTGCGCTGTTTCAGTTGTGTAATCAGATCAGCATAATCATGAACTTCACCTGTCGTGCCAACCTGTTGTAACAACACGCCAAATACACCGCCCAGCTCCAAGACTTTTTCTGCTTTATCCACAATCACATCAAAGCCAAAGGTTTCCGCACGGGTACGAACAACGTCTAATGTTTGAGGATGGATATCATCAGCAACAAAGAAACGGTCAGCATTTTTCAGTTTGCTAGTACGTTTTGCCATTGCCATTGCTTCAGCCGCCGCGGTAGCTTCATCCAGCAAAGAAGCAGAAGCAATATCCAAACCCGTCAAATCGATCGTCACTTGTTGGAAATTCAACAGTGATTCAAGGCGACCTTGAGAAACTTCCGGTTGATAAGGTGTATAAGCGGTATACCAGCCAGGATTTTCTAATAAATTACGCAAAATAACCGGCGGAAGTACAGCAGGCACATATCCCATAC
Organism: Photorhabdus bodei; assembly: GCF_003287735.1. GTDB lineage: Bacteria > Pseudomonadota > Gammaproteobacteria > Enterobacterales > Enterobacteriaceae > Photorhabdus > Photorhabdus kayaii. Next base: position 19,265 of record NZ_NSCM01000004.1, on the reverse strand, counting down.
CAATATAGGATTGGTAACGTTTATTTTGGCTGGCAATCGCTTTCAGTTCAGCTAGTGCTTGCTGTTCAGTTGCACCACCGCCAACATCGGGTGGCTCTGGTAACGCGATATCACGGGGAACAATTTTCTGTGTTAAATCATTAAGGGAATTTGCCCCCACGGTCGCCAGCATCTCTTTTTGCTGTTCGGCGGAAGAGCCTATATGACGGCGGATAAACTCACCCTGGTTCTCAAGTTGGCTTAATGTCTGGGTCATTTGTTACTAATTCCTGAAGCTGGCCAGAAATGGCATACAAATAAAAACGCCCTGTTCATCATGTGAGACAGGGCGGCGGTAAGCATATTATTCTTCTTCGTCCAGAAGTGCCTGATATCCTTCGGCATTCAGCAAACTCGAAAGTTCACTTTCATCAGAGGCTTTAATACGGAACAGCCAGCCTTCATTATAAGGCTCACTGTTAACCAATTCAGGCGCGTCATTTAGCGCTTCATTAACGGCGATAATTTCACCACTCAGTGGCGCATAGATATCAGAAGCCGCTTTTACTGATTCAACAACCGCACAATCATCACCAAGATTGATTTCATCACCTACTTCTGGCAAATCAACAAAGACCATATCGCCGAGCAGCTCTTGTGCATGCTCGGTAATACCTACAGTGTATTCACCATTACCTTCTGCACGAACCCACTCATGTGATTCAGCATATCTTAACTCTGCGGGTACATTACTCATTACTATCATCTCCTTCAATCCTAGAATCTACCCCTATTAGGCTATTTTGTGCTCCTGCACCAATCATGCTTACCGGGATAAATTACTATTTACTCATCAAGTTATTATTCGATAAAAATGACTATACGAGAGGTTTGCCCGCCCGTACAAAGCTAGGTTTGACTACCTGAACCGGCATTTCACGATTGCGGATTTGGACAACCGCTTGTTCACCAATCCCCTGCGGCACACGGGCAAGGGCAATGCTGAATCCTAATGTTGGAGAGAACGTACCACTGGTAATAACGCCAGAATGTAAGGCACCCATCTCATCAGTAAAACTAACCGCTAAACCACCGCGTAACACACCCTTTTCTCTCATCACCAAGCCAACCAATTGCTCAGTGCCCTTTTCACGCTGTTTTTCTAGCGCTTCACGGCCGATAAACTGGCGATCTTCGGGTTTCCAAGCGATTGTCCAGCCCATGTTAGCCGCAAGAGGAGAAATGGTTTCATCCATTTCCTGTCCATAGAGGTTCATACCGGCTTCAAGTCGCAACGTATCACGCGCACCTAATCCCGCGGGCTTAACGCCGACACTCAGTAATTTTTGCCAGAAATCCGCTGCTTGCGCTTTTGGTAATGCCACTTCATAACCCGCCTCACCGGTATAACCCGTTGTTGCGATAAACAGATCCCCCGCCTGGACACCAAAGAAAGGTTTCATTCCAGCAATAGTCTGTTTCTGTTCATCATTCAATAGAGACTGTACTTTTGCCTGAGCTTCAGGCCCCTGAACCGCAATTAACGCCAGATCATCACGAACCTGAATATCAACCGGGTAACTGGCTACATGTTCATTAATCCAAGCCAGATCTTTCTCACGAGTCGCAGAATTGACCACCAACCGATAAAAATCATTGCTAAGGTAATAAACAATCAGGTCATCAATTACACCACCAGAAGCATTAAGCATCCCGGTGTATAAGGCTTTACCCTTTTCTGTCAGTTTAGCAATGTCATTCGCCAACAAATAACGCAGGAAATCACGGCAACCAGTACCATGCAGATCCACAATCGTCATGTGGGAAACATCAAACATACCGGCATGAGTGCGGACAATATGATGTTCATCCATTTGTGAACCATAATGCAAAGGCATCATCCAGCCATGAAAATCTACCATACGTGCACCACAAGCCAGATGCTGGTCATACAATGGAGTTTGTTTTGCCATTATTTCCCTCTTTTCATTTCCTACATGAAAACATACCGCGTATTAACCGACAGATACTGTGAATCATGAACAAAAAGCGGCTAAAAAACGCGACGCAAACGATATCTTAAAATGAAAGTTATCACTGAAAACCCAAATGAACCATAAGTAAAAATAGGGTTCAATCCAGTGACCATCAAAAAACGGGTTATAAGTATGCAGAATTTTCAACTATTAAAATGAGTCATAATACTCAAAATTAACAATTAACTTTAGAAAACACTCATTTTCTGTTACAAACCAACTGAAATATGAATAAAATCACCTATTCATATTTCAGCAAGGTATGAGAAAAAGTTATCGATAAGCAGAGGCTAAATTAGATTTTTTCAGCCGAATAGGATTTAGAAGAGAGCCAGTCCGGTAAGTCATTCAATCCCATTGCCTGACGAAGTAATTTAGGTTTAATTCCCGGTAAATTATCTGCCAGAGACAACCCGATATCCCGCAAAAGTTTTTTCGCCGGATTATTGCCATCAAATAATTGACGAAAACCTTGCATCCCGGCCAGCATCACAGCAGCACCATGTTTACGTCGGCGCTCATAGCGACGTAAATAAAAGTGCTGACCAATATCTTTTCCCTGACCATGCAAACGACGCAATTCACCGATCAGCTCAGCGACATCCATAAAGCCCAAATTCACTCCCTGGCCTGCCAATGGGTGAATGGTATGAGCGGCATCTCCCAACAGGGCCAGACGATGAGCCGCAAAATTACGGGCATAACGACCGGTCAGTGGAATTGTCAGACGTTCACTCATCAGTTCACATTGACCAAGGCGCAGATCAAAATCTACCGCCAATTGCTGGTTGAAACGCTTATGATCAAATTGTTTATACTGTTCAGCAACTTCACCCGGTAGTGACCAGACGATAGAACACAAATGGGGATCGGCAAGGGGTAAAAACGCCAAAATACCATCACCATAAAAGACCTGACGGGCAACCCGGCCGTGCGGCTCTTCGGTGCGAATAGTGGCTACCAACGCATGATGTTCATAATCCCAGAATGTGAGAGGGATATCAGCATGCTGACGCAACCATGAGTGAGCGCCATCAGCACCAACAACTAAACGAGCCGTTAACATGCGACCATCGGATAAAGTCATAAAAGCTTCATTTTCACCCCAGGCAACCTGTTGCAAAGCCGCAGGCACCAAAATGGTCACTTCAGATAAGCTGTCTGCTTTTTTCCATAATGTTTCACGGATAACCCAGTTTTCAATGATATGACCAAGATATTCCAGCCCATATTCAGCCGCGCTGAACTGAATACGGCCAAAGCTATCCCGCTCCCAAACCTCCATTTCTTGATAAGGACTAGTGCGCATATCCAGAATCTGTTGCCACACACCAAGATGCTGTAACAGGCGCTCACTGGCCGCATTAATCGCAGAAACCCGCAAAGCATACTCTTCTCCAGCAATAACGGGGTGAGTAGGCGGATAGCTCTCCACCACAGCCACCCGCAAACCACTGCCTTGTAAACCACAGGCAAGCGCCAAACCAACCATACCGCCACCAGCGATAACCACATCAAATGATTGCATAATATAACGTCCTCTTATTTTGTCTGCTTTATCCGCGGTTATCTTTGGGCGACCCAACCCAGAGTCTGACGGGCCAGCATATCCCGCACAGGAGAGAATTTTTCCATTATCATCAAGCCCAAGTTACGCCCGATTTGTAATGGGAAATAACGATTGGCGAATATCCGTATCAATCCATCGGTAATATCGATGGTGTTTTCCCGATCTAAAACCCGTTGCTGTTGATAGTTAGCCAAAACCTGATAAGTACCAATATCCTGACCAGCAGCAAAAGCCTCAGAAACAATCTGCGCCAGTGTCATAACATCTCGCATTCCAAGATTAAAACCCTGACCGGCAATTGGATGCAATGTTTGCGCGGCATTTCCCACCAGCGCCAATCGGTGACTAATTTGTTGATTTGCAGTAGATAGTGTTAATGGATAGCTGTGACGCTGGCCGGTTTCCAATATTTTCCCCAATCTCCAGCCAAATGCTCGCTGTAACCACCTAAGAAATTGCTCATCACTCCAACCCGCTATCTCCTTTCTCCGCGCCAACTGATGGCACCATACCAGCGAGCTCCGCCCCCCAGACATTGGTAGCAAAGCCAATGGACCATATTCCGTGAAACGCTCAAATGCACTGCCTCGCGGATGCTCCGAAGTCAGTACATTTGTAATCACGGCAACCTGTTCATAAGCGTGCCGTTGCCACTGAATATTACAGGCGTGACCAATGGCAGAATGGCTGCCATCAGCCGCTACCAGCAATTCACTTTGCAGTCGTTCGCCGCTGTCCAGAGTAACAGTTACCGATGACAGGGTTCTTTCAACAGCCATAACCCTGGATGGACAATACAACGTTACACCAGGCGCATTTTTCAGTAATCCGAACAAACCCTGCCCTGCATCATACAATTCGACAACATGACCTAGAGCGGAAATGTTATATTCTTTTGCATAAAGGTTCACAAACCCTGCATGACCACGATCACTAACATGAACGTGAGTTATCGGTATCACATAATCTTCCAGAGCAGACCAAACGCCAATCTGTTGTAAACGCTGACAAGTACCGTAAGCCAGCGCTATCGCTCTGGCATCAAAGCCGGGATGTTTCTGCTCCGGCTCTGCCGCTTCAATCAGGGACACATGAATCCGCCCCTTACTCAGGGAAGATATCGCCAGCGCAAGCGTCGCGCCGGTCATGCCTCCACCAACGATAATCACGTTCATTCTTAACTTAACCCTGTTTTGCTTTCGCCATCAGAGCTTCAATCTCATCAGCTTCTTTAACGACACTGGCTGTCAGGTTTTCATTACCTGTTTCAGTGATCAAAATGTCATCTTCAATACGGATACCGATACCCCGATATTCCAACGGCACATCTGCATCCGGCGCAATATAAATCCCCGGTTCAACCGTCAATACCATTCCCGGTTGCAGAATACGATCGCGTTCTACACCATAATCACCGACATCGTGTACATCCAATCCTAACCAGTGACCGAGGCCATGCATAAAGAACTGACGATAGGCTTTGGTTTCGATTAAATGTTCAATTTCGCCGTGCATAATGCCCAGTTTCACCAACTCTTCCACCATAATCCGCACGACATGTTCTGTAACTTTGTTGATGCTGGTGCCTGGCTTGTACAATTCCAATGAAACATTTAATGTTTTCAGTACGATATTGTAAATTTCACGCTGAGCACGAGTAAACTTGCCATTGACAGGGAAAGTCCGGGTGATATCTCCGGCATACCCCAGATATTCACAACCTGCGTCAACCAACACCAAGTCACCCTCTTTCATCCTGCTTTCATTCTCGGTGTAGTGCAGAATACAGCTATTTTCACCGCTCCCTACAATCGTGTTGTAAGCAGGATGGCGAGCCCCTTGATGAGTAAATTCGTGATGAATTTCAGCTTCCAGTTGATATTCAAACATTCCTGGGCGGCAAATTTTCATCGCTCGCATATGGGCCTGAGCACTGATTCTACCCGCCCGGCGCATAGCCTCAATTTCTGCCTTAGATTTGAATAACCGCATTTCATGTACCCAAGGGCGCCAATCAATTATCGATAAAGGCGCTGAAAGATTACGGCGACCGCCTTTTCTTAATATATCCAATGCATGGAAGACAATTTCATCTGCGTAGGCAAATTCACCTTGCGCGTGATAAACCACGTTCAAACCATTCAGCAACAGGTAAAGCTCTTCTTTGATATCATCAAAAGGCAAAGCACGATCAATACCCAGTTTTTCCGGTGCTGCTTCTTGCCCAAGACGACGACCAAACCAAATTTCCGCAGTCAAGTCACTCGCTCGATTAAAAAGAACACTATGATTATGCGTATCATCACTCTTAATTAATATCAGCACCGCTTCCGGTTCATTAAACCCCGTCAAATAAAGAAAATCGCTATGCTGACGATAGGGATATTCATTATCTGAATTTCGTGGCGCAGGCGGGGCAGAAAAAATAATCGCTGCGCTGGCCGGAGCCATTTTTGCCAGTAAAGCCTGACGGCGGGATAAATATTCTTGTTTGATCATACCCTCTCCTGCGACTTAGTTAATTATACCCGTTATCTTTCAAGTTGCCTCTTTGTTGGCGGCACTCGCTCACCCCGGTCACATAGTTACCTATGCTCCCGGGGATTCACTCCCTTGCCGCCGCGATCCATCTTGAAATCCATAGGGTATATTTTGCGCTCAATAAACACCAATTAATGCAATGTTGGTTTATCATTTTTTGCGATTAAAACGGTTTTAGGTTCAGTAAAGGCGATATAGCAAAGCTGTGCAGCCACCCGCACATATTCAAGGACCTCTTCCAGTGCCTGAGCCAACTCTTCTTGATCATCACCTTCTTCATAACCAAGCAGACCGATATTGCGCAAATCACCAATAATCTCATTGATCTCTTTTTTATCCGCGAATTTCGGTTGAGCAACACCTAATCCCAGCAAAAAATGGTTAACCCATCCAGCTAATGCATCTGCTCGTTCATATACATTATCTTCCTCATCTGGCAGCAATAAACCAAATGCAAAATTACTGTCATCCAATGATTCGAATGTGATTTCACGTAATTCACGCAATTGTTGGGCTAATGGATGGGAAAAAGCTAGCCCATCATTAGCTAAGTCATGAACTAAGACCTGCCAACTACTGTCGCGATTACCACCGCACAGCAGGCCGCTAATCAACCCATGCATCTCCGCTGCCGTCAGTGCCACTGACTGTTGATGCAATATTTCGTCAAAAGATTGATAATCTGGTAATGAATTCTGTATAGACATGTGTATTGGTCATCGTTGACGGTGTAAGTTCATGCTATGCTACCACCAAGGGGAGTCGCTATACCAGACAACAACCTTCGCTAATCGTGAGTTGTCTGTTGGTATGGCGTTATAATGATTGGCGCCGGTTTCAATTCTATAATTCAGAATTAAAACCAGGGCGCAGCAATAAGTCAGGAAGGGGTCATGTCTGCACAACCGGTAGATATCCAGATTTTTGGGCGGTCACTACGTGTCAATTGTCCATCAGAGCAAAAAGAAGCATTGCTGGCTGCGGCTGTGGAACTTGAGCAACGTTTAGACGATTTAAAAGAGCGCACCAGAGTAACCAATACTGAACAACTGATTTTTATTGTGGCACTGAATATCTGTCACGAATTGGCACAAGAAAAAGTGAAAACCCGTGATTATGCCTATAATATGGAACAGAAAATAAAGATGCTTCAGCAGACTATAGAACAAGCATTAGTGGAACAAGGTCGCATCACTGAGAGCACAATTGCACCAACTAAATGAATTCTATTGATAAATCATGCATTAGTGAGTGAATCATTCGAGAATTAGTTGCTTTCTGTGTTTAGTTTCATACAATAGGGTTCATAAAGTTGCTTAACAAGCGCTGAATAAATTTCTCTGAGATGTTCGTGAACGGGGAAAGTCCCCTGAGCCGATATTTCATACATTATAGAATGTGGTGCTCCGTAGTCTGGTGTGCATGCTCGGTCCGGCCGAGAAGCCTTAAAGCTGCGACACTATGTTCACCTTGAACCAAGGGTTCAAGGGTTACTACCTGTAACGACATCTTGGAGAATCTCAACTTTAATCGCTGCTGCTATCCACTGGCAGGTTCCATGCAATCAGAGCCCCTATTACCACTCAGACAAAGCATTAGAAAGAAAATACGCCAACAACGCCGTGAACTCACCCCTGAACAACAATCTCTTTTTGCAAGACGGGCTGCTAAGCGAGCAATCAACCACCCCAAAATTCACCAAGCCAACAAAATCGCACTATTCCTTTCGTTTGATGGTGAACTCAATACCCGTCCACTGATTAACCAACTCTGGCAACAAAATAAACAGATCTATCTGCCGGTATTGCATCCTTTCCGTCATCACCATCTGCTATTTTTAAACTATCAACCCGATACCCCACTCATCAGAAATCGCTTCAATATAGAAGAACCACCGCTGAATGTTGAGCAGGTTTTACCATTATCAGAACTGGATATCATGATGATCCCGCTGGTTGCTTTTGACCGCACAGGGCAACGGCTTGGCATGGGTGGTGGCTTTTACGATCGTACATTGAGGCAATGGCGACAAAAAAATTTCTATCCGATAGGTCTGGCGCATAACTGTCAGTTAGTCGATACACTGCCCATAGCCGAATGGGATATCCCATTACCTGAAATCATCACACCTGAAAAAATCTGGCAATGGCAGTAAAAAATGGGTGCCTTACACAAAGCACCCATTTTTGATATATCAAAATAATCAGTAAAGCAGGCGAGAACGGATAGTACCCGGCAATGCTTTCAGTTTCTGAAATACCATTTCAGCTTGAGCAGGATTTTCAGTCACGATATCAATAACCACATAACCCATATCCCCACTGGTACGCAGATACTGAGCAGCAATATTGATATCCTGTTCAGCAAACACTTGGTTAATACTGTTCAATATACCGGGGCGATTTTCATGGATATGTAGAAACCGGTTGGTATCATCAGCATGAACAGGAAGAGACACTTCTGGGAAGTTTACTGCGGATAAGGTAGAACCATTATCAGAGTATTTCGCTAACTTTCCTGCAACTTCATAACCAATGTTTTCCTGCGCTTCTTGGGTAGAACCACCAATATGTGGGGTCAGCAACACGTTATCAAATTTACGTAACGGTGACTCAAATGGATCATTATTGGTTGCCGGTTCAACAGGGAACACATCCACAGCCGCCCCTGACAGATGTTCACTTTCCAATGCATCACATAATGCCGGGATATCCACCACCGTCCCGCGTGAAGCATTAATCAGGATAGAACCCGGTTTCATCAGAGTCAGTTCAGTTGCACCAATCATATTTTTAGTTGATGGTGTTTCTGGTACATGCAAACTAACTACATCACTCATATTGAGTAATTCTGACAAATGACGTACCTGATGAGCGTTACCTAACGGCAATTTGTTTTCAATATCGTAAAAGTAGACATCCATACCAATATTTTCAGCCAGAATACCAAGCTGAGTGCCAATATGGCCGTAACCGATAATGCCCAGTTTTTTACCACGGACTTCATAGCAGCCTTTAGCCTGCTTATCCCACACTCCACGATGAGCTTTCGCATTCGCCAAAGGGATACGACGCAGCAATAACAACAACTCACCAAGGACCATTTCAGCAACAGAACGGGTATTAGAAAATGGCGCATTAAAGACAGGGATACCACGTTTTGCAGCCGCTTTCAGATCAACCTGATTGGTACCAATACAAAAACAGCCTACAGCAACCAATTTTTCAGCTGCCTGAAAAATGTCTTCGGTCAGTTGTGTGCGGGAACGGATACCAACAAAATGGGTATCACGAATTGCCTCTTTTAACTCTTTGGAATCTAATGCTCCCTTATGATATTCGATATTGCTATAACCGGCTGCTCGTAGATTTTCCACCGTGCTCTGATGCACACCTTCTAATAGCAAAAATTTAATCTTATCTTTTTCCAGAGATACCTTAACCATTTATCCTGCCTATTGTTACGCTTCGTTACATTTAAGATTCATTCTCTCAACATAACAAAAAAAACGAACACAGCAATATAAACGATTGCTATTCCCGTCACATAAGTCTTAATAAAGTAGTTATTATGTGGAATAAAATGATCTGAAAAAGAACAAAATTAGGATTTAGATTAAATAACAATCAGAGATATGAAATATATCACTAAATTCTCCACCTATTTTAAAAGTGAAAAAATTTTTAAGGGCGAAAAACTCCGCCCCTGTAAATAATATTATTGAGTGATGGTTTCCACTCCATCAAGTGTTCCCATCAATACAATATCCGCACCACGGTTAGCGAATAGGCCCACAGTCACCACACCTGAGATACGATTAATTTTATTCTCTAACTCAACAGGATCGAGTATGGCTAGATTATGCACATCAAGAATCACATTGCCGTTATCAGTCACAACATTCTGACGATATTTTGGTACTCCTCCCAATTTAACCAACTCACGAGCAACATAAGCCCGAGCCATTGGAATCACTTCAACCGGCAGAGGGAATTTACCCAATACATCAACTTTTTTAGAGGCATCAACAATACAAACGAATTTTTTTGCTATTGCAGCAATGATTTTTTCACGCGTCAATGCAGCACCACCGCCTTTAATCATCTGCATATTGCCATTGATTTCATCCGCACCATCAACGTAGATATCAAGGGAATCCACTTCATTACAATCGAATACAGGAATTCCCAAACTTTTTAACTTCTCAGTAGAAGCCTCAGAGCTGGATACTGCCCCTTCAATCTGATCTTTAATGGAACCAAGGGCATCAATAAAGTGTGAAGCCGTTGAACCTGTCCCCACACCCACAACTGTTCCTGGTGTAACAAATTCGAGTGCTGCCCAACCTACTGCTTTTTTTAGTTCGTCCTGAGTCATATCAATTCATTGCCTATATCAGTTACAAGGAAAGCCTGTCGACTAGTATAAACCTTGATAGCAACAAAGAAACCGCAATTAAGTTAAGTGAAATGAATCATGAAAAATTAAGAGTGAATGATGTGAAAAACCCGCCATACTAGCGGGCTACAAAAAGAGTGATGTCTATGCAGCCTCTTTGTTACGACGACGACCTTGCTTTTCTTGGCTTGGTGCCTGTGCATGATCTTCCAAAACCGGACCTACTTTCATGAGAAAATCTAAGGTCTCTCCAGCTTTTTTATAAGTTTGAATGGTATCGAACATCGGTTCTTTTTGTGTTCTCATAGCAACACCTCTAAAACGACTTCACATTACTGAACTGATTTAGTCATACAGGACAAAAAATTCCCGACAAAATCTCTCTGTTATGGCCATAGCAACAAATTTAGTAAGATTTCACCTTCAACAAATCTAAATGAACAAAATAACTATCCCACCTGGTCTACCAGGATACTATAACATGCATATAAATGCCGAGAGGTCAAAGAACTAACTCCTTAGACCAACTCTTCAACTTTGCCGTTAATGTCTTAATATCACATGACATTACATATCCACAACGTTCTAGCTCAAAACCAAACGAACGATAGTAAGCTATTTTATCCTTAACGGGTTCATGAATCCTGACGTCTTCACCATCAGCCACATTCATGAAAATCAATGTTGCATACAGAGTATACAAAAGCATCTTTCTATGCAACGGATGATTTTCTGTATCCTTCACAAAATTTTCCAATACATGGATGTTAAAACTCTTATCGTTCAAATCATATGTGGATAAAGCGACTCCAGCCGGAGCAGATTCAATTTGGAGATTTTCCCTTGATATGACAAATTTTATACATAAGCTGAAGCAATCATGTCGATTACCGACCTCTGTAATATAATATTCCCAGTTAAGCTCACCATACGCTTTCGTTAGCGTGTTTGCATCGCTGTCAGAGATAGGACCGACCGCCAAATCTATTCCTCTCTGATCCATGTATAACTGCAAAGTATTATATGTTAATTGTGCAACATGTTTCAGTGACAGCATAAAAAGCAACCTTACTTACATTGTTATTAAATAGCCAAAATGACAATTTTTTAACAATTTTATTGAAAGACTACACTTAAGTGAAACATGCAAACAATCTTTAGCCAGATCAAAAATTCATCATTAAGCTATCAAAAACAGCTTCACCCAGTGCTTTCTCCTGAGCATATCGCCTATTCAACCACGTCAACAAACTCAACCTTCAAAAATGGAATCCCCTTCCCAAAGGTGACCAACCAACAAAAATTTATCCAAATTGGGTATAACATGCGTAATTTCTGAAAGGTAGGATTTTACGGCCCACCAGACAAATTGCCTCATACATCAGAAAAATATGGCATAGTGATATTCAGAAAAATAAATGGAGAATCTTTCTATAATGAAACGCCCTGACTACCGAACACTACAAGCTCTAGATGCGGTGATCCGAGAACGCGGCTTCGAGCGTGCTGCCCAGAAACTCTGTATCACTCAATCCGCGGTTTCTCAACGTATCAAACAGTTGGAAAATCTGTTTGGTCAGCCTCTATTAGTGCGCACCGTTCCTCCGCGCCCCACCGAACAAGGACAAAAACTACTGGCACTATTACATCAGGTAGAGTTGTTGGAAGAACAATGGCTAGGCGATGAACAGGGGACCGATACTCCATTGCTGCTTTCATTAGCAGTCAACGCTGACAGCTTAGCAACCTGGCTATTACCGGCTCTACACCCGGTACTCGCTGATTTACCTATCCGACTCAATATTCAAGTTGAAGATGAAACTCGGACTCAAGAGCAGTTAAGAAGAGGTGAAGTCGTTGGCGCAGTCAGTATTCAACCACAACCTTTACCCAGTTGTCTGATTGATAAACTAGGCGCACTGGATTATCTGTTTGTCGCCTCACCAGAATTTGCTACCCGCTATTTCCCAAATGGGGTTACCCGTTCAGCGTTACTAAAAGCCCCGGCGGTTGCATTCGACCATCTGGATGATATGCATCAGGTATTTTTACAACAGAACTTCGAGTTGTCACCGGGCAGCGTTCCATGTCATATCGTCAATTCATCCGAAGCCTTTGTACAACTGGCAAAACAGGGTTCCACTTGTTGTATGATCCCACATTTACAGATTGATCAAGAATTGAAAAATGGCGAACTGATCGACCTGACACCGGGTTTATGTCAGCGCCGGATGCTCTATTGGCATCGTTTTGCACCGGAAAGCAGGACCATGAAAAAAGTGACTGACGCCCTGTTGAAACTTGGGCGTCAGATGTTAAGACAAGATGACATTAATTAAGGTCTTAGCTCAAAAACCACATCAACCTGATCACTGAAATTGATACTATCCTGCTGGTAAGTTTCACCCACTCCAGCAGCAGCACCTCCCGACATCATCACATCAGTATTGCGATATTTCATGTGATCAATCGCCTCTGGTGCTCGGTAATTGATACTGTATATCGAACCCACTTTGCTGCTAAAGCCTTTCGCCAGTGCATCAGCTTGTTCAATTGCATTCTCAATCGCTTTCTGGCGGGCTTCATCACGATATTTTTGCGGATTGTCCACACCAAACTGAACAGATACGATTTCGTTCAAACCCGCTTTTAATGCACCATCTAGCAGATCATTAAGTTGATCTAACTTACGGACCTTCACCTCCACTGAACGGATCGCACGATAGCCTTTCAGCACCGATTTGCCAGACACATTATCGTACTCATAATCAGGCTGAGTACGCAAATTCGCTGCATCAATATCTTTCTTTTCAATACCGTGATTTTTCAGAAAATCAAAATATTTAGCAACCAGCTCATCAACCTGCTTTTTAGCCCCAGAAGCATCTTTAGCAGAAATATTGACGTTAATCATCAATGTTGCTATATCCGGTTCTGCTTTCACTACCGCATTACCAGAAGTAATAACATGAGGGACTCCGGGTAAATCAGCAGCCTGTGCAGCAAGTGGCACCCCGGCACTTAACATGGCGGCCAACCCTAATGATTTCAATTTCACACAACCTCCGAAGAAAACCTGTTACAGAAAATGTTCATCCCACGGAAAAACCGAAATATACATGGGATAAATAAAACACTAACACAGAGACTGTATGCAAAGAAGTGTTCAGCTTAATCAGAAATTAGCAATCCCTGCTTAGCAAGTTGCCATGCGATATACCACATTATGATACAAATAAACCCATTAATAATCCGTTGAGAAAGCGGCTTACTTAGCACGGGGGAAAACCATGCAGCTAGTAATGACAGAGAAAAAAACCAACTAACAGAAGCAGTTGCCGCCCCAAAAGTAAACCAAGGTCTGAGTTCTGAAGATAACTGACCACCAATACTACCCAGAACAACAATGGTATCTAAATAAACATGCGGATTTAACCAAGTGACCGCAAAGATGATCGCAATTACCCGCCAACGGTTTTTTACTGAATTATTTACCTGCGCCAGTTCAACATTGGCAAACAAAACCACACGTAAGGCCCCCCATCCATACCAGAATAAAAAAGCAACACCTCCCCAGGTGACAAATTGCAAGAGTAAAGTTGACTGACTAAGTAATGCACTACCACCAAATACACCGACACCAATCAAAAAACCATCACTGATCGCGCACAAAGTTGCACTCATTAGATGAAATTGTCTCCTACTGCCTTGCTGCATAACAAAGGCATTTTGTGGGCCAAGAGGCAAAATCATTGCGGCGCTAAGAAAAAACCCCTGCACAAATGTCGATAACATAAAAAAATTCCTCAATAATTATTCACTTTGCTATTTCAATGTTCAGAATATTAAGAAGAATAGCTCATTAGAGGAAATAAATGCTTCTAATCGATCATAAGAAATTTTAATAACCAACCAAAAAGCAGATTTTTACAGGAAAATTATTTGATTAATTCAAAGAAAATCAAGCTAATACACACTAAAAGTATTAATGAATCTATCAATTCTATGAAAAATAAGAGGAAGGGATTATTTTGAAAAAAATTATGGGTTTCATGCTACTAGTCATCATTATTATTGCTGCTCTTACTGTCAGAAACTACTATTTGCTTCGAAATGATGTTGAAGAGACATTAAACCACTATGAAATAATTGAATACTATATTGGTACAGCCAATATTACAGATGTAGATCTCAGTAATTATCAGCCTTTCTTATGTAAAAAAGGCTGTGAACGTTTCATTCTTAAAATACAGGGTGAAAAAGGTGATGGGATAGTCACTGCTGATATTAATTTCCATACTTCAGATGTTTCATCCGCTGTCCTTTGCTTATCTGATAACAAGAAAATAGCACTGACAGAAGATATAAACGATGATTTTATCAAAAACAACTTTAATACCTTATGTCAATAAAATAAACTTGGGGAATAGAGCGCCCGCGCTATTGACAGCGCGGCGCTGATTTACTGGTAAAAATTTACGGTTTATTCACATAATCAGAAGGTTATTATCCAATCCCCTGATTAATCACTCATTTTATTCCGCGCCATAGCTTGATTCTGATGCAAATAAACATCCATTTGTGGATAAGGAATACTGATATTGTGTTTATCCAATGTGCGTTTAAAGTTCTCCATCAAATCCCAATAAACCTCCCAAGCATCACCATTGGTGGTCCATACACGCACAATAAAATTCAGTGAAGAAGGTGCCATTTCATGCAAACGAATCGTCATGCCTTTATCATGCTGAATACGATTGTCTGCGGCAATAACATCACCTAATACTTTTTTAACTTCGTCAATATCCGCATTATACGCAACACCGACCATGATCTGGGTTCGACGATTCGGTTCACGACTGGTATTAATAACATTATCTGCAATAATTTTCCCATTCGGGATCACGATAATTCTGTCATCTGCCGTACGCAATGTAGTAGAAAAAATCTGCACCTGAACAACGGTGCCTTCAACCGCGCCGAGAATAACATATTCACCCGCACGGATTGGACGAAAAGCCACCAGCAATACCCCTGCGGCAAAGTTGGACAAAGAACCCTGTAAAGCTAAACCAACAGCTAAACCAGCAGCACCGATAACCGCAATGACGGAAGCTGTCTGAACACCTAATTTGCCCAAAACTGCAATAATAGTGAACGCAATAATCAAATAACGAACAACAGCAGCCAGGAAATCCGATACCGTTACATCAATGCCACGCAATGACATAACTCTTTTCACGCCCTTACTAATGAGTTTCGCCGCCATTAATCCCAGAACAAGAATGAGAATAGCAGCAACAGTATTGACCAGATATTGAATGATTAAATCCTGATGATTAATGAGCCAGCTTGTAGCTTCATTAATGCCACCAGACAGATTGATATCTTCCATTAAAACCACCTTGATTCTTTAGCTACTTAACTATCATTGAGTAAAATTACTCGATGATTATCCTTCATAGCAACCATTAACAGTAAGAAAAAAGCCTATCGTGCCAGAGAATTATTTCTATCTATATACAGCTTCTTACCAATCGTACTTTTGCAAAATAAAATCCCGATAATCGGCCAACATATCAATAAAATCCTTGGTACCGCAAAAAGCCAGGCTCTCATTATCGTAATAACTCATACCCTCCTCCATCGAATCAGTTTCAAACTCAAGCTGATTGGCACGAACCATAACTTCTTCGTCATCCATTAACAGCGTATATTCATGACCTACAAGTTGCCATTGACGTTCACTACCTTTAATTTCGGCCAACGCTGAGGCAATCTTATCTATCACCGCCAAATCACCTTTGACTTCTTCATTCAGCCACTGACCAATAGCTTCGTGATCCATTGAGAACCGGCTAGTCACCAGTCCAGTGACATCTAGCAAAAATTCGTATTCCATCATTACCTCCGGTGCGTTCTTTCCATTTTAATATTTCCTAGCAATTCCGCCCCAGAATCAGCCCACAAACTGCAAGAAGTGTGAGACTAACGCCTCTATGCTGACACAACGATATGGTTTGCACCTGAATAACCGAAATGTCCACCCCAAGCTATCCTTGAAGTTTGTGTCCGCTATGGCTTTCATCGGAGAAGAGTTCAGCCTTAGTGCAAATATAGACAAATACCCTATAATTAATAATATCTCAGAGAAACAAAAACAGCAAAATCGAACACACATCCACTAATTGATGAGATATATTCAAGGATCTTGCAATAGAACAATTTATTTTCTATTTTGTCAGCAAAAACAAAGACACCTTTCAGGAGCCATTATGATACGCCATATTCTTTTGTTAAAATTCACATCCGAGATAAAACAACAACAAAGGTTTTACACATGCTATCACCATGACATTTGATGATCATAAAGCCATTTCAAACTATTTACCGCATCCAGCGCATGACAAATTAAAAGTTCTCCTTATAGATTCTGTCGACGACATTATCGTCTTTGATTATGAAGTATAATTTCCCTTTATGGGAAATAACCATCTGCTAATCAATATTCAATATAATGAATATTGCCGGCGTACCTAAGAATAATTAAATGTGCCGATTATTGGTAGAAATATGTTTATACCCGTCATCTTTCAAGTTGCCTCTTTGTTGGCTGCACTCACTCACCCCGGTCACATAGTTATCTATGCTCCCGGGGATTCGTTCCCTTGCCGTCGCGATGCATCTTGAAATCCATTGGGTATATATGGATTATAATGGAAAATTTAAATATTTAATCAATAATTAAATACTATATAAAAAGCTTTTAACCTTGCTTATTTACTGATAACTTACTGTAAAATCATTATCATTTATAAAAGATAATGAGATAATAAAATGGCCGATTTTACCTCCCATTTTAGGTCGCTAACAAACCTATTTAAAAAAGGAGGGGGGTTTTCTCATTATTTAAAACAAGGTCGAAAGATTATAATGATTGGACGAATTAAAACAGTGTAAAACCAATTTAAACCCTTCATTCCGCACCTAATTCAGGAATAAACCGCTTTATATTGTACGCCTAATAAACTCAAAAGCTCATGGTGGTAAGATTGCATTCCTGTCACCATTTTATGTTCTTGAAATTCAAAGGTGCTGATCCCTTCAAAGGCCAGAAACACCCAACGCGCGGTGGGGGATTGTGTCGGTTTGTTCTTCATATCGGGGAAAAACGGCACACTTTGTTTCAATTCATGGCGAATTTTATGTTCCAGCGCCGCATAAACCATGAGACAACATGTCATCACCATTAACAGCGCTTCTATCCGCTCTGGTTTTTTCAGAAAAATGGCAGACGTCAGGAATTCCGGACTTTTCAGGAAGCGAAAACCCCGCTCCACCTTTTGTTGTGCCTTATAATTAGCCAGTAACGCCGCCATATCAAGCCGTCCTTCATCCCGTTCATTGGTCGCTAAAATAAACCTCCCAACCCGCGATCTGGCCTGCTTCACATTGTCTAACCGGGTATAAACCTGACCGGCTAATTGATAATGAACCGATTTGGGGTGTTGATGCTTGCCGGGTTTCCCGCGCCCCGCATACGCGGTAATCACCTGAATTTCCGGCGAGGCGATGCCGATAAACTGGCATTGAGACTCAAAATCATGCAGTGCCTGTAAGGCATCTTCCCGGCAGGCAAAGGATTTTTTGCCCAGTTTATCGAACTGTTTAGACTCGTTTTCTGTTTCCCTGAGTGTGTTTTTCCGGAAAGTCTGGTTTTCACGTTTTTCTGCCGCCGTACTGTTCACCAGTAACCAACGCTGAGGAACGCCGCCATACGATGACGTCACCCAGCAGCCTGAATAGCCCTCACTGATGGGGCTGAATTGCTCCGCTGTCACGTTCAGGAGAGACTGTTTAGCTTCCTTGATCGTCAAGGGAACACGCGTAATAAATCGTTGTTTTTGCTGATGAAGCGAAGTGATCGCGGCTTCAGTATAAAGTGCGGCATCGGCCACAAAGTAGCGGCTGTTTTGTGCCGCTTTCAGACATTGAATATGGGTTTTGATCGTCTGGGCAAAGGCTTTGGCATCATTCGTATTCCCGCTCATGGCCTGCATGTAGACAGGGATACCTGCCTGATTTTCGCAAATCAGTTCAAGGACAACCTGGTTCAGTTCGGGCCGGTGATCCCGGCTATAACCCGGCACCAACGCAATGCGTTTTGTGTCATCTCCCAACGCGCTGTCATAGTCACCATCGACATGAAAACTCGTGATATCCAAATGAACGGAATCGGGATTCAGCCCCAATTTATCAACCACTTGCTCAGCAAGCACCTGATAAACTTCCGACACCCCCGCTTCATATAAGGCATCCAGTGTACGGCCGAGCACATCATCATTAAGGTGTTCAGCTTCAATGTCAGTGCCAATTAAACGCGCAATCGGCTTATGTTGAAAAAAGCCAGAAAACATGTGCAATGTCCGGCTGTGAAACCCCAGCCCGTTAAGGATCATCGCCAGAAAAGCGTCGCCGTGAGAGACGGTATGCGATGAATATTTTGGGATAATGGCATCAATCATGCGGGGTAAACCGGCTTCATGACAAAAAGCGGCGATAAGGCCAAGATGATCGAGACGTTTAATGGCAGGTACGGGTGTGGGCATATTCGCTTTCCGGTAAATAAAAGTAATAGATCAAAATTGGCGATTACCGTCAACCCCACTGATATCATCAATACAAAAAACCTGTGTAAGATCACACTATTTTTAAATCAGAAATACGGTGCGGAATGACGG
>NZ_NSCM01000003.1 GCF_003287735.1 Photorhabdus bodei | reverse complement strand
CCCTCGCGGATTTTGAATCAAACCTAAAAGGGAATTTGTATAAACTCTGGAACCGCCTGTCATCAGGTAGTTATTATCCACCTCCGGTGAAAGGTGTCGCTATTCCCAAGAAGTCGGGAGGTGAACGCCTACTGGGTATTCCTACGGTAGCGGATCGCGTGGCGCAAATGGTGGTCAGGCTTCATTTCGAACCGCTTGTTGAACCTCATTTTCTGCCGGATTCTTATGGCTACCGCCCGAATAAATCGGCGATTGATGCCATCCGAGTCACAAGGCAGCGATGCTGGCAGCAGGATTGGGTATTGGAGTTCGATATTAAGGGCTTGTTTGACCATATTCCACATGATTTACTTATGAAAGCGGTGAGGAAACACACAAACAGCCCGTGGATCTGCCTGTACATCGAACGCTGGTTAACGGCACCGATGGAATGTCATGGTGAAGTGTTATTCCGAGAGAAAGGGACACCGCAAGGCGGCTGATTAGTCCGATACTGGCAAATTTATTTCTGCACTACGTTTTCGACAAGTGGATGCAGAAATATTATCCCCGGATGAAGTGGTGTCGCTATGCAGATGATGGACTGGTTCACTGCCAGAGAAATCTGGCAAATGCTGGAACAACGTTTCAGGGAATGTGGACTGTTACTGCATCCGGACAAAACCCGGATTGCTTATTGTAAGGACGTTGAACGAAAGGGAAAATATGAACAGACCAGTTTTGATTTTCTGGGATATACCTTCAGACCAAGGTTGGTCAAGAATCGTAAAAGAAACAGTTTGTTTGTGAGTTTTACACCGGCAGTCAGCAAAGCGGCCCAAAAAGCCATGAGATTCAAAATCCGTAAGTTGAAGATCCGAATGCGGACAGAACTGAACCTGATACAGATGGCAAACTGGCTAAACCCCATGATAAATGGCTGGTTGAACTATTATGGTCAATTTTGTCGATCGGAACTGTATAAGGTTTTCAGGCAACTCAACAAAGCGCTGGTGCGCTGGGTTAGACGAAAGTTCAAGGCACTGAGCAGACACAAAACCCAAGCCTCAAAACTTCTTCAAAGGATTGCAAAGGAGCATAAGGGGTTGTTTGCCCATTGGCGAGCAGGAATGACAGGCGTGTTTGCTTGATGGGAGCGGTATGAGTCGAGAGGCTCACGTACCGTTCTGCGAGAGGCTGCGGGGGCAGTTCCCGCGGCCTACTCACCCGGTCTGGATCAGCTCAAAAATATTTCTCAGATAGCGCATTCAAGACACCGCAGTCAGCTCGGTTTTTTATTGGAAATCGTCGCTGGCTTAATTGCTTATACATTCCAACCTAAAAAACCGAGCTTGAATTTACGGGATTGTGATATCGCTATTTTTAAACGAAGCTGAGGTTAATTATCTATTGTCAAAGTGAATTCTTATAGATAACTTTTTAGACTTTTTGGCAATTTTCATACTAATTAACCCGAATTCTGTTTAAATCGTCACTGAAAAATCGTCTTCTGAGTAGAAAACTTTCAGTGATGGTTTCTTCCATTTAAGGCAGTAAGCAATCAAACCGCCTAAAACGGTCAACATAAATCCTTTTATACTTCGGTGGCGCGAATGCTCTATTACACGATCCACAACAGTGGGAATACCCAGCAGGCGTTCACCACCTGATTTCTTGGGAATAGTGACACCTTTTACCGGGGGCGGATAATAGCTGCCGCGATGATAAGCGGTTCCACAGGTTATATAGATTCCCTTTTAGGTTTGATTCAAAATCCGCAATGGTTCGACCGTCCACTCCCGCCACACTCTGATTGGCTTTGACCAATAATCCGGCACGGTGCACATCCCTTTTATCAATGACAAACGGTTTTGCCTTAACCCCAGCATCTCCTCCTGTCTGACAGTTGGATACCGGGCAAGGCTGCTTGACGTGACCCCTTCGCTCCACATTCATTACAAATATTTCCTCACTACTACGAGTCACTCCGCCCCGTATCATTCATCGGTACTCTCATCACTTGTCAATTTAGTGAATTGCATTTCTCCCTTGACATCGTGATGACGGGTTCCCGCGGTTCCTAGAAAGAGCCCGATACAAAGTCACGCCTACTCTACGCCGGACACCACCTGCGTAGCATTCGGGATCCACTCGCAGATTTATTCCGGAAGATAGAAACGCCCCGGTTTTGATGTCAAATCTCTTCTTTACGACGTGTCCACATAGGTTCGGTTTTACTCGTCTCTTTGTACCCTCCTGCCGAACTATTGTTCGCGCTTTAACTTCAACGCTCACGACCAGCGCTCTTTATGGCAGCCGCTTGAGGGGGGATGAAGCCAGCTTCCGACAGCAGACTTCGGTGGACCTGCCACCATCTCTTCCTGAGCTTATGCCACAATCTTACGCTTATTCCTTATGCAGCAAGTTTGTATGCCTGCGGTACACTTTCGATGATAAAACGCTTTGATAACATTACTTTATCCCACTCAGCTTGCATACACGCTTTCATGTTTCGGCGCTTTTTTGTGATGAAAGTGACACCGATTTTGGCTAAATCGTCAGCGAGCTCCTGACTGAGATACCTCTTGTCGGCGTAAAGAGTACCCGTTAATTCTGTTGTTAATTCGCGAACAGGTTCCCGATCATCCACATTATCGGCGGTAACTTTAAGCGCCAGAATTTCGCCCTGATGGTTAACAACCAAATGTAATTTGAAACCGTAAAACCACCCCATTGAGGTTTTTCCTCGTTTTGCTATCCCCTCAAAAACCTTATGACGGGGAATACGGATGTTATGACAAACCCGCAAACTGGTGGAATCAATTAAAGCAATGCCTGTGGGTTTCCCTTTTAATTGAGTCAGATAACTGCATAGTGGCACCAAAAAGGAAGGGGCCACACTGACAAAACGAGGATAGCTGAGCAAGGTGGGAAAATCGTTGTGGTGATATTTCCAAATATGTTCTAGATAAAAATTTTTAAAATCACGGTAATGTGACAGATGAAAAAGGATCAAAATGGTCATGATTTCACTGGGATACATGTGACCTTGTCGGCGGCGTAAACGATGCCCGCTATCGAGATAAAATTGTTCCGATTGAGAGATGAAAAAACGGCAAAAATCATCGACATCACAGAAAATTTTAACTAACTTATTCATAGCCTGTTCCACCTCGGAGCTGTTTTTGGTGTGCACCAAAACTTTGCTCCTGGAACAGGCTTCTCGTCAATTTCTTATCCAGAATTCGGGTTAGTTAAAGTCCTTCTGAACTAAGTGTCTAGAGGATATGTACGAATGGATCTTAGCTAATATTTTGATTGTGAAAATTTTCTTCTTAAGAAAAGCTCGGTTTGAAGGAAAGGATACCTAAAACGATAAGGTGGGAACACTACGTCTGATTCAGGTTATACTATACGTAAGGATTACTTAGTAAATAGTAGCTATATGTGGGAAGATAGTAAAAGTAATCCCACCTTATGCTCGATCTGAAATTTCTTTCTCCTTTACTATTTTCATTCCTGTTTTCGTATAGTATTGCTATCCATAAATTTTGCAGAACATATATTTGCTAATTAAATGATTTACATGGATGCTTCTTAACCTCTTGTAGGAGTATGTATGATAGGTATTTTTAATAGCTGTTGAATGAATGCTTGCTGATCATTCTTTTGTAGCCATATGGCATATAATGGGCGTTCAATTAGTTCAGTATTTGGATAGGAGACCAGCTCTGGATATTCATTTTGCCAGTGTATTGGTAAGAAGGCGGCTCCTCTTACGCTATTGAGTAGTTGGCGGGCTATATGTGCTGAAGTGGTTGTGATGGTAGGTAACTGCTCACTTTTTAAAATCCGTTGTTCTTGATGATGGAAATCAGCTCCCCATTCTAGCTTGATGTAATTTCTAATTTGGTATTTCAGATTTTCTTCTGTTGTTAATAACTTCAAGCAAATATTTCCTAATAATAGGCTTTGGAACTCATCCATTTTGGGGGGTTCGGTAGTGATCAACAGATCTAACTCACGTGAATGAAGCTGTTTAACAAGGGATTGCCGTGTAGAAACCCGGGATTCCAATCTTAATTCCTGATGTTTTTTATAGAAGCCTTGTAACCAGGAAGTTAAATATGCTTCCCATAGTGATGCAGTGGCACCAATTGTTAATTCAATATGTTGAGAAGCATGCATTATCTCTTTTTTAGCCAATAGCCAGGTGCTCATCAGTGATTCTGCATAGGGAATAAGGCGCTCTCCTGCTGCTGTAAGACGGATGTTATTGCGGTGGCGAGTGAAAAGATGAGTACCTAATTGATTTTCTAGTTGGCGTATGCGAAAGCTAACTGCTGATTGCGTCAGGTACAGTGATTCGGCTGCCCTCCCAAAGTGACGAGTTTTACTGACTTCCAAGAAGGTTTTCAGTAATTCAGTGTCCACATATATCTCCAATAATATTTATCGTTAAGATTTAAATTTTTTGTTTTACAGAACGCTAGGCCTATCTAATACTCCGCGCCATAATTGGCATGATAGTAACAGTACCAGAATTAGGAGTGTGTCAGATGGCCGAAAGCTTCATCACGACTAATCGTTTTTTTGATAACAAAAATTATCCTCGCGGGTTCTCCCGCCATGGCGATTTCACCATTAAAGAGGCGCAATTGCTAGAGCGCCATGGTTATGCGTTCAATGAGTTAGATCTTGGTAAACGCGAGCCTCAAACAGAAGTAGAAGAGCTGTTTGTTGCTGTTTGCCGGGGTGAGCGGCAGCCTGTGACAATAGAAGAAAAAGTATGGACCAAATATCTTGCAAAGATTAGTCGTCCAAAGCGTTTTCATACTCTTTCAGGCGGTAAGCCCCAGATCGATGCTTCTGATGACTATACCGACACCGATGATTAATATTATCACAAGTTATGAATATTAGGGGCTTTGCCCCTTTTTCATTGCTAACCTGATTGTTTTTGTAATTGTATTAATAATCTGTCCATACTGCGATAGCTTAAGGCTTCCATGATATGTGGTTTTTCTATCTCTTTTTTTTCTTCTAAGTCGGCAAGTGTCCGGGATGTTTTCAGAATTCGGTGCCATGCTCGGATTGAAAGCCCTAGTTTTATTAGAGTTTGTTCTAGAAATACAGCATCGTCAGGTTTGAGCTTACAAAATGTCTCTGTCTCTTTACTATTCAGATGAGCATTAATTTTTCCACAACGTTTTAGTTGTATTTCTCGTGCTGCTAGTACTCTTAATCTTACATCTTTGCTGCTTTCGCTTGGTCTAACAGGGCTACTCAATGTTCCAATGGGTAACAGGGGAACTTCAATTGAGAGATCAAAACGATCCAAGAAAGGACCAGAAAGTTTCGCTAGGTATCGAAGTATTTGCTGAGGACTACTTCGATTTTTAATGCCCTGATGATAGCCTGTAGGGCTAGGATTCATTGCTGCTATCAATTGAACTTGGGCAGGAAAACAAACTTTTGCTCTGGCTCGGGAGATAATTATTTCCCCTGATTCCAGCGGTTCTCTGAGAGCATCAAGGACTCTGCGTTCAAATTCAGGTAGTTCATCTAGAAATAGCACGCCGTTGTGAGCAAGTGAAATTTCACCAGGTTTTGGAAGTCCTCCGCCGCCGACTAGAGCTGCCATTGAAGAACTGTGATGAGGCGCTCTAAATGGGCGTGTATGCCATTGTTCAGGTGGAAGGTAGGTATCCATCAAGCTATTGATAGCGGCAATCTCAAGGGCCTCTTTGTTTGTTAATGGTGGTAATAGACTACATAGCCGGCTTGCCAACATTGTTTTTCCTGTCCCTGGTGGGCCAAGTAGCAAAAGATTATGTCCGCCTGCGGCTGTGATTTCTAGGGCGCGTTTTGCTTGTTCCTGGCCAATAATATCCTGCAGATCCGGTTGTGATGGTTCTGTTAAGGATTCATGTTGGATTGGTGCTGTCAGCAGTTGTTGTTCTCCCTGAAGAAAGTGACAGATATGCAAGAGATGTTCTGTCATTAACGTTTCATTCTGAGATAAAATTGCCAGCTCCATTGCGTTTTCTGTTGGTAGAATAAGTTGTCTTCCTGCTTCTCCTGCGCTGAGTGCGGCTGGAATTGCGCCGTTAACTTTCCGTAAACCCCCGGATAGAGCGAGTTCACCAAGAAATTCGTAATGACTTAGTTTATTGGTAGGTATTTGTTCTGAAGCGGCTAAAATAGCGATAGCGATTGGCAAATCATAACGGCCACCTTCTTTGGGAAGATCTGCGGGTGCAAGATTGACGGTGATTCTTTTAGGCGGATAGGTAAACCCGCTGTTGATCAACGCGCTTCTGACACGATCTCTTGCTTCTTTTACGGCTGTTTCAGGCAAACCAACTAGGGTTAATCCAGGTAAACCATTACTAATATGCGCTTCAACGGTAACAATAGGGGCGTGAATACCTATAGTCGCTCGGGTATAAATAACAGCGAGGGCCATCCTATTCTCCTTAGTAAGAAAGCGTATATGATGGACTGAAATTAGATAATAAATAGTTTTCTATTATTTTTTTGCGAAGCAGCTCTAATAAATATTTTTCGAAGCAACTATAAAAATTTTATTTTGTAATTTAAATCAAATGATTTTTATTTTATTGATTTAAATGGTTTAATTTTTATTATTTTAATGTTTAAATCATTGTATCTATTATCTTTATATTCTTATTTTGAGGTTTTTTTATTATTTTAGTTATGTTTTAAGATTGATTTTTCATTTGTTGAATTTAATTTAAATTCAAATTTATATATATTTTTACAGTGGATGAATTTAGTATGTTATATCATCATGCTTTATTTTTAATGAGAAGTTTTTGTTACCCAAGTGATTAATAACAAGCTCTTTATTTTTGATTATAGTCGGATGATTTGTTTTTTATGTTATCTATTAATGTGTTGTTTTGTTTATATCTAATCAGTTAGTTTTTATCACTTAAATCGGTCTATTTACTGGATAAATAATCCATATAACAAGTATTTAATTGAAAATAAATAGTATTTTTTTATATCGAGTAATAAAACAAAATAAATGTTGTCAAGCTATGAAGAACGTGATAACTCTTAAATATAGATTAAACAAACGAATTAAACGACCAAGATTATGAACACATTTGTCCTAGTGATTAGCCTAATTATTGTCAGCGTGGTGGTGATTATTATCCCACCGTGCGGGGCTGCACTTGGACGAAGAAAGGCTTAGAATAACAGCCAGATCTCTCGAAGACCCCCGCACCGAAAGGCGCGGGGGTTTTTTTTCGACAAGCAAAATCCGGTAGAGACGGAAACATACAACAGAACAAAATCTTGTCTCACAGGGTAAACACAGGGGATATGAAAAATGAACGGGGCGCAGTGGGTTGTAAAGGCATTACGAACGCAAGGGGTTGATAAGGTTTTTGGCTACCCTGGTGGTACGATCATGCCGGTTTATGATGCTTTGTACGATGGTGGTGTGGAGCATTTGCTTTGTCGGCATGAACAGGGGGCAGCTATGGCTGCGATCGGTTATGCGAGAGCCAGTGGTAAGCCGGGAGTTTGTATCGCTACATCGGGACCGGGAGCAACAAACTTAATCACTGGATTAGCCGATGCATTGTTAGATTCTGTTCCTATTGTTGCTATCACTGGTCAGGTTGGTTCTGAATTGATTGGAACTGATGCCTTCCAAGAAGTCGATGTTTTAGGCCTCTCCCTTGCTTGTACCAAACACAGTTTCTTAGTGGACTCACTGGAAGATTTACCTCGAATTATGGCGGAAGCCTTTTCTATTGCCACTAGTGGTCGACCTGGCCCAGTTTTGATTGATATTCCTAAAGATATTCAGTTGAAAGAGGGGAATTTGGTACCACATTTGGTACCCGTTGAACAAAAGGAGCCCTGCTCGGAAAGTGAATTAGAACAAGCCCGGAAAATGATTGCGGCTGCGGCAAAGCCAGTGCTGTATGTCGGTGGTGGAGTAGGGATGTCTCAAGCAGTTTCTATTCTGCGAGATTTTGTTGTGGAAACAGGTATGCCGGTTGCTTCTACGTTGAAAGGCTTGGGGGCTGCCGATTCAGAACATCCATGTTATCTGGGAATGCTTGGGATGCATGGTTCGAAAGCGGCCAATCTTGCCGTTCAGTCATGTGATTTGTTGATTGCTGTAGGTGCTCGTTTTGATGATCGTGTGACTGGCAAACTCAATACTTTTGCTCCGTGTGCAAAAATCATTCATCTGGATATCGATCCGGCAGAGTTGGGTAAATTACGTCAGGCTCATGTGTCGTTACTGGGGGATGTGAAGGTATTATTGCCCCGTTTGCAACAGCCATTGTCAATTATGCCCTGGCAACAGGAAGTTAAGTATCTGAAAGCTGAATATCCTTGGTGTTATGACCATCAGGGAGAGAGTATCTATGCGCCTTGGTTATTGAAGCAGGTTTCAGATCGTAAAACATTTAATACGGTTATTACTACCGATGTTGGACAGCATCAAATGTGGACAGCTCAGCATATGACTTTTGATGGGCCTGAAAATTTCATTACATCTAGTGGATTGGGCTCAATGGGATTTGGTATCCCTGCTGCAATTGGTGCTCAGATTGCTCGACCGGAAGATATGGTGATTTGTGTATCTGGAGATGGCTCTTTCATGATGAATGTTCAAGAATTGGGGACAATTAAACGCAAGCAATTACCAGTAAAAATTTTATTGTTGGATAACCAGCGATTGGGAATGGTGCGGCAATGGCAGGAGCTGTTTTTTGATAAGCGATATAGTGAAACGACATTAACAGATAACCCCGATTTTGTCACATTAGCGAAAGCTTTTGGTATTCCTGGGCAACATATCACAGATAAATCACAGATTGATGAAGCGCTGAATGCATTATTCAGCAGTAAGGGCCCTTATTTATTACAGGTATCTATTGAGGAATTAGAGAACGTTTGGCCGTTAGTTCCTCCCGGTGCAAGTAATGAAACTATGTTGGAGAAATCATTATGATGCAGCATCAACTTGCAATCCATGCTCGTTTCCGTCCTGAAATATTAGAGCGTATCTTACGGGTAACGCGTCATCGTGGATTTCAGATATGTTCCATGAATATGGATCAAACAATGGATGGCGATAATGTTAATATCGAATTAATTGTTGCCAGCCAAAAACCGGTTAATTTGTTGTCTTCACAACTGACTAAATTAGTGGATGTCGCTGGCGTCAAGATCCTGCAACAAAAATCACAACTCATACGTGCATAACGTAGAAATAAAGGAATAAGAGAATGACGAAGCAATCCGATTACATTTGGTTCAATGGTGAGATGGTTCCTTGGGCAGATGCTAAAGTTCACGTAATGTCCCATGCTTTACATTACGGTACATCTGTTTTTGAGGGAATTCGCTGCTATGACTCTCATAAAGGGCCAGTGGTTTTCCGCCATCGTGAGCATATGCAGCGTTTACATGATTCTGCAAAGATTTATCGTATGCCGTTGAACCAGAGTGTCGATGAATTAATGGAGGCGTGTCGGGCAACTCTTCGTAAAAATAATTTAGTCAGTGCTTATATACGTCCATTGGTCTTTATCGGTGATGTTGGCATGGGGGTTAATCCACCTGCCGGTTATAAAACTGATGTCATTATTGCCGCCTTTCCGTGGGGAGCTTATTTGGGAGAAGGCGCATTAGATCAAGGAATTGATGCGATGGTTTCTTCATGGAATCGTGCGGCACCAAACACAATGCCAACTGCGGCTAAAGCTGGTGGCAACTACCTGTCTTCGCTTTTAGTGGGTAGTGAAGCTCGTCGTCGTGGGTATCAGGAAGGTATTGCACTGGATGTTTCTGGTTATATCTCTGAGGGTGCGGGTGAAAATCTATTTGAAGTAAAAGATGGCATATTATTTACCCCACCATTTACCTCCGCTGCATTACCAGGAATTACTCGTGATGCCATTATCAAACTGGCGAAAGATTTAGGGCTGGAAGTGCGTGAGCAGGTATTGTCGCGCGAATCACTGTACTTGGCTGATGAAGTTTTTATGTCTGGCACAGCGGCTGAAATCACACCCGTTCGCAGTGTTGATGATATTCAGGTTGGTATCGGTAGATGTGGACCTATTACCAAAAAAATTCAACAAGCTTTCTTTGGCTTGTTTGATGGCACGACAGATGATAAATGGGGCTGGTTAGATCCAGTCAATCCTTAATAGAACTATAAATAATTTAACGGGCGGTTCGTTCCCCGCCTGTTTTGATAATACGGGAGTGAAGATAATGCCTAAGTACCGTTCTGCCACTACGACTCATGGCCGCAATATGGCAGGAGCTCGCGCTTTATGGCGCGCGACAGGGATGACCGATGCAGATTTCGGTAAACCGATTATTGCAGTAGTTAACTCATTTACTCAGTTTGTTCCAGGGCATGTTCATTTGCGGGACTTAGGTAAACTGGTTGCGGAACAGATTGAAGCATCAGGCGGTGTTGCAAAAGAGTTCAATACTATAGCGGTGGATGACGGTATCGCAATGGGGCATGGTGGTATGCTCTATTCTCTGCCGTCACGTGAATTGATCGCTGATTCTGTTGAATATATGGTGAATGCACATTGTGCGGACGCTATGGTGTGTATTTCCAATTGTGACAAAATTACACCAGGAATGCTGATGGCAGCACTACGTCTGAACATTCCGGTGATTTTTGTTTCCGGTGGTCCTATGGAGGCGGGTAAAACTAAATTGTCAGATCAGATTATTAAATTGGATCTGATCGATGCAATGATCCAAGGCGCGAACCCGAAAGTCAGTGATGAGGATAGCAATCAGATTGAGCGCTCAGCTTGCCCAACTTGCGGTTCCTGCTCAGGCATGTTTACTGCTAACTCTATGAATTGTCTTACAGAAGCACTGGGTTTGTCTCAACCGGGGAATGGCTCATTACTGGCTACTCATGCAGATCGTAAGGTGCTGTTTCTGAATGCAGGCAAACGCATTGTTGAGTTGACTAAGCGTTATTATGAACAAAATGATGACAGTGCTCTGCCGCGTAGTATTGCAACGAAAGCCGCATTTGAAAATGCAATGATGTTGGATATTGCAATGGGTGGTTCAACAAATACTGTGCTTCACTTACTGGCTGCGGCGCAGGAAGGGGAGGTTGATTTCACTATGGCGGATATTGATCGTTTGTCTCGTCAGATCCCTCATCTATGTAAAGTTGCACCAAGTACACAAAAATACCATATGGAAGATGTTCATCGTGCTGGTGGTGTGATCGGTATTTTAGGTGAGCTGGATAGAGCGGGTTTGCTGAATCGTCAGGTTAAAAATGTTTTGGGTCTGGATTTGTTACAAACGCTTAATCAGTACGATGTGATGCAGATGGTAGATGAGTCAGTGAAGGAGATGTATTCGGCAGGCCCTGCGGGTATCCGTACTACTCAGGCATTTTCACAAGATTGTCGCTGGCCTTCGTTGGATACTGACCGTGTGGAAGGGTGTATTCGCGACATTGAACATGCCTATAGTCGGGATGGTGGTCTTGCTGTTCTATTTGGTAATTTGGCTATAGATGGTTGTATTGTAAAAACCGCCGGGGTTGATGAGGGCAGTCTGACGTTCCGTGGGCCAGCCAAAGTTTACGAAAGTCAGGAAGATGCGGTTGATGCGATCTTGGGTGGAAAAGTCGTTGCTGGTGATGTAGTGGTCATTCGTTATGAAGGGCCAAAAGGTGGGCCTGGCATGCAGGAAATGTTGTATCCGACGACTTATCTAAAATCCATGGGGTTAGGGAAAAGTTGTGCATTGATTACCGATGGGCGTTTTTCTGGTGGTACCTCGGGTTTGTCGATCGGTCATGTTTCTCCGGAAGCGGCTAATGGTGGGCTAATCGGTTTGGTTCAAGATGGCGATATTATTGATATTGATATTCCACGGCGGAAAATTCGACTTGATGTAGATGAAAGGGTACTTGCTACCCGTAAAGAAGTGGAATTTGCCCGCGGTGATAAATCGTGGACACCGAAAGCTCGTGAACGTCAGGTATCGTTTGCCCTGAGAGCTTATGCTTCATTGGCGACCAGTGCGGATAAAGGGGCTGTCCGTGATAAATCTAAGTTAGGGGGATAATCGCATGGCTGCATTTCTTCCCTTAACTTCCGCACCAAATGGTGCGGAGTATTTGAAAGCGGCATTAAGTACGCCGGTTTATGAAGTTGCTCAGGTGACGCCCTTGCAGGAAATGGAGAAAATTTCTGCCCGCTTAGGAAATACTATTTTGGTAAAGCGGGAAGATCGGCAACCTGTTCACAGTTTCAAGCTCCGTGGTGCGTATGCCATGATTGCAGGTTTGACTGAGGAACAAAAAAACCGGGGAGTGATTACTGCGTCAGCCGGTAACCATGCTCAGGGGGTTGCACTTTCTGCCAATCGTTTGGGAATAAAATCTCTGATTGTTATGCCGGTTACTACCGCGGATATTAAAGTCGATGCAGTCCGTAGTTTCGGTGGTAAGGCTCTGTTGTATGGTGCTAATTTTGATGAGGCTAAAGCTAAAGCAATAGAAATGGCACAACAGGAGGGCTATACCTTTATTCCTCCGTTTGATCATCCCGCTGTAATCGCAGGTCAGGCAACACTGGCGATGGAACTTTTGCAACAGGATGTGCGCTTGGATCGCATCTTTGTACCTGTTGGTGGTGGTGGCTTGATTGCTGGAGTGGCAGTGTTGATTAAGCAACTGATGCCAGAAATTAAAATCATTGGGGTGGAAGCGGAAGATTCAGCTTGCCTGAAAGCGGCAATGGAAGCTGGACATCCGGTAGATTTACCACGAGTTGGCTTATTTGCTGAGGGTGTTGCTGTTAAGCGTATCGGTGATGAAACATTTCGTTTGTGTCAGCAATATGTGGATGATGTTATCACGGTAGACAGTGATGCTATTTGTGCGGCGGTAAAAGATCTGTTTGAAGATGTACGTGCGATTGCTGAGCCATCCGGTGCATTGGCGCTAGCTGGATTGAAAAAGTATGTTCAGCAGCATCAGCTTAAAGGTGAACGACTGGCACATATTCTTTCTGGCGCTAACGTGAGCTTCCACGGGTTACGCTATGTCTCTGAGCGTTGTGAATTGGGCGAGCAGCGGGAAGCATTGCTGGCAGTGACTATTCCTGAACAGAAAGGGGGTTTCCTGAGTTTTTGCCAGAAATTGGGCGATCGGGTGGTAACAGAGTTTAATTATCGTTATACGAATGCGGATCCTGATCAGGCTTGTCTTTTCGTTGGTGTTCGCCTGAGTCGTGGTGAGGTAGAACGGCGGGAAATTATCGAGGAATTATGTACCGCAGGATATCAGGTTGCTGATCTTTCAGATGATGAAATGGCAAAATTACATGTTCGTTATATGATCGGCGGTCGTCCATCTAAGCCATTGAAAGAGCGCTTGTTTAGTTTTGAATTTCCTGAATCGCCAGGGGCTTTGCTCAAGTTCCTACAAACTTTGGGAACTCACTGGAATATTACGTTATTCCATTATCGCAATTATGGTACAGATTATGGCCGGGTATTAGCGGCATTTGAATTGTCAGGAGCGGAAGTGCGTTTTAAGCGTCATCTTGATGCATTAGGCTATGCGTATCACGATGAGACGGATACCCCCGCGTTTAAATTCTTTTTAATGTGCCAGGCGTCTGAAGCAGCCGGAGGTTGATCGGTGTCTTGGTAATGAAAAAACATGTTCTATAAAACGACAAAATAGCGCCTGGATAAGGTGCTATTTTGATAAGATTTAATATTCGCCTAGGTTCCACTGGAAAGAGCTCTATAATAAATTCTTTGATTATTGTGCTATTTCTTTTCTCCAACAGTGGGTTTTGCCAACCAGATAAAGATCAGCAAGATCAGAAAAATAAAGCCAAATAGCCAATAAATCTCGTTAGCAGCAATAATCAATCCCTGATTAGTGATTTCACGTGCCAGAGAGTGACTGACTTGGGTGTGTGACATCCCTAGTTGTTCCATTTTTTCATAGGCTTGTTGGGCAATAGGATTATGGGGAGTTATCGATTCAGTTAACTGAACGTGGTGGACAGCTTCGCGACGGGACCACATGGTGGTGGTAATTGAAGTACCTACGGATGTTGCCAGCGTGCGTAAAAAGTTGAACAAGCTACCGGCAGAGGCAATTTTAGCGGGTTCAACGTCAGATAATATAATGGCTGTTAGTGGCATAATTAAACAGGCGATAGCAAAGCCCTGAATAAATTGTGGCCAGGCAGCGGTGGCAAAGTCCATTGATAGCTCAAAGGTATTCGTTCTCCAAAAGAAACAGAGTGCAAAAATGATAAAGCTAAACATAACCAAATAACGCATATCAATTTTTGAACTAAAACGACCAATGAGTGGAACGAGCATTATCGGCACTATTCCTAATGGAGCCATTACCAATCCTGCCCAAGTGGCTGTATAACCAAATACCATTTGCAATAGTTGAGGCTGCAAAACCAGAGTGCCTATATGGAGTAGGAAAGCCAAACTGATACATAAAGTACCGATAGTAAAATTACGTGATTTAAATAGTGATAAATCAATGATCGGATCATCATCGGTGAATTCCCAGATGATCAGGAAAGTTATGGCAATAACTGAGATAATGGCTAATGCAATAATTTCTGTTGAGTTGAACCAATCAAGCTCTTTTCCTCTATCAAGCAATAGCTGAAAACAACCAACACCGATGACCAATAAAATTAGTCCTACGATATCAATTGACCTAGCTGTTGTTTCAGTTTCCCGGTCTTTTAACAGCATCCAGGTGATAGCAATGGCAACAAAGCCAACTGGAACATTGATGAGAAAGATCCATCCCCAATGGTAATTGTCGCTGATCCAACCGCCGAGTATCGGACCACAAACCGGAGCGATAACGATAGTCATTGACCACAGTGCCAATGCCATATTGCGTTTTAGCGGAGGATAGTTGTTGAGTAGCAAACTTTGCGAAAGGGGCATAATTGGCCCGGCTGAGATACCTTGTAGAACGCGGGAAATGATCAACATTTCCAAGCTATTAGCAATACCACATAACCAGGAAGTGATCACAAACAAGATCATTGAAATTAAGAAAACCCGGACTTCCCCGAACCGTTTTGCTAACCAGCCAGTTAATGGGATAGAGATCGCGTTAGCAACAGCAAATGAAGTAATTACCCAAGTACCTTGTGATACTGATGAACCCAGATCTCCAGCAATTGTTGATATTGCAACGTTAGCAATAGTCAGATCCAATATTTGTAAAAAAGCGGCTAATGCTAAAGCCAGGGTTAGCCAGCCAAGTTTGGCTCCTGATAATGGCTCTTTTAGCATGTTAACCTCACTTATTTTGACTGGTATTAACTTGAATGATTTCGTTAATTAGCTGATCAATTTCTCCGGTGTTGTAAGTTAAGACGTTGGTTTCATAAACAATGCCATTACGAGGCGTGTCGGCAAGCACCAGACCATCCCGATTTCGGGTATCAACCGTGGCGTGCATGGATAAACCGATGCGTAAAGGATGATCGATAAGTTGTTGTGCTTCTAGTTCAACCCGGACAGGTAAACGTTGAACCACTTTGATCCAGTTACCGGTGGCATTTTGTGCTGGTAATAAAGAAAATGCACTGCCAGTTCCCATATCAAGACCAACGATCTGACCTTTATAAATGACATCATTGCCATAGAAATCGCTAATCAGTGTTACGGGTTGACCAATACGGACATTGGCGAGTTGAACTTCTTTAAAGTTAGCTTCGACCCAAAGTTGATTAGCGGGTACGATAACCATCAATGGAGCGCCACTTTTTATTTGTGAGCCTACTTGAACACTGCGGCGTGAAACGTATCCTGTTACCGGCGCTACAATCTGGGTGCGCTGTAAGGTTAACCATGCATCGCGGAGTTGGGAAGCGGCCAGTTTAATGGCAGGTTGTTGATTTAATGGGGTGTCTATAACTAGTGCTTTGTTAGCATAATATTGTTGTCGGGCAACATTTAGCTCAGATTTTGCCATTTGCACGCTATTGCGGGAATGAATCAGATTTTCTTTGGCGATAGCACCTGTGAGTCCCAGATGTTCACGACGTTTTAAATCATCTTGAGCCTGTTGTAATGCCGTTTGTTTGAGCGCAATATTAGCCAATAGTTTTTCATTATCAATAATGGTTTGGTGAGTTTGTCTGACATTATTAGCCAATATATTTTTCGCTCGCTCAAAAGCATGTTCCGCATCAATAGAGTCTAAACGTAGCAAAATATCGCCTTGCTGAACGAAGTCGGTATTATCAGCATAAATAGCGGTTACGCTGCCGGTGATCTGGGCCATTACTTGTACCTGATTACCAACAACGTAAGCATCATCAGTTGCTTGATAATGACGTAATGAAATAAGCCAATAGGCGAAGTAACCTAACCCGGCAAAAATAAATAAGAGAGTTGCGAGGATCAGTGTTAACTTACGTTTTGACTTTTTCTCATTAAGCGGAGGTGATTGTATTTCTCCGTCCATGTGTTCTCTCCCATCACAGTGATTAAAAATAAATTCGTCTTAATTAATGTGCTTATATTTGATTAAACACCTTGGAGTCGACTACAAGGTCAAGCCCTTCTCATCTGATAAAATGAAAATTGCTAATATTTAGCACTTAACGCCAAAAGCATGATTTAATATTAAAATTGTTTATTATCGTTATTAACATTTATCAGAGAGGCTGGATTGTCTATCTGGTAATGATTAACAGTATTTTGTGTCAGTACCCAGAACATTTATCTGGGTACAAATAATCACATAATAGGGATACGAAGCCATTGATGTTAATTATTTAACTGACTCAGGCAGTCATTCCTCCATCAATAACGAATGTTTGCCCGGTGATGTAGCGTCCTCCGGGGCTGAGCAGGAAATTGATTGCCAGAGCAATATCTTCCACTGAACCTAAACGGCCCAATGGAATGGTAGATAACAGTTTTTTCCTGTGTGATGCAGGGATATGATCCAACATTTCAGTATCAATCAAGCCAGGCGCAACGGTATTGACTCGAACATTAAATCGGCCAACTTCAACCGCTAACGAGCGGGTAATACCGATCATAGCGGCTTTGGTTGCAGCGTAGTTAACTTGCCCTGAGTTGGCTTTAAACGCAGTGACTGAGCTTATGTGGATAATGCAGCCTTCTCCCGCAGTAATCATTTCAGGGAGAAAAGCGTGATTAACTAAATAAACAGAAGAAAGATTGGTAGAAATGACATTGTGCCACTCTTCTTCTTTCATATTTATCAGTAATGCATCTTGTGTAATTCCGGCGTTATTGATGATGGCATAGGGAGAGCCATATCGTGAGATAAGCTCTGTTGACAATGTTTTGACTTCTTCGGCGTTTGAGACATCACATTGATAGCCCTCACAGCGATAACCTTGCTGTTCAATTTCCTGACATAATGTTTGAGCTTCATTTGTGCTTGATTTATAGGTAAAAACCACGTGATAGTTCTGAGCAGCCAGCATTTTTACTATGCCTTTGCCAATACCACGTGATCCTCCTGAAATAAAAACCCAAGGGGTGCTGATACTCATTAAGTTATTCCTCTAAATTTTTGCCATCCGTCTGCCAATACCGCATTCATTAAATCTTAGTTGGCAATCTGCTTTCTTTTTGTTGTTCCCATCAGACTCATCTCAACAACTAAAGAGATTTTGCCATTCAGCCAGATCGGGATTTCCAACGTACCGTATAACGAACCATCAACGTCGAATGTATCTTTTGGTAGGATCGTATATTCGATATTTGGCATTTCATCTGGGATTTGGCGATTAAGCAGCGCTGGAGAGAAACTCACAGTGTGCATAACATGCAAAACAATGAGATCTTTGAGGCATGTTTCATCATGTTCTTGTTTGCCAAAATAGGTTTTAAATTCTGTTGCTAGTGCAGTTTTGGCACTTTGCTGCATAAAAAGATAAAACATCAGAGCATCAAGAAAGATCCAGAATTCATTGACTTCCGGAAAGGTATGTTTAAATTCGATGGATTTTTTTATTGTCTCTTGTATGGGAACTTGGCAACGTGGTTTTTCGGGAAAGCTAGTTTTTTGTGAAAAATCGAAACAACTATAGTGACCAACTAGAGGTTTCAGGTTGGTTGTTTCGTCTTGCAGATTAAAGGTCGTTTTCCCATTTCGGTCAGTGTGCTTAGTTTTGACGCAATAGCAGGCATCCAGAGGTACGGGATTGCGTAAATTAACGTGCCACTGTCTGCCCATTTCCCCATTTGGTTGTGACAGATAATCGTATCCGCTTTTGAGCGGGATCATTGCCAGCATGCCGTGTACTGCAATACCACCCAACCCGACTTCTCTAGCGATTTTTTCATCAAAATGGATAGGATTGTAGTCGCCAGAGAATTTAGCCCATTGACTGAGATCTTCTTTACGAAATTGAACGTTCATCTGTCGGCTTTCCTGAAAATAAGTGCACAGTTTGTGCCACCGAATCCGTAGTTAACATTTAAAGCAGTGTCAACAACTTGGTGAGTTCGGTGGGTATTGGGGACATAATCCAGATCGCATAGCGGATCAGGGTTATTCAAGTGCATCGTTGCGGGAATTGTTGCTGTCTCTATCGCTTTGAGACAGAAAATGGATTCAATTGCTCCGGCTCCGGCAATAAGATGGCCTGTATAGGATTTTGTACTGGAAATAGGGATACGATAAGCGTGCTCGCCCAGGCTTATTTTTAGAACATCGGTTTCGTTAATGTCGTTTAATGGGGTTGATGTCCCATGAGCATTAATATAGTGAATATCTGAGGTGGAGAGCTTGGCCTGTTCCAGCGCCATCTGAATCGCCATGACCCGTCCTTTGCAATCTGGTGCCGGGGCTGTCATATCTGACGCATCAGAGTTATTGCCATAGCCAATCACTTCCGCCAGTATTTTGGCTCCCCTGGCAACAGCGCTGTCATAGTCTTCAAGGCATAATATTGCGGCACCTTCCGACATAACAAAACCACTACGATCTTTACTGAATGGGCAGCAGGCCTTTTCGACAGATTCCTGTTCTTTACTCAATGCTCCAAGAATGTCGATACTCCAGACAATGAATGGATCTCTGATGCTTTCACCGCCCCCTGCTAGCATCATTTTAGTGCGTCCACTACGGATAAGTTCAAACGCATCACCTATCGCCATACTGCCAGTTGCACAAGCTGCAACCGGGGTATTTTGATATCCCCGTAAATTCCAGTTCATTGAAATTGCCGCTGTCCCTACGCTGTGCATAGACATAATATTGGTCATAGGTGAAGCAATGCCTTGATCAGCATAGGAATGGCTGTTTTCAACGGTTGCATCTTCTCCACCCCAGCCAGTGCCAAAAATGACGCCGCATTCAAAAGGAGAATAATTTTCGTCAAGAGCGGCTTTATCGTGACCAAATGCCATCTTGATTGCTTCATCCGCAGCAATCAGCCCAAGTTTGCTGAATTTGGGCAGGTTCTTTAATAACTTTTTGGAAAACCGAGATACATCAGGAGAAAAAGGGATATTGCCGAAAAACTTTGCTACGACAGAAACGTCTGGGTGGTCTTCCTTTTTGTAGCCTACACGATAGTTTAGAATTGCGTCCCAAATTTCTTGGGTATTTTGCCCAAGTGAACAGATAGAACCATAGCCTGTGACGGCAACGCGGTGATAGCCTGTTTGAATATTCATGAAACATTATCTCCAAAATTTATTTCCTGGTGACATGCTTTATTTTTAATACAACCAAATAATAGGATTGGCAGATAAAAGCATCATAAAAATGAATGTTAGCTGCATTGTGATATCGTCATAGACAGCTAACATCCAAGTGCATTGGTGATGATTATTTTGTTAATTCACTGACATAATTGACGAAATCACCGATTGTCGTCGTGTTATCTCGTTGGAACTTATCGAAATTCAGTTGAATTCCCATTTCTCTTTTTAAAGCAACCTGAATAGAAACAAAATCCAGACTCACCAGATGAATATCATCAAGCAGGGTGTCAAGAGTAATATCTTCTGGTTCGATATCAGTTAATTCAGTAATTTGAGATTGAAGTAATTCAAATAGTTTCATATTAATGTCCCCTAAAAATTTGAAAAATATTGGTGGAGCTTAGGTGCAGGAATATATACCCGTTATCCTTCAAGTTGCCTCTTTGTTGGCTGCACTCGCTCACCCCGGTCACATAGTTAGCTGTGCTCCCGGGGATTCGCTCCCTTGCCGTCGTGATGCATCTTGAAATCTATAGGGTGTAGGTACCAATTAATAAATGCGTTATTCCTGCCACACCGTTTTTTAAATATCGTTTTGCTATTATTCCTGGGTGATTAAAGATTTCCCTGAAATTTTAAGTAAGTTATATGTTTCTTGTTTGATAGCGCTAGCCAATATCTCAATATCATCTTGGCTTGTGGTATATCCGAAACTGATGCGTACCGCACTATCAATACGATCATCGGGGAGCCTCATAGCAGCCAGAACATGAGAACGTTGTGTTGATTTGTTATTGCTACAGGCTGATCCTAAGGATAAAGAGATGCCGTAACGTAAATCTAGCCTGCTGGCTAGCGATTCAGCACGAATACCAGGGAAACTTAAATTGAGAGTCCAAGGTGCCTGAAACGCTGGATTGGTATTACCATTAATTAGGTAGTTAACATGATATTGATCTAACAGAGATAGCAAGGTTGTTCTGAGCGTTTTGTAAGTATTGAAGCGTCCTTGCAAGCCGTTCAGTGATTCTTTAGCTGCTGCTGCCAGTCCAGCAAGTCCTAAGGTGTTCTCAGTGCCGCTGCGTACTCCTTGTTCTTGCCCTCCACCATGTAGCAAGGGATTTAATTGAATGCCTGGTGCATGGTAGAGCCCGCCAATACCTTTCGGGCCGTTAAACTTATGGCCGGAGAAAGATACGGTCGTTACGCCGGAAAGTGTGTCACAGCTAAAAGGAAGCTTACCAATAGCCTGTACTGCATCGATATGTAGATAAACACCGGCCTCTTTTGCTAAAGAGGCGACCGCTTCATAGGGCTGGATCACGCCGGTTTCGTTGTTAATCGCCATCAATGTGATCAGACGTGTTTGTGGCCGTAGGTTTTCCTGGATACTTTGTACACTGATCCGTCCTTGATTATCGGGATTGATCAGCGTTAGCTGGAGCCCGCGTTGCTGATACCAGAGTAACGGTGCCAGAACAGACGGATGCTCAATGGAAGAGCTAATAACATGATGAGCAGACAGATCCGAATCGGAAAGTGTTGCTAACAAGCTGGATAAGGCTTGGTTATTACTTTCGGTTCCCCCTGATGTAAATAGGATTTGCTCAGGGACTGTGCCCATCAATGCAGCCATCGATCTTCTAGCGTCAGTGAGCAACTTTTTCGCCGTGCCGCTTAAGCTGTAGTGGCTAGACGGATTAGCAAAAATAGACATTGCGTCTTTAATCGCCAACTGCGCTTTAACACTTAGCGGTGTTGTGGCGTTGTAGTCGAAATATAGACTTGTCATATTTTTCCCTTTAGCTGCTCAAATAGCTTATGCAGCATATCAAGGCAGTGTTGCTGTGCGGGTTCTAACTCGCCTAATAATGCATCTATTCCCTCAGGCGATAATGCATTCAATTCTTCGAGAGTCTTACCTTTAGCATGACGACAAAATTGGTTAGACATTGCCAGGGAGGCGGTACATCCCCATGCACGAAAACAGGCATTATTTACCCGCCCTTGGTTATCCAGTGTCAGGTCGATATCAACCTTGTCACCGCATACAGGGTTACCTAATGCCAGTTTAATGGTGGGGGCGGATAACGTCCCTTGGCAGTCAGGATTGCAAAAGTTGTCAATAATGATGTTGTTAAACATAATTCCACCTTGCTATTTATACAGCGGGTGTAGCTGAAGTACCTTCATCGTCTGACATTTTTCTCTCAAGGTTGACTGCACAGCAACCAAACTCTTTAGCAGCAGCGGTACGCATAACAAACTGAACTCGCTGAGAATTACGCCAGGATTTATTAGGATCGGTGCGCAAGTAGACCAAATCTTCTGTCAGTAACATGCCGGGAGTGGAAACAGAGAGTGGATCTAGGATCACTAATTGCCCGGTTTCACCCTCAGGTAGCTCACGTGTTAAATCATTAGGATCACGGACGGAGAAATGAATATAAGGCGGAACATGCTTATGGTTATATTCATCTTCGATGGCAAGAACGTTTGCTTCAACCAGACCATACATATCACGTATCCGGGAAACTGGAATGCCCATCCATTCTTCGATATCTGCATTTAATTCGCCGCGGGAGATCATATCCCCGGTAAAACGTTTCCAGCCGCCCATGGTGATTACCATGCTATCGCGATCTAAAGTGAGCTTGGTATTATTCTCTTTTAGGAACGTGATAAAACGATGGATCATGAATGGAGGGCCAATTAAATGACGAGTGAACTTACCTTTCCACTGGATTAATTGATTCAGTGCATCTTCTGGAGAAAAGCGGTCCTGATTAATCATATAGCGTCGGGTATCTAACAAACCTGTCAGGAAATTAAAGATTTTGACCAGTGCCATTTCTGGAATATCTTCTGTTGACGGGCATAAGCATAGGCCGGCACCGCCAGATACTTTGAACATACTGCGATAATTGGAATAGACAGCCAATACTGTATGATCCATCGTATCGTGGCAACGACGATAAACGCTAGGAATTCCACTGGTACCCGTTGAGCGCATTTCATGTTCGATTTCAGATAATGGCTTGCTTAATAAACGGTGACTTTCGGCTGATTTATAAGTTGCAACGGGTATTAGTGGGATGCGAACTAAGTCATTATAATTCTGGATATCTTCTGGTTTAATACCTTGTTTTTCACAAATATCTTTATAGTAAGGGTTATTATGATAATGGAAATTAAAAGCGTCCTTAAGCAAACAGGTTTTTAATTCTTGTTGCTCTTCTTTAGACAGCTTATAGAGAAGGTCAACATCGGCTATTAACCACTTCAACGGATTTCCGCCACGAGATTTTATACCGTCATATATATTTTTGATATTTTCCATTTTTTCATCTCCGGTAGGGTAAAGAGTAGATAAATTAATCTTTGCTTATTATAAGTTATAGCGATAAAGCATAAGTTACGTAGGCAAAAAGGATAGTCATTAATAATTTATTTTTATTGAATAAATTGGCTATATTATTGCTTTGATCATTATATGGATTTGTCAATATTGTTAAAATTATGCTAAAAATAGCTGGTTTATTCAAAATATTCACTTTAGTGCGAATATGACCAGTTAATTCAAGTAAATTTTTTAATTGTCTTTTATATTTTTGTGAAGTTCGTTGTTTTTTGATCTATTGAATGTTCTTTTTGTAAATTTTTTCATTGTCCTAAGATTGGGATAATGATAGAAATAAAATATAAATAAATGCCAAATTAAAAAACGAGT
This sequence comes from Photorhabdus bodei, assembly GCF_003287735.1. Classification (GTDB taxonomy): domain Bacteria; phylum Pseudomonadota; class Gammaproteobacteria; order Enterobacterales; family Enterobacteriaceae; genus Photorhabdus; species Photorhabdus kayaii. The sequence goes on along the minus strand of NZ_NSCM01000003.1, from coordinate 215,383 downwards.
ACGCATGATGAAAATGGATTGCTTAATTGTGGGTGCCGGTCAAGCCGGGTTAAGTTTAGCTGCTATCCTTGCGGCTAAGAATATTAATGTCTGCATATTAGAGCGGGAGGCACGTATTGGTGATGTGTGGCGCAGGCGCCCAGATAATATGCTATTATTCACTTCACGCGGTATGACTCAACTTCATGGCTTACCGTTTCCTGGAATTAAAGAAGGTTATCCAGATAAAAATGAAGTCGCTGATTACCTTGAGCGCTATGCTTCACATCATAACCTTGCGATACATACTCAAACCGAAGTGATTGAGGTGAAGCATGATACAGATGGCTATCGTGTTAAAACAAAAGATGGGAAAGTATTTCATGCGCATTGTTTGGTTAATGCAACAGGGGCTAATCAATTAGTTGATATTCCGGCGCTTGCTGAACGGTTTTCTACAGATATACAACAAATTGCAGCAGATCAATACCGGGAACCTAAGCAAATTAAAACGGGCAGCCGAGTTGCTGTCGTTGGTGATGGTGCGAGTGGTCGTCAGATTGCTAAAGATTTGGCAGCAACTGCGAAGGTGACATTATTTTGCGGTTCCTCCCGTCCTCTCTTACCTAATAGAATATTGGGCAAAGATATATTTTGGTGGTTAAGTAAAAGCGGTCTGTTATTTGCCAATTATTACAGTTTAGTCGGGAAAATTATGCGGCGGCGTAATCCTATCCCTTGTGGTGACCTGAAAAACCATCGACTAGCTGCTTGGGGTATAAAAATAGCGAATAGGCTAGTTGATATAAAAGACAATAAATTATGTGATTCGTCCGGCAATCAATATGAGGTGGATACGGTTATCTGGTGTTTGGGGTATAAAGATGATACGGCATGGTTAACGCTTCCCGGTGCTGCGGATGCTAATGGATTCGTTTGTAAAAATGGTCATGCGGAAGGTGGGAAAACTCCTTATCCTGGGTTATTTATCGTTGGGCGGAAATGGTTGAGTAGCCGTGGTTCTGAACTGATGTTAGGGGCTTATAAAGACACTTGTCGGGTCGCTAAATGGGTGGAAAATTATCTGAAAGAGCATGTATCATTAAAATGAATGATTAATTCAGAATAGTGATATTTTACTCTGTATGTTTTATTTGTCGTGGATTGATGGTTTATTAGGTAGTATTGTTATGGTGTTATTCTGAATTCTGTATCATTACTAAGAGTGCATAATATAGTAAATGTGCTATTAGGAATAAAATGATACAGAATCTCTAACATATTGGCTTTGATAATAACGGTTATAAATAGAAATTATTTATTTTAGGTAATGTATCAAAAATATTATTTATTCATAAAACAGATATTTTTCTTTGTAAAATTTAGACCTGTTAATGTTGATGATAAATTGAAATATTTTTGTTGTGCTTGTTGAATTCTGTTTTTACTGGCATGTTTTAATTCAGAGGGCCTTAATCCATATAGCGTCATACAGGTACGACTGAAGTGTGCGCCATCTGAAAATCCACTATTACAAGCTAATAAAGTCAGTGAATCTGATGAATGTATCTCATCAATAGCATGATGTAGACGTTTCCATAATAGATAACTACGGAAATTAGTTCCCATCTTTTCTCTAAATAGATGTAAGAATCGGCTTTCGGATAAATAGAGTTGGTTTGATATTTCACGAGAAGATATACATTTAACCGGTAATTCAGTAATAAGAGAGGCTGCTTTCATGATTCGTTTGTCCTGATAACAATGGCAATCTTCTATTTTACCTAAAAGGTTATTTAAGATGAAAATATCTGGAGAGGTTTCTGACTGTAAACAATTAATAAAGTAATTTGCTATTAAACTGGATGATTCTTGATTTAAGTATACTATATCTGAGCCTCTCATTTGATGTAGTAATAAATGACATAGTGGATTGGCTAGGTCTATCAGTAGATTAAAGCAGAGTTGCCCTTCCGAGTGTAATCTATGTTTAATATTAGAAGAAATAATGAATCCATGTACTTGTCTCGATTCATTTTCGGTATCAACCCTCATGAGTGAATTATGTGGTGATACACTTAATTGGATGCAAGGATGATGATGCCATTCTGTTTGCATATTATAAGAGAAGACGAGATCTTGTAGATAAAATTTATAGAATTTAATAAAATACGGTGATTTGTCTATTTTATGTAACATGATGGTGTCCTTTATTAAATTGTTTTGTGTATTTGAATTAATTATTTTATTTAATTATTATGAATCCTTGATGTTATTTTTTAATTAAATTATATTAACTCATTAAATGATTATTATTAGTTACTATATCGTCACAATACCATTAAATCATTATTATGAAGCCGCCTCCTTTGGTATCTGGAAAAAATAATTTCACTATTGGAATATATCGTTATGACATGGCGAAAAGAATTATTTTCCACTCTTTTTTTTGCTGGTGGAATATTCAGCTTTTGCTGGTCAATCTTAACAATATCTAAATTGTTTAACGTTAAATAGCTACTATCTACTTGATATAATTAAAAGTATTTTCTTTAGTGACATAATTAATGACCAAAAATTTAATGAGGAGCCAATATTTTCATATAATTATTTTGATTGGTTATAACTTATATTAAACATATTATCATGAGAACAATATGGTTATATTTTTATATTCTTTGTGAATTAGGCCACATAAATTATAAGTGTATTGGCATAATACCGAAAATAAGTTGTATCAGGCTTGTAATGAATAAAAAGATCTGTTAGGGCAGTTTGTTATAACAATCCCCAAAATGCTTTAATCAGGGGTTCATTAAGCCGTTTTCTCTGTACACATATACCCAATTCGAACGGTTCTACTAGAGAGATGTTGTCTAATAAAGATATGCGACTGCGTACCGGTTCAGGGCTGTTTTCTACAACGACATTGGGAATTAATGCCACTCCACAACCCAATGCAACCATAGAAACAATGGCTTCATGACCGGACACGGTAGCGTAAATCGATGGGTTGGTAATTTTATGGTGACGGAACCAGTGCTCAATGCGCTTACGTGAAGGGCCATGTTCCGGCAAAATGAAGGGAATGCTATTCCAGTCAGGGGACTTTTGTATTACAAGTGCTCGTACAGAGCAAGGGAGGGAAGGCGCAATCAGCACCAGTGGGACTTCACCGATTTTGGTGAAGCTGACATTATCTGGTAGTTTTTCCGGCTTACCGGCGATGCCTAAATCGGCATCATTAGACTGTATCTTATTGACCGCATCTGCGGCATCACCTGTGGTGAGTTTGATTTCAACCATAGGATGTTCCGCACGAAAACGGTCTAGAATCTGTGGTAAGTGACTGTAGGCCGCGGTGACCGAACAAAACAGACGTAACTCGCCGCTTAGAGATGGGCTTTGTTGATTCAATGAGTGTTTTAGTTGCTGGTATTGCAACAGTGTCTGTTGGGCGAATTGTTTAAATTGCTCACCGGCAAAGGTCAATTTTACAGTGCGATTATCCCGTAAAAATAATGGATGCCCCAAAATATCTTCAATACGCTGAATCTGGCGAGATAATGTGGATGGACTGACATGCATTGCTTTTGCTGTACGACCAAAATGACAGCTTTCAGCCAGATGTAGAAACAGTTTGAGGTCGCGTATATCCACAGCCTATTCTCCTTTTCCTGTCCAATAATCTGTATTGCATAAAGTGCAATGTAGTATTGTTAATATATCAATTTAAGCAATAGCTTTCATGTCATATATTGAAAATATATAAACACCCCACAGGGTGGGGAAATCTAAAAAACAGTCACAGCATTTCATTGCTGAGCGCTGAGCATAACATGATAACGGAGTCACTAATGGCGAATTATTTTAATACGCTGAATTTGCGTCAGCAGTTGGCGCAGTTAGGTAAATGTCGTTTTATGGCGCGGGAAGAGTTTGTTGATGAGACAGGATATTTAAAAGGTAAAAAAGTGGTTATCGTCGGTTGCGGAGCGCAGGGACTGAATCAGGGCCTGAATATGCGTGACTCCGGTCTGGATATCACTTATGCCCTGCGTAAAGAGGCCATTGAAGAAAAACGTGCTTCATGGCGCAAAGCAACGGAAAATGGTTTTCAAGTCGGCACTTATGAAGAGTTAATACCGCAGGCTGATTTGGTAATTAACCTGACGCCAGATAAACAACACTCTTCTGTTGTTCGCGCAGTTCAACCATTGATGAAAGAAGGCGCTGCACTAGGTTATTCTCACGGTTTAAATATTGTTGAAGTAGGTGAACAAATCCGTAAAGACATCACTGTGGTGATGGTAGCGCCTAAGTGTCCTGGTACGGAAGTACGTGAAGAATACAAACGGGGTTTTGGTGTTCCTACTTTGATTGCAGTTCACCCGGAAAACGATCCGAAAGGTGAAGGTATGGCAATCGCTAAGGCATGGGCAGCGGCAACAGGTGCGCATCGCGCCGGTGTTCTGGAATCTTCTTTCGTGGCTGAAGTGAAATCTGATCTGATGGGTGAGCAAACTATTTTGTGCGGTATGTTACAGGCGGGTTCACTGTTGTGTTATGACAAACTGGTGGCAGATGGCGTTGAACCGGGTTATGCAGGAAAGTTGATCCAGTTTGGCTGGGAGACCATCACAGAAGCACTGAAACAAGGTGGCATTACCCTGATGATGGATCGCCTGTCTAACCCGGCAAAACTGCGAGCGTATGCTTTGTCTGAGCAGTTGAAAGAAATGATGACGCCGCTGTTCCAGAAACATATGGATGATATCATTTCTGGTGAATTTTCCTCCGGTATGATGGCTGATTGGGCCAATGATGATAAGAAACTGTTAGGTTGGCGTGAGGAAACCGGTAACACTCCGTTTGAGAATTCACCTGGATATGATGGCAAAATCAGTGAACAGGAATATTTTGATCACAGCGTTTTAATGGTTGCTATGGTGAAAGCCGGGGTTGAACTGGCATTCGAAATTATGGTTGATACCGGTATTATTGCTGAATCTGCCTATTATGAATCTCTACATGAATTACCGCTGATTGCGAATACTATCTCTCGTAAGCGCCTGTACGAAATGAATATCGTTATTTCTGATACAGCAGAATATGGTAACTATTTGTTCTCTCATGTTGCGGTCCCACTGCTAAAAGAGAAGTTTATGGGTTCGCTACAGGCGGGTGATTTAGGTAAGCCCGTTGTAGATAACGGTATCGATAACGCCCAGTTACGCGATGTAAATGAGGCTATTCGTAACCACCCAATTGAAGTTGTTGGCCGCGTATTACGTGGTTACATGACAGATATGAAACGTATTGCTGTTGGCGGTTGATATTGATAAAGATAAGGGGGAGAAATCCTCCCTCTTTGCATTTAATATTTATCAACCAGTAGAGTCCTTTTTCTTCATAAAGAAAACCGCGTTTCCTTTCTCCTCTTTCTGCTACAATTCTATCCCCCTGAGATACTGTCCTGATATAACTTATTAAACATCATGCGATTAAATCCTAGCCAACAACAAGCTGTCGAATTTGTTACCGGTCCTTGTCTGGTCCTGGCGGGGGCAGGTTCCGGCAAAACCAGAGTGATTACCAATAAAATTGCTCATCTTATCCGCATTTGTGGCTATCAGCCTCGTCATATCGCCGCTGTGACGTTTACTAATAAAGCCGCACGGGAAATGAAAGAGCGTGTAGCACAAACTCTGGGGCGCAAAGAGGCTAAGGGGCTGATGATTTCTACTTTCCACACGTTGGGGTTGGAAATCATTAAGCGCGAGTACAAAGCGTTAGGAATGAAAAGCAATTTCTCGTTGTTTGATGATCAGGATCAGATGGCCCTGTTGAAAGATTTAACAGCTGATTTACTGGAGGAAGATAAAGATCTGCTACAAAAATTGATCTCTGCCATTTCAAACTGGAAAAATGATCTGCTTTCTCCACAGCAAGTTTTGGCATTGGCCCGTTCTGCTCAGGAGCATCAGTTTGCTGAATGTTATCGCCGTTATGATTTACATCTGGCGAGCTGTAATGTATTGGATTTTGACGATCTGATTACCAAACCGACTTTGCTGATGCAGCATGATGATGAAGTCAGAGAGCGTTGGCAAAACCGTATTCGTTATCTGCTAGTAGATGAATATCAGGACACCAATACCAGTCAATATCAACTGGTTAAATTGTTGGTGGGGCAAAGGGCTCGTTTTACGGTGGTGGGTGATGATGACCAGTCGATCTATTCATGGCGCGGCGCAAGACCACAAAATTTGGTGTTACTGAAAGAGGATTTCCCAAAGCTTAATGTGATTAAACTGGAACAGAATTATCGTTCCTCTGGCTGTATTCTGAAAGCAGCTAATATTTTGATCGCCAATAACCCTCACGTGTTTGAAAAACGGCTTTTTTCTGAACTGGGGTATGGTGATCCATTGAAAGTGATTACAGCTAATAATGAAGAACATGAGGCGGAAAGGGTTATTGGGGAGCTGATGGCACATCACTTTATCAATAAGACCCAATATAAAGATTACGCTATTCTCTACCGAGGAAATCATCAATCCCGCGTGTTTGAAAAGATGCTGATGCAAAACCGCATTCCTTACCGGATTTCTGGTGGTACCTCTTTCTTTGCCCGCCCTGAAATTAAGGATTTGCTAGCTTATCTGCGAGTGCTGACTAATCCCGAAGATGACAGTGCGTTCCTAAGAATTGTCAATACACCAAGACGTGAAATTGGTGCGGCTACCATTCAAAAACTGGGTGAGTGGGCGAATCAGCGCAATAAAAGTCTCTATCAGGCTAGTTTCGATCTTGGTTTGGAACAAAGTCTAACTGGCCGCGGTTTGGCGGCATTACAGCGTTTTACTCACTGGATGGATGAGATAACTCGTCAGGTTGAACGAGATCCTTTGCTAGCTGTGCGTGATCTACTACATGGTATGGATTATGAAAGCTGGCTGTACGAAACATCCCCGAGTCCGAAAGCGGCTGAAATGCGGATGAAAAATATTAATCAGTTATTCACTTGGATGAGTGAAATGCTGGAAGGTGATGAACTGAACGAAGCAATGACTTTATCTCAGGTGGTCGCGCGTTTCACATTACGGGATATGCTGGAGCGAGGCGAAGATGGTGAGGAGTTTGATCAGGTGCAATTGATGACTCTACATGCTTCTAAAGGATTGGAGTTTCCCTATGTATTTCTGGTCGGCATGGAAGAAGGGCTGTTACCTCATCAGAGCAGTATTGACGAAGAAAATATTGATGAAGAGCGACGACTGGCTTATGTAGGGATCACCCGCGCTCAACGGGAGTTATTTTTTACTTTATGTAAAGAGCGTCGTCAATATGGCGAATTAATCCATCCAGAACCAAGTCGTTTTTTGCATGAGTTGCCACAGGATGACTTACATTGGCCACAAGATAAAAAAATAGTGACAGCAGAAGAAAGAATGCAAAAAGGGCAATCGCGTATTGCGGATATCAAATCGCGTTTAGGGCTTGGACAAAAAAATAAGTCGTAAATATGTTGGAGATTCCCTGTATCACAGAGATACAGGGAAAGTGATTTTATTCAGGCTTGAGTATCCTGCTCGCCTAAAACAAGTGACCATTGAGCATGGCTTTGCCACTGGATTTCCTGCTGTAAAGACTCTGCCCTCAGAGGGTGTTGCATTAGCCAGCCATGAGGTAACGTTATTGTTAACGCTTCATCATTCACTTTTAAATGTAGAGCAGGGAGAGTGTCATCTCGACGACGGTTGGCAAAGATGATAGCTAACCGCAACAGACGACATAAACGTTGAGCTTGTATCAGAGGTAAGGCGTTTTGTTGATTAAAGGAAAACAAATCAATAGGGCCACTCTGGTTCTTTAGCAATGTGGCTAAGAGTTTTTTCTGCGCGGGCGTATAGCCGGGGAGAGCGAGATAATTGATCAGATAGGCTGCATGTGATGGAGCATGATGGAAATCAATACTTAGGCCAATTTCATGTATCAGGCAGGCACTTTGTAATAATTCATGACATCGGCTATCAAGCTCCCAAGGTTTAGCAATCTGTTGTAGGAAGTGTTCAGCCAATTGTTTGACCCGTTGAGACTGTTCAACGTCTAACTGAAAACGTCGCTGTATATTTCGTAGTGTTCTGGTACGAATATCTGGTTCTATTGGTAAATCCAGCATGCCGTAAACAAGACCTTCCCGTAAAGCGCCGCCTGCAAGGATCATACTTTCAATATTTAATGCCTGGAAAATCGCTATCAGGATAGCAAGGCCACTTGGGAAAACCAAAGCCCGTTCCAGCGTCAATCCTTCTATTTCCAGCTCTTCCAGCTTACCGCATTCAATCGCTTTATGTTTGAGCTCCTGAAGTTTCGGCAAAGTGATCAGCTCATCCATACCTTGAGCAATCATGATTTCTTGCAGAGCCTGAACGGTACCGGAAGCACCTACACAAATCTGCCAGCCTTGTTCGATAAGTTTTGGGGCAATGGGTTTCAACGTTTCATGTGCGGCAGCTTCGGCTCTGGCGAAATTTTCTCCCGTCAGGCTACGGTCATTAAAGTAGCCTTCAAGCCAGGTAACACAACCCATACTTAGGCTGGATAACTGAGAGGCTTTTGCCCCATTCCCCGTAACCAGTTCTGTACTTGCACCACCAATATCGACAACCAGACGTTTTTCAGGGCCGCCAGTTGTATGGGCAACGCCTTGATAAATAAGCCGAGCTTCATCTTCGCCACTGATTACCTTAACCGGACAATCAAGGATTTCTGATGCTTTTTTCACAAATGCGTCTGAATTTTCAGCGATGCGTAAAGTTGCCGTGGCAACAACGCGGATTTGTGATGGAGGTATATCCTGTAAGCGTTCAGAAAAAATCCTGAGACATTGCCAGCCTCTCTCCATTGCCTGTTGAGATAAACGGTTATTTTTATCTAATCCAGCGGCCAGCCTGACTTTACGTTTGATTCGTGCCAGTATCTGCATACTGCCGGATACTTCACGCACAACCAGCATGTGAAAACTGTTTGAACCTAGGTCGATAGCCGCATAGAGCGAAGAAGAACTCAGCATCATTTTTAGCCTGAACGTTTACGGTTATTACGTGGTGTATTATTACGATGCGACAAGTTGTTACGACGCTGATGGTTTCCTGAACGCGGACGGTGTCGGCGTTTAGGTACCGGTAAATCTTTCAGCAAGGCTTGACTGTCATATTTGCTGACCGGGATAGGGTGTTGAATATAATCTTCAATCGCTGGCAGGTTTAGTGCATATTCTTCACAGGCTAGGCTGATCGAATAGCCACTTTCACCTGCACGACCAGTACGGCCAATGCGGTGAACATAATCCTCGCAGTCGTCTGGTAGGTCATAATTAAAAACATGAGTGACTGAAGGAATGTGCAATCCACGGGCTGCGACATCAGTTGCAACTAGAATATCAATATTGCCGTTGCTGAATTCTTCCAGAATGCGTAACCGTTTTTTTTGTGCTACATCACCGGTTAGTAACCCAACTCGATGTCCGTCAGCAGCCAGATGCGCCCAGATATCTTCACAACGATGTTTTGTATTGGCGAAAATAATGCATCGATCAGGCCACTCTTCTTCCAATAACGTTTGAAGCAGGCGCATCTTTTCTTCATTAGAAGGATAAAACAGCTCTTCGCGGATACGGTGTCCCGTTTTCTGTAACGGTTCTACCTCGACATACTCTGCATGATTCATTTGCTCAAATGCCAGTTCTCGGACTCGGTAAGAGAGTGTGGCTGAAAACAGTAGGTTCATACGTTCGTTTGCTGATGGCATTCGACGGAATAGCCAGCGGATATCTTTGATAAAACCGAGATCATACATGCGATCAGCTTCATCAAGAACCACAACTTGGACCGCATTCAGATTAATGTGCCCCTGTTTGGTATAGTCGATTAGACGTCCGGTAGTGCCGATAAGGATGTCAACACCGGATCCTAGTATTTTCAGCTGTTTGTCGTAACCATCACCGCCGTAGGCAAGACCCATCTTTAGACCTGTTGCCTGTGCCAGATCTTCTGCATCAGAGTAAATCTGTACAGCGAGCTCGCGGGTAGGAGCCATAATCAGCGCTCTTGGCTGATTGGTTTGACGCTCCTCCGCTGCGGGATGAGTCAGTAAATAATGAAAAGCAGACGCTAAAAATGCTAGCGTCTTCCCCGTACCGGTTTGCGCTTGCCCCGCGACATCACGACCTTCGACAGTGAAAGGCAATGTCAGTGCTTGTATCGGTGTACAATTAGAAAAGCCCTTATTATCAAGAGCTTCTATAACCTTGGGGTGCAAGGCGAAGTCGGAAAACTTCTTTTCTGTCAAGTGTGTTTTACTCATAGTGTGGTAGAATATCAGTTAACCATTGTCTTACGAAAGTGTATCCGCTGAAATAAAGGCAACCTTATATCAGTAATGTTACACTAGCATGGTAAAAAATTATTCTTTGGAGTAAAAAATGAGCGACAAAATTATTCATTTGAGTGACGCTAGCTTTGATACTGACGTTCTTAACGCAGAAGGTCCAGTTCTTGTCGATTTTTGGGCTGCCTGGTGTGGACCATGTAAAATGATTGCACCTATTTTAGATGAAATTGCCCCAGAATACTCAGGCAAACTGACTATTGCTAAATTGAACATTGATGACAACCCGGCAACTGCTCCTAAGTATGGTATCCGTGGTATTCCTACATTGTTGCTGTTTAAAGATGGTCAGGTTGCTGCTACAAAAGTGGGAGCACTGTCAAAAACTCAATTGAAAGAATTTTTGGATGCTAATCTCTGATTGAAGTGAGCTCACATTAATGCCGGGCGTTTAGCGTATATTATTATTTATTTCATTGACCGCTAGACGTCCGTAAAGAAGCGTGATAAGTTAGCGCCACTGCTTGTATCACATACATCATGTTAGATGTATGTTGCATACTGAATAATCTGTAGTGTCTGATAAGTCTGTTATCTCTGGATAGTCTAAAATATCCAATGGGTTATACGGGAATAATCTGGCGTATAGCTCGTTACGTTGAGATAGTTTTTATAGAAATCAGTAATGTTTCAGCATTATCTCAACAGCGTTTTTGACAGCCTGTCAGTCTTATTTGAGCTCAATCTTAGTACTTCAAATTATTACCTTTTTATATGAATAATGTATTAAAGGTCTGATTTGTTTTTGTACAAAATAAACAGGCACCGATCGATGACGCTGCCATACTATTCACGTTCATAGTTCGAGATATACCCCGAGTTTAAGAACCCACCATTATGAATCTTACCGAATTAAAAAATACGCCGGTATCTGAACTGATTACACTCGGCGAAAATATGGGGCTGGAAAATCTAGCCCGTATGCGTAAACAAGATATTATCTTCTCTATCCTTAAGCAGCATGCGAAAAGTGGGGAAGATATCTTCGGTGATGGCGTGTTGGAGATATTGCAGGATGGCTTTGGATTCCTCCGTTCAGCAGACAGCTCCTACCTTGCCGGCCCCGATGATATCTACGTTTCTCCCAGCCAAATCCGTCGTTTTAACCTCCGCACCGGTGACACAATTTCAGGTAAAATTCGTCCACCTAAAGAAGGTGAACGCTATTTTGCCCTGTTGAAGGTTAACGAAGTTAATTTTGACAAACCAGAAAATGCCCGCAGTAAAATTCTTTTTGAAAACTTAACCCCGCTGCATGCTAATAGCCGCCTGCGTATGGAACGTGGTAATGGTTCCACTGAGGATCTGACTGCCCGTGTTCTGGATCTGGCTGCACCGATTGGCCGTGGACAACGTGGTCTGATCGTCGCGCCACCAAAAGCGGGTAAAACGATGTTGCTGCAAAATATTGCTGCTAACATTGCCCACAATCATCCAGATTGTGTATTGATGGTACTTCTGATTGATGAACGTCCAGAAGAAGTCACTGAAATGCAACGCCTGGTAAAAGGTGAGGTTATTGCTTCTACTTTTGATGAACCTGCTTCTCGTCACGTTCAGGTGGCAGAGATGGTTATTGAGAAAGCAAAACGTCTGGTTGAACACAAAAAAGATGTGATTATTCTGCTTGACTCTATTACTCGCTTAGCTCGTGCCTATAACACTGTTGTTCCCGCATCCGGTAAGGTATTGACTGGTGGTGTGGATGCTAACGCGTTACATCGTCCGAAACGTTTCTTCGGGGCTGCGCGTAATGTGGAAGAGGGCGGAAGCTTGACCATTATTGCGACTGCGTTGGTGGATACGGGTTCTAAGATGGATGAAGTGATTTACGAAGAGTTCAAAGGCACTGGTAACATGGAGCTGCATCTCTCCCGCAAAATTGCTGAAAAACGCGTCTTCCCAGCTATCGATTACAACCGTTCTGGTACACGTAAAGAAGAGCTACTCACCACCTCTGAAGAGCTACAGAAAATGTGGATTCTGCGTAAAATTATTCATCCGATGGGCGAAATTGATGCGATGGAATTCCTTATCAACAAACTGGCTATGAGCAAAACGAATGACGATTTCTTTGACATGATGAAACGTTCATAGTTTTTAACTCAGTTCATGATCATTTTAATTAGCGCCACAGTTTCGTGGCGTTTTTTGTATTCACCGCACTGTTATAGCTATATATGGCATGTATTTTGCAAGCTGTATCTGCTGCCATATATTTGAAATAAATATTAAAAGAATGATGTAAGAGCATAAGGGCCATTAATTTTTTCATATAAGCAGTGTTTTCGTAAGCTAGGCGCTCGTGAGGGTAGATTCTGGCAAGAAAATCATATGTTTTCGGTTGATAAATGACCAGGGTGTGTTTACTTTTTACAGAGAGTTATCATCGTGAATATTCTCAGCATGAATATTGAAATTTTTTATGTTTTTCTATTTTCTTTTGCGTTTTTGTTTATGGCTCGCAAAATAGCAAAGAAAGTTGGTCTTGTTGATAAGCCCAATTATCGTAAGTGTCATCAGGGGTTAGTGCCTCTGGTTGGAGGAATATCAATATTTGTTGGCATCTGTTTTGCTTTTGTTATCACAAAAGAATTTATTCCTCACAAGTGGTTATATTTGGTTTGTGCCGGTGTATTGGTATTTGTCGGCGCATTGGATGACCGTTTTGATATCAGCGTTAAGGTCCGGGCAGCCATCCAAGCTCTGGTTGGTATTGCGATGATGTATTTTGCTGGCCTGAAATTAGATAGTCTTGGTTATGCTTTTGGCCCTTGGGACATGACACTTGGACCGTTTAGTTATGTTGTGACACTATTTGCTGTCTGGGCTGCTATCAATGCATTCAATATGGTTGATGGGATAGATGGATTATTAGGCGGATTATCCTGTGTCTCCTTCGGTGCTTTGGGGATCTTACTGTATCAAAGTGGTAATACGGCACTAGCATTATGGTGTTTTGCATTTATTGCTGCCATTTTCCCTTATATTGTCCTTAATCTTGGTTTATTAAGCCAACGTTTCAAAGTATTTATGGGGGATGCGGGCAGTACACTGATTGGTTTTACCATTATCTGGCTGCTCATTGAATCTACTCAGGGGAATGAGCATCCTGTTAATCCAGTTACTGCGTTGTGGATTGTTGCCATTCCATTAATGGATATGGTTGCTATTATGTACCGCCGGTTACGGAAAGGAATGAGCCCATTTTCTCCTGACAGGCAACATATTCACCACCTAGTTATGCGGTCTGGATTCTCATCACGTCAGGCTTTTATTTTAATCACTGTTGTTGCCGCTTTATTAGCCGCTGTCGGCATTACTGGAGAATGGTTGGAATTTGTGCCTGAGTGGATAATGTTGGCACTGTTCTTGCTTGCATTTGTGTTGTATGGCTATTGCCTCAAGCGTGTATGGAAGGTAGCTCGTTTCATTAAACGGCAAAAGCGTCGTATGCGCCGTTCAGCTAACCATTAAACATCTATTATCAGCAGAGGTTCTGTGCAGTGATAAAATCAGAAACGAAATCTATTCAGGATGAACAAGCTCTGGAGCATGAGCTAGATATCAGAGCCTTGTGCAGGGCGCTATGGCATGGAAAGGTATGGATCGTTGCACTGGCAATAATTTTCGCAACCGCGGCGCTAGGAGCATCTTATCTGATGCAACAAAAATGGAGTGCCACCGCAATCACTGATCTGCCTACGACTAATCAGTTGGGAAGTTATTACTCTCAGCAGCAGTTTTTGCGCAATCTGGATACTCACATTAATATTTCACTGGAAACTCAGTTACCGTCTATTCCAGAAGAAGCCTATAAGGAGTTTATCACTCAGGTTGCCGCATATGATACTCGCCGTGAATTTTGGTTGAAATCTGATTATTACAAACAGCAGCAGGAGGGCGATGCCAGAGCTGATGCGGCCTTATTAGATGAATTAATCAATAATATTCAGTTTATTCCTCATGATGATAAAAAAGTGCTGAATGACAGCATTAAACTGACCGCTGAGTCTTCTAGACAAGCAAATCAACTCCTGCGCCAGTACATTGCTTTTGCCAATAGTCGTGCCAGTACTCATTTAAATGATGAAGTAAAAGGTGCATGGGTTACCCGTGCCCAATCTATGGATGCACTGGTTAAGCGCCAAGAAATGGTCGCTAAAGCGGTTTATAACCGCGAAATGAATGTATTACAGCAGTCCCTGAAAATTGCGGAAAAACAAGGGATTCAGCGCAATCAAACGGATACACCGGTGGATCAGTTGCCCGATTCAAAAATGTTTATGTTAGGGGCTCCGTTGTTACAGGCTCAACTTGAGACTTTGGAAGCAATAGGGCCTAAGTATGATGTGGACCATGACCAAAATATTGCAATGTTAGCAGCATTGAATGTTCACCCGACATTACAGGATCAATTCCAGGCTTACCGCTATTTGAGAACACCAGAGGAGCCTGTTACCAGAGACAGCCCTCGCAGAATGTTTTTGATGATCATGTGGGGTGCAGTTGGTGCTTTAGTGGGAGCCGGCGTGGCATTGGTTAGATGTTCGCGTAAATCATCAGATAATTATTAGGAATAACTGTTTCTGAAGGATATTTTCTGCGACTCCAGCAGGAGTAAATGGCATTCAGAGTATTGTTTGCAGGAAAATCTGCAAGTTACTGACTATAAGAGAGTCACTGTGAAAGTGTTGACTGTGTTTGGTACTCGGCCGGAGGCTATCAAGATGGCTCCGCTAGTACACGCATTGGCAGAGGATGAAGCCTTCGAAGCGAAAGTATGTGTCACCGCCCAACATCGGGAAATGTTGGATCAGGTGTTACACCTTTTCGAGATTACTCCTGATTTTGATCTCAATATTATGAAATCAGGGCAAGATCTAACGGATATTACCTGTCGTATTTTGGAAGGATTGAAGCCTGTTTTAGCAGAATTCAAGCCTGATGTTGTATTGGTTCACGGAGATACGACAACAACGATGGCAACCAGTTTGGCTGCGTTCTACCAACGTATCCCTGTTGGTCACATTGAAGCTGGATTAAGAACGGGTGATCTTTATTCCCCTTGGCCGGAAGAGGCAAACCGTAAGATTGCTGGGCATCTGGCAATGTATCATTTCGCTCCGACAAAAAATTCTCACAATAATTTATTGAAAGAATCAATTGCAGATAATCGGGTTTTTGTTACCGGAAATACAGTAATTGATGCGTTGTTGTGGGTACGCGATCGAATAATGAATGACGAGGCTATGCGGAGTAAGCTGGCGAAGCACTACCCGTTTATTGATACTAATAAGAAAATGATTCTGGTAACAGGGCATCGTCGTGAAAGTTTTGGTGGCGGATTTGAGCGAATTTGTGAAGCTTTGGCACAGATAGCCCGTGTTCATCCAGATGTGCAAGTAGTCTATCCGGTTCATCTAAACCCGAATGTCAGTGAGCCAGTAAAGCGCATTTTGCATGATATTGATAACATTATTCTTATTGAACCTCAGGATTATTTGCCATTTGTTTATCTAATGAACCATGCCTATATGCTCCTGACAGATTCCGGTGGTATTCAGGAAGAAGCTCCTTCTTTAGGAAAGCCGGTATTGGTAATGCGTAATACTACTGAACGGCCAGAGGCGGTTGATGCTGGAACGGTACGTTTGGTAGGGACGGAAACAAGAACTATCGTGGAAGAGGTGACTCGATTGTTGACAGATGATGCTGCCTATCAGCGAATGAGCCGCGCTCATAATCCTTACGGGGATGGCGATGCCTGTCAACGTATTCTCGACGCTTTGAAAAAAATCAGGTGACACTATGAGCTTTGAAACTATTTCTGTTATTGGTCTTGGTTATATTGGTTTGCCAACGGCGGCAGCGTTTGCATCCCGTAATAAGAAAGTCATTGGCGTGGATGTCAATCAGCATGCGGTAGAAACCATCAACCGTGGTGCAATTCATATTGTAGAACCGGATCTAGACAAAGTGGTGAAAGTTGCCGTAGAAGGCGGTTACCTGAAAGCAGTGATTGCTCCGTTACCCGCAGATGCTTTTCTGATAGCTGTTCCGACGCCTTTTAAAGCCGATCATGAGCCGGATATGACGTATGTCCGTTCCGCAGCCGAATCTGTGGCACCAGTTCTGAAAAAAGGTGATTTGGTTATTCTGGAATCTACCTCACCAGTAGGCGCGACGGAGCAGATGGCAGAATGGTTGGCAGCAGCGCGCCCTGATTTAACGTTCCCACAACAGATGGGAGAGGAGTCTGATATTGATATCGCTTACTGTCCTGAACGTGTGTTGCCAGGGCAAGTTATGGTTGAATTAATTAAGAATGACCGTGTTGTTGGTGGTATGACGTCAAAATCTTCAACCAGAGCTAGTGAGCTGTATAAAATTTTCCTTGAAGGTGAATGTGTTATCACTAATTCAAGAACGGCAGAAATGTGTAAGCTGACAGAAAACAGTTTCCGAGATGTAAACATTGCATTCGCCAACGAACTTTCCCTGATTTGTGCTGATCAAGGTATCAACGTGTGGGAATTGATCAATTTGGCGAATCGCCATCCGCGTGTAAATATTCTCCAACCAGGTCCTGGCGTGGGTGGTCATTGTATTGCTGTTGATCCGTGGTTCATTGTTTCTCAAAACCCGAAACAATCACGTCTTATTCATACAGCACGTATGATTAATGATGACAAGCCATTGTGGGTTGTGGATCAAGTAAAAGCGGCTGTTGCGGATTGTTTGTCTGAAAGTGGAAAACGCGCAAGCGAAGTGAAAATTGCCTGTTTTGGTTTGGCATTTAAACCAAATATTGACGATTTGCGTGAGAGTCCAGCAGCCCATATCACCGGTATGATTGCGCAATGGCATGCAGGTGAAACGCTGGCTGTAGAACCTCATATTCATGAATTACCCGCTCCCTTGAAGGAAATAACTCGATTAGTTAATCTGGAAAAAGCGCTGGAAGAAGCAGATATTCTGTTGATGCTGGTGGATCATAATCAGTTTAAAGCTGTAAATAGTCATGAAATTAAACAGAAGTGGATTGTGGATACAAAAGGAGTCTGGCGTTGAGACGTATTCTAATCACAGGTGGCGCAGGTTTTATTGGCTCTGCTGTTGTACGACATATCATTGATAATACAGAAGACAGCGTGGTTGTGGTTGATAGCCTGACTTACGCCGGTAATCTGGCGTCTCTTGCCCCGATTGCGGATAGCCCTCGTTATGCGTTTGAGCAGGTTGATATCTGTCAACGCGGAGCGCTGGATCGGGTCTTTGAACAATATCAGCCGGATTGTGTGATGCATTTGGCGGCAGAAAGCCATGTGGATCGTTCTATTGATGGCCCTGCGGCATTTATCGAAACCAACATTGTGGGTACTTATACTTTGTTGGAAGCTGCGCGTGCTTTCTGGCAGAAACTCAATGAAGAGAAACAAGCTGCTTTCCGTTTTCACCACATTTCAACAGATGAAGTGTATGGTGATTTACATGGTGAAGAGGGCCTCTTTACTGAAACAACACCTTATGCGCCAAGTAGCCCATATTCGGCGTCCAAAGCATCCAGCGATCATCTGGTAAGAGCATGGCACCGGACTTATGGTTTACCGGTCGTTATCACCAATTGTTCAAATAACTATGGTCCTTACCATTTCCCGGAAAAACTGATCCCACTGGTGATCTTAAATGCATTAGCAGGAAAATCTTTACCGGTATATGGTGAAGGGAAACAAATTCGCGATTGGCTGTATGTGGAAGACCATGCCAGAGCGCTCTATTTGGTTGTGACAGAAGCTGAACCGGGCAAAACCTACAATATTGGAGGTCATAATGAACGCAAAAATATTGATGTGGTTTGTGCGATTTGTGAGCTTCTGGAAGAGTTTTGTCCTGAGAAACCAGCGGGTATTGCTTATTATCGAGATTTGATTACTTATGTTGCAGATCGCCCAGGCCATGATATGCGTTATGCTATTGATGCGGCGAAAGTTGAACGAGATCTAGGCTGGAGACCACAAGAGACATTTGAATCAGGTATTCGCAAAACAGTTCAATGGTATTTGGAAAATGAAAACTGGTGGCGTAAAGTTCAAGACGGCTCTTATGCCGGTGAACGCCTTGGATTAGGTAAAAACTGAATGACGATGGGGGCAGTAAATATGAAAGGGATCATTCTGGCAGGTGGATCAGGAACCCGGTTGCATCCGATAACACAGGGTGTTTCCAAACAATTACTGCCAATTTATGATAAGCCGATGATTTACTATCCTTTGTCAGTACTCATGCTAGCAGGGATACGTGATATCCTGATTATTTCTACACCAGAAGATTTACCTTCTTTCCGCCGACTGTTAGGTGATGGCGACAGATTTGGTATTCACTTAAGCTATAAAGAACAGCCATCACCGGATGGTTTGGCCCAGGCATTTTTGATTGGTGAGGAGTTCATCAACGGCGGGCCTTGCTGCTTGGTATTGGGAGATAATATCTACTTTGGACAAGGGTTCAGCCCAAAATTGAGAAATGTTGTGTCTCGTGGAAAAGGGGCGACTGTTTTTGGTTATCAAGTGATGGATCCTGAGCGGTTTGGAGTGGTGGAATTTGATGACGCGTTCCGCGTTCTTTCTATTGAGGAAAAACCAGAAAAGCCAAAATCCAACTGGGCGGTAACCGGCCTCTATTTCTACGATAATCAAGTAGTGGATTTTGCCAAGCAGGTCAAGCCTTCTGCCAGAGGTGAACTAGAGATTACCAGTATTAACCAGATGTATTTGGAACGTGGCGAACTAAACATTGAGTTGTTAGGGCGTGGTTTTGCCTGGTTGGATACTGGCACTCATGACAGCCTGATTGAGGCCAGCACTTTTGTACAGACCGTTGAGAAACGTCAGGGCTTTAAGATTGCCTGTCTTGAAGAGATTGCTTGGCGTAATGGTTGGCTGGATGATATACAGTTAAGAGAAACGGTAAAATCCTTGTCAAAAACTGGCTATGGTCAATATCTGCTGGATCTGCTCCATGTCCGTGTGCGCCAATATTGAACCATTAGAGTGGGATAGCCACTATTTTGGCTTGTCCACCGCTCGCCTTGATTTCACACCTGATGCCGGTCTGCTAACCTCATCTCAGTTAGATCAGTATGCTTTAGTGCAAGCTAAAGTACTTGCGCAGCGATTGGATCTTATTGATGGATTATTCGCGTTGGGCTTTTCGTTAGTGGAAGGAGAAGTAGACCTTTCCTTAATAATTGGCATAGAAAATGCTGATAACGACAACTCTGAGAGTAAGTTGCTTTCGGCTGAACGGCGAGATATCCCGATGTTGAAGGAGGTAGCTTCCAACGTATTTCCTTTGAGTCGTTTCCGAACTCCGTGGTATCAACCGCAGGATAGCGGTCGTTTCTACGCTACCTGGGTGGAAAAAGCGGTATTGGGGACATTTGATCATCAATGTTTGCTGGTAAATGGAGATAATGGACAACCCGCAGGGTTTGTTACCTTACGAGATATAGGAGCAGGAGAGGCTCGTGTAGGTTTACTGGCTGTATTCCCAGGAAATATTGGCCGTGGGATTGGCTCAAAATTGATGTTGGCGGCGCAGCAGTGGTGTCAACGCCACCAAATACGGCAGTTAAGGATTGCGACACAAACCAGCAACATTGCTGCTTTGCGCCTTTATACACGCAGTGGTGCGTTTGTTGAAAGCACCGCGTATTGGTTATATAGGGGATGAAATGATTCCATTTAACAGACCACCAGTCGTTGGCACTGAATTAGATTACATGAAGCAAGCAATGGAGAGCGGTAAGCTTTGCGGGGATGGTGGTTTCACCAAGCGTTGTGAAGAGTGGATGGAACAACATTTCAATTGCCCGAAAGTTTTATTGACGCCATCCTGTACAGCTTCACTGGAAATGGCGGCTATTTTGCTGAATGTTCAACCCGGTGATGAAGTTATTATGCCGAGCTTCACTTTCGTTTCTAGTTCTAACGCATTTGTGCTGCGTGGAGCAACCATTGTATTCGTGGATATTCGTCCGGATACCATGAATATTGATGAAACCAAAATCGAAGCAGCAATTACAGCTAAAACACGCGTGATTGTTCCAGTGCATTACGCCGGCGTAGCCTGTGAAATGGATACCATCATGGCCTTGGCAGAGAAATATAATCTGTTTGTCGTGGAAGATGCTGCACAGGGGGTAATGTCTACTTATAAAGGACGCGCACTGGGAACTATCGGACACATTGGTTGCTACAGTTTTCACGAAACCAAAAACTACTCTTCTGGTGGTGAAGGTGGTGCAGCGCTTATCAATGATCAATCACTGATTTCCCGTGCGGAAATTGTTCGCGAAAAAGGGACTAATCGTAGTCAGTTTTTCCGTGGTCAAGTTGATAAATATACTTGGCGCGATATCGGTTCGAGTTATCTGATGTCGGAGCTTCAGGCTGCTTATTTGTGGGCGCAATTAGAGAAAGCTGAGACAATCAATGAACGTCGCCTTGCCTTGTGGAATACTTATTATCAAGCATTAAAACCGCTGGCTGATGCTGGTCTCCTGACATTGCCTGTCATACCGGAAGGGTTGGAGCATAATGCTCACATGTTCTATATCAAGCTGAAAGATGTTGAAGAACGTTCAGCATTCAACAGTTATATGAAGGACGCGGGTGTACTAACGGTATTCCATTATGTTTCTCTGCACACCAGCCCCGGTGGTGAAAAATTTGGCCGTTTTCATGGGGAAGATCGTTTTACTACTTATGAAAGTGATCGTTTGGTACGTTTGCCGATGTCTTACAACATAACAGACGCTGAACAGCAGATTGTCATCAAACATACTCGGGAATACTTCGCCTGATATGTCGTTGGCTAAAGCATCAATATGGACTGTGGGCTCCACACTGATAAAAATCGGTGTGGGGCTTTTAATCGTTAAATTACTGGCGGTTGCTTTTGGCCCCAGTGGGGTTGGGCAAGCGGGTAATTTCCGTCAGCTTATCACTGTGCTTGGGGTGTTGGCTGGTGCCGGTATTTTTAATGGTGTAACTAAATATGTTGCTGAGTATCAGCAGCAGCCGGAAAGATTGCGTGCGGTGCTGGGAACATCTTCTGCCATTATCCTTGGGTTTTCCACGCTGTTGGCAGTGATTTTTTTGCTGTTTAGCGGGTCTATCAGTACGGGATTATTCGGCCATCAAGATTATGAGCCAGTTGTGCAGGCCCTCGCCTTTATTCAAATGGGGATTGCTTTTGCCAACTATTTTTTGGCTATTTTGAAAGGATACCGAGATGCTCAGAGGAATGCGCTGGCGATTATTTTTGGTAGCGTGATGGGTGTAATGGCCTATTATCTCTGTTTTGTCCTTGGTGGATATGAAGGTGCTTTGGCGGGTTTGGCTTTAGTGCCAGCATTAATCATATTTCCCGCGGGATTGATGGTTTGGCGTCTCAAAGCGGTATCGATTTCAAATCTTAAGCCCATGTGGGATAAAGTACTGGCTGGTCGGCTTGGCAAGTTTACCCTTATGGCTCTGCTGACTTCTATTACCTTACCGGTTGCCTACATTATGATGCGAAATCTACTGGCAGCGCATTATAGTTGGCGCGATGTGGGTATTTGGCAAGGTGTAAGCAGTATTTCCGATGCTTACCTGCAATTTATCACAGCATCTTTTACTGTTTATCTGTTGCCAACGCTTTCACGGTTGCAAGGTAAGGACGAAATATCAAATGAGATAATTAAGGCGCTGAAATTTGTTTTGCCTGCTGTGGCTGTTGCAAGTTTTACTGTATGGCTGCTGCGTGATTTTGCCATTTGGTTACTGTTTTCTGACAAATTTACTGCTATGCGTGATCTATTTGCCTGGCAATTGGTGGGTGATGTCTTGAAGGTGGGCGCTTATGTTTTTGGTTATCTGGTGATTGCCAAGGCTGCGTTACGTTTTTATGTGTTGACAGAAGTTAGTCAGTTTTTATTGCTTACTGGTTTTGCCCACTGGCTTATTCCTGTAAATGGAGCGTTAGGTGCAGCACAAGCCTATATGGCAACTTACATTATTTATTTCACCCTTTGTTGTGGTGCATTTCTTATTTATCGTAGGCGAGCATGACAACCCTCATTCACGTTTTGGGATCTGATATCCCACATCACAATCGAACGGTATTGCGCTTTTTTAATGATGTCTTAGCGCACGAAATTGGTTTTTTAGCCAAACCGAAGTTTATGGTAGTGACCAGAAATCGCGCTTTATTGGATGATTGCCCAGCATTGGATGTGGCATTCTTCGACAGTAAAAAATCTCTGGCGCAGGCGGTTATTGCTAAAGCGAGTTCAGACAGAGATTGTCGATTTTTTTTTCATGGTCAATTTAATGTGAGTTTGTGGTTGGCGCTGTTGTCAGGAAAAATCAAACGCAATCAATTTTGGTGGCATGTCTGGGGAGCTGATCTGTATGAAGACTCCAGTCAGTTAAAATTCCGTCTATTCTATTTCTTGCGTCGTCTGGCACAGCGTCGGGTAGGGCATGTGTTTGCGGTTCGTGGAGATCTCTATTTTTATTCTCAACATCATCCGGACGTACCAACATCATTGCTCTATTTTCCAACCAGAATGGAACCTGCTTTGACAATTGCGGAAAGAATACCTGTTGAAGATGGTAAAATGACAATTTTGTTGGGGAATTCCGGTGATCGATCGAACCGCCATATTATGGCATTGAAAGCAATTCATAAGCAGTTTGGCGATAAGGTGCGAATCATTATCCCAATGGGTTATCCTGAAAACAATCAGGTTTATATTAATCAGGTTGAACAGGCTGCTTTATCATTGTTCCGGCCAGAAAATTTGAACATTATTAAGCAGAATATGGCGTTTGGTGATTATCTGGCATTGTTGCGCCGTTGTGATTTAGGGTATTTCATGTTTAATCGCCAGCAGGGGATTGGAACAATTTGTTTGTTGATACAATTTGGTGTGCCATTTGTGCTCAGTCGTCAGAATCTTTTTTGGCGAGATTTAATAGAACAACAGGTGCCGGTATTTTTCTCCGGTGATCCTTTAGATAATCAACTGATTGCAGAAGCGCAACGTCAGATGCTCTCCCTAGACAGAAATGCGATAGCTTTCTTTAGTCCGAACTTTATTGATGGCTGGCGGCAGGCGCTAGCGAAAGCGGTAGGAGAGCAGCAATAATGACTTTAACGCAGTTTGGCGGATTATTTGTTGTTTATTTAATATCACTGGTTTTCATCCTGACGTTGACTTATCAGGAATTCCGGCGTGTACGCTTTAATTTTAATATATTCTTCTCATTGCTTTATTTGCTGACATTCTATTTTGGTTTCCCACTGACATGTTTGTTGGTTTTCCAATTTGATGTTGAAGTGGTACCTGTAGACGCCTTACTACACGCTCTACTGGCTTCGACCTGTTTTTATGGTATTTATTACGTCAGTTATAAAACACGGCTAAGAAAGCCGTCTATACAGCCTAAAGCACCTGTATTCACCATGAACCGGGTAGAAACTAACTTTACGTGGTTACTATTGGCATTGGTTGCGGTGGTGACAGTGGGTCTGTTCTTTATGCAAAACGGTTTTCTACTGTTTAAATTACAGTCGTACAGTCAAATTTTTTCCAGTCAGGTTTCCGGTGTTGCCCTAAAGCGATTCTTTTACTTCTTTATTCCTGCCATGTTGGTGGTTTATTTCTTGAAGCAGACCCAGTTACGCTGGCTGTTTTTTCTGATGAGCACGGTTGCTTTTGGGATACTGACTTATGTCATTGTTGGCGGAACACGGGCTAATATTATTATTGCGTTCGCGTTGTTTCTGTTTATTGGCATTGTGCGTGGCTGGATAACCTTGTGGATGTTGGTAACGGCGGGCGCAATAGGGATTGTTGGCATGTTTTGGTTGGCACTCAAACGCTATAGTTTGGATGTCAGCGGTGCAGAAGCGTTTTATACTTTTCTCTACCTTACAAGGGATACTTTTTCACCGTGGGAAAATTTTGCATTACTGCTGAATAACTACGACAAAATTGATTTTCAGGGGTTGGCGCCTATTATCCGTGATTTCTATGTTTTTATTCCACGTTGGCTTTGGCCAGGACGCCCTGATGCTGTGTTGAATTCTGCGAATTATTTTACCTGGGAAGTACTGGATAACCACTCTGGTCTGGCAATTTCTCCAACTCTGATAGGCTCTCTGGTTGTGATGGGGGGAGTGCTGTTTATTCCGGTTGGTGCGATTGTTGTTGGATTGATAATTAAGTGGTTTGACTGGATTTATGAATTAGGAAAACAGGAGACTAATCGTTATAAGGCCGCTATCTTGCAGGCATTTTGCTTTGGCGCGATCTTCAACATGATAGTATTGGCCCGTGAAGGTATGGATTCATTTGTTTCCCGTGTGGTATTTTTCTGTATTATTTTTGGCTTATGTCTGGTAATTGCTAAGTTGTTGTATTGGCTATTTGAGAGTGCAGGGCTTATTAGAAAGCAACCTGGTTGTATCACAAAAACGTCTGTTGCAATGTAAGGGAAGAAAATGGAGCTAAACAATATTCCTAAATACAGTATTCGTGGCCTGAATATTTGGGGCTTCCGCGATATGGCGCACTTTCTTGACCATATTTTTCAACGCGGGCAGGTAAAGACGGGTACTATGGTAGCGATTAATGCGGAAAAAGTTCTGACGGCAGAAGAAGATACAGCTTTAAGCACACTGCTGAGTGACGCAGAATATCTGTATGCTGATGGTATCAGTATTGTACGTGCTATTCGCCGTAAATACCCTGATGCTGAAGTTTCTCGTGTAGCGGGTGCTGATTTATGGGAAGCCATCATGGAACGTGCCGGCAAAGAAGGTACACCTATTTTTCTGGTTGGAGGTAAACCAGAGATATTGAAACAGACTGAAAGCAAACTACGGGCTCAGTGGAACGTCAATATTGTTGGCAGCCAGAACGGTTATTTCACGCCAGAAGAACGTAATGCTGTTTTTGAACGGATTCATGCCAGCGGTGCGGTGATTGTGACAGTTGCAATGGGATCGCCTAAACAGGAGGTTTTTATGCGTGACTGTCGAAAAATTCATTCGGATGCGTTGTATATGGGCATTGGCGGTACTTATGACGTATTTACCGGCCATGTGAAACGTGCGCCAAAAGCATGGCAGAATTTGGGGCTTGAATGGCTTTATCGCTTGTTATCACAACCAAGCCGTATTCGTCGCCAGTTTAATTTACTGAAATTTCTTGGATATTATTATAGTGGTCGTCTGTAAACCCGCTTCTTGCCTGCCGTGTAAATTTTCGTCAGGTGATGTTTTCGTCAGGCGATACAGTGAATTTATTCCACAATATTTATCTAACAGTTTTGATCCTGCCAGATTTTCACTATTTGTAGTTAATTATTAGATAATTTTTTATTCCACTCAGTGGAAAAACATGTTTTGATCCCTGACCTTTTTATGGCTGATCAACATCAGTCTTGTATGTTTTTATTATTGCACATTACAACATATAACAATGGACAGGGAATTTATGGCAGATCAACAACATAGCTTGCAACGGGGTTTAGAAGCCCGTCATATAGAGCTGATCGCACTAGGCGGCACAATTGGTGTCGGTCTGTTTATGGGCTCGGCCAGCACACTGAAATGGGCTGGTCCTTCCGTTTTGCTGGCTTACATTATTGCCGGAATTTTTGTTTTTTTCATTATGCGATCGATGGGAGAAATGCTGTTTCTTGAACCTGTCACGGGTTCTTTCGCCTCTTTTGGACATAAATATCTCAGCCCATACTGGGGATGCCTCACCGCTTGGGGCTATTGGTTTATGTGGGTGGCGGTAGGAATATCAGAAATAACGGCTATCGGGGTTTATGCCGAGTTTTGGTTCCCTGAACTTCCTCAGTGGGTATCGGCATTGATTGCGGTGGCATTGGTCGCTTTGGCTAACCTTGCGGCGGTACGTCTTTATGGTGAGCTGGAATTTTGGTTTGCCATGATTAAGGTGACCACAATTATTGTCATGATCCTGATTGGCTTGGGATTGATATTTTTCGGTATTGGTAATCAATGGCAGCCTATTGGATTGGGTAATCTGACTGCGCATGGTGGTTTCTTTGCGGGTAATTGGCAAGGGTTCTTGTTTGCGCTCTGTATTGTGGTTGCATCTTATCAGGGTGTGGAGTTGGTTGGTATCACTGCGGGGGAAGCGAAGAACCCTCAGGTGACATTGAAAAAAGCGATTAACAATATTCTCTGGCGTATCCTGATTTTCTACGTGGGTGCGATTTTCATTGTAGTTACATTATTTCCATGGACAGAAGTGGGTTCACAGGGTAGCCCGTTTGTAATGACATTTACCAAAGTGGGGATCACCTCCGCGGCAGCCGTGATTAACTTTGTCGTATTGACGGCTGCGCTTTCCGGCTGTAACAGCGGCATGTACAGTGGTGGACGGATGCTTTATGCGTTGGCGCAAAACCGTCAGCTACCTTCATCACTGACTAAATTGTCAAAGAATGGGGTGCCGGTAATCTGTATTGCCATCACTATCTTGTGTTTGATTGTGGGCTCTAGTTTGAATTATTTGATCCCAAATCCGCAGGCGGTTTTTGTTTATGTTTACAGTGCCAGCGTATTGCCAGGAATGGTACCGTGGTTTGTTATTCTGATGAGTCAATTGCGTTTTCGTCAGTATCATCAGCAGGCACTGAAACAACATGGTTTTAAATCCATTCTGTTTCCTTATGTAAATTACCTGACATTAGCATTTTTATGCTGTGTGTTGATAGGGATGGCAATTAACCCGGATACTCGTTTCTCATTGCTGGTCGGTGGGGGATTTTTGTTAATGGTGTCGCTGATTTATTGGTTGGTGAAGCTTTTTAACGGTAAAAAACCAAAAGCCTGATAGATTGATTTACTGTCACGGTGGTAGTGAATAGGGAAGTTCAGAGCTGGCTTTATCTACGAAATGAGCAAGGTGTAATCAAACGCATCATTTCTTTAAAAAAGCACTGGACAGTATATCATTAAATCCGTACTATCCCCACCCGAAACGGCGTTAAGCGCCCGTAGCTCAGCTGGATAGAGCGCTGCCCTCCGGAGGCAGAGGTCTCAGGTTCGAATCCTGTCGGGTGCGCCATTATTTGCGTGCAAGAGCTGCGGTGATGTATTGCGCCGTTGGTAATAAGTATTTAGCAGTAAATAGCTGTTATGGTGGCTATAGCTCAGTTGGTAGAGCCCTGGATTGTGATTCCAGTTGTCGTGGGTTCGAGTCCCATTAGCCACCCCATCTTTTTTGTGACATGCGAGGGTGGCGGAATTGGTAGACGCGCTAGCTTCAGGTGTTAGTGTCCTTACGGACGTGGGGGTTCAAGTCCCCCCTTTCGCACCATGAAAAAGAGAAAAGAAAGAGTAGAAAATTTCGGCGAGTAGCGCAGCTTGGTAGCGCAACTGGTTTGGGACCAGTGGGTCGGAGGTTCGAATCCTCTCTCGCCGACCAAATTCCAAAAGAACCCTGCATTGCAGGGTTTTTTGCGTTTTATCCCTTTTTGTCCCCCTGACTTTTTGTTCCCTTTCCTGATCCATATACCTTTAAGTTGTGCTCTGTTGATTCAAATTTAGTGGATTATTTTTTAAAAATAACTATTTGTTTTATATGGTAATTTTTTATTTTTTGTCTTTTTAAGACAGTCGATATACTAGCTGTCTCAAATAAGAGACTTATAACAAATTGAATTATAATGAAAATAATAAATACCTTATGTTTTGTCTCAAATAAGAGACAGTACATGAGATGGATTTTGTGATGATTCGATTTCTTGTTGTAATAAATAGAGAAATAGCTGATGAAGCGAGGCAGCTTTTATTTAAATAAAAGCTGGCACACTAAATGCATTGTTACAAACGTAGATGCTCATCCTATTTCTTATGATTGCATATGCTTCATAAACCCAGGGATGATGCAGAGCCGATTATCGGTGCCTATTGTCCATGTCACAGATGAGTAATTTTCATCGCCGACCGGACTCAACGTTGAGTGAGGCACTATCCGTCTGTAGACCTGATTGTATTTGTACACCTATCTTTTGTTTTTAAGGTAGGTGTTTTTTTTATTTCTAAGAGATATATCTGGTAGGTTTATATACTGTTTAGGTATTACTGTCTAATATAAACAGAACTGAAAATATGATGGTTAGTTTTTTACTGTAAAATTAATTTAGTTATTTCATTTCTAAACTTATCTTAAGGGGAATATTGATGTCAAAAATGATGGGATGCCCTGGTTGTAGCCGAATGTTACATGAATCTGCACAATCATGCCCACATTGTGGTGCAATGATAAGGGCCTATTCTTCTGGTAGTCAAAGCCGCATTGTTGCTGCACTATTGGCGTTTTTTCTTGGTTCCTTTGGCGCTCATAAATTTTATCTGGGCAAGATCGGTATGGGGATTTTATATCTGCTATTTTGCTGGACATTTATCCCTGCACTTATCTCATTTATTGAATTTATTATTTATCTTTGCGCTTCCGATGAAGATTTTGCCAAAAAATATGGTTAGAAAAATGCCCCGTGCGGGGCATTTTTAATCATCGGCATGAAGACTTGCTAATAATGGATGAGAGATCACGACATTACAGCACTATTGCTATTAACGAGATCACTCTTCACGACATTACTCTCGCGCTTCAAAGTGAGCATTAATCCTTCACGACGAACCTGTGCGGCCTCTTCTGGTTTACGCAGTTTATCCAATGCGTCTGCTAACCATGCATAATCATGTGCATCAGGACGTTGGGCTAATGCGGTTTTAAAATCTTTTACTGCTTTTTCCCATTCTCCGTGACGCAAAGCAACTTGTCCGAGCGTACTGTTTAGCAAGGGAGTTGAACCATGTTGTTTTAAATGATGATCCAATGCGTTTTGTATCGGCTTTGGATCTTCGCTTTTTAAGCGTGGGATCAATAAAAGTAAACGTTCGTCGTATTGACGTTTTAAACTTTCCAAGATGATCTTTTGTGCAGTTTCATGGTCATCACATTCAATTAAATGTTCAGATATTGCAACTTGTAAAGCCACATCATGGCGAATTTTTCGGCTTTGATCGTGCCACCAACGTTTTAAGCCTTCGCTGCCTTGTTCTGCCATGTACTGATTCATCAGACCGATATAGGCTTGCTGGCGCAATTTGTGAATTTGTAACTCATCATGTAGATGGATTTTTTCCATTACCGGTAGTATATCAATCAGTGACTGGTAAGCTCCTGACTTCATATAAGCCTGTTCAGCCAAGCGTAAGACTTCTGGATGACGTGAAGCTTGATTTAATAGCTTGTCTACACCATGACGGGCTGCGTGAATTTCACCTTGCGTGAGTTGAATACGTACACGGGTAATATCCACAGGCAACTGGTTATTATCTGCGACTTCTGCCGCGCGTTGTAAATATTGATTGGTACGAAATTCATCTCCGCGTTGTTGGGCTGCTTCAGCCGCCAATAAGTAGTTGACCACAGGTTGTTCTGCATGGTCAGCGTTACGGGTCAGTAATTGCTCAACTTGTTTGAAATCGCCTTCTGCCAGTTTGATCAGCGCTGCTTTTGTTTGAGCATGGGCACGGCTGCGTTTGCGTCCAAGGAACCAGCCACGGGTACGTGAGCCTGTGCGTATAACTCTGCGGTAGCACCAGCCAAGGAGGCAGAGTGCCAGTTGTAAAAGAACAAATATAATAAACAGGCCGGTAACACTGGTTTCAATGTTGTAATTGTCAGTTTGAATCAGAACATATCCCTGATGGCCGGCAACGATTGGGCCAAGCACAATACCAACAATGAGTACCACAAACAGTAATAGAACTTTCAGCATAACTTAACCCTCCTGATTGGTTTCAGAAGATTGGGAAAGTAGGCTGCGAACCCGGGTTTGCATCAGTTTTTCCAGTAAAGGCTGGCTTGAAAGGTGGTCTGGCGCAGTGATGGAGACAGGCTGCTGGCTTAATGAATCAATTTCTTCCAGGAATGCTTTGGTATTGGGATCATTGATATCAAAGTAAGCTCTAACCCAAGTTGAAACCGTTTCCAGTGATTGTTTAAAAACTTCACCTTGATGACGCGGTATTGCTTGGGCGGCAATCAACAGACGGGCTCGGATATTCTCTCGTAGATAGATATCTTGATTTGGTGCCAGTAATGGCTCTGCTGCGGTATCCCGGCGACGGATGGTAATGAAATTATCCATGAAACTCTTCCAGCTTTTGCTCAGATTCTGGCGCCATTCAGATAATGTACCGGTTAATTCATCATTATCTTCGTCCATTGGCGAACCATCGGTTGTATTGTCAGCCAGACGCAGGTTATCTACTTGGTTAGAAAGCTGATTAACTCGCAGGATAATGCCGTCAAAATCAATCTGACCAATGGCAGATAATGTACTGATGTCTTGTGTAATTGCACGACGGATTTCAATCAGGCTTGGATCATTCATTTCAGAGAGACTGGCATCTGCATTTTTCAGCAGAGCAGCGGCGGTGACTACATCTTGATCATTCCATAATTTCCGGCCTGCCATTTTGACCAGAAAATCAGCTTGTGCCAGTAGCCAGCTTTTTACATCAGAGCTGGATAACGCAGAGATTTTGGCTTGTAACTCTTGTAGGCTATTATCTAGCTGATCATTTTGTGCGGCGAAATGGCTTAAAGTCTGTGATTGTTCTTTAAACAGCGCTTCAATATGCTGTTTATCCTGTGATTGCTGTTGTTTCAGTGATTCCAGTTGTTGGCGTAGCTCATGGTTCTCTGCACTCAATAAATGGCTTTGTTGCTGTCCGTAATAATAAAGACCGCCACCGATTGCCAGCATGATTGCAATAGCAATAATGTTTTTTAGCGTACCAGAACGTTCTTGCTTTTGAGGCGCGGTTTCGAGCTGTTGCAAGTTTTCAACCGTAGTTTTTGTTTGTTCAACTGTCTCGGCGGACTGTTTTTGCTCCGTCATAGTGGGCATCCCATGTCAGTTTATTCTAGTGCCTGAATTAAGGCATCGTTATCTGCACTTTTTGCAACTTTAACATCCTGCCAGCCCAAGTTCCGGGCGGTATGTGCAAGACGCTCGCTTACCACAATCAGGTGGCAATGCAATAACCACCTGTTTCGATCACTTTCAGGTATTAAGTTATATAATAGTTGCAGTATTTCGCCACTGGTTACAACTAAAGTTTGTACTCCATACTTTTGCCAGTGGGCACTGAATTCTGCTGCCGGGTAGTCTACTGGCTCGCGGAAATAACATTCACAATAATTAACTGTGGCGCCTCTTTCTGTCAGCGTCCGGGCAATAAGTTCACGTCCGCCATTTCCTCTGAGCAGCAAAGCTTGTTTATTTTCAACCTGATGTAGTGATGGTAGTTTTAGCAAAATTTCGCTGGTCTCACCCTCTGATGACCAGATAACATTCATATCCGTTAGTTGATGAAAAGCCAGAGCGGTTGATCTGCCGATAGCATAATAAATCAGCTTGTTGGGCCATGAAAGATTAATTTTATTTAACTGAGAGTTTGCATAATAAACTGCATTTTTTGACAATAGAAATACCATATCACAGGTATTTAGATGGTTAAGCTTCTCAGCTAGCTGTGGCAGCTCTGAACCTGGGTGAATATTGATTAAAGGTGCGCTGAAAGCTGTTTTTCCCGCAGCCTGTAACTTTCTGACTAGTTCCTCTCCGGCAGGAGCAGGGCGAGTCACCAGAATACTCATGTGGAGGGATTTCCTCGATAAACTTTGGTTAGAATTTCCCGTGCTCCCCGTTCCAACAACTCTTCTGCCAATTCAACCCCTGCCTGGCAGGCATCTTTTGGGAAAGCCGTTCTCTCACCGCGAATAATAACGCTACCATCAGGTGCGCCAACTAATGCCCGTAACCAGATTTTCCCGTCCTGCCAGATAGCATAGCTACCTATTGGTACTTGGCAGCCTCCTTCCAGCCGGGTATTCATCGCACGTTCGGCAAGAACACAAACTTCTGTATCATAGTGGTTTAATGGTGCTAACAGAGTTTGTGTTTGTTGGTCGTCGAGGCGGCATTCAATTCCTACCGCGCCTTGACCAACGGCAGGTAATGATTGTTCTGCCGTCAATGGCGTACGGATACGCTCATGCAGTTTTAACCTTTTCAATCCTGCGACGGCGAGGATAATTGCATCATAGTGACCATTATCCAACTTGTTCAGACGGGTTCCAACATTGCCCCGAAGGTCACGGACAATCAGATCAGGACGTAATTCACGGAGTTGACACTGGCGGCGTAAACTTGATGTGCCAACGATGCTGCCTGTTGGCAATTCATCAAGAGAGTGATATTTCACGGAGACGAAAGCATCACGTGGATCATCACGTTCACAAATAGTGACCAGACCTAGCCCCTCAGGAAAAGAGATCGGGACGTCTTTCATTGAATGGACGGCGATATCGGCTCGGCCTTCAAGTAGAGCTAATTCTAACTCTTTGACAAATAGCCCTTTTCCTCCAATTTTTGCTAGAGGCGTGTCCAGAATAATATCGCCCTGGGTTACCATCGGAACCAGTTGAACTTCCAAATCTGGGTGACATTGTTGTAGTTTTTGTTGAACATACAGCGCCTGCCACATGGCTAGAGGGCTTTGTCGGGTTGCGATGCGGATGGTTTTAGTTGACATAGATGTTTGTATTTCTCAGGCTTTTCAGGCGTCATATAAATGAAAAACATAGCACTCGTTTTAACACTTCATCACTTTTTTTTCCAGCTAGGAGGCTGAGAAGAAGAGATGCCAGTTATGTTAAAGCATAAAATAAATTTTAACTTTTAAATTATTTTGATATCTATAAAAATAGATTGATTTAATTATGAATTAACTTTTCAAGTAAATTATTTCTGTAATTAAAGAATTCCTAATGGAAAAAATCATTAATTAAAATATAGCCAACGGAGTCATTTTTATAGGGTTGATGATAACAAGGTATTACGCGCATTAACTTGAAAAAATGGGTAGAGAAAATTTCTTTCGTATAAGAAAGTATAAACGGTATGGGTTTTTTGATTATTCCCATATATAACAATGTATTATTTGATTTTCTGTACGATAAGGCATCGAATTCAATTGCTTTACTGACTTTACGGTTTATCGACAAGGTGTTAAATTGATCACGTTTCCGGTAATAAATTGGTAAAAATCATTCTAAATAATTCCATCGAGCTATAACAGCCGGAAACGGGGGATTTATCTGGGCACTGGAACTCAATCGGGCGAGACGTCTTGTACCTTTATATCGAAACACTGAAGCAGAGACTGGATGCGATAAACCAACTCAGGTTAGAACGCGCCTCTACCGCCATGAGTGCGGAATTTAAACAGGTATACAGTTTACTGCCAGTATTATTGCATTATCATCATCCGATGATGCCAGGTTACATTAACGGTAATGTTCCCTATGGCGTATGTTTTTTCGTGCATGATGAAGCACAAAAATCTTATCTTAATGATTTAGAAAATAAATTAGATCACTTCATAGAACAGCCTGCCAATGGTGAACTTCCTATTACCGGTATTTACTCAATGGGCAGTACTTCATCAATCGGGCAGAGCGGTTGTTCTGATTTGGATATCTGGGTATGTCATCAGTCATGGCTTGATAATGATGAGCGCCTTTTGCTGCAACGTAAGTGTACGCTTATTGAACAGTGGGCGGCAGCGCTTAGTATTGAAGTCAATTTTTTTCTTATTGATGAAAACCGCTTTCGCCATAATGCGAGTGGTAGCCTCGGTGGTGAGGACTGCGGTTCTACTCAGCATATTCTGTTACTTGATGAATTTTATCGTACCGCTGTACGTATGGCGGGTAAGCGTTTGTTATGGGAAATGGTGCCCGTAGAAGAAGAACGCCATTATGATGAATATGTTTTATCGCTTTATGCGCAAGGTGTTCTGACGCCAAATGAGTGGCTTGATCTCGGTGGATTGGGTGAACTATCTGCTGAAGAGTACTTTGGTGCTAGCTTATGGCAACTCTACAAAAGTATCGATTCCCCTTATAAAGCCGTATTAAAAAGCTTGTTACTGGAAGCCTATTCTTGGGAATATCCCAATGGTAAGTTACTGGCAATGGAGATGAAACAGCGCCTACATGCGGGTGAAATAGTCTCCTTTGGCCTTGATGCATACAGCATGATGCTTGAGCGTGTTACCCGTTATCTGATAGAAATTAATGATACGACCCGTTTAGATCTAATACGTCGATGTTTTTATTTAAAAGTTTGTGAAAAGCTCTCTCTAAATCAAGATGATAAAGGCTGCATTGGCTGGCGACGTCAGGTTTTGACCCAATTGGTCTATGAGTGGAAATGGGATCCAGAACGATTGAAAATTTTGGATAACCGCAACTCATGGAAAATTGAACAGGTTCGTGATGCGCATAATGAACTGCTCGATACCATGATGCAGAGCTATCGTAATCTTATCCGTTTTGCTCGCCGTAATAATCTGAGTGTCAGTGCCAGTCCACAGGATATTGGTGTGCTGACGCGTAAACTTTATGCTGCGTTTGAAGCATTGCCAGGGAAAGTAACGCTGGTTAATCCGCAAATTTCGCCAGACCTATCAGAGAAAAATTTAACATTTATTTATGTCCCTCAAGGACGTGCGAACCGTAGCGGTTGGTATCTCTACAATCAGGCTCCGGTTATTGGATCGATCATTGGTCATCAACCTCTGGAATATAATCGTTATCTCAATAAACTGGTGTCGTGGACCTACTTTAACGGTTTATTAACAGAAAAATCGTGTATCCATATTCATCATGGCGAAACTCAATGTGATGAGCTGAAGCTATATGAATTGATTAATGATATTTCTACCCATTTTCCCATCCGTCTACCATCACCGACACCGAAAGCACTCTATAGCCCATGTGAAATTCGCCATTTGGCAATTATTGTCAATCTGGAGAAAGATCCGACCGCTGAATTTTCCAATCAGGTTGTACATTTTGATTTCCGTAAGCTTGATGTATTCAGTTTTGGTGAATCGCAACAGTGTTTGGTGGAAAGCATTGACTTACTTTATCGTAATTCATGGAATGAAGTGAGGACTTTACACTTTAGTGGTGGGCAATCTGTGCTGGAAGCGTTGAAGACCATACTGGGTAAAATGCATCAAGATGCTGCACCGCCAGCGGCTGTTGAAGTGTTCTGTTACAGCGAACATTTACGAGGGCTTATCCGAACCCGGATCCAGCAACTGGTATCTGAATGTATTGAATTACGTTTATCCAGCAATCGTCAGGACCCTGGTCGTTTTAAAGCATTACGTATTGCCGGCCAGACTTGGGGGCTATTCTTTGAACGTCTTAACGTATCTGTGCAGAAATTGGAAAATGCCGTGGAATTCTATGGGGCAATTTCTAATAACAAATTGCATGGGTTGCCGGTGAAAATTAATACCAAAGAGACACATTTGCCCGCGGTGGTTGATGGCTTTGCCAGTGAGGGCATTATTCAATTTTTCTTCGAAAATACGCCAGATAATCAAGGTTTTAATATTTATATTCTGGATGAAACCAACCGGGTGGAAATTTATTCTCATTGTGAGGGAAGTAAGGAAGAATTGGTACGTGACGTCAGTCGGTTTTATTCTTCATCTCATGATCGGTTTACCTACGGATCAAGTTTTATCAACTTTAACTTGCCACAGTTTTATCAGATTGTGCAAATGAAAGGCCAGATTCAGGTGATTCCATTTAGTGAATCATCTTTTTCACATTTGTGTGTGGCTCATGATGGGGAAAATGAAGAGCAGCCAGAACCTTATCGTTTTATGTCACATTACTGATTTACCCCGCGATGCGGGGTAGGGTTCAATTATGGAAAACTGAACTGTTCGCCACTTTGTTCGGTGATGGCGTGTGCTAGCATGGTTAAAAAATTGTCACCACTGCGGTCACAAATCCACTGACCTTCTTTGTAATCAAAATGATAACCACCGCCTTTGGTTGCCAACCAGATTTGATGGAAAGGTTCCTGGCGATTGATAATAATTTTGCTGTCATTATCAAAGCTCAGGGTCATGACGCCGCCATTGGTTTCACAGTCGATATCAGCATTGCCATCATAATTATCTAACTGCCCTTCGATATAAAGCATCAGTTGGTCAGCTAACTGGTGAAATTCACTGTCGTTCATCTTCATTTCCTATTTGCTTTTCGAGGTCTAACTGCGATTATAGAGAATATTGACGTATGAATTACAGGCATTAATGCAATGAAGAAAAAATTACGCGGATTTCTGGCTATCATAACCCTATTTGTACTTTCCGGCTGTGGACTGAAAGGTCCTCTCTATTTTCCTCCAGAACAACCATCGACAGAGAAGGCGACAACTGCGTCTCAGATTTCCCCAAATACTGGGCAGCAAGGGCAGCAAGGGCAGAAAGTGGATAGCACCTCTCAGAAATAAGCGAGATAAGCCGATAGTCAGTAGCTACGGTTTACGGTGGAGCATTATATGCAGTTCTCCAAAATGCATGGTCTAGGTAATGACTTTATGGTCGTTGATGCCGTGACCCAAAATGTTTATTTCTCACCAGAATTGATCTGCCGTTTGGCAGATAGACATACTGGTGTGGGCTTCGATCAATTATTAATTGTTGAAGCACCTTATGATCCGGATATGGATTTTCACTATCGTATTTTTAATGCTGACGGCAGTGAAGTTGCGCAGTGTGGCAATGGAGCGCGTTGTTTTGCCCGTTTTGTCCGTCTTAAGGGATTAATTAATAAGCGTGATATTAAAGTCAGCACGCAATCGGGGCGGATGATGCTGAGCATCACCAATGATGATCAGGTTTGCGTTAATATGGGGGAACCTGAATTTGAGCCGCATCATGTACCATTTCGTGCGTTAAGGGCGGAAAAAACCTATATTTTACGGGTAGTAGAGAGAACCGTTCTTTGTGGTGTTGTCTCTATGGGGAATCCTCATTGTGTGATTCAAGTGTCAGACGTGGAAACGGCCGAAGTAGATATTTTAGGGCCAGCTTTGGAAAGCCACGAAAGATTTCCTGAACGGGCGAATATTGGTTTCATGCAAATTTTAAACCGTGGTCATATCTGCTTACGGGTTTATGAACGTGGCGTTGGGGAAACCCAAGCTTGTGGCAGTGGTGCTTGTGCAGCGGTCGCAGTAGGTATTCAGCAGCAATTGCTCGACAATCACGTTCGGGTAGATTTGCCGGGAGGTTCACTGTTTATCTGTTGGGATGGGCCGGGAAAACCGCTCTATATGACGGGACCGGCGACGCATGTTTATGATGGTACAATTCATCTGTAATCGATTCTGTTTTGAGCTGCGGGGCATTGGAGATGGAGAAAAAAGAAGAGCAGTTAAACATCAATGGCATACTTGATGATCAGACTGTTGTGGATTATTTATTGGAAAACCCCAATTTCTTTATCCGTAATGCATGTGTCGTTGAACAGATGCGGGTTCCTCATCCGGTAC
Source organism: Photorhabdus bodei (assembly GCF_003287735.1). Lineage (GTDB taxonomy): Bacteria > Pseudomonadota > Gammaproteobacteria > Enterobacterales > Enterobacteriaceae > Photorhabdus > Photorhabdus kayaii. The sequence goes on along the minus strand of NZ_NSCM01000003.1, from coordinate 177,395 downwards.
GAGAAACGGTTTCTTTGGTTGAATGGTATATGAGCCGCCAGAGAGCGCGGATTGCTTATCTGGAAGAAGATATAACTCTGCTCATGGAGCAGGCTAGAGTGAATGAACAACTGTTTGAGCAGTTGCTTAAATTACTTGTTAATTTGGTTGCGGCAGAGAGTTTGCAAGATATGCTTAGTCGGTTAAGTTTATGGGCTAAGAATATGGGACTAAATAGTGCCAGTATCCGTCTTTTCAATGATAAATGGCATATTGGTGCACCACTTGATGCGCCTGATTTAGCACTTTCTCGCAATGCTTTTGAACCAATCCGTATTCAGCGTTTTGGTAATAAAAACCACTATCTCGGTATGCTAAATGGGCCGGAAATTCTATTGTTGTTGCCGCAAGTTCAGCATGTCGGTTCGGTTGCCGTCTCCCTACTGGGAACGAGGGGCGAACTGGGTATGGTGATATTTAACAGTCGGAATCATCAACATTATCAAGAAGACATGGGAACTGACATGCTTGAGCATCTGGCTAAGTTATTGCCGGATATATTGTCTCGTTGGATTAAACGAATATGATGCAGGAAATTGACCGGTTACTGGAGCCGATTGAGGCATTTTTGCGGTATCTCAGGGTAGAGCGTCGGTTAAGTCCAGTGACTATCATCAATTATCGTCGCCAGCTTGCCACATTGGCTGAGATGGTTTTAGAAATGGGTGTCAGCCAATGGAAAGATCTTGATCCAGTGAAAGTGAGGATGTTGGTAACACGTAGTCGTCGGGCTGGCTTACAGTCAGCTAGCTTGGCGTTGCGTTTATCTTCCTTGCGTAGTTTCCTTGATTGGCTGGTGACTCAAGGGGATATTTCCGTTAACCCGAGTAAAACCGTCAGCATGCCGGGAACCAAGCGTCACTTGCCGAAAAATATCGATGTGGATGAAGTGAACCAGTTGCTGAATATCAATTTTAATGATCCATTATCGGTGCGTGACCGGACGATGTTGGAAGTGATGTATGGTGCTGGATTACGTTTGTCGGAGTTGGTGAGCCTTGATTGCCAGCATCTGGAGCTTGAAAGTGGAGAAGTATGGGTTTCAGGTAAAGGCAGTAAAGAGCGGAAGGTGCCTTTGGGACATACCGCGGTTGAATGGCTTAATCGTTGGTTGGCAATGCGGGAACTATTCGAGCCGGAGGATAATGCCGTTTTTGTCTCAAAGAGTGGGCGGCGGATATCAACCCGTAATGTACAAAAACGGTTTGCTCAGTGGGGAATACGCCAGGGAATGAGTAGTCATATTCATCCTCATAAATTGCGCCACTCTTTTGCCACTCATATTCTGGAATCCAGTGGTGATTTGCGCGCAGTTCAGGAATTACTTGGTCATGCCAGCCTATCCTCCACACAAATCTATACTCATTTGGATTTCCAGCATTTGACAAAAGTGTATGATGTAGCCCATCCCAGAGCCAAACGGGGGAAATCGTAATGCGTTTTTATCGGCCTCTTGCGCCAGTGTTAGCGATGACATTTGATCTGGATGATACGCTGTATGATAATCATCCAGTTATGGATAAAACGGAAGAGGAAGTACTGAATTTTGTACGGCGGTATGATCCTAGGTTCAGTCATCTTAATCATCAGGATCTATGTGCTTTCCGTGAATTGACACTTGAGCAGTATCCTGAAATTTGTCATGACATGACTTTATGGCGCTGGCACTCTTCAAAGTTGATGTTTTGCCATTACGGTTTTAGCCGTGAAGATGCTGATCGGGGGGCAGATGATGTCATGGCGCATTTCACCCTCTGGCGTAATCGGATTGATATTCCTGAATCAACACATAAGACCCTGGCGGCACTTGCTGAACAGATGCCACTAGTAGCCATTACTAATGGCAATGCGGAACCCGCTGCTTGTGGTCTTGCCCCTTATTTTAAATTTGTGCTGAAAGCTGGCCCTGATGGGCGTTCAAAACCTTGCAGCGATATGTACTGTTTGGCTGCGGATCGTCTGGGTTTAGCGCTTGGGCAAATCTTACATGTCGGTGATGACTTGAATACTGATGTGGCAGGGGCACTGCGTAGTGGTATGCAAGCTTGCTGGATGAATACTAAGAATAAAAAATTATTGCAGACGATGGAAAGCTGCCTACTGCCTCACATTGAGATTTACGATTTGGCTTCTTTGACAGCATTGATATAATCGAGAAATTATTCTGTATAAAAACACAGCAACCTCTGGGCGCTGTCTAATCAATTGATGGTAACTATGGACGTCTCCTATCTGCTCGAAAGTCTGAATGACAAACAACGGGAAGCTGTAGCTGCTCCGCGGACTAATATGTTGGTATTAGCTGGCGCGGGGAGTGGTAAAACCCGGGTTCTGGTACACCGAATTGCTTGGTTGTTATCGGTGGAGAAAGCTTCGCCATTTTCCATTATGGCCGTGACCTTCACCAATAAAGCGGCTGCGGAGATGCGTCATCGGATTGAAAACTTGATCGGTACCAGTCAAGGTGGAATGTGGATTGGTACGTTTCACGGTTTGGCTCATCGTTTGTTACGAGCCCATCATCTGGATGCTAATTTGCCACAGGATTTTCAGATTCTTGACAGTGAAGATCAAAATCGCCTGCTTAAACGCATTATCAAAGCGATGAATCTGGATGATAAACAATGGCCAGTTCGTCAAGGCATGTGGTACATCAATGGTAAAAAAGATGAAGGATTGCGGCCACGGCATATTGAAAGTTATGGCAACCCTGTTGAGGCGACATGGCAGAAAATTTATCAGGCTTACCAGGAGGCTTGTGATCGGGCTGGGCTAGTGGATTTTGCTGAGCTTTTACTGCGAGCTCATGAGTTGTGGCTGAATAAACCTCAGATCCTGCAACATTACCGTGGTCGCTTTACTAATATTCTAGTGGATGAGTTTCAGGACACTAACAGTATTCAATATGCTTGGATCCATCTGTTGGCAGGGGAAACAGGCAAAGTGATGATTGTCGGGGATGATGATCAATCTATTTATGGTTGGCGTGGGGCTCAAGTTGAGAATATTCAGCGTTTTCTGAAAGATTTTCCCGGCGCTGAAACTATCCGTTTGGAGCAGAATTACCGTTCCACCAGTAATATTTTGAAAGTTGCCAATACACTGATTGCCAATAACAGTGATCGTCTGGGTAAAAATCTGTGGACTGATGGTATAGAGGGTGAGCCCATCTCCCTTTATTGTGCATTTAATGAACTGGATGAAGCCCGTTATGTGGTCGGCCGGATAAAAAACTGGCTTGAAAATGGTGGTGCCCTGAAAAACTGTGCCATACTTTACCGCAGCAACGCTCAGTCCCGTGTACTGGAAGAGGCGCTGTTACAGGTATCAATGCCATACCGTATTTATGGCGGTCAACGATTCTTTGAACGTCAGGAAATTAAAGATGCACTGGCTTACCTGCGTTTGATTGCCAATCGTCATGATGACGCGGCGTTTGAACGTGTGGTGAATACGCCTACCCGTGGTATTGGTGACAGAACTTTAGATATTGTGCGCCAAGCGGCACGTGAACGGCAGCAAACGTTGTGGGACTGTTGTCAGATATTGCTTCAAGAGAAAGTGCTGGCTGGGCGTGCCGCTGCTTCCTTACAGCGTTTTATTGAACTGATTGACGCATTATCGACAGAAACTGAAGATATGCCATTGCATGTTCAGACTGACAGGGTTATCCGTGATTCTGGCCTGCGGGCAATGTATCAGCAGGAAAAAGGTGAAAAAGCGCAGGCGCGTATTGAAAACCTTGAAGAGCTTGTCACGGCGACTCGCCAGTTTAGCTATCAGGAAGAGGATGAAGATTTTACGCCATTGCAGGCGTTTCTTTCCCATGCCGCGCTGGAATCGGGAGAAGGGCAGGCCGATGCCTATCAAGATTCGGTGCAACTGATGACATTACATTCGGCTAAAGGACTGGAATTCCCACAGGTATTTATTGTTGGCATGGAAGAAGGCATGTTCCCAAGCCAGATGTCGATTGAAGAAGGTGGACGTTTGGAAGAGGAGCGTCGTTTGGCTTATGTGGGGCTGACACGTGCAATGGAAAAGCTGACCATCACTTATGCCGAAAGTCGTCGTTTATATGGCAAAGAGGTTTATCATCGGCCATCTCGTTTTATTGGGGAACTGCCGTCAGAATGTATTGAAGAAGTTCGGTTACGTGCGACAGTATCTCGTCCAGTTAGCCATAGTCGGTTAGGTACACCAATTAGCTCCAATGATAGCGGTTATGCTCTTGGGCAACGTGTTCGTCATCCTAAATTTGGTGAAGGAACCATTGTCAATATGGAGGGGAGTGGTGAAAATAGCCGATTGCAAATCGCGTTTCAAGGGGAAGGGATTAAGTGGCTGGTTGCTGCTTATGCCAGACTTGAAATGGTCTGAAAATAATATCCAGGTTGAATGTTGACAGGCTTTTTCTTCTAAGCGTAACATTCGCGCCTTACGATCACGTAGGGAGTAAAGGAGACTTATGATACATGCTGAGCGCATTTAAGTTAGAGAATAATCGCCTGCTCCGTCTTGAATTTGAAGAGGGAGAAAAGTTATCTGATTCCTTATGGGTAGATTTGGTTGAGCCGGAAGAACAAGACAGGCTGCAAGTTCAAAATGAATTAGGCCAAATTCTGGCAACCCGACCGGAACTGGATGACATTGAGGCGTCGGCGCGTTTTTTTGAAGATGAAGACGGGATACACGTCCACTCGTTTTTTTACTTTGAAGACGCGGAAGACCATGCTGGCAACGCAACAGTTGCATTTACTATTCGTGATGGTCGTCTCTATACGTTGCGAGAGCGGGAGCTCCCTGCGTTCCGATTGTATCGTATGCGTGCTCGTAATCAGACATTAGTCGATGGTAATGCTTATGAAGTGCTGATGGATCTGTTTGAAACCAAGATTGAACAGTTGGCTGATGTCATCGAAAATATTTACAGCGTGCTGGAATCCCTGAGCCGGGTCATTATGGAAGGGAAACAGGGTGATGAGTTTGATATTGCCTTGTCCAGTCTTGCTGAACAGGAAGATATTAGCTGGAAGGTTCGCTTATGTCTTATGGATACACAGCGTGCGCTTAACTTCTTGGTGCGACGGGCCCGTTTGCCGGGAGCTCAACTAGAGCAGGCCCGTGAAATCTTGCGGGATATTGAATCACTGTTGCCACATAATGAATCTTTGTTTCAAAAAGTTAATTTCTTGATGCAGGCGGCAATGGGTTTTATCAATATTGAACAGAGTCGAATTATCAAAATCTTCTCGGTTGTCTCTGTGGTATTCCTGCCGCCAACGCTGGTGGCTTCCAGTTATGGTATGAACTTTGAATTTATGCCGGAGTTACACTGGACATTTGGTTATCCGGGCGCAATTGGTTTAATGATTGCGGCCGGCCTTGCACCGTATCTCTATTTTAAGCGGAAGAACTGGCTTTAATATATAGCTGCTGTAATAATTGTATTATAGCGGCTATAATAGAGATATGAAAATAATACGTTAATACGTTAATACGTTAATACGTTAATACGTTAATACGTTAATACGTTAATAATATTTTTGTGCAGTATTGGGTTTTATTATTATTTTAAAATATTGATTATTGAGTGGAAACAATCTTAACATTATTATAGAATGCTTAAATGCTTAAATGCTTAAATGCTTAAATGCTTAAATGCTTAAATGCTTAAATGCTTAAATGCTTAAATGCTTAAATGCTTAAATGCTTAAATGCTTAAATGCTTAAATGCTTAAATGCTTAAATGCTTAAATGCTTAAATGCTTAAATGCTTAAATGCTAGTTCTATATGATTTATATAATCTATGATTGAATATATAACTTGGAGTAATTTTCGTTTTAAAAGAAGTTTTTATTATTGTTTTCTATCTTTAATATAATCTAAATTTTAATTTTTTTAATTGAAATTTTATTAACCTTAATTCTACAGTTTTATATTAAATGTGAAAGTAGGATGAGTTAAATAAAAATATTTTTTGAAAAAAGTATTTGATTATTAAAGATAAAATAGATGTAACGAGAAAGGCATTAATATATAAAATAGAATTAGATTATTTTACAGGATGTACTTAATCATACGAATCGCTATTCCTAATTGAGTATATTCTTTTCCCAAGTGTTTAAAGCCAAGGGCAATATAAAACCCTTCTGCTTGCGGATTAGCTAGCACCTGTAATGATGCTTTGCCTTTTATACCCGTCATCTTTCAAGTTGCCTCTTTGTTGGCTGCACTCACTCACCCCGGTCACATAGTTATCTATGCTCCTGGGGATTCGCTCCCTTTCCGCCGCGATGCATCATGAAATCCATAGGGTATATATGAAGATCATTCAATGTGATTTGCACCAATTGCTTGCCAATGCCTTGATGCCAAAAGGTTGGTTCAACAAATAATCCATCAAGTTCAGCATTTCCATCAGATTGAGGCAATACAACACTGAACCCTAGAATTACGCTAGCTTGTTCTGCAACATAAACATACCCTGCTTCAATATGCTCTATAGGCAGTTGTATCATGTGGGGATTTGCTAGTAATAATTCTCTATCTTCTTCCCACATAAGAGACGCCCGTAATTGCAGAGCTTCAAGTGCGATCTGTTCAGTTGTATTGGCTAATCTGATGGTTATTTTCATTATTGTGCTATCTCTGCGATCTACGTTGTGTATACACGGCATCCAGTGTAAACAGCACTAATGCAGCCCAGATAAAACCGAAAGTAATCAGACGGTCAGTGCCTATGTGTTCACCATAAACCAAGGTTGCTAGCAAGAACATCAGCGTTGGGCCGACATACTGAAAGAATCCGAGTGTAGATAGACGCAGGTGGGCAGCGGCTTCTGTGTATAACAGTAATGGCACAGTAGTAATAATGCCCGCGGCAATCAGAAATAAATTGAGAGTTGCTGAGTTATTACTTAGATCACTGGTTGGGCTGTTGGCAAAACCAAATAGGTAAATGGCGGCAACTGGCAGTAACCACAGTGTTTCAATCGTCATGCCTGTTTGAGCATCAACATTCATCTTCTTTCGCAGCAGGGCATACAGGGCAAAAGTCACAGCCAAACTTAATCCAATAACCGGTATAGAACCAAATTGCCATAATTGGATTAACACGCCGGTGAAGGCCAGAATAACCGCCGCCCATTGCATGCGGCGGAAACGCTCACTCAAAAACAGCATACCAAACAAAACGTTAACCAGTGGACTAATGAAATAACCCAGGCTGGCTTCCAGCATATGGCCGTGATTTACCGCCCAGATGTAAATCAGCCAGTTACAGGCAACGACAGTGGCCGTCACTGCCAGTAATAGCACTTTTTTAGGTTGATGAAAAACTTTGACTACCTGTGACCAGTGACGAGTCAATGTTAGCAGTAGCAACATAAAGAAAAATGACCAAATAATACGATGGGTCAGGATTTCGTCAGCAGGTACTTGCTGGATATGTTTAAAATAAATTGGTGCGATTCCCCAGATAAAACAGGCACCGAAGGCGTACAGTACTCCTTTGGTAGTTTGTGGCTTGTTCATATTGTCCTGATGTTAATAAAGGTGGAAAGAGTGTCATGGGTTTTTAGCCCGTTAACGTGAAAATAATATGTCACCGGGCTGAATATTACGCAAGCGATTAAAATTATATTGTCATCCTACCAAATAGGTCGCCGTTACACTGGCGATATGGGCTCTCTGCTCATTATGTAGTTCTGCTCTGGCAACAGAAACTTTGTTGCCATTGCGGATAATACTACTGGTGGCGGTAAATAATTCACCACGACCGGGGCGTAGATAATCCACCCGCAAATCAATTGTTCCCATTATTGATAATCGTTTTTCTAATTCTTCTAATGATGCGGGCACCAGACGGGTCAAGGCGTTACCGATACAGACCAATCCACCACATACGTCCAGCACTGAGGCAATGACACCACCATGTAAAATTTTTTGTGCGATATTTCCTACTAATTTACTTTGGTTACGGAATTGTATTTCTACGTAATCTTGTTCAAACCGAATCAGTTCAAGTCCTAATAATTGGTTAAAAGGCATATCGTGAACAAAAGCATGACCAATCACTTGCCGGGCTTCTTCCAGGGTTAATAGCGTTGTAGACATTTAGTTTTATTCCTAAATCAAAGGTATATGTTACCAATATGACTTTATATGGTTAATGACTTGTTAATATTATGCTTTTATTGCTAATCTTGCCAGCTTTAAGGAATGTTTGGCAATAATCTGAATAGCATAATTGAATACAACTATAGGTAAGTTGAAACGGAAAATAATACCGGTGCTGGAATTTAATCCACTGAAATTACGTGCATAGGTAAATTATGCAAATAAAGAAGGCAGTACTGTAGCAGCACCGCCTTAATAGAGTAGTGAGCATGTTACTCACCATTCTCCATGCTCATTGATAGCTCTATTTTACGAATGACCAAATTTGGCAATTGGGTTAATCAGGTTATCAGCAAACTGTAAACTTTGAGCCGGATCAGCTAAATCAAGCATCTGACGGTTATTCGCTATTTGCAGGCGGTTTAGACAGCAGCGTTTAATCTCTGGTGTAAATAGATCGTAACGTACAAATTGCTCACTCAATTCAGGATGGTTGTGCTGATAGCTTAAAATACAATCTGCTACGGCCTGCCAGAAAAGATCCTGTGAATAGTCACCCTGTTCATCCAGTATTGCAGCCAGATAGCGGAATATACCGTCAAACACATCAGATAAGATAGTTAGTGTTTTCATATCTTCGGGCATGTCTACTTTGACTCGACGCGCTTTTTCCGGTAAATCGGCGTCGGGATTCATGACCAGAATCTCTTCCGCTAAATCTTTCATGAAGATGTGCTGTGGAACATGGTTTTCCAATACCATGATGATATTTTCGCCGTGTGGCATAAACATCAGATCATAAGCGTACAAACAGTGTAACAGTGGCGCAAGATAACTCTCTAAATAGCGACGTAACCATTCCTGAGTAGGTAGGCCGGAGGCTGAAATTAATGCAGGCAACAGGGCATTCCCTTGCTGATCACTGTGCAGTAACGCAGCCATCGTCATCACTTGTTGCCCAGGTTCAATTAGTTGCAGTGGGTTTTCTCGCCACAGTGCCGCCATCATTTTTTTATAAGGCGTATCACTACTGATTGCTTGCTCGTAATAGCTGTTTTTGAATCCAACACTGGCGACTTCTCGTAGAATTTTAAAACGATAATGTTGCAAGATGGGATCTTGTGTTACCAGATCGAATAGCCAGTCGTTAATGCCTGGCGTCGTCGCCATATAATAAGGTGATAAACCGCGCATGAATCCCATATTTAGAATGGACAATGCCATTTTTACATAATATCGCTGAGGATGAGTGCGATTGAATAGGGTACGGATTGACTGTTGTGCCTGATAGGTATCAGCACCAATACCAAGATAGACCAATTTCTGATTAGCAATATCAGGAGCAAACACCGATGCCAGTTTGTTCTGCCATTGCCAGGGGTGAACTGGCATCAGGAAATAGTCTTCTGGATTAAGGTTAAGCGCGATTAACTGCCGGTTAAATTCAGCTACTGTGGTTGTGCCTAGCTCTTGTTCCAGCAACTGTTGATAATTGAGTTGCTCGATGCAAGCAAAGTGTGCCTTGCTCTTATGTGCGGCCAACCATATTAAATGCATAGCAGAGGCGGCTTCGGGACTAAAGTTCTGGAAATCACCAATATCAAAACCAATCCGGCCATTGTTGGCGACGAAAGAGGGATGTCCCTCCATCATCTCCCCTTCCAGCGCCTGAAAATCAGTATTCACGAGATCCATTGCACTGATACCGATTCTGTTATGCTTAAAAGCACTGCTATAGAGAGTACTGGTAATTTCTTCCAGATAGGTAGGCATTACGACATCACTGATGCCAATTTGTTGTTTGAACTCAATAATGAATAGCAAGGAATCGAGTGCTTTTTCTTCTCCGTTGGCATTTTTCTGTAACGAATCGGCATCAATCAGCCAGTGATCCAGTGCCATACGCCGTGCCCGGAAAGTATAGCTGACCAGAGGGTCAGCGTTATCCAAACGGTAATGGTGATATCCATCACTATCTGCTTTTTCAGTTAACTGTTGAGGCACGAGTAAACATTCATGTGAAAATTCAGAAATCGCTTTACACAAGTGCAGACGATTAACTTTCAGCCAGACCGCCGGTTGCAAGTGCATGGCATTTGTCATCAATGAGCCTGAGTGGGTTGATGTTGTCGCTTGATGTTCCCGCTGTAACGCAATCTGATGTTGTTCTCTGGTGCAAAAGGCCAACTTGGCTGTTTTATTCGGTAATACCAATGCCTTCTGATAAGCAAAACCAGCCCGTAGATTAAGCTTGTGAATTTTCTCATTACGTATATCAGGTTCAACCACAATGCGAGCCACAGTAGGATCACTAAAAATAAAGGCCATGATGGTTTGGAAAATTCCCCAGGTGAAATGCCTTATTTTTTCTTGCGGTGGTGCAACCAGAATATGCATTCCCATATCATCTGGGTGTGCCGGATAATATTTTCCAATCAGATCATCTTGTGCACGATAACACTCTAATAGAAAAGTAGGTTGCCCCCGATATATTCCAATAAAGACACTGCCCGGATGGCTGGATTCTAAATTATAATAAAATTCCCATACTTGTTTCTCAGTATTGTTTTGCATTCCCCAATAATGGGCGTAATCCCGGTTAACCCAGTCAGTTAATATGGGAATGTCCTGTTCCAGATCCAGTGAACGTAATGCGAAGGTACCTATTTCAGGCAAGGATTTTTCAAACAGTGTAGGATTAAAGACGGACATTAGCATACTCCTTCGGTGTCAACGCTGAACTGCTGGAAAGCGATACTTTTCTCAATCGGATAATGTTCAATACCGGTAATTTCATGAATCAGGCAGGAGTTGCGATAACAGGCCATTCCCAGATCTGGCGTGACAAAACCGTGGGTATGTAACTCCACATTCTGTATGAAAATGGTATTGTTCTGATCGATACTGTAATTACGCTGTACACCATAACGCCCTTTCTCATCCCAACGGATAAGGTGATGTATACCTTCAATAAAAGTCGGGATTTGATACTGAAAGCCGGTAGCCAGAACGACTCCTTCGGTGTCCAGAGAAAATGGTTGCTCCTGTTCGTGTTGGAATAACGCCAATGTTAGGTCGCGGCCATTTTGGGCATGGCTAACTTGTTGTAATTCACTATTGGTATATAAATTGACGTTTAACTTACCATTTAACCTTTTGGTGTACATTAAATCGAAAATATCGTTGATTAATGAACTATTGATACCTTTATAAAGCTGCTTGTGGGACAAATTTAATGCATCACGTTTTTCGCCCGGGAGACTATAGAAATAATCTACATATTCTGGTGACGTCATTTCTAGTGTCAGCTTGGTATATTCCAGCGGGAAAAAACGTGGCGAACGGGTAAGCCAATTAAGTTGATAATCGAATTTATCAATATCACTGAGCAAATCGTAGAAAATCTCTGCGGCACTTTGTCCACTACCCAGAACAGTAATAGATTGCTTTTGTTGTAAAGCTTCTTTGTTCTTCAAGTAATTACCCGATGTCACCATCTGATCAGAGAAGGGTTGGCAACACTTTGGAATATAAGGTGCAGGTCCGGTACCCAATACCAATTTTTTACAAACAAATTGGTGTTGTTGCCCAGTTAGCGTATCTGAACAATGTAATGTATACAGCGAGGCATGTTCATCATGGCTAATGCTGTCAACGCGTGTGTTAAAGCGTAGATTAGATAATTGTTCTGTCGCCCACTGGCAATATTGGTTGTATTCCTTACGCATCAGGAAAAAACTTTCCCGGATATAAAAAGAGTATATTCTCCCTTTTTGCTTGATGTAATTAAGGAAGCTAAGTGGATGAGTGGGTGATGCCAGAGTCACCAGATCTGACATAAAAGGGGTTTGCATGGTGGAATTTTCTAGCATCATTCCCGGATGCCAATCAAAGCCCGGTTTTTGATCAATGAACAGGCTATGAACATCTTTTAGTGGCTGAGTTAAACATGCTAGTCCGAGATTAAAAGGACCTATTCCAATGGCGATAAAATCATAAGGGCGAGTTGTCATAAAATTTTCTCCTGGTAAACAGTATTAATCTCATAAGTTGTTATTATGGGTTGCCAGAAAATCGTTTCCGTGCATTACGATGCTGTGCACAATTTCTTGTAGATGTTGCTGGTTTGTTGCCGGGTTAAGGAAAGTAAATTTCAGATATTGTCTACCATTGACTTTGGTACCCGCAATAACGGTATTACCTTCACGGAATAGTGCCTTACGAATGTCCGCATTGATGGCGTCAATATCTGCATCAGGTAATTTTTGTTTAGGAATAAAACGGAAAACCAAAGTACTTAATTCTGGATAATGAATAAGTTCAAAATAGGGATTCTGTGCCATTAATCGATAGGCATCCTGAGCCGTATCGACCACTTTATCAAAAGCTTGTCCGAGTCGTTTTGCACCCATAATTCGTAATGTCAGCCACATTTTCAATGCATCAAAACGACGAGTTGTCTGGATACTTTTATTGACCAGATTGGGCGTACCTTCTTGTAACGCACTGAGTGGATTTAAATATTCGGCATGATAAGTCAAATGGGATAAATGCTTCTTATTTTTGACGAAGAAAGCACTGCAACTAACGGGTTGGAAGAATGACTTATGGTAATCCACCGTGACAGAATCCGCTAAATTGATGCCTTCCAGTAGATGAGCGCGGCGAGGCGAAACCAGTAAACCGCATCCGTATGCCGCATCCACATGTAACCAGATACCATACTGTTTGGCGATAGCCGCGATAGGATGAAGTGGGTCAATACTGCCGAAATCTGTGGTACCCGTCGTAGCAACAATGGCAAAAGGAATGTTGCCCTGTTCGATGCATTGGTTAATGCTTTGTTTCAATGCTTGAGGGTCCATGCGGAACTCACTGTCATGAGGAACAGAGATAACGGCGTTATATCCCAAACCAAGGATAGCAGCGGCTTTTTGTGTACTGAAGTGGCTGACTGTCGAGGTAAAAATACGTAGTTTATGAAAATCTGTCGGCAGACCATGTAGCTGATTTTTATGTTCAGGATTGCGCTGGTGACAAAAGTGGTCCCGCGCAAGTAGTATTGCCATCAGATTTGATTGGGTACCGCCACTAGTAAAGATACCATCGGCATTTGTGCCTAATGCCATTTTATCTCGTGTCCAGTCGAGAACTTTTTGCTCTATTAGTGTCCCGCCAGCGCTTTGATCCCAGGTATCCAGTGAAGAATTAATCGCGCCAATAATGGTTTCAGCCAGAACAGCGGGTAATACCAGTGGACAATTAAGATGAGCAACATATTTTGGATGATGAAAATAAACAGCATCTTTAAGATAAAGTTGCTGTAGCTCATCTAAGGCCTGGTTTAACGAGGTCAGAGGAAGATCTAAATTCACTTTAGAAAATAGCGGGGATAGTTCATGGGGTAATATCCCACTGAAAGGTCTATCTACCCGCTGTAGTATTTTCTTTATTCTGGTAATGACATTATAGGCGTCATCAAGATAGTCTCCAGCACTATGCATATTTAAGAAATATCTGGAAAAATCTTTTTCCGTTATATGACTATCTTCCGTGAGTGGATGGTTTAATAGCAGAGCATCTCCGTACATTATATGTCCTTGTTATTTCATATATAGGTTGTAATTTGGTTATTTCCCAACATAATTAATTTTATTATGTGTAATATTGGGTTAGAGTAAATAACTGTTGAATAATAGCGCGATTAAATCATAATAATCTCTTTCTACCTAAGCAGATAAAAATTAAAAGTTATAGAATAGAATGTTAATGTTTGTTTTCTACTTTGGATTCCAAAGGGCAATCATGGCAATTACCGACGCCAGGTAGTTTATTTCTCTGGCAACAACTGCGACGTTGCATATTGTTATGCCGTAAAATGACAGTACGGTAAAGGGGGTTATCTCTACCATCAGGTAATTGTGGTTCCATAAAAAGACCATTTATAATTTCTTGATATAACTTGCTATTTATTCTTGAGCTGAATTCTGCAAGATACCAATACATAAGATAACCAATATTATTCCACAGGAGACGTCTATTTATCCCTTGATATGATTCAATCTTTTCGCATACGGGAATAATATGGCGCTCCAAGAGAGAATAGTGGCGATGGAGTAATGATGAAGGAGCCTCATTCAGCCAGGTCAAATTATAGTAAAAAATATCTGGCCTACCGCTATCATGGAATTCAACCTGAAAAAGATTGTAATGGGTATCCACTGCTTGTGGATATTCCAGCAACATTAACATCATTGGGGGAATAACTAGACCAAAATACCATTGTGCCCATAAGGAATATAGGGCTTTCTGGTTAGGTTTTATATCATTGTCACCGTAATATTCATCTTGATAGCGCTGAATTAATACTGGAAATTTCCTTATGTCTGACCACTGAGGGAAATTCATGCTAGTAGTAGGGATATTATCTGCATTTATTCTCATGGTGGAAGAAAAATGGCTAAACGTTTGTTCAAATAACTGAATGATATCTTCAATTACCACTGTGGTTAAAGGTGTAATTGAATGCTTTGTCTCTGACACCACCAACTCCCTGCTTACATGTTCATACCACCTGATTGTAGTATCTTACATATGACTAATCATTGTAAATATAATTATGATAATTATTATTATTATCATTGTTATTATCAAGTGGTAAATATTTTGAGCGCCTATATTGCTTGCTTGTTAATACGACAAAACTATATACCCGTCATCTTTCAAGTTGCCTCTTTCTGTTGGCTGCACTCGCTCACCTCGGTCACATAGTTATCTATGCTCCCGGGGATTCGCTCCCTTGCCATCGCGATCCATCTTGAAATCCATAGGGTATAGGCAGCTCATTTCCCGTTCAGATAGGATTGTATCTTGGGATAATTAAAGGTTTACCAGATTCTGGATCGCAAATAATACGGCAGGCTAGACCAAACACATCAGCGATACTCTGCTCATTGATAATCTCTTCTGGCACACCTTCGGCGTAAATTTTGCCATTTTTCATCATGATTAAATGTGAGGCGTAACGTAGTGCCAGGTTAATATCGTGTAGTACCAGCACCAATGTTTTTCCCTGTAAATGTAAACGTTGACAAAGATCGAGCATTTCAATCTGATGGGTGATGTCCAGATAAGTGGTTGGTTCATCTAACAGTACAATGGGTGTTTGTTGTGCCAATGTCATAGCAAACCAAGCGCGTTGGCGCTGACCACCGGAAAGCTCATTCACTAACCGTTGCGACATCTCCTGGAGTTCGACCGCATGTAAAGCGTCGTTAACTGCTCGCTCATCTTCTGCTGACCACTGTCGTAAAAAGGATTGATGAGCGTAACGTCCACGTGAAACCAAATCGTATACGGTCAACGCTTCGGTGATGATTGCCCCTTGTGTTAGCAGAGATAGCTCACGTGCTACCGTTTTTGGTTTGTAATGTTGAATATTGTTCCCATCAAGCAGGATTTCGCCGTGCTGTGGAGTTATACCTCGGCTAATGGCGCGTAGTAGTGTCGATTTTCCACAACCATTTGGGCCAATGATGACGCTGAATTCACCATCACGAATAGAAATATCCAGACACTCAACAATCGTTTTCTTGCCGTATGCTAGCGAAAGCGCTTGGGCTGTTAGTCGTGAGGCGGTGGTTGAGGAATTCATATCGAATGACATGACTTTGTTCTCCTTAATTCAGCGTACAGCAAATACATCAAATAGACACCGCCTACCCCTGCGGTGATAACTCCTATTGGCAGACGTGCCGAAGTAGGAAGTAGCAAAGTCATTAAATCGGAAGCGAGCAGTAGTAATGCTCCCACCAGTGCCGAGCAGAACAGCGCGGTGCCTTTGGCCCGTACTAAGCGGCGGGCGATTTGTGGAGCAGAAAGTGCGATAAAAGCCACCGGTCCGACAACCAGTACCGCCATTGAGGCCAGTATGACCGCCAGTGACAAACTCATAAGCTGAATGATACGTACGGGTACACCGAGCGTATTAGCAACTTCATAGCCCAGATTAACATAGTTCAATTGCCGTCCTAGCCAGAGTAGAAGCGGAACAAACAGTATCATCGTTCCATAAATTAACCCAACATCTTGCCAGCGCCGGTTGGCGAGGCTACCGTGCAGCAGCGAAGCAAGTTGTTGCGCCTGCTCAAGGCGCACATTCGAGATAGCAAAATTAACAAATGCCATACAAAGGGCGGCGATAGCAATTCCAGAGATGACAATTCTGGTTGTTTGCATTTGTCCGGAGGCGCTAATGTTTCCTGCGTATACCAGTAGTACCGCGAAGCTGGCTCCTAGCAGCGCACCTAAAGCAACGGGGAAAACGCCAGGCCAGATGATCAGTGTGGTGACGATCCCTGCGGCAGCACCGGCATTCACGCCGATAATATCGGGGCTACCGAGTGCGTTACGGGTTGTTAGTTGAAAAAGTGAACCTGAGAGTGCCAGTGTTGCGCCTGCCCCGATAGCCACTAATGCGCGGGGTAAACGTAGCTGTGTGAGAATAAATTCCTGATAAGGGGTTGAAGTTGTTAGCCAGGGGTTGTCGATACCTTGCTTACCCAGTGCTAGAGAGAGATAAAATAGCACTGCAAGCAGTAGCAATATCAATAAGATGGCTCTTTGGGTCCGTTGTGGAGGTACAAGAAAAACAGCAGTTCCCAACATGAAGGTTCGAATTTTTGCCGGTCTGGATAGGTTAATCTGCGACATAATTAACTCCACGATAGGTTTTAATAACCAGATAGAGCAACGGTCCACCGATTCCTGCGGTGATAATTCCCACCATGATCTCCCCGGGTGCTATCACCAACCGCGCCAGGATATCGGAAATGAGCAACAGGCAAGGCCCGGCGAATAGGCAATAGGGTAGTAGCCAGCGGAAATCGCTGCCAACTAAAGCCCGCATCAAGTGGGGGGCAGCCAAGCCAATAAAGGCAATGGGGCCTGCCATAGCGGTAGCCACTGCCGCCAGCATAGTAGCAGTAATAAGCGACAACACGCGGGTGCGGGCAACATTGGCGCCAAGTGAACTGGCGATGCTTTCACCAAACACCATCACATTCAGGGAAGAGCTGAGTGAAAGAGTCAATATCAAGGCGAATAACAGATAGGGTATCAGTGAACTCGCTTCCGCCAGAGACATTGCGCTAAGTGATCCAATAGTCCAGAAGCGGTAACTATCCAGTACATGCGCATTCATTAATACGAAACCTTGCACAAAAGCAAATAGACAGGCGTTAATGGCAGCACCAGTCAATACCATGCGTGCTGGATTGTTATTACGTTGTCCTCCACTGAGCAGGTAGAACAGCAATGTAGCTAGACTTGCGCCAATAAATGCTGTCCAGAAGCGTGGAAGTTCATTCAGTATGGGTATGAAAGAGAAACTGACGACCACCGCAGCAGCACCAGCGTTAACGCCCAGTAAACCCGGTTCGGCGAGTGGATTACGCAGCAATCCCTGTGTTACGGCACCGGAAAGCGCCAGTGCTGCGCCGGCCATGATGCCAATTAACGTACGTGGTTTGCGGGCATTGATGACCAGATCGCTATAGCTACCACTGTCACCTAACCAATAGTGATGCCATATGGTTGATAGTGGTAACATTTTTGCGCCCAGACTCAGGCTGGCAATAATACAAATGAAGGTCAGTAGTATCATGAGACCTAAGCCAAGCAGCAGTAAGAATCGGCGTTTAGGATTTGTCATGATGATTTAATTGCCTCTGCCAGAATCGGTATAAATTGTGATAAACCCCAGCGCAAACTAAGCGGTGTACCGTAAGACATAGCAACGACCAATGATTGATCGGTTAGCGGAATATAACCTCCCTGATGTACAGCTCGGATGGATTGAAATAACGGCTGTGCTTCCACTGCTTTACGTTCTTGTTCATTATTGAACCAGGTTATTAAGATATCAGCGCCATTAAGATAATCCGCATTTTCCAGTCCAATATTGGCGGCGAAACTGCCGAAGGGATCGGCCAGTGTGCTGACCGATGGCAGTAGCGTTAAACCAAGATGGACTAAGGTATCGACGCGTGGATCGCCTTTGACGTATACCGATAGCATGTTACTGCTGATACCCGCTTTGATATAGGCGAAAGTGTAGCCACTGATATGCGGGATAGTATTACCTGATTCGCGTAATATGGCATCCAGTTCAATAGCGAGTTGCTCTCCTTGCGGCTGTTTATCTAGCGCACGAGCAATTAATTCAATCTGCTGTTGTGGTGTCGTGAGCCAAGGGGCGGATGGATAAGCGATCACTGGGGCGAAATATGATAAATGGTCATAAATTTCTTGGGTGATGCCTGATTGGGTTGCCACAATCAGATCCGGTTTGAGACTAATTACCTTCTCAATGTCTAATTCGGGGTACATATCTATCACAGTTGGCAAAGTCTCGCCACGCTGTTGTATCGCCTGTTTAAACCACGGCAGATAGCCCTGTTCATCCCCGCCCCAACGGTGGGATTCGATACCGACAGGAACGATGCCAAGATCCAGTACGATATCTTCCGCTCCTGCACCCAAGGCAACAACACGTTGGGGTTGATGTGGAATCACCGCTGTACCCAATGCGGTAGTTATTTCTTTAGGATAACCGGGCTTGTCTGACGATATATTGTCTGTTCTGGCTGGCTTATCACAGCCAGCCAGCAGACTGACCAACAGCACCAATACGGCAAACCCTTTGTAACGCTTCAATTTCATTATTTTGTTTTCCTTCAAATAAATAGAAACATAAGGTTTGCCGTCCGCAGTGTCATTATGACTTTAAACTCAGAACTTATAACGCAAGATCGCTTCAATATTGCGAGGTGCGCCATAGTAATACTGAGAATATTGGCCGAACTGGGTGTAGTAGGTCTTATCAAAGACGTTATTCAGGTTAACCGTTAAAGAGAGATCCGGTGTGAATTGATAACGGCTCATGAGGTTAACCACCGCGAAACTGTCTTGCTTCGCTTGCATTGATGTTTTCCCAGGCCCATCAACGGTTAACCAGGTTTTATCCTGCCAGTTAACACCACCACCGATGGTCAGATTACTCATCGCACCTGGCAGGGTGTAGGTGGTAAACAGTTTAAACAACCTGTTTGGCGTATTGGTATTGATTCGTACACCATTAGGATCTGTTGCGCGGAATTGCGTGTAACCAGTATAAAAACGCCAATTATCCGTCAGTTGACCACTGATTTCTGCTTCAAACCCGCGAGTTTTGGTGCCATCCACTGTATAACGAGGAATGGAGAGATCCGGTAGTCTCGGTGCATTGTTATCTACTAATGGCAGGTTATCTTGACGGATTTCAAAGACTGCCAGTGAGTAATCAAGGCTGTTATCGAAGGCAACACCTTTTAGGCCCACTTCATAGTTTTGTCCGGACACTGGGGCAAGCAATTTATTATTGCGGTCACGGTGGCTTTCCGGGTTGAATATTTCGGTGTAACTGGTGTAAATCGACAAGTCTTGAGTAATGTTGTAGATCAGTCCACCGTAAGGAACAAATTCGTCACTATAGCTGGCATTTTGTGGAGTATTGAAATTATCACCGCGTGTTTGCCAACTGGTTACTCGACCACCAAGGATCAAAGTCAATGGATCTGCCAGAGAAATCTGAGTGACTGCATAACCTGCGGTCTGTTCATTACGCCCTTTTGAGCCATAAGTTCGCGTATTACTCCACTCTGGTTCAGGATATTGCCAGCCAGGAGAGGTGAAGTCACCCATCCCTGGACAGCTATTTGGACGTGTAAGCATACAGGTTGCGTTGAAGTAATCGTTCTGGAAATCCTGTTGCTGGTGGTTTAAGCCGAAGCTGACATGATGAGTACGGCTAAATAATCGGTAGTCACCGTTCACTTGTAGATCGTAGTTTTTCTGGCGGCGACTGCCATCGATGAGTGTCATGTTACCTGGCACCATACCAATATTGGTGCTACGGTTAGGAAAACTTGTTGCCCACAGGACTTTTTGGTCCAGAGCGTTATTATCATAAGTAAAGGTGCCTTTTACACTCCAGCCGTTGTCAAAGTTATGTTGCAGGCTGGTAAAGGTAGAGAAGGTCCGAACTTTTGAAAAAGCCCAATCGGGTGCGTAGCTGTCGCTGCGTTTATAGTCTGTTTTGCTGCCGTCTGCAAAGTAGATTGGCAAACCACCAAACATACCGCCGCGGGTGTGGTTACGTTGATAATCAACGCCTATAGTCAGCAAGGTATTTTCTGTCAAATCTGCTTCAAGAACGCCATGGAACGGGTATCTTTCGTTGTTATTGCGATCAATAAAAGAGTTGGCCGCTTGATAGGCTGTAACGAAACGCCCGCGTAGGTTGCCACTGTCATTTAACGGGCCAGAGAGATCAAGGCCAGTGCGCCATTTATCCCAAGAACCCACGCCGGCAGAGAGTTCGCCACGGAAATCACGGGTCGGACGTTTACGAATCAGGTTAACGGCTGCTGAAGGATTGCCTGGGCCAACCATCAAACCGGCCGCTCCACGTACCACTTCGATACGATCAAACAGGTCAGCATCCAGAAGATTGTCGCCATAGTTAAAGCGGGTGTCGTAGTAGGTCGCAACCCCATCACGCAGGATGTTATTGATGGACATGCCACGAGAAGTAAACCCAAAACGATCACTATCAAACTGGCGTACGCTCATACCGGTTGTGCTATCGATGACGCTATTAACACTGTCCAGATTTTCGTCAAGCATACGTTGTTTGGTCACGACACTGACGGTCTGTGGTGTTTCACGCGCCGAGAGGTTTAAACCGGTGGCGGTGACCATCGACGTGGTATTGTACATCCCGGATTCTTCGGTCACCCCTTCATGTTCTGCTCGTGAAGCGGTGACGAGTATCTTGTCATTTTGGGCAGTGGTTTTATCGCTTGTGCTCTGTGCACTTTCCGCGACTGCGTAGCTATTTCCCATCAATACTAACTGTATCGTCATTGCAAGGGTTGTCTTTTTAATCATGGAATCCTTTCGCAAAAACGGATACATCACTTTCTTATTATTCATTACATCCCCAAATTAAGTCTTTTGGTATTTATACCCGTCATCTTTCAAGTTGCCTCTTTGTTGGCTGCACTCGCTTACCCCGGTCACATCGTTACCTATGCTCCCGGGGATTCTCTCCCTTGCCGTCGCGATGCATCTTGAAATCCATAGGGTATATCTATGTTGATATTTTTATTTATTGCTGCTCTGCCTGACGAAAAGTAACCGAGTATTCATGGCGTAAAGCGTATAGTGGATTCACTAAAGTTCCGGCGAATTTGAGATTCTTTTCACGGTCGTCAAGATCGATCATCTGCTGATTATTCGCCATTTGCAGACGATTCAGGCAAGTACGAACAAATTCCTGCTTAAACAGATCGAACTTGCGGAATTTCTCAATCTGATGCAGATGTTGTGACTGATAATTATGGACACAGCGTGCAACCAGTAACCAGAAACGCTCTTCGGGTAGATTAAGATCTTTTTGCAACAGCGGAATTAGGTAGCGGAAGAAACAATCGAAAATATCAAGGAAGATGTAGTTAATTTTCATGTCGTCTTCGATAGTGACGTGCAGGAAATTAATCTCTTCAGGCAGTTGAAGATCACCATTCAAAATAGCAACTTCTTCACCAATATCTTTCATCAACATTTTTGTCGGGCTGTTATTATCCAATACCAACATCAGGTTTTCGCCGTGTGGCATAAATACCAGATCATAGGTGAAGAAAGAGCGCAGTAATGGCGAGAGGTAAGCATCGAGATAACGTGACACCCACTCTTCTGCGCTTAAACCAGAACACTTTACCAAAGCTGCGACGACGGAATGACCTTGATAATCGACATGCAGCAACGAAGCCATTGTCATCAGGCGCTGGTTATCCTGCAACAGCGTCATTGGGCTTTCGCGCCACAGTGCTGACAACATTTTCTTATGTGGGCTGTCTTTCTTAATGGCTGACTCAAAGTAGTTATTGAAATAACCGAGAGCGGCACGTTCCCGTAATACGGTAAAACCCTTCTGTTGGAAGAAACTGTCATTATGGACTAAGTTACTGAGCCATTCGTTGACTGATGGGGTTGTGACCATGCTGTGTGGATCGAGCCCGCGCATAAAGCCCATGTTCAACACGGAGAGGGCAGTCTTAACGTAGTTCTTCTTCGGTTGAGTAATATTGAAGAAAGTACGGATAGATTGCTGTGCGAGGTAGCGATCATGACCTTCGCCAAGATAAACAATATTGTTATTGGCAATATCTGCCGCAAAGCTGATGGCAATACGGTGCTGCCACTGCCAGGGATGGAGAGGCATCAGATAATAATCTGATGGGCATAATCCCAACATATTAAGATGGCGTTCAAATTGGGCTGGCAGGTATTTCCCTAGCTCTTCTTCTATTAATTGTTGGTATGAGAGATCGGATAATGACGAGAAAATAGCTTTATTCTTATGAACCGCAATCCAGATTAAAGTCACGGGGCTAGCGCTTTCAGGCGCATAACGCTGATAATCATCGGCATCAAAACCAATTCGGCCATTATTGGCGATAAAGACTGGATGGCCTTCACTCATTGTCGTTTCAACGACTTGATAATCGGCATAAGCTAAATCTTGGGCTGTAAGTCGGTTGTACTGATATTTAAAAGCGTGACCGTAGAGCGTACTGGATATCTCGTCGAGATAAATCGGCAGCATTTTTTCCGGGATTTCCAACAGCGGATGCAACTCAATAATCAGTTGAATAGCATCAAGTGGTTGAGATTGATTATCCCTGAATTTGGTTACGGAAGCGGCATCAATATCAATATGATCGAGCTGATAAGTTTCCGCTTGAAAATGGTATTGGTAGTCACCTATTGTCAGAGAATACTGCTGCTGTCCATGATAGGTAGGATTAATTAATTTTTCGTGATATAGCTCACGTAATATTTTTGTCACCAGATGGCGATTGGCATGGAGCCAGTTCTCTGCGTTGAGGTGCAGAGTGTGATTATCGGAGTTAATATGCAGTGAACTCATGGTGATAACAATCCCTATTCATAATCAAAAATCCTATCCAATATAGTCGTTGTACACTGGAAACAAATCGGTACGCTTAATTCTGAAATTTTCGAATATAAGCATCCTTTTCCAGGTATTCATTCCGGTTCTCTTAGACAGGTGACTTTTGGGGTATTCAATTTTGATAACATTAATACAAATTATTATCATTAACAACTGTGTAAGTGTAAGGATTTACTCTATTTTTGCTTAAATAGCAGTCAAAAATGTGGCGTTATGGCGCTGCGTTGGGATGAGTAAGATGAATTGGGGGAGAATTTTTGATCGGCTGTAACCTTCAATTAAACCCGCTTTTATACTGAGATGATGTTCAATGACATGCTGTAATTATTTCCAGAGTGAGATAGCATAATGCCCAGGCGTTTTGAAAAGCGTCTGTGATTTTTTAATATGGTTGAGGAAAAGTGTGTCTACCGCAGAGGTCATTAATACGATATCACTGACAGAGCAGGTATTGCGGGAAACCTTTGGTTATTTGCAATTCCGGCCTGGTCAGCAACAAGTTATCAATACCATTCTTGAGGGGCGTGATTGTTTAGTCATTATGCCGACTGGTGGCGGTAAATCATTGTGTTACCAAATTCCGGCGCTGGTACAGGAAGGGGTAACTTTGGTTGTTTCGCCGTTGATCTCTTTAATGAAAGATCAGGTGGATCAACTGCGGGCAAATGGCGTTGCGGCGGATTGCTTGAATTCAACTCAGGTCCGCGAACAGCAGATTGATGTGATCCGGCGTTGCCGTCAGGGCATGATTAAATTGCTGTATATCGCCCCTGAGCGTTTGATGATGGATAACTTCCTTGAGCAACTTCTGGAATGGCAACCAGCAATGCTGGCTGTGGATGAAGCTCACTGTATTTCACAGTGGGGCCATGATTTCCGACCAGAATATCGGGCGTTGGGGCAGCTCAGGCAACGCTTTCCGACATTACCTGTCATTGCGTTGACGGCCACCGCAGATGAAACGACTCGCAATGATATTGTCCGACTACTGAATCTTAATAATCCACTTATCCATATCAGCAGTTTTGACCGCCCCAATATTCGTTATACCTTGATAGAAAAATACAAACCATTGGATCAACTGTGGTTATTTATTCGCGGTCAAAAAGGTAAAAGCGGTATTGTTTACTGTAATAGCCGTAGCAAAGTTGAAGAGATATCAGAGCGTTTACAAAAACGTGGCTTGAGTGTTGCGCCATACCATGCCGGGTTGGATAACAGCCAGCGTGCGCGGGTGCAGGATGCATTTCAGCGTGATGATTTGCAGGTTGTAGTGGCAACCGTAGCATTTGGTATGGGAATTAATAAACCCAATGTTCGGTTTGTGGTTCATTTTAATATTCCACGTAATATCGAATCCTATTATCAGGAGACCGGGCGTGCCGGGCGTGATGGTCTGCCGGCGGAAGCGGTGCTGTTTTATGATCCTGCTGATATGGTATGGCTTCGCCGTTGTCTGGAAGAGAAAGAGGTGGGCACACAGCAGGATATTGAGCGGCATAAGCTCAATGCAATGGGGGCTTTTGCCGAAGCGCAAACTTGCCGCCGTCTGGTGTTATTGAACTATTTTGGTGAAAGCAAACAAACCCCTTGCGGTAACTGTGATATCTGTCTTGATCCACCAAAAAATTATGATGGCTTGGTGGATGCCCAAAAAGCGCTTTCTTGTATTTACCGGGTTGGGCAGCGCTTTGGTATTGGTTATATTGTTGAAGTGCTTAGAGGCGCGAATAATCAGCGTATCCGTGATATGAGACATGATCATTTGCCGGTTTATGGTATCGGTAAAGATCAAAGTCAGGAACACTGGGTGAGTGTATTGCGGCAGCTTATTCATTTAGGCTTTATCAGTCAAAACATTGCCAATTATTCTGCATTACAATTAACGGAAGCTGCGCGTCCGATATTGCGTGGTGAAGTTTCGCTAAAACTGGCTGTTCCACGAATACAGAATCTGAAAGGGCGTAATCAGCAAAGTAAATCGTATAGTGGTAATTATGATCGCAAACTATTTGCCAAGCTACGTAAATTACGGAAATCTATTGCTGACGAAGAAAATATCCCTCCTTTTGTTGTATTTAACGATGTCACGCTGATTGAAATGGCAGAGCAATGCCCGGTAACGGAGGGTGAAATGTTATTAATCAACGGGGTAGGGCAACGGAAACTTGAACGTTTTGGTAATGTCTTTATGGCCTTAATACGTGAACATCTAGAGGAGTTTGGATAGTCAGAGGGCAACTTATGACGCCAGAAATGTTGAAAGAAAGTTGGCTCAATCGTGAGATGCAGTTTTCTGCTTTTGCCAACGGGCCTTTATTAGATTTTTGGCAAGCCAGGGAAGAGTGTGAATTTATTGGTGTCGATAATGTACTGATACGTTATGTCCGTTTTTGTGCAACGATAAAAAATTATAGAGCGGTTGTTATCTTTCCTGGCCGTAGTGAAAGTTATGTTAAATACTCGGAAGTAGCATTTGATTTTTATCACCTTGGCTACGACATTTTTATTATTGATCATCGTGGACAGGGGCGATCCGGCAGGATGCTTGCAGATCCACAAAAAGGGCATGTAGAAAAATTTGATGATTATATTGATGACGTTGAAATATTAATAGAAAGAGAAATTCTTCCTCGTCATTATTCTCACTGTTATGCGTTAGCTCATTCAATGGGGGCGGCAATATTAGGGGGATTTTTATTACGTCACGGCCAGGTATTTGATGCAGCAGCCCTTTGTGCTCCTATGTTTGGTATTCACTTTCCTATGCCACGTTGGTTGGCAACTTTCCTGGTAAATCGGGCTGAAAAGCGGCCAGATATGCGCAACCATTATGCGGTACTAACTGGGAAATGGCGTCCGTTGCCTTATTTGATAAACCTTCTGACACACAGTTATGAACGTTATAGCCGTTACCTCCGTTATTACGCGGATAATCCGGAATTACGCATAGGTGGCCCAACATATCACTGGATGAGGGAAAGTATCTGGATTGGCGATATGCTGATAGAAAAAGCCGGAGAAATTGAGACACCGCTGATGGTCTTGGAAGCCAGTGAGGATAAAGTCATTAATAATCAGAAAATACGGGCTTTTTGTGAATTACGTAGGAGAGAGAGGGCTTTCATTGAAGAGCCGTTACTGTTAATTATTCAGGGGGCGCATCATGAAATCCTATTTGAAAAAGATAAATTACGTAGCCAGGCACTCAACGCCATTTGTGATTTTTTTGACCAGAATTGACTCAATTAAATGATAGGAACGATAACTATGTATCACATTGTTGCTTCAGATTTAGATGGCACTTTGCTGTCTCCTGATCACAAATTAACTTCTTACACCAAGGAAACCCTTAATTTACTGACCAATAAAGGCATTCATTTTATTTTTGCTACTGGTCGTCATCATGTAGATGTTGCGCAAATCCGAGATGTTCTTGGTATTGATGCCTATATGATTACTTCCAATGGCGCTCGGGTACACAATGCTGTAGGTGAACTGGTTTTCAGTCACAATGTTGAGCCTGAGATTGTGCATGACTTGTGTCTAATGGAGTTTGATAACGCTGATATTCTGACGAATTATTATTGCCATAATCACTGGTATATGAACCGTGAATGCCCTGAGCAGAAAGAATTTTTTCAGGAATCCGTGTTTCATTATCAACTTTTTGAGCGTGACAACTTCAAAACCGATGATGTATGCAAAGTTTATTTTACCTGCGAAGATCATGATCTATTGGTTGTGTTGGAAGAGAAAATCAAAACGCGTTGGGGCGATAGAGTCAATGTGAGTTTCTCGTTGCGCAATTGCCTGGAAGTGATGGCGGGTGGGGTGTCGAAAGGTCATGCACTTGAGCGGGTAGCCCAATCTATGGGTTATAAACTGAGTGATTGTATTGCTTTTGGTGATGGCATGAATGACTTTGAAATGCTGACGGTAGCAGGTAAGGGCTGCATTATGCAGGATGCTCACCAGCGTTTGAAAGATATCTTGCCGGATATGGAAGTGATTGGCTCAAACGCTGATGATGCGGTTCCCCACTATTTGTGCGAAATGTATCGGGTTTAATTTATTATCCACGGTAATTGCAGCGCTATTGGCGCTGTCAGATTATTATGGCTTTAGCCAGTTTAAGTAGCGTCAGCTTCTTAAACATAAAACCCCCCACTATGCGGGTGGAAATCAAGGGTTATACCAAGAAAAACACCTTTCCGTTACGATATAGATGTTCAAGCTAATATACGTAACTCAAATAAGGAAAGGTGTTTATGGGAATTAAAGCACAAAGCTCAGCACATACAAAGTGGCTGTGCAAATACCACATCGTCTTTTCGCCGAAATACAGACGAAAAGTCATTTTTACCCGTATCCGTTCGAGGATAGGTGAGATTTTACGAGACCTTTGTAAGTATAAAGGAGTAGAAATCATCGAAGGGCATCTCATGCCAGATCACGTCCATATACTGGTGAGTATCCCACCTAAAATAAGTGTTTCAAGTTTTATGGGATATCTAAAAGGTAAAAGCGCATTGATGATATTTGATAAGCACGCCAATTTAAAATACAAGTTTGGCAATAGGAAGTTTTGGTCAGAAGGATACTACGTGAGTACGGTAGGGCTAAATGAAGCCACAATCCGAAAATACATCAGAGAGCAAGAAAAGTCAGATTTAATGCAGGATAAGTTAAGTACACGAGAGCATGAAGACCCCTTCAAGGGGTAAGCCAAAGAAGCAAAGATACTTAGCTTGAACGAAGAGAAAGGGCGTCATTTAGGCGCAGTCGGTAATATGCCCTTATAGGGCTAGAGCAAACCACCCGCTATGCGGGTGGTTATGATTTGCTGTTTGATGTATGTTATTCATAGAAATTTTATCGCTCAAAGCTGCTCGTAAAATCTTCATTCCAATCGGTAGTTACTTGCCTTGGTGCGATTTTTTTAGGGCGCGCAGGACGGTGTTAATGCCAATCTTGAGGACACGAGCGGTGTCACGGACACCCGAGCCGTTGAACGCTATATCGACAATCTTCTCTTTGACGCCAGGTTTGCGAGCTTCATAGGTGTAGGTGAGCTGAAAAACATGGGGACAGGCTGGGCAACGATAGCGAACGTGACCGGCAGGGGTCTTACCGTGGCGATATGCGCGGTCGGAGTGGCAACGAGGACAGTGAACGGTGATGGATGCTATGAAGTGCTGAGTCTCAAAAGCACCCATCATACCGCTTCAACCGATCGGAGGCATCACCCGATTAAGGTAGAATCGCCTTCGTTATGTTCGAGCTGATTAGTATGCCAATTTTTCAATTTAGCATACTTTTTTCGGGATAAACGCCCTTTCAAAAACTGACCACTCTTTGCTTTTAATATCTAACAGAGAGCAATTGTTAGATTGCTATTAGAGGTTGGCAACGAATTGTTTATTAAATTCAGCATTCACTTTATCACTGAGAAGTTCGTACTTTTCACTCAATGCAATTTGCTGCGTTTGTAGTTGAGCTGGGTTTTTAACAAGATCAGATGCGTGAAGTTGACCCATCTCTTCCATAAAGCCGCTAGTTAACTGACTGAAGAGTGCATCTTTACCGATAATAAAACTCGAAAAGTTCTCTTTTACGAACTCTTGTTCATTGGGACTTAAGCTTTCTAAACCCAGACGTGCCTGGTTAGCGGAAGTGACATCGTCAAACGTCGCGTTAGCTGGATCAGTACCAGGCTTTAGGTACGCCGCGTCATTTTTGAAGTCACCAGCATTTTGAGTCATCGCGTTTTCTATGAGTTTTTGAGAGAAACTTCTTACCTCAAACGTAGACTGCACTGGTTTGTGGTCACTGACATTCACAAATCCATCAGTGATCACACTGGTTTCATGGTTCTGTAAGTTACCCGTTTTGTTGGTTAAACCAGTATTATCGAGCTCACCGAAATCAGGGCGATCTCGACCTTCTTTCTGTTTAATATTGCCAGTGTGCTTATCAAGCTGCATGTAAGTATGGCTATCGAGTGGTTTGAACTTAAAGCCATGTTTTGCTAAATGCGTATCATCGTGTGCAATTGGGTCGTACAACACATCAGAGCCTTCAGCAACACGCTTCTCACGTTCATTGAGATCGCCGGTGATCAGAACCTCTTCATTCGGTTTGATCCCCTCCATCAACTTGTTTCCTTCGAATTCACGCTTTACTTCTTTGTTAGAATCCAAGTGCGCGGAAATCACGTTTAAAGCTTGGCCATTGATCTCTAAAGCGGTTTTCACCCCGCCTTTGTTACCAGTGATACCCATGAAGAATGCCATGTTTCGTCCACCGATACCGTGACGATACTCAGACTCTTTTTTCACGTTAATATCGACGCCATCTTTAGCAAAAACAGACATAGAAGTATAACTAACACCTTCACCAAGACCTTTGGTCATTACTTTCATTTTGTTTTGGCTAAGGAGGTTCATGCCATCGAGTTCTAGGTCGTTAGCAAGCAATTTAGACTCTTGTTCAGCAAACAAGACCACATCATAATCACCTTTTTGGATCAGATTCTGGAAGTAGTTCTTAGTCTCTTCCGGCATCTTTTGGTTAGCCTGGTTGTAGGTTAATGTTAAGACCTTAACGTTGCCGCTGTTCTCTTTTTTGTGCAGCTGTTGGTTCATCAGATTCAGTTTTAAATCACTGTTTTTCGATGAATCTGTATTGCTAAAGAAGCGGTTAAAAAAGCTGCGATTCTCTTTTTGTTTTAGGCTAACTTCACCATCACTGTTTTTAGTAACGCGGTATTCTTTACCAAATACAGAGCCAAACTTAACCGTATCACCTTCTTTCGCATTGGTTTTGATATTTTGAATATCCGCGAAGTCTAAACTACCTCTGTGCTGACTATTAATTTGAATTGTTGACATAAATTAACCTCATATTATAAATAGGGGTGTTCGCTGCAGGGATTAAATAAAAATCCCGACAGGTAGTTTTTCTGGGATCGTTTCTGCGTTATTCGTTTGTTCAATAAAATGGTGCCATTGCTCCATTTTTTCTAACAGTTGCTGAAAGATGTTTTGCACATAATTTTGAGGCTTATTTGATAGAGAAATAATCTTATAAATCGTTAATCTACGGCTATCAGGCATTAAGCCAATACCAAAGCCACCTCTAAAAGGTTCTAGCGCGTGTTCACCGATCGTGACTGCAATCGCTTCTGGAAGAGGCGTTGGTAATTCAACTGGACTGGTCAGAGATATGTGTAAATTAATGGTTGTTTCATTCTTAAATATGGTTAAGAAAAGCGCCTCACCATGGTCATTAGTATCGAATGATAACTCACATTGAAATAATCCATTTTCATCGAAATCGGCACCGTTACCTAAAAATCTGATACTTTCCTGATAGATATCCATTGTGTTCCTTCTATATATTATTTTTTGATGGTTATTCTTCTTAGTAAGAAGGATTATAAAGACGAGGGAATTGTATGATATTAAGTACAGGCGGATTTTTTTATTCTTCCATATGAAAGGTTAAATCTATGGTCACCCTCGTTTTTGCAACACTAATTTTGATGAATTTTGAGCTTGCTTAAATCTATCCGGCGTCACTATAGGCAAGGATGTCCGCGCCTCGATGAGTTCCGCGCCTGATGTTCCTAAAAAACCACTCGGCTTTAATAAGCCATCTTCATAAACAGGATCTTTAGCGGCAACCTGTTATTTTAGATAGAAAAAAGGCTTTATTTATGATCTGATAATTGTCGCCAAACAAAATACAGAGATCAGAGAATAAAGCCGATGACAATTATCTCCACAAAACCTCAGTTAATGCAATTCTTCAGTGACACTTTTCTTGAAAAAACGGCCCGCAGATGTGGCTTTATGGAGCGGTTCAGAAATATTGGGCCACAGCCTCTGGTTCTCAGTTTGATAGCCGCGTTGAGCAAAGGAAACTGCACTTCCATCGCTGACTTGCACCGGCAGTTTAACGGCATGTGCCTGAGTGAAAAACACACTGTCGCCTATAAACCCTTCCATAATCAGTTGCGTAAAAGCACCTTCGCCGATTTTATGAAGACACTGGTGACATTCGCCATGGTTCAATTGATTGAAAACGTTCTGCCGCCCTTACCCAAAAAATTTGAGCAGTTTGACGATATCCTCTTGCAGGATGGCGGCTCATTCAACGTTCATCCCGATTTAGCGGGGGTTTTCCCCTGCCGCTTCAGCTCATTGAAGGCAGCGGTTGAGTGCCATATGACCCTGTCTTTGTTCAGCCAATCGCTTAATCCCCTGATTGTCAGTGCCCGTAATGGACAGGGGCGACAATTACCGACACTGGCGGGCAAAAAACTCAGGGACATCAGCCGCAAAAATAACCGCGATGAGGTACTGGATTTCACCTGTCGGCGTGGCCGATTCGAATTTCGGGTCATCCGGCGTTGGTTCGCGCAGGAAAAGCGCTTCTGTTTTTGGCTCACCAACCTGCCGCCATCCGACTTTACCGCAGATGACATCATGGCGCTCTATCGCTGTCGCTGGCAGGTCGAACTGCTGTTCAAGGAATTAAAATCCCACACCAACCGGACAGGCTTTGCGACCGGTCAGAAAGCGATAGCGGAAGGACTCATCTGGGCAAGTCTGCTGGCGTTGATAGTCCGGCGCAGTCTGGCGAGACGGTTTTTGCCTTCAGTCTCCTTTCTCAAGGCAGCCAAGAATGTTGATGTCTGGTTGTTGCCGATATTGGGCGCGATTATTCATCATGCCGGGTCGGAAATAGAACACCATCTGGATTGGGCCCTGAAATATCTCTCCAAAAACGCGTTGAAGTTGCCTCAAAGAAAATCCGATAAAGACAATACGTTGGAGGGTATTGTCGAGAGGCTTAATGCTTAAGGTTCAGTGTATGAGGTCGTTTTAATCGGATAGCTGCTTTGCTTGCTATATTTATATCTCTGTTATCAGAGGTAATATTTGTAAATCCCGCAAGCAGATTTCAATATCATTGGCTTTATTAATATGCTCTTGGTTTTCTATGTCAAAGATATCTTTTGTTGTAATAATCAATGAGCCTTTTTTGTCATTTTTATCAGAAATAGATATTATTTCTTCTGCCATTGGGACTAAAGTCGGGTCTATTTCTATTGGCAAATAGAGCATCCAGCCAGCACTTAGGTGGTCTGGAAAAACTTGTTTTTGATTTAATCTATAGCCTCTAGTATCTGTCATAATAATTGGAGAATATCTATGAGAAACCAAATGTTTAATAAAATCGATAAAGTTTTTAAGGTTGAATTTTTCTTTTTTAAGTGCAAGATTAATAGATATATTAGTTTTCCCCAATCTATTAGGGTTAGAATGAATATCATCTTGGCCAATATATGTAATATTATTTTCTAATTTTCCACTTTCAGAATTATCAATTATAGGATTATCAAATAGTGACACTATAATAGATCTTCCGTCACCCTCATAAATTTCCCTGAATTCTTTTAAAGCATATTCAGTAATGCCATTTTCATTAAATACGTTATTTTTTCTAATTTCTTCTTCACTATACCCAGGTAAATGCCAACCACTTGAATTATTACTGAGGTTATTAATGTGATTCATTAACTGATACGTATCGGCCAATGCTAATTCCGGTGTGATGGCTTCTCTAAGATCATAAAATAGTTTTATTCTTGGGTGTATAATGAACATATTTCAATTCTCCTATAAATTATTCTGGTTATTAAGACATCATAGTATTAAAAGTTTTAATATTGAGATATGGAATAAAAGCCTCTGTAAAATATGAATAAGATACAGGTTGTAGAAAATGCCAGTGAGAGAGACGCTGGCGCAAGAAGTGATAATGGCATATCAATTTCTCCTTTTCAATAAATTATCCATAACCCGCAAATAATCATGGTATTTTTCTCGGCTCTCTGTTTTACCGGATTCAGGCACGCCTTGATACACGCAATCATCAATGGCGGTAATAACTTTACCACCATGATCGGTTAGGTCGTTTAAACGGATTACGGCTCTGTCTGTCATATTTATAACTCTGTCATCAATGGTAGTATTTGTAGATCCCGCAAGCAGATTTCAATATCATTGGCTTTATTAATATGCTCTTGGTTTGCTATGTCAAAGATATCTTTTGTCGTGATAATCAATGAGCCTTTTTTGTCATTTTTATCAGAAATAGATATTATTTCTTCTGCCATTGGAACTAAAGTCGGGTCTATTTCTATTGGTAAATAGAGTATCCAGCCAGCACTTAAACGATCTGGGAAGACCTGTTTTCTTTTTATTCTATATGTATTGTTTTCTACCATAATGTAAGGTGCACTATGAGTAGAAATCAGAAAATTAATAAAGTTGACTAATCGTGATAGCTGAAATTCATTTTCTTCGATAGATATATGAAAATCTATTTGGGTTTGTCCTAACCTATCTCGACGATAATTCATATAACAAATTGAACATGAATGGTCATCATCTTCGCCATCCCAAATCCCTTTAATAATTATAGGATTTTCTTCTGTATAATCTTCTTCAAACTCTTTTATTGCTTCTTTTGTTGCCCCTTTCTGATCAAAAGCAATATGTTGTAAAGATTCTTGACGAGTATCTCCTGGTAAATACCAAGTTTTATGGCGTCCAAAAAATATATTTACTTGTTGTGTAATTCTATATAAATCAGTAAGAACTATTGTTGGTGTTAATGGTTCTTTCCAATCTGTATATAATTTCATATTTAATGATAATGTAGTCATTTATTTTTACCCTTGCTTAAATATTAGTTAGGTCGTTTAATCGGATAACTTCTTTGCTTGCCATAGTTATATCTCTGTTATCAGAGGTAATATTTGTAGATCCCTCAAGCAGATTTCAATATCATTGGCTTTATTAATGTGCTCTTGGTTTTCTATGTCAAAAATATCTTTTGTCGTGATAATCAATGAGCCTTTTTTGTCATTTTTATCAGAAATAGATATTATTTCTTCTGCCATTGTAACTAAAGTCGGATCTATTTCAATTGGTAAGTAGAGCATCCAACCGGCATAAACCCTATCTGGAAAAACTTGTTTTTGTTTTAACGAGTAACCTCTTGTATCTACTAAAATAAATGGAGAGTTCCGAAGCGATATTGAATTTTTTAAAAGCTCAATAATATCTTGAAAATTAAATTTATCTTTATCTAAATTGATGCTTATAGATATATTAGTTTTACCTAATCTAACAGGATTAACATGGATTTTATCTTCACCCATATATAGAATACTGTTGTTGTTCTCATCTACTCCATCAGATAATGATTTCACAATAAATCCAGAGTTTTTATCATAAGTTTCTTTAAAATCCTCTATAGCATATTTAGTAGGTCCATTTTCATCAAATGCATTATTTTTTAATCTTTCTTCTTGAGTATAACCAGGCAAATACCAACCACTTTTTCTAGTTGTTAACTTATTTATCTTGCATGTAATTTGATATAAATCAAGTAATGCATTTTCAGGAGTTAAAGCCTCATTTGAGTCATGAAATAATTTTATTCTTGAAAAGATTATTGACATTTTTAACTCTCCTTTTTGTGCGAATGATTAAAGTTTAGTGTTAAATACCGTAATGTTAGGAAACATAGAAAATGCCGTAAGAAAGTATTCATAAGATATTGGCTCTAGAAAGTGCCAATGGGATTTTGGAATATTATCTAATGTCTCGCACACTAAATTCTGCCTTCTAGCCTGATAAATCATACTGTCATGCCCAGACATATCTCCTTTTAGTTTTACATCTTTATAGAAATTTTTAGGCTCTCCATTTTTAAAAAACTGGTCATATTTAGCTTTGGCCTCAAGAAATAAGCATTGTGCAGGTTTCCAGCCATCAAAATTGGTATCCATGCATAACCAAGTTTCAATGATGTTTAATTCAGGGTTGTATATTGTCCCGGCAATTTTTGTTTGGTAGGTAATGGTTGTTTCTGAATACGATGTGGTTTTTTCCCAAACCATCGTAACGTTGCCAATTGCCGGACATTTCTCACATTCGGTACGGGACGAAGCGATTGTTTGTGTATCCGCTTTTGCTTTGTCTTGTTCACCTTCTTTATCTTTAGTGCTTTCCATCACACCAACGGCGGCTAATCCCGCTGTACAAGCAGCCAGTGTCCATTCAGCAGCAGCTAAAAGAGCGGGAGCTGCTGGCGCAAGAAGTGGTAATGGCATATCAATTTCTCCTTTTCAATAAATGATCCAATGACCCACAAATAATCACGGTATTTTTCTCGGCTCTCTATTTTACCGGATTCATGCATTAGCCCGGTAAAACGGAGAAGACAAGCGCAGCGTCGTTAGTGCTGCCTTAAATAGGCCAAAGTGATTATTGTCTCATTAAGCGAGAAAATTTTTCTGGCTGGCAATTAGTTTTGCACCACATGCCGTATGCATACCTTCTAATGCGACAGGTTTTCCCTGATGCTTTAAGTCATCACTTCCTTCCACAATAGGGAAAATCCCTTTGCATTTAGGACAGTTTACTAAATCACCTTTAGTGGCAACAGGTACGCCTTGATACACGTAATTATCAATGGCGGTAATGACTTTACCACCATGATCGGTTAGGTCGTTTAATCGGATTACGGCTTTGTTTGTCATATTTATAACTCTGTCATCAATGGTAATATTTGTAGATCCCGCAAGCAGATTTCAATATCATTGGCTTTATTGATATGCTTCTGGTTTTCGATGTCAAAAATATCTTTTGTCGTAATAATCAATGAGCCTTTTTTGTCATTTTTATCAGAAATAGATATTATTTCTTCTGCCATTGGAACTAAAGTCGGATCTATTTCTATTGGTAAATAGAGCATCCAGCCGGCATAAACCCTATCTGGAAAGACTTGTTTTTGTTTTAGCGAATATCCTCTGGCATCCATCATGATTATTGGAGAGTAATGGTTGCTAACTAAAGAAGCTACGAAATCAATATACTTAGAATGATTGAATTTTTCTTTTTCGAAACTAAGATCAATACCTACATCTGTTTTTCCTAGCCTATTATCATAATCTCGGCTTGAATACATGATTCTATTTTTTAACTTTACATCACCTGGAACATCAAATAATGTTTTTATGATAGATTTAAAATTCTCATCATAACTTTCTTTGAATTGATTTATGGCATATTCAGTAATACCATTTCCATCAAAAACGTTATTTTCTTTTATTTCGTCTAGATCATATCCTGGTAGATGCCATCTACTTGAGCTATTAGATACCTTATTTATTTGTTGCATGATGCAGTATGTGTCATCCAATGCTAATTCCGGTGTTATCTTCTCTTTTAAATCATAAAACATTTCTATTCTAGCGTGTATTATGTTCATTTTTTTAATCCTAATTTTAAAATAAATATCCACATTTAAGGTGTATTAAATGTTTTAATGTTAATAAATTTAACAAAAGCCTTGGTAAAATATCCGTAAGATATTGGTTGCAGAAAATGCCAATGTGATTTAGGAATATTTTTTAATGAAGCGCATGCATTATTTTGTCTTTCTGCTTGCCACATCATGCTTTCAAGCCCGGTCTTATCTGTTGGTTTTTTCTTAAATTCAGCATAAAACCACTTGGGTAACCCGTCTTCAAAAAACTGATCATACAGAGCCTTAGCCTCAAGAAATAAGCATTGTGCAGGTTTCCAACCATCAAAATTGGTATCCATGCATAACCAAGTTTCAATTAGGTTTAATTCAGGGTTGTATATCGTCCCGGCAATTTTTGTTTGGTAGGCAATGGTTATTTCTGAATACGATGTGGTTTTTTCCCAAACCATCGTAACGTTGCCAATTGCTGGACATTTCTCACATTCGGTACGGGACGAAGCGATTGTTTGTGTATCCGCTTTTGCTTTGTCTTGTTCACCTTCTTTATCTTTAGTGCTTTCCATCACACCAACGGCGGCTAATCCCGCTGCACAAGCAGCCAGTGTCCATTCAGCAGCAGCTAAAAGAGCGGGAGCTGCTGGCGCAAGAAGTGGTAATGGCATATCAATTTCTCCTTTTCAATAAATTATCTATAACCCGCCAATAATCATGGTATTTTTCTCGGCTCTCTGTTTTACCGGATTAATGTATTAGCCCGGTAAAACGGAGAAGGCAAGCGCAGCGTCGTCAGTGCTGCCTTAAATAGGCCAAAGTGATTGTTGTCTCATTAAGTGAGAAAATCTTTCTGGCTGGCAATCAGTTTTGCGCCACAGGCTGTTTGCATACCTTCCAATGCAATAGGTTTTCCCTGATGCTTTAAGTCATTACTACCTTCCACAATAGGGAAAACCCCTTTGCACTTAGGGCAGTTTACTAAATCACCTTTAGCAGCAATAGGCACGCCTTGATACACGCAATCATCAATGGCGGTAATAACTTTACCACCATGATCGGTTGTGTCGTTTAATCGGATTACGGCTCTATTTGTCATATTTATAACTCTGTCATCAATGGTAGTATTTGTAAATCCCGTAAACATATTTCAATATCATTGGATTTATTGATATGCTCCTGGTTTTCAATATCAAAAATATCTTTTGTCGTAATAATCAATGAGCCTTTTTTGTCATTTTTATCAGAAATAGATATTATTTCTTCTGCCATTGGAACTAAAGCTGGGTCTATTTCTATTGGTAAATAGAGCATCCAGCCAGCACTTAAACGGTCTGGGAAGACTTGTTTTCTTTTTATTCTATAATTATCAGTTTCTACCATAATATAAGGTGAGTTATGGCTAAAAACCAGAAACTTGATAAAATCAATCAACTTAAGAAAGCGAAACTCTTTTTCTTTAATGGATATATTAATCTCTATTTTTGTTTGGCCTTGTCTTTCAACATGATAATTAAAGTAACTAATTGAACATGCTTGCCCATCCTCGCCTCCATCCCAGACTCCTGATATAACCGTAGGATCTTCTTCTGTATAATTTTCTTTAAAGTCGTTTATACATTCGTCTGTTATTCCTTTCTTATCAAAAGCTACCCGAGTTAATGCTTCTTCGCGGCTATTTCCGCCTAAGTACCATATTTTAGAGTATCCAAAGAAGATATCTTCTAATTGTTTTACGATTTTATAGGTATCATTAACTGCAATGTCTGGAGTTAATGGATTTTTCCAATCTGTATATATTTCTATATCTAAAGATAAAATAGTCATTCATTTTTCCTATTAGAAATTATTCGGTTAGTAAGGGGTATGAAATACTTTAATATTGGGATAAATAGATAATTTTTCTAAATAATAGGCATAGCTTATAGGTTGCATAAAATGCCAATGAGAATTTGGTATACTGTTTAATGAAGTACACACCCATTGTTGTCTTTTTCCTTGTTTTTGCATTGAGTAGTTGGACGATTTCCACCAAGGTTTGGGTTTACCTTTTTCAAAAAACTGATCATATTTAGCTTTGGCCTCAAGAAATAAGCATTGTGCAGGTTTCCAACCATCAAAATTTGTATCCATGCATAACCAAGTTTCAATTATGTTTAATTCAGGGTTGTATATCGTCCCGGCAATTTTCGTTTGATAAGCAATTGTTATTTCTGAATACGATGTGGTTTTTTCCCAAACCATCATTACTTTCCCAATAGCCGGACATTTCTCACATTCGGTACGGGACGAAGCAATTGTTTTTGTATCCGCTTTTGCCTTGTCTTGCTCACCTTCTTTATCTTTGGTGCTTTCCATCACACCAACGGCGGCTAATCCCGCTGCACAAGCAGCCAGTGTCCATTCAGCAGCAGCTAAAAGAGCGGGAGCCGCTGGCGCAAGGAGTGGTAATGGCATATTAATTTCTCCTTTTTAATAAATTATCCATAACCCGCAAATAATCACGGTATTGTTGTTCCGGGCTATCCCCGGCGTTCAACATATTCTGGATTGCTGGCGAGCCGTGAAAATCACGGTTAAACGCAACGAAATATAAATAAGAGCGGATCAATGCTTCATCCTTGAACCCCACCTCAACCAAATCCAGATAAGCTTTCTTTAATCGTTCGTGTAGGCTGTGTTCGCTTTCATTTTCGACTAATTCACTGTGTTCAGCCAGAATACGTTGTCGGATCTGGGTCACATAAGCCTCATCTTCCGCATCAATAAATTTAGCGACCTGCTCCTTGCTGAGTTTTATCATCGTTAGGCCCCTTTTACGAAATGATCATTATTATCAAAAGAATACACCCACTCATGAATACCGTCAGTGAATGCCGACAATTGCTCTGGGCTGAAAATATCCCGAATTTGATGCAAAATGCGGGGATCGTGAAAACGCAGTAATGCCGTTTCACCCGTTTCCAGCTCAACATTCAGGTAGTTTTCAAGGTGACGAGTCAGTTTGTCTAAAGACAGCGTGGTGTGTAGCCAGGATACCGAAGGTGCAGCCTTTTCCAGCGCAGATAACTTTTCTTCCCATGATTTCGCATAAGCCATATCAAACAACCACGGTCCCGCGAACGCAATTTTGGCATCCGGGTATTGCCGGAACAGGGGATTATTCATGCCGGCGATATACTTAATCTCCTCAGCAAAATGACGTTCATACTGTAGGGCGCTGACTAAGGCATACCATTTCATTTCGGGATGTGTTTCTCTGTATTCACTCCATTTTTTCTGTAATTCTGGCGTCATGACTGCCCCCTGATAACCATTGCCGTACCATTCAATTCTGCTTTCATCAGACAGGTCAGACAGATTTCTTTCAATGGTGTCGTCAGGGCTTTTTCTGCCTGCACGACACAGGTTTGTTTCAGTTTATCCAGCCTATCCGGTAGCTTGCCACCCCAGCCTGAGCCGCTGCCGGGTGATCCACTGCCGAAGTTAATGCTCGCACTGCTGGTAATACCGCCCGCATCGATTTTAAGGAAGTGCCCGGCGGCCTGTAGGGTCAGTTCACTGCCGGCATCAATCACGACTTTAGCGCCGGAACTTAGGTGAATTTCATTACCGCTTTGAGTTAACAGGGCATCATCTGTCTTGATATGGAGTTTCTGCCCCGTAGATAGGGAAATGTCATTTCCCGTCTGTACGCGGTACTCATTATCAATGCGTAAATGGGCATCATGTTTAATATGATGTGTCCGGTTATGCCCAATATTGTGGGTTTCATCATTCAGAATCAGCGTATTCATATCCCGTTGAGCATGAATAAATACTTCTTCACTGCCGTTTTCATCCTCAAAACGTAATTCGTTAAAGCCATTACCTTTAATGTGTTTTGGTTCTGAACGTGGTGCGCGTCTTTTCCGCAGGTAGATTCAGCGGTGGGCGGTTAAGGCCATTGTAAGTACATCCGGTAATAATAGGCCGGTCAATATCGCCGTTGAGATAGGAGATAATCACTTCCTGACCGACTCGCGGTGTTGCCAGAAAACCAAATCCGTTGCCATTCCACCCTTGTGCAACCCGCACCCAGCAAGAAGCCTGGTCGTCAGGCGCGTCATAACGGTTCCAGTGGAAATGAACGCGAACCGCGCCATCTTTATTGACGTAAATTTCTTCAGTCCCAGGCCCGACAACGGTTGCAACTTCGTCGCCATCGGCCAATGGCTTATAGCGGTATGGGGGACGCCAGTTATTGCGACCAGGAATGAACCGGGTGTGTGAATTCAGGGTAGTGCCGGTTCCGCCATCGCCCAGCACGGCGGGGACATGCCCGATGTGTTGGGAAGAGGTGACTTGCCAGCGATCATTCATGGCGTCAATCGGGTGGTTGGTTAATGTAAAGATTCTGCCGGGCATTAATCGGATACAATTACTGTCCGCTTGCCCTGATTTGCTGTCAACACGCAGGGCTTCCAGCCGGTACTGGGTAAACGGGATGCCCTCTTTATCTTTCTGAAAACGGCCGTAGCTTTCAAAAATATGAAATGGCGTGCCGTTCTCCGCTTCAAAATCCGTGGCGTTATGCTGTAAAGCGTAATTGGGGTTGTGATAATTTCTGTCTTTTTGGTCGGTAGATTCCGGGCGCATGTAGGAGCCAAGAGACCATTTGTAGATAACATTTTCTTCTACTGCGTTGGCAATGTCCGGGTTGTAAATCAGCGTATCCGGCGCTCTCATGTTCAGGTAGCTATCACTCAGATAGAGCCCGTCATCGGCGAACCAGAAGAAAATCCCCTCCTCAGCCGCCAGGCGGGTAAAGAAATCATAGGATGATTCCCTTTTCATGGTGACGTATTCCCGTATTGAATGTGGGTTATTCAAATGGATATTGGCCCGGAGTTTCTTCTGTTTCAGGATGCGTTGTAAAATATCGGGGACACTGAGCTGGTGATAGATACGGCTGTCTTGATCGAGTGTCAGCAGCCACATTTCTGGCCTGATTGTCAGGTGATATTGAGTTTGATGTCGATTTGTGATCCCAATGACCGCGCTTGCAACCAATCCTTTTACTTCACGTTGCAGAATATCGTCACGGGTAACGGTGAACCGGACGGTTTGGAGCAGCAGGGTGTCCGTGTCTATATTTGAACGGTTTGCCGCTAATGTGAGAGACAGGGTAAATAGCGATGAAAGCGCTTCATCTAATGTAAAATTCACTACCGCGAAAGTCATGGGCGGCAGATTGCCGATAGTGCA
Organism: Photorhabdus bodei; assembly: GCF_003287735.1. Taxonomy (GTDB): domain Bacteria; phylum Pseudomonadota; class Gammaproteobacteria; order Enterobacterales; family Enterobacteriaceae; genus Photorhabdus; species Photorhabdus kayaii. The sequence continues at coordinate 135,561 of NZ_NSCM01000003.1, read as the reverse complement.
GGAAAAGCGGAGTCCAGTTTTCATAATTTTTCCTCATGACGTTACATGATCTTCTGATGCCCGGGCATCTTGCAAAATTCCCAGCATTCATTGGTGCCGTTATTGATAACGGTTAATTTGTGAAAGCTGGTTTCAACCAGGCAGAGGGAGAAAGCGGTGTGTAGTGTTTTGGCAAAAGCATACATTTCTCCTTCATGTTCATAATGTTCTGGTGTCATGTGCAGTGTGATGGCTTGACCTCTCACAGGAATTCCCTTGTCAAGATGGTAGTATGGTTCAATGTAGATAGCGTTGAGACCGTCCGCCATGCGCTGGATATGCTGGCTACGCGGGGTGTCCAGACGCGCGAAGGTATCAAGTTGTTTGACCAGAGATCTGACTGATTCAATATGACCAAGAAAAAATGGCCCAATCGACAATAAGTAATATTTTGTCACTGGGTTCGGCAAAATGGCAGGCGGCCAGTCGCGTTCTATTGATAAGAGGAATGCAGTGGTCAGATCCACTGGATGTTCCATCAGGATCGGATTGGAGTTTAACGTTATCAATACCAAAGATTTCATCTGCCGCTAATACATAACGCGATTTATCCTTTTCAAATACTATCGGTTTTGTTCTTGCCGGAACCAGGTTGATAACCGATGCGCAATGGGGAATAAATGCGGGGGTAATATCCTCGATGGGAATATTACAGTCAAATTCTAGAATAATGGTAAATTGCTTATCCTCTCCCAAAGGGAGCTCAGCAATTTCCCTCGATAAATCAAATGACATAAAATCATTAATATGTGGCAGATAGAGATATTCGTATAACACCTGCAACGGCCAGAAATAGTCATGTGGTCTTGGCAGGACCAAGTTTTCTTTCAGGCGTGGAGCGATCTCAATAGCCAGCCACATCTTCGTCTCTTTTAGGGATGTTTTCAGATAAGTTTTGTTCAGCGATTGATCTATGTATTTGGTCAGTAAAGACGCCAGTTTTTGATCTTCTCCGAGAAAAAGTGAGATTTGCCCTGTCTTCCAGTGGGGAGTTTGCCCATGATATTGAAAGGTCAGTGATATCAGGCTTTTGTCTCCGCTGTGTGTCAGCGTTTTATGGACCAAAGTGATGGGTTCAATATTGATATCTTGAGTGGTTCTGAATGTAATGGATTGGTTCTGCTGTATGGCGGAAATTTCACTGCCTTTGGCAATGTTGGTGGTTTCAGTCATGCTGCCCGGTTGAATATCTAACTGGACAATGCTGGTTGACGGGATCGGATGTAAAGGTATCGGCCATACTTTTCGTAGAAGCGGGTTGACGACTTCCGGGAAACCATCATTAATTTTTTGTTGAAGACCGGCAGTGATAAGCGCAAAACCTTCCAGTACGCGGAGAATATCTGGGTCGCCGGATTCGGGGGTAAACGGAGCTAGGTGTGGATGCTCTTGCGCCGCGTTGCGCAGATCATGCTTTATTTGTGAAAGTGCTTCCCTATAGAAGTCCTCAAAATTTTTCATATCCACCTTTGTCTTTTTTTCGATCAAATATTAATGTAAATTTATATTTTGAGCTGATGGATATCAAGGTTGATAATTTAATTATGTGTAATTTTTTGTTTCAAACAGTTAATAAGGTAAATTTTTTAGGTGTTCAATTAACATAATTATGTAATTTATTTCAATGAGTTTTATTTAGATAAGTTTTCTTTAATCAAGTTATGGCGTCATGATAGCCAGATGTTGGAAGCTGAAATTAATATTTAATTATTAGTTAATGTAGGGAAATATGTCACGTCCTATTATTTTGGTCGGTGATTCGACTTCGCATGGTGGCAAGGTGTTAGCCGGTGATGGAGGCTTTGATGTGTTAGGGAAGAAAGCGGCTCGGGTTGGGGATGCGGTATCCTGTCCAAAATGTGGTGGCAATCAAACCATTGTGGAAGGGACGCCTAAAATAGTCAGCTCCAATGGACAAATGTATGCGCTGGAGGGAATGAAAACCTCTTGTGGCGCGACATTAATTGCTTCGCAAAGCCTATTTCAAGCATAGGATGGCGGTAAAAGGCCATATTTTGCCTGAAATAGGGTGAGTTGATCCAAGTACAGATGCTCAGTGCTTCATTATCTTTTTACAAACTACCCGGTTGACGTGGTGGATTACGGCCTGATCTATTTGTTGTCGCACTGCGAATATCCCGACCAACCACATCAATACTCGCCTGAAATGGCGGGAATGGCAGAGTAATGCCGTGTTCGCGGAATCCTTGCAAAATAAGCTGATGGACTTCGTGACGAACAGGCATGCGATGCCCCATTTCAGCAGCATAAATACGTAATTCAAATATTTGAATACCATGTTGAAGATCAACCAGATAGGCTTCAGGTGTCGGGTTATCAAGAATCAAAGAACTGCGTTTAGCCGCGGTTAACAGGATTTGGGTGACCTCTTCACTGCTAGCTTCTGCCGGCGCAGGAATTGTCAGCACGACACGGGTGATGGTGTCAGATAATGACCAGTTAATAAATTGCTCGGTAATAAAGGCTTTGTTAGGAACAATGATCTCTTTTCTGTCCCAGTCTGACAGGGTTGTTGCCCGTGTATTGATCTTGGTGATGCTACCGGTCAGGTTGCGGATAGTCACGGTATCTCCGATACGAATGGGTTTTTCAAACAATATCATCAGGCCAGAAACGATGTTGGCGAAGATTTCCTGTAAACCAAAACCTAATCCAACCCCTAACGCAGCGACAAGCCATTGCAATTTTGACCATTCAATACCAATCAGGGAGAAACCCACTAAACCCCCAATCAAAGTAATGGTGTATTTGGTGAGTGTGGTGATGGCGAAGCCGGTACCTGGCGTAAGTTCCAAATGCTGTAGTAGGGCCAACTCAAGCAGCGCGGGCAGGTTACGCACCAGTTGAGTGGTGATAATAATCACCAAGATAGCAATCAAGACAGAACCTACGGTGATGGGTTGAACAGTTTCTACATTGTTTATTGTGGTGGTGACATCCCACAGTCGGATATTTTCTAGAAATGAGAAAGCGGAATGAAGTTCAGACCAGAGCCAAATGAGTGAAACCAAGGCAAGCAGAGTCAGAATTGAACGGATTAATCCCAGTGACTGGGCGCTGATTGCATCCAGATCAATAATGGGTTCCTCAACTTCAATGGCGCCTTCGATACTGCTTGAACCTGTTGAGTCGTCTTCTCCTTTGGCGCGTTGGGCCAGAATTTCCGCCCGTCGCTGTTTTGCCCGGTCAAAAGCGATCCGGCGTCGCTGAATCAGCATCCAACGGCGGATAATATGGTAAATAACCAGTAGGAAGAACCAGATAGCAACGGAAGTCTCTAAACGCCCTAGCAATGCTTGTGATGTGCTGAAATACCCGAGTATGGAAGCTAGCGCTGCGACTATCGGCGCAGAGAGTAAAATCCACCAGAGAGCAATATTGATAACATTTTCGCCGTAGCCATTTTTATCCAGATAGAGCGGGACTTTTGCCCGTTTCAAGCTGTTAGTGATCAGGCTTAAGGAGATGCACAGGACGAGGAAGCAGAGCCTACCGAGTGTGGAAGAAAATTCTCGATCACTGTAATGTTCAAACGTTATCAATGCCATGACCAACGGCACAATAGCAAAGATAGATAGTTGGTAGAATCGTAAAGCCCGTTTAACACGTTCTTCCGGCCAACGAAAATGGGCAATGAATAACCCATTGGGATGGGCGAAAGTGGCACTTAGTATGAAGATCCATAATACGGGCGTCGTAGCACTGACACCATAACCAATAGCTGTCGCCATAGGATACTGCCAAGCGCTTTGCAGCCCATAGCCAATGGCGGACCAGAGCATGGGCAAAGGTAACGCGACCACAACCGACCAGAATACGGTACGTAAAGTGAGGGAAAAGTGATCATAGGTGACTTTGCCGATACGGTTACTCGCGCGTTCAAGGAATGCATGATAATGGCGGAGAGAACCGACGCTGAATATAACCAGGAATAGGGTTCCAAGCAGATACAGCAGCGTATCCTGAGTGGTCAGCATGACTATTAGAGCGCCGCTTAACTGAGAGAAGGTATCCAGCGATAATAGACGGGTCAGATCCTGCACAACACTAATTGGGTAATTGAGCGAAATGGGGTTAACATCCGCGACCCAGAATAGATAACGGTGTGTGGCCTCTTTAACTTCGGTTAGCGCATCATTTAGCTGACTGGTAGCGACTTTCAGTTTGGTCAATTCAAGGATTTCACTGTCGTAACCAGATAATAATGAATTAAGTAATTCTTTGCGGGTGCGGGTAAGAGAATCATAAATCCTCTCTTGTTCAGCAGTTAACGCAACGTTGCTTTTCTGTACGGGTTTTGTGTCTTTTTGTAGCTGCTCCAGCATGTCTTCGTATTTCAGCCTATCGACCCTGAATTTGACAATATTCCGATCAAGTTGCTGTGGTTTAGACATGTCAGGCAAACGGGCAAGCTGAGTTTGGAGCGCTTCTCCGAGTGTTGTAGAGCCACCGAGCCATTGTGCCTGTTCACGAATAGTATTCAATGCTTGCCGGACCTGAATAATATCACTGGCGGCTTGGCGTTGCTTTGAGCCGATGACATTCATTCGTTGTGCTTGTTGATTTAATTCCTGAGATAAATTCCGGTTCAGTTGTAATTCATCAAGCAGAAATTTTGGTAGCTGATCACTTTGTTCCGCCAGCATCTCGGTATGTTCTAGGGCTAATTCTGCTTTTTGCTGGCGTTGTGCATTAAGTTGGCTACGGAGTTGTTGCAGTTCAAGATCAAGTCGATGATATCGCTTTTTGAACAGTTCAACCCGCATACGGGAAATTTCCTGTCGATTATTCGCAGAAAGTTGAGCTATTTCGAGTTCATTGACTGTCGCTTTGTGGGCATTGACTTCGGCTTGGGCTAAGGCAAATTGAGCTTCTGCTAATGGGGTGGAGGGTGTTCCTAATGATTGCAGGCGAGAAGATGCTTCAGTTAGCAAGCGTCGTGCTTCTGATTGTTGTTGCGGTAATAGTACGAGAGAGTCACTGATTTCCCGTCCTTTGTCCTGTTCTTGCTGTAATTGCCCCCCTTGTTCTAGCAACCGACTGCTGACTTGAATGATCTGTTGCTCAATGCTTGCTATGGGTTGGTTAGCAGGAATTGGGCGGGGAGTATCACTTTCAGTAAGTAATTTTTGACGAAGTTCTTTCGTTATTTTAGGAAAATCATCAATGGCGGTCTGATACTTTTGTGTTCTGTCGTTAGCTGATTTAGTATCGGCAATCCAATTGAGAGCGCCTTGCAACGCCTGAGTAACTTCTGCATCCTGCGGGTTTTTGCTGGATTCGATTTGTTTCAGTTCTTGTTTGAGCTGGTTCTCATCAAGTGGAATCGCAGCAAGAACCGGATTAATAATGATCAGGCTAAGCAGTAAGCTGATAATCAGGCGCACGATAAAGGGCTCTCCTTGGCAAGGGATTAGCTTATGTTGTCAGTGGGTTCGTCAGGCATGATAGCTTGGGCTAACAGTTCACCCATGCGGGTTGTTGAGCCACTGCTTAAATGCCCGGCTAACTGTATCTGATTTTGTGCAAACAAGTTAATGACGGTAGAACCCAATTTGAAACGCCCCATTTCTTCACCTTTCTTTAAAGAAATTGTGCCAGTTGCGCCGGCTTCGGGGTAAGTCCAGCGTTTGATAATACCTTCCCGTGGTGGTGTAACCGTACCACACCAAGCCATTTCAATACTGCCGACGATAGTTGCACCAACCAGAATCTGTATCATGGGCCCAAATTGAGTCTCAAACAGACAGATGACTCTTTCATTACGAGCGAACAGATTTGGCACGTTGGCAGCAGTCAATGGATTGACAGAGAATAGATCGCCTGGGACATAGATCATCTCTTTCAGTAATCCATCGCAAGGCATATGTACACGGTGATAATCTTTAGGTGATAAGTAAGTCGTTACAAACTGCCCATCACGGAATATCTCTGCCAATTGGTGATTGCCGGCGAGTAGAGCTTCAAGTGTGTAGTGATGTCCTTTGGCTTGAAGGAGCTGGTATGTTCGGATATTGCCTAACTGACTGATAGTACCATCAGCAGGTAGAGCTAATTGGTGTTCATTGCTGACAACTGGGCGAATATCATCTTTTAATGGGCGGATAAAAAACTCATTGAATGTGGTGTATGCTGAAAACTCAGGCGCTTTCGCTTCATTCATATCCACTTTATAAACACGGGCAAACGCCTTGATTGCCAGTTGAGTAAACCAGCCAGCTTTTTTGTTGGCAAACCAGCCAGCTAGATGAGTTATTCCCTGTTTAGGCAGTAAATAGTGCAACCTGATTTTAATGTTATCCAGCACGTCAACCTCTTGGATTCTATTGGCAAAATTAGACAAAAGGGGGTTATTGTACCTGTCCTTTCATTTGATGTCAGTTAGCTATCGTTATCTGTAAAAGTCTTGCGTGGCTTAATTTGATCCATGCTATCGAGAATACGGTGATAATTCTCAAAACGTTCTTGATTTATTTCATTGTCTTCCACTGCCTTGCGTAACGCACACGCTGGATCATCCCGATGTTTACAATCACGGAATTTACAACTGCCCAGATAATCACGGAATTCGATAAAACCCTGAGTTATCTGCTCCGGTGTTAAATGCCACAGGCCAAACTCTCGAACACCAGGAGAATCAATAACATCACCGCCATGAGGGAAATGATAAAGACGGGATGCTGTTGTGGTGTGTTGACCTAAACCGGAAACATCTGAAACCTGATTGACCAAGATTTCTGCTTCACTTTCCGGCAAGAGTGTATTGAGTAAACTTGATTTACCCACACCAGATTGACCGGCAAAAATAGTGATTCGACCTGCGAGCATCTTCGTTAATTCTTCCATACCTTCGCCAGTATGGCTTGAGAGTTTCAATACTCTGTAACCAATGTTGTGGTATGTGGACATGATTTCGCTGACCCATGCACGGCTTTCTTCGTCCAAAAGATCAATTTTATTCAATACAATCAACGGTTCAATGCCCAATGTTTCACAGGCAACAAGATAGCGATCGATAATATTGAGTGACAGTTCAGGAAGAATGGCTGACACAATCACTATTTGATCAATATTGGCGGCGATAGGTTTAATACCATCATAATAGTCAGGCCGCGTAAGTACGGAAGTCCGTTCGTGAACGGCTTCAACAATACCATTCACTTTAACATCTACTTGGGTTTGCAGCGAAGGACGCCATACCACTCGATCGCCGGTTACCAATGAGCGGATAGTTCTGCGAATATTACAACGTTGTATAGAACCGTCTTCTGCCTCGACATCAGCATGTTGGCCGAAACGGCTGATAACTAGCCCTTCCTGAGGTTCACCTAACTGACTATCATCCATTTCAGGTTTATTATCCTGTCTTTTCAGCCTGCGCTGATGATTTTCCTGTACCCGCCGTTGCTGGCCTTTGGATAGTTTATGCTTAGCCACCGAACCTCACTTGTTCCACATTTATCGCTGTTATTGCTTAAAAGCGCTATGATACACCATTAATAATAACTCTCTCTCCAATCTAGGATATAACATGTCAAAAAGTGAGCACAATCTTATCTGGATAGATCTAGAAATGACGGGCTTAGATCCAGAGCGGGATCGCATTATTGAAATTGCGACAATTGTCACCGATGCAAATTTGAATATCCTGGCTGAAGGGCCTGTCATTGCGGTTTATCAGTCTGATGAACAACTTGCTCTGATGGATGAATGGAATGTGCGCACCCATACGGGCAGTGGGTTGGTTGAACGTGTTAAAGCCAGTAAAATTGATGATCGTGAGGCAGAGAAGGCGACGATTGAATTTTTAGAAAAATGGGTTCCGGCAGGTGTTTCTCCCATTTGTGGTAACAGTGTGAGTCAGGATCGGCGTTTCTTGTTCCGCTATATGCCAGAATTGGAAGCTTACTTTCATTACCGCTATCTGGATGTCAGTACACTTAAAGAATTAGCTCGTCGCTGGAAGCCGGAAATCCTCGCTGGGTTTAAGAAACAGAATACTCATCAGGCGCTGGATGATATCCGTGAATCAGTTGCTGAATTAGCCTATTATCGGGAACATTTTATTCAACTGTAAGCCAGAAAGTTTTAGCTGGTTTGATAACGCAAGCTCAGTATGACGATTAATTAATCTATGTTGATGTTTAAATCGTCATTTGGCCGAAAAGTTTGTTTTTTTGCGTTGAAGGGCTTGCGAGCGCAACGATTTTTCGTATAATGCGCTCCCCATACCGATGAAGAATTTCATAAGGTATGGATGGCATACTAAAAGATATGCGGGAATAGCTCAGTTGGTAGAGCACGACCTTGCCAAGGTCGGGGTCGCGAGTTCGAGTCTCGTTTCCCGCTCCAAATTTTGATTTGGAATCAGTATGTTATTTCTGGCTATCGTTAGCCAATCGGTGACGCGGGAATAGCTCAGTTGGTAGAGCACAACCTTGCCAAGGTTGGGGTCGCGAGTTCGAGTCTCGTTTCCCGCTCCAAGTTTAGATTCGCAATTGATTTCCTAGGATTAGTATATTATTTCAGGTTATCACCAGTCAGTAATGCGGGAATAGCTCAGTTGGTAGAGCACGACCTTGCCAAGGTCGGGGTCGCGAGTTCGAGTCTCGTTTCCCGCTCCAAGTCTTCCTTTCATGCCGATAACTTAGAAACTCCCTTTTTAAATCTGTTTTCACGCAATAATTCGTTGCATGATGTTTTAAGCATTGTTTGGGCTATTTAGATTTTTTGTCTTTAACTTGTGAGCTTAACATTCATTGTTCGGCACTGTGTGTGGATTGAATAAATTATTTGATAATGTGACATATGCAGAGAAAATCTAGCCATTTAGCAACCGGGGTGAGTAAGCAGGGTTTGCATATCCCTCCGACCATTGGTAATCATAAATATCCTCTAAATCGCTTCGGATTTCTAGTCAGCGCGACATAATATGGCATTAGGCGAACTTCCCTTTATTCTTTAAACGTTGAACCACATCTTTTACCAGTGTAATTTCGCTCGCTTTAACCTGTTGTTTCCCTAAAGCCAAAATTTTTAACAATGCCATAGTTTCCTGAATCACCACTTTTGCTTCGCCATTTTGCGTAATAATCATCGGTGAGTGGAACTCAATGAGTGTCGTCATTATCTTGGCTGCATTGGCTTTAAGGTAGCAGATAGGCTTAATCTGTTCTCTGAATAACGCATAGAATCCTTCTCATCAAAAAAGACCAAATATAGACTATAAAAAGTCAATAATGGTAAGTTCAGAAATCGGGCTTGCCATCAGATTTCTGTAAGCATAGACGCTTTTGTTCTGTACCAAAGCGTCGATAGGGGGAAATTTCTGGCTTATCTCCTGTAACTCTTTGTTTTCACCATATGGTTGATTCCAGGTTTAGATTTGTGTGGAATAAGTTTTTTATCGGTTGATCTCTTATTGCAGATCAAAATACCTCCGATTACAAGCGCACCGCCGATGAACATTGGGAATGTTAATTTCTCGTCTAATAGTACTGCGCCGAGCAATACCGCGGTCAAAGGGTTAAGCGCAATGAATACGCCAGAGCGAGTGGAACCAATTCTTTGGATTCCGTCGTAATACCAGATGTAGGCCACCGCTGAACCTACTGCACCGAGATAAAGTAAGCTGTAGAGATCAGTTATGGGCAATGTATGTATTGCAGATAAACTCATTTGCTCTGTGAAAATGGCCGTTGCTGTCAGCATGATCGCGCCTGCCAGGATGGAGTATGTAACGGTATGTAGCGGGCCGATTTGGTTCACAATGTTCTTGCAGAAGACGCTATAAGCAACCCAGCTTAAAACACAGCCAAAGATCAAGCTGTCACCCAACCAGTTACCCTCTTCTCCCACCGTCAGTTGTGGTGTTTTGCTAAAAATCACGATCATTGCACCAAGCAGACAAAGAATAATTCCCAGTATTTTCAATGGCGATTGTCTTTCCTTATAAAAGAGATATGAGAAAATCGCCATTACTGCTGGATTCAGTGCCACGATAAGTGAAGCTCTGGATGCGGTTGTGTGATGCAGACCATAAAAGAAGAACAGGTTGTAGGTGTATATTCCGCAGAGGCCAAGTCCAGTGATTTTCAATAACTGAGATAGGCTAATCTTGACGAACATCTTTCCTGATAAAATGAGGAAGATAGTTAACGTCATGCCCGCAAGAATGAATCTGAGACTTGCTGATAGCAAGGGCGGTGTCTCGACAGAAATGTATCGACCTGCAACAAATGTTCCTCCCCAGATGATAGCCACAAGAGACAGCTTGATATAGGTTGAGTAGTTGTTGACCGACTGCGTTGATGCGTGGTTGCTTTTCATGTTTGTCAATATCGCAATTTATAGGGTGGAAGATGCTTTCAAGGCGGCGTATTCCATAGTCTGTTCCAATATTTCACGTTGAGCACGGCTACCTCCCAATAATGGCCATTTCTCATAGCTGAGACGGAGTTTGCTTAAACACTCTTCGTAGTGTCTAGATGTGAATAGTAAGATCGCTTTAAGGACGTCTATCCCTGTGGAATGTGTGTCTGGTTCGATGCCAAATCCATCGCTTTCCGCAATCAGCTTTTCAATAAGAAAAGACTGATTTGTTGCAGAAAAAGCAAGTGCTGCATGTATCTTGTGGAAGTAAGAGGTGGATGAGCTGATGCTGCCTGTCCAAAGGACGGCAAGACGCTCCCATATTGGTTGGAACTTAGCGTCGGCAGATTTGAGCCTAAGCTGCCACAAGAATTCTACGGCGTCCAAATCTTGTTTAGCAAATGGATTGTCTTTTAGCGCATATAATTCATCAAAAGCTTGCAATGCCAGCGTGATTTCATCGGATCGTTCATACGCAATGGCGAGATGCCAGTATACATGCATTCCCATTCCGGCGTTGGTTATCCAATGTTCTTTGCAATTGGTCAGGAAGTGGCAAAGTTCTTTCCATCGACCTAGCTCATGCAAGGCATGTGCGACAGCATGAATGCCATAGATATTGTCCGGCATTAATTTAACAGACTTAAAACCAACCGCTAAGGCATCATCAAAACATTGAGCTTCACAAAGGACGAATGATTTTATGGAAAGATAATATGGGTAGAGGTAGTGAGTGCCAGGAATGTGTTCGTCACAATAAAGTAGAAGAGACCTTAGGTTGGTTGTTTTGCCAGTGCAGAAATCAAGCATGTGAATGAAGAAGAGCGCGATAATATCCGATGGGTATGCTCGAATATGTTGGGTCAGAAGCGATCTCGCGTTTTCGTAATCAAATTTTACCCATGCGCTGAATGCCTTATGGATAAGACAAAGCTCAGGGAGAGAGAGGTCGTGCTCGTTCATTTGAGTTAATGTGATTTTGAATTTATAAAGCTCTTTCATCTCGCAAGAGGTGATGGCATCAAATCCCATCAGGAGTTTTTTGTAGGTTCGCTGAGTGTCATTCATGGGAATAAATTCGTCTGAAAATCCACGGAGGGATAAGAACATGCTGTTTATCTCCGGCCATATGGAAGATGAGCCATCTGAAGGCCATTGGTAACTCATAAAATCCCCTTTTTTAATTAATTATGGTTTGGAAACTCGGTTGAGCGCTCGGCGAGCATGCTTCGCCTATTGTTTTATATCCGCATTGCATATACTTATTCAGATGTATGATCATGCGGAAATGAGTGATTACTCAAGGGGGAGATAATGACTTTAACCCAGCTCGAAATTTTTGCTGTTGTTGCTGAACGGAAGGGCTTTACCTTAGCTGCGGCCCAGCTCAAGATCTCTCAGTCTGGGGTTTCCCATGCCATCAGACTCCTTGAACAGGAGCTTGGCGTAGAGCTACTGCATCGGCATCAAGGAGCTGTCGAACTGACAGATATAGGAGAAAGTCTGCTACAAAAAGCCCAGGCCATTCTTGGTCTGGCTGAGACCATGCGGCAAGAGGCCGCGGATGCTCGGGGAATGAAACGAGGTACGTTGCGAATTGGATCGTTTGGACCGACTTCATCCTTGTGGCTGTTGCCAACGGTACTGGCCGATTATCGCAGACTTTACCCCGGCATTGAGGTCCATATTGATGAGGGGCCAGATAGACAGGTAGTGCAATGGCTTATGGATAGGCGCGTGGATGTGGGATTTGTGACCTTGCCGGAAGATCAATTCGACACTTATCCGATTCTTGAAGACCAGATGGTGGCTTTGTTGCCGGTAGATCATCCTTTGGTATTGCAGGATACGGTGACGTTGAAAGATCTGTGTGTTGGACCATTCGCATTGACAGAAGCCGGATCGGCTGAATTGGTTTCCAGGCTTTTTTTATCGGCAAGATTGCAACCTAATATTCGCTATCGGACGTCTCAATTGTTAAGTACTTTGGCTACGGTTGAACGTGGGGATGCGGTGACGATTGTTGCCGAGTCATCTCTGCCGCCGGCTCGTGATGTTCACTATGTCAAGAAAGCGCTGAATCCAAAGGTGAAACGACATGTCGGGTTGGCTGTGCTTGATGAACGTCAATCGTCACCAGCCACTAAAGCATTTATCGCATTGGCGACTAAAAAATTTCGCATGGTGAGTTCGGCTGTCTCCCTGGCTTCCAGGGAACTCGTCAGTGAATGATCTCAGCTTTATAGCACGCTACGTCCTTCCATTAGCACATATTGTGCTTAAAACGTAAAAGAATTGTCTAAAGTAACTTTCCTATCAATGACCTGAGGCCATGAGGCTTCAGGTCGGATTGCTTAATACTGATAATCAACTTTGATCATATTGTAATGGGACGGGTAAACGGGGTAAGTACCTCCGTTGAGAATCCCGCTAATTCTAAAGGAACCTTTGGCATCATGGCCGCTAAAGGCATTTGTGGTGCTATTTAGGGCACCGGAGACATCCAGGCATTGCGATGGGGTGGATGAATATCGTGGGGTATAACAAACGCTGAAAGTCTGAGTTGTCGCACCATTGCTATATAAACCGATATTCCAAGATACTGTCGTAATAGTTGCCCTTGTCGGTACCGAAGAGGGCGTGGTAAAGAAATTTGAGTTGGTGTAACCGGCAGCATAAACATTTGGGGCACGGCTCGTTTGTGACCACATGCTGGTAGCGGCAAAGGAGAGCTGAGCCGTGGTTAACGCTAGAAAACCTACTGCAATTTTGGTAAATCTTTTCATTCTTTAATCCTCATTGCTAGTGAGTTATCTTACTGTTATCTGCATGCAATAGATGTGCGATATCCAATATGGCTGGCGCACATGAAAATTGCTTGCTTATTGATTCCTCATGGTTATTCAGATCCTTCTTGATCGAGTAAAAAGAATCTCATTGCAATAACAGTGGATCAAGTGAAGGCTTTGGCTGAATGTTTGAATCTGTGCGCTGGCTTGATCGATGTTGTGTGATGTTTATGCCTAAAGGGGTATTGTTTGGTTGTAGATTCTTTGTCTTTTTCGACATCGGTAGCCAGCTTTATATTCCGATTGTGCTCAGTTCAGCGGGTGGTATTTATAGGGGTGAAGAAAGTATTATCCTTATAATTGCAAAATATTTTTTCAACTTCTGCTTGCCAAACTTTTTGAGGTAGTACATAATGCACTCCTTTCGTCAATGAGGCATGGGTAAAATCTCTTTTGAATCAATGAATTAGCTGATATTCGAAGGATTTACTTCCCGCTCTAAGTTTCTTCCTCAATGGTTGTACTCACTTACTTTGATTTGATTTTTAGGTTATATCCTCGCAGTACAGATTTCTATTTTTTATCCACAGCCCGGAAGTTGGTTTCCCGGTAAATAAGTTCGATGCTTTAAAATTATCACACAGACTTATCCACAGGCTGTTGCATTTGAATTTTTCTGACTTTGAATGTTACAAAATGAGTATTTATTTTGTAACTTATTGATAATTTTTCGGAATGATCCTTTGTTAAGAAATATCACATTGATCACTTGCGCTTTTTTTGAGCATTGATCAACAAGGGGTTTTTATTTTATTCACAGGAAAATTATCTGAATCTTTTTATACGTCATAAAGATGGCTAATAATTAAGCATCTCTGGGCAAGCCCTTGGTTATCGCTGTGACGACTCCTCGCCGTAAAAAATGGCAAGGCTTCCCACTTCTCAGGCCGCCACCGTCTTTATGACGGATTTACGCTGGCCTCCGTGGGCAGAAACGACGAGTCCCGCCGCCTGTAATTCCAGTATGCCCTTGCGCTGGATGTTGATCGCCGCATTGATATCGCGGTCATGTTCGACATGACAAACCGGGCATGGGCTATCCGCTCATGGACTGCCGCCAGACGTAAACGGGCCTTGCTGAGGTTAGCACTGCCCTTTTGTTTGCGGGACAGCGATTTCTGCTTTCGACGCAGGTTACGGGTGGTGTTGATAAGGTGATGCGGGTTATTGACCTTTTCTCCAGTCGACTGGATAAGATAGTGAGATAAACCCATATCACATCCTGTCACGCGGGTGATAACGCCCGGCTTTTCCGGCGCATCTTTGCCATCGTCACACAGGATAGGTTTTTGCTAATAACTCTCAATGTCCCTGGAAAAAGTTCATCCGGGCGAGCACGCATCATGCCATGGCGTTTCATCCATGCCATCTCCCCGTGATACTGTTTATCCAGTCATTCCTGAAGTTTTGGCTCTTCCACGGATAAATCGGTATCGCAAATGCCAACTTGTTGGAAACCAAGAGAAAGACCCCATTGTTTGATGTTGACGGCTAAAAGATTAAGATCGAGAGGCGTTGTCATGGTGGAAATCGGCTTATACTGCAAGGTGTTGCAGTGTAGCATAATTTGTTTCAGCCCAAAAATAGTGGGTTTGATAATGAAACTGAGCAGAAGATGTTAAATGTTGATAATAGAAGTGTGTTAGGGTTATCGTTTTAGCTGATGAATTAATAAAACAACAGATATTATTCGATGAAAGAACTTATTTTATCACTTAAAGATGAAGATGCGACAGTTTCTCTTGGAAGCGCGGTTGCTGCTGCCTGTAATAGTGGTAGTGTAATTTATTTATATGGTGATTTGGGTGCCGGTAAGACTACGTTTAGCCGTGGTTTTTTGCAGTCCCTGGGTCATAAAGGGCATGTAAAAAGCCCAACTTATACTTTGGTTGAGCCTTATGCTTTAACACCGAGGTCGGTTTACCATTTCGATCTTTACCGATTGGCAGATCCGGAAGAGCTGGAATTTATGGGAATACGTGATTATTTCCATCAAGATGCCATTTGTCTGGTGGAATGGCCTCAGCAAGGAGAAGGCGTATTACCGGATGCAGATATTGAATTACATTTGAGTTACCAGTCCGAAGGGAGACTGGCACATTTTATTGCTTTGTCTAAATATGGTGAGAGCCTGTTAGATAATTTGAAATATTTATAAGGGATCACCCGACCATGATGTGTCCTTTAGTCGCAAAAATGATAAAGAAATGGCAGATCAGTTTTATGATAATGTGCTGGTTGTTTATTATGATGAGCAGTTTAGTGGTAACAACCGCCACTGCGGCGACTTTATCCAATATTCACGTCAGTAACAGCATAAATGAATCTAAAGTGACAATGGTTTTTTCCGGTGGTCGCCCTAATTACAGTTTTTTTCCATTGCATTCGCCAGAGCGTTTAGTGGTAGATATCCATCAAACAGAAAAAATTGTTGGTTTACCTATGAATCTACCGGGGCAGGATTTAGTGAGGAAAATCCGTTCCAGCCAGGCACCTGATCGACAAAAAAAACGCATTGTATTTGAACTAAATAATAAAGTTAAAGTCAACTCTATAGTGCAGCAATCGGATAGTGAATATCGGGTGATTTTTACCCTGCGGGCCTCTGGGGTATCTACTGGCAAGTCTATTTTTAGAGAGAGTTCACAAGCTGCTACAGGTAAGCTATCACTTACTAACAGCAAATTGCAGACGACAAAACAGGCTGCTTTGCAAGCAACTTCTAAGGGCGGTCAGCGGGTAGTTGTCGCTATTGATGCAGGACATGGTGGTCAAGACCCCGGTGCGATTGGGCAACGTGGATTGAAAGAGAAAAATGTGACTATCAGTGTAGCGCGCAAACTTGAAGCATTGTTACGCAATGATCCTATGTTCAAACCCGTTTTGACCCGTAATGGAGACTATTTTATTTCTGTTGCTGGTCGTTCTGAGGTTGCACGTAAACATAGCGCAAATATGCTGATTTCTATTCATGCGGATGCCGCTCCTAATCGCAGTGCGCGTGGTGCTTCTGTCTGGGTGCTGTCAAACAAGCGTGCAAACAGTGAATTGGGTAATTGGCTTGAACAGCATGAGAAACAGTCTGAGTTACTGGGTGGTGCAGGTAATGCCTTGGCAAATGGTGCTGATCCTTATCTAAGCCAGGCGGTGCTGGATTTGCAATTCGGCCACTCCCAGCGGGTGGGCTATAACGTTGCAGTACAGGTTTTGAGTGAATTGCGCAAGGTCGGTTTATTACATAAACGTTCGCCAGAACATGCTAGCTTAGGTGTGTTACGTTCACCAGATATTCCTTCAATTTTGGTGGAAACAGGATTTATCAGTAACTCGGCTGAAGAAGCATTACTGGGTTCCAATGATTTTCAGGATAAGCTAGCAAGTGCTATCCATCGGGGGTTGCGCAACTATTTTCTAGCAAATCCATTACAGGCTGTACCTGAAACAGCCAAGAAGTAAAGGTTAAATATGGCGATCAAGATCTTACCTCCTCAATTAGCAAACCAAATTGCGGCTGGCGAAGTCGTAGAACGCCCTGCATCAGTAGTAAAAGAGTTGGTGGAGAATAGCCTTGATGCTGGCGCTAGCCGTATTGATATTGAAATTGAGCGCGGTGGAGTAAAACTTATTCGTGTCCGTGATAATGGCTGTGGCATCAACCATCAGGATCTTGCGCTAGCGCTGGCTCGTCATGCTACCAGTAAGATTGCTACCCTTGATGATTTGGAAGCCATTATCAGTATGGGATTCCGTGGAGAGGCGCTGGCTAGTATCAGCTCAGTTTCGCGTCTGACATTAACTTCCCGTACTGAAGAACAGCATGAAGCCTGGCAAGCTTACGCGGAAGGGCGGGATATGGCAGTGACCGTAAAGCCGGCAGCACATCCAGTAGGCAGTACTGTTGAAGTATTGGATCTCTTTTATAACACCCCCGCGCGGCGCAAGTTTCTGCGAACAGAAAAAACGGAATTTGGTCATATTGATGAAGTCGTTAGACGCATTGCGTTGGCGCGTTTGGATGTATTAATCAATTTGCATCATAACGGTAAATTGGTGCGCCAATACCGGCCGGCAAAAGATGAATCGCAGTATGAGCGGCGGTTGGCCTCCATTTGTGGTACCGCTTTTATGCAACGGGCACTTTCTCTTTCCTGGCAGCACGGCGATTTATCGATTAAAGGATGGGTTGTTGACCCGATGAATACTGAGGCGAGTGGCGATATTCAATATTGTTATGTAAACGGGCGTATGATGCGTGATCGCTTAATTAATCATGCTATCCGTCAGGCTTATCAAGATTTGCTCCGAGGAGAACAACAGCCTGCTTATGTTTTATATTTGGAGGTTGATCCACATCAAGTGGATGTGAATGTGCATCCTGCGAAGCATGAAGTTCGCTTCCATCAAGCCCGTTTGGTACATGATTTTATCTATCAGGGTGTAACCGCCGTATTGAAACAGCGCGGAAGCGGCGCCGAACTGGATATGGCTTGCTGTGAACCTGCGCCAGCCTGGGAGCCGGAAAACCGGCCATCAGCAGGGGGAAATCATTTTTCTCGGCAAAACAATGCGACATCTGTGGCAACATCATCACCAAAAGAGGTTTTGTCAAGTAAAGGGAATATGGGGGGCTCTCGCGGTGGTGAAAATCGCCAATATCATGGAGATCATTATCAGAAACGTCAGGGTGAGGTATATCAGAAACTGATGCAGTCTGAACCTGAAGAAAAAAGGGAGCTGTTTCCAGCAAGAACCGCTCCGGTTATGGCAGAAAAGGTCACTTCTGCTCTTGTTCAGGTTAAAAATAGCAATCATAGTTTTGGTAAGGTATTGAGCATATATTCACCATGTTATGCTCTGATTGAATCTCCATTGGGAATTGGGTTGTTATCTTTGCCGGTAGCTGAACGCTGGTTAAGACAAGCACAGTTAACACCAACAGAGCAAGGGCTGAAATCACAGCCATTGTTGATACCGCTGAAACTATCTCTTAGTAAAGAGGAAGCTGATGCTTTAAATCGTTATAGTGACTTATTGGGCTCTTTTGGTATTGAAGCATCTGTATCTCATGGAAAAGCGATACTATGTGCGGTATCGTTACCATTACGTCAACAAAATCTGCCTAAATTAATTCCTGAGTTGCTAGGTTATTTAGCACAACAGCCATCAGCATCGGCAGAACAGGTTGTAACCTGGCTTGCTCGTCATATCGGCAGTGAGTATGGAACGTGGAACGTTGCTCAGGCGGTGCAGTTATTAGCTGATGTTGAGCGTCTTTGCCCACAACTGGTAAAATCTCCACCAGATGGGTTATTACAATTAATTGATTTACAAGCAGTGGTGGCATCTCTTACTCATGAGTGATCAGAAAACTCAACATCTACCAACGGCAATTTTTGTTATGGGTCCGACGGCCTCAGGCAAAACAGCTTTATCTGTTGCTTTACGCCAGCATCTTCCTGTGGAGCTGATCAGCGTTGATTCTGCGTTAATTTATCGTGGAATGGATATTGGTACCGCCAAACCAACAACCGAAGAGCAAGCGTTGGCACCTCATCGTTTAATCAATATTCTGGACCCTTCTCAACCTTATTCTGCTGCTGATTTTTGTCATGATGCATTGAAGGAGATGGCGGAAATTACTGCTTCTGGTCGTATTCCTCTGCTGGTGGGAGGAACGATGCTCTATTTCAAGGCGTTACTTGAAGGTTTGTCGCCTTTACCTTCTGCTAATCCGGTTATTCGGGCACAAATAGAACAACAGGCGGCAGAGCAAGGATGGGATGCATTGCATCAGCAACTACAGAAGATTGATCCTGTGGCGGCGTTAAGAATTCATCCTAATGATCCACAGAGACTTTCTCGGGCACTGGAAGTTTTTCTTATTTCAGGTAAAACTCTCACTGAACTGACTAAATTGTCAGGAGAATCGCTGCCTTATCGTGTTCATCAATTTGCTATTGCACCGGCAAAACGTGAGCTCCTTCATCAACGCATTGAAGCGCGTTTTCATCAAATGCTTGAATCAGGGTTTGAAGAGGAAGTTAAAGCACTTTATGCTCGTCGTGATTTGCATGTGGATTTACCTTCTATTCGTTGTGTCGGTTATCGTCAGATGTGGTCTTATCTTTCCGGCGAAATTGACTACGATGAAATGATTTATCGCGGTATTTGTGCGACGCGCCAGTTGGCAAAGCGTCAGGTAACTTGGCTCAGAGGTTGGAAGTCGGTTCATTGGTTGGATAGTTCTCAACCAGAGCAAGCTTTAAGCACAGTTATGCAGGTTGTTAGTGCATAGGTTTATTGATTGTGTACAATTGATGAGTACCAAAGCGCAATTTTTGAGTAGTTCATTTTTTCGAACCTTTAGGTTCTTAGTTAAAAACAACAAAATAAGGAAAATATAGAATGGCTAAGGGGCAATCTTTGCAAGATCCGTTCCTGAACGCATTGCGGCGTGAAAGGGTCCCGGTTTCTATTTATTTGGTCAACGGCATCAAATTGCAGGGTCAGATTGAATCTTTTGACCAGTTTGTCATTTTACTGAAAAATACGGTTAGCCAGATGGTTTATAAACATGCCATCTCTACTGTTGTACCTTCCCGCCCAGTTTCTCATCACAGTAGCAATACGAGTGTAGGGGCGAGCGTAGGTAATTATCATTCTGGTGGCGTTTCTGCTCCGGCAGCGCAACAGGAAAGTGATGGCACTGAATAAGTTTGAGAGCAGTAATAGAATGAAGAAAAACATAGGGAGGGGGTTTTACCTATGTTTTTTCCTGTAGTTTTTTACTCAGCCTGAGAGGTCGCACCTTTGTTTGAACGTTATGAAGGCGGCGAACAAGCCGTTGTGGTGCATGTTTTTTTCTCGCAGGATAAAGACACAGATAATCTCAGTGAGTTTGAATCACTGGTAACTTCTGCTGGTGTAGTTCCTGTGCAAATTGTCACGGGGAGCAGGAAAGCCCCTCATCCGAAATATTTTGTTGGAGAAGGTAAGGCGGAAGAGATTGCTGAGGCGGTACAGGCTAGTGGTGCTGATGTTGTGTTGTTTAATCATGCACTCAGTCCTGCACAGGAACGCAA
The DNA here is from genome assembly GCF_003287735.1 of Photorhabdus bodei. Lineage (GTDB taxonomy): Bacteria > Pseudomonadota > Gammaproteobacteria > Enterobacterales > Enterobacteriaceae > Photorhabdus > Photorhabdus kayaii. Next base: position 115,199 of record NZ_NSCM01000003.1, on the reverse strand, counting down.
TCTTGAGCGGCTCTGTCAGTGTCGAGTTATCGACCGCACCGGCGTGATTCTGGATATTTTTGCCCAACGGGCGCGGACTCACGAAGGGAAGTTACAGGTAGAGTTGGCGCAGCTACGTCATCTTTCTACCCGTCTTGTCCGGGGATGGACTCACCTTGAACGTCAGAAAGGTGGGATTGGTTTGAGAGGGCCGGGGGAAACGCAGCTTGAGACGGACCGGCGTTTATTGCGGGATAAAATCCGTCAGATCCTGAGTCGTCTGAGCCGGGTTGAGAAACAGCGTGAACAGGGGCGTCAAGCGCGAAATAAAGCGGATATACCGACGGTTTCACTGGTGGGATATACCAACGCCGGTAAATCGAGTTTGTTTAACCGTATGACGGCTGCTGAGGTTTATGCGGCTGATCAATTGTTTGCTACGCTGGACCCAACGTTGCGACGGATTGAAGTTAATGATGTTGGTACGGTGGTATTGGCTGATACGGTTGGCTTTATCCGTCATTTGCCTCATGATCTGGTGGCGGCATTTAAAGCAACATTGCAGGAAACCCGGCAAGCAACATTGTTGCTGCATATTGTTGATGCTGCGGATAGCCGCATCGACGAAAATATTGCCGCTGTCGACAGCGTACTGGAAGAAATTGAAGCGCATGAAATTCCGGTACTGTTGGTGATGAATAAGATTGATATGCTGGACAGCTTCACGCCGCGTATTGATCGCAACGAAGATAACTTACCGGTTAGAGTTTGGCTGTCTGCGCAAACCGGTAAAGGTATCCCGTTATTGTTACAAGCGTTAACGGAGCGTCTTTCGGGTGAAATTGCACACTACGAATTGCGTTTGCCTCCGGAAGCAGGTCGTTTACGCAGCCGCTTCTATCAACTGCAAGCAATAGAGAAAGAGTGGATAGAAGAGGACGGTAAAGTTGGTATCGAAGTGAGAATGCCGATTGTTGACTGGCGCCGTCTATGCAAACAAGAACAGGATTTGTTTGATTATGTTGTCTGATGTGCCTGTCAGGTGAATATCAGAAAACTTATGTGATTGAGAGTCGGCTTGTTTATAAGAGGCTCTTGGCCTGAAAAACCAATCATAAAAGAATGGAGCTAAAACATGGCGTGGAATCAGCCCGGGAACAACGGACAAGACCGCGACCCGTGGGGAAGCAGCAATAAAAGCGGCAATTCCGGCGGGAACAAAAGTAGTCGAAACCGTGGGGCATCTGATCTCGACGATCTGTTCCGTAAGCTGAGCAGTAAACTCGGGGGTTTTGGTGGGAACAAGGGCGGTAATGGTTCTGACCAAGGGGCAAAATTTGGCGGGCGTATTGTTAGCCTTGTCGCTGCTGTTGTCGTCGTGATCTGGGCCGCTAGCGGTTTTTATACGATTAAAGAGACAGAACGTGGTGTTGTTACCCGTTTGGGTAAACTTAGCCATATTGTGCAGCCAGGTCTGAACTGGAAACCTACATTCATTGATGAAGTTGTTCCAGTTAACGTGGAATCTGTTCGTGAATTGGCAACCTCTGGCGTGATGCTGACATCGGATGAAAGCGTTGTTCGCGTGGAGATGAACGTGCAGTATCGTGTGACTGATCCTGCCGCTTATCTTTATAGCGTGACAAGTCCTGATAACAGCCTGCGTCAGGCGACAGATAGCGCGGTACGTGGTGTTGTTGGTAAATATACGATGGATAAAATCTTGACGGCAAATCGTATGATTGTCCGTGATGATACTCAGCGTGAGTTGGAAAGGACGATTCTTCCGTACCGCATGGGAATAACTTTGTTGGATGTTAACTTCCAGGCTGCTCGTCCGCCAGAAGAAGTCAAGGCTGCTTTTGACGATGTTATTGCTGCACGTGAGAATGAACAGCAGTCTATTCGTGAAGCGGAGGCTTATTCGAACGAAGTCTTGCCACGTGCGAAAGGTGATGCGCAACGTATCATTGAAGAGGCGAAAGCTTATAAGGCTCGTGTAGTATTGGAAGCACAGGGGGAAGTGGCGGGCTTTGCCAAAATGCTGCCTAGGTATAAAGAGGCACCTGAGATTACCCGTGAACGTCTGTACATTGAAACGATGGAGAAAGTATTGAGCCGTACTCGCAAAATTATTGTTAATGATCACAATAACAATTTGTTGGTATTGCCATTAGAACAAATGTTACGTGGTGATGTTTCTGGTGTTAAAAAAGAGGGAACAGTGCAATCAGATAATACGGTAGCTTCCGGCCTGCGGGGTACCCGTCCAACGGTGCCTTCAAATTCAGGCCGGGGAGCGAATTATAACCGAACAGATAATCTGCGTAATGACATTATCAGGGTAGGGAGATAATAATCATGCGTAAATCATTAGTCGTTGTTATTGTCGCGGTATTAGTTGCACTCTATGCCTCTCTATTTATCGTGCAGGAAGGACAGCGTGGCATTGTACTGCGTTTTGGTAAGGTTCTGCGCGATGCAGGAAATAAACCGATTGTTTATGAGCCGGGGTTACATTTCAAAATACCTTTTGTTGAAACGGTGAAAACCCTGGATGCTCGTATCCAGACTATGGATATTCAAGCCGACCGTTTCTTGACCAGTGAAAATAAGGACCTGATAGTTGATTCTTACCTGAAATGGCGGATTAACGATTTCAGCCGTTATTATCTGGCGACCGGCAATGGTGATATTTCTCAAGCAGAGGTATTGTTAAAGCGTAAATTCAGTGACCGCCTGCGTTCTGAGATTGGCCGTAAGGATGTTCGTGGTATCGTAACGGATTCCCGTGGTCAATTGACCACCGATGTTCGTGATGCGCTGAACAAAGGTACAACGGATAAAGAAACAGCGAGTACAACTGAAGCGGATGATGCTATTGCATCAGCGGCGGCGCGTGTAGAGCGAGAAACGGCAGATAAACAGCTTGCTATCAATCCGAACAGTATGGCGGCATTGGGTATTGAAGTTGTTGATGTGCGTATCAAACAAATCAATTTACCACTGGAAGTTTCAGAAGCGATTTACCAGCGTATGCGCGCTGAGCGTGAAGCGGTAGCTCGTCGTCATCGTTCACAAGGTTTGGAAGAAGCAGAAAAGCTGCGTGCAGCAGCAGATAAGCAAGTTATTGAAATCCGTGCAAAAGCGGAGCGTGAAGCGCTTACATTGCGTGGTGCTGGTGATGCGGAAACCGCTAAACTGTTTGCTGATGCATTCAGTCAAGCGCCAGATTTCTATACCTTTATCCGTAGTTTACGTGCTTACGAGAAAAGCTTTAGTGAAGACGGGAAAGATGTTCTGGTATTAAGCCCAGAAGCTGATTTCTTCCGCTATATGAAAGCACCTGAAAAGCGTGCGGTTCAGCACTAATGAGTTTTGAATCACTCAGTAAGGCCCGCATCAGGCGGGCCTTGTCATGTCTGGTGGCTAACAAAAATAACGGATGTGATAAAAATTACTGAAAGGTGTGGGATGAGATGTTAGAATCCATTTTTAAGCAACCGAGTGAATTTTGAAATGGGTAAGAACGTTGTCGTATTGGGCACCCAATGGGGTGACGAGGGCAAGGGCAAGATCGTCGACTTGCTGACTGAACGAGCTAAGTATGTTGTTCGTTATCAAGGGGGCCATAATGCTGGTCATACACTGGTTATCAACGGTGAAAAAACCGTTCTCCACTTAATCCCATCAGGGATCCTGCGTGAAAATGTTATCAGTATTATTGCAAATGGCGTCGTATTAGCGCCTGATGCGCTGATGAAAGAGATGAACGCATTAGAATCCCGTGGTATTCCTGTTCGCGAGCGCCTGCTCATTTCAGAAGCCTGTCCACTTATTCTTCCATACCATGTTGCATTAGATAATGCCCGCGAGAAAGCGCGTGGTGCAAAAGCAATTGGTACAACCGGTCGTGGTATTGGCCCTGCGTATGAAGATAAAGTTGCTCGTCGTGGTCTGCGTGTTGGTGATTTGTTTGATAAGGAAGCATTCGCAGTTAAGCTGAAAGAAATTATCGAATATCACAATTTCCAACTGGTTAACTACTACAAAGAACCGGCGGTTGATTACCAGAAAACCCTAGATGAAATCATGGCTGTTGCCGATATTTTGACGGATATGGTCGTCGACGTTTCTGATTTGTTGTATAAAGCAACTCAGAAAGATGAATTGGTTATGTTCGAAGGTGCACAGGGCACATTGTTGGATATTGACCACGGTACTTACCCATATGTGACCTCTTCCAACACTACCGCGGGTGGCGTTGCAACAGGTTCCGGTTTAGGTCCGTGCTATGTTGATTATGTTTTGGGGATCATCAAAGCATACTCTACTCGTGTCGGTGCTGGTCCATTCCCAACTGAACTGTTTGATGAAACTGGCAGTTACTTGCGCGAAAAAGGCCAAGAGTTTGGCGCGACTACGGGGCGTAGCCGCCGTACTGGTTGGTTGGATATCATTGCCATCCGTCGTGCAGTACAGATCAACTCACTGTCAGGTTTCTGTATGACCAAACTGGACGTGCTGGATGGCTTGAAAGAAGTAAAAATCTGCACTGGTTACCGTATGCCTGATGGCCGTGTAATTGAAACTACACCTCTGGCAGCGGATGACTGGGAAGGTATTGAGCCTATTTATGAGACCATGCCTGGTTGGAATGAAAGCACTTTCGGTGTGAAAGAGCATAGAAGATTGCCTCAGGCGGCATTGAACTATATCAAACGTGTAGAAGAGCTGACCGGCGTTCCGGTTGATATTATTTCTACAGGCCCGGATCGTTCAGAAACTATCATTCTGCGTGATCCGTTTGATGCCTGATGGTACCTATAATCAGGTGAAGCCGGGCTTTTCAGCCCGGTTTTTTGCTATTTATTGTGGCCTTTTTTGTTTAACGATGAGGAGATCAACATGATTTTGGTAGATTCATGGTATATAAGTTGAACAAATACTTATTTTTTCAGTTTGTTCTCGGATATATTAGTTTATATCTTATTATCCAGAGGTTGATGTGCAGTTAACGAGTTTTACAGATTATGGCTTGCGTGCGCTAATTTATATGGCTTCTTTACCGCAAAGCCGGATGACCAGTATTTCTGAAGTTACTGATATTTATGGTGTTTCTCGTAACCACATGGTAAAAATCATTAACCAATTGAGTCATTTAGGATTAGTAGATGCTGTTCGTGGTAAAAACGGCGGTATCCGTTTAGGTAAACCAGCGAAGGATATCAGAATTGGCGATGTCGTTCGCGCTCTTGAGCCATTATCATTGGTTAACTGTAGTCAGGAATCTTGCCATATCACTTCTGCGTGTCGTCTGAAGGTCGTATTAAATCAGGCAATAGAAAAGTTTTTAGAAGAACTGGATAAGCATACTTTAGCTGATATGATTGAAGATAATATCCCCCTTTACAAGCTGCTTCTGACCGAATGAAGAAATGGCGCAAACAGCCTGCTGATGACAGCGGAGGAACAGCTATGTCACAAGATCCTTTTTTGGGGCGCGAAGCAGAAAAATACGAATCACCTATTCCAAGCCGTGAGTACATCTTAGACATTATTGCTAAACATACTGTACCGGTAAGTCGCCAGGAACTGGCACAAGAGCTGAATCTGATTAACGATGAGGATATTGAAGCGTTACGTCGTCGTTTACGGGCTATGGAACGTGATGGTCAATTGGTTTTCACTCGTCGCCAATGTTATGCCTTGCCGGAAAGATTGGATTTACTGAAAGGTACTGTAATTGGGCATAGAGATGGTTATGGTTTCCTACGAGTAGAAGGTCACAAAGACGATTTTTATCTCTCTGCCGAGCAGTTAAAAATGGCTATTCATGGTGATGTTGTGCTGGCACAACCATTGCCCCTGAATCGCAAAGGGCGTAATGAAGCGCGTATCGTTCGTGTATTGGTGCCTAAGACCAGTCAGATTGTTGGCCGCTATTTTCTTGATTCTGGTATGGGATTTGTTGTGCCGGATGATAGCCGTTTAAGCTTCGATATCTTGATCCCGAAAGATGAAAGCGGTGGTGCTCGCATGGGGAATGTGGTGGTAGTCGAGTTAATTACACGCCCGGCGCGCCGCACAAAAGCTATCGGTAAGATTGTTGAAGTGTTGGGTGAAAAGATGGGAACGAACATGGCAGTGGAAATTGCCCTACGTACTCATGAAATTCCCCACAGTTGGCCGCCACAGGTGGAAAACCAGGTTGCTTCCTTGGATGAGCAGGTACCAGAATCGGCGAAAAAAGGCCGTGTTGATCTACGTACTCTGCCGTTGGTGACAATCGATGGTGAAGATGCCCGTGATTTTGATGATGCCGTTTATTGTGAAAGAAAGCAAAGCGGTGGTTGGCGTTTATGGGTTGCCATTGCTGATGTCAGTTACTATGTGCGCCCACAAACGGCGTTAGATACCGAAGCACGTAGCCGGAGTAACTCGGTTTACTTCCCATCTCAGGTTGTCCCCATGTTGCCAGAGGTGCTTTCTAATGGCCTCTGTTCTCTGAACCCGCAGGTTGATCGCCTTTGTATGGTGTGTGAGATGACGATTTCAGCGCAGGGGAGATTATCATCCTATAAATTTTACGAAGCCGTCATGAATTCTCACGCCCGTCTGACATATACCAAAGTATGGCGTATGTTGCAGGGTGATGAAGAGCTGCGTGAGCACTACAAGCCACTGGTTCAGCATATTGAGCATTTACATGAATTGTACCAGGCATTAGAAAATGCCCGTGAGCAACGTGGTGCAATCTCGTTTGAGTCAGAAGAGGCGAAGTTTATCTTTAATGCTGAACGTCGTATCGAGCGAATTGAACCGATTGTTCGCAATGATGCTCATAAGTTGATTGAAGAGTGCATGATTCTGGCGAATATTGCTGCGGCGCGCTTCGTGGAAAAAAATGGGGAGCCGGTGCTTTACCGTATTCATGATCGGCCAAAAGAAGAGAGCATTGTTAACCTGCGTTCGGTTTTTGGCGAATTGGGATTGACGCTGCCCGGTGGCATGCAACCAACACCAAAGGATTATGCGCAACTGATGCATCAAGTGGCTGAACGCCCGGATCATGAGCTACTGCAAACCCTATTACTGCGTTCAATGAAACAGGCAATTTATGATCCGGAAAACCGGGGTCACTTCGGTCTGTCATTAAATTCTTATGCGCATTTTACCTCACCTATCCGCCGTTACCCGGATCTGGTGTTGCATCGGGCGATTAAATATCAGCTAGCGAAACAGCAAGGCATTGTTGAGCAATGTGGAACACCGACTGGGGGATGGCACAGTGATATGGAACAGATGTTGCAACTGGGCCAACACTGTTCCATGACAGAGCGCCGCGCAGATGAAGCGACGAGAGACGTTGCCGATTGGCTTAAGTGTGATTTTATGCAGGATCAGGTGGGCAATACTTTTACTGGGATCATCACGAGTGTGACAGGTTTCGGTTTCTTTGTTCGCTTGAATGAGCTGTTTATTGACGGCCTAGTGCATGTTTCCACATTGAGTAATGATTATTATCATTTCGATAATATCGGTCAGCGTTTAGTTGGTGAATACTCGGGTAAAACTTTCCGGTTAGGGGATGAAGTTGAAATTAGTGTGGAAGCAGTTCATATGGATGAACGTAATATTGACTTTAAGCTGCTTTCTACCACCCGCAAAGCCCGGAATGTAGGTAAAACAGTGCGCGATAGAGAGAGAAAAGTAGAACTTGGCCGCGAAAGCAGTAAGAAAAATGGGCGTGGTTATCGCAAAGAAGCTCATTTTGAGCCTGATGGTGCTGTTCGTAAAGAGCGATCTGCGGATAAGCCTAAAGGGGATAAGAAAAAGGGTAAGACGTTTTCTACCAAAACTCAGAAAATTGTCGCTAAATTCAAAGCCAAACGGGCTAAGAAAAGCGCAGATAAATAATCAAAGGGCTATCCTGTTGCAGGATAGCCTGAATATTTTTAATCTCCCCCTGAGTACGTAAAGCCTATCGAATAGGGCTCACAGTATTCGTCAGTGCTGTATATGTATAACAGTGAAAATAAGAAGATTATGAGTGAAATTATCTACGGTATTCATGCCGTTAAAGCTTTATTGGAGCGCGATTCTCAGCGTTTTATCGAAGTTTATACCCTGAAAGGGCGTGAAGATCGCCGCCTGACACCATTGATTCATGCGCTGGAAAGTATCGGGATGACTATCCAACTGGCAAATCGTCAGTGGCTGGATAATCAAACGGAAGGTGCGGTGCATCAGGGGATTATTGCCAAAGTGAAGCCAGGGCGTCAGTATCAAGAAAACGACCTACCAGATTTACTGGCACAAGCAGAAACCCCTTTCTTGTTGGTGCTTGATGGTGTGACAGATCCCCATAATCTGGGCGCTTGTTTGCGTAGCGCTGATGCAGCAGGTGTACATGCTGTTATTATTCCACGTGATCGTTCTGCTCAGCTTAATGCCACGGCGAAGAAAGTGGCATGTGGTGCTGCGGAAAGCGTACCACTTATTCGTGTCACCAACCTTGCTCGTACCTTGCGTTTATTGCAAGAGTACAATATCTGGGTGGTGGGGACAGCAGGAGAAGCTGACCATACGCTGTATCAGAGTAAACTAACCGGTCCTATGGCACTGGTGATGGGAGCGGAAGGGGAAGGTATGCGTCGTCTGACTCGTGAACACTGTGATGAATTGATTAGTATCCCAATGGTGGGTTCTGTCTCGTCGTTGAATGTGTCTGTTGCCACGGGAGTTTGCCTGTTTGAGGTGGTGCGTCAGCGCGGTTCGTTATAACTCATCTATTCCACATATGAACAAAAGTGTTTTTGCATTGTTCATTCCTTGAGTTTTTTATGTAGGGTAGGTATAGTTACGCGTCAATTTTTCAGCCGCACTTAAACAAGTTCCTTGCCTCCACGGGCCGCGGTTGACCCTGACAGGAGGCTGAATAATCCGTAAGGAGCAATTCTAATGCGTCATTACGAAATCGTTTTTATGGTCCATCCTGACCAAAGCGAACAGGTTCCGGGCATGATTGAGCGTTACAGTGCGACTATCACTAACGCGCAAGGTCAGATTCACCGTCTGGAAGACTGGGGCCGCCGTCAACTGGCTTACCCAATCAACAAACTGCACAAAGCTCACTATGTTCTGATGAACGTTGAAGCACCGCAGGAAGTGATTGATGAGCTGGAAACTAACTTCCGCTTCAACGATGCCGTTATCCGCAGCATGATTATGCGCGTTAAGCACGCGGTAACTGAAGCATCTCCAATGGTTAAAGCCAAAGATGAACGTCGCAGCCGTGACTACTCTCTGGAAGACGCCAATATGGATGCTGAAGAAGCTGGGGATTCTGAAGAGTAATAACTGTGACAACTAATCGTTTGGTGCTTTCTGGCACAGTGTGCAAGGTCCCCATTCGAAAAGTCAGTCCTGCCGGCATTCCTCATTGTCAGTTTGTGCTTGAGCACCGTTCACAGCAACAGGAAGCCGGTCTGAGCAGGCAAGCATGGTGCAGAATGCCCGTTATTGTCAGCGGACAATTGTTACAAGTTTTAACTCACAGTATAACGGTCGGCAGTCGATTAACCGTTTCAGGATTCATTAGTTGCCATCAAGGTCGCAATGGTCTTAACAAACTGGTTCTTCATGCCGAGCAGATTGAATTGATAGATTCTGGAGACTAGCCAAATGGCACGTTATTTCCGTCGTCGCAAGTTCTGCCGTTTCACCGCGGAAGGCGTTCAAGAGATTGATTATAAAGACATCGCTACGCTGAAAAACTACATCACCGAGAGCGGTAAAATTGTACCAAGCCGTATCACTGGCACCCGTGCAAAATACCAGCGTCAGCTCGCTCGTGCTATCAAGCGCGCGCGCTACCTGTCTTTGTTGCCTTACACTGATCGTCATCAGTAATCGGCACAGTCCATTAACGACTCTGAGAGGATAAGGTAATGCAAATTATTCTGCTTGATAAAGTAGCAAACCTGGGTAGCCTGGGTGATCAAGTTAACGTTAAACCGGGTTATGCCCGTAACTACTTAGTACCGCAGGGCAAAGCTGTTCCTGCAACTAAGAAAAACATCGAATTCTTCGAAGCTCGCCGTGCTGAACTGGAAGCTAACTTGGCTAACGTTCTGGCAATAGCAGAAGCTCGTGCTGAGAAAATCAATGCATTGGGTTCCGTTACTATCGCTTCTAAAGCAGGTGACGAAGGTAAACTGTTCGGTTCTGTCGGTACTCGTGATATCGCTGATGCAGTTACCGCCGCGGGCGTTGAAGTCTCTAAGAGCGAAGTGCGTCTGCCTAATGGTGTTCTGCGTACTATTGGTGAACACGAAGTTAACTTCCAGGTACACAGCGATGTATTCGCTAAATTGAACGTTAACGTTGTTGCTGAAGCTTAATCGCTGATTAACTGATGCTAATAAGTAAAAAACGCTGGCAATGCCGGCGTTTTTTATTGCCTCAACTTACCATTCTCTTGGTAAGTCTATACCCTATGGATTTCAAGGTGTTTTGCGACGGCAAGGGAGAGAATCCCCGGGAGCATAGATAACGATGTGACCGGGGTGAGTGAGTGCAGCCAACAAAGAGGCAACTTGAAAGATAACGGGTATATAAGGTTTTTGCCGATAATGCCCAGCAACTGAGCATTAATCTGATTTATTTTACATTTACTACCTTATTTGTCGTTTATAGAATTATGGTTTCTCTTATCTATTCTTCTGTAATGTTGTCTTTTAGCCGGTTTTTATTATTATTGATTTTGCGTTTTTATATTGGAAATATTATTCATTATTAGATTAATATCTATAAATAATTGAATTCGTATTTTTTATTATTAGATAATATCGGTATTGTTAATTCTATTGTGATATGTGGATTTTTTATAGAATATTTTAATATATCTACGTCTAAATCTAGTTAATTACACGCATGATTATTTCATAATGATATAAAAATATATTCTTATATAATTTCGGTTATTTGTCTTTATAATGATAATTTATTTTATATGATTTCACATAAGAATATTTAATGATATCAATATATATCCTTATTATTAAATAATAATATCAAAAATTTATACGGGATTTTATTGATATAACTGTCAGAGTTGACAGTAGACTTTTAAGCGTAATTTTATAATTATAATTTTTGTTAATTAACCCTTGTGTGAGAACACAAATGAATGCGCTTATTGTTAATAGGTATGAGTTTATTCTCCATAGTTATTGATAAATTGAATGGTTTCATCAATAAATTAATAGGTATATTAAATGTTGAATTGATTTATTTATGTGTTGATAAAAATACCTTGTCATCATTATATGTTCTTCATATTAACCCAGACATAAGGGATAAAACTGGTATGAATCTTGGTAAAAGAATATTACAAACTATAGGTAATACTCCAGTAGTTATGTTGAATGGTAGATATACTAAAGGTATTAATGTCTTTCTCAAAATGGAGAATATTAACCCCGGTGGGAGTATCAAAGATCGTATTGCAGTTGCTATGTTGGAAAGGGCTGAGGCTCAGGGAGAATTAAGACCGGGAATGGTGGTGATTGAGCCATCATCGGGTAATACGGCAATTGGCCTGGCAATGGCGTGTGCCGTTAAAGGTTATCGATTTATTGCGGTTTTGGATCGCATGGTGCCGGCAGCGAAACGCGATAACATAAAAGCGTTTGGTGCGGAAATCATTTTTCTGCCAGAATTTGAAGCGGGAACGGATACTGTCAAATATCGCATTGATTTAACTAAAGAGATTATAAAAGCTTATCCGAATGCGTTTAGCCCTATGCAATTTGAAAATCAGGTTAATCCTGATGAGCATTATCGTTCCACGGGGCGTGAGTTGTATGAAACCTTTGGCAATAATTTGACGGCTTGTTTTGCGACGGCAGGAAGTTGTGGAACACTTACTGGAATTTCCCGTTATTTGAAAGAGAAAAATCCACAGATACAAATTTATGGTGTTGAACCAGAGGGGTCAATTATTTTCGGTGGTGAATCAGGAAAATATTTGGTACAAGGTGCAGGACTAACGTTTATACCTTCTATTCTGGATCGTACCAATATTGATATTACCTTGAAAGTTGCAGATATTGATGCATTCCGAGTAGCAAGAAAGTTAGCCAGAAATGAAGGTATTTTAATTGGTGGAACGGGAGGTTGCGCGGTAAGCGCAGCATTAAATCGCCTGGATGATTTTAAACCTGGAGATAATATTGTTGTCATTATTCCTGATAGTGGAGAACGTTATATCGACACAATTTATAATGATACTTGGTTATTTGAAAATAATTTCTCAGAATTAGTTGAGGAAAGTAAAATAGAACCTCAATTAGAAGAAATTATTAAAAACATGGGGTGCGTATTAAATGAGTTCTGATCGTGTTTTGGTGATTTACTATAATCGCCTCTATAACCCTCTTATCATAAGAAGTCTTAAATCTGAATATAGAGAGGTAATTGCTCTTTATATTGATGAAGGGCAGGTAAGAGACATTGACGATATTGAATTGGAATGCATGGTTGCAGGTGCTGATAAATTTATCTATAAAGATTATCGAGCACAATATGCTGAACACTTCCTTACAAAAGCGATAAAAGCGAATGCTATTTATCAACATGGTTATTTTCTCAGTGCGGCACTTTCCCGTCCTGCGATTGCTGAGGCGGCAGTTGAAGTAGCCAATGAGCTCAATATTGATTATATTGCCCATCAATTCAGAGGTAATGATCAAGTCAGAATGGATATGAATATAGAAATTCTGAATAAAATACCTATTGCTTCGTTGAGAGATTTTAAATACGACGAAAATATCGTAAATAGTTATGCTATGAAGTATGGTATTCCTCAAGAATTTGGTTGTAATAACCCTTATTCTACTAGTGAAAATATATGGGGATTAAGTGTTGAATGTGGTCCGTTGGCAGAACCGGAAACATTAATTCCTGAAGATGCCAGAGAGAAATTATTTGAGCATGCACTATCAGCCACTGAGCCAATATTTTTGTCATTAGGTTTTGAGAATGGTATACCGATATCGATTGACGGCGAAAAGAAATCGTTATATGAAATTATTGAAATATTAAATAAGATTGGTAAAAAACTATCAATTGGTATTTTTGATATTGTTGAAGATGGTATTGTCGGTTTGAAAACACGAGCAATTTATCAATCACCTGCCGCACATATCTTAATTACCGCACATCGTGATTTAGAATGTTATTGTAGTAATCGTCACGAAAATTGGTTTAAAGAGATAATTGATAAAAAATGGGTTGAATTAGTTTATTCTGGGCTTTGGTATGATCCCTTATTAACTCATTTAAACCACTTTATTGATAGCATGAATCAACATGTCAATGGTGAGATTAAGCTTGAATTAGGCTATAAATATGCCAACGTTTGTTCCCGTACTTCAAAGACGACTATCTATGATGATAATTTAGCAATATATAATTGTGGGCATTTATATAGTCAAAACGATGCAGAGGGATTTGCAAAAATATTTAATATCCATACTAAGCAAAGTGCTAAATCTAAGATGAGGCAAAAGTTATGATTAAAGAATTATTAATGTGTAAACCGGATTTTTATGATATTGAATACGTTATTAATGACTGGATGGACCCTAATAATAGAGTCAATAAAGAATTGGCACAGCAACAATGGGATTTTCTTTATGAACGATTGACTGAACGTGGCATCACTATTCGCACTATCGATCCTGTTAATGGTTTGCCTGATATGACTTTCTCAGGTGATTGTGGCATGGTGCATAATAATAAATTCCTTGCTAGTAATTTCCGGCACGCTGAACGCCAGGGGGAAAGCCAGTACTATATCGATTATCTGGAAAATCTAGGTTATGAGATACATCGTGTTGATGAAGGTATTTATTTTGAAGGGCTTGGAGATGTTATCTATTGGGATAATGACATCATATTTGGTTATGGTCCTCGCTCAGATAAAGAAGCAATAAATACAATTCAGAAAGTCTATCCAGAACTTAAAGTTAAAGGTGAACTACATATTCAGGATAAGACTTTCTTTCATGTGGCTTTGGCATTCTCGTTTATTGACAAAGATACGGTTATTTACTATCCAGAAGCATTTACTAAAGAGAGCCAGAATTATATTGCTGAAACATTTGAACGCCGGATATCAATATCAGAACATGACGCTAAGGAATTATTTGTCTGTAATAATATCCCAATAGGTAAAGATATTCTCATGCATGATTGTTCTATAGAGGTTGAACGTCAATTAAATAATTATGGTTATAATGTCATTAAATGCGATATGAGTGAATTCTTAAAGAGTGGTGGTAGTCTGCGCTGCTTAGTATTAAAAGTTAAATAATTATAATGGGAGGATAATAAGTCATGTATATTTTAGGTATAAATTCAGTTTACCATGAATCAGCAGTTTGCTTATTAAAGGATGGAGAAACTATTTTTGCCATTGAAGAAGAGCGTTTAAATAGAAGAAAACACGGAAAACCAGCAAATATTGATAATCCTGATGAACTGCCATTGGCTTCCATTGAAGTTGCATTAGACTTTGCGGGTATTCGCTTGGAAGATGTGAGCCATATTGGGTTTTCTATTGATCCGATAGAACGAAGAAAATCAGTCTTTATTGATGAAGTCACCAGTGAGGGAAATTGGGGAAGTGTATCGGGTGAGTCCATTTTTTATCGTAAGACCACTTCAGTACCAGAAATTTTACAATCAATGGGATTCCGTGGTCAATTTCATTGGGTTCCTCATCACACAGCTCATGCGGCATCTGCTTATTTTGTTTCGCCATTTGATAAAGCGTTAACCTTATCACTTGATGGTGTGGGAGAGGATAATACCGCAGGGGTATATCTGGGCGATGGCAATAGTCTGAAAAAAATTAAAACCATTGAATACCCTAATTCAATTGGTTTTATGTGGGAGAAATTGGCAGAATTCTTGGGCTTCTCTGTATACGATGCCTGTAAGGTGATGGGAATGTCTGCTTATGGTAAGCCTGAAGGTTTTATGCCAGCGTTCCAACAACTTGTCAAAATTTATGAGAAAGGTGAGTTTACTATCGATAACACCATTCTCAATTTCCGCAGCCAAGACTTTTCTAAATTAGAATCTTTGTTTGGTATTGTGAAAAGAGTTCCTGGTGGAGAGGTAGCGCAGGAATATTATGATATTGCTGCTTCTCTCCAGCAAATAACTGATGAAATAGTGTTAAATATGGCTCATCATTATTTGCAGGAAACAGCAACGAATAAACTCTGCCTTGCGGGTGGCGTCGCATTGAATTGCATAACGAATAAACGATTATATGAAGAGTTGGATATCGAAGATATCTTTGTTCAGCCTGCTGCACATGATGCCGGGACTGCCACAGGTGCAGCACTATTTATTTGGCATCATATTCTTGAAAATAATCAGCGCTATCCTCTGACGCATACCTATTGGGGTCTGGAATATAGTGAAGATGATTACCAGCGTAGTTTGAAGGCCCACGGTTTGGACTGGACATATGAAGAGAATATTCATGAAGTTGTCGCAGGCTTGCTGGCTGAAAATAATGTCGTTGGCTGGTTCCAGGGGAGGATGGAATTTGGGCCGCGGGCATTAGGTAATCGTAGTTTGTTGGCTGATCCAAGAAATAAAGATATTCGCGATTTAATGAATCGTAAAGTTAAACATCGTGAAATGTTTAGGCCATTTGCGCCTAGTGTATTGCGTCAACATGTTGCTGATTGGTTCCATGTTCGGAAGGAGTTACCGGAAGCTGCAAAATATATGTTGTTAGCGATGGATGCTAAAGTGGATAAAGCATCGAAAATTCCGGCAGTGGTTCACGAAGATGGTACTGCCAGAGTTCAGGTGGTAGATAGTGCATCAAATCCAGATTATGCCCAGTTGATTGAGGCATTTTATCGGAAAACCGGTGTGCCTTTGTTGCTGAACACTTCTTATAATGATAGCGAACCGATTGTTTGCTCACCGGAAGATGCTATTAAAACTTTCATGAAAACTAATATTGATTATTTAGTTTTGGGGAATTATTTGATTAAATCGATTCATTAATTATTGCATAGTAAACATCTATCCCAGTAGGTGTAATTGATGAAATCAATTTGGGCATTGCTCAGTTTCAAATTGATAAATACAATAGCCTAATGGGATAGATATACCCTATGGATTTCAAGATGCATCGTGACGGTAAGGGAGTGAATCCCCGGGAGCATAGATAACTATGTGACTGGGGTGAGCGAGTGCAGCCAACAAAGAGGCAACTTGAAAGATAACGGGTATAATAAGGTTGAGGTAATATTAATGATACATAGGATCATACTGGCTCGCTTTTTTTCTGTTTTTTCAGAGGCATTTGTTATGTTTGCTGTGCCTGTATTAGTATATACCTCAACTAATAGCGCTTCACTTTCATCTTTTGCTTTTGGGCTTGAACGGTTATTCAGAGTGATTTCTCTCCCCATTTCTGGTTGGATGGGGGACAGGATGCATACTCTGGTTATGTTATTCCTGAGTGATATTCTTCGATCATTAGTTTGCTTATTTCTTTTTATCCTTTCATTTATATATTCTGATAATAGCATCGTATATATCATTATTTCTCTCTCATGTGTTTTATCCTTTTTTAGTGGGGCGGGATATGTCAATCTTGAAGGTTTTGTCTCTAAAAACATGAGTGCAATAGAATTACCTTCTGTTAACTCTCGTTTACAATTTGTTGAACAGTTTACCTATATTGCAGCCCCGGCGGTTGTCGGTGTGCTGGTTTATAAATTTAGTGTTTATGCGGTATTTGCATTTGCATTTTTTCCTTTCCTGATTAGTAGTTTGATATGGTTTCAGCTACAAAGGAAAAACCGGATTGAAGAACACGCTAATAGAGAAGGGTATAATCTGCCGGCCATTTTTAAGTTCTTGATGGAAAACCCACCCTTGTTACGCGTCATTAGTCTGACGTTCCTGATGAATGTGATGCAAGGTGCTATTTTGTCAACGGCAGTTTATGTTATTACCAGTGTTTTTTCACAGCCGAAAGGGAGTTATGCTCAGCTTTTGGCTTATGCGGGGCTGGTGAATTGTTGTGTTTTTTTTATTGCGCCAAAATTGTGCCGGATTTTTGATGTGCGTATCGTTGGTGTAACGGCTTTTCTGATTGCGTTATGTGGTCTGACACTATTTGCGACTGGGCCGTTATTTGTGGTTTACACATTAGGTTTCTTACTGGTTATTGGTTCGGAAGGTTGTTTTAATCTTTTTTCCCGCTCTTATCGAGCAAGTCTTATTCCGAAGCAGCGTTTTTCTCAGTATCTTGGTGTGGTGCTGGTTTTGAATCAGTTAGCGACACCTTTAACCAGTTTTATTTGTGCTAATTTACTGAACTATTTTTCCTACAATAGTATTTATCTGATATTCTCTGCATTTGTTTTATTGATGTTTATCATTATTAATCCTTATCGTTCGCTTAAATTTAATCTGCATAATAGTCAATAATGGAGGAAATATGAGTTCGAAAAAATATTTGTTAGTGCTTGATTATCTTCCGGCAAGGCTGAATGAAATCGTCAATATTCGTGACTATATTCGATATAATTACTCCCTTGAGTTGGTGATTATTAGCGATATGTTGTCCGGTGAGGAAAAAAATGTCACACCATTTGTCTATCATATTCCTGTACGAACAGAAAATTATGTTGATAGTGTGATGACAATTCTTGCTGAACTTAATATGACATGTGCTGGTATTCTTCCTTTTATGGATGCGGTATCTGGGTATGCTGCTGTTATCGCGAAGAAATTAAACGTTTATGGTGATGATCCCGAATTAAGCTTCGCAGGTATTGAGAAGTATCAATTTCGCCAACAAGAAACTCGAATATTACCGTTGCTTGCGGCACAACATATTAAGACGCCTCGATATACTTTCATTAATGAGATTAAAGAACTAGAAGAGTTTTATGATTCTGTTCCGTATGGTGTGATTATTAAGCCTAATTGTGGTCGGGCAAATGTAGGCGTGGTAGCGGTTAAAGATAGAAGTAAAATCCCAACGGCTTTTACTCAATCTGTTGAGCAATCTGGTGGTAATCAAACTCTTGCAGAAGAACTTATTATTTTCGATACAGAATATTCGTACGATGGTATTGGTTGTATGGCATTTTTAACGCAAAAAGTTTCCCAGAAAGGGGAATTTCCTGTTGAAATAGGGCAAATAGTTCCGGCGCAATGTGATGGCAAAAATATGATTGCATTACATAAAGCAGGGCAGGCAATGAATCTGATTTCAGGGCAGACTCTTGGCGCATTCCATAATGAGATTAAGCAAGATAGTAAAACGGGAGAAACTTTTCTGGTTGAAACTAATCGTAGACCAGCGGGTATGCGTATTTGGGATATGGCTAACCGGGTATATGGTATAAGCTTGCAGGAAATTTGGGTTGACCATTTAGTCAAAGGATTTAGTGATCGAATGATATTGCCTGAAGCAAAGGGAAGAGCATTTTTGATTAATTTGCTGGCAGGTAAAGATGGCACGATTAATGATAAATTCGATCAAACAGAAGTTAATGAACTATTATTAGCGTCTGTTGATAATATTTTGAGTAGATTATGTTACGAAATTATTGCAATAAAAATTAATTTAGATAAGAATTCACCGGTTTATGAAACACCAAAAAGCAATAATGATTTCTGTGGTTACGTTTGTGTGCATATTAATGATGAACACGTCAAATGTGAATCCCTGATGAATGAAATTAATGATGCATGGAGGGGTATATTGTCTAATTATGTTTTATAATTTCGTATGGTTAGAGCCTTATTTTGGCTCTAATTATTATATGATTAGATTATATGCTATTGCTTTAGCAACTGCTGCAACTTTATTGGGAACCACTAATTTCTCCATAACATTGTTAATGTGGAAATTAACTGTTCTTGTTGAAATATCCAGTATATCGGCTATTTCAGCAGAAGTTTTTCCCTCACAAGTCCATCTTATGACTTCAACTTCTCTGGTAGAGAGCGTTGGAACAATGATTTTATCCTTTTTATTTTTTAGGTTATTAAATGTTTTTATGCATTCATTTGCCAATATGCCTAATACTCCTGCTTTATTAAGTATTTCATTGTGGGAAATAGAGCCTTCTTTTCTGGCAACTGAAAAAATTGATCTTTCTCCATGATAACCTTTAATTTTTATTGAAAGACTATTTTTAACTTCATTTTTATTTGAATTTGATTTTTTAATCATAAAATCAGCGGCTTTTGATATTTTATCATTACAAACTGACGGAATAGAGAAAGTGTAATCACCATTCATTAATTGGTCGCTGTCGTGATTATTATCTTGATTATAATTGCTTGCAGTTTCTATATTTAGGTTGGTTATTAGAACATATTTTTTTGTCGTGAATGGATATTTTTCTTCCTGATAAATTGAGTAGAATTCAAAACCCAGATAGTTTATCGCGTTTAACAACCTCTTTTCTAATTCAGGCATGGTTTTGGACTTTTTAATTTCTGATAAAATCTCATTAAATGGTTTATTCATAAGATTTTCCTCATTATATAATATTTGCAATAAAATTAATTTTATATAAAAAATATTTTATTCATATAATCAATTATGAGTAAAAATTTTTAAAAATTGAATTTTTATATTGTAACCTTTAAGAAATAAATATGCTACTTAGAATTATATCTATTATTAGCTCTTATATATTTGGGCGACATGTATTTTCCTGGTGACATCTTCGGTTTACCCTGCTGCATAGCGCTGTTATGCTTGCAGGTCTAATTTAATTTGATCACAGGTATTTTCATGGCAAAACTTTCTTTTGACTCTATCGAAGCACAAGCTAGTTATGGGGTTGGCTTGCAGGTTGGTCAGCAATTACTGGAGTCTGGCCTGCAAGGTCTGGAACCTGAAGCGTTGTTAGCGGGGTTATGTGATGCGCTGGAAAATCATTCTCCAGCGGTGCCGGTCGATATATTGCATCGAGCCTTACGTGAAATGCATGAACGTGCAGATGGTGTGCGTCGTGAACGTCAGCAAGCTATGGCAGAAGAGGGTCAGAAGTTTCTGGCAGAAAACGCTCAGCGTGACGGTATAAGCACGACAGAATCTGGTTTACAGTTCTCTGTACTAAAACAGGGTGATGGTGCAATTCCTGCCCATACTGACCACGTGCGTGTTCATTATACGGGTCGTCTGATTGATGGCACCGTGTTTGACAGCTCAGTACAGCGTGGTGAACCGGCTGAATTTCCTGTAAATGGGGTGATTGCTGGATGGATTGAAGCATTGACGTTGATGCCTGTCGGTTCTAAATGGGAACTTTATATCCCTTATAATTTGGCTTATGGCGAGCGTGGTGCTGGTGCATCGATTCCCCCATATAGCACTCTGATTTTCGAGGTGGAATTGTTGGATATTCTGTAAGTTTTATCTAGAAGTAGGATTAAAAAATAGCCGGTATATCCGTCTCAGACTACTGACAAACCCATTTGAAAAATGGGGGATATTTTCAAACCATCGAAAATTTCAGCTAGGATGTTGCCGATGAACTGGCTTTTTCTCAATGCCTAGGTTGTTTCTTTAAAATAGGTTTTTTGGCTTGGCCAGTTTTCGCTTTTACCTAAAAAATAGATGGTAATGCTATTGGTAACGCTATTTTCCTGATATTCCGTGTTGTTGCCACCAGCCTTTGGGTTCTTTCTGATCTTAATCGTGATCATAGTGCTGTTTCGTACTGGCAAGTCTGGGTTCCACTTTCTCCTTTCCCTTGTTAACACTTGTTTACTTTTACCTTTGTCTGAGTGTCAGCATTTTAAAGTATTTTTTATTTCTAATAACTTTAATGACAAATAAACAATGTTTTGTTTGTTTTTATTATAAAGATAATGTTGATTTATTAAATATATTGAAGAATAGTATGGATAATTCATTGCATCAACGATTATGAAAAGGTCTGGCGGATTAATAAGCCAGGAATGTTATCTTGATATAAAGGAAATGAAAATGAATGCAATTGAAATATCGCCATTAACACCCTATTTTTCTCGTCGTATTAATTCTGAAAGTCTATACCGAATTTCCCCGAAAAGAATGGCACAAGCCATTGATGTTAGTATTGATCTGGGAGAAGAAGAAAGTAATCCGACAAAGGGGATACCTGGTTATTTTGCTTATGGTTGGCGTAGCGCTGTCAACCGAATAATTCACGCTAATACACTCGGAGTAGAATATATTTCTCTAAGATTTATCTCGTCGGCAAATAGAAATAATAATATTGAAGCGGGCTTAATATTATTTGAAGAAACACTGCAAAATATATTGACTTCGATTGGTTCCGTGCCAGTAAAGATGATTGTCGATCCTTTTGGTCTGGCGTTAACAGAGGATGGGCAATGGGGTGTGCGGGATAATAACGGTAATTTTGATAAGGAACAGACTCATAATTTACTGGAAAAAGTGGGTTTTATCCTTTCGCGTAATCATGTTCATGGAGTGGTTACGTTGGGGCGTTTACCAGAGGAGGTGATGTTGACGAAAAAGGGGATCAGTAAAGCGGGGGATTATACGAAAATTTATTCGTTCTCCCAAAATAGTGAGACCAGCACTGCCTATGTTTATTTGGATGCTGTAGGCCATAATACCGGCCAGAAAATCATGCAAGGTAATGTCAAAGAGATGGATCTGTGGGCACTCCTCGATATTTGGCATGGTACTGATGTCTCGGTGATTAAACCGATGGAAAGTTTCCATCTGATGAGCTCATTGCGTTACCTGATTAAGAATGAAATTGCCTGCAAACAATTTTTGAATTCTCCCGATGTTAAGGATATGGCCCAGAAAAACGCCTTTGTTGCCAAAAGCCTGGCGGAAATGAATGCATCTCCTCTTGAGCTATCACTGAAATGTTCCCGAATCAAAATGGCTGGTTATACGGTTTCTGGCACAACTTACATGTTAGCACTATTGGCGCATGAAAAGGGTCCTGAGATGGCAAGGGCACGTATGGAGGAAATGTGGATAACAGCGCTTAGTGTGATGGATGAACAGTGTGAATGCTTGATTGATCGCAATGTGGTCAAATATCTTGAAGGTTCAATTCTTGCTTAGGTAAATTGACACGATATTGTCATATGTTTCAGATGATAGTGATCCCTGAATTATTGTTGTCTGAAACATTAATTATGTATGGAAAAGCGTGGCTATTATTCACCCTCTCACATTATAGGGCTATATGAATTCTTCTAATCAAGATACGAAATACAGAGCTATATTTATCGCCATCATGATCGTCACCTTTATGATTGGTTTTGATACAACTGGCTTAGGGATTGCTATCCCGGTGATCGCGACTGAACTTGGTTTTGGTGTTAAAGAAGGAGCATGGCTCAGCATTTCTTATACAGCAGGCTTTGCCGCTTTCCTATTACCAGCCGGAATAATCACTGATCGTCTGGGAGCCATGAGAACACTGATTTCCGCCTTGTTGGTGTTCGTTGTTGCTTCTTATATGTCCGTTAGTTGTGTTTCTCTTGGCAGTTTTACTTTTGTTCGTTTAATTCAAGGCATTGCCGCCGCTTTTTTGAATACAGCGGCGATGGCACTGCTGAATCTCTTGTTTCCAGTGGGAAGTGGTAATCGTTCACAGGTTTTCAAAACCTGGTCAATGATACTTGGGCTCAGTTTTTCTTTGGGGCCACCTCTGGGGGGCTTGATAATCAGGACGTTAGATTGGTCATGGATATTGTTGCTCAACTTGCCTTTAGGGGGGCTGGTTGTATTCTTGATGTTGAAAAGAAAAGGCCGCACCTTGTCTGCCGGTGGGACGTTAAGCCGTGTTTCGTTATTTAGTACCTTACCAGTGACGGCAATTCTGCTGTTGGTCACCATGTATCAATATATCGATCAAATGCTTCCGAGCCAAAATGGCACTATCATCAAGGCAACGCTGCTTATTCTGGGGGCAGTAAGCGTTTGGCTGTGTCACCATTTTTCTGCACGTAGTTTCACACGTTTACCTGAGCTTAAAAATGGTGCCTTTCTTATCTCATTGGTTCTGCCGATTATTTTTTCTATCGCCTATTGGAGCTTATTTGTGGTGTTGCCGCAATATTTCGCGGTGAAATTGGGCTTTGGTGCATTGTATCTGGTTATGACAATGCTATTGCTTTCTTTGCCGTTAACCTTGGTACCTTTATTGAGGATTGCCGAGCGTTTCAATCTTCAAGCTACCGAGGGATTCCTGATGTTAACGGTTGGATTGGTGCTGTTGGCTGGTATCTTTAGTCCGGTTGTTGATGGGAATGTTTGGTTGTTGGGGGTTGGATTGTTGCTGTTAGGTACAGGGGCAGCGGTGCTTAATCCATTGATGGCAAGGCTGGTGATGGACAATGTTGCTCCTGAAAATTCAGGATTGGCGGCAGCCCTTACTAGCACGTTGCGTCAAACCGGGTTTGCCGCAGGAGTCGCTTTTTTTTCATTGTTGACGCAACACAGTGGGAAGCCTGTTATTTATATCTCGGAAGCTATGGCGTTACTGATAGCTGCCATGTTGTCTTTAGTGGCGCTTGTGGTGTGCCAGGGTTTACAACGAAGTCGCGGGTATTAACGCAAAGTTTTTTAATGCTTAACTTAAAGGAATGAATTGTTGGTGGTACAACGGGTTAGATGACGGAATCATATTGGACAAAAGTGCTTGGTGAGAACATGAAGATCACAGCGATTGCATCAGATTGTCAGTAACTTGAGCAGGTATATCCAGTTGTTTTTGTTTTAAGAAGGGTAATAAAATTCTTACCGTTCCAATAAAAAGATCAATTGGTAATATAGTCTAAAATGATAACAGATGACTAACCGCAGAGGTGTGTGATGCTAGAACAAATCTGCCAACTGGCTCAGGAAGCTGGTGCGGCTATTATGACAATTTATCAGGATGAACATCCCCTGAAAGTTGATCATAAGCAAGATGATTCACCGGTGACTATGGCTGATATTGTGGCTCATAAAATAATTAAAGCCGGATTATCCCGTATCGCTCCGGAAATTCCACTGTTGTCGGAAGAAGAGCTTCCTAATTGGGAAGAGAGGCGTGATTGGAAGCGCTATTGGTTAGTTGATCCTCTGGATGGTACCAAGGAATTTATTAATCGTAATGGTGAATTTACGGTTAATATCGCCTTGATTGATGAGGGCGTTCCTGTGATGGGAGTGATATATGCTCCTGTGCAGGATACGCTTTATTCCGGGCAAGGGCGGCAGGCATGGAAAAAAGTCTGTGGAGGTCAATGTTTGCCGATTAAGATTCGTGATGCTAATCCACCAATGGTCGTCGTTAGCCGCTCTCATATGGATACAGAATTAGAAGATTATCTCAATCAGCTAGGTGAACATCAGACGGTTTCTGTGGGGTCTTCACTGAAGTTCTGTTTGGTGGCTGAAGGAAAAGCGCAACTTTATCCTCGCTTTGGACCCACTCATATCTGGGATACTGCGGCGGGTCATGCTATAGCCATTGCTGCTGGTGCTCACGTGACCAACTGGAAAGGCCAGACGCTAGATTATACGCCTCGTGAATCATTCCTGAATCCGGGATTTAGAGTAACGATTTTTTAATCGTGGTTGTTTTCTAGTAGATTTGTTTTTCAGCGGAATTGTGGTGATAAGGGCAAACGAAAACATACCTGTAAGTCGTTATCACCACGGATGTTTTTACTGTAGTTCCTTACGGACTAATTCAATGACCTGTTTGATTTCACTACCGTTTAACGCACCTTCTTTGGTAAACTTCGCTACGCCATTTTTGTCCAGGACAATAATGGCAGAACTTTTAGCTTCCAACTGCCAAGCTTTTTTGACCACACCGTTGCTGTCAGCGATAAACTGAGACCACGGAAACTCTCTTTTGCTATCTTCAATACTGCTGCGGACAAATGGTCCAGTGCCGAATATTGCATCATTGATATTGATGATGGTGGTTGTTTGGTATTTTTCTTTTGAAAAATCAGCGCGTTTTATTTCTTCTATCAGTGGAGCATTCATCTCTTTAGCTGCACTACGACCTGCAATATGTTGTATGACTCTCACTTTACCAATCAGTTTTCCACTATCCCAATTTTGGTAGCTAAACTTGTTATTGTTGAGTAACAACTCACCTTTATCAGAAACACTGATCGCAGGAACCTGTTGTTCCAGAGTGATGTTGTGGGCGAATGCTAAAGCAGGAGAACAAAGTAGCGCAGCATATAGCATAAAGTTCTTTATCATAATTTTTCCTTTGTAGGTTAATGTGACAATGCATGGATCTCTAGCATAGCGGGTATTAACTGATTTATCTCTTTAAAGAAGATCAAATTTTTAACATTAAGTAAGAGATAAAGTTACATAGTTATGTATATCTAAATATCTGTCATTTTATGTAAATTCAGTGCATAAAACTAAAAATGGAGGGAACAAAATCGGATAAATTCAGTCTATTATTCTACATAACGGTATGGTGTATGGAGTTGGTTCACCAAACGTAACCGTAAAAAGTATTTAGGAGGAAAAAAGCAGAGATGAAAATTTTTCACCGATATAACCCACTGAAAATTGCTCTCTACGTTAAAACTTTATTCCGTGGACGTTTATACATTAAAGATATGGGGGCTTTTGAATTCGATTGCGGCAAAATTTTACCGCCGAAGGTGAGAGATAAGCGCCATTTTAGTGTAATGAGCGAAGTCAATCAGCAAGTGCTACGTTTGCAGGCCGAAATAGGATAGATAACGAAAAAGCATCGGGTGCATACTGGTGTAATCTGCGCCACAAAATAACAATAAGTGGCGCTTAACATGAGAATACTAAACGGCCTTAGCTCAAGAATAGGCCGTTTTTATTTATCATCACTGATAGGCAGGTTTTGCGTTGGTGTCGTGGTGAGAGTATCAGTGATTTTTGTGACTAATAGCTGATCGATTTTGTAGTTATCAATATCGACAACTTCAAATTTGTAACCAGCAAACTTAACTGAATCAGTACGCTTTGGAATTTTACGCAACCGAAACATCATGAAACCTGCAATGGTTTCATAGTTACTTGAATCAGGAAAATTATCAATATCCAGTACACGCTGTACATCATCAATAGGTGTTCCTCCTTCTACTAACCATGAATTTTCGTCACGGATGATGATCTGCTCTTCTTGTCCTTGGTCGACTAAATCACCCATTAGTGTGGTCATAACATCATTAAGGGTAATCACACCCATTACCAACGCATATTCATTCAGGATAATAGCGAAATCTTCACCCGCTGCTTTAAAACTTTCCAGTGCATCTGAAAGTGTCAAGGTATCTGGAATGATCAGCGCGTTGCGGATCTGGACACCTTTATTGAAGCTTAGGCTTTGACCACTTAAGACACGGTTAAGCAGATCTTTGGAATCCACATAACCGATAACGTGATCAATATCTCTATCACATATTAGGTACTTGGAATGTGGCTGGCTAGAAACCCATTGTTTGATACTTTCCTCACTTTCATTCTTATCGAAGTAAATGATATTTTCCCTTGAGGTCATGGCAGAAGGCACTGTGCGGGATTCGAGCTCGAACACGTTTTCAATCAGTTCATGCTCTTGTTTACGCAACACACCAGCAACAGCCCCTGCTTCCACAATCGCAAAAATATCATCGGATGTGATATCTTCATTACGCGCTGTCGGAATTTTAAAGAGCTTAAAGATAAGATCAGACAGGCCATTAAATAGCCAAACTAGTGGACGACAAACTGTCAGACAGAAACGCATTGGGTTAACGATTTTCACGGCGACTGCTTCAGGCTTAATCATGCCGATACGTTTTGGTGTCAAGTCAGCGAGCAAAATGAATATACTGGTCACAATGGTAAATGAGCAGATAAAGCCCAACTGGTCTGCCCATTCGGGGCGCATAAATTTCATGAAAAACGTTTTCAATGAAGGAGAGAATGCGGATTCACCGACAATACCTGCCAAAATTGCCACTGCATTTAGGCCGATTTGCACCACGGTAAAAAACATTCCCGGCGCTTCTTGTAATTTGAGGACATGGGCTGCGTTGACATTACCTTCATCTGCCATCAGTTTTAGTTTGATTCGCCTGGAGGCAGCAAGAGAGATTTCAGATAACGAAAAAAAGGCGCTTATCGCGCACAATAGAAATACTATTAAGAGACTATTTAGCATAAGGAATCCATGTTCTACCTCCGGTGGTAGGGTAGGTTGTCATTAGAAAAGCACCGGAGGAAACAATAAAAATCATATAAAATAAAAAGTGACAACAAACACTTAGAAAGCTATTGATTAGCTTAGTAATTATAACATTAATTAAATGTGGCGGCTAGTTTTTGTTCATTTTGGGTAGGCAAACACCAATACCGCCTAGCCCGCAATACCCCTCAGGATTCTTAAATAGATACTGTTGGTGATAGTCTTCAGCGAAATAGAATGGCCCCGCTTCTGTGATCTCCGTTGTAATAGGACGGTTATCGCCTTGTTGTTGCATTGCTTTTTGGAAACGTTCACGGCTGGCTAATGCCAATTCATGTTGCTGAGGTGACACGGTATAAATCGCGGAGCGATACTGAGAGCCAATATCCCCGCCCTGGCGCATCCCTTGAGCTGGATCGTGGTTTTCCCAGAAAAGTTTTAATAAGTTTTCGTAGCTGTTTTTTGCTGGATCGTAAACAATTCTAACAACCTCAGCATGTCCGGTCAGGCCGTTACAAACTTCTTCGTAAGTTGGATTCGATGTTGTACCGCCGCTATAACCTGCGGAGGTGGTGTAAATATCAGGTTGTTGCCAGAATAGGCGTTCTACGCCCCAGAAGCATCCCATGCCAAAATAGGCAACTTCCATATTTTCTGGAACAGGTTCTATCGTATGATCGGTAACAGCATGGTTAGGTGAAACCTTAAGTGGCTCAGTTCTGCCTGGTAATGCACTATGAGGATCAATAGATAGGCTTTTATTAGCTGAAGTTGGCACAATTCACTCCCGTAATTATTAAGTTTTCAGATATTGATAGATTGTATATATTGTAAACTTTACTCAAGATAAATTGATTATAGTTAAATTATTCCGATCAGGTTAGGAGTTCGCGTGTCGAGATACCCCGTTTTATGCTTTCTTTGTGTGTCTATCGTAACTCCCATTGCTCATAGTGCTAATCTTCGTCTGAAAATAGAAGGATTAACAGGTAAGTTGGAAAAAAATGCCCGAATTCATCTCTCCACTATCAGCACTGACGAAGTTGCGCCAGATGGCCGTTTTCGATCTCGTGTAGATAAAGCGATTCGTGAAGGCTTGCGCCCGCTTGGTTATTATGAACCTATTATCGAATTTACCTATCAGGAAAATAAACCGCCAGCTCGCTCGGTATTAACGGCAAAAGTTACTGCGGGCGAACCTGTGAGAATTGCCGATGTTAATGTTGTTTTGGAAGGTGGGGCTAAGACAGATGGAGATTATGCCAAACTTGTTAAAAGCAAAAGCCCAAAGAAAGGAACGATTCTCAATCATGATGAATATGAAAACCTTAAAGGTTCTCTGACCGGACTCGCTATTAGGAAAGGTTATTTTGACGCGGTTATGAAAAAGAGCCAATTGGGTGTTGCCAAAGAACGACATGAGGCATTCTGGGACTTTGTTTTTAATAGCGGTGAGCGTTATCACTTTGGTCAGGTGCGTTATCGTGGTTCACAGATCCGCGAAGATTATTTGAATCATCTAGTTCCATTCGAAGAAGGGGATTTTTATACCTCTGAACAATTGGCCGAATTGAATCGGCGGTTAGCAGAAACTGGCTGGTTTAATTCAGCAGTAGTCTCACCGGATTTTAATACCGCTAGAAAAAATGGTGACGGAATGCTTCCTCTTGAAGCGGTATTAACTCCACGTTCCAAAAACTATGTTGAACTGGGTGGGGGTTATGGATCTGATGTAGGGCCACGGGTAAAGGCGAAATGGACAAAACCGTGGCTTAATTCCCGTGGACACAGCCTTAGCACCAGCATCAACCTTTCTGCACCTGAACAGGTTATTGATGCTACCTATAAAATGCCGCTGAAGATGAATCCGTTAGAGCAATATTACGCATTGCAGACGGGGTATAAGCGTAAAGATATCAACGATACCGTATCAGATACCGCGACAGTGAATCTTTCCCGTAATTGGGATCTTTCAACGGGTTGGCAGTATGGGATCAATATGCGTTGGAGTCTCAGCCACTTTACTCAGGCTAATGTCACCAATACGGCAATGTTATTGTACCCAGGGGCGAACGTCAGCCGTATCCGCCAGCGTGGAGGAACGATGCCTTATTGGGGCGATAGCCAGCGCTATTCTATTGATATCTCTGATACTTTTTGGGGTTCTGATGTTGATTTCTTGGTGTTACAGGCGCAAAACGTTTGGATCAGAACTTATTGGGATAATCACCGTTTTGTTGCTCGGGGTAATTTGGGTTGGATAGAAACCAATGCATTCGAGAAGGTTCCACCCGACTTACGCTTTTTCGCTGGTGGTGATCACAGTGTTCGTGGTTACAGATATCAGAAAATTTCCCCTAAAGACGATAAAGGAAAATTGACCGGTGCATCCGCACTGGTTGTGGGTTCACTTGAGTACCAATATAACGTAACGGGTAATTGGTGGAGTGCTGTTTTTGTTGATACCGGTGAAGCCATTAATGACATTAGAAAGAGCAATTTTAAAACCGGCGTGGGTGTTGGTGTGCGTTGGGCTTCTCCGGTCGGACCCATTAAATTTGACCTTGCCAGACCAATAGGGGATTCAGAATCCCGTAATATCCAGTTTTACATCGGGTTAGGATCTGAATTATGAGATGGATTAAAAAGGTCAGTATTACTTTTCTGCTGATGGTGACTTTGTTGGTTATTGTTGTTGCCGGGTTGGTAGGAACGCAATCTGGCCTGCATTTTATGATTAACAGTGCTGCTCGCTGGGTACCGGGACTAGATATAGCCAGCGTCAGTGGCGGTTGGCGTGATTTGACCCTGAAAGGCGTTAAGTATCAAATGCCCGGTGTTGATGTCAATGTGAATCAACTCCACCTTTCGCTTCGTCTTTCCTGCTTTAAAAACAGTCAGTTATGTATTAATGCATTGACGACAGAAGGCGTAATAGTTGCAATTAATACCAAACGATTGCTACCTGCGGGAGAATCGTCGCCAAAGTCAGCACCTTTAACTGAACTGAGGACACCATATCCGATTTCACTTGATTTGTTGTCCGTTAAAAATGCCACTGTCACTGTAAATGGCGTGGTATTTGCCCTTGATGAATTTAGAACCGCAGCTCAGTGGCAGCAAAAGGCATTAACGCTTAAGCCAACGAAAATTAATGGGTTGCTGGTGGGACTGCCAAAAACTCCCCCTGAACGGCTGAAAATAGCGGAAGCAGAGGAGAAAGCGAAACGAGGGACCGAACCGGAAAAATCGTTGGGAGAAATTTTGAAAAAATTATTCTCTCAACCGCTATTGACAACATTACCAGAAGTGCCTATTCCACTGGATATGACTGTTGCAGGGATAAGTGGTAAGCAATTACGGCTGACGGGTGATACCAATATCACAATCAATGAGTTTTTACTGCAACTTAGCAATCAGGGGCAGCAGATTCAGCTCAATAAATTGAATGTTAAAATGCCGCAAGGTTCTCTTGCCATTAATGGTTCCGCGACTCTGGCACAGCAATGGCCGATAAAACTGGTAATAAAAGGTGAGCTAAGTCGACAAGAGATCCAAGGGCAAAAGGTTAATGTAAAGCTTAATGGCGCTTTACTGGAGCAACTCAGCTTAGGGCTGAATTTGTCTGGTCCTGTCAGTGCTAAACTTGATGCTCAAGCGGAACTGGCTAAGGTAGGTTTGCCAGTGAGGGTGACGCTTGAAAGCCAGCAACTGAGTTGGCCTTTAACGGGGAAGCCAGAATATCAGCTTGATAGCATAAAAATGCGCCTCAATGGTAAGGCCAGTGGTTATGATTTGTCATTGCGTTCCGGTATTAACGGTAGTGAAATCCCGCCAGCATTACTTGTATTAGATGCCAAAGGTAATGAAGAACAGTTTAAGTTGACCCGTTTACGCCTGTCTGCTTTGCAGGGAAAGAGTGAACTGGTAGGTGTGGCAGATTGGAGTAAGGCGGTAAGTTGGAATGCGGTGCTGACACTCTCCGGGATCAATACCGCTAAACAGTGGCCGGAATGGCCAGCCAAAATCGATGGGAAAATAGTTACCCGGGGTAGTTTACACGGTGGTAGTTGGCAGCTTCATATCCCGGAAATTACGCTGGACGGTAACGTAAAACGGAACTTAATAAAAGCCAAAGGTAAGCTTTCTGGTAACGCGGCCGGTCAGTGGAATATTCCTCAATTCGAGCTGGCTTTAGGGCGCAATAAAATGAATCTCCAGGGACAATTGTTCAAACAGTGGAAACTGGATGGCGATATCCGTGCACCGAAGTTGGATGGTATATTTCCGGGGCTTGGCGGTGTCGTGAATGGAACGTTGAAATTACGTGGTAATATACAAGCACCTCAGCTTTTGGTTGATCTCAATGCTAACGGGTTGAAATGGCAGGATTTGCGCATTGATCGAGTGAATGTGAAAGGGGATGTACGTTCTGCTGAACAGATCCAAGGGAATCTTGCTGTTAAAATCAGTGAGTTGAAACAAGCGAATTTGATTGTCCGTAATTTTACGTTGGATGCTAAGGGCAATGAGAAACAGCACGACTTGCAATTGAAGATTGACGGCAAACCGATTGCTGGTCAACTTGCATTGAATGGTAGTTTTGATCGTAAGCAACAGCGATGGAAAGGGAGCATTAACAATACCCGTTTTGACACCCCGGTTGGAGAATGGCGTTTAACTAAAGCGATAACTCTTGATTATCTTAATCAGCAGCAGAAAGTCACTGTGGGCCCTCACTGTTGGCTGAATCCACATGCGCAGCTCTGCGTACCTGAATCCATTGAAGCTGGCGCCAGCGGTAGTGCATCCATTGTTCTTGAACGTTTGGATCTTGCTATGATTCAGCCATTACTGGGGCCTGAAACACATTTGAAAGGTGTATTCAGTGGCAATGCCGACGTTAAATGGAACGTGGAAAGCGGATTGCCTCAGGCCAACGTGAATTTGCGTGGTGATGGGGTGCATGTTAGGCAGATGGTTGATGGCACTGCATTACCGGTAGATTTCCAGACCCTGACACTCAATGTAGGCTTGAAGAATGGCACAGCAGAGTTGAATTGGTTATTTAAGATTATGGGAAATGGCCGATTCAACGGTGGCGTACAGGTTGCTGATCTTACTGGGAGTCGTAAGCTGTCGGGCAATGTTGATGTTCAGGATATTTCACTGGCGTTAATCAAGCCGATTCTAGGGAAAGGTGATAAAGCTGAAGGTCATTTGAATGCTAACCTGCGTCTGGGGGGGAATGTCAAAAATCCATTATTGTTTGGTCGGTTGAACTTGAGTGCATTGCAAGTTTCAGGTCATTGGATCCCATTTGATATTACTCAAGGGCAAATTGGTGTGAATTTTGATGGAATACGTTCCGTTCTTGATGGTGTTATTAAAACGCCGAAGGGGCAGCTTAACCTAAATGGTGATGCAGACTGGCGTAATGTGGATGCATGGCATGCACGAGTAACGGCTAACGGCGACAAGTTAAGAGTAGTTTTTCCACCAATGGTGAAAATTGATGTTAGCCCTGCTCTGGTGTTTGAGGCTTCTCCTCAGTTGCTGAAATTGGATGGTAGCGTTGGTATTCCTTGGGCGCGTATTACCGTGAAGGAGCTACCAGAATCGACAGTTGAGGCTTCATCGGATGAAGTTATATTGAATGAGAATCTTCAGCCATTACAACAGAAAAAAGCGTCTATCCCGATTCAAAGTAACTTGATGATTCATATAGGAGATGATGTTCGTCTTAGTGCCTTCGGCCTTAAAGCACAACTTAAAGGCGATCTGATGGTTGTTCAAGATAAACAAGGCCTGGGTTTGAATGGTCAAGTTGATATTCTTGATGGTCGTTTCCATACTTATGGACAGGATCTGATCGTTCGTAAAGGGCTGATTATGTTCTCAGGCCCACCTGATCAGCCATTACTTAACATTGAGGCTATCCGTAACCCAGATTCTACCGATGGGCGGGTTATTGCAGGGGTAAGGGTGAGCGGCTTGGCGGATCAGCCAAAAGTAGAAATTTTTTCAGAGCCTGTTAGATCACAATTGGAAGCACTTTCTTATCTGTTGCGTGGTGAAGGGTTAGAGAATAGTAACTCGGACAACTCACAGATGACGGCAATATTAATAGGTTTGGGGGTTGCACAGAGTGGTCAGTTGGTGGGTAAGATCGGTGAAATATTTGGTGTTTCCGACTTAGCACTGGATACTCAGGGAGTTGGTGATAAATCACAGGTAATTGTTAGCGGAAAGATTACAAAAGATCTGCAAGTTAAGTATGGCGTTGGTATATTTGATTCACTAGCAACATTAACCTTACGCTATAGGTTAATGCCTAGGTTGTATCTGGAAGCGGTGTCTGGTATTGATCAGACATTGGATTTGCTCTATCAGTTTGAGTTTTAAAAATGCGAATTATTGTTTATGGCAGCTTACGGCGCAAACAGGGCAATCATCATTGGATGACCGATGCTCAATGGTTAGGTGATCATCGGCTGGAAGGCTATGAGCTATATGACCTTGGGCATTATCCTGCCGTTATCCGTGGTGACGGAAGTATTGAATGTGAGGTATATCGAATCAATTCTACTATACTGACAGAATTAGATGATTTGAAAGATAATTCGCGGGAGTATGTAAGGGAATTGATTCAGACACCGTATGGCAATGCATGGATATATCTTTATCAGTTTCCAATAACCGGTTTACGGCGGATAAAAAGTGGTGACTGGTTGAAGCGCCATGTGGAAGAGTAAATAAAAATCCTTTTTTGTCATAAAAAGGGAGTATGGTATTAAAAAACCTCTGCCGGTGATGTTCCCCAGAGGTTTTTTAATTATTTAAACAGAGAAAAGTTATTTCTTAGCGGCCCGTTCGAAAGAGGAGATAATTTCTGCTTTAGCAGCTTCGACATTATCCCAACCATCAACTTTAACCCATTTACCTTTTTCCAGATCTTTATAGCGCTCAAAGAAGTGAGTGATTTGAGCGCGCAGTAGTTCTGGTAAATCAGTCACATCTTTAATGTGATCATACTCTTTGGTTAGTTTGCTATGTGGAACTGCGACCAGTTTCGCGTCTTCACCTGATTCATCAGTCATTTTCAGAACGCCAACCGGACGGCAACGGATCACAGAACCTGGTTGTAGTGGGTATGGTGTGGGAACCAGAACATCAACCGGGTCACCATCCAGAGATAAAGTGTTGTTGATGTAACCATAGTTGCATGGATAGAACATCGTGGTAGACATAAAACGGTCTACAAACAGCGCACCAGATTCTTTATCAATTTCATATTTAATCGGATCTGCATTTGCAGGGATCTCAATAATGACATAGATATCTTCAGGCAGTTTTTTTCCTGCCGGTACTAAGTTCAGGCTCATGAAAGTTTCCTTTATTTCAAACCAGAATAGAGTGGGGAGTATTATAGCCAAAACATTTTTTAAAGTACTCTCCATTTTTCTGACAAGTAAGCAGGGGTATTTTAACCTCATTAGTTAAAATTAAAAAAGCGACGAAAAATCCCGCCGCTTATCCGTCATTAACCGATGAAATTACTCATCTGGGAACTCAGCCATAAAACTCTCGGCTTTCTCTACCATCGATTTACTGCCCACAAAGAAAGGGACGCGTTGATGCAGTTTGGATGGGATGATATCCAGAATGCGATTAGCTCCATCACTGGCTTTACCGCCGGCTTGTTCAGCCAGGAATGCCATTGGATTACACTCATACAGCAGGCGTAATTTTCCTGATGGATGGCTGGCGGTACTTGGGTAAATGTAGATGCCGCCTTTCAGTAAATTGCGGTGGAAATCAGCAACCAGCGAACCAATATAACGGGTGGTATAAGGGCGCTGAGTTGCTTCATCTTGTTCCTGGCAATATTTGATGTATTTCTTTACCCCCATAGGGAATTTGATGTAATTCCCTTCGTTGATGGAATACATATTGCCATTGGATGGGAACTGAACTTTCTCATGGGAAAGACAAAATACTCCCAAAGAAGGATCGTAAGTAAAGGCGTGTACCCCACAGCCGGTGGTGTAGACCAGCATAGTTGAAGAACCGTAAACAACATACCCGGCGGCGACTTGACGATGACCTGGTTGCAGGAAATCTTTTTCAGTCACTGGCTGGCCGATGGGGGTAATACGGCGGTAGATAGAGAAGATAGTACCGACGGAAACGTTTACATCAATATTTGAAGAACCATCTAATGGGTCCATCAAAACAACATATTTTGCGTTTTCAGCGCGGTCTCCTTCGAAAATAACAATATCATCTTCTTCCTCTGAAGCGATCCCCGCAACTTCACCGCGTGCTTTCAGTGCTGCTTTGAGTTTTTCATTAGCATACAGGTCCAGTTTCATCTGCACCTCGCCTTGGATATTGGACACACCGCTGGTTCCTAAAATATCCACTAAACCGGCTTTGTTGATATCACGGTGAATGATTTTTGCTCCGAGCTTAATAGCGGAAAGCAATGCAGTGAGTTCACCTGTAGCGTGAGAAAAATCGTGCTGCTTTTCGACGATGAATTCGCCTAATGTTTTCATGACGAAAGTCCTGAATGTGATTTGATAGTGGTTTTAGAGTGTCCATTGCACTCTTACGCGGGCAGTTTAGCCAAAGAAAGGGATGATTCATAGGCTATTCCATTTCTTATCTTGCTTTTGATGGTTAAAATAGTGGCTAACTTCATGCTATGGAATAGGAAATCAATGCGTATTCATATTCTTGGTATCTGCGGCACTTTTATGGGGGGACTGGCAATTTTGGCTCGTTCTCTTGGTCATGAAGTGACTGGTTCTGATGCCAATGTTTATCCACCAATGAGTACCTTACTGGAAAAACATGGGATTAATCTGATTCAGGGATATGACCCGGCACAGTTGGATTCTGTGCCAGATATGGTCATCATCGGTAACATTATGAGCCGTGGGAATCCTTGTGTAGAAGCTGTGCTGGAGCGTGGGCTCCCTTATACTTCTGGCCCACAATGGCTGCATGATTATGTTTTGTCAGAACGTTGGGTGCTGGCGGTTGCAGGGACGCATGGCAAGACAACAACTGCGGGTATGTTAGCCTGGATTTTGGAAGCTTGTGGTTATAAACCAGGTTTCTTAATCGGTGGTGTTTCGGGGAATTTTGAAACATCAGCTCAGATCGGGGAAAGCTCGTTTTTCGTAATAGAAGCTGATGAATATGACAGCGCTTTTTTTGATAAACGATCTAAGTTTGTGCATTACAGCCCACGTACGCTGATCATGAACAATCTGGAATTCGATCATGGCGATATTTTTGGCGATCTGGCTGCTATTCAGAGGCAGTTCCACCATCTTGTCAGGATCGTTCCGGGTAGTGGTAAGATTCTTGTCCCGGATAACGATATTAACCTGAAACAGGTTTTGTCTATGGGCTGTTGGAGTGAGTTGGAACTAGTGGGTGAAACCGGTAACTGGCAGGCAAAAAAGATCAGTACAGACAGCCGTCATTATCAGGTGTTTTATGGTGGTAAAGTTGTCGGAGAAGTGAACGGGTCGCTGGTGGGTGAACATAATATGCGCAATGGGTTGATTGCAATTGCTGCTGCACATCATGTTGGTGTCCAGCCCGCAGATGCCTGTTGTGCTTTAAGTGAATTTATTAATGCCCGTCGTCGCCTTGAACTACGTGGTGAGGAAAACGGTGTTGCTGTTTATGATGATTTTGCTCATCACCCGACAGCAATTCTGGCAACACTCGAAGCCCTGCGTAGTAAGGTTGGAGGAACAGCCCGTATTATTACCGTACTGGAACCGCGTTCAAATACGATGAAAATGGGTGTGAGTAAGAATGAGATTGCCCCAGCATTAGGGCGTGCTGATAAAGTATTTTTATTCCAGCCAGCTAACATTAAATGGCACGTATCAGAAATTGCAGATCACTGTGTTCAGCCAGCGTATTGGAGCGCTGATATAGATTCACTGGTGCATATGATTGTTGATAAGGCGCAGCAGGGGGATCATATTCTGGTTATGAGTAATGGAGGGTTTGGTGATATTCATGAAAAATTACTCTCTAAGCTGAATAAAAAAGCTTATCAATCCTGAGAATAGCTGCGGGAAAATGAATCGCGCCATGTTGGCGCGTTCATTTAAAGCTCTTGTTCGAACAACCCAAGGATGGCTCCACGCAGCTGTTCTGTTGTGGAATCTCTGGTGAGTGTAACGAAGATGGTGTCATCACCTGCAATACTGCCGAGTATACCTTCTGATTTACCAAGAGAATCTAGCAGACGAGCAATAAGTTGGGCAGCACCAGGGCTTGTGCGAATCACAACTATAGGATGGTTGTAATCAACGTCTAATACTAGATTTTTTAGTGGGCTAGTGGCAGTAGGAACACCAAGCTCAGCAGGCAGGCAGTAAACCATCTCCA
This sequence comes from Photorhabdus bodei, assembly GCF_003287735.1. GTDB lineage: Bacteria > Pseudomonadota > Gammaproteobacteria > Enterobacterales > Enterobacteriaceae > Photorhabdus > Photorhabdus kayaii. The sequence continues at coordinate 77,505 of NZ_NSCM01000003.1, read as the reverse complement.
TTTTAGCATTACGGGTGCGAACAGCACCAAATTTAGTCAGCATTCTAGAGACTTTGGATTGGTTAATGTTCTCAAAACCTTCTTCCAGTAAAGCAGTGACAATTTCACCTTGAGAGCTAAATTTTTCTTCTTTCAATAACGCCTTGAAAGCTTTTACTAAGTCTTCCTGTTTAGAGGGAGTGCGCATATTTCACCATATTCAATCAGCTATGAAACTTGTATTATGCATATAAATGAATTTTTATGCAATAATAATGATTTTATAGCCAATTTGAACCGTGCAAAGCTGGTCTTATGTTATATAGAAATTCATAAAATATGAATATGGAAATTTGCTTTTTTAGCCGGTTATCAAGTAAATATATTGTTAATCAAATGATGTTGTTTGGCGTTGTTGTTGGGTGTAAGGTATTTAGCCAATTGTTTCGTAAAATCATAAGGAAATTCTCAAAATAGTGTCCGTTATCTCATTAACAGATAAGCATTTTGCCTAGAATACGGCGACTTTTGCGTCCCACTATTAGAGCGTAAGTCCACAATTTGGTTGTTAACCGATTGTTTTCAAAAACGAAGTAATCTATGGTTCTTAACTAGATGAATTCACAGCATTTTAAAGTATAAACGATTTAAGGAGTATCAGGATGAAAGTTGCAGTTCTCGGTGCAGCCGGTGGTATTGGTCAGGCTCTTGCTCTTCTACTAAAAACCCAGCTTCCTTCAGGTTCAGAACTTTCTTTATATGATATCGCTCCAGTGACACCTGGGGTGGCTGTTGATCTGGGCCACATTCCAACGGAAGTGAAAATTAAAGGCTTTGCTGGTGAAGATGCAACTCCAGCGTTGGAAGGAGCAAATGTTGTATTGATTTCTGCTGGGGTTGCCCGTAAACCAGGTATGGATCGTTCAGATCTGTTTAATGTTAATGCGGGGATCGTTCGTAACCTGGTAGAACAAGTGGCTAAAACTTGCCCGAAATCACTGATTGGGATTATTACTAATCCAGTCAACACAACTGTGGCTATTGCAGCCGAAGTGCTGAAAAAAGCAGGTGTATATGACAAAAACCGCCTGTTTGGTGTTACAACGCTGGATGTTATTCGCTCTAATACTTTTGTTGCTGAATTGAAAGGTAAAAAACCACAGGAAATCGAAGTACCCGTTATCGGTGGTCATTCTGGTGTGACAATCTTACCTCTGTTGTCTCAGATCCCTGGTGTGAGCTTTACTGATGAAGAGCTGGCTGCCTTAACTAAGCGTATTCAGAATGCCGGTACTGAAGTCGTTGAGGCTAAGGCGGGTGGAGGATCTGCAACTCTGTCTATGGGGCAAGCTGCGGCTCGTCTGGGCCTCTCTTTGGTCCGTGGCTTACAAGGTGAAAGTGATGTTGTAGAATGTGCTTATATTGAAGGTGATGGTAAATATGCTCGCTTCTTTGCCCAGCCAGTTCGTTTGGGTAAAAATGGCGTAGAAGAGCGTTTGAACGTTGGTGAGCTGAGTGATTTTGAACAGAAAGCACTGGAAGGCATGCTAGATGTATTGAGAAAAGATATAGAATTAGGCGAAAAATTTATTAATAACTAATTAATATATTTTATAAATAAAAAATATATATCTATGAAACAATAAAACCGCTGGTATAGCGAATTACCGGCGGTTTTTGTTCAGCTAATATAATTCGTTAGCTAATTATTTGTTTGTTCGCGTACTTTCCTTTCTAATAATTCTCCAGTATTTGGATCAAAATAACGACTTGGCCAAATTTCTGAAGGGTGTATTTCCAGATAATTCGCAATTATCCATTCTCCCTTTGGCCACGGACGAGATAGTGCATTCGCCAGGGTCGATGAGCTGAGCCCTGCTCTGCGTGATACCTCAGCTAAGGTTGTTCCCCGCTTGCGTAAAGCTGCAATTATATCGGCAGGATGCCAATCAGATTTCCTTGAAATCATTTTTAATCCTTTTTTTATTAAATTTGATGCTATGTTAGTGGTATAAATAACAGGTATGCATGAGAGCAATAACGAACTTAAACCTGTTATTGAGAAATAAAATAGCATTATTTTTCCAAAAGTATTTCCAAATTTTTTCTTAAAAACTTCTTTTTTGAACTTGGTTACAAAAATAGAGAAACGTGATGAAAAAAGAGTGGTATTCGGCCAAGGAGTTAATCGGCGTGGGTGAGTTACCTGGATCACCACAAGGAGTTAATGCCAGAGCAAAACGAGAGGAGTGGTTACGTCAGAAAAGACAAGGTGTACAAGGTAAAGCAGTCGAGTATCACTACTCCTGTTTCCCGGAAACGACCATTGCAGCATTGGAGCTTCATGAATCATCTTCTGAGTATCAGGTGCAGAAGCAAGATCCTTTGTCGATTTGGGTTGGTGCTTTTCATCAGTTATCAGAATCTGAGAAACAGGCTGTGATAGCCATAATTTTACGGGATGGTATCAGAAGTTTTTTAGAAAAACTTTCTGTTATTTAGCCCATTTTTGGAAATTAGAAATGCCAACTAACTTGGATTCTTCTTCATTATCCCGGTGCAAAGTGAGAAGAAAAGTATGAAAAAAGAATGGTACTCAGCTAAAGAGCTGGTTGGTATTGCCGGACTTCCTTCTTCGCCACAGGGGATAAATCTGATGGCGAGGCGGGAAGGATGGGAATATAGACGTAAACGGGGTGTTCAGGGCAAGGCTCTTGAATATCATATAAATAGTTTGCCTGAAGATGTACTTAATGTGCTATCCGTAGGGGAAAGTACTATTGATTATACAAACAAACGACAAGACCCATTCTTAATTTGGATTGAGGCTTACTATCAATTAACTAAAGTTGAGCGGGAAAAAATTGTGAAATTTATTCTTCGGGAGGGGCTCGCAAAACTTATTGGTTATATTGATGTAGGTGTTGAAGACGCAGAAAAAAACCTGGAGTCAGATTAACCCCAGGTTTCGTTCTATCGATTAAGAAAGGCGTTGTACTGCAATATGGGCTAACCCCACGAGTGCTTGCTTGTATGGGGAGTTTTCCAGTGCCTGCAAAGCAGCTATTGCTTTATCTGCTTCTTCCTCTGCTCGTTTACGGGTATATTCCAGTGAACCGCACTGTTTCATGGTTGTCAGTACGGTTTCGAGTAAATGGCGGCCATTACCTTTTTCAATTGCTTCACGGATAAGTGCTGATTGTTCTGGAGTGCCATGATTCATAGCGTGTAGCAAGGGCAATGTCGGTTTACCTTCGTTAAGATCATCACCGGTGTTTTTGCCTAATGTATCGCTATCAGCATTATAATCCAGTAAATCATCAATCAACTGGAATGCAGTACCTAAATAACGTCCGTAATTTTGTAAAGCCATTTCTTGCTCTGGGGTGGCGTTAGATAGAATTGCGGAAGAGTGTGCGGCAACTTCAAATAATCGGGCTGTTTTACTGTAAATCACCCGCATATAATCATCTTCAGAAATATTTGGATCATTGCAGTTCATCAACTGTAAAACTTCGCCTTCAGCGATAACATTGGTTGCCTCTGACATCAATTTAAGAACTCGCATGGAGTTAAGCTCTGTCATCATCTGGAAAGAGCGCGTGTATATAAAATCACCAACCAGCACGCTTGCTGCATTACCAAACATGGCATTGGCAGTCGCTTTGCCACGTCGCATGTCTGATTCATCCACTACATCATCATGTAACAGAGTCGCTGTGTGGATAAATTCAATTAATGCAGCAACAGTAATATGCTTATCACCCTGATAACCCAATGCTCTGCTAGCCAGGATGGCAATGATTGGGCGAATGCGTTTTCCACCACCACTGATTATGTAGTAGCCCAACTGATTGATAAGAGTAACGTCAGAATTCAACTGACTAAGAATGGTTTCATTTACCGCTGCCATATCATCAGCGGTTAGCTTGATAATGGATTCTAAATTCATATTTTTTCGGCTATGGGTTTTAATGCGGAGTTGTGTTCATATTAACATTAAAATAGTTATTGCTGTGTCTTGATTGTACTCGAAAAACAGTCTAAATAAATGACAATTCAGCAACTGTGTTTTTTTATCATCTGCTCTAATTCTGCTCTTGTCTTCTTAGGCTTTTTTGCGTAGAATTCGCGCCCTATTATGAATATTTATAGTGCGCTCTGGAATGATATTTAAGGGGGCGTGCGGAAAGCGGAGTTTATATGTACGCGGTTTTCCAAAGTGGTGGTAAACAACACCGAGTCAGCGAAGGTCAAACAATTCGCCTGGAAAAGCTGGACATCGCAACGGGTGAAACTGTTGAGTTTGACCAGGTTCTGATGGTCGCTAATGGTGATGACATCAAAATCGGCGCTCCTGTCGTTGAAGGCGTTAAAATCAAAGCTGAAGTGGTTGCCCACGGTCGTGGCGAGAAAATTAAAATCGTTAAGTTTCGTCGTCGTAAACACAGCCGTAAGCAGCAAGGCCACCGTCAGTGGTTCACCGATGTTAAAATCACTGGCATCGCTTAAGATTTAGGAGAGCAGATTAATGGCACACAAAAAGGCTGGCGGCTCAACTCGTAATGGCCGCGATTCTGAAAGCAAACGTCTGGGTGTAAAACGTTTTGGTGGCGAGTCTGTATTAGCAGGCAGCATCATTGTTCGTCAACGTGGTACTAAATTCCACGCTGGCGATAACGTTGGTTGTGGTCGTGATCACACCCTGTTCGCATTAGCTGACGGGAAAGTTAAATTCGAAGTTAAAGGCCCGAAAAACCGCAAATTTATCAGCATCGAAGCTGAATAAGTTTTTCGAGTTATAAACCGAATCAGAAGCCCTGCATGTGTTGCGGGGCTTTTTATATTCTAAAGTACGCCATCTCTGGGTAACACGGCCGTCCAGCACTGTAATGGCTATCATACGGAGAAAAAATATGAAATTTGTAGATGAAGCCAGAATACTGGTTGTTGCAGGGGATGGTGGCAATGGTTGTGTCAGCTTCCGTCGTGAAAAATATATTCCGAAAGGTGGGCCAGACGGTGGGGATGGTGGGGATGGTGGGGATGTTTATCTGCTAGCAGATGAAAATCTCAACACACTGATTGACTATCGTTTTGAAAAATCCTTTCGGGCAGAACGTGGACAAAATGGCCAAAGCCGTGATTGTACAGGCAAGCGTGGTCAGGATACCACGATTAAAGTCCCTGTTGGGACCCGTGTCCGTGATGTAGCAACCGGTGAGGTTTTAGGCGATATGATTCGTCATGAACAGCGTCTAATGGTAGCAAAAGGTGGATTCCATGGGCTTGGCAATACCCGCTTTAAATCTTCTGTTAACCGGGCCCCTCGTCAAAGAACGATGGGGACTTCAGGTGAAACTCGTGAATTGATGCTGGAACTGATGTTGTTGGCAGATGTTGGTATGCTAGGGATGCCAAATGCAGGCAAATCCACCTTTATCCGTGCTGTTTCTGCCGCTAAACCAAAAGTTGCAGATTATCCATTTACCACTCTGGTACCAAGCTTGGGTGTAGTAAGGATGGATAACGAACAAAGTTTCGTTGTGGCTGATATTCCAGGGCTCATTGAAGGTGCTTCTGATGGCGCTGGCTTGGGTATTCGCTTCTTGAAACATCTGGAACGTTGCCGGGTATTGCTGCACTTAATCGATATTTGTCCTGTTGATGAATCAGATCCTGTTGAAAATGCCCGGATTATTGTCAACGAGCTACAGCAATACAGTGAAAAATTGGCAGAAAAACCACGTTGGTTGGTGTTCAATAAAGTTGATCTGTTGGAGCCAGAAGAAGCTAGACAGCGTGCCCAAGCTATTGCTGATGAATTGGGTTGGGAAGGCGACTTTTATATGATCTCAGCGATAAATCGTCTGGGTGTTAAAGCGCTTTGCTGGGATATTATGGAGTTTATGAAAACTCAGCCTCGTAATATGAGCAGAACAGAAGGTGAAGCTCAGCCTGAGAAAGTTGAATTCATGTGGGATGACTACCATAAGAAGCAATTGGAACAGGTTTCGGAAGTAGACGATGACTGGGATGACGATTGGGACGAAGATGACGATGAAGGCGTTGAAGTTATTTACAAACACTGATTTTTTCACTTTCTCATCATAGCTAAGGGCGCCATCTTTGTGGCGCCAATTTTATCAGTTGTGTTGGTATAAATCTTTATACAGCCTGCTTTCGAATCGAATCAAAGGGGCCCGACGGTTGCGATGCTCTTTTGGCGGTACGGCGTAAGCGGAAATAAATTGCACGAAAGCAACTTGTTGACCGCTAGCAGTGGTTATAAAGCCAGCTAGGTTATAAACTCCTTGCAGGGCACCGGTTTTAGCCGAAACTTTTCCGTTTACTCCTGCTTCATCCAGCCCTCCTCGGTATCTTAATGTGCCATCACGACCCGCTAATGGCAGCATGGAAATAAAATCTAATTCTTGATCATGTTGAGCAATAAACTGTAATACTTCCATCATGGTTGCTGGAGTAATCAGATTATGGCGGGATAATCCTGAGCCATCCACCATCACGGTATTTCCTAGATCGATACCCGCTTTTTGTTTTAATATTTGCCTTACCGCATCAGAGCCTGAACGCCAGGTTCCTGGTATATCAAAGTGTTGTCGGCCTATTGTCCGAAATACGGTATCAGCAATCATATTGTCAGATTTTTTTAGCATGACTTTCAGCAGATCATGTAATGGTGCTGATTGATTTTGAGCCAGAACTTTTCCCGGTTCAGTTGGTAAACTTTGGCGTTTAAGATTACCTGTGATTTCAATTCCTGCAATTTGCAATTCATTTTTGAGGATTGCCCCCGCATAGCTGGTACCATTTTGAATCGCGAAAGCCAGTGGCAACGGTTCACTGCGTTGAGTAAGGCATCCGGTAAGAGTAAAACGGTTCAGTTCTCCGGGAACGACGTCCAGTTCGCAGTACTGGCTTTCAGGAGAGCCTTTTGCCAACGTTTTAACTTCGCTGAACATATTTACGGGATAAAAGGATGCTACGCGGATAAATGCAGTATCACCGGGGCGTTCAGCACTATATAGCGAAACTGAAAAACAATTTCGATCTACAATTGCGGCAGCAGGGGGAGCGCTGAAACATTGGGTCATGTCATTCCATACCCAACCGGGAGCTTTATCGTGGCTAGCAAAGGTGGAAACATCTATCAGAAGATCGCCGTCAATTTTATCCACGCCAGATTGTTTCAGAACTGTGACCATATTGCGAAGTTGTTGACGGGTCAGTGTCGGATCTCCGACAAAACGAGCAATCAAATTCCCTCTCAGGACGCCGTTTGAAATTTTTCCGTGACTTTCCAGTGTGGTGATAAAGCGATAATCTTTACCCAGTTGTAACAATGCTGCAAGAGCTGTGACAACTTTCAGCGTACTTGCTGGTAGAGCCATTTGTTGCCCGTGATAATCAATTAACGGGGTACTGCTACCCGCTTTTTGAGCGATTAACGCCAGATTAGTACCATCAGGCAGATATTGCGTATATTCCTCAACAGGTGTGGCGTTTGCGTTGGGTGTAGCCAGATACAGAGCGGTAACGCAAATTAATCTGCCGGCAATTTTAAAGAAGGACATAAATTTCGCATATGGATGTAGACATACCACAATACTAAGGCGCAAAGTGGGGAAAAGTAAACGATGACCCATCACCAAGTCTACGTTAGAATGATATATTAATATGTAAAATATGATTGTGAACTCTGGGTAGTCCTATGGTTTGCACTATTGTTTATTGTCTGTAAGCCCGCCCGATAAGGTGTGCTCATTGTGCTGTTATCTGAAAACATCAGGATGATGCTGGTTTTTTGCTCAGAAAAGATTTAGAGGATTAATAAATGAAACAGATTCCAATGACGGTACGTGGCGCGGATAAGTTGCGCGAAGAGCTAGATTATCTAAAGAACGTACGTCGTCCAAAAATTATTTCAGACATTGCTGAAGCGCGTGAACATGGTGATCTGAAAGAAAACGCTGAGTATCATGCTGCTCGTGAACAACAAGGTTTCTGCGAAGGCCGTATTCAGGAAATCGAAGCTAAACTTTCTAATGCACAAGTGATTGATGTCACAAAGATGCCCAAGGCTGGACGTGTTATTTTTGGGACTACAGTTACGGTTTTGAATGTTAATACTGATGAAGAGCAGACTTACCGGATTGTGGGTGATGATGAGGCGGATATTAAAGAAAATTTAATCTCAGTGAATTCACCAATTGCCCGTGGTTTGATAGGTAAAGAAGTTGATGACGTTGTTATTATCAAAACACCAGGTGGTGAAGTTGAATATGAAATCCTGAAAGTTGAATATATTTAACTTCGGGATTGGCCTGTTGCTATTGATTTACGTTAGGTAAAGTTACATAAGGATCGTGGAAAAGTAAAAAAGGCCGAATATGGCCTTTTTTATCATAATATGCGCACCGCATTTTATATAAATGTGGTTTGATTATTTAGGTAAAATAATTTTGCGTTCTTCCGATTGGCGGTAAAGAACTAGAGTTTTACCGATAATTTGCACATTATATGCACCGGTCTCGCGGACAATTGCATCGGCGATCAAATTTTTGGTTTCGCGATCTTCGCCTGCGATTTTGACTTTGATAAGCTCATGGTGTGACAGCGTTTGTTCAATTTCGGCCAACACACCCTCGGTCAGGCCGTTATTACCAATCATGACGACAGGTTTTAGCGGGTGAGCGAGACTTTTCAGGTGTTGTACTTGTTTTTTGTTAAGGGCCATTGTTTTTTTGCTTAGTTAGGATTGAAAACGAGACATTCTACCGCCATCTCATCTCTATCACCATAAATAGTGTGTTGTGGTTTTGGTGTATGGAGCAATAGATATCTGGCTCTTTATTCGTAGTATAGTTGGAAAGGACAATGGCCAATAAAAAACGTTCGGCAAGCTCCAGTCGCTGGTTACAAGAACACTTTAGTGATAAATATGTTCTGCAAGCACAGAAAAAAGGGCTTCGTTCTCGCGCTTGGTTTAAACTTGATGAAATTCAACAAAGTGACAAAATTTTTAAGCCTGGCATGACCGTTGTCGATTTAGGCGCAGCTCCTGGTGGATGGTCTCAGTACGCAGTGAGTCAAATTAGTGATAATGGGCGAGTGATTGCCTGTGATCTTTTACCGATGGATCCCATTGTTGGCGTCGATTTCCTTCAGGGTGATTTTCGTGATGAACTTGTATTGAAAACATTGCTTGAGCGAGTTGGTGATAACAAAGTCCAGGTCGTCATGTCGGATATGGCACCCAATATGAGCGGAACACCTGCGGTCGATATTCCTCGATCCATGTATCTGGTTGAATTGGCGTTAGATATGTGTCGTGATGTGCTGGCCCCTGGGGGGAGTTTTATTGTCAAAGTGTTTCAGGGAGAGGGCTTTGATGAATACCTGAGGGAAATGCGCTCCCTATTTACGAACGTGAAAATTCGTAAGCCAGACGCTTCGCGGGCCCGATCGCGTGAAGTATACATTGTAGCGACAGGGCGGAAACTATAGTACCCTGAATGCTATTTGTTAACACAGTTGTAATATGAGGTTAATCCCTTGAGTGACATGGCGAAAAACCTGATTCTCTGGTTAGTTATCGCAGTTGTGCTGATGTCGTTATTCCAGAGTTTTGGTCCCAGCGATTCCAATAGTCGTAGGGTGGATTACTCTACCTTCATCAATGAATTAGCCCAGGATCAGGTGCGCGAAGTTCGTATCACAGGTCGTGAAATTAACGTTAGTAGGAAAGATAACAGCAGATACACCACTTACCTACCAGTACAGGATGAAAAACTGCTAGATACGTTACTGAATAAAAACGTAAAAGTGGTTGGTGAACCCCCAGAGGAACCAAGTCTGCTAACTTCTATTTTCATTTCCTGGTTCCCGATGTTACTGCTTATTGGGGTCTGGATTTTCTTTATGCGTCAGATGCAGGGTGGTGGCGGTAAAGGGGCAATGTCTTTTGGTAAAAGCAAGGCCCGTATGCTGACAGAAGATCAGATTAAAACCACTTTTGCTGATGTTGCTGGTTGCGACGAAGCGAAAGAAGAAGTTGGTGAACTGGTGGAATATCTGCGAGAACCAGGCCGCTTCCAGAAGTTAGGTGGAAAAATTCCGAAAGGTATTCTGATGGTTGGGCCTCCGGGTACGGGTAAGACTTTACTGGCAAAAGCAATTGCTGGTGAAGCGAAAGTGCCGTTCTTTACTATCTCTGGTTCTGACTTTGTTGAAATGTTTGTTGGTGTTGGTGCATCCCGTGTTCGTGATATGTTCGAGCAGGCGAAGAAAGCAGCACCTTGTATCATCTTTATTGATGAGATTGATGCGGTGGGCCGTCAGCGTGGTGCTGGTTTGGGTGGGGGTCATGATGAACGTGAGCAGACTCTGAACCAGATGCTAGTTGAGATGGATGGTTTTGAAGGCAATGAGGGTATTATCGTTATTGCCGCGACTAACCGTCCCGACGTACTTGATCCTGCGTTGTTGCGTCCTGGTCGTTTTGACCGTCAGGTTGTTGTTGGTTTGCCAGACGTACGTGGTCGCGAGCAGATTCTGAAGGTTCATATGCGCCGGGTTCCTCTGGATACTGATGTTGATGCTTCTGTCATTGCTCGCGGTACTCCGGGATTCTCTGGTGCTGATTTGGCTAACCTAGTGAACGAAGCTGCTTTGTTTGCTGCCCGTGGTAACAGACGCGTAGTTTCCATGGTTGAATTCGAAAAAGCGAAAGACAAAATCATGATGGGCGCAGAACGCCGCTCTATGGTGATGACGGAAGAGCAAAAAGAATCAACTGCTTATCATGAAGCAGGCCATGCCATTATTGGCCGTCTGGTTCCTGAGCATGATCCTGTTCATAAAGTTACCATTATTCCGCGTGGTCGCGCTTTGGGTGTGACTTTTTTCCTACCGGAAGGCGATCAGATCAGCGCTAGTCGCCAGAAGTTGGAAAGCCAGATTTCAACCTTATATGGAGGTCGTCTGGCGGAAGAGATTATTTATGGCCCAGACAGCGTTTCTACTGGTGCATCTAACGATATCAAAGTGGCGACATCAATTGCCCGTAACATGGTAACTCAGTGGGGGTTCTCGGAAAAACTTGGCCCATTACTCTATGCAGAGGAAGAAGGGGAAGTGTTCCTTGGCCGTTCAGTTGCTAAAGCTAAACATATGTCTGATGAAACTGCTCGTCTTATTGATCAGGAAGTTAAGGCAATTATCGATCATAACTATCAACGTGCTCGTCAGATTCTGATGGACAACCTTGATATTCTGCATTCGATGAAAGATGCATTGATGAAGTACGAGACTATTGATGCTCCCCAGATTGATGACTTAATGAATCGTACAAATATTCGTCCACCAGCAGGATGGGAAAGTGATAGCGGCAGCAGTAATAACAGTCGCTCAACAGGTAATACACCTCCTCCACAGGCTGCAAAACCAACTGATGATATCAATACGTTGGCGCAAGGTGGTGAGCAAGTAGGGCAGTCAGGAAATAAAGATCAGTAATTGTTCCATTGTTTCGTAGTCTGATTTGATATTCATGAAACCCCAGGTAAGTCCTGGGGTTTTGACATTGAAGGTAACCGAACATGAAACTCAGAGCCAGAGACAATGTTCTCGATCTTTCCCGCCCACAAGTAATGGGTATTTTGAATGTGACTCCAGATTCATTTTCTGATGGTGGGGCTCATAATACTCTGGATATGGCCTTACAACATGCTGAGAAGATGATTAATGAAGGCGCTGCGATCATTGATATCGGTGGGGAATCTACCCGTCCGGGAGCTGATGAAGTTAGTGAACAAGAAGAAGTGGATCGTGTTGTTCCGGTTGTTGAGGCTTTAGCTCAACGATTTAATATCTGGATTTCTGTTGATACCTCGAAAGCATTGGTGATGAGTGAGTCAGCAAAAGCTGGTGCCCATTTGATTAACGATATTCGTGCATTACAAGAGCCTGGTGCTTTGGAAAGCGTAGCTAAATCTGGCTTACCCGTTTGCTTGATGCATATGAAAGGCCAACCACGTACTATGCAGGATGCTCCACATTATGAAAATTTGTTAATAGAAGTGAACCAATTTTTTACTGAGCAAATTAAACGTTGTGTGATGGCAGGGATAACAAAAGATAAACTTGTTCTTGATCCTGGCTTCGGTTTTGGCAAGAACTTGACGCATAATTATCAGTTACTGGCACATTTAAACCAATTTCATCAATTTGGTTTACCTGTGCTAGCAGGAATGTCACGTAAATCTATGATAGGTCAGTTGCTTCATGTGCCACCACAAGAAAGGGTTATCGGTAGTGTAGCTTGCGCAGTTATCGCTGCTATGCAAGGAGTGCAAATTATCCGGGTACATGATGTCAAAGAAACCGTGCAGGCAATGCACATTGTCGGAGCAACACTTTCAGCAAAGGAAGAAAAGAAATTATGAGTAACCGAAAATATTTTGGTACTGATGGTATCCGTGGCAAAGTGGGCGATAGCCCAATTACGCCAGATTTTGTGTTAAAGCTTGGTTGGGCTGCGGGTAAGGTACTGGCTCGTCATGGTTCTCGTAAGATCATTATCGGTAAAGATACCCGTATTTCTGGCTATATGCTGGAATCTTCTTTAGAAGCAGGTTTAGCTGCGGCTGGTTTATCTGCTTCGTTCACTGGTCCTATGCCAACACCTGCTGTTGCTTATCTGACCCGAACTTTCCGTGCTGAAGCTGGAATTGTTATCTCTGCTTCTCATAATCCTTATTATGATAACGGTATTAAATTCTTCTCTATTGATGGTACGAAACTGCCGGATGATGTGGAAGAAGCGATTGAGGCTGAAATGGAAAAGCCACTGACTTGTGTGGAATCCGCAGAGTTAGGGCGCGCAAATCGTATTGTTGATGCTGCTGGTCGTTATATCGAATTCTGTAAAGGTACATTTCCAAGTGAGCAAAGTCTTAATGGATTGAAAATTGTACTTGATTGCGCTAACGGTGCGACTTACCACATTGCTCCAAATGTACTCAGAGAACTAGGGGCTGATGTTGTGACGATTGGCTGTGAACCAAACGGTATCAATATTAATGAAAAGTGCGGTGCTACCGATGTTCGTTTGTTGCAACAACGTGTTGTAGAAGAGAAAGCAGATGTTGGTTTGGCATTTGATGGTGATGGTGATCGCGTTATTATGGTTGACCATTTGGGACAGAAAGTTGATGGCGACCAGATCCTTTATATTATTGCCCGTGAAGCATTGAGACAAGGACAACTGCGTGGTGGCGTTGTTGGTACGCTGATGAGTAATATGGGATTGGAGTTAGCATTGAAGCAGCTTGGTATCCCATTTTTGCGTGCTAAAGTGGGTGACCGTTATGTGCTGGAAAAATTGCAGGAAGAAGGCTGGCGTTTAGGGGCCGAAAACTCTGGTCATGTTATCTTACTGGATAAAACAACTACGGGTGACGGCATTGTTGCTGGCCTTCAGATTCTGAGTGCTATGGTACGTAACCATATGAGTTTGCACGATCTGTGTAGTGGTATGAAACTTTTGCCGCAGGTGCTGGTAAATGTTCGTTTCTCCAGTTCACACGATCCACTTAAATCGGAAAGCGTAATGAATACGACTAAATCTGTTGAAGCTGAATTAAATGGCCGTGGACGGGTATTGTTACGTAAATCTGGTACTGAGCCATTGATTCGTGTCATGGTAGAGGGTGAAGATGATGTACAAGTCACTGCTTTGGCCCATCGTATTGCTGATGCAGTGAAACACGCTGGTTAATTTGTTGTTTTTTTCTTCAAGTAATTCTGATTATTGAAATTAACCTTGCGTATCAGATGTGGTTTGGTTAGTATTCAGACCCACTCGGTCAGGTGATTAGCCTGTTTGAGTGGGTGATGCAGTATAAGGTAGCCACGTAAACCGTGGTAAACCCCACGAGGACATAGGTACGACATATGTATGAAGCTCTTTTAGTTGTTTTCTTGCTAGTTGCTATAGGGCTAATTGCCTTGGTTATGCTACAGCAGGGTAAAGGTGCTGATATGGGTGCTTCCTTTGGTGCGGGTGCCTCTGCAACGCTGTTTGGTTCATCGGGCTCTGGTAACTTTATGACTCGTATGACTGCGCTTTTCGCCACTCTGTTTTTTATTATTAGTTTGGTGCTTGGAAATATGACCAGTAACCAAACGGGTGTAAGCAGTAAATGGGAGAACATTGGCGAGCCTGCTAAAGCTGAGAAACCGATGGAGACTCCGACGGCCCCGGCAGCACCAAATAGTGATATTCCGCAGTAATCGTCACAAGAAAGAATTGAAATGGGGTTGTTTAATCAGCGATAGCCTCATAGTAGTGCCGAGGTGGTGAAATTGGTAGACACGCTACCTTGAGGTGGTAGTGCCCACACTAGGGCTTACGGGTTCAAGTCCCGTCCTCGGTACCATTATTCGGATAGCTTGCGTTTTTGCAGCTATCGGCGTAATATTTGCCACGTTTTCGAACGCGGGATGGAGCAGCATGGTAGCTCGTCGGGCTCATAACCCGAAGGTCGTCGGTTCAAATCCGGCTCCCGCAACCACTTCTTGAATTAAGATGCACCTTTTTGAACGAAATAATTCAGCAATATTTGAAATATTGGTTCTGATTTAAAGGGGCATGAAGTGAGTGGTTGAAGCCACTGGCAGCAAATAGGGTCCAGTTGCATAAAGCCCCGAATTTCGGGGTTTTTTGTTATTTGACAACAGAACTACTGGGCTAATTAGCCCTTTTTTTATGTCTTGGGGGTGGGCTTGTCCACATTAGAGCAAAAATTAACAGCGATGATTTCAGCACCAGTTGAAGCTTTAGGCTTTGAGTTAGTCGGCTTGGAGTTTATTCGTGCACGTGTTTCTACATTGCGGATTTATATTGATAGTGAGAATGGTATCACTGTTGATGATTGTGCTGATGTTAGCCACCAGGTCAGTGCGGTATTGGATGTCGAAGATCCTATCTCAGTGCTTTATAACCTGGAAATTTC
This sequence comes from Photorhabdus bodei, assembly GCF_003287735.1. Classification (GTDB taxonomy): domain Bacteria; phylum Pseudomonadota; class Gammaproteobacteria; order Enterobacterales; family Enterobacteriaceae; genus Photorhabdus; species Photorhabdus kayaii. Next base: position 62,488 of record NZ_NSCM01000003.1, on the reverse strand, counting down.
TTCACCTGGCTTAGAGCGTCCATTGTTCACGGTTGAACATTACCAGCGTTTTATTGGTGAGGAAGTCAGTCTGGTTTTACGTATAGCAATGCAAAACCGTCGGAAATGGCTGGGCATTATCAAAACTGTCGACGGCGAAATTATCACGGTTACGGTGGATGGAAAAGATGAAGTGTTCGCACTGAGCAACATCCAGAAAGCGAACCTGGTACCCCACTTTTAAAGTTCGGATGAGGCAACTAGGATGAATAAAGAAATTCTGGCTGTTGTGGAAGCGGTTTCCAACGAAAAATCCCTTCCACGCGAAAAGATCTTCGAGGCGCTGGAAACAGCATTGGCCACAGCCACCAAGAAAAAATATGAACAAGATATTGATGTTCGTGTCAGCATTGACCGTAAATCTGGCGATTTTGACACTTTCCGCCGTTGGTTAGTTGTTGAAGAAGTGACTCAGCCGACTCGTGAAATTACGCTGGAAGCGGCTAGATTTGAAGAGCCTGAAATCGATTTGGGTAGCTATACCGAAGATCAAATTGAATCAGTAACGTTTGATCGTATTACAACGCAAACCGCTAAACAGGTTATTGTACAAAAAGTACGTGAGGCTGAGCGCGCTATGGTTGTTGACCAGTTCCGCGAACAGCAAGGTGAGATCATCACCAGTGTAGTTAAGAAAGTCAATCGTGAGAATATCACTCTTGATTTGGGCAATAATGCTGAAGCCGTTATCCTTCGCGAAGATATGTTACCAAGGGAAAATTTCCGCCCAGGTGACCGCGTGCGTGGTGTACTGTATGATGTTCGTCCTGAAGCACGAGGTGCGCAACTGTTTGTCAGTCGTTCCCGCCCGGAAATGCTGGTTGAACTGTTCCGTATTGAGGTTCCGGAAATTGGTGAGGAGCTAATTGAAATTAAAGCTGCTGCCCGAGATCCGGGCTCTCGCGCTAAGATTGCAGTAAAAACGAATGACAAGCGTATCGATCCGGTAGGTGCTTGCGTTGGCATGCGTGGTGCGCGAGTACAGGCTGTTTCCAGTGAACTGGGCGGCGAACGAATCGATATCGTACTGTGGGATGATAATCCTGTTCAGTTTGTCATTAATGCTATGGCTCCGGCTGATGTTGCATCTATTGTTGTCGACGAAGACAAGTGTACGATGGATGTTGCCGTTGAAAGCAACAATTTAGCGCAGGCTATCGGCCGTAATGGTCAAAATGTGCGCCTGGCTGCGCAGTTGTTGAAAAAACACCGTGGTGATGACAAATGGGAATTAAATGTCATGACTGCTGAAGAGTTACAAGCAAAACATCAGGCAGAAGCTCATGCTTCTATTGATACATTCACTAAGCATCTCGATATTGATGAAGAATTTGCTACCGTTCTAGTCGAAGAAGGGTTCTCAACTCTGGAAGAATTGGCCTATGTACCAATTAAGGAACTTTTGGAAATTGAAGGCCTTGATGAGGAAACTATCGAAGTCCTGCGTGAACGTGCGAAAGCTGCTTTAACTACTCTGGAACTGGCTCAGAAAGAAAGCCTCAGTGATAAACAACCAACTGAAGAGTTGTTAAATCTGACTGGTATGAATCGTACTCTGGCATTTGACCTGGCTGCCCGTGGCATCTATACGCTGGAAGATCTTGCCGAGCAGGGTATCGACGACCTATCTGATATTGAAGGTTTGAATGATGAGAAAACAGGCGAGCTCATCATGGCTGCCCGAAATATCTGTTGGTTTGGCGATGATGCGTAATAAACCGTAGCAGGAAGGAACAGCATGACAGATGTAACCGTAAAATCACTGGCAGAAGAGATACAGACTTCGGTTGATCGCCTGGTACAGCAATTTGCTGATGCAGGGATTAAAAAAACCGAAACTGATTTTGTCTCCCAGAAAGAAAAAGAAGCTTTACTGGCACATTTGAACCGCGAACAAGGTGGTTCAGCTGGTAAACCCGATAAATTAACATTGCAGCGTAAGACACGTAGTACGTTGAATGTTTCAGGCACCGATGGTAAAAGCAAACCGGTAGCCGTTGAGGTCCGCAAAAAGCGTACATATGTGAACCGTGATGCAGTTGAACAGGCTAAAGCGGAAGATCAGGCGAAGCGTGAAGCGGAAGAGCAAGCACGGCGCGAAGCAGAAGAAAAAGCGCAACGCGAAGCCGAAACAGCAGCGAAGAAACTCGCTGAAGAGCAGGCTAAACGTGAGGCAGAAGACAAGGCCAAACGTGAAGCAGCTGAAAAAGCTAAGCGCCCGGCAGCGGAAAATGAAAAAGTGACCAATCAACATACCGAACATAAACAAAAACCAGCACAGACTGATAAAACAACTCAAAGTGAAAAAGCACGCCGTGAAGCAGAAGCTGCCGATCTTAAGCGTAAAGCAGAAGAAGAGATGCGTCGTAAGGTAGAGGAAGAAGCTAAACGCGTTGCTGAGGAAGCTCGTCGTATGGCTGAAGAGAATCAGGATAAGTGGTCAAGTGATTCAGATTCCATTGATAGCGATGATTATCATGTCACTACCTCCCGTCATGCCCGTGCAGCAGAAGACGAAAATGATGCTAAAGTTGAAGGTGATCGTCGTGCCCGCAGTCGTAGTGGTAAGGCTACTCGCCAGAAGAAAAATAATAAACATTCTGAATCTAAAGCAGATCGTGAAGAAGCCCGTGCAGTTGGTCGTACAAAAGGCAAGCAACGTAAAACCAGTACATTGCAACAAAGCTTCAATAAGCCTGTAGCTGCTGTTAACCGTGATGTTGTGATCGGTGAAACTATTACAGTTGCTGAATTGGCGAATAAAATGGCTGTCAAAGGTTCTCAGGTCATCAAAGCCATGATGAAAATGGGTGCAATGGCAACCATCAACCAGGTGATCGATCAGGAAACCGCACAGCTGGTCGCTGAAGAAATGGGTCATAAAGTTATCCTGCGTCGTGAGAATGAGCTGGAAGAAGCGCTGATGAGCGACCGCGATATAGGTGAAGCTGTTGCTGAATCGCGTGCGCCGGTTGTGACCATCATGGGTCACGTTGACCACGGTAAAACTTCTCTGCTGGATTATATTCGTTCTACGAAAGTTGCTTCTGGTGAGGCGGGTGGTATTACTCAGCATATCGGTGCTTACCATGTTGAAACTGAAAGTGGCATGATTACTTTCCTGGATACCCCAGGGCATGCTGCATTTACTTCAATGCGTGCACGCGGTGCAAAAGCTACCGACATCGTGGTCCTGGTTGTTGCTGCTGATGATGGTGTGATGCCTCAGACTATCGAAGCTATTCAGCATGCAAAAGCAGCGAATGTGCCTGTAGTTGTTGCGGTTAACAAGATCGACAAACCAGAAGCTGATCCGGATCGCGTGAAGAGTGAGCTTTCTCAGCACGGTGTTCAGCCTGAAGAATGGGGTGGTGAAACTCAGTTTATCAATGTATCCGCTAAAGCGGGTATTGGTATTGATGAATTGCTGGACGCAATCTTACTTCAAGCTGAAGTTCTTGAACTAAAAGCAGTCCGTTCTGGTATGGCAAGCGGCGTTGTTATCGAATCATTCTTGGATAAAGGCCGTGGTCCGGTTGCGACAGTGCTGGTTCAGGAAGGTACTTTGAACAAAGGTGATATAGTACTTTGTGGCTTTGAATATGGACGAGTTCGGGCAATGCGTGACGAGCTAGGTCGTGAAGTGTTCTCCGCGGGGCCATCTATTCCAGTGGAAATCCTTGGCCTATCCAACGTACCTGCGGCTGGTGATGAAGCAACGGTTGTACGTGATGAGAAGAAAGCTCGTGAAGTTGCTCTGTATCGTCAGGGTAAATTCCGTGAGGTCAAACTGGCTCGCCAGCAGAAATCTAAACTGGAAAACATGTTTGCTAACATGGAAGAAGGGGAAGTTTCTGAATTGAATATTGTTCTGAAATCTGACGTTCAGGGATCATGTGAAGCGATCCGCGAAGCATTGGAACAATTGTCTACTGATGAAGTGAAAGTGAAAATCATCGGCTCTGGCGTAGGTGGTATTACTGAAACTGATGCAACACTGGCTGCTGCTTCTAATGCAATTATTCTAGGCTTCAATGTTCGCGCCGATGCTTCTGCACGCCGAGTTGTTGAAAATGAAAGTTTGGATCTGCGTTATTACTCTGTTATCTATAGCCTGATTGATGAGGTTAAACAGGCAATGAGTGGTATGCTGGCACCTGAATATAAACAGCAGATCATGGGACTAGCAGAAGTTCGTGATGTGTTTAAATCACCGAAATTTGGTGCGATTGCAGGTTGTATGGTGACCGAAGGTACTATTAAACGTAATAATCCAATTCGCGTGTTGCGTGATAACGTAGTGATTTATGAAGGTGAATTGGAATCCCTTCGCCGTTTTAAAGATGACGTTAACGAAGTCCGTAATGGCATGGAATGTGGTATCGGTGTTAAGAACTACAACGATGTTCGTGTTGGTGACATGATCGAAGTATTTGAAGTTATTGAAGTTAAACGATCTATCGCTTAATTCCTACCACTGGTTAATTTCATTATTGGGGGGCTTTTGCCCCCCAAATGTCAGGAGATATAACAATGGCAAGAGAATTCAGTCGTACTCAGCGCGTTGCACAGGAAATGCAAAAAGAGATTGCCATCATTTTACAGCGAGAAGTGAAAGATCCCCGAATCGGTATGGCGACTGTTTCTGGCGTTGAAGTTTCTCGTGATTTGGCTTATGCCAAAGTATTCGTCACTTTTCTGAATGTGTTGACTGAAGAACATGATTCCGATGTGGTAAAGAATGGTATTAAGGCATTAAATGAAGCTTCTGGTTTTATTCGCTCTCTGCTGGGTAAAGCAATGCGTTTGCGTGTCGTACCAGAACTGACTTTCTCCTACGATAATTCCCTGGTAGAGGGGATGAGGATGTCCAATCTGGTTACTAATGTTGTAAAGAATGATGAACAGCGCCGGGCTTCTGCGGATCACAAAGAGGAGAAGTAATGGGGCATCGTCGTCGCGGTCGTGATATACATGGTGTGTTGTTACTGGATAAGCCGCAGGATATTTCTTCTAATGATGCGTTACAAAAAGTAAAACGTATTTTCAACGCTAGCAAAGCTGGTCACACTGGTGCGTTGGATCCATTGGCAACCGGTATGCTACCGGTTTGCCTTGGTGAAGCGACGAAGTTTTCCCAGTTCTTACTTGATTCTGACAAGCGTTATCGAGTGATAGCTCGTCTTGGTCAGCGAACTGACACATCTGATTCACACGGGCAAATCATCAGTGAAAGGGCAATCCAGCTAAGTCAGGTTCAACTTGATGCAGCTTTGGATAAATTCCGTGGTGATACCATGCAAATTCCTTCCATGTATTCTGCACTGAAATATCAGGGAAAACCATTGTATGAGTATGCTCGTCAGGGTATTGAGGTAGAACGCGAAGCACGGCCAATTACAGTCTATGAATTACAGTTTATCCGTTGGGAAGATGATGAACTGGAATTGGAAATACACTGTTCGAAAGGCACTTATATTCGCACTATTATTGATGACTTAGGTGAATTATTAGGCTGTGGTGCTCACGTTATTTATTTAAGACGTTTACAGGTAGCGAATTATCCAAATGATCGCATGGTGACACTTGAGCAATTATATGAATTACAACAGCAAGCCAAAGATCAGGAAATACCTGTGGGCGAATTAATTGATTCATTACTATTACCAATGGATAGTGCAATTGCTCATTTCCCAGAGGTTAATTTGATTCAAGTAGTTGCGGCTTATTTTAAACAAGGTCAGGCGGTGCGCAGTGCCAAATCCCCAGCTTTAGTTGAAAGTATGGTACGTGTAACTGAAGGTGATGAACGGAAATTCATTGGCATTGCTGTTATCAATGATGATGGGCTTGTTGCTCCCCGCCGTTTAGTTGTTGAAAGCCGGGATTAGGGTATTTTGGGTTATCTTGCGCTTAACTTATTTGCAGCGTAGAATGGCGCAGTTATATGTTGGGTGGCTGAATTAGAGATCGGCACCTGTAATTTTAGTTTATATATTTTTGGAGTTGTAATATGTCTCTAAGTACTGAAGCAAAAGCGCAAATTATTGCTGAATTTGGTCGTGATGCGAATGACAGTGGCTCTAGTGAAGTACAGATTGCTTTGTTAACTGCACAAATTAACCACTTGCAAGGCCATTTTTCAGAGCACAAAAAGGATCACCACAGCCGTCGTGGTCTGCTGCGCATGGTTTCTCAGCGTCGTAAACTTTTGGACTATCTGAAGCGTAAAAATGTAACAAGTTACACTGCGCTGATTGGGCGTCTTGGCCTGCGTCGCTAATCAAGCAAGTTTCAGTGGAAAGGGGCCATATATGGCCCCTTTTCTTCTGAGAAGCCATCATAGATAACAGCACAAAAATGCTGGTGGTGGTTTTTGTTAAGGCTCTTCAGTTACAGAGGTTCGCGCGGCTAATGAGAGTGCTTAAGGGAGTAAGACCTGTCGTTAGTCGCGAGGATGTGGCATGGAGAGATCATTCATTGTTGTCTGCTGAATATAAAAGGCAATATTAACGAAAGGATATTATTTTGCTGAATCCGATTGTTCGTAAATTTCAATATGGTCAACATACCGTTGCTATCGAAACAGGTATGATGGCCCGCCAGGCCACAGCTGCTGTCATGGTCAATATGGATGACACGGCTGTATTTGTCACTGTTGTTGGTCAAAAGAAAGTAAAAGAAGGTCAGGATTTCTTTCCACTGACTGTTAACTATCAGGAGCGTACTTATGCTGCTGGTCGTGTTCCAGGCAGCTTCTTTCGTCGTGAAGGTCGTCCTGGTGAAGGAGAAACGTTAGTCGCTCGTTTGATTGATCGTCCTCTGCGTCCTCTGTTCCCGGAAGGTTTCCTGAACGAGGTGCAGATTGTAGCAACAGTTGTTTCTGTTAATCCGCAAGTTAACCCAGATATTGTTGCAATGATCGGTGCTTCTGCTGCGTTGGCACTATCTGGTATCCCGTTCAATGGCCCAATTGGCGCTGCTCGTGTTGGTTATATTAATGATCAGTATGTGTTGAACCCAACCAGTGATGAGCTGAAAAATAGCCGTTTGGATCTGGTGGTTTCAGGTACTGCTGGTGCTGTTCTGATGGTTGAGTCTGAAGCAGACATTCTAACTGAAGAGCAAATGTTAGGTGCGGTAGTATTCGGCCATGATCAACAACAGGTGGTTATTGATAACATTAATGCGTTGGCTGCGGAAGCAGGCAAAGAAAAATGGAATTGGGTGCCAGAACCTGTTAATCAAGCGTTGCATGACCGTGTAGCTGAATTGGCAGAAGGCCGTCTGGGTGATGCTTATCGTATCACTGAAAAACAGGAGCGTTATGCTCAGGTTGATGCTATCAAAGAGGAAGTTACGGCAGCGCTGTTGGAACAGGATGAGGCTTTAGAGGAAGCTGAAATCCATGAAGTTTTGGGTAGCTTAGAGAAAAAAGTTGTTCGTAGCCGTGTCTTGTGTGGTGAACCACGTATTGATGGTCGTGAAAAAGATATGGTGCGTGCATTGGATGTACGTACTGGTGTTCTGCCCCGAACTCATGGCTCTGCGCTGTTTACCCGTGGTGAAACTCAGGCTTTGGTTACTGCGACTTTGGGTACAGAACGTGATGCACAGATCATTGACGAGTTGATGGGAGAGCGCACAGATCGTTTCCTATTGCACTACAACTTCCCGCCATATTCTGTTGGTGAAACAGGTATGATGGGTTCACCAAAACGTCGTGAAATTGGTCATGGTCGTCTGGCCAAACGTGGTGTGGCGGCAGTTATGCCAAAAGCTAATGAATTCCCATATACCGTTCGGGTTGTTTCTGAAATCACGGAATCAAACGGCTCGTCTTCAATGGCATCTGTTTGTGGGGCATCTCTTGCGTTAATGGACGCGGGTGTGCCGATTAAAGCTGCTGTTGCTGGTATTGCAATGGGGCTAGTGAAAGAAGGCGATAATTTTGTTGTTCTGTCTGACATCTTGGGTGATGAAGATCATTTGGGAGACATGGACTTTAAAGTAGCGGGTAGCAGTGAAGGTATCAGTGCGCTGCAAATGGACATCAAAATTGAAGGCATTACCCGTGAAATTATGCAAATTGCTCTGAATCAGGCAAAAGGTGCGCGTTTGCATATCCTGAGTGTAATGGAACAGGCAATTAACAGCCCACGTAATGATATTTCTGAATTTGCACCACGTATTCATACTATTAAGATCAATCCTGATAAGATCAAAGATGTTATCGGTAAAGGTGGTTCAGTTATCCGTGCACTGACAGAAGAAACTGGCACTACCATTGAGATTGAAGATGATGGCACAGTGAAAATTGCTGCAACTGATGGTGAAAAAGCAAAACATGCCATCAGTCGCATTGAAGAAATCACTGCTGAAATCGAAGTTGCTCGTGTTTACATTGGTAAAGTAACCCGCATCGTTGATTTTGGCGCGTTTGTTGCTATCGGTGGTGGTAAAGAAGGTCTGGTACATATTTCTCAGATTGCTGATAAGCGTGTTGAGAAAGTGGCTGACTATTTGCAGGTTGGTCAGGAAGTCTCAGTTAAAGTTCTGGAAATTGATCGCCAGGGTCGTGTTCGCCTGAGTATTAAAGAAGCGACAGTCGGCGTAATTGCTGAGGATACACCACTGGCTCCACAATCAGCAGAATAAATTTGATGTTATAAACGGCGTCTTGTAAAAAAGCGCCGTTTATAGACTCAGGGCAGGAGGCCCAATAAATGCAATATGGGTGATAGGGCATTCTTAATCAATGTCTGACTTTCGGGAGTAGGAAATGAATCTTTTTCTGCGCTGGTGTTATGCTGTAGCAATACTTCTTTTGGCAGGATGCAGCAGCAAGGATTGGCGTAAAAACGAAGTTTTTGCTATTCCGTTACAACCTTCATTGCAACAAGAAGTCATTCTGGCTCGTATGGAACAGATTCTTGCGAGTCGGTCATTGACAGAAGATGAGTACGCACAGCTTTTATATGAGAGAGGTGTGCTGTATGATAGTCTCGGGCTAAGGGCTTTGGCACGGAATGATTTTTCTGTTGCCTTATCTATTCGGCCTAATATTCCAGAGATTTTTAATTATCTGGGAATTTACTTCACACAGGCTGGCAATTTTGATGCCGCCTATGAAGCGTTTGATTCTGTATTAGAGCTTGATCCAACTTACAATTACGCGCGTCTTAACCGTGGCATCGCGTTGTATTACGGTGGTCGGTATAAGTTAGCGCAGGATGATCTGCAGGCGTTTTATCAAGACGATCCAAATGATCCTTTCCGTTCGTTGTGGTTGTACCTGGTGGAAAAGGAATTTTATCCTAAAGGGGCGATGGTGAACTTGTCGCAACACTACGAAAAAGCGAACCGGGGGCAATGGGGCTGGAATATAGTTGAATTCTATTTAGGCAAAATTAGTGAATATACATTGATGAACCGCTTGAAAGAGAATGCAACGGATAACACTTCGCTCGCTGAGCATCTCAGTGAAACTGACTTCTATTTAGGTAAACATTACCTAAGTCTGGGGGACAAGGATAGCGCATCTGCGTTATTCAAGCTGACGGTAGCTAACAATGCACATAACTTTGTTGAGCACCGCTATGCATTGTTGGAATTGGCGCTGTTAGGCCAGGAACAAGATGACCTATCAGAATCGGACCAGCAATAGCTGACGAACATTTCGAGATTGATTTGCAAAGTCCATCATCTTGACCGATGAGGGCTTATTTGTTCGTTTAATTAAATACTTTGAGCCAGTTCACATTTTAAATGAAAATGACCGAAATTTTTTTCGATGCGTTATGTAGACTGGCCGCCATAACTAATGAGGCACCATTACATGACCACTGAGACTGAAATCTCTTTTGCTGATCTGGGTTTATCAGCACCTATCCTTTCTGCACTGGAAGATCTTGGCTATGAAAAGCCATCTCCAATTCAGCAACAATGTATTCCCCATTTATTAAATGGCCGTGACGTACTAGGTATGGCGCAGACGGGGAGTGGTAAAACAGCGGCATTCAGTTTGCCTTTACTGCATAACATCAATGCTGAGTTGAAAGCTCCGCAGATCCTTGTGTTGGCACCGACCCGTGAACTGGCGGTACAGGTAGCCGAAGCGTGCGCAGATTTTTCTAAACATATGCGTAACGTGAATGTTGTTGCACTGTATGGTGGGCAACGTTATGACGTTCAGTTACGTGCTTTACGTCAAGGGCCACAAATTGTTGTGGGTACACCAGGACGTCTTCTGGACCATCTGAAGCGTGGTACGTTGGATCTGTCTAACCTGAGCGGTTTAGTTTTGGATGAAGCAGACGAAATGCTGCGTATGGGCTTTATCGAAGATGTTGAAAACATCATGAGCCAGATCCCTGCTGAACATCAGACTGCGCTGTTTTCTGCAACTATGCCAGAAGCTATTCGTCGCATTACTCGTCGTTTTATGAACGATCCGCAAGAAGTGCGTATCCAAGCGAGTGTAACGACTCGTCCTGACATCAGTCAGAGCTATTGGTCTGTTTACGGTATGCGTAAAAATGAAGCTTTGGTGCGTTTCCTTGAAGCTGAGGATTTTGATGCCGCGATTATTTTTGTGCGTACCAAAAATGCAACGTTGGAAGTAGCAGAAGCACTGGAGCGTAATGGCTACAACAGTGCGGCGCTAAACGGTGATATGAACCAGGCACTGCGTGAGCAGACATTGGAACGTCTGAAAGATGGCCGTTTGGATATTTTGATTGCAACTGATGTTGCAGCACGTGGCTTGGATGTTGAGCGCATCAGTCTGGTTGTTAACTATGACATTCCAATGGATGCGGAATCTTATGTTCACCGTATTGGCCGTACTGGCCGTGCAGGTCGTGCAGGTCGTGCGCTGTTGTTTGTAGAAAACCGTGAACGTCGCTTGTTACGTAACGTTGAACGTACAATGAAGCTGACTATCCCGGAAGTTGAACTGCCAAATGCTGAATTGCTGAGTCAGCGTCGTCTGGAAAAATTTGCTACTAATGTACAGCAGCAATTGGAAAGTAGCGATCTGGATCAGTACCGTACTCTGTTGTCTAAACTGCAACCTGCGGAAGATTTGGATATAGAAACGCTGGCAGCCGCATTATTGAAAATGGCACAGGGTGAGCGCCCGTTGATTCTGCCTCCGGATCCGGTTCGTCGTCCTCGCCGCGAATTCAACGAACGTGATGATCGTCGTCGTAGTGGCTTTGATGATCGTGGCGAACGTAGTGATCGTCCTCGTCGTGAACGCCGTGATGTCGGTGAAATGGAGTTATACCGTATTGAAGTGGGTCGCGATGATGGTGTTGAAGTTCGTCATATCGTTGGTGCGATTGCTAACGAAGGTGATATCAGCAGCCGTTATATTGGCAACATCAAATTGTTTGCAACGCATTCCACGATTGAATTGCCAAAAGGCATGCCAGGTGATTTGTTATCCCACTTTACCCGTACCCGCATTCTGAATAAGCCAATGAATATGCAGTTAATGGGTGATGCACAGCCATTTGAACGCCGCGAACGTCGTGGTGGTGGGCGTAACGGCAACGGTAACGGTAATGGCCCCCGTCGTGATCGTGAGAGTTTCAATGGTGGTGGCCGTCGCTTCAATGGTGAACGCCGCAGTGGTGAAGGTCGTGGTGAAAGCCAAAGCCGTAGCAGTTTCCGTGGTCGTGGTGATGATCATGGTTCATCTGCTCCACGCCGTCGTTATAACAATAGTAACGCACAGTAATCATCTGGACTGATATTTAAATAGTAAAGCGGCTTTTTTTACAGGAGCCGTTTTTGTTGCCAGTTAATTGCTTCAATATTTTTATAATAAAAAAAGCTGCTTTTTATACAAAAGGCAGCTTTTAATATGCAGAAAGAGACTAGTTACTTAATGCTTCAACGGGATTACCTGCACTGCGGGTGCGCCATAGTTTCAGCCATTGCATAATGGAAGAGATCATAATCACAATGCCGAGGATAACCATCACAATGGAGATTGTTCCGTTGAAGATGTTGAAACCTTTTGTTGCGGAGTTGAAGTAAACATTCTTCACCATCCAGTAAGCAGCATAGTTCACAGTAACGTACAGGTAAGCGAGTGGTATCAGGCAGGTCAGCGTATACCAGCGTTTTTCAGACAGACGTAGGATAATTGTTGCACCAATCATCAGGCCGATGGAGGCCATCAGTTGATTGGATACCCCGAATAGTGCCCAGACTGAATTGATATCGCCGGAATTTAGTAAGTAGCCCCACAGTAAACAGGCAACGATACTGCAACCAATGGAACCCGGTAACCAGTCGATACGTTTCAGAGGTGCCCATATATCGCCCAGGAAATCTTGCAGCAGGTAGCGGGCAACACGCGTACCGGAATCAACCGCTGTCAGGATAAATACGGCTTCAAACATGACGACGAACTGGAAAAAGTAGGATGCTAGCTGGCTGAACCAAGGAATGCGGGTGAAGATATCTGCCATACCAACCGCCAATGTGACTGCACCACCGGTACGGCCATACAGATCCAGACCAATTTCCTGACTCAGTTTTGGTAGATGGATAACATCCATACCCAATGTAGCAAAGACCTCTGGGGAGGAGTTAATAGCGAAATAGTCAGCAGGATATAGGGAAGTGGCAGCGATCAACGCCATGACACCAACGACACATTCTGCCAGCATTGCACCGAAACCCACGGGCAGAATATCACTCCACTTATCGATTTGTTTTGGTGTTGTGCCAGAGCCGATAAATGCATGAAAACCAGAAATAGCACCACACGCAATGGTGATGGAGATAAACGGCCACACCGGACCAGCCAGTACAGGGCCATTGCCATGAATAAATTCAGTGACTGCCGGGAATTGGATCTCCGGGTTAATAAAGATGACTCCCACAACTAGTGCGCCGAATACACCGATTTTCATAAAACTGGAAAGATAACCACGGGGAGTCAGTAGCATCCATACTGGCAGGGCGGTTGCAAAAAACGCATAGATTGGTAGTGCTAAGCTAACGGTTGATGTACGCAGACTCAACCATTCACCGAAAGTGGATGGTTGAATGTAAGGGCCGACAATCACACAAGCCATAATGGTGATAATACCTACCCATGTTGCTCCGCGCATATTACCTGTGAAGCGTTCCCACAAGCCGACACCGATCGCGACCGGAATGGTCATAAATACTGCAAATGTTCCCCAGGGGTTACGTTCTAGTGCGTGAACGACCACCATAGAGAGACCTGCCATAGTAATAGTGATGATGAACAGCATCGCAAGGCCGGTGCACCAACCAGCAATTGGACCAAGTTCTGTTTTGGCAACTTCTGACAGGGATTTACCACTATGTTTCATTGAGGCGAATAAAACAACCGTATCATGCACGGCCCCGCCGATAACACAGCCGATTAATAGCCATAACATACTTGGCAAATAACCGTATTGAGCAGCTAACACAGGGCCAACCAGCGGTCCTGCTGCTGCGATTGCTGCGAAGTGGCTACCAAAATTGACCCATTTTTTCGTGGGTACATAATCCTTACCGTCTTCCAGTAAATGGGAAGGTGTAACCTCGCTGTCATCTGCTTTCAGTACCTTTTTAACGAAGAATACGCCGTACAAGCGGTAGCAGATAACCAGAATACACAACGTGGCAATGACAAATGTGAGAGCGTGTTGCATTTCTCTTCTCCTGAGAGTTATAAATTTTTACTCGTATCTTGTCATAGGTAAAGGAAGCTATAAGGGCGTGTCTAAGTGAGTGGTTGTATGGCGGGTTAAGTGGTCAGATTCAGCAGGTGAGCGGCGAGTAAGAACAGATTAACCCGCTGAAAAGATGATGAGTGTCATGGTTACTTCAATCCTAGTGCCTCTTTCAATGGTTTCAAATAACGGCGGCTGACGGGGATAGTTTTGCCATTGCGTAGAATCAGTTCGGCCTGTCCGTGATCACCAAATAGGATTTCGCGCAGATGGGTCATATTGACCAGATATTGACGATGATTTCTCATCATTGGTGTGCGGGTTTCTAATGTGCGAAGTGTTAGTTCAGTAAATCCTTCCTGCCCATTGGTACACATAACATAAACTCCACTTGGGCGGGAGGTGACATAAAGGATTTCATCCAGCCGCACAAGCCAGATTCGGCTGTGGCCGGTGCATGGGATATATTTCAGCGGCTCTTCTGCTTTCAGGGTGGAAATATCCTGTTTCTGATACCCTTGCCGTAATCGTTGTAAGGTTTTGGTTAGACGGTTTTTTTCCAGTGGTTTTAATAAATAGTCAAATGCGTGCTCTTCAAACGCTTGTATTGCATATTCATCAAATGCGGTCAGGAAAACAATATAGGGACGATGCTCTGGATCGAGCATACCAACCATTTCCAATCCGGTGATGCGTGGCATCTGGATATCCAAAAATACAACATCGGGTTTTAGATGATGTATGGCGCCAATGGCTTCAACGGCATTGGCGCATTCGCCAATAATTTGAATATCATGTTCTTCTTCTAGCAAACAACGTAGGTTTTCTCGCGCAAGCGGTTCGTCATCAACAATTAATATATTCATATTCACACAGTTTTATTAGCCTCTTTAATGAGTGGCAAGTGTAAAATTACGCGGGTAAATTTTTCTGGCAGGCAATCTATTTGCACGCCATAATTTTCACCATAGCGAAGTCGTAGCCGTTTATCTACCAGACTCATTCCTAGTCCATCCCCCATAGAGACCGATTTATAAAGACCAGCATTATCTTCCACTTCCAGTATCAACAATTGATTCTGCTGATGAGCACGAATAGTAACTCTGCCGGTTTCTAATAACTGTGATGTGCCGTGTTTGATCGCATTTTCTACTATTGGCTGGAGAGAAAAAGCGGGTAATTTGGCGTGAATCAGAGATTCCGGCAGTTCAATATTTATTTGCAGATGCTCACGGAAACGCGCCTTCTCAATTTGTAAGTAAGCATTCACATGCTCTATTTCATCAGACAGCGTGACAATCTCTTCTGACCGTTTCAAGTTTTTACGGAAAAAGGTTGAGAGATATTGTACTAATTGACCTGCTTGATAACTGTCCCGTCGGATCACTGCTTGCAGGGTATTTAAGGCATTAAATAAAAAGTGAGGATTCACTTGCGCATGAAGCAGCTTAATTTCTGATTGAAGTAGTGATTGTTTGTTACGTTCATACTGCCCTGCGAGGATTTGGGCGGATAATAAACTGGCAATACCTTCTCCTAGGGGGCGGTTGATTGAGCTGAACAGACGATTTTTGGCTTCATAAAGTTTGATTGCGCCGATAACTTGCTGATTTTCTCCCTGTAGCGGAATGACCAAGGTGGAACCGAGTTTGCAGGTTGGATTGATTGAACAACGGTAAGGTATTTCATTGCCATCGGCATAAACCACTTCATTATTTTCAATTGCTCGACGGGATTGTTCTGAAGAAATAGGTGTTCCAGGGAGGTGATGATCTGAACCGATACCAATAAACGCCAGGAGTTTTTCTCTATCTGTAATAGCCACTGCGCCTATTTCCAGTTGTTGATAAATAACTTTCGCTACCTTCATACTGTTATTTTCATTAAATCCTTTTCGCAGAATACCTTCGGTATAGACAGCGATTTTTAGTGCCTGAGCAGAAAATGCACTGGTGTATTTTTCAAATATCGCGCGTCGGTCAAGCAGGATACGTATAAACATTGCTGAGCCGATACTATTGGTGACGATCATGGGGGCGGCGATATTTTTGACCAACGCTAATGCTTCACTGTATGGACGAGAGAGCAGTAGTAAAATGCCCATTTGTATTATTTCAGCACAAAACGTGACGATAGCGGCTGTCCAGGGATTAATCAGTCGGTTTATCTGACCACGTTTCATCAGATAGCTGTGAATAATGCCACCGATTAAACCTTCAATAATGGTCGATATCATGCAACTGAAAGCGGTCATCCCACCAAGAGAATAGCGGTGCAGTCCACCGGTTAATCCCACCAGCGCGCCGACACCGGGTCCACCCAGAAGTCCGCCAAGGACAGCGCCAATAGCACGGGTATTGGCAATGGAATCACCTATATGCAAACCAAAATAAGTCCCCATAATGCAAAAAATGGAAAAAGTAACATAACACAGCAACTTATGAGGTAAACGTACAGTCACTTGTAATAGTGGAATAAATAGCGGTGTTTTACTTAGTAGCCAGGCGATAACCAAATAAACACACATCTGTTGTAGTAATAACAACACAAGATTAAATTCGTACATAAACTTTCCGGGAGGATTTATGGATGTTATTAGTTTACAGAAACAGCTAATAATATTATTAAAAGTTTAGTTTAAGTGGGTTAATATTTGACAAGAATCATAAACCACGACACTATTATAAAGCGTTTTCCTTTCTATCAGTGATTATACGCACAAACATATAAGAAATTTTCCGTAGAACAATGCGAAGCTATAGCGTTAGTTTCGAGTCGGGTAATTTTGGATGTGTAAGACATCATGAAAAAAAGAACACTTTTTACGATTTTACTGGTTATTTTGCTCACAGCAATGGCTGTGTTATTTCGTTCCCATAACCAATATTTATTGTTGCAAGGTGAAGTTGATGCACCGGAAGTAATTGTGGCATCTAAAGCTAAGGGACGAGTGATTAAACGTCACGTTGAGCGAGGAGATGATGTTAAGGCAGGGCAGTTACTGATTACACTTGAAAGCCCTGAATTACTGGCCCAGGTTGCTTCATTAGAAGCTGCTCGTGATCAAGCCAAAGCGCAGTTGGAACAATCTCTTCATGGAACACGTGAAGAAAGTATTCGAAATTTGGAAGCGGGTTTGGCACAAGCTCAGGCCGAATATGATAACGCGGTACGTGAATATGATCGTATTCAGAATATAGCATCTAAAGGCTATGTTTCACGGAACGATCTAGATAATGCTCACAGAAGTAGAGATGTTGCCTATCAGAAAATGCAGAGTGCAAAAGCGGTATTGGATGAAGGTATGCATGGTGACAGGATTGAACTGCGTCAGAAATATGCAGCGGCTTTACGTCAGACTGAACAGCAACTGATTGAGTTACAAACCCAGAGTAATGATTTGCAGGTCAAAGCACCTGTCGCGGGGGAAGTTGGGCCGATTCCGGCAGAAGTTGGTGAATTATTTAGTGCTAATAGCCCCTTAGTGACATTAATCCGTGTACCAGAAGCTTATTTTATTTATAACCTGCGGGAAGACATTCTGGCAAAGGTGCACAAAGGGGATAAAGTCAAACTCCGTATACCTGCGCTAGGTGATAAAGAGATTGAAGCTGAAGTTCGTTATATCTCTCCAATGGGTGATTACGCGACTAAACGTGCCACTCGTGCCACCGGTGATTTCGATTTAAGAACTTTTGAAGTGCGTTTGTATTCCTTACAGCCTATTGAAGGTTTACGTCCTGGAATGAGTGCATTGTGGCGTTGGGATAAGTAGGTGACTGATGCGGAGCAAGGTTGCATGGCGTGGTTTCGAGCGTGCTTTTAGCCAAGAAATCCGGGCTGTGATTCGTAGTCCAGTTTTTCACTGGTTAAGCTGGTTATTCCCGTTGATGCTATTTGTACTTATCAGTGCTAATTTCTCAGAAGGGACATTGCTCAATCTGCCAGTATCGGTGGTTGATAATGATCAGAGTCCGCTGTCACGTCATCTAATACGTAACCTGGATGCGGCTTCCCATGCGCAGATTAAATCTTATGATGACGGATTGCATGAATCTCTTGAACGGCTTGGTAGTGCTAAGGATTACTCTTTACTTTATATCCCGCACGATTTTGAAGCTGATGCGCTCAGAGGAGACCAGCCAACCGTGCGTATGTATTACAACGCGTTGTTTTATGGTGCTGGAAGTTACTCTATTCAGGATCTCAGTGGATTAATGGCAGAGATTAATGCGAAGTACCGTTCTATATTAGCGACGGAAATGGGCCATCAGTTACCTCCATTAGCTAATGTCACGCTCGTTTATGATAGCCTTTTTAATGCCAGCGGTAGTTACATCTATTATCAGCAGTTTGCGGCCACAATTCATTTGTTACAGCTTTTTGTTGTAACCTGCACGATTTATAGCATGGCACGCAGCAAGACATTGATGACGATGAAACCATTTACTTTCGCGTTGTTGGGAAAATTTGCACCTTATACCCTGTTTTTTACTTTGTTGTTAATCGTAGAATTGGCGGCTCTGATTGGTATATTTGATGCAAAAGTGAATGGTAACCCAATATATATGGTGATAGTGGGTTTCTTCTATGTCATTGCCGCTCAAAGTATTGGCTTGTTGTTGTTTACTTTCACTAATAGCACACTGACGGCTTACAGTTTAATCGGAGTGTTAGTCAGTATTGCGACAACTTTTTCAGGTATGTCAGTGCCAGAATTATCAATGATATTGCCGGCGCGGATAATTGCCAATATTGAGCCTTTGACGCACGCGCTAAATGCGATGTTTGATATTTTTCTGCGTGAGGTTTCTTTACTGGGTATTTTATCTGTTTGTGCTTTATTGCTTATTTATCCGGTCGTTTGCTTTCTGCTAGTGCGAAACCGGTTATTTAAACGGCTTGGCTTGCCACAGGGTGATGAATAATGCAGATGTATTGGCAAACTTTTCGCCGGGTATTAATGGGAATGTTGGAAAAGCCCATGTGGATGTTGATGCTAGTTTCCTTGTGTATGATGAGTTTGGTATATGTCCGGCCAACAGTATGGGATCTACCGGTTGCCGTGATTGACCAAGATCACAGCTCTGCTAGTCGTGCTTTGATACGCCAGCTTAATTCTACGGCTAAAATTGCTGTCCATAGCTATGACAATTTGGCTGGTGCTCGTCACGATCTACTGCTACGTGAAATTTTTGCGATTATTATCATCCCGGCGGACTTGGAGAAAAATATCCTTAATGGAAAAAATATCACCTTTCCGATTTATGGTGATGCAACCAGTCGTCTTGCTAATGGACAAATTCAACAAGAATTGACTTCTGCTCACCGGCAATTGCTAAACGAATATAACAGCAAATTATTATTGAAATATGGTTTTAGTCCTGAACAGACAAAATTATTATTAATACCGATTCGTAGTGAAACTATTGGATTATTTAACCCTGGTGTCAGTTTTGCCGCAATTGTTTTTCCCGGTTTATTAGTGATGTTATTACAACACTCGCTATTGATATCTTGTGTGCGGGTCAGTATTACGATACGTGGTACACCGAAAGGTAAACCACCATTGCCTGTCTATTTGGGAGCGCTGTCGGCGCTATTACCGATTTGGCTTTTTCTTTCCATCATCTTTTTTGTGCTTTGGCCGTGGGTATTGGGATATCGGCAGGAGGCGTCTATTCCTTTGCTATTAATGCTGACGTTCCTGTTTATGTTAGCGGTACTCGGATTGGGGAAATTGGTGACAGAATGTATGCGCAGCGTAGAAATGATCTATTTGACGATCGCCTTGCTTACCACCCCTGTGTTCTATATTTCCGGCACAATCTGGCCGGTGCAGGCAATGCCTGATTGGGTGAGATTAATCTCTTCTGCTTTACCGTCTACTTGGGCAACAAAAGCGATTGCTGGTGTTAACCAGATGGGGTTGTCAGTACAGAATGTATTGGGAGATATCGCGATGATGCTGGTTCTTGGTGTGGTTTATACTTTGCTAGGAATTTTGATAGGTATGGTGCGTAATGGTGAATTCAGGAAAATAACCTATTATTTGCGTAGGGTGTTTAAGTGATGATTTATGTTTCCTAATTCGTGATTTATTCTAGTGCGATAAAAAAATGACCAGATAGAATGGTGTATATATGTTCTATTTTTATACTTATTTATAATTTTTTATCTATGCAATTCAGTTGAATAGATAAAGTTATGGTAATCACATTAATAGTTAGTACTTACCATTAAATATCTCTCTATGCGTTGTTTACTGGATCAGTTAGAGCAACGTGGTAATGGACTACGTTACCCATTGACAAGGCTCGTTCGGGATAGTTTATTTGAGTTACGGGCTTCAGGTTCAGACATTGCAAGAACATTATTTGTTTTTCAGAAAGGGAAGCAGATTTACATTTTACGATGCTTTATGAAGAAAACAGATAAAACACCACCATCTGAAATAGAGTTAGTACTGAAACGATTGGAGGATATGACATATGGCTAAAGTAACTCCTATCTCACATTCAGAAGTGAGAAAGCGTCTTCTTAATACACCGGAAGCCATACAAGCCTATGTTGAGGCTACAGAAGAATATGAGCTGCTGGAACAACTCACTGAGTGGCGGGAAAAGGCGGGTCTAAAGAAAATAGATGTAGCTAAACGGATGGGAATTAACCCGTCTGCGGTTACCCGTATTGAGAAGAATGTAACGAAAGCTAGTTGGCACACACTTAAACGTTATGCTGCTGCATGTGGTGTTGAGTTATCTTTAACTGCGAAGTAATACTACAGAATGTGTGTTCCATTGGTGGTGATATTTAAGTGCACCGGAAAAGCCGGGTGTTATCACCCGCGTGACAGGATGTGATATGGAGTTATCCCACTATCTTATCGAGTCGAACGGGGAGAAGGTCAATAACCCGCGTTACCTTATCAACGCCACCCGGAACCTGCGTCGTAAACAGAAATCGCTGTCCCGCAAACAAAAGGGCAGCGCTAACCGCGGCAAGGCCCGATTACGTCTGGCGGCAGTCCATAAGCGGGTAGCCAATGCCCGCGCCGATTTTCAACACAAACTCTCTCGGACAATGATTGACGAAAACCAGGCGGTCATTGTTGGGACACTGAAATCGGCCAACATGATGAAGGATCACCACCTTGCCCGCGCTATCGGGGATGCGGGCTGGCATGGCTTCCTCATGAAACTGGAATACAAAGCCGCAGCGGCGGGGGGCAAACTGGATCAGTGGTTCGCCAGCTCGAAAACCTGCCATGGCTGCGGTTACAAAGTGTCGGAAATGCCGCTAAATAAGCGGATCTGGCAATGCCCTTTCTGTCGAGTCGAACATGACCGCGATATCAATGCGGCGATCAACATCCAGCGCAAGGGCACAACAGCATGACAGGCGGCGGGACTCGTCGTTTCTGCCCACGGAGGCCAGCGTCAATCCGTCATAAAGACGGTTGCGGCCTGAGAGGTGGGAAGCCTCGCCGTTTTTTACGGCGGGGAGCAGTCACAATCTCGTTTTTTTCAGCGAAAGCAAAAACAGTATATTTTTAACGACAAAAGCGCTGATTAAAAAACAGAGGAAAACAAAAAATGCATCGACATAAGTAATATGAAGATAAATAAAATAGGCTATTGTGACGCCAATAGCTGAATCAAATTGATCGAATAAAATAAACAATCGCTTATTTTGTTCCGGGTGTTGCCCCGGTGGTGCGCCGAGTCTCCTTTTTAGCCAAGAGTTTGGCAGTTCGAAAAAAACATAGCCGAAACCCGCCAGAAAACCGGCAAATAAGCAGGAGGAAATAGTCTGGGGAATAACAGTGTCCTGTGTTCCGGTGCTGAGAGCTAACCACAATAGCGAAAATAGCGCGGTAATAATGGGTACAACAATAAAACCGCGCCAGGTCTTGTTGCTACCGAAATAACGTTGATGTATTGGAATAGCCCAGCGGGAAAAGTAGTTTTTCGTCACAATCACCATATGTAAACAACCACCAAAGATGACGGGGATCAGTAAAATCCATCCGTGATAAAAACTATTGAGCATAAAGACTCCAGAAATGAAGACCGGTAAATAAAGCAAACCCTGCAAGTGTTGTACTGATGATAGTATTGAGACTCTTGAACTTATAAAACGGGCGATCCCATAGCATGGCGATACTGAATGTAAGGAGCGCTAATGTCAGTAAGATATGGCTTAACCATTGCTCGACTACCAAGCTTACCAAAGCATAACCACTGATAATAAATAAGCTCCAGAATACCGGCATACCGAGATAGGAGAGCTGGTTTTCGTTCTGAATATTACCGACTTCATTAAATACAGATAATCTCAGGCAACCGCTAATGATCATTAAGATAATAAACAGGGAATACCAAGATTGATAACCGGAAAGGTAGAGGATAATGGCTGGAGAGATCAAGTAAATAAGTTGATCCATAAATCCATCAAGATAACGACCGAATGGGCGCGCAATATTTAAGTGTCTGGCTAGCATGCCATCAAGCGCGTCGCCAAGCATGGCAAGATACAAAAACGCAATGGCTAAGTAATACCAATGTTGTAATGCGGCTGCTACGGCAAGCGCGCTAAAGACCGCCCCAACGATAGTAATATAGTCTGCTCTGTTTAGATGAATGATGAAATGATTATTATTCATAATTTTTCCTTGTGTGGAACGGAAGATAATTGGCCTTTACCGAGCATATTGATCAGCGCGATGCGGTTTATTTTGCTGTTATGACGAATGTCAACAGGGATAGGACTAGCACAATAAATACGAGTAACCTGCGTGAGATCCAGCTCGTCTAAAATAGCGGGTAAATCTGTCGGTAGTGTGGCGCTTTCCAGTATCAGGGCGGCTCCACCTAAAGGATGTAACACGAATGCGCTTTGAGTGATCCCAGGCAGTTCATTGATCCTTTTTTCCAGTACGTAGGGATGGATGATATGACCATCATCTAACACCACTTTATCTTTTACCCGTCCAAGTAGCCAGAGCTGTCCTGTCGTATCCAGATAGCCGACGTCACCGGTACAGTGCCAAATGCCTCCCTGTTTACGTGGGAGTTTGTTTTCTTTCGTTGCTTGAGGATTATCAATATAGTCTTTGAGCACATGAGGCCCGGCAACCAAGATTTCACCGACATTACCGGCAGCTAGTGGGGTAATTTGTTGGGGGTTAGCCGTTATTTCCCGGATACATATTTCTGCTTGTGTAACCGGTTTTCCAACCAAATAACCATCATGAGTTGCCCAGTGGTTTAATTGAGTCGTCATTTCGACGGTACTGATCGGTTCAACTTCGGTGGAACCATAGACCACTAAATGCCGAGCATATGGAAAGACGGTCAGGCAGTTTTCAAGCAGAGCCTTATTGGCAGGCGCACCACCTACGATGACTGTTCGCACGTTGGGGAATGACAACCCTTTGCTCTTAGCATAACTGGTGACTTTGTTCATATAGGCGGGAGCACCGCTGAGGCATGTAACACCTTTGTCTTGCACTTGCTTGACGATCTTCTGCGGATCGACAGTTGCGGGATGGGCAAAGTCAAAATCAGGCAGAATACTGCTGTTGCCGCAGCATAATGAGTGCAGCACCATAACGGGGAAACTGTGTAGATCTATCTCATTCTTTCCTTCGGCAAAAAGTGCTGTTATGGCATAAAGTTGTGCTAGCAAGCTGTCATGAGTGCGGTTTGCGCCTTTGGGTGTGCCGGTAGAACCCGAGGTAAAGGTAATTAACCCAGTTGTATACGACGGTAAATCTCGGCAGATAAAGCTACTCAGTGGTAAATGTTGATTGGGTGTTTCCAGCACTTTCATGCCCAAGATACGCTGTCCGATGACAAAACGTCGCAGTCGCCATAGTTCAGGGATCAGAAACCAGAATTTTCCTAACGTAGGTTGAGTGATCACCGCCGATAATTTACTGTGGCGCAGTATCTCTCTCAGTTGCTTTTTGGCAAGCCCGCGCTCAAGCATAACGGGAACTAGCCCTAGCCCCAGAATGGCGATAAGCAATGGATAAAGTACTAAGCTTGGTTGGATAATCACTAACAAGCGATCGCCAGCGACGAACCCAGCTTGAGTTAACTGATACTGGAAATGGGAGGCGTGAGAAAAAAACTCCTGAAAGCTTAAACCATTACTATGATCCCGTGAATGTGGCGCTTGCAGGGCTAAATGCTCAGGATGTTTTTGGGCTGCATCGACAATTGGCTGACAAATATTTGTCATGCGATCCTCCTGTAATAAAGCGCATATTGATGCTTGGTGGCAGCAGGTGTATTGAAAAGCCGTTCTGCGGTTTTGAGCGATGTATTATCTTTACGCATCATGGCCCCTCCTAGACGAGGGTGAATACGTCTGGCACTCTGTTCAAATGAGTGGTATAGCGTGTTGTACAGCCGACTGCGCCGGTATTGCGGTGCGACTGCCACGGTTTTCAGCAACCCGATAGCGGGCCGGCCTTTTTGCAGGACTGACAGACTTAAAATTATCCCGGCAATTTCGCCACTAGGAGTTTTAGCCAGAAATGACGCAGGGTAATGGCAAAAAGGTTTGATAAACTCCTTACCGCAATGCTGCTGAAATGTGGCCCAAGACGGGGTGGTATAAGCGAAATTCTCACCAAACACCGAGTCGATAAAAGAATAGAGTTTAACTTGCTCTTGCATCCATAATTCTGGCGTTAGCGGCAATAATGTCGCTTGAACATCAGGAAGTCTTTGCGCGCGTTGATGAGCCTGCCGAAAGTTGCCTTCTGTTGCTTGGGTATCGTCGAATATCGAGGTATAGCGATAACGGATATCAAACCCTAACTCTTTTAACAAAAGGTGATAGTAAGGAGGGTTATAAGGCTCATGCTCAAAGGGAGGCACATCAAAATGATCAAGTCGAACGCGGTAGTGTCCGAAAGTTGAAAAGTTAATCGGCCCGTAGAGATTGCACACACCATTTTCCTTGGCCCATTGTTCTAGAGCGCTAAACAACATGGTGTTGCTTGCTATGTCATTATCAGTTTCCCAAAAGCCGAAAAATGCGGCAGATCGGCCATCAACTCTATGAGGTACTAAAAAGCCGACAAGACGGGCTTTCCCTGGAATGCAGCCAATCCAGGCTTTACTGTGATTAAACCAAGAATTCTTCGGGCTGAACTGCTGTTGTACTTTTTCCCGGTCTTCACCAGGCCATAGCGGCCAATCGCGATAAATACTGGGAGGAAGGTCAAGAAAACCTTCAGGTAGTGGATTGGCTGGAGACCACTCTCCCATGAAGATATTAGACATGTTCACTCCTTGATGTCAGCTCTTCTACAGTGGTGTCGTGCAAGCGGACAACAGTCCCAGTTGCTCCATCCATGTGTACCCGATCGCCATCTTTCAAAATTTGTGTGACGGCGGGAATGCCGACGATGGCGGGGATCCCCAGTTCACGAGCAACAACGGCGGAATGTGAAAGTGTGGAACCGCGCTCGATTAGTAATCCGCCTGCTGTAGGGAATAACGGTGCCCAACCGGGATCGGTGCGTACAGTACACAGGATCTGCCCTGCCAGCGACATTTCATCTTGTGGGTTTTTAATTAATCGGATAGTTGTTTCAACTTGCCCTGGGTAGCAACCTATGCCCTGTAGCATGCTGCTATCGGTTGGGGCTTGTTGTTCCTGATAGGGATAGCTGTAATCTTGCTGTTGATACAGTGAGCCTCTAATGAAAAAGTGATGAGCTGGTTCATCCTCTGTTTCGTAGTTGGCATATTCTTGCTTGCGTATAGCAACTAAAGGCTCAAGTTGGGTCTGTATTGCTGTTCCTTCGTAGCCGCTGTAGATCTCCTCTAATGTGAGATAAAAAATATCGCGGGGTTCAGCGAGTATCCCTTCTAATGCATATGCCTGACCAAGTTGTAGGAAGATATCTCGATACAGCCCAAACATACGAGTTCGGGTGAAACGCATATTTTCCCGGTGACGTATCGCTTGACGTAATTTCTGCAAATTCTTTTTAAAGGCGTTCATACGCTTGGAGCCAAGTCGCTCCTGTATTTGCTGAAATGCGGTATTTTCGGCTTGAGTACGCAACTTTCTTTCCCGGCTGGATAACGTCTCTGGTGTGAGGGTATCGATAGCAAGGTAGTTTTTTAGTATCAGAAATAAAAAACTGGGATCTTGTTTTAGTGTGATGGTTTCCAGCTTCAATTCACCCATCGTGCGATCGCCATATTTTTTAATATAATCAATGCACTGCTGGTGGAATGATTCATCGAGTGGGCGTATTTGGGTCAGCAGGGTACGCGCATCACCGAGGGTCAACAGGTTGCATAACTCAGGGTGCTGGCGTGCATATTGGCACATTTTTAATAGCACTTTGGTCGGCTGGGTACTTTCGATATCTTCATCCCCAGAAAGAAGATCACCTAATAATGCAGATGAGTTTTCAATACCGGCAGCAATTAGCCCTCGATGTACCCGGCCATTAAACATCATCACGTAGAAATCGTTTAAGATCGGCGTCGTCCAGCGTTGTAGCAGATGTTCATCCAGATATTTTAATTTTTCGATCAGCTGGCCGCTGTTGCAAGTATGCAATTCTGATTGTTTTATGGCGGCGGCATGCCATTTAAACTGCTCTAAGAATAGTTCTACCCGTTGATCCATAGTCCTAAAGGCATATAGCAAGCGCAGGAGTGCCCACCCCATTTTTGGCAGTTTCTTTATTTTATCGCCCAGTGAAAGTGTCTTATCCTCAATAAAATCAACCGGGTCTTCCAGCCCCATCATTCTTTCCATATCTTTTTTATTGGTTTGGAAAGAGGGAAGTAATAGTAGTCCTTTGTACCAATTATTGATGTTGTAATAGATCCTACCTTTAACTAAGCCGAGCATATTTTCCAACATGGAACGATGTTGATTAACCTGTTTATCTGAGCAACCTAAAGCACGTATTGTCTGTTCATAAACGGTGGCATAACCTGCCCGGGCAAAAGAGAAAGTCAGTGGTGTTGTTATTCCACAATAAGATTCCTGAATATTGGAATTATCGAAAATAATATGACGTTCGCTTTTATCATCCAGACGTGGCAATCGGGTTATTGGCCGGGTCTGTAGAATAAAGATTTGATGGTTTTGAATCGTCCATTCGATATCTTGTGGACACCCTCGAGCTGCCGCAATTTCTTTGCCAATATCTCGTAATGCATAGATTTTATTATCGAGTAAGGTCGGTTCCCACTGTTTTTCTTTCGCGACGGGTATTGTTACTGTACCGCTGCCGTTGGTGGTATTGAAAACAGTTGCTGTCTCTTTTTGTGTGATATGACGTTCGATCTCAGGTGTGGTGAGATGAACTGAAAATTCATCGGTATCGCATTCGCCGGAAACTACGCCTTCTCCGGTGCCCCAGGCGGATGAGATTAGGCAATGTTGCCTGCTACCCGTAACAGGGTGTGCAGTAAACATGACACCAGAAACCTCACCGGCAACCATGTTCTGAATGATGACAGCACTACTGATATTGCCCATCGGTAGCCGTTTGTGTAGGCGATATTGTAATGCACGCGTGTTAAAAGCTGAGGCCATCACGGCACGTAAGCTGTTGGCAAGCGCTGATTTACCCCGCTGAAATAGGTAACTGTCCATCTGCCCGGCGAAAGAAGCATTGGTGGCATCCTCACCAATGGCTGATGAGCGAACAGCGAAAAATTCATCTGGGTGATTCTCTGACAAGAGAGCTAATTCTTCTTCTAATTTAGTAGGTAATGGAATCGACTGTAGCCACTGACGTAATGGCGCAGCAATAGCGTCGAGTTTTTCCTGGCTGATATCATGTGGTACGGTAGCTAACTGCTCTATGATGTTGCTTGCAAACGTATCGTTGATGAGTAGGCTATTAAGTACCTCGCTGCTGATGACCCAATAATTAGGTACAGGAAAACCGTTTTGTGTAAGCCATAATAAATTAGCCGCTTTTCCACCTAAGGAATGTTCCGCCAATTCAATAGCGTTATCTTGCGTGTAGAGATATTTCATATTGTTCCACCAATACAGCAATAGTATACCTTGCTTACATCATGCTCTTATTTGTACGTGATATTGTTGGCGTTAATAGATCAATAAGATATGAATGTATTACAAGCTATTGCTGCACCCTTATTTTAGAGGAAGAGTAAATTAAATAGTTTATTCGGTTGATTATTAATTCCGTGTTAATGAAATAAGCCAGCGGAGCGTTTTCATTGTGCGCTCCATAAATGGGTAGCCAACAACATTGTGTGCCATCATATAAAACGGAATCCTTCTCATCCATAAATCATGCAGCGCTAATTCATAGCCACGATGCCAAATTATTGGATCGAGGGAGATCCCCGATTTTTGCTCAAGTTCAACCCGGTGTAGTTCAATATAATAAGCCACCTTATCTGCATCACTTTGTGGGTCTAAGCTAAAAGCCAGAAGTTCTGCCAGGTCGCGCTGGGGGAGATGCAAAGTAGACAATTCCCAATCCCAAGCGCATAAATGTAAGCCGGTTTCCTGTTGTCGGAAGGCAATATTGCGTGGGTTGAAATCACCGTGGATCAATGTCCTGGGCATCTGTTCGATCTCTTTCCACCAGGTGGAGGCATTGTCTACCCAGTGCTGGAAATCTTTATGTTCTTCGGTAGTGAACAACTCAGGGAACGTTTGGTGGATAAAATTGCCCAGTTTTTGCCACAGGGGCTTCATCTGTGAAACCGTATCGGCATTCGGAATTTGTAGTTGCGAGAATTTCCACGTGAGCTCTTCTTCCCGTCCCAACCAGATAGAGTGAATATCGGCTACTCCTCGGATGGCGGTTTCAAGGTGGCGCTGCTCCCAAGGTGTTTCCAGGTTAATATTGTTCATTAACACCATATCGTGGAGCAATTCTTCAATCAGGGCATAAGTTCCGGTTGCTTCGTTTTCAATTACACCATAGACAACTGGAATATAGCGCATCAACCGTGGATCTTGCTGATTCATAATAGCCAGCTCACGGCTATGGCTTTGGTTAAATTCAAGCTGATGTGCAAAATCTTGGAAAACGGCAAACAACTCGGAAGAGCAGTGTTTGGCAATATCCAGTACCATCTCGACGACCTCTGTCCCCAAAGGTTTCAGTTTCAGCATTACGGGTAAATTATGCTGTGCGGATGTCGTCATGGAAAAAGGAAATAAGCCAATTAAACGTTCCGCATAATTCGAGCTCAGATGCGTCAGCATGCTGTGTTCATCACCGCCAGAAAATTTAGGATTGATCGTGGTTAAATGGGCCCCTTGTAACACAGGGTTAAAATCTGCTTGCTGGAAGAAGGAGAGATCAAGTTCCTGTGGGGTGTGTGCAGTGATATTGTTAGTGGTGACAGGGCGATAGCGGCCAAGTCTTTCATGTGATTGAGCGAATTCATCCGCAGCAATAGCTGACAGTGTTGAAATATCAAGGGCCAGACAATAGCTGGCGATGATCTCCGCCAGGCGGGCGGTGCCATTTTCATCGGTGCAGCCCAACATGTTCAGACATTCACGTTGGTGTGGTAAATAAGTTCCGCCACCGATAGTACCGATGATCAGAGAAGGCAGTGTAATACTGCAATAGACGCGGTTATCGGCAGTTAATGTCATGTGCAGGTGGGCGACTGACGATTCATGTACACAGGCAATATCCTGCCCTAGAGCGGTAAACATCCCGGCAATCACATTTGCGGCATTAATATTCATGCCGATCATCCCTGAGGCAATAGCTCCTTCGCAGACATGATGATAAGCCGTGACAAGTTGTTGTGGTGTGACTCGCAAGATTTGCTGACAGGATTCAGCATCTAAATAAACCTCAGCCACTACACGAGTTCCACGACCTTCGATGAAAGGTTGATAAGACACCTTTTTATCACTAGATGTATTACCATCGATCATAAAGTGACGTAGAGGTATAAACGCCATTTTGGCTAATTGTTGTTGGATCCATTGACATGCATACCAAGTGCAAATGGTGGTCATGTTTTGACCTGCCGCAGCGGCTGTATTGTAGATAAATTGCAAATGGACGCTGCGACCGATGATATGTGGATTTATTTCCAACAATTGCGCATGTTTGGAATGGCGTCCTATTTCATACCGTAATTCGCTGATATGTTCTTTGATCCAATCACTGAACATAATGCTATGCGAGACGCTATGAAATTCAAAACGAGGGGCTCGTATCATGCGTTGACCGAGTACACGCGCGGTCGTCCCCCCTGATTGCGTAATAACGGAAGAACCACGGGATACCGAAGCAATCAAAGCGCCCTCTGTGGTAGCAAGTGGAGCGTAATATACCCCTTGAGCGTATTGCCCCTTTATCAAGAGAGGGCCGGCGATCCCCACAGGGATTTCTATTGAACCAATAAATCCCTCAATGGTTTTTGTCAGTTTGGTCGCATCCAGATGAGTATCTGCCACGTGTTCCAATGCATGCCCGGTATGTTTTGCCAAATAATCCAGACGCTTTTGTCGCGCTTCCTCGGTGTAGGTGTAGAGGTGGCGGCGGGGCAATAGTTTTACTTGGGTTGTATCTGTACGGACGGCAGATGCTTCTTGGTGTTTTTTGATGCTGAATATGTCACGTGACAATTCTAGAATAGAACCTCGCGCACAGTTTTCTATGTGATCAGTGGTATTATCTGATGCATCACTTACATATGATTGGATATTCTTTTGCAACATAACTATATTTCCTTTAATGCCTAAGCAAACCCAAGCTTTATTAAGATGCTAGCAGTGCAAACTGAATAACCTAGCACCATGAATATTCCCACGACAGCTTCATCGCGTTTGCGATTCTTGATGGTGGGGCCATAGAGGAATTTGCCTAATTGCCATAGACACAACACATAACAAACGACCAAGATAATTAACGCCCATAACGCTATACCATCAGTGGTGATATTGATTAGCCAAATCTGTAACGCCAACATTACAGTGAGCAATGCCGCGATAATAGCAACGGCTCCTTTTCTGCCGAAAATAGATGAATAGGTCGGTATTTCCAGACGTTCTTCATCTGGGCCTTTGCACTTGCGTGTAATTTCAAAACTGAATCCAGAAAAGAAGCACAACCCCATTAAAACCCATATTGGAAAAGTGAATGTGAGGTTAGGACTGGCGATATTGCCTAACCACCAGATAATGAGAGGCATTACCAGCATATGGGAAATGGCGTACCAAGTAAGGTGTTGGTTTAGCCATTCACCGATAAAGAATTCTTTCCCCATAAGACAGGTCCAGATAAAGACTAACAGCCAGGCAAAAGTAACTGAGCCAATTCCCCGATCTAGAAATAGACTTCCACCTAATTGTAATGCGATACAACAGATACCAAGTACCCGTAGATTTTTCAGCGTAATAATACCGCGTTGTAAAATCCGTTGTGGATGATGTTCACAATCCAGTTGGTAATCTTTATGCTCATCGAATATCCGTAATAGTAAAAAATAGGAGAAGGACATCAGGCAACCGAGAAGGATCTCCCATGACAAAACTGGCTTTTCCCCTATTGAATAAAAAGCTACGGAATAGCTGATGATATAAAAGATAAAGAAAAGCGGCGCATTTTGTAGCGGGAAACGCTCATCCATCCATAGCTTTATCCTCTTACCAATGAATTTTGAATAAACATCTTGGCTTTCCATACACCGTTCCTATTTATTGTATAAGGATTAAACTATATACGTTTGTGACAATTCAGCCCAAGGATAATCAATCCAGAAGCAAATCTTAATAAATCCGATGCGTGCTTTTTAGCATTATCTCTCTCAATAATTTAAGAAATACGTATGGACTGATGCCATACATTAAGCCAAAAGTTTGCAATCGGCTATAATCAGTATGTGTAAATTTTAATTTCAGCATGCAACTTATGTTTACATTTTTTTCTATAACTGTATGTTTATGAGATGCTTTTGTTTCCATTTGGATTAAGGAGTCATGGGCTTTAATATCATATTTCAGACAGATATAGATAAGTTCTTCTCCGTTATCGACGACAACTTTGTTCCGTAAATAAATTTTTTGTGGGGGCAAAGTTACTACATATAAAATACCGGAATAAAGTAATAAATGATTAGTAATTGTAATTGAATTAGTGATGGGATGTTTTGATTTAGCGCAGTTTATAGTCAGATATTACCCTAATAGTTAAAAGGTAAAATTTACAGTTAGGTCTGTATTGGATTCTTGATGTAGGATCGGGCGAATGCCGATATATTTTGGCTAGATAGCTACGTTACTTTATCAAGTAAGGAGTCTGAGCTGTGTTAGGAAAAATCCACAATCTTACTCTGCACTGGTTTATTACTGTCCGTGATAGTCATTTAGTTGTCAACCAGTATAAGCAGGAAGAGGTTAGTTTCAGCGACGAAGCCAATTATCTGGTTCTAATAGTTATTCGTACAGAATTAGGGTTGTGTGTTAAAAATTTGGTAGATACGATAGCGTTGAAGTTCATGCTTGCTGTTCTTTGTGCGGGTTTGTTCCAATTGGCTGAGTGTATAGAAGCGAGTTTGCCGGAGGGCGTGGATCAGCACGATCTTGCGCGATTATCATGTTGATCAGAGTAGAAATTCCTGTAGATGCAGCGGGAATAGATCAGTTATTACGGAAATCTTTTGATACCCCGGCAGAAGCGGAATTGGTCCAACAATTGCGGGAAGATGGATTATTGACGTTAGGGGTGGTTGCTACTGATGACGAAGGCCAGGTAATCAGTTACGTGGCTTTTAGTCCGGTGGATATTAATGGTGAAGATCACCAATGGGTTGGTCTGGCGCCGTTAGCGGTTGCTGAAGAATATCGTCGGCAGGGGATTGGTGAAAAGCTGGTGTATGAAGGTTTGGATAGCCTGAATGAATTTGGTTATGGTGTCGTCGTGGTTTTAGGTGATCCACACTACTATCGCCGGTTTGGTTTTACGCTTGCCAGTGAGCATCAGTTGCATTGCCAGTGGCCAACGTGTGAATCTTATTTTCAGGTATATGAATTAGCTGATAGTTCTTTGGCTGACCATAAGGGGTTGGTTACTTACTCCCCACACTTTGACCGTTTTTAATTGATGCTAAATATTCTGCTATACAGACGGGCTGGCAAATAACCAGCCTCTCTTTTTGCTGTTTACTTAATTGTTTTACTTGATATTCCAGCTGTGAGGCATTGGAGCGGTCTCCGGCATGACTACTGAAAACTAGCTGTAACGGTCCTTTCCCCCTCAGTGATTTGGCTCCTTTCCCGTTTTTATGTTGTGCAAAACGTCGGTGAATATTTGTTGTTATCCCGGTATAAAGCATTCCTGATTTTGTTTTCAGTAAGTAAAGAACCCATTGATTTTCAGTCATATAATTTTTTTCTAAATTTTCTATTTTTGATATTTATATTTTACTCGAACGTTTTTCTATATCATTTTTCTGAATAATTTAGTTTAAGTTATTACAATATAACAGTTTTATAAAACCTGTTACATATCAATTTGCTATACGTCGCATTGCTTGTTCAAAAAAATTGAAATAAAATAGCAATAATTGCTAATTTTTATTCCGGCCTTTAGAGCATACTATGATCCACATCACAGAGAGTAACTCATTCCACTAAAAATTGATCAAGGATCATAATATGAAAAACGTAAAATATATCGCTGTTGCTTTAGCTTTAAGTGCTATCTCTTTTGGTAGTATGGCGGCAACAGAAGTTCAAACTTCTTCTTCCCCTAAAATTGGTGTAGTTTCTGTAACGGGGGCTGATACTTTGGAAACCCTAAGTACCGAATTGTCCAAAAAAGCTGACAAAGCAGGCGCATCTTCTTTCCGCATTATCTCTGCCAGCGGTAAGAATCAATTATCAGGTGTTGCTGAGATCTATAACTAATTTATAGTAGAGCATACTGAACCCTGTCCCTGTCAGGAGATATCAGAACACGCCGTAGGATGATGTTTATCCCGGCGTGGTTCTGGGCTTCTAGGCAGATATTGGAGAGAATGTGAGCGCCACTGAAAACTTTCAGATTATCCACAGATACCTCGCAAGACAGCATGTCCTAACGCTTTGTACAGCAACCGGTGATGATATTTGGTGTGCAAATTGCTTCTATGTTTTCAATGCCGCTGAGATTGCTTTCTGGTTTATGACTGAACGTCATACTCGCCACGGTGAAATGATGCAGGTAAACCCGCAGGTTGCAGGTACTATTGCCGGGCAGATTCGTAATATTGCACAGATAAAAGGTATTCAGTTCAAAGGAGAAGTCATTCGTCTTGAGGGTGAAAAAGATAAAGCGGCCAGAGCACGTTATTGCCGTCGTTTTCCTGTGGCAATTGCTGTTAAAACACCTATTTGGCAACTGAATCTCAATGAAATAAAGATGACTGATAATACGCTTGGATTTGGTAAAAAAATCTGCTGGCAGCGATAAAATTATCTTAATCTATGAATAATCTGGTTATAGCTACCACGCCATAGTAAACCGGGTTCATAAAGATCTTGTATAAACTTGCCATCCACTAGCACATTAATATAGCTGGTAATTTCCCGTTGAATTTCGCTAAGTTCTTTTAGCCGATAACCCGTCCAAAGCCAAATGTCCTTGTCTGGGCACTCTGCTTTAACCCGTTTTACCAATTTCAGGATTGCGGATGTGTTGTGTGGATGTAGGGGATCGCCACCAGATAAAGATAGTCCTTGTCGTTTAATGCGTTTGTCCTGTAAATCAAAAATTACACGGTCTTCCATTTTCTGCGTAAATGGTTGGCCGGAGTTCACCCGCCAGGTACTTTTGTTATAACAACCGGGGCATTGATGTTCGCACCCCGCGACAAATAGTGTGCAGCGGGTTCCGGGGCCGTTGACCACATCAACAGAGTAGTATTGGTGGTAATTCACGTTGTCAGCCTGCCTTAAATTAGCCTAATTGCCCATTTGTCAGATGTTTTACTCTGCGTTTCACTTCTTCCTGTTTGCCTGCATTGAATGGGCGGGCATCGGGGCTTCCCAGATAACCACAGACTCGGCGGATGACTGATACTCTGGAAGGTTCATGATTGCCACAACGTGGACAGGTAAACCCTTTACTGGTACAGGAGAATTCACCGGTGAATCCACAGTCATAGCATTCGTCGATGGGGGTATTGGTACCGTAATAAGGGACACGTGAGTAGCTGTAATCCCAGACATCTTCCAGTGCTTTTAGATTATGTTGCAAATTAGGATATTCGCCGTAACAGATAAAACCGCCATTTGTTAGTGGTGGATAAGGGGCTTCAAAATCCAATTTGTCATAAGGATTGACCTTCTTTTCAACGTCAAGATGGAAGCTGTTGGTGTAATAACCTTTGTTTGTCACTCCTTCAATCACTCCAAACTCAGCGGTGTCAAGGCGGCAGAAACGGTCACATAGATTTTCACTTGGTGTGCTGTACAAACTGAAACCGTAACCTGTCTCTTTTTTCCATTGATCAGTGGCTTTTCGCAGATGATCAACAATTGAGAGTGCTTTTACACGTAATTGTTGATCATCAAATAGATGAACTTGATTGCCGTACAATGCGTTAATGGTCTCATGAATACCAATATAGCCTAGGGAGATAGAAGCCCGGCCATGCTTGAAGATTTCAGCGATATTATCATCGGCTTTCAAGCGAACCCCGCAGGCACCTTCTATATAAAGGATTGGTGCAACTCGTGCTTTGACACTTTCCAAGCGGGTAATACGGGTCATTAGTGCTTGCTTTGCCAGTGCCAGACGTTTGTCTAGTAATTGCCAGAAATGTTTTTCATCTCCTTTGGCTTCGATAGCTATCCGAGGCAGGTTCAAACTGATAACCCCTAAGTTATTGCGTCCTTCATGAATTTGTTCCCCCTTTTCCTCATAAACACCGAGGAAACTGCGGCAACCCATCGGGGTTTTAAAAGAGCCGGTGACCTTAACCACTTGATCATAGTTAAGAATATCTGGGTACATTCGCTTACTGGCACATTTGAGAGCCAGTTGCTTGATATCGTAGTTAGGATCACCGAGTTTGTGATTTAGGCCATCACGGATAGCAAATACCAGTTTGGGGAACACCGCTGTTTTGTGGTTCTTACCCAAACCAGCAATGCGGTTACACAGAATAGATTGTTGGATTAGACGGGATTCTTTTGATGTACCCAGACCAAAGCCAAAAGTGACAAAAGGAGTTTGCCCGTTGGCGGTATGCAGTGTATTAACTTCATATTCCAGTGATTGAAAAGCGTCATAACACTCTTTTTCTGTTCGTACTTCGGCATAAGATTTTTTATTGGCGATATCCCACTCTTCGGCAATCGCCAAGTGTTTTTCATAGCTGGCTTTAACGAAGGGGGCCAATACTTCATCTATACGATTGATGGTGGTACCGCCATAAATATGGCTGGCAACCTGAGCGATAATTTGAGCCGTTACCGCTGTTGCGGTTGAAATGGATTTTGGTGGTTCTATTTCGGCATTACCCATTTTGAACCCACTGGTTAGCATGCCTTTTAGGTCGATTAGCATACAGTTAAACATTGGGAAAAAGGGAGAATAATCGAGATCATGATAATGGATTTCGCCTCTTTCGTGAGCCAATACCACATTACGCGGCAGAATATATTGTTTGGCATAATTTTTAGCAACAATCCCGGCCAGCAGATCCCGTTGAGTTGGAATCACTTTGCTGTCTTTATTGGCGTTCTCATTGAGCAGGGAAACGTTACTCTGTTCAACTAAGCCACGGATTTCTTGATTAAGTCGGCTATGTAATTCTCGGACAGTATCTCTGTCGTGACGATATTGAATATAGCGATGGGCAAGGTGCTTACGGTTGTCTGCTATCAATTGCTTTTCTATTGCGTTCTGAATATCTTGTACATCAACTTGCCTGTAGTTAGCCGTTGATTGCGTTACTGTGGATGCAACTTGGATACAATACTCATCATCCGTCATGTCAACGGCAGAAGTGGCCCGTTTTACGGCATCTCTGATACGTGTTTCATCAAATGGTACTTGGCGACCATCCCGTTTTATCACAACAGTTTTCACAATATGACTCCTTGAGAATGTTATCCAAAAGGGCAAACTATTCTCGTTTTGATATCTAGCTTAAAGATAGATGTTGCTATATATAGTTTTATTTTTATATTTAAACACAATATATAGTAATTTTGGGTGGGATAATCACGATCTCATTTGATCTAAAACAAAGAATGGAGACTTAATATTTAAGGTCCAGTGAGAAGTACAACCCCTTGGTCAGTAACTAACCAAGGGGTTGTAGAAAACAGGGCAGGGATTATTTACGAATCGCGATAGCTTCGATTTCGATTTTAACGTCTTTTGGCAGACGGGCTACTTCAACACAAGAACGCGCCGGAAAAGATGCATTGTGTTCTTTGAAGAATGCTTCATAAGTTGCGTTAACGGTACCGAAGTCATTCAGGTCTTTAACGAAGACAGTTGTTTTAACAATGTCACCTACAGTGAGACCGGCTTTCTCAACGATAGCTTTAACATTTTCCAGTGATTGACGCGCTTGAGCGGCGATATCTTCTGCGACATCACCTGTTTCTGGGTTGATTGGGATCTGGCCGGAAGTGATGATCATATTGCCTAGATCAACACCCTGAACATATGGACCAATTGCAGCAGGGGCTTTATTGGTATTAATCTCGTATGACATAGGTTCTCCTATTAATGTGATAACTGAATGAATATTTCATCAAGGGTACTATTATAGTGTTCGCTTCTGCCTCAGCAACTGACATTAGATCATTTACTCGTTGAGTATCACCACGTTGCGGTCAAATTCTTTCTCGCAGTATTTGCAGGTTAGCACCACATCTTCCGTTGTCACTTTGACTCGAAAACTGCTTTCTACGGGTTCATTGTGGCTGATGCAGTTGCTGTTAGGGCAGACTAATACGCTATCGATACGCTCAGGCAAGTTAATGGGGAGTTTCTTCACAACTTCATAGTCTTCAATACAGTTCACTGTGGCATTCGGCGCATACATAGCAAGTTGGTTAGCTTGCTGTTCTGTCAGGAATGTATTTTCGATTTTGATGAGATCTTTTTTACCTAGTCGATTGGAAGGTAAATTCAGGCCGATGGTAATGCGTTGATCGGTTTCAGTTAGCTTAAACAGAGAGAGTAGTTTGAAGCCGACCTGAGCCGGGATATGGTCAATCACCGTACCGCATCTAATAGCTTCGACTTGTAGTTTATGATCGTGGGTCATAGTGTTTTGTATGAATACATTTTAGTGACAACTTTCTGTATTCATCCTCCAGAATATTGTTAAGAATCGACACCTCTTCCATTCTAGGCGGTGTCATCCTGTTTATCCAGATGAGACGTAGGCAAATCAATATTATCTTACTGTTGTTATTCCATATACTTAGCTTTAGCCGTCATTGTTATAATAATACTATATTGAGTTTATTTATTTTGGCTGTTTTGTTTGAATTATTTTCTTATTAAAAACTATTATTTTTAAATTAACAGGTAATTTAATATCTTAAAGTTAATGGTTAACAATAGATTGATTTTAAAAAGTTTAATTTAATTAATGTTTTTTTGATAATATAAAGGTTAACAGATTATTTATGTCAGAAATTTAGTTTTAAATTAATATTTTTTCCATTAAATTACTATTAATAATGTGATTTGTTCGATTAGATAAAATGAAGAATAAAACTTTAAAGTATTTATTTAAATAGTGAGAGAGTAAATATATTTTTTACAATTTCTATTGAAAAATATCTTGGTTGGAGAATTATTAATAGAACTTTAATAAATAATTTCGATGAACCTTTAGACATTTGGTTTTGGTAAGTTATTTAAATTTAACCTTGAGGAAATTATACTTGCATGTAATGCAAATATTGGTGGCCCAACAACTGCCGCAGCGTTAGCGATTAGTAGAGGTTGGATAGGATTAGTTGGGCCTATTATGGTTATTGGAACGGTAGGATATGTGATTGGCAACTATATTGGGACGATTGTTTATTTTGTTGTTACAGAGATTTTGTGAAATTAATCATAATATTCTTAGGTTAATATTAAAAAATTATAATTTTGTTTTCCCTCCTTTGTTGTCAAAGGAGGGAGCCGGGCAGCGTGTAGACAAAAGTGACGGTTTTTGTGTGCACTTTACTGCCCGGAGATACTGTCTTGCTCACTGGATGGGCAAGACGTATTTTGGCACCACATCGAATTTGTCTTCGATATCGAAGGTGGTAAACAGACTGATTAATCGCTATTCCAGAAGAAAATAATAACCCATTATATTCATGGATAAAGAAGTACTTTCTCTGCTTTAATCATTCATTTAAAACTAAAGATAATAGAGCCTGACGAGCATAAATACCATTCTCTGCCTGTTGGAAATAATAAGCATAGGGCGTTTTATCTACATCGACAGTAATTTCATCAATACGTGGCAATGGATGCAGAACTTTAAGGTTATCTTTCGCTCCGATCAGATCGGAAGCGCGTAGAACAAATTGTGCTTTTACGTTGGCATATTCGGATGGATCAAGACGCTCTTTCTGTACACGAGTCATATAAAGAATATCTAGCTCCGGTAATACTTCTTCAATATTAGCGTGTTGGCTGTAGGTCGCACCTCTTTCATTCAGCATATGAAGAATATGGTTTGGCATTGCCAACGCTTCCGGGGCGATAAAATAAAAGTGATTGCCATTAAATTTCGCCAGCGCTTGTGATAGCGAATGGACCGTGCGGCCATATTTCAGATCACCAACCATAGCGATATTCAGACTATCCAGCCGTTGCTGAGTTTCCTGAATAGTGAATAGATCCAGCAAGGTTTGAGTCGGATGTTGGTTGGCACCGTCACCGGCATTGATAATCGGAGTGTCACCGGAAAATTCAGAAGCCAGACGTGGGGCACCTTCCTGTGGATGGCGTATCACGATAGCGTCAACATATTGGCTGATAACGGAAATAGTATCGGCTAGCGTTTCACCTTTCTTACCCAGAGAGGTGTTACTGCTATCTGAGAAACCGACAACTGAAGCGCCAAGGCGGTGGATTGCTGTTTCAAAAGAGAGGCGAGTACGGGTGGAGGCTTCGAAGAAACAACTGGCGATAACCTTGGGTTTCAGCAATTTAGGTTGTGGTCTGGCTTTCAGTGCAGCAGCAGTCTGCAACACCAATTCCAGATCTTCGCGGCTCAGATCATTTATTGAGATGATATGTTTGCGATATAACGGATTAGCCATTTTTCACTCTCCTCTAATGCTGACATCCGGGGTGGTGATCATGAATTGATTACCGGGCAAAAAAAAGCCCCTCAATGAGGGGCGGTTAAATGATTGGTTTAGCAACGGGAAAACAATGACGGCTAGTTGCCTTTTTTCAGGCAGTTGTGCTTTATGACAAAAATCAGCGCTGTCTTTCATGATTTCTCCCGGCAAATTGGGGCGCATTATACTCGTGAAAAATATTACAGCAAGCATTTGACCAAAGAAAAATAATATTGGCAGGATCATATCTTTAAAGACATAATCCTGCGGATATCCCAACTAATTAGATTTTAAGATCATTTGCTAGAGTTGCTACCATTACCGCTTTAATGGTATGTAGGCGATTTTCTGCTTGATCAAACACAATGCTGTGCTCTGATTCAAAAACTTCATTAGTCACTTCCAGCCCTCCATACATATTAAACTCAGCAGCGAGTTGTTTGCCTAATGTCGTTTCTTCATTATGAAATGCTGGCAGACAGTGCAGGAATTTTACCTGTGGATTGCCTGTCATGTTCACCATATCCATATTCACTTGATAAGGTTTCAGTAGGTTAATGCGTTGTTGCCAAACTTCTTTTGGTTCGCCCATAGAAACCCAGACATCGGTATAAAGAAAATCGGCATTTTTAACCCCCTCGGCGATATTTTCCGTCAGAGTAATTTTACCTCCTGTTTTTTCAGCCAGTTTCTGACATTCAGTCACCAGTGCGGCATTGGGCCAGTACTTTTCAGGGGCAATCAACCGAACATCCATGCCCATTAGTGCCGCGGCTTCTAGCATGGTGTTACCCATATTGTTACGAGCATCCCCTAAGTAGGCGAATTTGATTTCTGACAACGGTTTTTCTGGTTGATGTTCCTGAATAGTTAGCAGATCTGCTAGTAGTTGAGTAGGGTGAAATTCATCTGTTAGCCCATTCCATACCGGAACACCTGCATATTTTGCCAGTGATTCAACGATTGTCTGGGCATAGCCGCGATATTGAATACCATCATACATACGGCCAAGTATACGGGCGGTATCTTTGATCGATTCTTTATGGCCAATCTGGTTGCCACTGGAACCGAGGTAGGTGATATTTGCTCCTTGATCGTAAGCTGCCACTTCAAATGAACAGCGGGTACGGGTGGAATCTTTTTCAAAAATCAGCACAATATTTTTGCCTGTTAACAGGGCTTTTTCTGTACCAGATTTTTTAGTCGATTTTAATTCAGCAGCTAGCTTTAGCAAGGCATGAATTTCTGCTGAGGAAAAATCAAGTAGCCTTAGAAAATGACGCTGATGGAACGGATTCATTGTTTGGTGTCTCCGTATTTATTGTTTGCATTTAAATTCAATCTATATCTATAAAAATGCAATTTCAACTCCGTATTAGATTTCTTTGATGTAAACAGTGGTTAGCCCGCCTGCGGTGTGGGAGAATGAGTATTGGGACGGCCAACTGCTTGAGGATATTAGGTATGGCAAATCAAAGAGACTTAGAAGAACAACGCGAAGAAACGCGGCTTATTATTGAAGAATTACTGGAAGATGGTAGTGATCCAGATGCACTTTATGCCATTGAGCATCACTTTTCTGCTGAGGATTTTAGTCTGTTGGAAAAGGCTGCGGTTGAAGCCTTTAAACTGGGTTATGAAGTGACTGATGCGGAAGAATTGGAAGTCGAAGATGGTACTATTCTGATGTGTTGTGATGTTATCAGTGAGTGTGGATTGAATGCAGAACTGATTGATGCCCAGGTTGAACAGTTAGTGAATCTGGCTGAAAAAATTGGCATTAATTATGACGGTTGGGGCACTTACTTCGAAGATCCTGATGAGCAAGATGAAGATGATTTGCCGGAGCAGGGTGACAGTAGACTTCATTAGTATAATCAGTATATTAAGAATCCTGTGTTAGTTCTGGTCGTGATTGATACATGTGATTCAAAATAAAATAGTCCTTATTCGCCAAAGCAGATAAGGACTATTGCATTTAAAATAGACTATCTTATCAAACCATGTTCCCTGACTTTTGAAAGAATAGTTCCTCTCCTAATTTGGTTTGCCTCGGTGACTTCCCTTTTTAATTCTTGTCCTAGCTCATTAGAAACCAGATCTTTATGTTTTTCTGCAAGTTCGCTTAATTCTTCTGCGGTGTGAACAATTCCGGTAACTTTCCATGCCAGAGACAGGCCTTTTAATGCCACTTTTGCTACCGGATGTGGCACAACTGCGGCGGCGGTATCCAGTGTGGCACCGACCGTTGCACCTAGCGATGCCCCGGTAATTAGCGTATCTGTTGCGACCTCTTTTAAATCATCAGTTGCTTTTTGCAGCTCTTCCAATTTTTCTGGGGTGACGGTAGCGGTAGCAGCGCCTGCCTTAAATACCTTTTTTATACCGTCCAAGGTGAGGCTAAAATTATTAATTGCGTCGGTGCCGGCGGCTTTTGTTAGCTCAGTTTTATTTAGTTCACCTACATTGCCAGTCGCGGCAAATTCTCCGGCAGCGGCGACTAAACTTGCCCCTTCTTTTATTGCTTGAGCGCCAGGGACTTGTCCCTGTGCGAGATGTTCCGCGGCTTCTTTGCGTCCCGTTATGTTATGGGCCATCTGCTTAATCGGGTCATAGTTTGCTTTTAAAGCACTCGCTTTTTGGGTGATTTTGCTGACTTGTTGATCACCATAGGATTCAGAAGCAGGAGATGGCATCTGAGGTCTTTCAGCTTGTTGATTTTTATGTTTATAAAGTTCGTATGCTATACCGCCAACGCCTAATGCACCTGTTGCTACGGTTTTAAATATACGTCCATCTTCATCTATGCCAGTCATTGGATTATTTCTTACCATACGGTACAAATTCAGGCCATCTACTGTTCCAGCCGGGTCAGTGTTTAACCATCTACCGGCCCACGGTTGATAATAACGGTAGCCGTAATAGTACAGTCCCGTTGCATCACGCTCTTTGCCTGAATAACGAATGGTTTTGTAACCGGCTTCAACCTGGTTTCTCGCCGCCCATACTGCGGTGCCGCCATAGGGGTAATACTCTTCCCAACTGATAATTTCTCCATGCATATCCAGTTCTAATTCGCTGCTGTGCGTAAGATTATCGTAGTTATATCTGATTTGATCGTTATTTATACCGGTAGGTTGGCCTTTTTCCCAGTGTAGTACGCGTACTTGTGCTCTTCCTGCTTGCCCGACAGTAATAACGTGCAAGTCTTCGGTGATATTGGCATCGCTTTGTGTGGTGTGTAATTCCAATCCTGGCAGGTAAGTCACTTGTTGTTGTTGCGTGGTATTGGATGTTTGTTGTGCATTTATTTTCAGTAGCCGCATTCCGTCACTGTCATAGCGGTACCACTCGTGTGCGGTGTTACCACTTTGGTTCACTTGTTGTAGCTCTCCTCGTGGAGTCCAGTCTAAGGATTGCCCTGATAACAGACTGGTTTGATGACCACCAGCATCAAAGAATGTATCAACGAGATTGGGATCGTTGGTGAGCGTGCTGAGGACACCACGGTTATTACGGTTTGAGATAGTGATATTTGTGGTGTAGTTATTGTTACTTGCTGGAGCACTATGCCGGATTTGTGTCAGGTTGCCGCTATCGTCGTAAGTATAAGTGCGAGTATAGTTAGTATAGATGTTGTCATCGGTAGGAAGAGGGGTAATTAAAGGAGGAAGCTGGCTTCCTTGCTGACCAATGTTAGCCATTTCGCGGCCGGTTGCTTTGGTGAGTTGGTACAGAGAATCATAGGAATATGCATTTTCCGGTACTATTTTCTGATTACGCCAGAATCGGGTTGCTTCTGCATCATTACGAATATTGATCACATTGCCAACGGGATCATATTCATAACGTAAATCCTGTAGTGGTTTTGTACCATCTTTAATCCGGCGGGTTGTAATGTTAATTAATCGTTGGGTCCCTGGTTCATAGGTATATTCCGTAATAACGCCATTAGCGTGTTCTTCTCGTAATTTTTGTCCGGCTGCTGACCAGGTAATAGACTGCACAATAACTTTTTCGGATTGGCCTTTTAATGTTAACCAGCTACCTTTCAATTGACCTGCTACATCATAGGCCAGCCGCTGTATATTTCCCTTGGCATCGATTTGGGTTAGCAGAGTACCAATGGCATCGGTTTTATTTTGAGTCGTGAATATGTTGTCATTCAGCTTTGTACGCCAACTATTTTCGTCATCACCGCGCCAATCAGCTTCCTGATCGTCGGCTATTAATTGACGGGATTGTGATAAGACCGCGCCGGTTAAGGACAAACTTTCCAATTGTACCAGCCCCGCCGTGTCATAATGGCGTATACATTGCCCGGCGAGATTCTGGTTTTTCTCTGTATCTGTATTGTTTGCCCAAATAAGGCGCTCCGTGGTTTTCTCGTTCTTTTGTATTAACTCGGTGACAGCCAGCAAGCGGCCCGGCAAGGTATTATCTT
Organism: Photorhabdus bodei; assembly: GCF_003287735.1. Lineage (GTDB taxonomy): Bacteria > Pseudomonadota > Gammaproteobacteria > Enterobacterales > Enterobacteriaceae > Photorhabdus > Photorhabdus kayaii. Next base: position 17,983 of record NZ_NSCM01000003.1, on the reverse strand, counting down.
CATAATGATGGGTCTGGCGAGCGCCGATTGCATTGATAGTCAGTACTGGGCGACCTTCGATATCGTTCAAGGTAATCGTTCGGCCAGCATCGATATTTTCTTCACGCAACGTATTACCAGCAAGATTAAAGATACGAGTAAAGTTCGAACCACTCTGGTTCTTATACCTGCGTGGATCCGTGCTTTTTACTTGAAATCCTTGAGTATTAAATTGATAACGCGTGATCAATTCGTTGCTATTGGTTTCATCAATTTGAGTACGCAGATATTCCAGCGTACGTATATTCAATCCTCGATTATCTCGTACGCTGACAGATGGAGTATTTTGGTTAATTGCAGAATTGTAACGACTCATATTGCAGTTCCTTATGTTGTTTTAATCTGTTAGCCGGTTTAATAGTGGCGACTTGAGACTTTACTACGGAATGAATAAAATCTTTAACAGAATAGCGTGATAATTTTTGAGGTTGACAGTATGAGAATTAGTATTCCAATAGATAGGGATAGAATACTAACGGGGAAATAAATTATTTTTATTAAATGATGTTTTTACACCGAAATAAATATTTTAATTATTTGATTGTGATTAAGGAAAGTTAATTAATAACTGCATTGAATATATATTTAAAATAATCGTTAACGAGAAGATATTAATTTCATAATGATTGAAATTTTTTGAATGTAAAAAGAGAGATAATTAATTGATAAATAGATAACCACCTCTTGTAAGAAGAGGCGGTTATTTTCTTATTTGGAAACATCGGTACCGAAATACTGAGTGGAAATATGTAAATAGGTGCCATCGGCTTTGATATCGGCTAGTGCCTTATCGATAGCGGCTTGTAATTCTGGCTCGCCTTTACGAATTAGCACACCGACTGGATCGCCATTGGGTTCGGACGCGACAACTTTTACCGGTGCATTGGGTTTGTGTTTCCTAAAATCGAGATAGGACAGATTATCGTTGATAGTGGCATCGGCTCTGCCTGTAGCAACTAAATCGATTGCCTGATTAAATCCTTCGGTAGGGACGATTTCCGCACCGAAATGTTTTGCTAACTGGGCGTAATTACTGGTTAAGCTATGGCTTGAGGTTTTACCTTTCAGATCGCTGAACGTTTTTATACTGTCATTATTTTGCCGGGTGATAAGTACGGCTTTAGATATGATATACGGGTTGGAAAAGTCATATTTCTTTTTGCGTTCTGGTGTGATAGCGACCTGATTGAGTACCGCGTCATAGCGTTTGGCACCAAGCCCGGCAATAAGCCCATCCCACTTGCCTTCGGTAAATTGGGCTTTGACATTCAGACGTCGTGCGATTTCGCGGCCAATATCAATATCAAATCCAGTTAAGGCTCCGGAAGCATCGTGATAAGTAAATGGTGGATAGGTTCCTTCGGTAGCGATTTTGAATACGCCTGCTGATTTAATGTTATCAAGGCCAGATTCTGCATTAGCAGAATATGCAATACCGAGTTGAATGACACCCGCTAATAATGCGGTAAGCAACATTTTCATTTTCTTTCTCCAAACTGTTAAGCAATCTATTTGATGGTAATGAACTGATTCTCAGATCAATTACGGCAAGGTTATTTTAACGGTGGGTTATATCTCCCAATCCGGTAAAGTATTGGTTAAGGTTGAAACAAATTCCACAGTACGTTGTTTAAGGGCGCGAGTGAAAATCGTTTTCGACGTTCCCGATTCGACGATTTCCCCGGATTCTAAAAATATGACGTCGTGGGCAAGATTTGCTGCCAAACGCAGATCATGGGTAGCCATTAACATTGTAGTTCCCTCTTTGGCTAATTGCTTTAATACGGCAACAACTTCCTGTGATAATTCAGGATCAAGTGCGGAAGTTGGCTCGTCGCATAATAACACTTTGGGTGAAGGTGCCAGTGCTCTGGCAATCGCCACGCGCTGTTGCTGACCACCGGATAGTGTGGTTGGAAAGACGTCGGCCTTGTGTGACATGTCAACCTTTTCCAGTAGTTCAAGCGCTCGCTGTTTAGCCTGTTCACGTGACCATTTCTGAACCCAGATTAACCCTTCCATGATGTTTTCAATGACGGTGAGGTGAGGGAAAAGCTGAAAGTTTTGAAACACCATGCCGGTTTGTTGGCGGATCCGTTGTATATCCTTGTGAGTAATCCGCCCTTTGCCGGTGAAGGTCATGCTTTCATTGCCGATCTGGAGCTTTCCGGCCTGGGGAGTTTCTAATAAGTTGATGCAGCGTAATAGCGTGCTTTTGCCACTTCCGGACGGGCCAATCAGTGCGGTCAGGCTGCCTTCCTCAATGGTAAGATCGATTTTTTTCAGGACTTTTTGCCCGTCAAAACTTTTTTCAATGCCGGAGAGTTGAATCATCTTTTAATTCCTGTGTGTCACTCTTTTGCGAAAACTTCTTTTCCAGACGGGCTTGTAGTGATGACAATACTGAACTGATTATCAGATAAAGTATTGCCGCCTCAGTATAAAGAATGAGAGGTTGATAAGTCACCGCTGCAATACGTTGTGCGGCAAGGAAAAGCTCCGGTACGGTAATGACTGAGGCCAGTGAAGTATCTTTCACCAGTGAAATAAATGTGTTTGAGAGTGGTGGGATAGCGATTCTTGCGGCTTGAGGTAGAATGATCCGACGCAATGATTGTGTCCAGCTCATGCCGATAGAATAAGCTGCTTCCCACTGCCCTTTTGGTACAGACAATAAAGTGGCGCGAATTATCTCAGAGGTATAGGCACCAATATTTAACGTGAAACCAATCACTGCCGAGGTAAATGCGCCTAACGTAATGCCAATGCTAGGTAAGGCATAAAAAATAAGAAACAGTTGTACCAGCAACGGTGTGCCGCGGATCAGCCATACATAGAATTTGGCGACAGCAATAAGTGGTTTCGGCCCATAAAGCCGGATGAGCGCAACAATAAAACCCAGTATGATACCGAGAGTAAAGGTAATAAGAGTTAGTGGAATAGTGAAAGTAAAGCCCGCATAAAGCATAGGCCAAAAAGAATCGAGTACTAGATTAAACCAGGAGGGCTCCATATATTTTCCCTATTGTGTGTAATATAACAATATATTTATATGTGATTTTTTTAAATATCATATTGCAAGCTGTCAATTTATATATATAAAATAAAGTTATATCATATGGTTATTTTGGATATATAAAAAAAATTATATAAATTAATATATATAATATTTGGCTAAAATATTTTCTGATTACTCAATTCAACACGGTTGATGATAAAGTTCCCTGGTTAGAGTTTGTATTCAACTTTTAGGGAACTGTCTATCTGAATAAGATAATCTTTCACTTATTTGGGAAGATTATCGCCAAAATATTGAGCCCAGATACGCTGGTAAGTGCCATCGGTTTTGATGTCAGTTATTGCTTTATCAATAGCAACTTTTAGTTCTGACTCGCCCTTGCGGAGCAAAACCGCTGTTTGACCTGCATTGGGGGTTGTTGCAACAATTTTTACTGGTGCGTTTGGCTTATGCTTCTTATAGTCCAGATAAGATAGGCTATCATTAATAGTGGCATCGGCTCTGCCGGTACTAACCAGTTCGATTTCTTGACTAAATCCATTAGTGCCGATAATTTCTGCGCCATTATCTCTGGCTATTTGGGCGAAGTTGTTGGTTAGAGTATGTGCTGAGGTTTTGCCTTTTAAATCGCTGAATTTTTTTATGTTATTATTATCTTTATTAATGATAAGTACCGCTTGCGATGTGATATAGGGGATGGAGAAGTCATATTTTTTCTTGCGCTCAGGTGTAATTGCAATTTGATTAATTACTGCATCAGAACGTCCGGCATCCAGCCCGGCAATAAGTCCGTCCCATTTTCCTTCAATAAATGTTGGTTTGACATTCAATCGGTGTGCAATTTCACGGCCAATGTCGACATCGAAGCCAGTTAAAGTACCCGAGGCATCGCGATAAGTGAATGGTGGATAAGCGCCTTCCGTTGCTATTCTGAGTGTGCCGGTGGATTTAATCTTATCAAGGGTTGTTTCTGCATTAGCTGAATATACGAGACTGAATTGGATAGTGCTTGCCAATAATAGGGTAAGAATTGTTTTCATTTTGTTTCTCCGGGTTGTTATAAATTAGTGAATTAATTAATTTATTACTACCTTAATAATTCCCGCTGAAATAAATTGTTCATAACAATAAATAATTGAGTATTTAATTTGGCTAGAATTGCATTATTGGTTTCCTTTTTGCTTGTAATAATGTATTTATATGATTTTGCTCTCTGTATAATATGCTAAATATAATGATTTATATATAAAATAAAATTATATCATATTGTCATTTAAGATATGTAAATTTAAAAATGAATAAAATAAATATTAACTTATGTTAAGGAGATAGGTGTTGTTATTTTCAATATTTTTGATGATGTTTATATAGAATGAGTTGAATTTATATTTCATTATTAATTTTATCGTTTACTATTTAAATTAAAAAGCCACTGCAATTCATTGTCAGTGGCTTTGGTGAGAATTTACTTTTTGAAAATATTACAACGCGGCAATTGTTTCTTTCTGAGCCAGCAGCTTCTCTTTGGATGTATTGTAGCTTGCCAGACGTTCACGCTCTTTGGCTACAACGGCTTCGGGCGCACGGCTAACGAAGCCTTCATTTGACAGCTTACTTTCAATGGCGCCAATCTCTTTATCCAGCTTCTCAATCTCTTTATTTAAGCGGTTTAGTTCAGCTTCTTTATCGACTAAGCCAGCCATTGGGATTAATACTTCTGCACCATTAATCAATTTAGTGACAGAAATCGGTGCTTCTTCACCCGCAGACAGAAGCGTGACAGAAGATAATCGGCCCATTGCTTGAATGAAATTCAGGTTTTCCGCTACACGACGTTGTGCATCAGCATCGGCATTACGCAGCAGAACTTCCAGTGGCTTACCCGGTGCGATATTCATTTCAGCACGGATATTACGTACTGCAATAATCGCTTCCTTAATCCATTCCAGATCGTTCAACGCCAACTCATCAGTTTTCGTTAGATCAAATTCTGGGAACGGTTGCAGCATAATGGTATCTGCCTCAATTCCCTTCACCATTTTCACTCGCTGCCAGATGGTTTCGGTGATAAATGGAATAATCGGGTGAGCCAGGCGCAATAATCCTTCCAGAACCTCGATCAGAGTATGACGGGCGCCACGAACTTCTGCCTCTGAACCTTTGTTAATTGCCGGTTTAGAAAGCTCCAGATACCAGTCACAGAACTGGTTCCAAGTGAATTCATAAAGAATATTGGCCGCCATATCGAAACGATAGGTATCCAGTGCTTCACGGTAGACTTTTACTGTCTGGTTAAATTCAGCCAGAATCCAACGATCAGCCAACGATAGCGCCATTTCGCCGCCATGTTGGCCGCAATCCTGGCCTTCTGTATTCATCAGAACAAAGCGGCTGGCGTTCCATAATTTGTTGCAGAAATTACGGTAACCTTGCAGGCGTTTCATATCCCAGTTGATATCACGACCTGTTGAGGCCAGCGCTGCTAACGTAAAGCGCAGGGCATCGGTACCATGCGCTTCAATACCAGCCGGGAACTGTTTTTCGGTACGTTTGCGGATTTTTTCAGCCAACTGGGGCTGCATCATATTGCCGGTGCGTTTTTCCAGCAGTTCTTCCAGAGAAATACCGTCAACCATGTCCAGTGGGTCAATAACATTTCCTTTGGATTTGGACATCTTCTGACCTTCGTCATCCCGGATAAGACCGGTCATGTAAACAGTCTTAAAGGGAACCTGAGGTTTGCCATTTTCATCTTTGATGAAATGCATGGTCATCATGATCATACGGGCAATCCAGAAAAAGATGATATCAAAGCCACTCACCAACACATCGGTTGGGTGGAAAGTTTTCAGCGCGTCAGTTTGTTCTGGCCAACCAAGGGTAGAGAAAGTCCATAAACCGGAAGAGAACCAGGTATCCAGTACATCTTCATCTTGGTTTAAAGAGATATCTGTGCCCAGATTATTTTCACGACGCACTTCTTCTTCACTGCGGCCAACATAGACATTACCGTTGGCGTCATACCATGCCGGGATGCGGTGGCCCCACCATAATTGGCGAGAGATACACCAATCTTGAATATCGCGCATCCAGGAGTAATACATATTTTCATACTGTTTAGGTACAAACTGGATATCACCATTTTCAACGGCTTCGATAGCCACTTTCGCCAAAGGCGCAGTACGGACATACCATTGATCAGTCAGCATGGGTTCAATAACCACACCGCCGCGATCGCCATAAGGAACGGTTAGATCATGAGCTTTAATTTCAACCAGCAGGCCCAGTCTTTCGAACTCTGCCACGATAGCTTTACGGGCAGCAAAACGCTCCATGCCTTGATATTCAGCCGGAATATCAGAGCTGTAAGTGTCAGAAATCTCGCCATGAGTATCAAAAACTTCTGCTTTATGGCGGATGTTGCCATCAAGAGTCATGATATTGATCATCGGCAGGGCATGGCGCTTACCGACTTCATAGTCATTGAAGTCATGGGCAGGTGTAATTTTTACGCAACCGGTACCTTTTTCCATATCCGCATGTTCATCACCGATAATAGGAATGCGGCGGTTAATCAATGGCAGAATAATTTCTTTGCCGATTAAATCCTTATAGCGCGGATCTTCTGGGTTAACTGCCACGCCGGTATCGCCTAACATAGTTTCAGGCCGGGTAGTTGCAACGATCAGGTAATCTTTCCCTTCTGCGGTTGTGACACCATCGGCCAATGGATAACGTAGATGCCACATAGAACCCTTAACTTCACGGTTCTCAACTTCCAGATCGGAAATTGCAGTGTGCAATTTCGGGTCCCAGTTAACCAAACGTTTACCGCGATAAATGAGATTTTCTTGATACAAACGGACAAAGGCTTCTTTTACGGCGTTGGATAGACCTTCATCCATAGTGAAACGCTCGCGCTCCCAGTCAACGGAGTTGCCCAGACGACGCATCTGATTGGTAATCGTGCCGCCGGATTCTGCTTTCCACTGCCAAATCTTATCGATAAATGCATCACGGCCATAATCGTGACGGGTTTTGCCTTCTTCTGTTGCGATCTTGCGCTCAACCACCATTTGAGTAGCAATACCTGCGTGGTCAGTACCGGACTGCCATAAAGTATTTTTACCCTGCATTCGTTGATAACGGATCATGGTATCCATAATGGTTTGCTGAAACGCATGGCCCATATGCAGGCTGCCGGTCACGTTTGGTGGCGGGATAACAATACAGAAACTCTCACGGCGGGTATCGCCATTAGGCTTGAAGTAACCACTTTTCTCCCAATGGTTATAAAGAGGCTGCTCAATTTCTTTAGGATTGTACGTTTTATCGAGAGATGGCTCGGCTTGCGTTTGAATTGCGGGTGTTTTTTCCATTTTATCTTGATACTTAGTATGTTGGCGGCGTTGCCATGGTCAAATTAAAGCCGACGCTGCGATATGATTTATATCGTTCACGCGCCAACTGTTTCAAATTTTCATCTATAGGAACGAAGTCTATCACTTCATGGAAAGCGGTGGCAAAGTCTGCAAATTGTGGCAACAGATTTATTAGGATATCACGGGGAGCGTTTCCCCGTTTTTGCGGCCAACATAACTCAACTGGTGCGCCATATCTTGGCCCTTCACCCGCAAGATTATGTGGAACGAACTGATGAGGCTCCCGTTGCCATAAGGCTTCATCTAACTTTTCTGCCTGTTGCTGATTTTCACAGGCAATTAGCACCCGTTTTCCTGCTCGCCATTGGTCAGCCGCAAATTGGCATGCCAGCCATTCGTGAGCTTGCAAATCTGCTTGAGGTGATGGCTGTTCCAGTAAATAAAACGTGGCACTTTTCATAATGTCTCTGTTACGGAGAAAGGGCATTGTCAAATGCCCTTTTGATAAACTAAGCGGGGAATCAAATCAATCGTCGTTATTGATACCGGTACTTCCTGCCCGATTTAACAGGAATTGCGACAGTAGTGCAACCGGGCGACCTGTTGCACCTTTTGCTTTACCTGAACGCCAGGCCGTACCCGCGATATCCAGATGTGCCCAGTGATATTTTGTTGCGAAGCGGGACAGGAAACAGGCGGCGGTAATCGCACCACCCGCACTGCCACCGGTATTCGCCAGATCGGCAAAGTTAGAATCGATTTGTTCGAGAAACTCGTCAGTCATTGGTAGGCGCCATGCGCGATCACCGGATTGTTCTGAAGCATTGAGTAACTCATGGGCCAGGGGATTATGGTTGGATAGCAATCCACTGTAATGATTACCAAGAGCTGTTATGCAAGCACCGGTCAGTGTAGCGATATCAATGACCAATTCTGGATCAAAACGTTCAACGTAAGTTAACGCATCGCACAGAACCAGACGGCCTTCGGCATCGGTATTGAGCACTTCGACAGTCTGGCCAGATAGGGTAGTTAAAATATCTCCAGGCCGGTAAGCGCGCCCTCCTGGCATATTCTCACAGCCTGCTATGACACCGATGACATTGAGCGGTAATTGTAGCTCAGAAACCACACGCATCACGCCATAAACTGTTGCAGCCCCACACATATCGTATTTCATCTCATCCATGCCACCCGCAGATTTGATTGAAATACCGCCGGAGTCAAAAGTCAGCCCCTTGCCAACCAAGATGATGGGTTTGGCATTTTTATCAGGACTGCCTTTATATTCCATGACTGACATCAGAGATTCATTCTGAGAACCCTGACCAACAGCCAGGTAGGCATTCATGCCTAGCTCTTTCATCTGCTCTTCACCAATCACTTTTGTTGTAATATGGCTATTGGCCGAATCTGCGAGCTGGCGTGCCTGAGAAGCCAGATAAGCCGCATTACAGATATTGGGTGGCATATTACCAAGATCTTTGGCCGCTTTGATACCGGCAGCAATAGCAAGGCCGTGTTGGATGGCACGTTCACCACTGGTTAGCTCCCGGCGGGTCGGAACATTGAAAACCATTTTACGCAGTGGGCGGCGCAACTCATTTTTATTACTTTTTAGCTGGTTGAAAACATAGAGAGATTCTTTTGCTGTTTCTACCGCTTGGCGCACTTTCCAATAATTATTGCGGCCTTTAACATGCAATTCTGTTAAGAAGCAAACAGCTTCCATTGACCCCGTTTCATTGAGGGTATTGATAGTTTTCTGAATAATCTGTTTATACTGGCGTTCATCCAATTCACGCTCTTTACCACAGCCGATAAGCAGAATACGTTCAGATAACACATTGGGAACATGATGCAGCAACAGTGATTGACCAACTTTGCCTTCTAGTTCACCGCGGCGCAGTAATGCACTGATGTAACCGTCACTTATTTTATCAAGTTGTTCAGCGATAGAGGAAAGGCGGCGAGGTTCGAAAACGCCGACAATGATACATGCACTACGTTGTTTTTCCGGGCTACCGCTTTTTACACTAAACTCCATGCGTTCTCCTGAATCTTAAAGACAAAGACGGATGCTATCGCTAAAATATAGCGTTTCGCATTAATCTACCCCATAGAAAATTAACTATTTATGTTAAGCTAAACGCACTATTTGTTATTGTTTAGCTAACTATATAAGTATGTTCTGACTGGGAACCTGAATATGGAATGCTTCGATATCATTTTAGCAGTGAGGAAGCCAAACTGATGCACATAATAAATGGTATATATACAATGAAGTTAGCGATTTTCCTGCAAAAAGACAAGTTTTCACAGGCGTAATAAGCGTGATCATCATTAGATATCTGGTACGGGAAACCCTGAAAAGCCAAGTTGCGATACTCTTTATCCTTTTACTGATCTTTTTCTGTCAGAGATTAGTTGAAATTTTGGGTGCCGCAGTGGAAGGAAACGTCCCGGCAAATTTAGTTTTATCCTTGTTAGGATTAGGTGTGCCTGAAATGGCGCAGTTGATTTTGCCCCTGAGTCTGTTTCTTGGGGTATTGATGACTTTCAGTAAACTCTATACTGAAAGTGAAATTACTGTTATGCATGCGTGTGGTTTGGGCAAGCGTGTGCTGGTGGTTTCGGCGCTTATTCTGGCGTTGTTAACTTCCGCTCTAGCGGCAGTGAATGTCATTTGGGTCATGCCGTGGTCCTCGAAATATCAAGAACAGGTGGTGGCTGATGCTAAAGCTAACCCAAGCTTGGCAGCGATCATGGAAGGGAGGTTCAAACCTTCCGAGGATGGTAATCTGGTGCTCTATATTGGCAACGTGCACGGCAATGAATTTGAAAACGTATTCCTTGCCCAACTTCGCCCCGTTGATAACCAGCGTCCTTCCGTGGTGATCTCTAATGGCGGGCATATGGTGGAGCGACCTGATGGCAAACAGGTGGTCGTCCTTAATCATGGTACGCGTTACGAAGGCACTGCAATGCTGCGTGATTTTAGGATCACTGAGTTCCGTGATTATCAAGCGATTATCGGGCATCAGACTTCAATCGTAGATAATAATAAAGTTGAACAGAAGTCTATTATCCAGTTATGGCAGGATAATGATAAGGACTCCCGCGCTGAGTTCCATTGGCGTTTGACTTTGGTACTCTCGGTACTGATTATGGCTATGATGGTTGTACCGTTAAGTGTGGTGAACCCACGTCAAGGGCGAGTGTTAAGCATGTTGCCCGCAATGTTGCTTTATCTGATTTTCTTCTTATTGCAAAGCTCTCTGCGTTCTAACGGTAGTAAAGGCAAATTGGACCCGATGATTTGGATGTGGCTGACTAATGGGACTTATCTGATGTTGGCGCTGGTTCTCAATATTTGGGATACATTGCCGGTGCGTAGGGTCCGGGCTCGTTTCAACGGCAGAGGAGTAGCCTGATGTTTGGTGTATTGGATCGTTATATCGGTCGGACTATTCTACAGACTATTCTGATGACGCTGTTTATGCTGGTATCACTCTCCGGTATTATTAAGTTTGTTGAGCAGTTAAGAAAAGTGGGGCAGGGGGAATATACTACTATTTCTGCTGGTCTTTATGTTTTGTTAAGTGTGCCGAAAGATATTCAGATATTCTTCCCGATGGCAGCTTTGCTTGGCGCCTTACTGGGGCTTGGTACGCTGGCAACTCGTAGTGAGTTGGTGGTTATGCAAGCTTCTGGATTTACCCGTATGCAGATTGCTGGCTCAGTGATGAAAACGGCTATTCCGTTGGTGATCCTGACTATGGTTATCGGAGAGTGGGTTGCGCCACAAGGTGAACAGATGGCGCGTAATTACCGGGCTCAGAAGATGCTTGGTGGTTCTCTGGTTTCAACAAATAAAGGTATGTGGACGATAGATGGGGCCGATTTTATCTACATCCAGCGGATTGTGAGTGATACCGAGATTAAAGGCGTCAATATCTATCATTTTAGTGATGATAAAAAACTACTCTCTGTAAAGTATGCAGCCAGTGCGGTTTATGATAAGGATAACGACCTGTGGAAGCTTTCTCAGGTGGAAGAATCTGATCTGACAGACAGCAAAAAAATCACCGGATCACAACGTATTTCTGCTGACTGGAAAATTCTCCTGACGCCAGAACAGTTGAATGTGGTAGCACTTGAGCCTGAAGCGCTTTCCATCAGTGGCTTATATCAGTACATCAAGTACCTTAAGCAGAGTGAACAGGAATCAGGTCGTTATCAACTGAATATGTGGAAAAAAATATTTGCGCCGCTTTCAGTTGCAGTGATGATGTTAATGGCACTCTCTTTTATCTTCGGACCACTGCGCAGTGTGCCGATGGGAGTAAGGATGGTAACAGGGATTAGCTTTGGCTTCCTATTTTATGTACTTAATGAGATCTTTGGTCCACTGAGCTTGGTGTACAGCGTGCCAGCGGTTTTGGCGGCACTGTTACCAAGCCTATTGTTCCTTACTGTGAGTATTTATTTACTCCTTAAGAGACAGTAGTTTTTAGAAATCGAGGAACTATACCCTATGGATTTCAAGATGGATCGCGACGGCAAGGGAGTGAATCCCCGGGAGCATAGATAACGATGTGACCGGGGTGAGCGAGTGTAGCCAACAAAGAGGCAACTTGAAAGATGACGGGTATATAGGGATAGGGTTTTTGGCTAAGAAACCCTATCCTGAGCATCTCGATTTTTAGGGCGTAAAAGGATCAAACTTGATGGTGATTCCTCGACAATGCAGTTACCAGTTGATTAACCCCCATTGTTACGCTACTGAACTGGCTGTGTTGTTTACGAGTGATCACAACAAACACCCCAATATTTTGTTCGGGGATCATTGCTATATACGTATTGAACCCTCCTCCGCCGCCGGTTTTCTGATAAATACCCGGTATATCGCGACGGGCGTTCATGTAAACCCAACCAAGGCCAACGCCATCTGCCTGACCGGCAACATCCATCCCTTTAATTGAAGCCAGAGCGGAACGTTTAAAATAAATACCTTGTTCACGGCTTGCGGTCTGTTTACGTAACTGACTGTCTGATGATAAAAATTGCTGCATCCAGTGCTGCATATCTTTTGGCGTTGAATAGATTCCACCACTGCCTGCTGCCGCAACAGTATTAAGACACGGACTCGGCTTATAACTTTCCATCAAACGAGCACACTGAGAACGGTTTGGCGTCAGTGTAGTGTCTTTCATGTAATAAGGGCCGGTGATCTTATCGTGTAATAAACGGGTATATGGCTTACCCGTAGCCTTAGAGAGCGCATCTGCCAATAAATCGTAAGCCAGATTGGAATAAGATGCTGTTGCACCTGGCACCACATCTAATTGAGCTGTTTTTAACCAAGCCCAGCGGTTGGCTTGTGTAGGCCAGACAAAAACAGGGCGCCCCCATCTACCTCCCGGCTGCTCACGAGGTAAGCCACTGGTATGGCTTGCCAGGTGGAACAACCGGATAGGCTGAAGAGGGCTGTATTGGGGCACTTTCACGCCATAATAACTATAATCCTGCAACGGATCGGTGGAACGCAGAACCTCATCCTCTTCGAGCTTGATCATAATTTCACTGGTCATCAACTTAGTTAGCGAGGCAATACGGATGATTGAATCGGGCTTTGGGCGAATGCCGCTTCCCGGACGGGTTTCACCGAAACTGCGGTAAACCGTCTGATTATTATCAATCACCACCATCGCCATGCCTTGCGCATTGCTGCTGTTGAAAATATCCTGTGCATATTGATCAACCAACTGTGAAGCTAGCTTTTTAGTTCTCGCATTTCCTTCGAACACTTCCCATTTCAATGGTTGTTTCTTGGGCTGCAGAAACTTTGCCGAATATATTTTGTTTGAAGAAGAGCAGGCTGTAAGAGCCAACGCTATCGCAGAAACAGAGAAGATCTTAAAAAACTGTTTATTCATTTTGAATTGACCAATCAGGCATACTTCCAGTGAATTCACAAACAGGATAAAGATAGCAAAAGATGTTATTTATTCTTTTTAAACAGCATCATCAACGCGCCAATGACAATGCCCAAAAAGATCCCGGCACCAATCCAGCTAATAATCGTCATAACCATTTACCTCATAGCGAATTATCGTGTTGAGATTATATAAGGTGATTATAGGTTGTCTATCAGCGTCAGATGGTTCAGCTAACTATGGTCGCAAAAAACGTCTCAAAAGGAGTCGTTTTTTCTCTGGTATTGTAGAGAAGGAACTATTTCAGGTGGAAAAGATATTGCTGTGTGTGTTTATTTAGAGCCTTTATGTTCAATAATTGAACATGCATTTGTGTTGAAAGATGGGTTTGATCTTTTTTTCAGCACTTAAACCAAAGCTAGAAGGATAACAGTTGCTAACAGATCGCTGACAGGTATAATAGCCCTCGTTTTCCGCATACTACTTCAGTGCCGAAGTGGCGAAATCGGTAGACGCAGTTGATTCAAAATCAACCGCCTTCGGGTGTGCCGGTTCGAGTCCGGCCTTCGGCACCATAACTATGTTCATAGCAGTTCACCAAAGTCCACTTATCCAAGAAAATTCTTTATAAATCAAATAAAATAGTCTATCAAGGTCTATTATCGTCCGTTGCAATCCACATATCTGTGGGGACATAATTGGGGGCATCTTCCGATTCGATTAATAATGTGCCCCCAACATGAAACTCAATGCCAGGCAAATAGAGGCAGCAAAGCCAAAAGATAAAGCCTATAAACTCGCTGATGGTGGCGGGTTGTATCTGGAAATTACTCCGAGAGGTTCAAAATACAGGCGTATGAAATACCGCCGACCTACTGATAAAAAAGAAAATAGATATCTTACAGCAACTTAAAGAGCTTAGTGGGGACAATGAACGGCTTTTTTAATGCTATTCGATTAAAAAGAGCCACTTGTGCTGCACCATCAGGATCTTTAAGCGAGATAGCATCTTCCCGAAAAGTGACGTCCAAAACCCAGTGTAGCTCATTTTCCACTGACCAATGCTGTGGCAGCTCGCTCCACATCTAAAGGCAACGAACTCACATACCAGCGTGAATCTCGGTGGGCTGGTTGGCCTTTCACACGGTGTTCACTGACCACTTCGATAACAGACTGTATTGAGTGCCATTTTTCCTGAAGTGCTGCTGGCAATGCCGCACGAATTTGCATAACATGACGGAATTCTGTCCGTCCATGCCCCTTGCTTTTCTCCGTAAATTCAGCCAGTTCGTCGTCATCATAATGCGCAGCAAAATGCGATTTAACAAACCCAGAGAGCATTTTTTGATTCCCTCTCAACGGCGGGGAGCAGTCACATGTTGAACATCACGAGCCTGGATATTGAGCGCAAGCAGGTGACGACAAAATCTATCCATGATGCGGGTGATCATGCACGGTTTTAAAGCTGCCGCCGACTTGCTTCGCCAGCATTTTCATTTCACGACTTAATTTGCTCATAGCAAACTTCTCACAATATCAACAAGCTGCATTTCTTTGGCGCATGGGCTAAATGGCAGAAGCATCAATATGATCTGCCAGGAACGATACCTGTGCGCCCGAGTGTGCAGCAGTTGAGGTATGGCGGGGTATCGGTAATGCACTCTGTGCAGCCTCCTGCGATGCAGGTATCCCCTCAGGCCGTTGGCCTGCCTCGGTATCAGTTCAACTCTCCTGTAAAAAGTGGTCAGCCCGACGTAGAGCATGTGTGTCAGATGAATGACTTTTGTGTGAAGTTGCGTATCTCTAAGGCTGAAGTGTGTCCGCGCTGCGGCGTCACTTTCACAAGTAAAAGTGACGCCACAGGGCAGGCACCAGCAGCGTTTATTAGACGTTAGAGATTTTGGATATAGGTAACCTAGGTCGCAGCGGGGCAACCCGGATTAAGGATGTGATGACAGTGGCGCTTTAGCAGACCTACGGCTTAGAAAGCCGTTGCCTGATTAATGGCTAGTCGTCACTTGGTTGAAGGCCAATCACGGTATCCTCGGCTGGCAATACTGGCGGCTAAGAAATGCTTGTTGTTAGCCATTTCGCTGGAATAAACATACCTTCATCGCATCGACTGCGATCCCCGCTTTCAAAGGCTCAGGGGGTTACCGCTCTTAAAGCGCTACATTTCAGGTCTTGGTAGCTTCTTTGTGGTCGCTCGAAAGCGTCAGTCTCAGACCACACTCCATTCCTTATAACTTTGGGTTTGTGACCACCCGAAGGCGTTTCTCGCAGATCACTCGTATCATCCTGATACTGGAAACATTGGCTGCTGTCGTTGACAGCGAGGTTACGTGGTTAAAAATATGACAAAAATATAGAGGCATCAAGACTTTTAATGCATGAAAATGAGCGTGAAACGGTGCTCATCGTTTTAATTATATGCGGGAAAATTCTGTCAAAATGAACTGTCTTATTAAGGCAATAAAGTTATTTCAATCAAGAGATATGGGAAACTACTCGATATAAATCATTAATAAAAAATATTTGTGCTAAAACATTTCCTTAATAAATAACACTGTGGCTGATGATTTCTATTTTTTTAAGATTAATTAGAAGGTATTATTTTTTTACTATTCATATGCAGGATTTGATTTCTAATCAGTGGGAGATGCAGTAATTAATTTGAATAAATCACGGAGGGTATTGTAGCCCACCACCAAAATAATGCATTTAACACAATGAGCAATGTAGCTTTATAGGAGGTGAAAACTGTGCTTGTGCTAAAATTATGGAAAGTATACTTCACTGCCAAAAATGTATTTATCAATTTTAAATATTAAATAATTGTTTTTTATGAAGGTTAATATCGTATTTTCAAATTTGTGATTAAAAGCAATAACCATGTATCATGTGTGTATGATAATTCATTGTCTTTTTTGTATTGTATTGTATTGATAGTAAAGATTTGAGTAAATATATTTCACAAATATTTATTTAAAATAACTATAAGATAGCTTTCATTGTTTTTTTACCAGAGATTATTATAAGTAAGTCTTCAGTTGGCGTTTAATAATAAGGTGGCTATTATGATTTTTTCTGATTATTTTAATTTAGATAATAATCAACTTTCTTTAGATTTTGTTGATATACCCCTGGACACAGATCTTTGCTTGTTTATAGATCCTACAGCAATTAGGGGGTTGAAATCAGAATGGGGACAAGATTTAATTGAATGCCTTCAGGACTATTTTTCAAAAATATTAGAAAAAATAAAAGAGGGGGACGATGAAACAGCCTTTTATCTTCTGTCTTCATTAAGAGAATCTAACTCTTTTCATTTGGGTTATTCAAAAGGAAAATCTGGTGGAAAAGCTTTAGGAGATAAATCAGCAGATGAAATATTAATTTCTTTGAAATCTAGCAATGCGGCTAAAAGTGGTCTATTAAAAGATCTAGAAGATACAGCATTGACAATAGATGGTGTCGCTAGTGACAGGATTTCTGATTCTGTATGTAATATATTGAAATTATTTTTTATCGAGTATACTCAGCATATATCAAAATTCTATGGGGTTAAATTAGAGGAAAGTGAGAAAATTAAAGTTTGGGATGATGAGAAAAATAAATGGATTAGTAAGAAATTCCTATTGCCTCGTGGCGTAGATGGTTCAGTAATTCTCATTCCTAAAATATTAGCTCGGTATGGAATTGCTTATTCACATAAGACTTTCTATAACCGATATATAATGCCATCTCTCAGAAATGAACATTTGAGTCTAAATTCAGCTCTTGTGGAAACCTTAAAATCAGGTAAAAGACGTGTGACCCGAAAAAGGTTATTGGATGAATATGGAGCTTCAAAGCCATTTATAGAGTCTCAGATAGCAAAATTTACATCATCATTGAACGAATATAGAGAGGAAATGACTTTAAATCCACCTCCACCGTTAAAACATAGAGATTTTCAAGAGATAAATAAAATTGAGCCATTTAAATTATCTGAACTGACAAAAGAACTTTTAAGTTATGTTAAAGGTGTTGATGGCAATAAATATTTTAGTTCATTAAAAAAAATACTTCCTTTTATTTTTTACCCTTCATTAATATATCCGATTGTGCTCGGTAGTAACAACGAAATTTTTAGGCTATCTTATTTAAATGAGTCTAGACAAGGTTTTTTCTTCGAGCTGTCTGTTTTTGGAATTGAAAGTGAAAGGGTGATATTTTATTTTTATAATGATATTTCTAATGATAATGTTATTGATACTATGATTAAGGATTTAGATATAAATAAAGTTCAGCTTGGCATTATTTTCTGTAGAGGAGCAGATGGTAAAGTAAATAAAAGGCTGAAGGATTTGTCTGTCTTGGAGAAAAATTACATCCTAATTATAGATGATAACGGTTTTGATAATTTAGTTGATGAATATTTAAAAGGTGGAGATCAATCATTCGAGTCTATCAGAAGTATATTTAGAGATATAACTAGGCTGTGTCCCGCAATAGGCTGAGATAGAATAATCTATGTGGCTCTGACTTTCGGAAAAAACATGTTATGGCTCGTTACGACCTTCCTGATGAAGCATGGGAGTTACTGCTCCCCTTATTGCCCC
>NZ_NSCM01000002.1 GCF_003287735.1 Photorhabdus bodei | reverse complement strand
TGAGCTTTGTGCTTTAATCCCCATAAACACCTTTCCTTATTTCAGTTACGTATATTAGCTTGAACATCTATATCGTAACGGAAAGGTGTTTTTCTTGGTATAACCTCGGGTCTCCACCCGCATAGCGGGTGGTTTTATGTTTAAGCAGCTGACGCTACTTAAACTGGCTAAAGCCATAATAAAAGGGCCTTTCGGCCCAAGTAATCGTTTGCGCAATTAGTCCAAAATAACACCGATACGGCGCGCTACCTCTTCATACGCTTCAATCAGACCACCAAGACTTTGGCGGAAGCGATCTTTATCCATTTTGTTCAACGTCTCTTTGTCCCACAAACGACTACCATCAGGAGAGAATTCATCCCCTAGAACGATCTTCCCTTTAAACAAACCAAATTCCAGTTTGAAATCAACCAAAATTAAACCCGCGTCATCAAACAATTTGCTCAATACTTCATTGGCCTTGTAGCTCAATTCTTTCATTTCAGCCAGATGTTCTTTGCTAACCCAACCAAAAGTTTCACAATAAGATTCATTCACCATTGGATCGTGCTTAGCATCATTTTTCAGAAACAGATCGAACAGAGGTGGATTCAATACCAGACCTTCCTCAACACCAAGGCGTCTGACCAATGAACCCGCGGCCCGATTACGCACAACACATTCAACCGGCACCATATCCAGCTTTTTAACTAATACCTCAGTGTCCGATAACAGTCGTTCCATTTGCGTCGGAATCCCTGCTTCTGCCAATTTGCTCATAATGAAATGGTTAAATTTATTATTCACCATCCCCTTACGATCAAACTGTTCAATACGCTCGCCATCCAATGCTGATGTATCATTACGGAACTCCAACACTAACAAATCAGGATCATCCGTGGTGTACACCGTTTTTGCCTTTCCACGATACAACTCAGCTTTTTTTTGCATCTTATATACTCCAGAGATATTACTACTGTATAAATACCATAAATAAATAATAAAACAGATTGTCGATAAAATCCTGTCCAAGGAGCTGATTTTTTCTATAGTTATCTGGTCAGTCTAAAAAACGGCCAAACATCATGCTAAAAAACTTCCTCTCTTCCCTAATCAGTCTCAAGGCAAGCTGATAACCGTCAAAAAACTTACCCCAAAAGTCCATCCGTAAATAAAGCTAATAAAAAAATTAATCAATTCTGCATTTCTAAATTTCTAAGCAGTTACAAAGCCAAAATATTGTGAATACCTTAGCAGTATGGTAACCAACGGTAGTAAGCGATATTAACTTGAATTTCCTGAATCTCAGGGAGAAATTACATGAAGGGGACACTTAATACAGCGCCAGGTCAATAAGCTGGCCTGCATACGCAGGCCTATTTTCACTTGATCCCGTGCAAAACATTTTCTGTCTGGAGAGAAAGGGGCGAAAATTGACCCGCTCTCAGTTCTGTCAGTGCATAGAGGAGACATCCCATCCTACCATTACCATCAGTGAAACCGTGAAAACCGACGACAGCCGCAAAGAGCTGTTTCCCAATCTGGGGATCTTCCTTATCCAATGTCTCTAAATGATGTGCCAGCATTGCTGCACCGCCTACACTGGAAGGAAGGCTCCCACCGCTAATTGCTGGACCACGATAATCACGCTCTATGTTTGGAACCAGTCTATGATGAAGCTCCTTAAGAACTTGGCTATCAGTGAGATCTTTTCCATTATGGGTATACTCCTTGAGTAGCGCGGTGAAGTTACTCCATTCGTTCCCCTTTGAACTGGATGCCTTAAGGATCCAGGCGGCAGCGCGGTCAACATTATCAGTTAGCTTATTTGGGTTATAAGACTCTTCAGGAAGAATTTCTGCATAAATGCCCTGATTAAGATCTTGGCCTCTTAATGCTTCTTGATGCTGTTGAGCTGCCAGCAAGTGCTTCTCTTCCATCATCAAAACTGGCTCAAGACTGGCAACAGCATTAGCAGCCGAAGGTTGCTTACACAATTGTTCAAGACTGACAAACTCCTGCTTAGGAGCAACCAATTTGTTGGTCAATTGAGCTGTTGCCTGATACCCCATCAGATCCTGTAATTTTTTACCGGTTTCTGTATTTTGTAGCGACTCTGACATAGTACGCTGTAGCAAAAGCGTATGTTCAGCCAACATGTCTTCTGTCATTTTATGTGTATCTACTGTTCTTAATTTCTCTAGTACTTGTTCTGGTGTCCGTAAACTGCCATCCTTAAACAACATACGAGCATGGCTAACCGAATCTGTGCTCTGTAGACGCTGCTGTTGCGCCCCTTCGGTAGAAAAGAGGGTTTTAATCACCTCTTTAGCCACTGAGGCACTACTGCCATGCAAGAAAAATTTACTTACCCCCTCAAAGAAACGGGCAAGTTGATTGCTTTTTGGATGCGTACGCAAAACCTGTTGCAGATCTGCATTAATATGGTATTCATGGCCGGCAATTTACCTTCGTTACGAACTTGCTCTTGTATTTGTGATGAAGCATGTTGTAATGCGGTAAGATTTTTAAATTCGATCATAAATTATTCTCCTGTCATAAGACGACGGCAAGGTATTTTTCTGTGATAGTGACGATGGAAATGTATTTGCCCAAGTAATAAATTCAGACAATTCATGTTCCAACTTATTGGCCGTTAGATGTAGCAAGGGTAATATTCTATACGCAACGACCCCAAGCTCTTGATGCCAACCAACACTAGGTAACTGATTATTTAATGGATTAAGTGCTATATTGAGCAAATAACGAAGAGTGTCAGCATTGGCTGAATCTGGAAGTACCATATCTATCTGGCCAATAATGACTAAATATTCTTCCTGGCGACGCAAAATAACAGGCATAGCGTTATCGATGAGTAAGAAGCAATTTCCCTCTTCATCAAAAGAGAGTCCATTCATACCCAATTTGGCTGCCAGCTCGGTCATTAATATATTAGTGAGATAATCATTTATAGTGGAGAAAGGAACCCCAATCATTTTGATGATAGGATTTTAAGCTTTCAGCAATAGGATGGCTGTCAGATCTAGTCTATCTTTTGTATATTGGCAACCAATATTAGGCTGTTATATACCCGTTATCTTTCAAGTTGCCTCTTTGTTGGCTGCACTCACTCACCCCGGTCACATAGTTATCTATGCTCCCGGGGATTCGCTCCCTTGCCGTCGCGATCCATCTTGAAATCCATAGGGTATAATAAATGCAAAATTGACAATCGAGTCAAAGCACTCACCAAACGGGCCAGCGCTTTGTCAATAATCTGAGGGGCTTTTCACCCCCCTTTATTAGACCTATAATCCTGTGGTCTGGCTGAAAGCAGCCTTCAACGCCGCTACCAATTCATCATTTTGTGATTGGGTCAACGGCTTACCTTTATCACTAATAAACTGTAAGCTGCTCCGGTTATTCAAATCACCAACCTGTAATTTGTAATCACCTTCACTAATGGATGGTTCATTAACACCCATTGATTTCCAACTAGATGAACTGAGGCTTTTATAAGTTACAGTAATAGAGCCCGTTGAACGGCTGCGGCTACCCACTTTCATACCTACTTTTTCCAGTGCTGCCGGTAATCTATCCCAAACAATATTATATGGTGCCCGAACAATCATCTGAGGTAATCCAGATGTATCACCACCACTCTGTACGTCCAATGAACCTAGATTACGCGCCACAGAGTCATCGCTAATACGTTCACGCTGCTGGTTTACACCTTCAATTAATTCATTGAGCATCAGTGCGTTATAACGTTGGATTTCAAGAGGATCGGTTATCTGATGATCACCTTGTCTCAGCCCTTCATTAGTCACGGATAATTCAATCTGATAGCTCTGACGTGCGACACTAATACGATGACGAGTCTGATATGGAACATTTTCATCTGCTCGCGGCCAATCGATCCAATCGGTTGTCAATGTCTGGCTAGCATCATCACGTTGGCTAACTTGGAAACCTTTTTTCAATAGCACATTGTTAATCTGTGACCACAAATGACTATTCTCAGGAGTGCTTTCAAGTAGCAACTTACTGCTCTTTACACTGTTTTCAGTACGGGAACCACTCAATAGGGCTAGCGCCTGAGATGGCGGGCGAATATCAAGCGCTTTCCCAACCTGCCCTTTAGAGGCTATTGCTGGAATATCATATTCACCATTCTGCAATGGCAATACCATACCCGCAGGAACTTTCAACGCCTTCAGGGGAGGTGTTTCAAGATATGTCTCATCATCATTGACTTGGCGCTTATAGCTCTGGTCGCTGGAACAAGCTGCCAATAACATGACAAGTGACATACCAGCAACCTTCATCACCTTCGATTTTTGCAACAATATTGCCATTAAAATTCCCTAAATTTTACAATAATCCGGCCGTTTTCAAGGCTTTTTCAACTGAGACTTTTCCTGCATCCGTCAATGGTGTCATCGGCAGACGCACGGTGTCATCAGCAATCAAACCCAATTTGTAACATCCCCATTTAACTGGAATCGGGTTAGGTTCAACAAATAGCTGACGGTGTAAATCCATCAGACGGTTATTTAACTTACGCGCCTCTGCAAACTGGCCGTTTAATGCCAATTCACAAAACTTAGCAACATCAGGCGCTGCAATGTTTGCAGTAACAGAAATAACCCCTTTGCCACCAAGCTGAATAAAATCCAATCCACTTGTATCATCACCACTCAATAAGATGAAACTATCATCATTAACCAATTCTTGGATTTGACTAACGCGATTTAAGTTCCCCGTAGCTTCTTTAATTGCGACAATATTTTTAATCTTCGCCAAACGCGCTACAGTTGATGGCAGCAGATCACACCCGGTACGAGAAGGCACATTATACAAAATTTGTGGTAAATCCGTATTTTCAGCAATCGTTTTAAAATGCTGATATAAACCTTCCTGCGACGGCTTATTATAATAAGGCGTTACCGTTAGGCAACCAACAACGCCACTGTTTTCAAAACGTTTCGTTAGGGATATTGCCTCAGCAGTCGCATTTGCACCTGTTCCGGCAATAACCGGAATACGCCCATCAGCCAATTCCACGGTTGTCAAAACAACATCACCGTGTTCATCATGACTCAATGTGGCAGATTCTCCGGTTGTCCCTACCGAGACTATCGCTGATGTCCCACTAGCAACATGGTAATCGATTAACTTTTTCAAACTGGCCTTATCAACCTGACCACTCGCATCCATTGGTGTTACCAGCGCAACAATGCTACCTGTAAATTCAAATCTCCCGCTAGACATTACATAACCCCCTATACAAACAAGAACTCCATGGTACTTTTTAGTCATTCAGAAGGAAACTATTTAACACAGGATTTCAATGAATTTTGTTAATACCAGATAACCTCTGTTAAAAAGAAGTGATAACCAAAGTAATTTATTGAAATTCAATGATAGAGCATGGGAATACAATAGAGCAACTTTGATGCAATTGACCTTGGCAGCATAGCCTTTTTATGTTTACCTTAACGAAACCACAGCAGAGAAGGAAAAGTGACTTTGCCACAATCAGAACAACATTTTCTCGTTATAACCGCTTTAGGCGCTGACCGTTCTGGTATCGTCAACACCATTACTCGTCTTGTGAGTAAGTGTGGTTGTAACATTGAAGACAGCCGATTAGCCATGTTTGGCGAGGAATTCACCTTCATTATGCTACTTTCCGGTAGTTGGAACGCTATCACAATGATTGAATCCTCACTGCCACAGAAAGGGGCCGAGCTCGATCTTCTTATTGTAATGAAACGCACAAAGTGCGATACCCACACAACATTTCCTTCCACGGTTTCCGTTAAGGTTGATGTTGATGATTCACCCGGTATTGTTGAGCAGTTTACCAATCTGTTTACTACACAGGATTTTAATATTGCTGAACTGGTATCAAAAACACATCCACCAGAAGGCGATATCCCTGCTCGGTTGCAGATCCAGATTACCGCCCACAGCCTAGAGGATGACGGCATAATTATTAAGCAGGCGTTTAATAAGTTATGTACAGATCTAAATGCACAAGGCAGTATTAGTATTCTTGAACCACTTTAGTTGAAAGATTAAACGGAGAATACGGGATGAACCCATTGAAAGCCGGTGATAAGGCCCCTCAGTTCAGCCTTCCTGACCAAGATGGAGAAACAATCAATTTATCTGATTTCGAAGGCCAGCGTGTTTTAGTCTATTTTTACCCTAAAGCAATGACTCCTGGTTGTACTGTACAAGCCTGTGGTCTGCGCGATGAAATGGATACATTAAAGGAATCAGGTGTTGAAGTGCTAGGCATTAGCACAGATAACCCAAGTAAATTGTCACGCTTTGTGGAGAAAGAAATGCTGAACTTCACATTGTTGTCCGACGAGGATCACCAAGTTGCTGAACAGTTTGGTGTCTGGGGCAAGAAACAATTTATGGGAAAAACCTACGATGGTATCCACCGTATCAGTTTCCTGATTGATACCAACGGTAATATCGAGTACGTTTTTGATAAATTTAAGACCAGTGATCACCACCAAATCGTGGTGGATTATCTGAAACTACACCCTTAAATAGAAAATGACTCAAAATTTAATCACGTTCATTTAACAGCTCAAGATGCCAGGGGCAAGTACGGGAGGGATATCACCAACCCGTGCTTCCTCTAATAACGGGTACCCGCATCATTAAAAATAAATTTACTCTTTTATTTCATCGTCTTCTATTATAACGATATCTTCCGGCCAGGCCTGGATCACCGCTTTAATCAGCGTCGCCAGCGGAATAGCAAAAAATACGCCCCAAAATCCCCACAAACCACCAAAAGTAATCACAGAAAGAATGATTACCAACGGGTGCAAGTTTACGGCTTCAGAGAATAAAATCGGCACCAGCAAGTTACCATCCAGCCCCTGAACAACCAAATAGGCAATAATCAAAGTCCAGAAATCTGTTCCAACTCCCCATTGAAATAGCGCAACCAGTACAACAGGAATCGTGACAATCAACGCACCCACATAAGGAATTAACACTGACAGCCCAACCAAAACAGAAAGCAGCAATGAATAATCCAATCCAAGAAATGCAAACACCGCATAGGTACAAATACCGACGATCACCATCTCGGTGACTTTACCCCGAATATAGTTAGTGATTTGCTGGTTCATCTCGCGCCATACCTGCCCGGCCAAAATGCGGTTACGTGGCAGGACCCGTTGCAATGCTTGCAACATCTGGTTTTTATCTTTTAGCAAGAAGAAGGCCATCAGTGGCACAAGAATCAGATAGATAGCCAGCGTTAACAAACCAATCAGTGAAGCCACCGAAAATTTCACTACAGACTCTCCGGCAGTTGAAATCTTACTGCGCAAATTTTCGGCCATCATATCAATGATGCCAGCATCAACCAAAGCCGGATAACGGGCTGGTAATGTCTGGGCATATTCATTAAACCGATTAAGCATATTGGGTATATCTGACAACAGATTAATTCCCTGCTGCCATACAGTTGGCGCCACAATCAAGATGACCAACAAACTAATACTGGAAAAAATAATCAGCACAATACAAACAGCCACTGTGCGCGAACATCCCAGTCTTTCAAGTTTAGCCGTTGGCCATTCCAACAAATAGGCAAGAACAATCGCCACCAGCAAAGGTGTCAAAATGCCATGTAAGAAATAAATAATGCAAAACCCTGCCAACAAGATAACAAATAACGCAATAACTTGCGGATCAGTAAACCGACGGCGATACCACTGTATAATCATATCCAGCATTGACCAGGCTCCTTGATAGCAATATTCATATTTCTATTTTTCTTAAAAATTGATTAATTTTTAAGGTACCCTTGTTTATCATACACGCATTATCTAAAACGATGGTCAAATGAGAGCATTTTTGTTTTATGAAAATAATGTCTAATCAATCTTTGACAGCAATATTAATCAGTACATTATTGCTAACAAGCTCCCCTGTTCTCAGCGCCTCCATTGAAGATTCATTGCCGGATATCGGTACCACGGCAGGTTCAATCCTGAGCATCAATCAGGAACTGGCAATGGGCGATTTCTACGTTCGCCAGATGCGTGACAACGCTCCGCTGATTTATGACCCATTATTGACACAATACATTAATGCCCTTGGACAAAGGCTAGTGGCTCATGCAGACTCAGTTAAAACGCCTTTCCATTTCTATCTGATTGATAACCCGAATATCAACGCTTATGCTTTCTTTGGCGGTAATGTAGTACTTCATGCTGCACTTTTTCGTTATAGTCGTAATGAAAGCGAGCTTGCCTCCGTAATGGCTCACGAAATTTCCCACGTTACTCAACGCCACCTGGCACGAATGATGGAAGATCAGCAACGTACAGCACCGCTAGCCTGGGCAGGTACGTTGGGTTCTATTCTTTTGCTAATGGCTAGCCCACAAGCAGGGATGGCAGCCCTCAGCGGCACTATTGCCGGTATACAGCAAAGCATGATCAGTTTTACTCAATCCAATGAACAAGAAGCTGATCGTATTGGCATGCAGACATTACGTAAAGCTGGCTTTGATCCTCAGGGTATGCCAGATTTTATGCAAATCATGGTAGATCAAACCCGTTACAGTTCTAAGCCACCAGAAATGCTACTCACTCACCCGTTACCTGACAGCCGCCTTGCTGATGCACGTAACCGCGCTAATCAATACCCGGCCCAGAACATTCCACAATCTCAAGATTTTCTGTTCGCCAGAGTTCGTGTCATGGGCATGTACACCACCGAGCAACGCGACTATCTTGAGCAAATTTTAGAAAATTATCGGAGAGGCACAGCTAAAGAGCAACTTGCCGCCGCTTATGGCCGAGCAATCTTGCTTTCTCAAGATAAAAAATACACTGAGGCACGGGCTATTCTAGAACCACTGTTAGCAAAACAACCGGATAATGTCTGGTACATTGACACAATGACTGATATCGACATTGAACAGAACCGAATTGCTCAGGCTATCACCCGGTTACAGAACGCTTTGCAGAAACAAAAGGACAATTTAGTATTGCAAATCAATCTCGCTAATGCACTTATTCACGCAAAACAATATCAACAGGCTTTAAAACTGCTCCATCGCTATACATTCAATAATCCAGATGATCCCAACGGTTGGCGCCTGATAGCCGAAGCTGCCGCCAAACAAGGAAAACGCCATGAAGAATTATCAGCACATGCTGAAGAAATGGCACTTCGCGGTCAGTTTGACAATGCCATCAAATACCTCAGTAGTGCCAGTGCACTCGTAAAATTAGGCAGCTACGATCAAGCACGTTATGATGCTCGTATCGATCAATTACGCCAGCTACAACAGCGTTACAGTCAATACAAACGTTAAGGAATTCTCATGCAACAGGTGACGATTTATCATAATCCCCGCTGCTCCAAAAGCCGTGAAACTTTGGCTCTTATTGAAGAACGGGGAATTAAACCACAGATTATTCTCTATCTGGAGGCTCCTCTCACTGTAGAACAATTATCCGTTCTGCTAGAACAGCTTGGTTTTCATGATGCACGCCAATTGATGAGAACGAAAGAAGAGCTATACAAGGAGTTGAATCTGGCTGATGAAAAACTCAGTCAGCATGATTTACTAAAAGCGATGATTGCCAATCCTAAACTGATTGAACGCCCGATCGTAGTTTGTAGTGATAAAGCTAGGCTTGGACGCCCACCGGAAAAAGTAAAAGAAATTCTTAATTGATTAAGAATAGATATGATGATGGTGACACCACCATCATCTTCAAAGGTGCAAAATATCCTTCACAAATGGAATCGTCAGCTTGCGCTGGGCCACTATCGAAGCGTGATCTAACTGATTCAATGCCATAAACAGAGTCCGCATTTCTCTGTCTAATCTTTTCAATAAAAAGCGCCCTACATCTTCTGGCAATTCAAAGCCGCGTAACTTCGCTCGCAATTGCAAGGCTTGTAATTTCTCATCATCAGAAAGTGGTTGTAATTTATAAATTTGCCCCCAATCCAGACGAGAAGCCAAATCAGGTAACTTAAGATTAATCTGGCGAGGTGGGCGATCGCCGCTAATAAGTAAACATGTGCGACCGATCTCTAGAATACGATTATAAAGATTGAAAATTGCCATTTCCCACTCTTCATCACCAGCAATACTCTCAATATTATCAATACAAACCAGTGATAAGTGTTCCATGCCATCAAGCACCTCAGGGATAAAATAGGCACGTTTATCCAGCGGAACATAGCCCACAGCTTCATCTTTCAGGGACAACTCAGCACAGGCGGCATGCAGCAGATGACTTCGACCCCCACTATCACGGGACCAAAAATAAATATAGCTGCCATGCGGCTGATTAATGGCCAATTTGATTGCAGCTAACAGGGTGGCATTTTCCCCCGGAAAGAAACTGGCAAAAGTTTCATCATCGGGAAGATACAAAGGTAACGAAAGCTGCGATGGTGTGTTCAGAAGCACCTCAAACAGAGCTGGTAATAAACGCCAACAAGTTTATCACAGAAAATAGTTGTAAATGAACTGTATAGGTAAAGAATAAAAAAACTATTTTTAGGATTCAATAAGTTAAATCCATTTCAGCCCCAGAAGCGCATAATATTTCGTCATAACACAGAACGGACTACAAACGCCTGTAAAATATTCCGCATGTAAAAACAGGAAAAATTTAAGTTTTCAGTCCTATGTTATTTAAGAATTATGTTATTCAAGAAAAAGCCATCAGATAGTGAGTTTTATTCATTCTTAGCAGAGATCAATGTAATAGCTCTTTACTGATAACAAAAAAGCGATGGTAGTGATAACTCTTATCAAGGCCCCAGCAATAATTAGCCCAAGTTACATAAAAGTCATCCCATGAGGTCATCAGGTTTAGTGGACGCTCTTCTTTGGTGCCATCAGAAACATATACGTGATACTCATTAATGCTGATAGCCCAAGCAATCATACGTTCCCAAAACCTACGTCCATCTAGCGTTTGCTCACTGTCAGACACAATAATGGAATCTAAAATTTTCACACTATATACAATACAAACGAAGATCACACTCTATCACTATTCCTTAAACTATTCTTGATTAATATGCGAACAAAATCGCAACATATTTAACATAAGTTGCTAGTCTTAATAAAAAGTGAAAGCTCTCATCAACCATTTATCCCATAAGAAACGATATAACAAACTGGAGATTGAACAATGAAAAAAATCCTATTGTGTTGTGCTGCCGGTATGTCCACCAGCATGCTGGTACAACGCATGCAGGCAGAAGTGATAAAACGGGCATTGGACATTGAGATCAAGGCTGTTCCCACGGTTGAATTAGAACACATGATAGCCGACGCTGACGTTGTTTTACTCGGCCCACAGGTGAGGTATCAATTGGCCCATTTTTCCGCTATCGCCAAACCACTTGGTAAACCAATAGACGTTATTGACATGATGGATTATGGCACTCTTCGTGGTGATAAGGTTCTCGATAAGGCATTAAGCCTGTTGGAATAAGCAATTTCATCATCACGCGGAGTACCCTCATGAGTCTCTATACCTCTTTTATGCGTGTTTTAGAAAACCACATTATCCCGTTTGCCGGGCGAATCGGTAACCAGCGGCATATTACAGCAATGCGTGACGGCTTTATCTCAGCCATGCCATTTTTGATCATCGGCAGCATAATGTTAATTGTGGCAAACCCACCCTTCGATTTACAGACTGCATCCTCATTCGGCCAAGCTTGGTTGTCCTTTGCCAAAACTCACTGGGACACCATCACAATGCCTTACTTTATGACGATGGGATTAATGAGTGTCTTTGTTTCGGTCGGTACCGCCTACAGTTTAGCTAAATCCTACGGTCTGGACGGGTTAACTTCGGCTTTACTGTCACTAATGGCGTTTTTGCTAGCAGCAGCACCACAAATAGAAAACAAAATAGCACTCGATTTCCTCGGTGGCGCAGGTGTATTTACCGCATTAATTTGCGCTATCTGGTCAGTTGAACTAACGCGTTTACTAAAAAAATATAACATCACCATCAGAATGCCAACACAAGTGCCACCAGCAATCGCCCGTTCTTTTGAACTTCTGTACCCAGTCATAGGTATCTTGCTGACAGTTTATCCCGCCAGCTTGCTATTACAGAGTGAATTCAATCTACTTATTCCCGCAGCCATAATGCAGATGTTCCACCCACTCATTTCCGTCGGTGATACTCTACCTGCCATTATATTGGCACTACTCATTGCTAACCTACTGTGGTTTGCCGGTATTCATGGCGCTAATATTGTCACTGGCTTGATGGCCCCTATTTTTATGGCAAATATTGCCGCCAATGCAACATTAATGGCTCAAGGTACTGCTACAACACACATTTTTACTGACCCTTACTGGTCGTTTTATATCTGTATTGGTGGCTCTGGTTCTACACTGGTTCTGGCGATTCTTTATCTGCGCAGCCGTTCTATACATTTGCGTACTATCGGAAAACTGAGCGTGGTTCCGTCCATATTCAATATTAACGAACCACTACTGTTTGGCTCACCGATTGTGATGAATCCAACCTTATTCATTCCATTACTGGTTGTGCCATTGGTCAATGCAGTATTGTCCTACAGCGTCCTGCATCTTGACCTGGTGCATAAAATGGTCGCTATTTCGCCCTGGACTACACCGGCGCCATTCGGCGCAATGATTTCCGCCGCCTGGGATTATCGCGCGGCAGTGCTAGTGATCATACTCACGATAATCGACCTCTTTATCTGGTATCCCTTCTTCAAAATTTTTGAAAAACAGTTGGTCAACGAAGAAGATAAACAGCGAGAAAACACAGCATCCACCGGTGTAGAAACTCAATCCCAACCCTAATTTTCGGAGGATTTACACATGGATTTAGAAAAAACTATTATAGAACTGCTGGCTCATGCCGGAAGCGCACGCAGTCATGCACTAATGGCATTACAACATGCCAGAAACGGTGACTTTCAAACAGCACAAACACTGATGGCAGAATCCCAACAGGCAATCAAAGAAGCACACACGATTCAAACTACCCTCATCGGATTGGATGAAGGCTGCGGTAAATTACCTGTCAATCTCATCACCGTCCATGCGCAAGATCATTTAATGAACGCAATGGTTATTCAAGATCTTGCCAGCGATATGATTGAACTCTATCGCCGAATACCATCGCAAGAGGAAAAGGTATGAAACGAATCAAAATAGCCGTTATTGGTGGCGGTAGCAGCTACACACCTGAATTAGTCGAAGGGCTTATTCAACACCAAAAAAACATTCCACTATCTGAACTGGCATTGGTTGACATTGACAGTGGAAAACAGAAAGTAGAAATTATCGCCGCGCTTACTCGCCGTATGTTAGCTCGTCACGGCATGGAACACGTTATTGTCAGCGTCCATTTCACACCAGATAACGCCATTCGCGGTGCCAATTTTATTTTAACTCAACTGCGTGTCGGCCAGCTTCCGGCTCGCGCCGCGGACGAGCGTCTGGGGCTAAAATATGGCTTGATCGGTCAGGAAACTACCGGCGTAGGCGGCTTTGCCAAAGCATTACGTACCATCCCCGTTTTGCTGGATATTGCCCATAAAGTTGAAAAACTTGCACCAGACGCATGGATTATTAACTTCACCAATCCAGCCGGGATCGTTACCGAAGCGATTTCCCGCTATAGCAAAGCAAAAATTATCGGCCTATGTAATGTTCCGGTCACAATGCATCACATGATAGCTAATATGCTACAACGCCCTTATCAGGATGTGCAGTTACGCTTTGCCGGGCTGAATCATATGGTCTGGGTACATCAAGTGCTGGTTGCAGGTCAGGATAAAACTCAACAGGTACTTGATATGCTATGCAATGGCGCAGTCTTAACCATGAATAATATTCAAGAGGCACCCTGGCCTCCACCACTGCTCAAGGCTCTAGGCGCAATCCCCTGCCCTTATCACCGCTACTTCTACCAAGCCCGCAATATGTTACAGGAAGAGCGCGAGGCCGCGTTCGAACAAGGCACACGAGCAGAACAGGTCATGAAAGTAGAACAGGAACTATTTGAACTGTATGCTGATCCAGAACTCGATCACAAGCCAGAACAACTCAGTTTCCGCGGTGGCGCATTCTATTCCGAGGTTGCACTGGATCTGATTTGCGCCATTCATAACAATCTCGATAGCCAATTGGTAGTCAATACCACAAACCACGGTGCTATTCGAGGTTTACCGGACGATGCTGTCATTGAAACCAACTGTATTATTAATGCAGAAGGCGCCCACCCGCTGACGTTCGGCCGCCTGCCTGACAGTATGTATGCTCTGACACAACAGATAAAAACCTATGAACGCTTAACGATCAAAGCAGCGATTCATGGCGATCGCAATGCTGCGCTGTTGGCACTGATCACCAACCCACTGGTTGCCGATATAGACATTGCTTCACCACTATTGGATGACGTATTAACAATAAACCGTGATTATCTACCGCAATTTCAATGAATAAGCGGTACCTGATGAGTTAATTTGAAATCAGAACAAGCATAAAATTAAAGCGATATCTGTTATTTCTGACTAATGGATATCGCTAACTAACTTTATAACCTCTTTTTTTGCGGCACCGCACGCATTTATCTTTCACATTAAGTTTGAATAAGAGATTTTGTATTATACTGCGCTGAAATCAATTGATTGAAAAATATTGAAAATAACAGTTTCAACACATTGAAATTTTGAGAAATTCTATGCCTTTTAAAATAGAAAACCTGGGATATGGCGAAGCGCATATCGCAGATTTTGAGGTGTCTGGCGTGGAATATACCTTGATTATAATGGAGATTATTTCAAAGGGAGATTCTTCTGTCGTTTTGCCTGAAAATTACAGCTTCGATATAAATAATTTTTTTGAAGTTTCATTTGATGCAAAAAACAATTTAAACAATAACACGCTATTTGAGAGGTGTCCTACAAATAACCATAATCAGATGATAGGGATTATGTACGCAGTTGAAAGGCTGATTAATGAGCACTATAATGCAGTCAGCCCTAGTGGATACATTTTACTAGCCGCGGATGAGCGACTGAACAGGGTCTATAAGCGGTATATTAATCGATTTGTGACACAAAACGGCTTTACCATGATAGATAAGTTAGATCCAAATGGGAGGGGTTATGTCATACATACATATCGAACAAGCTGAAAAAGAAAAGCTTGAACTCGAAAAAGCGGTAGCTAAAAAAGCGGAACGAATGAGAGCTGCTTACAGCGCTCTAAAAAAATCCGAAAGAGAGGGTACTGTTCAGTATCTCAATGGAAAACGAAACTGGTACGTAGTCCGATAAACTTTAAAGGGAGCTTTTCGCTCCTTTTTTACTCCACAATAAACAAATCTGATACCCTATAACCGACTAAAACTCATTCCTCTCATTGGTGGCGAACATTTGCTTTCCTGCCTCCCTTACGAATAAAATAATGACCATCACCCCGCCTTTTCATAATGAAAACTACTCAAAGCGGGCAAATCAGCCCAAGTTTATTGCCCTATTATTTACCGTGCTTAACAGATTCAACGGAAGATTCAATATATCGTTCTTCGGGACGGAAAACCGTGACCAGACGGAAAATCAAACTCATACCGATACCAACAATCGTTGCCAGCGCCATGCCTTTAAGTTCAGCAACACCGATATTAATTTTCGCCCCACTGACGCCGATGATAAGAATCACGGAAGTCAGGATAAGATTTTGTGCTTTGTTGTAATCTACTTTTGAATCAATCAGCACTCGAATACCTGACGCACCAATAACGCCATAAAGCAACAGCGAGACACCTCCCATGACCGGAACCGGCACGGCCTGAATTGCTGCCGCCAATTTACCGACGCAGGAGAGCAAAATCGCCAGCACCGCGGCACCACCATAACCCAGGTGCTGTAAACTTTGGTAATTGCCATGACACCAATATTCTCGCCATAAGTCGTATTTGGCGTTGAACCAAAGAAACCGGAAATCACGGTTGAAAAACCATTTGCGAACATAGAACGGTGCAAACCCGGCTCTTTTAGCAAATCTTTCTTCACAATATTCGCCGTCACAACTAAATGACCAACATGTTCAGCTATGACAACCAGCGCCGCAGGCAAGATAGTCATAATAGCGAACCATTCAAAACGTGGTGTATAAAAAGTTGGCAATGCAAACCACGGCGCTTCACGTACCGGCGTCAGATCAACTACGCCCATCAGGAACGCCAACGCATAACCTACCAACACGCCAATGAGAATCGGGATGATAGCCAAGAATCCACGGAACATAACTGAACCAAGAACGGTTACCGCCAGTGTTACCAGAGAAATGGTCAATGTTGTTGAATCAACATCGGCACCTTCCGCCGGACGCAAACCCGCCATATCAGCCGCAACACCGGCAAGTTCCAGACCGATAACAGCAACAATCGCCCCCATTGCCGCAGGTGGAAACAGCGCATTAATCCAACTTCGCCCTGCCACCTTAACCATCAGTGAAACCAGACAAAACAGCACGCCACATATAATAAAACCACCCAAGGCTAATTCATATCCCAGAGGCAACAACAATAAGACCGGTGAAATAAAAGCAAAGCTCGATCCCAAATACGCCGGAACCTTTCCTTTGCAAATCACCAGATACAACAATGTACCGATACCATTAAATAGCAGAACTGTCGCCGGGTTGATTTTAAACAAAATCGGCACCAATACCGTCGCACCAAACATAGCAAAAAGATGTTGGAAGCTGAGTGGAATGGTCTGTAAAAAAGGAGGCCGCTCATCTACTCCAATAGTGCGACGGGTCATCTTATTTATCCTCTTAATATTATCGCGTCAGAACCAAAAAAAAGCCGACTCAAAAGTCGGCTAACTTATTATTTCGTACCAAATATTTTATCGCCTGCATCCCCCAAGCCAGGCACAATGTATCCCTGTTCATTGAGTCTCTCATCAATAGAAGCTGTATACAGTTCCACATCAGGATGGGCTTTTTCCAGCGCGGCAATACCTTCAGGAGCAGCCACCAAAACTAGCACTTTAATCGACTGGCAGCCTGCTTTTTTCAGTAAATCGATAGTTGCAATCATGGAACCACCGGTTGCCAACATGGGGTCAACCACCAGCGCCATACGTTCATTAATATTGGAAGCCAGTTTCTGAAAATAAGGGACAGGTTCTAAGGTTTCTTCATTACGATAAACCCCTACGACGCTGATCCGGGCACTAGGAACATTCTCCAATACACCATCCATCATCCCCAATCCCGCACGCAGAATAGGTACGACAGTTATTTTTTTACCTTTAATCTGCTCAACTGCTACTGGGCCACACCAGCCATCAATAGTGACTTTTTCTGTTTCTAAATCAGCGGTTGCTTCATAAGTCAGAAGGCTTCCAATTTCTGCGGCCAGTTCACGAAAGCGTTTGGTGCTGATATCATGCGCTCGCATCAGGCCGAGTTTATGTTTAACAAGTGGGTGATTCACCTCAACGATCTTCATGGACCTCTCCTACTGTATGTCATGTCGCCAGCAGACAAAAAAACGGCGAGATTATACCGCCTTTTACCCATAACACCACCACCAATCCGTTGATTTTCATCAAACATAGCCCTAATTACCGCGAACTGAGATCCTAAACAAGAGTCTCGCAAACGTTTGC
Organism: Photorhabdus bodei; assembly: GCF_003287735.1. Lineage (GTDB taxonomy): Bacteria > Pseudomonadota > Gammaproteobacteria > Enterobacterales > Enterobacteriaceae > Photorhabdus > Photorhabdus kayaii. The sequence continues at coordinate 303,464 of NZ_NSCM01000002.1, read as the reverse complement.
TTAGACTGTTAGAATTGTTACTATTCTGTCTTAATTTATCAAACGCAACCGCCTTGGGGGCTTCGAGTGACCAACAAAACCTCTCTCAGTTATAAAGATGCAGGTGTCGATATCGACGCCGGTAATGCCTTAGTCAACCGTATTAAAGGTGTTGTAAAACAGACCCGTCGTCCAGAAGTTATGGGCGGTTTAGGTGGGTTTGGCGCTTTATGTGCATTACCACAAAAATACCGCGAGCCAATTCTGGTTTCTGGTACTGATGGTGTCGGCACCAAGTTGCGTCTGGCAATGGATCTCAAACGCCATGACACTATCGGCATTGACTTAGTTGCAATGTGTGTCAATGACCTGGTTGTTCAAGGTGCGGAACCCCTGTTTTTCCTCGATTACTATGCAACCGGGAAACTGGATGTTGATACGGCTGCCAGCGTTATCAGCGGTATCGCGGAAGGCTGTCAATTATCCGGCTGTGCTCTGGTTGGTGGTGAAACCGCAGAAATGCCGGGGATGTACCACGGTGAAGATTATGATGTTGCCGGCTTCTGCGTTGGCGTGGTTGAAAAATCAGAAATCATTGATGGCAGTAAAGTTCAGGCGGGTGATGCCTTGATTGCCCTCGCCGCCAGTGGCCCTCACTCAAACGGCTATTCTCTGATACGCAAAATTCTGGCCGTCAACAACACCGATCCAGAAGCAACAGAGCTTGAAGGTAAATCATTGGCGGATCACCTACTCGCTCCGACAAAAATTTATGTGAAATCCCTTTTATCCTTGATTGAACAGGTTGATATTCACGCTATTGCTCATCTAACCGGTGGCGGTTTCTGGGAGAATATTCCGCGTGTCCTGCCTGAAAATACCCAAGCACAGATTAACGAATCCAGTTGGCAATGGCCGACCATATTTAACTGGCTACAACAGACAGGCAATGTCAGCCGTCATGAAATGTACCGTACATTCAACTGTGGTGTTGGAATGGTGATTGCATTACCACCAACAGCCGTTGAACACGCGATTGAATTACTCACTGCCACCGGTGAAAAAGCCTGGCAAATCGGCACTATCGCGACACTGAAAGAGGGTGAACAACAGGTTATCATTAAATGAAAAATATCGTTGTACTCATCTCTGGCAGCGGCAGCAATCTCCAGGCGGTGATTGACGCCTGCCAGCAGAACAGAATCAATGGGCAGGTTTGCGCGGTATTGAGTAATACCGCAAACGCTTACGGTCTGTTACGCGCTCAACAGGCGGATATTCCCACCCATGTTATTAGCCCGAAAAACTATGTAGATCGTCAGGCTTATGATGAAGCGCTAAAACACGTGATTGATCAGTATCAACCAGATTTGCTGGTCCTCGCGGGTTATATGCGTATTCTGACGCCAGATTTTGTTCAGCACTATCTTGGCCGGCTGTTAAATATTCATCCTTCTCTGTTACCCAAATATCCTGGTCTGCATACTCACCGCAAAGCGATAGCAAATGGAGATACAGAACACGGCACTTCCGTCCATTTTGTAACAGAAGAGTTGGATGGCGGCCCGGTGATCTTGCAAGCTAAAGTTCCTATTTTTGCCGGAGATCAGGAAAATGAGGTTGTTAAACGGGTTCAGACTCAGGAACACAACATCTATCCATTAGTTATCAACTGGTTTATCGAAGGGCGCCTAAATATGGTTAATGGCAAAGCGTATCTGGATGGAAAGATCCTCCCTCCAGAAGGCTATGCCGCAGAATAATCTATTTATACCCTATGGATTTCAAGATGGATCGCGACGGCAAGGGAGCGAATCCCCGGGAGCATAGGCAACTATGTGACCGGGGTGAGCGAGTGCAGCCAACAAAGAGGCAACTTGAAAGATAACGGGTATATTAACGACTAATTACAGTGCTGTGGTAACATATCCAGCACTGCGGACTATTATTAATCATGCTTCTTTTTTATTAAAAACACTGAGGTGTCAAATGTCTGGTGGTTCTCATACTCCACCTGTTAGGTTACGCCCCCTTGAGCGGGAAGATCTGCCTTTTATCCATCAATTAGATAACAATGCTAGCGTCATGCGTTACTGGTTCGAAGAACCTTATGAAGCTTTCGTTGAACTGTGCGATCTCTATGACAAACATATTCACGACCAGAGCGAGCGCCGGTTTATTATCGCAAGTTCTGACGCCAAAGTGGGTTTGGTTGAATTAGTCGAAATCGACTATATACACCGCCGGTCAGAATTTCAGATTATTATCGATCCCGCCTATCAGGGCCAAGGCCATGCAACCAAAGCGGCAAAACTGGCAATGGAATATGCATTTTCCGTACTTAATCTGTATAAACTCTACCTGATTGTTGATAAAGAGAATGTTAAAGCCATTCACATCTATAATAAACTAGGTTTCTATACTGAGGGCGAATTAATAGACGAATTCTTTATTAATGGCAGTTACCGCACAGCCATTCGCATGTGCGTTTTCCAACATCAATATTTTGCATCTAAGGAAGATGAAAAAATGAGTCAACAGCTACTGACGATAAGATAGCGACAAACGACGCCCCGTCGTATTCAAAGCTTCAATACTTTTACCTCAACACCTGGAGTAACAATGTCCCAAGACAGGCTCTATACCGAGAAAGAACTGAGTTGGTTATCATTCAACGAACGTGTGCTTCAAGAAGCAGCGGATAAGAGCAATCCATTAATAGAACGGATGCGGTTCCTTGGTATTTACTCCAATAATCTGGATGAATTTTACAAAGTCCGTTTTGCTGATGTGAAACGGCGAATATTAATCAATGAAGAACGAGGATCGGCCACCAGCGCTCGAAATGTATTGAAAAAAATTCAAGCTAAAGTGGCTAAAACCGATCAAGAATTTGATGTGCTCTATAATGAATTGCTACTAGAAATAGCTCGCAATCAAATTTTTCTCATCAATGAACGACAAATTTCGCCAAATCAACAAATCTGGTTACGTCAATATTTTCGTCAACATCTGCGGCCACACATTACGCCAATTCTGATCAATCCAGAAACCAACCTGGTTGAATTTCTAAAAGATGACTACACTTATCTGGCAGTTGAAATTGTCCACGGCCAGAATATTCAATATGCACTATTGGAAATTCCGTCAGATAAGGTGCCACGTTTTGTTAACTTGCCGCCTGAAATGCCACACCGCCGCAAGTCAATGATCCTGCTAGACAATATTATGCGTTATTGTCTTGATGAAATTTTCAAAGGCTTTTTCGATTATGATTCACTGAACGCCTATTCAATGAAAATGACCCGTGATTCTGAATATGATTTAGCAACAGAGATGGAATCAAGCTTGCTCGAACTAATGTCATCCACGCTGAAACAACGGCTGACAGCGGAACCAGTAAGATTCGTTTATCAACGAGAAATGCCAGATGAAATGGTGGGGTTACTGCGTAGCAAACTTGGCTTGTCAAACAATGACTCGGTGATTGCCGGCGGACGCTATCACAATTTTAAAGATTTCATTAAATTCCCCAATGAGGGGAAGAGAAACCTACTCAATAAACCTTTACCGAGATTGCGGCACACTTGGTTTGATAATTTCCGCAATGGTTTTGATGCGATTCGTGAACAAGATGTGCTGCTCTATTATCCCTACCACACCTTTGAACATGTGCTGGAATTATTACGTCAAGCTTCTTTCGACCCAAGTGTACTTTCCATCAAGATCAATATTTATCGGGTAGCAAAAGACTCTCGCATTATTGATTCCATGATCCATGCTGCCCATAACGGTAAAAAAGTGACCGTCGTGGTTGAATTACAGGCTCGATTTGATGAAGAAGCCAATATTCATTGGGCCAAACGGCTAACCGAAGCGGGTGTACATGTTATTTTCTCAGCACCGGGACTAAAAATTCACGCAAAACTGTTTTTTATTTCCCGTCTGGAAGGTGAAGAAATTGTTCGCTATGCCCATATTGGTACCGGCAATTTTAATGAAAAAACCGCTCGTCTCTACACCGACTACTCCTTGCTGACAGCAAATCCCAAAATTACTAACGAAGTGCGCCGGGTATTTAACTTTATTGAGAATCCCTACCGCCCGGTCAAATTTGAAAACCTGATGGTTTCGCCGCAAAATTCCCGCGCAATGCTCAACCAGCTTATTTCACAGGAAATCGCCAACGCCAGAGCGAATAAGCCCGCGGGTATTACGTTAAAGATTAATAACCTGGTTGATAAAGAGCTGGTGGACCGCCTATATGACGCTTCGGAGGCAGGGGTAAAAATACGCCTACTGATACGTGGTATGTGCTCACTGGTGCCCAACCAGCCAGGATTTAGCGAAAATATTCAGATCACCAGTATCGTTGACCGTTTTCTCGAACACGATCGGGTTTACGTATTTACTAATGACGGAGACGAAAAAGTCTTTCTCTCGTCTGCTGATTGGATGACCCGTAATATCGACTACCGAATTGAAGTTGCGGTTTGCCTGCTTGATCCACAATTAAAACAACGGGTACTGGACATTCTCGAATTACAATTCAACGATACGGTAAAAGCCCGTTACGTCGATAAAGAGCTGAGCAATAGTTATGTGCCACGGGGTAATAAGCGGAAAATCCGAGCACAACTCGCTATTTATGACTATATAAAAGCCCTCGAACAACCTGAACCAAGAGCTTAATTTATGCCGCTAACACATGACAAGCCGACGCCCAGGCCAATAGAAATTGCGGCTATTGATCTGGGTTCAAACAGTTTTCATATGATTATTGCCCGAATTGTTAACGACGCATTTCAGATTTTAGGTCGCTTAAAACAACGGGTCCATCTTGCCGACGGTCTTGATAACAACAATCTATTAAGCGAAGAAGCAATAACACGCGGTCTTGCCTGTCTGGCTTTATTTGCTGAACGGTTACAAGGCTTTCCTGCAGATAACGTTTGTCTGGTGGGCACTCACAGCTTACGTGAAGCCAGCAATGCCAAAGAATTTATCAAACGCGCTAAAGACGTTATCCCCTACCCGATTGAAATTATTTCCGGCCATGAAGAAGCTCGTCTGATCTATATGGGGGTAGAACATACACAACCAGAAAAAAACCGTAAACTGGTGATTGATATTGGCGGCGGCTCCACTGAACTGGTCATTGGTGAAAATTTTGAACCATTATTAGTAGAAAGCCGCCGAATGGGATGCATTAGTTTCGCCCACCAATTCTTTCCCGATGACGAAATTAGCGCAGAAAAATTCCGCCGAGCGCGGCTTGAAGCTGCGCAAAAATTGGAAAATCTCTCATGGCAGTACCGCATCACTGGCTGGAATTCAGCACTTGGGGCATCCGGGACCATTAAAGCGGTGTATGAAGTACTGGTCGCAATGGGGGAAAAGGACGGATTAATCACCCCTGAACGGCTGGAGATGTTGGTCAAAGAAATACTCAAATTCAAGAAATTAAAAACCTTCGACTTACCCGGACTATCGGATGATCGTAAACACTTCTTTATTCCTGGTTTAGCAATCTTATGCGGTATATTCGATACCCTGCATATAAAAGCATTACAACTCTCAGATGGCGCGCTACGTGAAGGCGTTTTATATGAAATGGAAGGCCGTTTCCGTCATCAAGATATCCGCCAGAGAACCGCAAAAAGCCTGGCTGAACACTATAATATCGACAGAGAACAGGCAAAGCGTGTACTTAATACGACTGAAACACTTTACCAACAGTGGGCAATCCAGAACCCTAAACTAGTGCAACCTCAACTCGAAGCGATTTTACACTGGGCGGCAATGTTACACGAAGTTGGATTAAGTATTAACTTAAGCGGATTACAGCGACACTCTGCCTATATTCTGCAAAACACCAACTTACCCGGCTTTAATCAGGAACAACAATTACTGCTGGCAACCTTGGTTCGCTGTCATCGTAAGACAATAAAACTGGATGATTTGCCAAGATTCAATTTATTCAAGAAAAAACAGTATCTGCCATTAATTCAAATCCTACGTCTGGCAACTTTACTCAATAATCAACGCCAATCCACAACCATTCCTGAATCACTCAGACTGGTTACTGATGATAGCCATTGGGCGCTCTACCTGCCTTACAATTATTTATCAGAAAACACCCTGATGCAGCTTGATCTGGAAAAAGAGCAAGGTTACTGGCATAACGTTACGGGTTGGCAATTAGAAATAGCCGAGGAATCAATATAAAGATACCAAACCATGAAAAAAAAGAAGCGATCTCAGATAATTAAATTGGTTTTACTTATCAGCTTTCTGATTTTATTTGGCCGTTTCATTTATTCATCCATAGCGGCATTAGAACATCATCAACAAAATAAAAAGGTCATAATAGAGAGAGGTGAAAATCATCAAATGAAATAATCAACTTATTGCAGATTATCATTAATCAATATCATTACCTCACTGTTCCCCCGAATTCTTCGGGGAAACAAGCTATTATAAATGTCATAATTTCAAAAGAACGACACCCGCTATTATTATCACAATACCAATCCACTGAATTCGACTTAACCGTTCTCCACGAATAAAAAAGCCTAATAAAGCGGTGACTCCACTTGCCAATGAACTCAGAACAGTAACAACGGCAACATGTCCCGTTGCAGAGCCGTAAGCTAATGAAGCAAACCCGATCAGACTAAAGAAACTAATTGAAAAAACCAGAGCAATAATTGAAATCGGCGGTAATGATAAATTTCCTTTTTTTAATAGAGTGAGAAATAAAACAACCACAGCGGTTAAATAGTAAACCCATAATGCATTGATAACACCCAGATCTCTAACAGCAAATTCCCCTTGCAACCAGAAGCCTAAACCAAACATCAGTGAAGACAAAAGTGCAAAGAAAATTGAACCAGATGATTCTCGTTGTCCATCTTTTGATTTCGGTATACTGGTTAGACAGGCCCCAACAACACAAATAAATAGACTAAACAAAACCAAAGCGGTCATTGGTTTCCCATTTATCAGTGACAAAATCGTGGTAACGGCACCATAAAGCGAAACAATCGGCGCGACAATCGAGGCTTTGCCGATTGATAATGCTTTAAGCAGAAACACCATTGCCATTAAATTGCAAACCGAAGCAACAACACAGATGGTCAGTTGAAAAAAGCTTACATTAACAAACGACATCTCAAAATAAAAAAACAGCAACAACGATAAAACAAAAAAACCAAATAGCTGACTGTAGAATAAAGATTTAGCCACGCCGACTTTTCTTGCGACTTGCCCTGCCAAAAAATCAGTACTTCCCCAACACAATGCTGAAATCAACCCCATCAAAATAGCCATAATGATGATCTCTTATTAATTTGTTTTTAACTGTACGCGGTTAGCAATACGTGTCGCATTTTCCATCGCTTCCTCACAACTATTACCATAAGCCAGAACATAACCGACAATAGAACCAAAGTTTTTATTTTTTGATGAATTTTTACTTTTCGATAAAATAGTAAAAGGCGTTTTTTTAAACCCTGCGGAAATGAAATAAGGGATATCAGCATCTATTCTGATATCATTGACAACCCCCTCACCACGATAAAAAACAAATGCATCAGCGACAAATGGATAAACTATTTCCGACGCTGGTGATATAGAACTTTCGATACCACAAACAAAATCGACCAAGTATTTGACCATATTAATCCCAGAGGTCATGAAGATCTGTTGAGCCGCTCTGGCACCCGCTATGCGCAAATTGATTTCAACTAATACGGGCCCACGAGAGGTATAAATAAATTCTACATTTATTGCACCACCCCGTAATCCCAAAGCCGCTACCCACTCCTTAACCAGCTTACAAGCCATTGCAAACTCAAATTCAGACAGTTCAGCAGGATGAGATAAGCCGATCATACACAGGTCATCATCAGGAGAAACGAAAATTCTATTGATACCAAGTAAATGCCATTCATCATGACTATAAATTAATTCTGCCCCATAAAAATTTCCTTGCAGGAACTCTTCTATCAAGAACTCTTCATTCACTTTACCGAGCATTGACATTGTGCCATTAGATGAAATTTCTGAAACCACATGGTGGTAATCATCTTGAGATTTACAAAGTGATACCCCATAAGCCCCCGCATCACGAAGTGGCTTAATCACAAACGGAAAAGGAACCTTAGGATTTTCTGGAATATTATTATAAGAAAAAACCTCGTAAGCAGGTTGCTCATAACCATGTTGTACTAAGATATCCCTGACATTCTTCTTACTAAATGCATTCCTCAAACCATCTATATCCGGGTGAGGTAAACCGAATTCTAACGCTACTTCAGACGCCACAATCATAAAATCATCATAACAACCTAAAATTGCAGCAACAGGAATACAGTTATCTTTAATTAAATTAATGATATCTGTACTATTTCTCGTATCAACATAATAAATATTATCAAATAATTCCTTTCTTAAATCATCATATAATCCTTTATTCATTGATTCCATTGAAGTCAATAACACAGGAGAAAATCCTAAATCTCTAATATAATCAATTGCCGAGCATTCAACCGGTCTTGCTTCAATAAAAATAAAAACACGCATATCGACCCCATCGTTAGTTGATATTTATTAATTTATGACGCTTTCTTCATTCCTGAAATCATCTAATTTTACTTAATAATAAAAGATTTCATTAAAATTAAGACAACCTAATCATCATGTATAGTTCCAACTAAGATGACTTTCAAATAAAAAAAACGCCAGAATACAACCAGATTCAGCTATTTAATACATAACCAATTAAATAATAAAAAGAATTTTTTCATAAAAATAATTTTTTCGCCAAAAATAAAATAGTTATTCATTTTTAAAATAAAAAAACACCCAATTATTCTATTTTAATAACCAACTTTATTTGACATATCAGACTTTATATACTTTTATTAATACTACATTGATTTACGGATATTTTTTAGTTAACGGAATAAATTGTTTAAATTAATTTATTGTTCCCAAATCTTCTTCTTATATATTTTCATTTATAGGAGTATTTATGTCATCTCATGAAATTAGAAAAACAGTATTCAGCCCCTCTCCGTGGGAAAATAAAATGGGATACTCAAGAGGAAAAAGAGTTGGTAATCAGATATTTATTGCAGGATGTGTCGCTTCAGATGGCGATGGAAATGTTATGGGGGAAAATGCTTACGAGCAAACTCTATTTATCATAGAAAAAATTGAGAAATATTTAAAAGAGCTTGATGCAGAACTGACTGACGTTGTCAGCACAGTAACACATTTAACAGATTTCCAACATTTTGATGATTATTGTCGAGCATTTAATGAGAAGTTTGGCGATATACGCCCGGTCAATACGACTATTGCCGTTAAATCGATGGTAAAGCCAGAACATTACGTTGAAATTACAACTATTGCTATCGATAGCAAATAGTTAAATCAAAGAATAATACCAATGGTAATTGATCTACCTGGAGGCTTGGCATGAATAAAATTAGCGTGCTCCCCGGCTCCACTCTTAACGGGGAAATAGTCATACCATCATCTAAGCCTCATATCCAAAGAGCGCTACTATTAGCACTATTGAATGAAGAAACAACAACCGTAAATAATATATCGTGGTGTACCGAAACCGAAGATCTCCTTATTGCTTTACAACAATTTGGTCTGCAAATTCTGGACAGAAGTGAAAATCACATCATATTGAAAGGGGCACATCCAATCTATCATTGTAATGGGATCATTAATGCTAACGGTTCTGGCATGTTATTTAGAATCAGTGTCGCTTTAGCGTCACTAACAGAAAAGGAAGTTTATATAAAATGCAATGATTCACTGTTTAACAGAGAAAGTCTGTATGATGAATCATTTTTTTCATACCTGAACGTATTTGCAGAAAAGCGAGAAGAAAATATTGTCATTATTTCCAGAAGAATATATCCATCACAATCGCCATTAAACTTCAATAAGAGTACTCAATTCCTATCATTCTCTCTTCTTGTTTCACCATTTATGAAAGGGAAAAGTATTATCATTAACAACAACGGCGAAACTAAGAATGGATATGTCGATATAACAATTAACATGATGGCGTTATTGGGAAGTCAAATCACTCGAATAGGCAGCACATTTATTTCAACTGAATATCAACCAAGGGATATTACTATTAACATCCCCTCTGATTTCACATCACTAAGCTACATTGCTTCGTCAATATTAAGTATTAATCGACCAAGCAAAGTCACCATCAAAAGTTATTATTTGGGGAATACCATTAACGAAAGAGTATTATTTGACATATATAAAAAATTTGGTATGAATTTAAACTATAATCCAATTAAGAATCAACTTAATATCAGCCTGGAGGAGGAACATAACACCATTACAGATGAAATCTACTTAAATGAACTTCCTTCCGTTGCCACTAACATTATCGCGGCAGCGATTAATGGCAATGGAAATATTACATTTTCCGGTCTTAATGCTATAAACAATCATAAATGTCAACGCGCATTTATTATCAACGAAAATATACGCATGATGGGCGGGAAAAGTTATTTAATTTTTAATGATACTGGGGCTTTCAACAAAATAATGATCAACGGTAACGGACCATTAAACGGAGGCGTCGAAATATTCAGTTACTATGATCATCGGATTTGCGCATCCAATATTATTGCATCACTAGGGGCAAGAGAACGAACAACGGTTAATCATATACATAAATTAGATGATGGTTTTCCTGGATTTATCCAATCCTTAAGTTCTCTCGGAGCTAAAATAAGTTAGCTAACAGTATAAAAGCGAGACAAAAATATGAATTATTATGGTAATAATCATCCGCCATTTATCGAAATAAACAAAACCAAATCATTAAATGGCTCAATAACCTTACCTGCCTCCAAAAGTTCTTCAACTCGCGCCATTCTGACTGCATCATTAACGGAAGGTACAAGTAAAATAAATAATATGGCATCAGGGAACAATACAACAGCAATGAAATTAAACTGTTCCCGTTTAGGGGCATCATTTAATAGTGATATTACAGGGACAATCATAGAAGGCATAGATATCAGAAAAATTGATAAAAAAATCATCTTTAACCCAGGTAATTCTGGCGTTGTATTAAGGCTATTAATGGGAGTAGCCGGTTATTTACCTGATACTGAATTTATTACAGAATACAGTTACTCCCTGGGTACACGATCACAATCAGAAATGGTCAATGCATTAAAATTACTCAATATTCAGTGCACCTCTGTTGGGCCTGATTCACTTTTACCGATAAGCATGAAATCAGATAGAAACATCGGTAGTTACACTGAAATTTCATGCAGAAAGAGCTCTCAATTCCTGAGTGGACTACTTTACTTAGGTGCCATTAGTGAACGAGATCTGCAAATAAAAGTCATCGATACAATTACCGCACCATCGATGGTTCACACGACAATTAATAATTTGCGCAAAGCGGGCATTAATATCGAATATGATGATAAATTCCGCAATTTCTTTACGACAGGAAAAAATCGATTTATTCCATCAGAATTTAGCGTCGGCGCTGATCCAGCCAGCACGGCGGCAATCCTTGCACTTTGTGCCTCACTGAATTCTGATATCACCCTAAACGGTTTCTTTGAGGAAGAATTAGGTAATGGCGCGGTGGTGGATTATTTAATTAACAGTGGAACGAAAATCAGCTTCATCAGGGATGATTGTCTCAATATTCGATCTGGCGGAATCCTAAAAGCGCAGGATTTCGATGGTTCACTGGCACCAGATGCGGTACCAGCACTTGCTGCATTAGCTGCGTTTGCCGACGGTAAAAGCGTTTTCTATAACATTGAACATATCCGCTATAAAGAATCAGACAGAATTTCTGATTTTCGACGGGAATTAGACAAAATAGGGATTAGATCAGAAGAGAAGCTAGACCAATTAATTATTTATGGCAATCCATATGGATATAAAGGCGGCATTATTGTTGATGGTCATTACGATCATGGATTAATCATGGCACTCACAACAATAGGTTTACATTGTGATGAACCCCTCATTATCAGTGAGCCATATCATGTTGGTCAAACCTATCCAGAATATTTCGCCGAAATATCCACATTAGGTGCCAATGTGAACGAATTAAAATATTCTGGCCCTATACCAGAAGACGTTTAAATATCATTGATAACTCTTAACCGAAGGAATTCACTATGTGTGGAATTGGTGGTGTTTTTAATACAGAAAATAGGCTTATTGATGATATTGAGAATAAGCTACAGACGATAATGTCAAAAATAGCACATCGGGGCGATCCATCTCGATTTAATGAGAAGATTGTCAGAAATAACTTTTCAATCGCAACCAACAGGCTTGCTATTGTCGAACGCGATTCAGCCTATCAACCCATATCAAATCAGGAACATGATCTTCATCTTGTTCTGAATGGTCAAATTTATAATTACAAGCCTCTTCGAAATGAATTAATTAAACAAGGTTATCAATTTAAAAATGGTGGCGATGCAGAAGTTGCCCTAATTGCCTACATTTGCTATGGCAAGTCATTTATTAAAAAATTAGATGGCATGTTTAGTTTTATTCTATTTGATAATAAGAATAATAAATTTTTATTAGGCAGAGATCACGTCGGTATAAAACCGCTCTATTACACCCAAAAAGAGGGTAACTGGTATGTAGCATCAGAAATAAAATCATTGATCGAGTTTAACTCAGAAATTAAACCTGTTGAACCCGGTTCAATTTTCGACGGATTTACTAGTGAGAAATATATTAGCTACGACACAACTATCCCAGCAAGCAGCGATAACTTCGAACAGGCAAAAGAAAAAGTCTATTCACTGTTAGATAATGCCGTCAGAAAGCGAGTTGACACAGACCTACCTGTATCAATTATGTTTAGCGGCGGCATAGACAGTACCATCGTACTTTATCTTGCAAAAAAATATCACCACGATATTACGGCGATTTCATTTGGATTACCGGGTTCAAAAGACATTGATATTGCCCAAAGATATTGTTCTGAGAATAATATAAAGCATATTATATATACATTTACTCAGGAAGAATTAATCAATAATATCCAAGATGCTATCTATTATGGTGAATTTTTCGAACAAATCGATGCGATTGATTCAACTATTGCTCACTTTGGCTATTATATTGCTAACCGCCTTGGCTTTAAAATTGCTTTATGTGGAGAAGGTAGTGATGAAATTTTTGCTGGTTACGATTTATTTAAAACATACCCCGACCCCCATCACCTCTCCCTATATCGATTAAATAATCTTTATAGGACTGATTTACAAAGAGTTGATCGGGCAAGCATGAGAAATACTGTTGAAGCAAGAGTTCCCTTTATGGATTCAGCACTAGTGCCTTATGTTTTAAGCTTGGATTTTTCTTACAAACTCAATAATGGGATAGAAAAACATATTTTACGCGAAGCATTCAGAGGAAAAATACCCGAATATATCATTGACAGACCAAAAATAAGAATGCCAGATGGCAGTGGTGTAAAAAATACTATCGTTGATTACGTTAAAGATATTAAATGCAATCTACCGAGAAGCATGGTTGACAACCTTAATTCTATCGGGTTAACCCATCAAAGTTCATTATATTTCGCTGAAAAATATCTCTCTTTGGGTTATCCACTACCGAAAGAGCGTTTCAAAGAATCTGGCAAAGATTTTTCAGAATCGGGTTACTTTAATTTCATATCGTAATTTAACCATTATATTGATTGCTGCATTGTTTATTCTGTTAATAATGCAGCTATTTAGCAATAAAAAATATACCCGTTATCTTTCAAGTTGCCTCTTTGTTGGCTGCACTCACTCACCCCGGTCACATCGTTACCTATGCTCCCGGGGATTCACTCCCTTGCCGTCGCGATGCATCTTGAAATCCATTGGGTATAACAGAGGCGGCATCATTTGCATAATTTCTGGAGCCGGCTCGAAAAAACTGACAAAAAACGCCTTAATTTGCCTTAAAAAGCGCTTCCTTGACATATTTTCCACATTTTCTCCATTTTTTAGCCTATCCTCACTGTCTAAACTAATAGCATGTGATTAAACCGATATTTCAGTCGGACATAATCAAGCAATACCTTGGCCTTGCGTTTGAGAGAATGTCGAAGAAATGAATCAAAATAATAAACACCGTACCCTCCTTTTCCGTGCAGCACTGGCCGCTATTGCCATTGCTGCCGCTATATTTTTCTGGTACCAACTTAAAACCCCTCAACAATCTAGCCCATCTGATCAATCCTCTGGTTTAAGACATTCCCCTTTACCCCCTGTACAGGTCGCCACGGCAAAAGAGCAGGCAGTTCCTCGCTTTCTGGCCGGGCTTGGCACCATTCAGGCCGCCAATACTGCCACGGTAACCAGCCGGGTTGAAGGTCAGCTTATCGCTTTGTACTTTCAGGAAGGACAACAAATTAAACAAGGGGATTTACTGGCAGAAATTGATCCACGCCCTTTTCAAGTTCAACTAGCACAAGCCAAAGGCCAGCTTGCTAAAGATGAAGCAATATTGGCGAATGCCCGTCAGGATCTCAATCGCTACCAGAAATTGGCAAACACTCACCTGATTTCCCAACAAGAAATGGATAATCAACGTGCACTTGTCCGCCAACACGAAGCCAGTCTGAAAGTTGATCAAGCAGCAATTGATAGTGCAAAACTCCAACTCACTTACAGCCGTATTACCGCTCCCATTTCCGGGAAAGTGGGCTTGAAGCAGATCGATGTAGGAAATTTTATTTCCAGTGGTAACAGTTCTCCTATCGTGGTTATTACCCAAACCGATCCAGTAGATGTGCTATTTTCACTCCCTGAAAACGATATCAATGCGGTTTTACAAGCTCAGAAAACGAATCATAACGTCGCTGTTAGTGCCTGGGATCGCAATAACCAGCAACAACTTGCCGAAGGAAAACTGTTGAGCATTGATAATCAAATTGATGCCGCTACCGGCACAATTAAGCTGAAAGCCCGTTTTTCCAATCAAGATAGCATCTTATTCCCAAATCAGTTTGTTAATGTCCGTATTAAAGTCGATACACTGGAAAACGCAGTGGTGATCCCAAATGCTGCCCTGCAAATGGGTAATGAAGGGAATTTTGTCTGGATGTTAGGTAAAGAGAATAAAGTCAGCAAACATCTGGTCACGGTCAAATTGCAGGATACAAAACGCGTTGTTATCAGTACCGGCTTAGCAGCAGGTGATAAAGTGGTCACTGATGGTATCGATCGCCTGACAGATGGCGCTAAGGTGGATATTGTCACACCGATGGCAAATATGCCTCAGCCACAAAAACACGATAAAACGGAGAATTCCTGATGCAGGTAAGCTCCCCAATCCCAGGAGGCGGACCATCACGCCTGTTCATCTTGCGACCTGTTGCCACCACGCTGTTTATGGCAGCAATCCTACTGGCAGGTATTATCGGCTATCGCATGTTGCCCGTGTCTGCATTACCAGAAGTGGACTATCCCACCATTCAGGTGGTCACACTCTACCCCGGCGCAAGCCCCGATGTGATGACTTCGGCAGTCACCGCACCACTGGAGCGCCAACTCGGGCAGATGTCTGGCCTTAAACAGATGGCATCTCAAAGTTCCGGCGGGGCTTCCGTTATCACATTACAATTCCAGCTAACGTTGCCGTTAGATGTCGCCGAGCAGGAAGTGCAGGCGGCTATCAACGCAGCCAGTAATTTATTGCCGACTGACCTGCCTTATCCCCCTATCTACAGCAAAGTTAATCCCGCTGATCCACCGATTCTAATGCTAGCTGTCACCTCCGATGCAATGCCGATGACACAGATTCAGGATATGGTGGAAACCCGTATCGCACAGAAAATTTCACAGGTCAACGGTGTAGGATTGGTGACACTCGCCGGCGGCCAGCGACCAGCCGTCAGAGTGAAGCTAAACGCCCAAGCGATCGCTGCACAGGGATTGGATAGCGAAACGATCCGCACCGCTATCAACAATGCTAACGTTAACTCCGCCAAAGGTAGCCTTGATGGCCCGACTCGCTCTGTCACGCTTTCGGCCAACGATCAGATGAAGTCAGTAAATGATTACCGCAACTTGATCATTGCCTATAAAAACGGCTCACCGGTACGGTTACAAGATGTCGCAACCATTGAACAAGGCGCTGAAAACACCAAACTAGGTGCATGGTCAAATAACAAACAAGCCATTGTGATTAATGTTCAGCGCCAGCCAGGTGCCAATGTGATTGAAACTACAGATAACATTCGTCAGATGTTGCCGGAACTTATCAGCAGCTTGCCAAAGTTCGTCGATATGAAAATCCTGACTGACCGCACGACAACCATTCGTGCCTCAGTGAAAGATGTTCAGTTTGAGCTGTTACTGGCAATTGCACTGGTTGTTATGGTGATTTATCTGTTTTTACGTAACGGTATCGCAACACTTATCCCCAGTATCGCCGTTCCTCTTTCACTGATCGGTACATTCGCAGTGATGTATTTCTGCGGTTTCTCCGTCAATAATCTGACGCTAATGGCGCTCACCATTGCCACCGGTTTTGTCGTGGACGATGCCATTGTGGTCATTGAAAATATCTCCCGTTACATAGAACAAGGCGAGAAACCGATGACAGCAGCATTAAAAGGCGCGGGTGAAATCGGTTTTACCATTATCTCCCTGACTTTCTCTTTGATTGCGGTACTGATCCCGCTGCTTTTTATGGGCGATATCGTTGGCCGCCTGTTTCGTGAGTTTGCAATTACCTTGGCCGTGGCAATTCTGATTTCAGCCATTGTCTCACTGACATTAACCCCCATGATGTGCGCTCGAATATTGAAACCGGAATCACAGATAAAACACAATCGTTTTGAACAAGCCAGTGAACGCTTTTTTGAACAAATGATTGCCGGTTATGCTGTATGGCTAAAAAGAGCACTGAACCATCCGTGGATCACCTTTAGCATCGCCCTAAGCACATTGGTGCTAACTGCCCTGCTCTATCTGATGATTCCAAAAGGATTTTTTCCATCACAGGATAATGGGCTGATTCAGGGAACACTGGAAGCGCCGCAATCCATTTCCTTTGCTGCAATGGTGAATAAACAACAGCAGGTTTCATCCTTATTACTGCAAGACCCGACAGTAGAAAATGTCACCACTTTTGTAGGCGTTGATGGCAGTAACCCAACATTGAATAACGGGCGATTGCAAATCACGCTAAAACCACTCAATCAGCGTGATGACAGAATCGTTGACATTATTCCGCGTTTGCAGGAAAAAGTTGCCGCTATACCCGGCATAAAGCTCTATCTGCAACCGATGCAGGATTTGACGATTGACACTCAGGTTACCCGTACCCAATACCAATTCACTTTGCAGGCAACCTCTCTGGATGAACTGAGTATCTGGGTGCCAAAATTGCTGGCTGAACTAAAGCAGAGAGCAGAGCTAGTTGATATCAGCAGTGACTGGCAAGATCAGGGGCTGATCGCCTACGTTAAAGTAGACCGAGACATTGCCAGCCGATTGGGCATCTCAATGGCCGCTATAGATAACGCACTCTATAACGCATTTGGCCAGCGGCTAATTTCAACCATTTATACGCAGGCTAATCAGTATCGGATCATCTTGGAACATGATGTGACATCGACTCCAGGGCTGGCAGCATTTGATAACATCCGCCTTAACGGAACTGACGGCCATGTCGTACCTCTCAGAACTATTGCAACTATTGAACAAAGATTTGGCCCACTGGCAATCAATCATCTGGCTCAATTTCCCTCAGCAACATTTTCTTTCAACGTTGCCGAGGATGCTTCTCTCGAACAGGCGGTCAATGCTGTTCGTGATGCCGCACAATTGATCAAAATGCCCAAAGACATTTCCACACAATTCCAGGGAACAACACTGGCATTTGAAAGCGCACTGGGCAATACATTGTGGCTAATCGCGGCGGCCATTATCGCCATGTATATCGTGCTAGGCATACTGTATGAAAGCTTCATCCATCCGGTGACAATCCTCTCCACATTACCGACAGCGGGAGTGGGTGCACTATTAGCGCTGATGATGGCAGGTCATGAACTGGATGTCATTGCGATCATCGGCATTATCTTGTTGATAGGTATTGTGAAGAAAAACGCCATCATGATGATCGATTTTGCGCTGTCAGCGGAGCGTGAACAGGGATTATCGCCTTACGAAGCCATTTATCAAGCGTGCTTATTGCGCTTCCGTCCGATTCTGATGACCACAATGGCCGCATTACTTGGAGCACTCCCCTTGATGCTTAGCTCCGGTGTAGGCGCTGAATTACGCCGTCCTCTGGGTATCTGTATGGTAGGTGGATTGATTATGAGCCAGATCCTGACACTGTTTACTACGCCAGTGATCTATTTACTGTTTGACCGTCTGGCCCACTATCGCCGCAATCGCCAGCTCTCAGTTTCAAACACCTCATCTATTGATCATCAGGAGCCGCGGTGAAATTTTTTGCCTTATTTATCCAACGCCCTGTGGCCACCACGCTATTGAGTTTAGCCATAACCCTATGTGGGGTATTGGGATTTACCCTGTTGCCGGTTTCTCCTTTACCACAAGTGGATTTTCCGGTGATCTCCGTTTACGCCTCATTACCGGGCGCTTCACCGGAAACAATGGCCTCATCTGTCGCGACTCCACTGGAGCACGCCTTAGGACGAATTGCCGGAGTCAATGAAATGACGTCCAGTAGCTCCCTTGGCAATACCAATATCACGCTTGAATTTGATCTCAATCGTGATATTAACAGTGCAGCACGGGATGTACAGGCAGCGCTGAATGCCGCTCAAAGTCTGTTGCCTTCCGGTATGCCGAGCAGGCCGCATTATTACAAAGTCAACCCGTCTGATGCCCCAATCATGATCCTCACATTGACTTCCGATACCTATAATCAGGGGCAGCTTTATGATTTTGCGTCTACTCAACTGGCTCAGAAAATCGCCCAAGTTGAAGGTGTCAGTGAAGTCTCTGTTGGCGGAAGTTCATTACCCGCAGTCAGAGTTGAATTGAATCCTGGCGCCCTGTTTCATCAGGGGGTTTCGCTGGATGCGGTACGCAAAGCTATCAGCAATGCCAATGTTCGCCGCCCACAAGGATATGTGGATTCCGATCAGCAACATTGGCAAATTCAAACGAATGATGAGTTAAAAACAGCCGAAAACTATCGCCCGATCATCGTTCACTACAACAACAATTCACCAGTGCGATTGCAGGATGTAGCAAATGTAAAAGATTCTGTTCAGAATGTCAGGGCTGCCGGAATGTCTGGCGGTAAACCGGCTATTTTGTTGATTATTCGCCGTGAGGCTGGCGCGAATATTATCGCCACAGTAAACCGTATCCGTGAACAATTACCTGCATTACGTGAATCTATTCCTGCCAGTATTCAACTTAAAGTTGCTCAAGACCGCACACCAACTATTCGTGCTTCAATAGTGGAAGTAGAACGAGCATTGGTGATTGCTATCGGGCTGGTCATTCTGGTGGTATTCCTGTTCTTGCGTTCTGGTCGCGCGACATTGATCCCTGCCATTGCGGTACCTGTTTCACTCATTGGCACATTTACCGCTATGTATCTGTGCGGTTTCAGTTTGAACAATCTTTCCTTAATGGCGCTAACGGTTGCCACAGGATTTGTGGTAGATGATGCGATTGTGGTACTGGAGAATATTTCCCGCCACCTTGAAGCAGGCATAAAACCCATGCAAGCGGCCCTACAGGGTGTCCGGGAAGTGGGTTTTACGGTCCTCTCGATGAGTATTTCGCTGGTAGCAGTCTTTATCCCGCTTCTGCTCATGGATGGATTGGTTGGTCGGCTGTTCCGTGAATTTGCCATTACCCTAACCACATCAATCAGCATCTCACTATTAGTTTCTCTAACACTAACGCCAATGATGTGCGCTCATTTACTAAAATCTCAGCGCCCCAAAGCACAGAAGAAAATACGAGGATTCGGTAAAGTTCTACTGAAAATTCAGCAAGTTTACGGACGCTCCCTGATGTGGGTTCTTAATCATAGCCGTTGGGTATTGTTAATTTTGGCCGGCATCATTGCCCTAAATGTTTGGCTCTATATCAATATCCCCAAAACTTTCTTCCCAGAGCAGGATACCGGTCGGTTGCTAGGGTTTGTTCGGGCAGATCAAAGTATCTCTTTCCAATCCATGCGTGAAAAAATGAAAAATTTCATGCAGACAATCAATGCAGATCCTACGGTAGACAGCGTTATCGGTTTTACCGGTGGTGGGCGGGTAAATAATGGCTTTATGTTTATCTCTCTAAAGCCATTGAAAGAGCGTTCAGAAAACGCTGAACAGGTTATCTCACGCCTGAGAATTAAACTTGCCAATGAACCGGGAGCAAATCTATTTCTCATTCCGGTACAAGATATCAGGGCTGGCGGTCGCCAAGCTAATGCCAGCTATCAATTCACATTGCTGGCAGATGATCTGAATGATCTTCGCAAATGGGAGCCTGTTATACGTAAAGCATTAGGGCAATTGCCGCAACTGACTGACGTGAATTCAGATAAAGAGGATAAAGGGGCTGAAATGGCAATAATCTATGACCGCGATACCATGTCTCGTCTGGGCATTAATGTCAGTGAAGCCAATAATTTGCTGAATAATGCTTTTGGTCAGCGACAAATATCCACTATTTATCAACCACTTAATCAGTACAAGGTGGTAATGGAAGTTGCACCAGAATATACACAGGATGTCAGCGCACTGGAAAAAATGTTTGTGATTAACAATCAAGGAAAAGCCATTCCTCTCTCCTATTTTGCTCACTGGCAACCGGCTAACGCGCCACTCAGTGTAAATCATCAGGGGCTTTCCGCTGCTTCAACCATTGCTTTCAATATATCCGAAGGCTATACCCTCTCTGATGCTATCAATACGATTGAAAGAACCATAACCGAACTTGGTGTACCTTCAACGGTTCGTGGCACTTTTGCAGGCACCGCCCAGATTTTCCAGGAAACCCTGAAATCACAATTATTCTTGATTCTGGCTGCCATTATTACCGTCTATCTGGTGCTAGGGATCCTGTATGAAAGTTATATCCATCCATTGACTATTCTCTCTACCCTGCCTTCCGCCGGTATTGGTGCCCTGCTGGCATTGGAACTGTTTGACACACCATTCAGCCTGATAGCATTAATAGGCATCATGTTATTGATTGGTATCGTGAAAAAGAACGCCATTATTATGGTGGACTTTGCTATTGAAGCCCAACGTAACGATAATATTCGCGCCCGTGATGCGATATTCCAAGCCAGCCTGTTACGTTTCCGTCCGATTCTGATGACCACACTGGCCGCCTTGTTTGGTGCCCTGCCACTGGTTTTGAGTAGTGGCGACGGTACGGAATTACGCCAACCCTTAGGAATAACCATTGTGGGTGGTTTGGTTATGAGCCAGCTTTTAACACTGTATACCACACCGGTTGTTTATCTCTGTTTTGATCGACTAAGGGAAAAATGGCAACAACGGCGTACCACCAGACAAATTATGGAGCAATCATGAAACTCAGCATCAGTGGTAAACTGTTTATGGCCATTTTCGCCACTTGCATGCTAGTACTCATCACCATGCACTGGGGCGTAAGAAGCAGCTTCCAGTATGGTTTTATTGGTTATATAAAACAAAATATCCAGTTACGTACTGCCATGTTAGCCGAAGCACTGGCCGAACAATATCAACAATATGGCAGTTGGAAATTCTTAAAAAGGAATGACCGGGTAATTTTTCAAATCATCCGCTCCATTGAACAAACCAGTGAAAGCCATCAAGGTCCACCACCCCGCGGTTGGCGAACTCAATTTTGGGTGGTGGACAGTGACATGAAACCGCTGGTCGGTCACGAAGGTAAAATCCCGTCAGAGACTTATCGCAAACCGATCATCTATCATCATCAAGTCGTTGGCTGGGTCATTGTTAGCACATCAGATAAAATTACCCGTCAAGCGGATATCAGTTTTGATCGCCAACAACAACTGACAAGCTGGGTAATTGCCGGTTTATCTACCTTGCTAGCAATGATAGCCACGCTATTATTATCCCGCGGTATGTTAAAACCCGTTAAACGTTTGGTTGAAGGGACGCATAAACTGGCGGCCGGTGATTTCAGTGCCCGAGTCACACCATCAAGTAAAGATGAAATTGGTCAGCTTGCCCACAATTTTAACCAGCTCGCCAGTACCTTGGAAAAAAACGAGCAGATGCGTCGCGAGTATATGGCGGATATTTCTCATGAACTGCGCACTCCCCTTTCTATATTGCGTGGTGAATTGGAAGCGTTACAGGATGGTGTTCACAAACCAACGCCAGAAACACTCAATTCGTTATTGGCTGAAATTACCACATTGACCAAACTGGTTGATGATCTACACCAGCTATCTCTATCCGATCGCGGGGCGCTGGCATACCGGAAAGAATTTATCAACATCAGTGAGTTAATTCAGGTTGCTATCGCATCTTATCATGGACGTTTCCTTGATAAACAAATCCAAGTGGATGTTAAACTTCCTGAAATTATTATGGTGTTTGCTGACCCAAGCAGATTGACTCAGCTATTTCATAATTTACTGGAAAATAGTCTTCGCTATACCGCTGATAATGGAAAATTGATCATCAAAGGTTGTTCTGACGATAACCACTTCATTCTGAATTGGGAGGACAGCAAGCCCGGCTTGTCACCAGAGCAATGCCAACAGGTTTTTGAACGATTCTACCGCAGTGAATCCTCACGAAACCGTGCCAGTGGTGGATCAGGACTTGGGTTAGCCATTTGCAATAACATCGTTGAAGCACATAACGGTACGATCCATGCCGAACCCTCACCTTTAGGCGGCCTGAGAATTATCGTAGAATTGCCGCTAACTGAATCCCTCGACGACGAAACGTTATGAGTACAGAATTTGGGCATTATACTGTTTTGATTGTTGAAGATGAGCCAAAGCTTGGGCAATTGCTGGTTGATTACTTGCGGGCGGCTGATTACGAAACCCAATGGCTACTGCGAGGTGATGAAGCGGTCTCCCATGTACAGCAACACAATCCAGATATTATTTTGCTGGATTTAATGCTTCCAGGTTGTGATGGCATCTCTATTTGTCGGGAAATTCGCCGCTTCTCTGACGTACCAATTATTATGGTCACCGCCAAGACGGAAGAAATTGACCGTTTACTTGGATTGGAAATCGGGGCAGATGATTATATTTGTAAACCTTACAGCCCGCGTGAAATTGTCGCGCGAGTTAAAACAATTCTTCGTCGTTGTTACCGACCACAAGATATTGTCAAGCAAAGCGATCTACAAATTGACGAAGCCTGTTTCCAAGCACGTTACCGCGATAAAATACTGGATTTGACCCCGGTTGAATTCCGGTTATTAAAAACGATGGCAAGTCGCCCTGGGCAAGTATTTTCCCGCGATAAACTATTGAATAATCTATATGACGATCACCGAATCGTGACAGACCGTACCATTGATAGCCACATTAAAAATTTACGCCGTAAACTGGAACAATTGGATAACAGTAAAACATTCATTCGTTCTATTTATGGACTTGGTTACCGATGGGAAGCGGATATATGCCGTTTGTTATAACTGTCACACTTTAACTGAATTAAATTTCTTTCAACCTTTCACCGGTCAGAAATTCAGCTATATTAAAAATACTTACCTTTAATTGGAGGAATTTCTTATGGCTGTAGGTCATTATGATCTTAAGAGAACAAAAAACAAGCAGTATTACTTCAATTTAAAAGCATCAAACGGTGAAGTTATCCTTACCAGTGAAATGTATACTACCAAGGCAGCAGCGAATAAAGGAATTCGTTCTGTCCAAGCAAATTCACCAGCAGAAAAAAACTTCGAAATCAGAGAAAACAAATCTGGCAAGTCCTATTTCGTGCTGAAAGCGAGAAACTATCAAGTTATCGGCATCAGCGAATCTTACGATAACGAAGTGGCAGTCAAAAAAGGCATTCAATCTGCAATTAAACATGGCTCTAGCGTCAATGTTCGAGATCTGACAAAGTCAGAATAATATTTTTTCATGATAAACCGCACCTTATCAGTTGAAAGCTATCGTCAATTGATAAGGCGCTATTCATCGATCAACAGAACGTTTCGTGCTAATAAATTTGTATCCCCAACAAATTAAGCGTTAGAATCCCCAGCCTTATCCTTACTTTTTATAGTGAAAACTCATCTCAACTCAAACCGAGAATTTTTTAACCATGTTTACTCCAGAATTACTTTCCCCTGCCGGTTCGCTGAAAAATATGCGCTATGCTTTTGCCTATGGCGCAGATGCCGTATATGCTGGTCAACCACGTTACAGCCTGCGTGTCCGCAATAATGAATTTAATCACGAAAATCTGGCACTCGGCATTAAAGAAGCTCATGAACTTGGTAAGCGCTTTTACGTTGTGGTCAATATTGCTCCTCACAATGCCAAATTGAAAACTTTTATCCGTGATCTAAAGCCTGTCATTGATATGGGACCTGATGCTCTCATTATGTCTGATCCCGGACTGATTATGATGGTTCGTGAAGCTTTTCCTGAAATGGAAATTCATCTTTCCGTTCAAGCTAACGCGGTTAACTGGGCGACAGTAAAATTCTGGCAACAAATGGGACTAACACGGGTCATTCTTTCCCGTGAACTTTCACTGGATGAAATTAACGAGATTCGCCAGCAGGTTCCCGATATGGAACTGGAAGTTTTCGTACATGGCGCGTTGTGTATGGCTTATTCCGGTCGTTGCCTATTATCCGGCTATATTAATAAACGAGATCCCAATCAGGGAACCTGCACTAATGCCTGCCGTTGGGAATATCATGTCCAAGAAGGCAAAGAAGATGATATCGGTAATATTGTGCATATGCATGAACCGATACCGACAAAAAGTATCGAGCCAACATTGGGAAAAGGCACTCCAACAGATAAAGTATTTACGTTCGAAGAAGCAAAACGCCCTGGTGAATATATGTCAGCTTTCGAAGATGAACATGGTACTTACATCATGAATTCCAAAGATTTACGTGCAGTTGAACATGTTGAGCGATTAACTAAAATGGGTGTTCACTCTCTGAAAATCGAAGGACGAACAAAATCCTTCTATTACTGCGCTCGCACAGCACAAGTTTACCGCCGAGCCATTGATGATGCCGTTGCAGGGAAACCTTTTGATCCAACGCTGCTAACAACGTTAGAAGGACTTGCTCATCGCGGCTATACCGAAGGATTTTTGCGCCGTCATACCCATGATGCCTATCAGACTTATGAATACGGTTACTCGATATCCGATACCCAACAATTTGTTGGTGAATTTACAGGTGAGCGAGTCAACGGATTGGCTGAAGTTGCTGTCAAGAATAAATTCATGATCGGAGACCGTCTCGAATTAATGACACCATCAGGCAATATCCAGTTTACACTGGAAGCAATGCAGGATAAAAAAGGCCAACCAATGGAAGTTGCGCTTGGGGATGGGTATATTGCCTATTTACCAATTCCTAAACAAATTGATATTAATTACGCCTTATTAATACGTAATCTAAATGGTATTAATTCTCAATATCCTCAAACGAACCGAGACTCAGACAAATAATCATCAATATCCCCTCTTCACGATGATATATTTCTTTTTTTAGAAACAGATCACATCAATACTATTTTATTTACCGTAGTATTGTTGGTGAAAAATAAAAAATTAAAAAAGTTTTACAGTAAGACTAGGAACCACCTCCTTGGCCGGCTCAATCTCCCTTGAGCTGGCCTTTTCTTTTTCGCTCCGGGAAATAAAATCAACAAGTTACAGAATTCATTCACACGATTAATTAAATAGATAAATTTAACTATTAAATCGATGAATGTTTATATTCATGTGTTTCTGATACCCTGAATATTAATAAGAAAATATTTCTACTTATTGAAATATCACACTATCTAAAGAAATGTAATTAAAATTTTCCACTGTTTAATAATTCAGGAAATCCATCATATTTAGACCAAATATTATACAATTTGATAGAATTAATCAGGTAAAGATTATGAAAACAGATAATTACAATTTACTTATTGTTAAAACTATTAGTTCAACATTTACCTGACTATATCGACTTAATAACCCAAAACGGCTTTTGTTTCATATATCCACAACATAAATAAGGGTAAAATAGCCAAATCACCCCAAAGCTGATAAACGACAGCGCAGTACCTGTTACCCCCTCATAGAAATGAAGTTTAATCCCACAATAGGAGCTGCTTAGTAAACCAAAAGACAATAGAAACGCATTTTTACACCGGATCAGCATGAAAAATATCATCTAACAATAACATCAAGAAAAATCAGCTTACATCAACAGGTCCAATGACTTTATAAAAAATCGTTTGCAAGCAAGTTACTAAAGAGAAAACGTAATAATAAATTACTTTTGGTAAATGGAAGAAAACCAAAATATCACCATTCGCAATAGAAACATGAGAAATTTTTCATCCGTGAAAAAATCAAACTATATTGATGTATTTCTCAATCAGCTAATTGATTGATGAATACAATCAAAACTAAAAATTTAGTATAATTATTATTTTGTATTATTATCACTTTTACGAAAGAATAAATAACTATATTGACTGTTGCTTACAGGATTATATAGATTTAAAAATATTGACGTCAAAAATGGCTATTTACCATATAATGGTGCAACATAGTTATAAATAAATTGACAAAATAAAAAATTATTCACACAAATAATTAAAATCAATAAAATTTATATCTAATAGCGTTCAAAAAATATGAATACTCAACCTTATAAAACTTATTTAAATGATATAAAAACATATTAAATCTTTACAAAAAACTCATATAATAAAATAATCAGTTTAACGATAGAAAGAGAAAGCTATAAATAACACTCTTATTTATCGGTTAATTAAGTTATAGAAATAATATTATAACTCAATATTAATCAATAGGTTATTTATTACAAATAATAACCGTTACGTATATGAATTTAAAGTAATTCAGACAATCTGATCATAATTGAAAGAAAAATATCCATATATATACCCTATGGATTTCAAGATGCATCACGACGGCAAGGGAGTGAATCCCCGGGAGCATAGCTAATTATTTCACACCCATATCAATCATCTAAAGAATGGTCATGTCACTCTTACACTAAATAGCCACTTTCCTGGTAATAAAATTCTCTTTAAAATCCTACCTGAAGCGATCCACTACCACTTCCCTCCCAATATAACTTGTTATCCTAAAAAGGATAAATGACAATCGATAGCATCTTTTCATAACTGGAGTAAGACATGACTGATATCGCTAAGTTGTTAGGCAAAGATGCGGACAGTTTATTGCAACATCGTTGCAATACCATTCCGAGTGAAAATCTTTATCTGCCAGGCGCCGATTTTGTTGACCGCGTAATGATCGACAATAACCGACCCAATACGGTTCTGCGCTCCATGCAAACATTGTTAAATCATGGTCGCCTTGCAGGTACGGGTTATTTGTCTATTTTGCCGGTGGATCAAGGTGTAGAACATTCTGCTGCCGCTTCTTTTTCAGCAAACCCGCTCTATTTCGATCCAAAAAATATCGTTGAACTGGCTATTGAAGCCGGCTGTAACTGTGTTGCCTCTACTTATGGCGTGTTATCCGCTGTTTCTCGTCGTTATGCTCATAAGATCCCATTTCTGGTTAAACTGAACCACAATGAAACACTGAGCTATCCCGCTCAATATGATCAAACTTTATATGCTAGTGTTGAACAAGCATTCGATATGGGTGCTGTTGCCGTTGGAGCAACAATTTACTTTGGCTCTATTGAATCACGGCGTCAAATTGAGGAAATTTCAGCCGCCTTTAAACGGGCTCATGAATTGGGCATGGTAACGGTATTGTGGGCCTACCTACGTAATTCCGCCTTCAAAAAAGAGGGGGTAGATTATCACTCCAGTGCAGACCTCACAGGTCAGGCTAACCATTTAGCAGCCACGATCGGTGCCGATATCGTTAAACAAAAAATGGCCGAAAATAACGGCGGCTATACGGCGATTGGCTTTGGTCATACCGATAAACGTGTTTACACTAATTTGACTACCGATCATCCTATCGATCTGGTCCGTTATCAGATAGCTAACTGCTACATGGGTCGCGCCGGTATGATTAACTCGGGTGGTGCATCCGGTAATAATGATTTAAGTGACTCCGTTCGTACCGCCGTCATTAATAAACGCGCAGGCGGCATGGGGTTAATCCTCGGCCGTAAAGCTTTCAAAAAATCCATGAAAGAGGGTATTGAGCTGATTAATGCGGTTCAAGATGTCTATCTGGATAAGCAAGTGACTATCGCGTAAATAAAGCTTGTCGCCGGTGATAATGAATAGATCGTAAGTCGCTACCAACGTTGAGTTATCCTGTTCTCACAGCATAAACACCTAATTCATTATCACTTTCTCACCAAATCCCGAAAACACCAATCAGCTACTCTCACCACCACTGATGAAAATGGTGCACAGGCCCGATTCCTTTTCCTACATCTAACGAGTCCGCCTGTTCTAACGCCGCCTGGAGGTATGCTTTGGCAACAGGCAGTGTTGTCTGCCAATTCGAATAACGCGGACGCAAAGCAGCCAGTGCAGCGGAGAGCGTACATCCTGTTCCATGAGTATGACGAGTATTGATTCTGGGCGCAGTAAAACGCCATTCTCCCTCAACAGTAAATAGCCAATCAGGGCTTTCATGTTCTGTAAGGTGCCCGCCTTTCAGTAAAACGGCTTCGCATCCTAGCGATAATAGTTCACGCCCTTGTTTTTGCATGTCCATTTCGGTTTTTGCTACAGAGCATTTCAATATCGCTGCGGCTTCCGGCAAATTTGGGGTAATCAACGAAACCTTCGGTAATAATCGTTCAACAACCTCGGAAACCGCTTCCGGCGCCAACAACGGATCGCCACTTTTCGCAATCATTACCGTATCCAATACAACATAAGGAACGGCATAACGGCTTATTGTGTCGGCAACGACGGCAACATTGGCCGCATTGGATAACATGCCTATCTTAGCGCTATCAATTCTGATATCTGACAACACAGATTCAAGCTGTGCCGCAACAAAAGTAGGATCGATATCATAAACAGATTGCACACCACAGGTGTTTTGCGCAACAAGCGCGGTCATTACTGTTGTGCCATAAGCACCAAGTGCGGAGAAAGTTTTTAAGTCGGCTTGAATGCCAGCACCGCCACTAGGATCAGTGCCGGCAATTGTCAGTGAATTGATTCTCATCATAGGTACCCCTTCCAACCAGCAAAAGAAAAGCAAGTATATCCGTTATCTTTCAAGTTGCCTCTTTGTTGGCTGCACTCGCTCACCCCGGTCACATAGTTCGCTATGCTCCCGGGGATTCGCTCCCTTGCCGTCGCGATCCATCTTGAAATCCATAGGGTATATCAGGAAAAGACACCTCGACTTCCCTACGCTGGCATTATCCAGATCAGGTATTACGGGTTCATCTCAGCTCTGTGAAGAGCACCCCGAGTCAAAACAAAAACACCCTATCAGATAACTAACAGGGTGATATCGGTATATCATTGTTGCCAATAAAAAATCAAACAGACAACAAATTTACTTCGTCAATCCAAAATGATTGACAAAAAGAAGTTATGCTGTAGTAACGTTTGCCGCAGAAGGACCTTTCTGACCGTCCTGAATTTCAAACTCAACTTTTTGACCTTCGGCTAGAGTCTTGAAACCCTCGCTCTGAATAGCGCTAAAATGTACAAACACATCTTTGCTACCATCAGCCGGAGTAATAAAACCAAAACCTTTAGATTCGTTGAACCACTTTACAGTACCAGTGATTTTTGCCATTTTAAGAATTTCCTTCGGATCACTTAATTCTAATTCGCCGTTCGGCGCAACATAAAAACTAGAGCAAGTTGCTGCTATTAACAGAGCTGTATAACAGAACCATACCTCGTTTACCCGAACGATTTATCACATATTCTTAATATGATGGCAAGCCATTTTTTATCAGCTATGGAGCTAACGCACATATTTAAAATTCTTAACAACAATTATTGTTTAACATAGCTGCAAAAATTTGAAAAACCAAGGTTATCCTAATTAGCTTACAGTTTATCCACTCAACAAAACCCCAGATAACATAAATAATCCTAATTTATTTTGCCTGTCTTATTATTAGATTTTTTATATCTATAGTACGGTCATAGAGACCAATCTCTACTGTTTGAGTGAAAGAAAAAATCAACACATTCCCAATATTAGTTAACTAAAACATTAGTATTAAATATACCCAGTTAATACCTATTACATCTTAATATTAATTTTTCGTTTAACTTTTATTGAAAATAGCAAGAGTAGAATTCCTGAATTTAGACGTTTGTCATATTTTACGTGATACAAAGGATCTTCCCAATTTATGTTGTCGGGAAATTGGAGCAATAAATAATGAAATTTGATTTAACCGCAGCCTTTACCCTATCAGCCACTCTTTTAGTCTCATCAGGGACAGTGTTTGCAACAACGGCAGATACTGCTAACAAATCATTAGCAACCACTGAATCTCACACTCCGATCAGTTATGGCAACAATTCGAGCAGTTTATGGGAAAAATTCAACAATAATGTCGCTCTCACCTGGGATGCACCCAACAATGAACTTTATCTGCCGGTAATTACTTGGCATAACAGACATACCTACGATAAAGAGAAAACCGATAAATATAATGAGCGGCCCTGGGGTTTCGGCTATGGTAAATATCGTTACGACGAAGACAACGATTGGCATTCCCTTTATGCAATGGCTTTTATGGATTCTCATAACCGTTTGGAACCCATCGTTGGCTATGGATTTCAGAAGATGTGGATACCCGGTGATTTAGATGGTTTCCGAATGGGAATTGGTTTCACTCTGAGCGTTACAGCTCGTCATGATTATTATTATGTCCCTATTCCACTCCCATTACCGTTATTCTCCATAGAATATGATCGGTTATCGTTTCAAGGAACGTATATTCCCGGCACATATAACAACGGTAATGTACTCTTCGCCTGGTTACGTTGGCAGTGGTAACCGGATAAAAAATACCAGGCTGCGTGACATCACGCCTGGTATTTTTATAGTGATAATCCAAGTATACCCGTTATCTTTCAAGTTGCCTCTTTGTTGGCTGCACTCCCTTGCCGTCGCGATGCATCTTGAAATCCATAGGGTATGGATATTATCCCTGAGCTTCTGTTTTCATTTTATTACGGCGAGAATGGGACATTAAAAACCCGATCCATAACACCCCCACCCAGAATGGCATCAGGATAACTGAAATACGGATGCTATCCATCATCAAAATAATGACAAGTATAAAAGCAAGGAAAACCAGACACAGATAATTGCCGAATGGATACCAAAACGCCTTAAATGACGGCTCTATCCCCTGTTTAACTTTTTCTGCCCGGAATTTTAAATGCGCCATACAGATCATGACCCAATTAATCACCAACGTTGTTACCACTAACGCCATTAATAACTCAAATGCTTTGCCCGGCATCACATAATTAATCAATACGCCAATGGACGTTGCCAAAGCAGACATGACAATGGCTCTGATAGGAACACCACTTTCATTAACTTTTGTCAACATTCCAGGAGCATTGCCTTGTTTTGCTAAACCGTACAGCATCCGACTGTTGCAATACACACCGCTGTTATAAACAGACAATGCGGCTGTTAGGACAACAATATTCAGAATGTTAGCCACCCAGAAACTATCCAGGTTATGAAAAATCATAACAAACGGGCTTTCACCTTCAACGACATTGCCCCACGGGTAAAGCGACAATAACACAGTCAGAGAACCAATATAGAAAATCAATATTCTGTATACCACCTGATTGGTGGCCTTAGGAATGCTGATACGTGGATTTTCCGCTTCTGCTGCGGTAATACCCACCAGTTCCAATCCACCAAAAGAGAACATGATGACAGCCATTGCCATAATAAGGCTGAAGATCCCATTAGGCATAAAGCCACCATGCTGCCAAAGGTTAGTAATGCTGGCCTGAGGCCCACCATTTCCGCTGACTAACAGGTAAGAACCAAAAACAATCATACAGATAATTGCGGTCACTTTAATGATGGAAAACCAAAATTCTGTTTCACCATATAACCGGACATTAATTAAATTTACCGTATTGATTAAAACAAAGAAGACGGTTGCAGAAACCCAGGTTGGAATATCAGGCCACCAATAGTGGATGTACATTCCCACAGCCGTTAATTCAGCCATTCCGACCAGAGTAAACATCGCCCAATAATTCCAGCCTGATAAAAACCCGGGAAAATCGCCCCAATATTTATACGCAAAATGACTAAACGACCCCGCTACTGGCTCCTCGACTACCATCTCTCCTAGCTGACGCATAATCAGAAATGCAATAAAGCCTGCGATAGCGTATCCTAAAATTACGGAGGGGCCAGCCATTTTTATAGTTTGTGCAATACCGAGAAACAACCCAGTCCCGACAGACCCCCCCAAAGCAATAAGTTGAATATGCCGGTTTTTTAAACCGCGTTTAAGTGTTGACCGCTGCGATTGTCCTGCCATCTTGTCCTCTTGATACAACTTCTATCTTGTTATTAGTGGGAAAACAACCGCTTCCCCTTATCTGCTTTATTCAAAGCAAACAAAACACTAGCTTTAAAGGGTGGATATCGAAGATATATGTTAGCACAGATATATGATGGGAAAATGGCTGATGAGTATCAGCAACTAATCAGAAAGGCAGATATCGAGTCACAGAACAAATACCTGAATCAAACTGTTCCCCCTGATCACAATAGCTATCCAAAGCTAACAGGTACAAGAACAGACATATTCCAAGTAATACTAAGATTGCAATGGTTTTTTTTATGTCCAATTCTATTTCCTTCAAGTTCGGTCAGAACGCAATACGTTAAGAATAAAGTTGAAAAATGATATTTTACAACAATGAAACAAGAAAAATATTCATCCTGTGCTTTCATTGTGAAAAAATCGAACCGGCAACAGTATGCATGCTAACAATGTAATCAGAACGCATTTAAACAAATACTAACCATGTGGATTCTATTCACTATAACAAAAAAATCAATTGTCACATTCAGTTACAATTTAAATCGTTATGTCAAGGCTTTGTCATCTTTAGAAAAAGTTGTGTATACTTCCTTTCACTTTCAACCAGAACAAAATTGTTAATGCCACAGGATAATCACTTAGCACTTGTATGTGCTCTCAGCAAATGGATTGAGAATCACCTTGGCCGGGTAATCCACCTGGAAGAACTGGCAACTTACTCCGGTTACTCGCTTTGGCACATGCAGAAAATATTCAAGGAAGTCACCGGAATTTCTCTTGGTAAATATATCCGCCAGCGACGCCTGGCCGGCGCTGTTCATCTTTTAAGAAACAGCGCTTTGCCTATTTTTGATATCGCCTTAGATTTCGGCTTTGGCTCTCAGTCTCATTTCACTTATATGTTCCGCAAAGAGTATGGCATAACTCCCTATGATTTCCGGCAGAATCCAGAGATTGAGCTCGAAGTTAAATTACCTCTGCATTTCACGACTAACTGTTCGTGACACGGTAACCAGAGAACAACATTGAAACGGGCAATTACCCAACAAATGCAACTGTGCTTTCCGGCGAAAGACAAAGAGCTTCAACCTTTGTGTTCTGACCTTTTATTTGATGCCAGACACAATTTATTTGATGCCAGACACAATACTTCCCTTAACAAGGCTCTCTGAGTTTCATGGTTAGATGGACAGAGAGCTCTGTCGAATTTTTTAACGGCCCCGGCCATAGGTAGTTAACCATACCCAACTCAATTGCTTGAGCACGATTATTGGCAAAGCCTAATGTAAGTGATAAACAGATTTCATAACTGACAAATAACAGACTACCAAGCCACAAATAGACTCTGGGAAAAGCGCTGATTTTTGGGAAGCCTATTAGCAGAATCAGAAAAATTGACCCAACAGTATAAATCAGTGCCGCGCCACCTACAGGCCCAAAATCCTCACTCACATTTCTTATCAACCCAACGATTGTACTCCACAATACAATCGCCAATATTCCGTACAGGGTCGCTTTGTGTTGTTCTATCCTTGTTTTCACATCTATCCCCATATTTATTCTTATTCTTGTTCTTTGTCATACTGAATTAAATAAATCAGTACCAGAATGATAGTGATAAAAAAATGGAAAGCACTAGATACACCGTCCCATTGTTTGGACATCCACATCCCAAACCATTCGCCACCAATTGTCATAAATGCCACCTGCCAAGTCAAGAATCCCAAGGTCAGACCAGCTATCGCAATAGATTTCTTTTTATTAAAGACAGCAGCGTTAGATTTTAAATTCGCCAGTAAATGAATACCGCCAATCCAACATAACACTGCCGTTAAAGTTTCTAAAGAAATAATGACAATATAACCAATGTGGTGTAGCAACGGTGAATGAATTGCACGATAGGTAATAGTTGTATCTGGGAAAATAGTATCCATCATTAATACATGCTGTACAAATGCGAAATTAGTCGCATAGTCTGTAATATTGCCAAAAGCCGCTAATGTCGCAAACAAAGCTATTGCAAAAATCATCAAAGTCTTAGATAAGCGAATAATCATTTGTCAAGTCCTCAAAGAATGGTTTTAGCGCCGAAAAGATCATAAAGAACACAAACTATACCCTATGGATTTCAAGGTGCATCGCGACGGCAAGGGAGCGAATTCCCGGGAGCATAGATAACTATGTGACCAGAGTGACCGGGATAAGTGAGTGCAGCCAACAAAGAGGCAACTTGAAAGATAACGGGTATATCATATAATCTAACAATCATCACCCTATTTCCACATATTTAATCATAGAATTACGTTTAAAATATTTTCATCTAAAATCTGACTGATATTTTTCTGTTCATACTATCATTAGATCAGTTATTATCTGATCCATTATTATTTACCTGACTATTATTTATGAACGATTCTCTAGCTGGTTCAATAAAAAGCTATTTCAGCCAAAAATTGAGTAGAAAAGATTATATTATTAGTTTTATTAAAATAGCGATTATTTTCGGAATATTAATCTTTCTCTCTGGTTACCTAGCAGAAAACAATTATGCCGCCCACATGAAATATGAGTTATCAGTGTGGTTGTATATGATCTCTATTGGCCTATGGGCAATGTGCTCCTTCGCTACGGTTTACTATTTAATCATGAAAACAGCTTACAGATTCAATGACGTGGGGTTATATGGCTGGCTAATCTCTATTTTTATTTACCTGTGCAGTGTGTTACCAAACTATTTTCCCGACAAAATAATAATGTATTCACCCTTTATCAGCCTAATTGGGATTATTCTTGCATTTATTCTGCCAGGAGGAAAAAATCATAATAAAGAGTAATATTTTCTCCATATCGCAAAAATTTAATTTAATCTGACTATTACTTAAAATAGTAATAGTCATTATAAAATAAATCGACGATTATTTATATACATTGGATATTTTATTACTTAGCCATCACCTTACTTCTATTGCTATTTCTCACCACAATCTACTATATCGAAAGCAATCGTGCGTTAAAATAGCGACAGTTGGAAAGATGTGATCAACAACTGCCGAGGTAAGGCTGTTACTACAGTTAAAACAAAGTGAAGAAAAGTTCGAAGAATAGATCATGAAAATTTATAGAGTTTATGAGAAAAACCATGCCATAAAAGTCACTCCAATAAAGTTCTTTCCATGGCACGATCTCACAAGATAGTGAAAACTATTTTTTATATTTCTCAACCAGAGCCAGAGCTATTGATTCAGTTTGTGCATCAGGATTACCACTGATGTCATCTGGCCTGAAATGCATCTGGAATGCACTGATGGTCTTACGGGTATCTTCATCAAGCACACCCGTTTGTGGAATGGTGTAGCCATATTTAGCCAATGTCTTCTGGATTAACTCAACAGAAGCACCATCATGCCATTTTCTACCAGCCATATATTTTTCAACGGTTGCATCTTCAGGCCAAGCACCAATACCCTGCTCCGCCAAATTCTTCCAAGGGAAAAGTTTGCCTGGATCATACTTTCTCAAAGGCGCAATATCACTGTGACCAACGACATTAATAGGTTCAATGCCATAACGCTGAATAATATCTTTCGCCAAACGCGTTAATAGATCGATCTGTTGCTCATTAAAAGGATACCACTCTTTCTCAAGTAACATTTCCGTAAATCCCTTATTAACAATTTCAATGCCAATCGAAGTGTCATTCAAGTCTTTCCGACCATTCCATCCACTAACACCAGCATGCCACGCCCTCTTATTTTCAGGAACCAGTTGTAGAATAACAGGCTTTCCTCTCACATAATTCGGTAACGATGGGATCAAATAATGAGCACTAACACCACCCTGAGTGAGTATACGTAAAGAATCTTTATCATCAACAGCGGTATAGTGGAACACCAAAAACCTTACTCTGTCATTTTGACCTTGCGAAGGAAAAGAGCTATCAACTTTATAAGCGCCCCGATCTTCCAGGTTGGAACACCCCGCCAATAGCATAAATAAGCCAACCAATATGATTTTCTTCATCATTTCCCTGTCCCACCTATTAATTGAAAGCAAGATAATAACACAAAGAAATCAAATGAATACAAAATAAAATTTATGTTTTACATGATTTTTTCATAAAACTATAGGTTTTGTTCTTGACATAAAGCACAAATGAAGATGCCTTATTCCCATAACTTAGATGGAAATAAGGCAAAAATAACAAATGAAACGTGAAAGGCTGTCAGCCGCTAGGTTGTTAAATCGTACTAACCATACTTTGTTCTAGCATTTTACTTGTGACCAGCCGCTTGGTTCGATTTAGCAAGATTTGCCGTTTCTTCCCAAATACCGACTTCGACCTTTTTCTGAATTTCAGGATACTGATTAATATCAAATGTCGGTAACTTACCGACACGTCTCTGTTGGTTGTAATCTTTCGCGAGTTTAAATGCGACGCCAGAAAGCAACAAGATAGCGGTCAGATTGGTAATTGCCATCAATGCCATAGACAAATCAGCCATTTTCCAAACTAAAGGCAATTCAGCCAACGCACCAAACATCACCATACCCAACGCCGCCAGACGTAAGATCATCAAGCCCGCAGTATGATTACGTTCAAGGAATACGATATTGCTTTCAGCATAAGCATAATTCGCAATGATTGATGTGAATGCGAAAAAGAAGATAGCCAGTGCAATAAATTCAGATCCCCAATCACCGACAGCGGAAGACAATGCCCGCTGAGTCAATTCTATTCCACTTATTCCTGAAATATTGCCATCAAGCACACCCGATGACAGGATGATAACAGCAGTAGCGCTACAGATAACCAGAGTATCCATAAAAACACCTAGCATTTGCACATAACCCTGAGATGCTGGATGAGGAGGATATGGAGAAGCAGAAGCAGCAGCATTGGGTGCTGACCCCATCCCGGCTTCATTTGAAAACAACCCGCGTTGAACACCTTGTGTCATCGCCTGAGCAACACCATAACCAACGGTTCCTGCAACTGCTTCCTGCAAACCGAATGCGCTTTTGAAAATCAATGCAAACACTTCCGGCATTCGTTCAAAGTTATGCCCGACGACCCAGAACGCCAAAATCAGATAAGCTATCGCCATAAAAGGGACAACTAATTCTGCAACCCGAGCAATAGAACGCAAGCCACCAAAAATAATGGCCCCGCTAAGAATCACCAAACCGATGCCGACATACAAAGGATCAAAATTAAATGCAAAAGCAGCAGCCTGAACAATGGAATTTGCCTGAACAGCATTAAATACCAGACCAAAAGCAATAATAAGAAATATGGAGAACATAACGCCCATCCAGCGTACTCCAAGCCCCTTTTCCATATAGTAGGCCGGACCACCGCGGTAATTCCCCTTATCGTCTTTTGTCTTGTACAGCTGGGCAAGTGTACTCTCAATAAAAGAGGTTGCCATTCCAATCAGAGCAACCATCCACATCCAAAAAATGGCGCCAGGCCCACCAGCCGTTAAGGCGATTGCCACACCAGTAAGGTTACCGGTACCAACCCGTGCAGCCAAGCTGGTACACAGAGCCTGGAATGATGAAATACCCGCACTGTCAGATTTTTTACTGTTTTTCAATACTGAAAACATGTGCCCAAAATGACGAATCTGTATAAAACCTGTGCGTATAGTGAAGTAAATACCAGCCCCAAGAAGAAGATAAATCAATACGGAGCCCCAAAGGATACTGTTAAAAAAGCTAATTAGTTCCGTCAAGATATTTTTCCCCTTAAATTAGTAAACCCAGTCTGACCATAAAATCGTATCCGGCAGAATTCATTGCGCTTAATATGCCTTTATAATTAACAAGTAACACAATGCTGTATAAAAAAACACAGAGATACTGGTCAGAAAAACGCTATGAATGTAACACAAGTTTGAAATTAATGTGTAATGTTTACTGACCTTTTTACATTATCCATCAGATTAAATGAATGTTTGGTGTACTGTTTTTGACTGATAGTTAATAGATATGTCATTCAATCGACTATTGCCCGTCAGTCACTTCATACACTTTTGGCTATGCCTCCTATCAGTGATTCACAACAAGCTGTGACTCACAACAACTGCATATATGAAATCCGTTACTCTAAATAAGATTCCAAAATAGTGCTACATCTTATACTACCCATAATTCTATGTATAACAATGAGTTGAAAACGGCCATGTGTAGCAGAATTATGAAACGTTATTTAGCCCTCATACAAGTAAAAGAAGTTCTACCAATGAACCGTTTGTTAATTAAGTCAACAACCCATTAATATCAAGAAAAAAAATTCAAAAATCAGATATTGTGATTAATTTTGTGAGCAGATTATCAGCTTTAACAAAAAAACCCTCATTAATTTAGAAAATTTCGCATAGTGACATTTATCACATAAAACATTAAAAATCAAAAAGATAAAAAAACTCTCTTATCGGATCACAATGAAATACCAACACGTATACTCAATGTAGAAAATATCATCCCAATAAATAACATAACATGCAAAAAACGAATAAACATCTCAACCTATATCTGACATTTATCTGCAGGCTTCCTCAGTCACAAGAACAAATGATATTTTTCTCTTAGCTATTTGTGTTAAGTTATCATTAACATTAAAAAGTTTTTAACGAATGTTCACTACTTCTTTATTTGATTATAACGAATACATTTCTGCTTATTTATCTATTCTCTGAATATATTCAAATATATATCTAATGGTTCTCATTATTTTATTCTCTATAAGATGATTGTCTAATATTTCCACAAACGGATTAAAATAAAACAACAATAAAACCGAGATAATAAGATCCTTTTTTATAAAAGATCGAGCAGTACTTTGATTACCTGCCAGATAGGCCAAACCTTTAACAAAATTTGTAGAAAATTTGCTGAATGAGCAACAGAATTCTAAGTAAAATCGGGTACACTGCAAACCAAAATCATTACAATGATATTACCACTTTAAATTTCCCTAAGACCGGATACTACAAGCACAGATGTCTTGGATAAATCACAAAAACGCAAGGCTTAACTTTGACAATTTACCGTGATGGTCAGTTAGAGACAGTTTAACCCAAATCACGCCTATCATTTTGTTACAATAACTCGTTGAATACCTATATACCCCATGGATTTCAAGATGCATCGCGACGGCAAGGGAGTAAATCCCCGGGAGCATAGCGAACTATGTGACCGGAGTGAGCGAGTGCAACCAACAAAGAGGCAACTTGAAAGATAACGGGTATAAACATCAAAATCCTCTCAACACAGTTACATGATCAATCGCCATCTCATTAGACTATAAAAACAACAGGCTTAACCCAACTATACATAGTTAAAACCAACTTTTACTTTACATTATATTAACATTATGTTTTAATTCCATTAAAATATTATTTCATATTAAAACTATATTGCGAAAAATATGAAAAAACTTCTCTCATATGCAACATAAAACTGGATCTTTTATTATCTACTGCTAATATTTTCATTTGTTATCTTTTACAAAAAAAATATGTTTATGAAGTTAATATTGTATAAATATCTCACTTTTATTCTAAATGCATAATTTAAACAATATACGTTGAGGTTATGAATGATGTTAAGAAGAAAAAGGAAGAATCCCACTGATAACAATTTACCTATAAGAGTCTATCGTGGGAGATCTAAATATGAATATCACCCTCCATCAGGAGGTTCAATATCCATTTGTTGTTTAAGTTCACCATTATCTGTCGTTTGGGAGGAATATGAAAAAATTCTTAATAAGGAAAAACAATAACTAAATAATAATATTTCAAATATTATACAGTAAGTACTTTATTTACAGTTATAAAACCAGCGGGAGAACAAACTCCCGTTAGCGGTTTTGCCTAAATACACCAATAATAAAGATTTTTACACGCTATTAAATTAACTATCCAGTTTTAACTTCTCATATCTACTTATCGTTCATCAAACCAAGCTAATCATCCAACTCCTTCTCAAGATAGAAATTTTAAGTCTCCTACTTTGGTTGGCATGAAAACTCTCATCGGATTATTGGAAAAAAATGGCCAAATATTTGCCATAAGTTCGCAATTCTCTACAAATTTAGAAGATTGCGAATTGCACTCGATGAGAACTAGCACGAGCAGCATTTAGCCAATGAGAAGTAGGATTCAATACGGATCCATGATATGCCTCCACGCTGCCTTATATTCAAGCTTTAAACGAGCTTTCGCGCGGTTCTGCACTGCCCCAAAAGTTGATCATCCGAGCAAAGAAATTCAACACAGCTCAGACCATTTCAGTATGAGCTGGAAAACACCGTAGCAAAAGGCAATGAAAAAGGGAGGAAATAATGGATAGAAGAATGAGTTAGCAGTAACTTGCTTGCAAGAGGTTGCAAGTTACTGGATAACAGCCACCGCCTTAAAAATATATTCTTTGAATAGCAACGCCAGCGCCGCAGCAACAATAAACCATTGAAGTCGATCAAATTTACCTTCAAGTTTATCAAAACGCTTATCTATGGATTCAAAACGCTTATCCATAACATCAAAACGTTTATCAATAGATTCGAAGCGTCTATCTATTAATTCGAATCGCTTATCAATAGATTCAAAACGTTTATCAATAGATTCAAAGCGTTTATCAAGTGATGCAAAGTTAACCTCGGTCTCACGGCGCAGATTATCCACACTTTCCTGAGTTGCAAGATGTTGCATATTCTGCCCGCGATGTAAGAGAGCATTCAGTACATCACTCGTACTAAACTCTATTTTTTTATCATCTGAGCTACTCATCTTTTACCCCCTCTCCCTATCAGACAGAACGAATATTAACCTCAGTATACACTCTGCCATACATGACTTGCAAAATTTTACGCTTAATAAAACAACAATATATACCTTTAAGTACTTGAGATTTTCCAATTAAGGCTATAAAGCATAAAAAGGTAAAAACGACAGATAACCACCTGAAAACAGAATAAAAAACCAGCTAAAGCTTTATTTAGGAAGAAAATACATAAAATTGCCTTTATGGCAGTTATCCAAAAAGCTCCGTCAGTGAAGTGATCCTCTATAGCAGTTAGAAAACCTCACGGAAGCATTAACTACCGTGAAGTTTTCGCAAGATGGCAGATTACATATGCTGAATAATCGCGTCACCAAATTCACTGCATTTCAGCAGCTTAGCACCTTCCATCAGACGTTCGAAATCATAAGTCACGGTCTTCGCAGCAATCGCGCCTTCCATACCTTTAACGATCAGATCCGCGGCTTCTGTCCACCCCATGTGACGCAGCATCATTTCAGCGGAAAGAATCACAGAACCTGGATTCACCTTATCCTGACCGGCATATTTAGGTGCTGTACCATGAGT
Organism: Photorhabdus bodei; assembly: GCF_003287735.1. Taxonomy (GTDB): domain Bacteria; phylum Pseudomonadota; class Gammaproteobacteria; order Enterobacterales; family Enterobacteriaceae; genus Photorhabdus; species Photorhabdus kayaii. Next base: position 261,375 of record NZ_NSCM01000002.1, on the reverse strand, counting down.
CGCTTCAAACAGAGCACATTCATCACCGATGTTTGCTCCCGGAGCGATACCAATACCACCAACCTGAGCAGCTAGTGCATCAGAAATATAGTCACCATTCAGGTTCATACAGGCGATAACATCATACTCGGCAGGGCGCAACAGAATCTGTTGTAGAAACGCATCTGCGATGACATCTTTGACAATGATCTCTTTACCGTTTTTCGGATTTTTAATTTTCACCCAAGGACCGCCATCCAACAGTTCACCGCCGAACTCTTCACGAGCAAGCTGATAACCCCAGTCTTTGAAAGCACCTTCGGTGAACTTCATAATGTTGCCTTTGTGAACCAGAGTGACAGATTCACGGTCATTATCAATTGCGTATTCGATGGCAGCACGAACTAAGCGTTTAGTGCCCTCTTCAGAACAGGGTTTCACACCGATACCACATTGCTGTGGGAAACGGATTTTATTGACGCCCATCTCTTCTTGCAGGAATTTAATCACTTTATCCGCTTCGGCAGACCCCGCTTTCCATTCAATACCGGCGTAAATATCTTCCGCGTTTTCACGGAAAATAACCATATCGGTCAATTCAGGTTGTTTGACCGGGCTTGGCGTTCCCTGGTAATAACGAATAGGACGAAGGCAAACATACAGATCTAATTGCTGGCGCAATGCTACGTTCAGAGAACGAATACCGCCACCAACCGGCGTCGTCAGAGGACCTTTAATGGCGACGCGATATTCACGGATCAGATCCAACGTTTCATCCGGCAACCAAACATCTTTACCGTATACATGAGTCGATTTTTCACCGGTGTAGATTTCCATCCAGGAAATTTTACGCTCACCCTGATAAGCTTTCTGAACCGCTGCATCAACAACTTTCAACATTGCAGGGGTAACATCGACACCAATCCCATCCCCTTCGATATAAGGGATGACCGGGTTATTCGGAACAATCAGTTTACCTTTAGCGTCGACTGTTATTTTTTTACCTTCCGCCGGAATAACTACTTTGCTTTCCATTAACCTCTCCTTTCAAGTAAGCGTAATACCTTGTTAATTTTTTGTAAGGGACGTGTCAATACTACTTGAATATTCTGCGAACGCCAATTGATAGCAGACTAATGTATAATACCCCTTCCATTTTATTCAGTGATCTATGATGACAAATTTCGCTATTAAAAAACACAAACTTAACCGATTCAGCCAAAGAAAAATATCGCATTCTGTCAAAAAACCAACAGTACCTCGTCGAGTGTTGATATTTAACAAACCCTATGATGTTTTACCCCAATTCACTGATGAAATGGGCAGAACAACGTTAAAAGATTTTATCCCGTTCCCTAATGTGTATGCTGCCGGGCGTTTAGATCGTGACAGTGAAGGATTATTAATTCTGACGAATGACGGTAAACTTCAAGCACAGCTAACCCAACCGAATAAAAAAACAGCCAAAGTTTATTATGTGCAAGTTGAAGGCGTTCCAGATGAAATCTCTCTCAATAAGTTACGCAATGGCATCATATTAAAAGATGGGCCTACCCTACCCGCAGGTGTCGAGTTAGTTCATGAACCGACATGGCTCTGGAATCGCCATCCACCGATTCGTGAACGTAAAAATATTCCGGTAAGCTGGTTAAAAATAACACTTTATGAAGGCCGAAATCGTCAAGTGCGCAGAATGACAGCACATATCGGTTTTCCTACACTTCGGCTGATTCGTTTTAGTATGGGAAACTTACAATTAGGCAAGATGGAACCCGGTGAATGGAAGGAGATCAATTTTGTTTAGCCCCCACATCACAGTTGCCTGTGTTGTCCATGCCCAGAATAAATTCCTGGTAGTTGAAGAGACAATTAATGGCAAAGCAGTATGGAATCAACCCGCTGGTCATCTTGAGGCTGGTGAAACATTGTTACAAGCGGCGGAACGCGAATTATGGGAAGAAACCGGTATTCAGGCTAAGCCGCAAGCACTGCTGAAAGTTCATCAGTGGGTTGCACCAGACGGCACCCCCTTTATCCGTTTTCTGTTTCTGGTTGAAATGGAACAACAAACAGTAACCCATCCACAAGACCATGATATTGACTGTTGCCATTGGGTTACAGCAGAGCAAATATTCAGTAGCCATTATCTTCGTTCTCCACTCGTCGCAGAAAGTATTCGCTGTTACCTTCAAAACAAAAAGCATCCTCTCACCCTACTGGATAGTTATGTTTCTCCGTTTATTTAATAACAAAACAGTGATACGTTTGATGCACCCCGATTTGCAACGTGTTAAAGTACGGCGCTTGTTTTTTTCTCCAGTGAGATTCCCATGTCAGATAACAGCCAGAAAAAAGTCATTGTCGGCATGTCCGGCGGTGTAGATTCTTCCGTTTCCGCCTATTTGCTACAACAGCAAGGTTATCAAGTGGCTGGCTTGTTCATGAAGAATTGGGAAGAAGATGATGATGAAGAGTACTGTTCAGCCGCGACTGATCTGGCTGATGCCCAATCCGTTTGTGATAAGTTAGGCATCGAACTTCATACCGTCAATTTTGCCGCCGAATATTGGGATAATGTTTTCGAACATTTTCTCTCTGAATATAGAGCAGGCAGAACACCTAACCCAGATATTCTATGCAACAAAGAAATTAAGTTTAAAGCATTTCTGGAATTTGCTGCTGAGGATTTAGGCGCGGATTACATCGCAACAGGTCATTATGTTCGCCGCAGAGATATTAACGGTAAAAGCCAATTATTACGGGGGCTGGATAATAATAAAGACCAAAGCTACTTCTTATACACGTTGAGCCACCAGCAAATTGCTCAAAGCCTATTTCCGGTCGGTGAACTGGAAAAACCGGAGGTCCGTCGTATCGCTGAAAAAATTGGTCTGGTGACGGCAAAGAAAAAAGATTCCACCGGTATCTGTTTTATTGGCGAGCGCAAATTCCGTGACTTCCTTGGCCGTTATTTACCAGCCAAACCTGGCCCGATTATGACAGTAGATGGAGAATCCCTTGGTGAACATCAGGGGCTGATGTACCACACACTGGGTCAACGTAAAGGTCTGGGAATCGGTGGAACGAAAGAAGGCAGCGAAGAGCCGTGGTATGTCATAGATAAAGACGTTCAGAACAATATCCTGATCGTGGCACAAGGGCATGAACACCCTCGTTTAATGTCTACCGGCCTTATTGCTCAGCAACTTCACTGGGTTGACAGACAGACATTAACTGAAGAAATCCATTGCGTCGTCAAAACACGTTATCGTCAGCAAGATATTCCTTGCACTGTCACCCCCATAAACGAAGATAAAATAGAAGTCCGTTTTGCTAACCCTGTCGCCGCAGTCACCCCCGGCCAATCAGCCGTCTTTTATCAGGGTGAAGTTTGTCTTGGCGGTGGAGTGATCGAACAACGTTTGCAGGAGTAATTGTGGCAAAGAATTATTACAACATTACACTAGCGCTGGCGGGAATTTGCCAGTCAGGTCGCTTGGTACAACAACTTTCTCATGAAAACCAGTGTGATACTGATGCTGTCGCCACTATGGTTAATAGCATTTTAAACACCAACCCGGCATCTGTTTTAGATGTGTTCGGCAATCATGAACGCAATCTGAAAATTGGGCTGAACGCAATGCTAGGGATGTTTAATAGTTCTAACAATGGTATTTCTGCCGATCTTACCCGCTATATCTTGAGTCTGATAGCATTGGAGCGCCGGCTAATTAAAAATCAGGCAGCTTCCGATGCATTGGGTAACCGTATCAGTTTACTAGAACGTCAACAGGCATATTTCGAACCCATGTCAGAAGGGATGTTCAACGCGTTGGCCGGTATTTATGTCGATGTTATCAGCCCATTAGGTCCACGTATCCAAGTGACTGGTTCCCCTGATATTCTGCGCAATCCACTTGTACAAGCGAAAGTCCGGGCTATTCTACTGGCTGGCGTCCGTTGCGCGGTCTTATGGCAACAAGTTGGCGGTGGTCGCTTGCAATTAATGTTTTCTCGTCAACGCCTGATCCAACAGGCGAAAGATATTCTTTCTCATTGTTAAATAAAATCCGGGAGTTGCTACCAATGGAATTATCCTCACTGACTGCTGTTTCTCCAATCGATGGCCGTTACGGCGATAAAGTCAGCGCATTACGTACCATTTTTAGTGAGTTTGGCTTACTGAAATTCCGCGTGCAGGTTGAAGTACGTTGGCTGCAAAAACTGGCAGAATGTGCTGAAATTAAAGAAGTTCCCGCTTTTGATACAGACGCAAACGCTTACCTGAATGAAATCATCGCAAATTTCAATGAACAGGATGCAATGCGTATTAAAACTATCGAACGCGCCACTAACCACGATGTCAAAGCAGTGGAATATTTTCTGAAAGAGAAAGTTGCGCATATTCCTGCACTACATCAAGTTTCTGAGTTTATTCACTTTGCCTGTACTTCTGAAGATATTAACAATCTAGCTTATGCGCTGATGCTACAAACAGCCCGTGAAGAAGTACTTTTACCTCAATGGCGCCAGATGATTGATACCATCAAAAAAATGGCGAGTGAATATCGAGACTTACCCCTGTTATCTCGCACTCACGGCCAACCAGCCACACCTTCCACGGTTGGTAAAGAGTTTGCCAATGTTGCTCACCGAATGGAACGCCAGTATCGTCAACTGGAACAAGCCGAAATACTCGGCAAAATTAATGGCGCCGTGGGTAACTATAATGCCCATATAGCCGCTTACCCACAGGTTGATTGGCATCAGTTTAGTGAAACTTTTGTGACTTCACTCGGCATCACATGGAATCCATACACGACCCAAATCGAACCCCATGATTATATTGCTGAATTGTTCGATACCATCGCCCGTTTCAACACGATTCTGATCGATTTCGACCGTGACATTTGGGGTTACATCGCACTTAACCATTTCAAACAGAAAACAGTTGCCGGTGAAATCGGTTCTTCCACTATGCCACACAAAGTCAATCCAATTGATTTTGAAAACTCTGAAGGCAATTTGGGGCTGGCAAATGCGGTATTTGGTCATCTGGCAAGCAAGTTACCGATTTCCCGTTGGCAACGAGATCTGACTGATTCAACCGTATTACGTAACCTTGGTGTTGGCCTGGGATATGCTCTGATCGCTTATCAAGCTACGATGAAAGGCTTAAATAAGTTGGAAGTCAATGAGCAGCACTTACTGGATGAGCTAGATCAAAACTGGGAAGTGCTTGCTGAACCTATCCAGACAGTAATGCGTCGCTATGGTATCGAAAAGCCTTATGAAAAACTCAAAGAACTTACCCGTGGCAAACGCGTCAATAGTGAAGGAATGAAAACCTTTATCGATGGGCTGGATTTACCGGAAGAAGAGAAAATACGACTGAAAACCATGACGCCGGCAAATTATATTGGCCGTGCAATTACACTGGTTGATGAATTGAAGTAGTTGATATTCAACAGACGGATAAAACATCCGTCTGTTGCTACTCTTATATAAACCAATCCCAAACATACTTTAAAGTTATATTCTCTATTTCCACTTAACGTCTTGCTGTTACAGATCCATGTATCTAACATATTCAGCCAGAACCATGACATTGAATTTTTTACCGGCAGTTTTGTCTATATAACAGTCCGAATGAATTGATTATTACAATAACTGCCTGCTGGAGTTGAGAAGGATTATTCCATGCGGATATTGATCGTTGAAGACAACATGTTACTGCGTCACCATTTAACGGTACAGCTTCGCGACACCGGTCATCTAGTTGATGCCGCTGCAAACGCCAAAGAAGCCGATTACTATCTGGTCGAGAGCGAACCCGATATTGCCATTGTTGATCTTGGTTTGCCCGGAGAAGATGGTTTGAGTTTGATTCGTCGCTGGCGCCAAAAAGATGAAAAACTCCCCATTCTTGTTTTGACCGCCCGCGAAAGCTGGCAAGAAAAAGTCACGGTTCTTGATGCAGGAGCAGATGATTATGTTACCAAACCCTTTCATCTTGAGGAAATTATTGCCCGTATGCAGGCACTCCTACGCCGTAATAATGGGCTGGTTTCTCAGATTATTGAATTTCCACCTTTCAAAATTGATCTGTCACGCAAGGAATTTACAGTTTACGGGGAGAGCGTCAAACTAACGGCGTTTGAATACCGAATCATTGAAATACTGATGTGTAATAGTGACAAAGTTGTCACTAAAGAGTCATTAATGCGCCAATTATATCCCGATGCTGAATTACGCGAAGGTCACTCCATCGATGTCTTAATTGGCCGACTAAGAAAAAAAATATTAGATATTTGGCCTTATGAAGCTATCGTGACTGTCCGGGGCCAAGGCTATCGCTTTGATGTGTAAAACTTTCATGGGTAAAAAAGTGCTTAAGCACAAAAAGCAGCCTTTCTCACTCCGTACCCGGTTTTTAATGGCAACGGCTGCTGTTATTCTTGCTCTTACCATGTCTTACGGTATTGTTGCCATTGTCGGTTACCTGGTCAGTTTTGATAAAACCGCTTATACACTGCTACGCAGTCAGAGTAATCTATTTTTCAGCCTTGCTCAGTGGAATAACAATCAGCTGGATATTTCAGTACCCCCCAATTTCACATTGAATAACCCATCATTGGTTCTGATTTATAACAACAAAGGTACCATCCTCTGGCGTCAACACCATATCCCAAAAGTCGAAAACTCTATTCCTAGTGAATGGTTAAAAGAAGACGGTTTATATGAACTGGATACTGATCTAAAAAGCAGCCGGGATTTGCTAAAAAACTCGGCTAACACACAAGGACAATTAGGTAAACTTAATTCACTTGACGAAAATGAAGATAATGAGCTAACTCACTCCGTTTCTGTCAACAGATATAGTGCGACAGCTCATTTGCCAGCGTTAACGATTGTAGTCATCGATACCATTCCACAGGATTTACAAAAATCGGTTCTGGTGTGGGAATGGTTCGGTTATGTATTAATTGCCAATCTTATTCTGGTTATCCCATTAATCTGGCTGGCAGCACACTGGAGTTTACGGCCAATTAAATCGCTTATTCATCAGATCAGTTCATTAGAAAAAGGTGAACGGGAAAAACTGGATGAAAACCCACCGACAGAGCTGCGGGGGCTAGTTCGTAACCTTAATGTGTTGCTCAATAATGAACGCAATCGCTATACAAAATACCGAACAACACTGGCTGATCTGACACACAGCTTGAAAACGCCACTGGCTGTTTTACAATCAACTCTCCGTTCTTTGCGTGACAGCAAACAAATGACTATTCAACAGGCAGAACCCATCATGCTTGAGCAAATTGGCCGTATTTCTCAGCAGATAGGCTATTATCTGCATCGTGCCAGTATGCGCAGTGAACACAGCACTATTATGCGGAAAATCTCTTCTGTCCCTGCTTTACTAGATAGCCTGTGCAGCGCTTTAACAAAAGTCTATCAGCGTAAAGGTGTCAGTCTCACGTTAGATGTCTCACCGGAGATCACTTGGCTTGGTGAGAAAAATGATTTTATGGAAGTCATGGGTAATGTGTTGGAAAACGCCTGTAAGTACTGCCTTAAATTTGTTGAGATCTCTGTGACGATTGATCACGATTCGGTAATGATTATTGTCGATGACGATGGTCCAGGGGTGCCAATTGAAAAATGGGACATGATTTTCCAGCGAGGTCAACGTGTTGATACTTTGAAGCCTGGTCAAGGGCTTGGATTGTCAATTGCTTCTGAAATTATCGAACAATATAAAGGCGATATCAGTATCAGTGACAGTCCACTTGGTGGTGCCAGAATTTGCGTTATGTTCCGATGCCAGCAAATTAATGACGATGATTAGTTAAATATGCCAGTGTAGTCTGATACTGAGTTTAACTATTCGTTATAATACCTTGAAATTCACTTCACACTCAGGATGTCACTATGGACTATCAGTTGAATCTGGACTGGCAGGCATTTTTGCATAATCATTGGCAAAAACGGCCTTTACTGATTAAACAAGGCTTCCGTCAATTCATTGATCCCCTCACTCCCGATGAACTCGCGGGGCTGGCTATGGAAAATGAAGTTGACTGCCGTCTGGTCAGCCAGAAAAATGGCCGTTGGGATGTCTCTCATGGTCCATTCGAAAGTTACGATCATTTAGGTGAAAAAGAGTGGTCACTGCTGGTACAAGCGGTTAATCACTGGCACCATCCTTCCGCCGCATTAATGCAACCATTCCGCGTATTATCTGACTGGCGGATAGATGATCTGATGGTCTCCTTCTCCGTTCCCGGTGGTGGTGTTGGTCCGCATCTAGATCAATACGATGTGTTTATCATTCAAGGAATGGGCCGCCGTCGCTGGCGCGTTGGGGAAAAGCTACCAATGGAACAACGCTGCCCTCACCCCGATCTATTACAGGTCGATCCCTTTAATGCCGTTATTGACGAAGAGATGGAACCAGGTGATATTCTCTATATCCCACCAGGATTTCCTCATGAAGGTTATTCCATCGAAGATTCACTAAATTATTCAGTTGGTTTCCGCGCCCCCAATTCCCGTGAACTGTTCAGTAGCTTCGCCGATTATGTGCTGGCTAGTGATTTAGGCAGCTATCGTTATAGCGATCCCGATCTGACTTTCCGCGAAAATCCGGCGCTGGTCCAACCGCATGAACTATCAGCGCTACACACCATGATGAACGAGTTATTAGCACAGCCTGACACTTTCCAGCAATGGTTTGGTGAATTCATCTCTCAGTCACGGCATGAACTTGATATTGCTCCACCAGAGCCACCTTATGAAAGTGATGAAATTTATGAATTAATGAAACAAGGTGAAAATCTCCACCGCCTTAACGGATTACGGGTTATCCGGGTTGGTGATCAGTGCTTTGTTAACGGTGAATTAATAGATACACCTCATATTAAAGCGGCTGATGTTCTTTGCCGCCATTATGAAATTAATGCAGAAATGCTTGGTGAAGCGATAGATGATGTTCGTTTTATCAGACTGCTCACCGCATTGGTCAATAGTGGTTACTGGTACTTTAATGATTGATACCTCACCTCAAGAGGTTAATTTCAATAAGGTTGATTTCAATATAGTTATCAAAGGCCATTAATTTGTTCAACGTCTAAACTCGTTATTAACTCACGGCCTGGTGACTAACTCTCCCCACTAAATCACAAGTGATTATAGTGGGGGCTTCTTAAGTTCGCTTCGCTCTCAATTAGCATTCAGGAAGGAGAATTCCGCACAGTTTGTTAAGAACTTGTAGTGCCCGGATTTGCCGTTAATATCCGATCAAATTAACTAGTGCTGCAAAACGCCTGACTCATTTCCGACTTTTTAGACAACAGTGCGGTTAATTCAGCAATACGTATGACAACACTTACAGCCTGCTCCATTCCTTCCAACGAAACAAATTCATGTTTGCCATGATAATTATACCCCCCCATGAATATATTCGGGCAAGGTAAACCACGAAACGACAATTGTGCGCCATTAGTACCACCACGAATCGGTTTAATAACGGGTTCAATATTACAATCCAGCATTGCTTGTTTGGCAATCTCAATAACATGCGGATATTTGATAACTTCATCATGCATATTGTAATAATTGTCATCGATAGTCAGTTCGATATAACAACCCGGATGCAGCCCCTCACCGGCTTTTTCAGCAATTTTAATCATCTTCTTTTTACGTTTTTCGAAGTTATTCCGATCAAAATCACGAATGATATAGTGCATTTCAGCACACTCAACCGTGCCTTTAATACGTTGCAAATGATAGAAACCTTCATATCCATCGGTATGTTCCGGTGTCTCTTCCGATGGCAATGCTTGATGGATATGGATCGCCAGTGATAAAGCATTGATCATCACATTTTTAGCACTACCAGAGTGAACATTATTACCAACAATCTTAACGGTTACTACCGCTGCATTGAAATTTTCAAATGCCAGTTCACCTACACCACCACCATCTACGGTGTATGCCCACTCAGCATCAAATGAATTAATATCAAAATAGCGTGCTCCCTTACCTATCTCCTCATCAGGTGTAAACGCAATTCGAATATCACCATGTAAGATATTGCTATTTTTCAGACGAACCATTGCAGTAATGATTTCTGCAATACCCGCTTTATCATCGGCACCAAGCAGCGTTTTACCATCGGTGGTAATCAAGGTTTTCCCCAACATATTATGCAAGATAGGAAACATAACCGGCGATAACACTTCATTACCCGCACCCAGAGCAATTTCACCACCTCGATAATTTTCCAACATTTGTGGACTTATATTTTTCCCAGAAAAATCAGGTGAAGTATCAAGGTGAGCAATAAAACCGATAGCAGGTACAGGCCAAGATGTATTGGCAGGTAATGTTGCCATAACACAGCCATGAGCATCCTGTACCACATTAGAAAAACCTAATTCGATCAACTCCTGTTTCAGCGCTTTGGCGAGTTCGAGCTGCCCATGACTACTGGGAATCGTCTTTGCTGACGGCTTTGACTGAGTATCAAAAGATATGTATTTAAAAAAACGTTCTAGTAATCTGTCCATTATTCTCTTCCCCCAGGGATTTAGCTACCCATTATGAGGAAGAGAAACACAATAATTATTGCGTTAAATCAGCTTTAAATTCTTTAATACTCTCAATTAACCTTCGAGCATACTCATCTACTATCTTACTGGCTGGTCCATAATGCTTTTCATCAAATAAACTTTCTACTTGACTCGGTTCCAGGTTCAGCTCTACCGTGTGTGCCCCTGCCAGTTTAGCTTCATGTACAAATCCAGCCGCAGGATAAACATGACCAGAGGTGCCGATAGCGATAAAAATATCTGCCTGAGCCAGTGCAGAATAGATCCGTTCCATCTCCAAAGGCATTTCACCAAACCAAACAACATGTGGACGCAATGGCGAGGGGAACTGACAACAATGGCAACGTTCATCTGTCGTCAAATCGTCTGTCCACTCAAACACTTGCCCAGATTGGCAACAACGAATTTTGAACAACTCACCATGCATATGCACCGTGCGATAGCTGCCTGCCCGCTCATGAAGATTATCGATATTCTGAGTAATCAACAAAAAATTATCGCCAAGCTCATGCTCCAGCGCGGCTAAAGCATAATGCGCTGCGTTCGGTTTTATTTCTGATTGCTGAAGTTGATGACGCCGGGCATTATAAAATGCCTGCACCAATTCAGGATCCTTCTGAAATCCCTCAGGTGTAGCAACATCTTCCACCCGATGTTCTTCCCACAACCCATCAGAGGAGCGGAAAGTCCGAATACCCGATTCGGCCGAAATACCGGCTCCTGTCAATACCACAATGTAAGGTTTTTTCATATTAATCGCCAAACGATTATCCCTATAAAAAATCCGGCTACGAAATCTCTGCTGTCTCAAACGCTTAACCTTACGAAGCCGACCAAGCCGACTAAGCCGACGACAAACTCGCATACTGATTTCCTTCAAGATTTCTTAAATATTGCTTAGGTTTGTATTTTTTATACCATAACGTTTTTGATTAGCCCATGCCAATAATAGATTAATTATTTTCCACTTAAAATTCGTGCCGGATCAAGTCTACTTGCTCGTCTCGCCGGATACCAACTGGCTAATAAACTCAGAATCAGAGCCGTCGCCAGAACATACAGAACATCCATGCCATGTAACTCAGATGGCAGGAAATCAATGAAGTAAACATCACCGGAAAGAAATTGATGCCCGATCAGCTTTTCCAGCCCATGAATAAGCGCCGTCAGATTCAGTGATGCCAACACGCCAGCTATAGCACCGGCAATACTGCCCGTCATCCCCGTCAGTAACCCATACCAGAGAAAAACCGCTCTAATTTGCCTATCCTTAGCGCCGAGGGTTCGCAGGATAGCAATATCACCGCTTTTATCTTTTACCGCCATAATCAGGGTAGAAACGATATTAAAACACGCCACGCCAATCACCAGAATCATCGCCAGATACATAATGCTACGTACCATCTGAATATCATGATACATATAGCCATAATTTCTTATCCAACTGCTGATATAGACATATTCCTGTGATGCTTCCCCGGCAAGCCTTACTCGTTGATCAGCGGCAAACACATCATCAACCTTGATCGCAATGCCAGTGATCCCTTGCCCATAATCCAAATATTGTTGAGCATCGGCCAAAGGGACCAAAGCCAAACTATGATCAAGCAAACCACTCAATCGAAAAATTCCGCTAACTTGTAAACGAATCCGTTTTGGTTGCAACAATTTCATTTCGGGATCATTGTTCGGGATCATAACAGTCAGCCAGTCACCCTGTTTAACCTTCAAGGCATTAGCGACTCCCTGCCCCAGAATGACCTGTTGATGACCCGCCTGAAAATTTTGCCAAGCATTATCTTGTACAAATTGTGGTAATGAGCTGACCTGAGCCTCAGTGGTTAAATCAACCCCTTTCACCTGAACCGCATGCAAGCTGGCACCTTTTTCCATCAATCCAGTGAAAGTAATATAAGGTGAAGCAGCAACCACACCGATAGTGTTTTTTACCCGTTCCAATGCAGGCTGCCACTGTTCAAAAGGCTGATGAACCGTATAAATTTCACCATGAGGAACAACAGAAAGGATGCGGTTTCTCAATTCTCGTTCAAAACCATTCATGGCACTTAGACCAATAATGAGAACAGCGACACCAAGCATAATCCCTAGCGTAGAAATCACAGAAATCAGAGAGACCATACCGCCCCGGCGGCGCCCGCGACTAAATCGCAAGGCAGTGACCAAAGAGAGAGGCAAATTCGCCATTACAACACTCCCGTCACGGTCAATTCATCCTGTAAATAACCATCACGCATCTCCACCTGACGATTTAATCTGCCAGCGAGATTCAAATCATGGGTGACAACCAGAAATGCCGTGCCTTGCTGCCGGTTAAGCTCACCCAGTAATGCAAAGATGCTATCTGCATTACGTAAATCGAGGTTACCGGTAGGTTCATCCGCTAAAACTAAAGAAGGTTCATTAACCAACGCTCTGGCAATTGCCACACGCTGGCGTTCTCCCCCTGACAATTCTGATGGACGGTGATGAGCGCGCTTCTCCAAACCAACAGCCGCCAGCATTTCGAATGCTTTCTTCCGTGCCTGACCGCGATTTTTACCGCCGATCAACAGTGGCATAGCGACATTCTCGATCGCATTAAAATCTGGCAACAGATGGTGAAACTGATAAATAAAGCCCAATTCATGATTTCGCAGTTCTGCTCTGGCTCCAGAGGACATTTTATTCAAAGAGTGCCCTTTAAAAAGGACTTCACCAGAAGTCGGTGTATCCAACCCACCAAGCAAATGCAGAAGCGTACTCTTACCTGAGCCGGAACTTCCCACAATCGCCATCATTTCACTCTGATTGATAGCAAAAGTGACATTTTTCAGCACTTCGGTCAGTACTTGACCTTCCTGGTATTTTTTACACAGATTATTACACAACAATAGTGGTTGATTATTCATAACGCAAAGCCTCAGCAGGTTGGATGGCAGCAGCACGCCAGGAAGGATATAACGTAGACAATAGGGCAATCGCCATCGCTGAAATTGCGATTGTAGCAACCTGTAGCGGCTCAATGGCAACAGGCAGCTCAACACCTGAGGTCAATAAGCCAATAAGTGGCATTAAGTTATTAAGCTGACTGGAAAGCAGAACACCAAGCCCAGTTCCCAGTAAAGTGCCGATGATCCCGGCTCCCGCTCCCTGGATCATAAAAATCGCCATAACCTGACGACGTACCAGTCCCTGTGTCTGCAAAATCGCCACTTCTCCCTGTTTTTCCATTACCAGTAAACCAAGCGAAGTGATGATATTGAATGCAGCCACGGCAATAATCAGGCTTAACAATAAGCCCATCATATTTTTTTCCATCCTGACCGCTTGGAAAAATTCACCTTTACGTTCGCGCCAATCCTTCCATAACAACCCTTCTGGTAGGGTTTGTAAGCTCAAACTATCTACAGCCAATGGTTCTGAGAGATAGAGACGCCAGCCAGTAATGTGACCTGGCGGATAGCGCATCAGACGAGCAGCATCTTGCTGATTAACCAGAATCTGTGTGCCATCGACTTCGCTATTAGACGCAAAAGTGCCAATAACAGTAAATAGACGCTGACTGGGAATACGCCCCATTGGTGTCAACTGACTTGCACCAGGTACCATCAGGCGAATGCGATCACCGCGTTTTACTCCAAGCTCCCCGGCCACTCTTTCGCCCAAAATAGCATTGTAGCTACCGGGTGCAAGTTGATGACGATAAGCGCCGGTTAAATATTCAGTCAGCGGTTCATATTCATCAAAAGCGATACCCAACATTACACCAACACCGACATTCCGGGCGCTTTGCAATACCACATCACCCATCACCAATGGCGTAATCCTGTTAACCTGCTTTAGATCCGCAAGTTCACTGGCAGGATGCGCTTTTGGGTCTAGCGAGCCATTTACCGACGTCACAACCGCCTGTGGCATAAAACCAAGAATACTGGTTTCCAATGAACGCTCAAAACCATTCATCACGGACAATACTGTAATTAATGCGGCAACACCGAGAGTAATGCCAATTGCTGACAGCCAAGAAACAAACCGACCAAATTTATCAGCCGCCCGACCACGCATATACCGCAAACCTATAAATAATGAGACAGATTGAAACATGAAATCTGTTACGCCCCTGTTGCCAAAGCAAAGTGTTCGGGGATAATAAAGGGTAGTTATATTTTATGGAACCACCAACATCCAGATTCTGTGGTTTTTTTATTTTCTCTCAACCAGCCAGCGTGTTTACTCGAAGACCACTATGTGTCGAAAGCCTGTTGGGAATGGACTGAATCATAGAGAACACATTTACGCCTATGTCCTCAAAATATCGTTATAAACTTCCCGAACGTCGCGGTGATAACCGTCAATTAGGCCAACTTACTGGCGCAGCTTGCGCTGTAGAGTGTGCTGAAATTGTCGAACGCCATCCAGGCCCTGTCGTACTGATAACCAAGGATATGCAAAACGCCTTACGTCTGCATGATGAAATCCATCAGTTTACCGACTGCTCTGTTGATCTCCTTTCCGATTGGGAAACACTGCCCTATGACAGCTTCTCTCCTCATCAGGAAATCATTTCCAACCGTCTGTCTACACTTTACCGTCTGCCGACGATGACCAAAGGTGTTTTAATCCTGCCGATAAATACCTTAATGCAACGGGTTTGCCCTCATGAGTACCTTAACGGGCATGCACTAGTTATGCATAAAGATCAGAGGCTCTCACGAGATAAACTCCGTACTGAATTAGAACAAGCTGGCTATCGTAGTGTCGAACAAGTTCTTGAACACGGCGAATTCGCTACTCGTGGCGCACTACTTGATATTTTCCCAATGGGAAGTGAGCATCCCTATCGTATTGATTTTTTCGATGATGAAATCGATAGCTTACGCATTTTCGATGTTGACAGCCAACGCACGCTGACTGAGGTTAAACAAATCAACCTACTGCCTGCTCATGAATTCCCAACAGATAAAGAGACTATTGAACTGTTTCGCAGCCAGTGGCGGGAACGTTTTGAAGTCCGTCGTGACAATGAGCATATTTATCAGCAAGTCAGTAAAGGTACGTTACCGGCCGGGATAGAATACTGGCAACCGTTGTTTTTTAGCCAACCCTTGCCTTCATTGTTTGATTATCTACCCGACAACACCTTGCTTATCAGTCAAGAGATAAACCATTCCGCTGAACGTTTTTGGCAAGACATTCAACAACGCTTTGAGAGCCGTAAAATTGACCCAATGCGCCCTCTCTTACCCCCAGAAGAGCTTTGGCTTCCGGTTGATAATTTATTCTCAGCGCTAAAAAACTGGCCCCGCATTCAACTTAAAGCAGAAGAATTGAGCAAAAAAGCGAGTCACGTAAATCTTGATTATCAACTGCTGCCCGATCTCTCCGTTGTTGCGCAAAATAAGGCACCTCTGGATAAGCTTCGCCGTTTCCTTGAACAATTCAGTGGCCGCGTTATTTTCTCTGTTGAGAGTGAAGGACGGAAAGAAACGTTACAGGAATTATTGTCACGAATAAAGATTAAACCCATTAAAATCAGCAAATTGTATCAAGCACAACAGCCAGGTCACTTTTTGATGATTGGTGCCGCTGAACATGGTTTTATCGATACAAAGAATGAACTGGTTCTAATCTGTGAAAGCGACATGCTTGGTGAACGTGTTGTTCGCCGCCGTCAAGATACCCGACGCACGATTAACACCGATACCCTGATCCGTAACCTTGCAGAATTACGCCCCAGCCAGCCAGTGGTCCATTTGGAACATGGCGTTGGCCGTTACCAAGGGCTAACTACGCTAGAAGCAGGTGGTATCAAAGCTGAATATCTGATCTTAAGCTATGCTGGTAACGACAAACTTTATGTTCCGGTCTCTTCCCTGCATTTGATCAGTCGCTACGCAGGTGGTGCTGATGAAAATGCCCCATTACATAAATTGGGCGGAGAGGCATGGAACAAAGCCCGCCAGAAAGCTGCCGAAAAAGTACGCGATGTGGCTGCGGAGTTGCTTGACATTTATGCTCACCGCGCCGTAAAACCAGGATTTGCGTTTAAACATGATTGGGAACAATACCAATTATTCTGTCAAAGCTTTCCATTTGAAACAACTCCAGATCAGGAACAGGCAATTAACGCAGTTCTGAATGATATGTGTCAGCCAGTCGCTATGGATCGCTTAATTTGCGGTGATGTAGGCTTTGGCAAAACCGAAGTTGCAATGCGCTCCGCATTTCTGGCAGTCCATAATGACAAGCAGGTGGCGGTCCTGGTTCCGACAACCCTGCTGGCTCAGCAACATTTTGATAATTTCCGCGACCGTTTTGCTAATTGGCCTGTACGTATTGAGATGATATCCCGTTTCCGCAGCGCCAAGGAACAGCAACAAGTCGTTGAAATGGCAGCCGAAGGTAAAGTCGATATTATTATTGGCACACATAAACTGCTACAAAGCGACTTGCGTTGGAAAGACCTTGGTTTGCTAATTGTCGATGAAGAGCACCGGTTTGGTGTTCGCCACAAAGAGCGGATCAAAGCCATGCGTGCCGATGTCGATATTCTGACCCTCACCGCAACCCCAATTCCACGAACGCTCAATATGGCAATGAGTAGTATGCGGGATCTCTCAATTATTTCGACCCCCCCCGCTCGCCGTCTGGCCGTCAAAACTTTCGTGCGCGAGTATGACAGTTTGGTGGTACGAGAAGCCATACTGCGTGAAGTTTTGCGCGGTGGTCAAGTCTACTACCTCTATAATGATGTTGAAAATATTGAGAAAGCGAAGCTGCGTCTTGAAGAATTAGTACCAGAAGCACGGATCGCCATTGGTCATGGGCAGATGCGTGAACGGGATTTGGAACGGGTGATGACCGATTTCCATCATCAACGATTTAATGTTCTGATTTGTACCACCATTATTGAGACAGGCATCGATATTCCAAGCGCCAATACCATCATTATTGAACGTGCTGACCATTTTGGCCTAGCCCAACTACATCAATTGCGGGGGCGTGTCGGACGTTCTCACCATCAGGCTTATGCTTACCTGCTGACACCACATCCGAAAGCAATGACAGCCGATGCACACAAACGTCTGGAAGCTATCGCCTCCCTTGAAGATTTAGGTGCGGGTTTTGCACTGGCAACTCACGATCTTGAAATCCGTGGAGCCGGCGAACTCCTAGGTGAAGAACAAAGTGGTCAGATGACAACAATTGGCTTCACTCTCTACATGGAGCTGTTAGAAAGCGCTATCGATGCATTAAAAGCAGGCCGAAAACCTTCACTTGAAGACTTAACCAATAGTCAAACTGACGTTGAATTGCGGATGCCTATTTTGTTACCTGATGATTATATTCCTGATGTCAATATGCGTTTGTCTTTTTATAAACGTATTGCCAGCGCCAAAAACGCATCAGAATTAGCAGAATTGAAGGTTGAATTGATAGACCGGTTCGGCACATTACCTGATCCGGGGCGCCACTTATTACAATCAGCAGCCATTCGCCTGTTAGCTCGGAAATTAGGTATTAAACGAATAGAAGCCCATGAAAAAGGAGGGTTCATTGAGTTTAGTGAGGAAAATAAAGTTGATCCAACTTATCTTATCGGCCTGTTACAAAAACAACCTGAAATTTATCGCTTGGACGGCCCCGCTAAACTGAAATTCATCACTGATCTGAACGAAAGAATGACACGTCTGGAATTTATTCAGCAATTACTTGATACGTTTGAACATCATCAAATCCATTCTTAAACCACTGTTAACTTCCCCTATGATTGATTACCAGTCTGTGGGGAAGTACTGCAATTTAACTCACATTGCATAACTGCTTTTTTCTACGTCACCCCGCCAAAATCGAGACCAATATTCATTTGTACTATTGAATAATTATGCTGTGATTTATTCATCAATATTTATTCTAAGATAACATTCATATGATATGAATATGAAATGAAGATTACTAATTTGATTGGATTATAGGACAATTTTATTTACGAAAGATAATAACTAGATATAGTCATAATAATGGTCTTTATGATCAACCTCATGCAGTAATTTACTGCAATGATATCTTCCCCCATTAAATTCATAATTTTTACTTATACAAAAATCACATCATATAATTATTAACAATATATTAATAGAGAAAAAATGCCTTATTTACCTTATTCAGAATCAATTTCAGAAAAAAATGACCAATATAAAATTAACCTCAATCTCATTTCACATCGCTCATTTAACTTTAACTAGTGCCTAATTGCAGTGATCGTACCAGTTAACGAATGTTTTAATAACCCTATTAAACGGTGCCTTAATGTAACAATCAATCAAATATATTGACTAATTATATAAATCATATTCAAACATATTGTTTATTATTAAATAAATTATTAGATATTCTTAAATATTATATTATCTTTTAATTGCATTATCTTACACTTCGCCTATACCAATTAGTTGAACCGCTATTTATCTATTTTGAAAATAGATATACTTGCAACAAATATATGAGAAATCGTAATTATGCAAATTACCACCGCTAATAATATTACTTCCGGGAATGTTTCCACTAATAATATTTCTATGCAGATTCTGCGTGAGTTGTTGCAATATCGCAGACGCCTTACTGACTCAGGGAGGGATTCGGCTAAAGAAGAAGAGATTGTTAAAACTGTACAATTGCCCAGAATTGAACAATTTATCAAGAACAAAAAACCTATAGAATTTATTTTACCAGCATTCCCAACAAAATCACCAAACAGAAATAAAGTGCTTGGTACTGCTCCAGATATGGCAGAACGTCTATCTTTAATTTTTCTTAATTCTCTTTGCCAGCGTATCCAGCTTTATTATCCGCCTGGTGCCCGCATTATTATTTGCTCTGATGGGCACGTTTTCGGTGATCTGATTCACGTCAGTGATACAGTTATCAGCCAATATCATGAAGATATTAAGCAATTACTTCATGAAGTCGGTGCTATCAATTTAAGTACATTCAACCTTAATGACGATAAGGAACTTTGCGAACATAGTGATGATTTCAATTTACAGAGACATCTGTTAGTCAAACATTATGCCCGTTCAGAAGAATCTATCAAAGATGAACTATTGCAAAATAGTGATGGATTACAATTATATCGTGCGGTCACCCGCTTCTTATATGAAGACAGCTTATTACCCGGCTATACCGGATCAAACAATGCCCTACAAAAAGATGCCAAACAAAGAGCCATCGGTGTTATTCAACGAAGTTGGGCGTGGGGAAGTTTATTAGATACTCATTTTCCAAAAGCCATACGTCTGTCTATTCATCCTCAGCCAGCAGACAGTATTAAATTTGGTATTCATATGATGCCAACCCGGGATGATTGGTTAACCCCTTGGCATGGTGTCGCAGCCAATGTAAATGGGCAATTTATACTTATGAAACACAAAGAAGTTCAGATGATGGGCGGAAAATTAGTAAATATTCATGGAAAACCCAGTCACTATGTAATTTGAAGGAAAATAGCGATGACAGAATTAAATAGCTTTCAGACAGAAGAAATAACCCCTTTTGGTTTAAAAATTACGCCTCAATCTTCCGATCAACATATTGATACGTTATCAGTGGAACAACTGAAAGAACTGGCTAGAAAACACCATCTGCTTATATTACGTGGTTTTAAATCTGATTTATCTGATCACGAAAAATATGAAGAATATGCCCGTAATTGGGGAGAAATAATGATGTGGCCGTTTGGTGCTATTTTAGATGTTCGTGAATATCAAGATGCTACCGATCACGTTTTTGATAACAGCTATATGCCGTTGCACTGGGATGGCATGTATAAACCAACAATTCCCGAGTTTATTATGTTCCATTGCGCCCACGCACCTGAAAGCGACCAAGGGGGCAGGACAACCTTTGTCAATACTCGTCGTGTTGTTGCTAATGCTACTCAACAGCAATTAGAACAGTGGAAGAATATATCGATTACTTACCGCATTAATAAAGTCACTCATTATGGTGGGGAAGTTCACTCTCCTTTAGTGGAAGAACATCCGGACAGAAACGGATTCGTTATCAGATATAACGAACCGGCAGTAGATGGAGAAAAATTCCTAAATAAACATGCTATTGAATATCATAATATCAGCCCTGATCAAGTAGCAGAATTTCAACAAGATTTTATCAATATATTATATGATAAGCGCCATTTATATGCTCATGCATGGAAAAAAGGTGATCTGGTGATTGTGGATAATTTCTCTCTGCTACATGGACGTGAAGGATTTACTTCCAAATCAGAACGGCATTTACAGAGAATCCATATTCAATCTAATCCGGTATTTAATAATCAGGCGTTAAGATCATAGTATTCTTATATAAACGAAAAATTGGAAAGATTATTTGACTCTCACTGTACTTTATTGGGAGTCAAATGTTCTACTCTTATGAAAAATTTCACTTATTATGTAAATCTATCCTACACTATTAATGAGGTCATTCAGACTTAGCCATCTTAACAAAAACCTACTTTTTATTTTAAGAAAAATAACTTCCTCACCAAAGAAATTATAAATTAATTTTAAAATCACACTCAGTAATAATTAGTATAGATAATCCAGTTACTCTCTAACAGAACAATGGACTAAGAAATAATAATAATTTAAAATACTCAACTATAGTTATACTGAGGAGGAAATTAACTAAAGAGGAGAATGAAAATGTCCATATCCCTTGAGTATTTTCAATCTGCAAAATTTGACGGTAATTTATATCTTAAATGTCACGGTGAAATTAGTAACGATACAGAAATAAAATACACCGTAACCAATTCAAACACAAAAGAGATATATGAACGTTATAGTGAAGATAACCAACTCATCTGTTTGACTTCACTTAAACCCGCAAATTATACAATAGAAACCACCATTAAAAAAGATGGTAAAACAATTGCTGCGCTTACACCAGAAAATATAGAAATAAAAGAATCAGACTTTCTGTTTGATATCGATAAAAAAATCGATGAGATAAATAAAGACAAAACTGATAATATCAACATTAACCATATACCATCGAAACAGATACCTTCCAAAGGAAATACTGTTTCTTTAAAAGGAAATAATGATATCCCAAATAAGAATTTGAAATATAACCTTGAGATTATGTTTTCCCCTGATGGATTAAAAAAATTTGAAATAGAAAAAGATAATTTATTACCTGCTTTTAATTCATCTCAACATTCAATAGAGATAAAACCTGCTTTTAATCAAGAAGATTTAGATAAGAAAACCTGGAAAACACCAGAATTCAGTAAATTAATTCATCTTTACAAGATAGATGCTGATATTAATCATGCTGATTTAGTCAAGTTAGCCAATGAACTGGAGAAACTGGATTATGTCGAATTTTGCTCTCTTACGCCAATTTTGAAAGAGCTGCCGCCACCGCCTTTGCTTCTATCCGAAGAGGAAACGATAATTCCTGAATTTGATACTACTCATATCGTTACACCTGATTTTTCACATCTACAAGGATATTTAGACGAACACAGCGGTATGAATATCAGAAAAGCCTGGGATGAAGGTTATAAAGGCAAAGGTGTCACTGTACACCATCTTGATTTTGGCGTTTATAGAAACCATGAAGATTTAGTTGGTAATATTACGGTTATCAACAGCCGCCCAGAAACACAAGATTGTAATCACGGCACAGCCGCCACCGGCTGTATTGCTGCAAAAGATAATACATTCGGTGTGACGGGTATTGCTCACGAATGTCAATTCCGTTTTTATGACGTCGATGACTTTGATAGAATAATATATAGCTTTTTACCAGGAGATATTATTAGTTTAAATATTCAAACTGTAGCCAATAATAGATATTATCCTTTTACCTATCTCAAATCTAATTGGCAAAGAATAAAAAGTTGTGCTGATGCAGGGGCAATAATTATTTTCGCTTCTGGTAATAGCGGTATTAATTTAGCCTATGACTTCACTTTCCCTAATTATGGCGATCCTGGCGGTATTATGATTGGTGCCTGTACATCAATTAATGGACACAGGTTAGGCTTTTCCAATCATAATCTTCACACCAGTTTAAATTCCTGGGGTGAGAACGTCACAACTACTGGGTATACAAACTTACAGTACCTACCAGGAAATAATAGAAATTATACTCGTAGTTATAATGGAACATCCAGTGCGACACCTTTAGTCGCAGGTGCATTAGCGCTTATTCAGTCCTATATAAAATTAAAATATCATAAATATCTTAATTGCACTCAAATAGCAACACTGGTTAGAAGTAGCGGTTTTATAATAGGAGAACCACAAGGAATCGGCACGAGACCAAATGTCGCAAATGCTTTCAAATTAGTTGATCGTCTGTTTTCTTAATTAAAGTAAATGATTTAAGATTAAAGTCGTAATGCTTTATCAGGGCCACCCGTTATTCTACGGGTGGCCTTATATCAATTAAATATACCCTATGGATTTCAAGATGCATCGCGACGGCAAGGGAGTGAATCCCCGGGAGCATAGGTAACTATGTGACCGGGGTGAGCGAGTGCAGCCAACAAAGAGGCAACTTGAAAGATAACGGGTATAATTAATGCAGTTTTAATCGTGGACGGATAACACGGTTAATGCCGCCAACAAGCATCATCAAGCCAGTTTTAATATAACCATGTAAAGCCACCTGATGCATACGATATAAAGAGATATAGACAGCACGAGCTATACGCCCTTCGATCATCATTGAACCACGCATCAAATTGCCCATCAAACTACCCACCGTACTAAATTTAGACAATGATACCAATGAGCCATAATCTTTGTAGGTATACTCTTTTAACGGTTTATCATGCAACAAGGCAATAATATTACTGTAACAGCGGCTAGCCATTTGATGAGCCGCCTGTGCCCTTGGTGGAACAAAACCACCTTCCTTCTTCGAGCATGATGCACAATCACCAATGGCAAAAATATGATCATCAAGTGTCGTTTGCAGCGTTGGCTTTACCACTAGCTGATTAATTCGGTTGGTTTCAAGACCGGCAATATCTTTCATAAAATCAGGTGCTTTGATACCAGCAGCCCATACCATGAGATCAGCTTTAATCAGCTCACCTTCTTTAGTATTCAACCCACGTTCATCAGCGCTGGTCACCATAGTTTTGGTTAATACATGAACGCCAAGTTTTGTGAGTTCTTGATGTGCCGCAGCAGAAATACGTGCCGGCAATGCAGGCAAAATTCGCTCCCCTGCTTCGACTAGTGTCACGTTCAATGCTTCTGAACTCAGCCCTTCAAAACCATAACTGTTAAGCTGTTTTACCGCATTGTGCAATTCCGCTGATAACTCAACACCTGTCGCACCACCGCCAACGATAGCAATATTAACCTTATCTTGCTGACCACAGTTTGCAGAATATTTAAGAAACAGATTCAACATTTCATTATGGAAACGGTGAGCCTGTTGTGGGTTATCCAGGAAGATACAGTGCTCTTTCACACCTTGTGTATTAAAATCATTGGATGTACTTCCCAAGGCCATAACTAGAATGTCATAGCTCAATTCACGTTCAGGAACCAATACTTCGTTATATTCATCCCTGATCTCAGTCAAAGTAATTTTTTTGCTATCACGGTGAATATCAGTTAACGTCCCTAATTGGTAACTGAAATAGTGGTTACGGGCATGAGCCAGATAACTCAACGCATCAACCCCATCGTCAAGGGAGCCTGTTGCCACTTCATGTAATAACGGCTTCCATAAATGGCTTTGGTTACGATCCACCAGCACAATTTCTGCTTTCTTCTTACGACCCAACTTATGCCCCAGACTGGTTGCCAGTTCCAAACCACCGGCACCTCCACCAATGATAACAATTCTCTTCTTTGGTGTTGTCATGACTACTCCACTAAAATGTAAACCAAATGTTATTTAAGGACAGTAAAATAATACCTTTAAATAACATTTAGTTTTATACAAATAACTGATGTGATAATTACAGAATATCATGACTGGTTAGTGGGTCATACCAAAATTGAACAACATCAAATTCTTTTGAATAAATAAACATCAATCACAAAATTTGTCAATTTATTTTCAGTTGGTTGGATTCAGCTCTTATTTATTTCATTTTCTTATTTACATAGGAAATAAAATATGCTTCAAAAAAGATGCCTTAAAGAACCTGATATCAATGAAATTTTAGGAATGTGACCATGCTATGTATACAAAAAGCGGGATATTTTCCCGCACAATTAACATTAAAAGTCATTTATTTAGTAATAGAACAAACATAAGATACGACTTTACAAATTACCGCATACAACCCTGCCATTGCTCATGTAAAACCGTTAGTGCTTTATTAGCCTGTTGCCAACGTTTTGAATTCTTTAACTCATTCAGACTGTATTGACCACCTCGATGATACAATTCTGATAATTTCTCCACTTTGGTCAAAGGCAGATTATCAAGCACGCTAACTGCTCCATCACGGTTATTACATATCAAAATTATGTCACAACCTGCATTGAGAGCAGTCTGTCCGCGCTCAACATAACTTCCCATCATTGCCGCCCCTTCCATAGAGAGATCATCGGAAAATACCACGCCATTAAAACCCAATTGCTGACGCAGCACTGATTTTAACCAATATGACGACCCGCTGGCGGGATGTTCATCTACCTGAGAATAGATCACATGAGCCGGCATAATCGCATCCAATAAATTACGCTGGATAAAATCACGGAAAATAGACATGTCATGATGACAAATCGCTTCTAACGGGCGATCATCACAGGGAGTTTCTTTATGAGAATCAGCATCGACAGCACCATGCCCCGGAAAATGTTTACCCGTCGATTTCATTCCGGCAGAATGCATACCTTTAATAAAGTGCTCCGCCATCATCTTGGCCTGTTCAGGATCTTCATGGAATGAACGTTCACCAATAGCCACACACTGGTGACCTAAATCCAATACCGGTGCAAAGCTGATATCGATATCCATAGCAATCATTTCAGACGCCATCAACCAGCCCGCCTCTTCCGCCAATTGAGTGCCATTGAGATTGTCACTCAATCCAGCAAAAGATTGAGCCGCCGGTAAACAAGTGAAACCTTCTCGGAAACGCTGAACTCTGCCGCCTTCTTGATCAACAGCAATCACAAGACGATGACGAGAAGCCTCACGAATCTGACGGACTAATTCTCGTAATTGCTCAACATCATAAAAATTGCGGGTAAACAGAATTAATCCGCCCACTAATGGATGTTGCAAAATTTCCTTTTCTTCATTATCCAATTCATAACCAACAACATCTAACATAACCGGACCCATGACATTCCTCGCTTATACCCGTTATCTTTCAAGTTGCCTCTTTGTTGGCTGCGCTCGTTCACCCCGGTCACATAGTTATCTATGCTCCCGGGGATTCTCTCCCTTGCCGTCGCGATCCATCTTGAAATCCATTGGGTATATATTCATATTACTGCAATCAATGCAGCTTAAAACGTTAGACCAAAAGAGAGACGCAACGGTTGTGCTAGTTCTAAAAAGTGTGGATCACCACTCTGTTTCCAGCGCACTTCAAACCACATTAAAATCATGTAATCAACCCAAGGTAGCCAACGTTTAATTTGGCGTTCTAATAGTGTCCGGTTTGAATATCCTGATGACTGGCTACAATAGTAATTCAAAAAATCCTGCTGCTGCGACTCATCCCAATGATTAGTGCGAAACAGTGCCGCTAACGCAAATCCAATATCAGTATCAGTTGCATATTCCCAATCAATGAGTTTCAGCCCTTGAGAGGTATTAAGCAAATTACCGTAATGTACATCCATATGAGCGGGTGATAATTTTAGTATTGAAGGCATCGGAGACGACATAAAACGTTTATGCAGCCGCAACCAACAGGGAGTAAGACGCGCTTTATCAATTTGCAACCAATGGCTTTCTAGCTGATTCCTCAGTTGAAGCCGGTAACCAAACAGAGGCTGGTGATGCAAAATAGCCAATAATGCCGCCAGTTTTTGCAAAAAATCAGGCTGAGAAAACTCATTTTGCCCAATAATATGACCAGGCAACCACTCCAACAATAGCCAGTGAGGAACCATTGCTATGACTTGCGGAGCAATTTTTACCTGGCTGAGATGGCGCAAAATGGCGCTTTCACGCTGACGATTAACGCCAAGCTGTTTCCCCTGCTGCCCCTGCCTGCGGCCGACAATATGATATTCACCATTGGTGGCATAATAACTCTCATTCGTCAGCCCACTTAACGGTCTTATCTTCCAATCGTTTACCGCGGTATGCGGCCATTGTTTGCGCAATGCCTGCAATAAACAATTATGATTATTTAACGTCACCGTGCCCTGACCAAAGAATCTCGCCCGTCTTTACCAGCATCAGTTGCATGACGATATCACGCTTATCACTGTTACCTGAAACTATGGAATAGAGAACATAATCCGCATTCAAATAACGCGCCAGACCAATCGCTTTACTACGCAATCCCAAACTATCTTCTTCAGATAAGCCCAGAGATTGACGGGCATTTTGCACCTGATTTTGTGGTATTAATTCAAAAACATGCTCGCTACTGAGAGCCTGACGCAAAGTATCGGTTGCTTGCATGGTTTGTAATGCGCCGTTAGTATTATTTTTCACTGTATCAACTAATAGTAACTTCGCGTTTTCCAACCCATGAGCCTTAACGAGTTGCTCTACTAATGGTTGCACTGTACTTTCCCAGTCAACCGCGCTCATTTTAGGAGGCTCTGGTACCTTTTCAGATGGTGGTGTCGGTTTTTCCGATGGGGTCACTGGTACAACCGGCGTCGGAGGTTCAGGCCGCTCCGGTGGCAAGGATGGACATCCCGCCAAAAACATAACCGATAGTGCTACAAAAAGAATTCTTTTCATCAACCTATTCCAATTACAGAGTTTTAAAAAACAGATAAGTTTTTGCTGTGACACCAGCAACAAATTATCAGTTCAACTCCAATGATAAATTTGCAGCATTTATTTAAAAAATCGAAATATTCAGGGGCCAGCTTAAAATAAACATCCCCCCGAATATCTGCCTATGCCCATGAATTTCAGTACTTCACATCGACTTCATCAACAATGGCCCTAAATGGCGACCACCAACCAAATGCATATGAATATGATAAACCTCCTGCCCCGCATGGCGATTACAGTTCATAATCAAACGATATCCATCTTCAGCAATGCCTTCTTGTTCAGCAATTTTTGCCGCAACCGTCATCATTCGACCTAATGCTGCTTCATGCTCCGGTTTAACATCGTTCACTGTTGGGATCAGGTCATTTGGAATAATCAAAATATGAGTCGGGGCCTGTGGAGAAATATCGCGGAACGCAGTGACCAGATCGTCCTGATAAACAATATCAGAAGGTATTTCACGGCGAATAATTTTACTGAAAATAGTTTCTTCTGCCATCACATTTTCCTTTTATAAAAAACAACAGATATATGAGCGCTTACAAACCAAAGATTCAAGTTGATAAATCAAATTTTGTCTACATCAATATGAAATAAATCGCAAAAATTCTGTGTGGTCACTTCTGCCAATGCCTCAATATTCACCCCCTTGAGTACAGCCACATATTCCGCAACATCACGCACATAAGCAGGCTGGTTTTCTTTACCACGATGAGGCACAGGTGCAAGATAAGGAGAATCGGTTTCAATTAGAATACGATCCAATGGTACATATCTTGCTGCTTCACGGATCTGCTCCGCATTACGGAAAGTAACAATACCAGAGAATGAAATATAGAAGCCTAAATCCAGTAATTCTCTAGCCGTATCTTTATCTTCGGTAAAACAGTGCAAAACACCACCACATTCTCGTGCCTGTTCTTCACGTAATACCCTCAAAGTATCATCACGGGCACTACGGGTATGAACGATAACAGGCTTGTTGAGTTTGCGTCCGATACGGATATGTTCACGAAATGAAGTTCGCTGTAATTCAGCATTATCCTGTTGATAATAGTAATCCAGCCCAGTTTCACCTAGTGCAACAACTTCATTCCCAGCAGCTAAACGCGCTAACTCATCAAAATTATAACCTTCATCCAAGTTAAGTGGATGAATACCACAGGAAAATACGATATTTTCCCGTTCACCAATTAGGGTTTTCATTTGCTGGAAACCGGGTAGCGTCGTCGCTACTGCCAGCATAAATTTAACTTCCCGATCTGCCGCTTTCGCAACAACATCATCTACATTTTTATGTAGGTTTTCATAATCGAGACAATCGAGATGACAATGCGAATCAACTAACAACATATTTAAACTCGTATACAAAAAGATTTCAGGGTTATGAAGTAAACTGTTTTTCCCAATTGAGCAACTGTTCTGCCAGTAACAATTCCCAATTTACGCCCACGACTGAAAGCAACTGATGACGACAAGACATCCAATCATCAACGCTTTGCAGTAAAACAGCCATAGTATGCATGGAACTCAATTGATAAATCAGCGTTTGTTGATCCTGATTGATACAATAACGCTGTAACTGCTGTTGCCACTTCACCGCATCAAATAACAAACTGATAAGCCAATGAAGGCGTTGCGGCGCATTTTCATGATTCAGTTGGGGTAAAAGTGACAAAGCATCACGTTTATCCAAAGCCTGTTTAACAGCCTGGCAAAACTGTTCCCGTATCTGCCATTGCTCCGGTTGCAACAATTGTTCTGCGGCTACAGGTGCTCCCTGAGACAGTTTCAAGGCTGTCATTGCATCGACCGAAGAAATTAAAGGCAACTGTTTTTGCAACCAATAAAGGCTACTTTCCGTCTCGGGTACCGGCAGAAAATAGTAAAAACAGCGGCTGCGTAAAGTAGCCAAAAGACTGGACGGCTGCCGACATTTCAGAAGAAAATAGGTATGTTCCGGCGGCTCTTCCAACGTTTTCAATAATGCATTGGCAGCAGCATCTGTCAGACATTCGGTCAAAGGTAACCAGACAATTTTTACCCCACCTTGCTGAGAACGGCTATAGAGCTTTTCCGTAATTTGCCGTACCGCTTCCACACCAACACTGGTTTTACCCTTCTCCGGTGACATAATATGCCAATCAGGATGAGTTTCTGCCATCATCAGGTGACAACTATGACACTTTCCACAACTTTTTATCCCCTGTCTATTCCGACACATTAACCATCGGCTTAATCCATAGATCAACACATCGGCCCCAGTACCTGCATTAGCATGAACCAATAAAGCATGATGGCCTCGTCCTTGCTGATGAGATTCCACCAACTGACGATATGCCTGATTAAGCCACGGATACCAATTCATTTAGCCATTTTCCCGCCGCTTCAGCCATTGCCCAAACACCTGGCAAATATCGGCTTGTACTTGCTCTATTGGTTGAGCCGCATCAACGGTCACAATACGCTTATCCTGTGCTGCAAACTCCAGGTAACGACTGCGCGTGCGATCAAAAAAATCTATCGACTCTTTTTCAATTCGGTCTAACTCTCCACGCTCGCGGGCACGCAGTAAACCAATTTGAGGAGGAAGATCGAGATAAATAGTCAGGTCAGGACGAAAATCACCCAGCACAGTATCACGTAGCGAAGTCATCAAGTTTTTATCAATACCACGTCCTCCCCCTTGATATGCCTGGGAAGAGAGGTCATGACGATCACCCACAACCCATGTGCCACGGGCCAAAGCAGGTTTAATCACATTTTCGACTAATTGAACTCTGGCTGCATATAACATTAACACCTCTGCTTTATCCGTCAGAGGTTCACCTTCAACACCTTGTTTAATTAACCCACGTAATTTTTCTGCCAGAGGTGTTCCACCCGGTTCACGGGTAAAAATTAAATTCTGAATACCGTGCTGCTGCAATATTTCAACGACTGTTTTCATCGCTGACGTTTTTCCTGCACCTTCCAGCCCTTCAATAACAATAAATTTGCCGTTCATTTGTCCTGTTTTAACCTCTGACGGTAAATATTTACCGCCTTGTTATGCGCAGCCAGATTAGTTGTAAAAGTATGACCACCTTCGCCATTCGCCACAAAATAGAGAAATTCGGTTTTTGCCGGGTGTGCAGCCGCTTTTATAGAAGCAAGGCCAGGCATTGCAATCGGTGTAGGGGGCAGACCATTAATCATATAAGTATTGTAGGGCGTCAATGTCGTTAAATCTTTACGAAAAATAGTGCCTGTATATTTTTCACCTAAACCATAAATCACTGTCGGATCAGTTTGAAGTCGCATATTCAACCGTAAACGATTAATAAACACAGAAGCAACTTTTGTCCGCTCAGCCTCAACACCGGTCTCTTTTTCAATAATCGACGCCATAATCAACATTTCATAAGCATTATTATAGGGCAGATTTTTGTCGCGACCTTCCCATTCCTCTTCCAGCGTCATTTTCATCTGTCGATATGCTCGTTTCAGCAATGTTACATCGCTTGTGCCTGCCGTATAGTGATAGGTATCAGGATAAAGCCACCCTTCCAGAGTATCTGTATCTTTAATATCGAGTATTTCAGCCAATTCCTGAGCATCTTTATTATCCAATTCATGTTTAAGATATTCAGATTGCTGTAGTATTTTCCACCAGTCAGATAAACGGCTACCTTCAACAAAACGGACCGTAAATTGCGCTTCTTTACCACTAGAGAATAATTGCAACATTTCCCGTAAAGTCATTTCTCGCGTTAATGGGTAAGTTCCCGCCTTGAACTCGGCAAGTTTTGGCTCCAACCTTAATAACCAAGGGAAAATATGACTATCTTCAATCAGGTTATCCCGAACCAGTAACGCTTCCAAACCATGACGACCAATACCTGCTGGTAGGGTAAATATTCGATCCTGTTTAATTGTTAGTGTTTGATCCGCAAATTTTTCAACTTTTTCATAGCCAGCATAGAGTAATATCGCTGCCGTAATGACAATCAAAGCCAATAGGGCAAAAAGGCGTTTTTTCCATTTCATCAATTAATCTAATCACTTAAACACATTGTTCACTTAAACACACGGTTCACTTAAATACGTCGTGAATTACAACTTCAGACATTCAGGAAGCAAATATTCATATAGTTCCCTTGACTGATATTTCCATCCGGGTTGATTTTCATGAGCTTGAATTTTTTTGACAGATATCACTGGCATTAAAGAATTACAAACTATCACTTCATCTGCATCAGCCAATGTTTCGGGATAACAGCTTACACAAGAAAAGTGATAATCGCTTTCCGATAATAACGCGATTATTCTTTCCCGCATCACACCTTCGATACCACAACCTCGTAAATCAGGAGTATACACATCTTTTCCTTTACGCCAGAAAATGTTTGCAGTACAACATTCAACCAGAAAACCATCAGTATCAAGTACCAGAGCTTCATCAGCATTTGATTTTTCGATAAATGTTTTAATCAATATCTGTTCTAATCGATTAAGGTGTTTAATTCCGGCAAGATAGGGGTTTATTCCCATCGGTACCGGACTGAGCACCATAGATAAACCTTCCTGACGCTGTTTCAAATACTTATCGGGATAAGGACTCAGAGACAAGATCTGATTAGATTGCGTAAACCCCTGAGCACTATAGCCACGCCCTCCGGTTCCACGGGAAATAATAACTTTAAGTACACCTTGTTCAGTCGTGGAGACAATCTGTCTTATATGACTTTCAAGCTGTTGCCAATCGGGTTGTGGAAGATATAACCTTTCAACGCCTTTTTGTAATCTTTGGATATGTAGTGACAACAAAGCGGCCTGCCCCTGTTCTATTCTTGCTGTTGTGAAGCAACCATCACCGAATTGAACTGAACGATCATTGACCGGTAAATAGTCGCACTGCTCTCCATTAATCCAATACATATAATTTTATTCTTAATTATTCAAAAAAGGCATTTCAATGCAATTTATCAACAAACGGTATCATAGTATATCGCTGATACGAGTGCAAAATGTCCATGATTCTTGCCACAAAAAAAGCTCCAATAATTATTAACTATTGGAGCTCTCTATACTATCGCCTTAAAGTATTTACAAAATCATACTGAGCGGAACTCAACCGTATTTTTCTGTAATATCAGGCGCTACCTGTTAATCAGGTTTAATCTTACGAAAAATCAGTGAGCCGTTAGTGCCACCGAAACCGAAAGAATTACACAATGCATATTCCATCCCCTCTACCTTACGGGACTCATTTGGCACGAAATCCAGACGGCAGTTCTCATCCTGATTTTCCAGGTTGATAGTCGGCGGAACAACTTGATCACGTAATGCCAGGATAGTGAAAATAGATTCAACCGCCCCCGCAGCACCCAATAAATGACCCGTCATTGATTTGGTGGAACTCACTAAAACATCAGTGCCTTCACCAAACACGGACTCAACCGCATGGGCTTCCGCTAAGTCGCCAGCAGATGTTGAAGTACCGTGAGCATTAATATATCCCACTTGCTTGGTAGTGATACCGGCATCTTTCAGAGCATTTTCCATCGCCAACGCAGCACCTGCACCATTTTCTGGTGGTGACGTCATATGATAAGCATCGCTGCTCATGCCAAAGCCAACGATTTCTGCGTAAATTTTCGCACCACGCCTCTTCGCATGCCCATACTCTTCCAGTACCAAGATACCTGCACCATCCCCCAGAACAAAACCATCACGGCCTTTATCCCACGGACGACTTGCACCTTGTGGATTATCGTTACGGGTAGATAAAGCACGGGCAGCACCAAAACCACCAACCCCCAGAGGAGTACTGGCTTTTTCTGCACCACCGGCCAGCATAATGTCAGCATCATTATAAGCAATAATACGGGCAGCATGACCAATATTATGTACACCTGACGTACATGCCGTGGCGATAGAAATACTTGGGCCACGCAAACCGTAAATAATACTCAGATGACCTGCTACCATATTTACGATCGTAGAAGGTACGAAGAACGGGCTGATCTTACGAGGACCACTCGCCACCAACGCCCCGTGATTTTCTTCAATCAGACCCAAACCACCAATACCAGAACCAATAGCAGCACCAAAACGACTAGCATTGGCTTCTGTTACTTCAATTCCAGAATCTTCAATGGCTTGCACACCTGCTGCAATACCATATTGAATGAAATCATCCATTTTTCGTGCATCCTTGCGCGAAATATTGAAATCTTCATGATTAAAATCTTTAACCAGACCAGCAAACTTAGTTGCATGGTGACTGGTGTCAAAATGGTCAATAAGGCTGATACCACTCTGTCCGGCACAAACAGCTTTCCAAGAAGATTCAGCTGTATTACCGACAGGAGATAACATGCCTAGTCCGGTCACAACTACTCGACGCTTAGACACGCTTATCCTCCAAGGAGGGAAATTATTTAGGGCAGAAACATAGGCGGTCGAATGACCGCCTAGGTGTGTTCACTTATTCGCTTTGGTTCTGGACGTAATCAATAGCTGCCTGAACTGTAGTGATCTTTTCTGCTTCTTCATCTGGAATTTCGATATCGAACTCTTCTTCCAGAGCCATTACCAGTTCAACTGTGTCAAGAGAATCAGCGCCCAAGTCATCTACAAAAGAAGCTGAATTAATAACTTCTTCCTCTTTAACACCAAGTTGTTCAACGATGATTTTTTTAACGCGTTCTTCAATAGTGCTCATGCTATTAAATTTCCTATCAAAATTCGCTTTCGCGATGGTTTTCGTAGTTTATAAAATACAGGAAAAGATGCAACCCAATCCCGGCTGGTCGAACCACAAACTTGCTCTATTTTGCGTTATTTGACACAAAAAATGCAACTGGTTCGCTCATTTTTTAGTTCATATACATGCCGCCATTGACATGTAATGTTTCGCCTGTGATGTAAGCCGCTTCATCAGAAGCGAAGAAAGCCACAGCACTAGCAATTTCTTTTGCATCCCCAAGCCGCTTAGCGGGGATATCATTCGAAAAGTTCGCCAACTGCTCTTCTGGCAATGCTTTTAGCATATCAGTTTCAATCAGCCCTGGCGCAACAACGTTAACAGTAATACCACGGGAAATCACTTCCCGAGCCAATGTCTTGCTGAAACCAACAAGCCCTGCTTTCGCCGCTGCATAGCTTGCCTGCCCAACATTCCCCATCGATCCAACAACAGAACCAACAGAGATGATACGACCGTAACGTTTTTTTATCATAAAGCGCATCGCCGCTTTTGACATACGGAAAACGGATGAAAGATTAGTGTCAATAATATGCTGCCACTCATCATCCTTTATACGCATCACCAGATTATCACCGGTGATACCCGCATTGTTCACTAAAATGTCAAGCCCGCCACACTCTGTTCGGATGGCAGACATAAGCTGTTCAATCGATTCCGGATCAGTGACATCCAGTACAAAACCTTTACCTTTTTCACCAAGGTAAGTACTGATGACTTCAGCGCCTTTATCGCTTGTTGCTGTACCAATGACATAGGCTCCGCGCTCTGCTAATAGCTCAGCAGTTGCACGGCCGATCCCACGGCTAGCACCTGTTACTAATGCAATCTTTCCATCTAATCTCATATTACCCTCAATTATTTTCCAATGCAGTTATTAGTGTAGCTGTGTCATTAACTGCTGCTGCGCTTAAGGTATTGACAATTCGTTTAGTTAAACCTGTCAAAACTCTACCTGGCCCTATTTCTAATAGCTGTCCAACACCCTGTCCAGCAATAAATTCAACTGCTTCTCTCCAACGGACAGGATTATAGAGTTGTCGTACCAATGCATCACGGATAGCTTCAGCAGATTGTTCTATTTTCACATCAACATTATTTACCACCGGGAACTGAGGATGGCTAAATTCAATTCCTTCCAAAACAACTGCCAGCTTATCTGCGGCGGGTTTCATCAGTGCACAATGCGACGGTACACTGACTGCCAAAGGCAGCGCACGTTTCGCACCTGCGGCTTTACATGCATCACCAGCACGCTCTACCGCCTCTTTCTCACCCGCAATAACAACCTGGCCAGGTGAGTTAAAGTTAACAGGAGAAACAATTTGCCCCTGAGCGACTTCTTTACAGGCACGATCAATGGATTCATTATCTAAACCAATAATAACATACATTGCACCAGTACCTTCAGGTACAGCTTCTTGCATCAATTTGCCACGCAGTTCAACAAGTCTAATTGCTTGTTTGAAATCAATGACACCTGCACAAACCAGTGCAGAATATTCACCAAGACTATGTCCAGCCATCAGTGATGGTGCTTTTCCACCTTTTTCCTGCCAAACCCGCCAGATAGCAACCGATGCGGCCAACAACGCGGGTTGAGTTTGCCATGTTTTATTCAGTTCTTCTTCTGGCCCCTGTTGAACCAGAGCCCAGAGATCATATCCCAGCACATCAGACGCTTCAGCGAAAGTTTGCTCGACAACCGGGAACGCTGTAGCCAAATCGGCCAACATACCAAGGTCTTGTGAACCCTGACCAGGAAATACCATTGCAAATTCAGACATAGACATGTTCATCTTCCTGTCAAATTAAAAACGTATCAGTGCTGAACCCCAAGTAAGGCCACCACCAAAAGCCTCAATTAAGATTAACTGACCGCGCTTAATCCGGCCATCACGTACTGCTTCATCAAATGCTGTGGGTACCGATGCCGCAGAAGTATTACCATAACGATCCAGCGTTACTACTACTTTATCCATTGTCATATTTAATTTTTTAGCTGTCGCTGCGATAATACGCAAATTAGCCTGATGAGGTACCAGCCAATCCAACTCACTATATGGTAAGTTATTTGCTTCTAAAGTCTCATCAACTATGTTAGCCAATTCACGGACTGCAATCTTAAATACTTCATTACCGATCATACTAGCATACGCTGGTTCTTTTAGATTCTGACGCTCCTGATAAGGCAATACCAACAATTCACCATAGCTACCATTCGCATGAAGGTGAGTTGAAAGAATTCCTGGCTCATTAGAAGCCCCTACCACCATAGCACCTGCACCATCGCCAAACAGGACAAGTGTTCCGCGATCTTCTGGATCAAGTGTTCTGGTAATAGAATCAGAACCAATAACCAATGCATGTTTTGCCGCACCGGTTTTAATAAACTTATCAGCAATACTCAGTGCATAAACAAAACCAGAACAAGCAGCAGAAATATCAAAAGCCGCTGAATTTTGGGTACCCAACATGTGCTGAATTTGGCACGCAGAACTGGGGAAAGCATGGGTGGATGAAGCTGTTGCAACAATGATTAAATCAATCTGCTCTTTATCAATGCCAGACATTTCAATTGCTTTCTTTGCAGCCCGGAACCCCATAACCGCAACAGTTTCATCATCAGTAGCAATACGACGTTCGCGGACACCTGTACGGGTAATAATCCACTCATCAGAAGTATCCACCATTTTTTCTAAATCAGCATTAGTACGCACTTGCGCAGGTAGATAACTACCTGTACCTAAAATTTTTGTATACATGTATGTTCAGTCACTCTTGGGTAATGCTGTTTCCAGGCGTGCAGCAATTCTATCAGGAACCTGCCTTTCAACGGCCTGAACAGCCTGTTCGATTGCGGCTTTAAACGCATGCTCATTAGCCGCCCCATGGCTTTTGATTACAATTCCATATAATCCTAACAGACATGCGCCATTATACTGGTCAGGGTTCAGGTGACCGAAGCGTTTTGTCATCCGTTTTTGCAGCCACTTCTTGACTATTCTCAACAACCAGGAAAATTTTTTCTTTTGTCCATCCGATGATTTAAGCAGGGATAAGATAACTCTGATCGCCCCTTCCATCGTTTTTAACGTCACGTTACCTGCGAAGCCGTCACATACCAATACATCGCTCTTACCTGTCAGTAATTCGTCACCTTCCAGATAACCAATGTAATTTATCGTTGGAATGCGCTTTAAAATAGTGGCGGCTTCGCGGATATTATCCAGCCCTTTACTCTCTTCCGTACCAATGTTAAGCAATGCTACCGCGGGATTAACCACCCCCACGACTTCCTCGGCCATTACTGAACCCATAATGGCGAATTGCACCAGCATGCGGCTATCGCAATTAACATTGGCACCTAAATCCAATACGACAGTTTGCCGCTGTTTCAGGTTTGGCAACACGGTCATCAAAGCAGGTCTTTCAATGCCTTCTATCGATTTTAGCATCAATTTAGATAACCCCATCAATACTCCGGTGTTTCCTGCACTGATACACGCCTGCGCTTCACCTGATTTCACTAAATCCAGGGCAATACGCATTGACGTTCCTCGGCTGTTACGAATCGCTTGCGACGGTTTCGCATCATTAGCCACAACCCGTTCAGCCGGAACCACGTGTAAACGACTGAGCAACTCAGCATCACTATTTACAAGCATCGGAGAAATGATATCGGGGATTCCGACCAGCAATAATTTAAGTCTAGGGTTAGACGCCAGTGCCTGCAATGCAGCAGGCACCGTAACGCGAGGACCAAAGTCCCCGCTCATGGCATCTAACGCTAAAGTCAGATTAGTCAAGGTATCAACTTGCTAATGACTGGCGGAGATTATTTGTTGATGACTTTGCGGCCACGGTAGTAGCCATCAGCAGTCACATGGTGACGCAGGTGAGTTTCACCAGAAGTTTTATCTACAGATAGTAATGGTGCGGTCAGTGCATCATGAGAACGACGCATACCACGTTTAGAACGAGTTGGTTTATTCTGTTGTACGGCCATTGACCTTACTCCTTAAGTACTTTTCTTTAAGCTGGCTAATACGGCAAATGGGTTTGGTTTTTCAGCCTCTAGAGGTAATTCACCAAACACCATGTCCGCTTCGGACACTTCACAGTGTTCAGAATCATGTACCGGAACTACCGGCAGAGAAAGAATTATTTCATCTTCAATCATTGCCAGCAAATCTATTTCGCCAAATTCGTTAACGTCAATTGGCTCATACTCTTCCGGTAATGCTTCAGCCTGTTCATCATTGACGACCGGGCTAAAACAATATGTTATGTGAACGTGATGGCTGAAATTACCGCCACAACGCTGACATTCAAGCGTAACATCCACATCGGAATGCCCACGCACAACCGCCAGACGTTGGTTATCTATCTGAAACGATAAAACGCTGTCTACATCATTGTCCACGCTAACCACAGATTCCGCGATACGCAAAACTTGCTCAGGTGAATAACTACCTGCGTAGTCTAATCGTTTCTGAGCTGCGCGAAGCGCATCAATGGTCAGGGGTAATTTTACCTTTTGCATAAGGCGCGCATATTATCTTTGTAATGAGGTATAGTCAAAGAAAAAGGCCACACATCTGCACCTTTCCGCCAAATATTCGCTTATTAAGCTGTGCCTAGTTTAAAATGCCTGCAATTATTTCGCCATGTCTTTTGGAAAAATTATGACACAAATCATTTTAGCTTCCACATCAGCTTATCGCCGCATGTTACTGGAAAAACTTCGTTTACCCTTTATATGCGCAGCTCCTAATACTGATGAAACACCTCGAATGAATGAAAATGCAGAGCAGCTCGTTATGCGTTTGGCGCAAGCCAAGGCACAGGCATTACAAACAAAATATTCTCAGCATTTGATTATTGGTTCTGATCAAGTTTGTGTTATTAACGGCGAAATCACCGGCAAGCCCCACAGTCTTGAAAATGCATTTAAACAATTACGGCAAGCCAGTGGTCATTGCGTCACCTTTTATACCGGCATTTCTCTCTTTAACAGCAAAACAGGAATAACCGATACCCGTTGTGAATTATTCAATGTCTATTTTAGAGAGCTGGCTGATGATGAAATCTGGGCTTATTTAACTGCGGAAACCCCCCTTAATTGTGCCGGAAGCTTTAAAAGCGAAGGGTTAGGAATCACTTTATTTGAACGACTTGAAGGGAAAGATCCGAATACGCTGATAGGTTTACCATTAATTACATTGACTGAATTATTAATCCGCCAGGGGGTAAACCCACTGACGGCGATAGGTTAATTGCTGTGATTCTGACGTAGCGTTTTTATACAATAGCGCAATTGCTCATCCATCGGTGCTTCAAGACATAATGTCTCCCCCGTCGAGGGATGAGTAAATTTTATCGCACCGGCATGCAAGAATAGGCGGTTAAGACCCGTAGCTGACAGTTGCGAATCAAAAACTCTATCCCCATAGCGATCATCAAAAGCGATCGGATGCCCAGCATATTGAGTATGAACACGGATTTGATGAGTCCGACCCGTTACCGGACTGGCTTTCACTAACGTTGCATTGGCAAAACGCTCTTCTACTTTAAAACGCGTTTCAGAAAGCTTACCTTCACTGTTTACTTTAACAATCCGCTCACCACTTTGCAGGATGTTTTTCAGCAATGGAGCCTGAACAACCTTACAATGTGATTGCCATTGTCCTCGTACTAAAGCCAGATAATCTTTCTGCATCTGTTTAAGGCGTAATTGCTCATGCAAGGCCCGTAAAGCTGAGCGTTTTTTAGCAATTAACAAAATTCCAGAGGTATCACGATCTAAACGATGCACTAATTCGAGGAATTTTGCTTCCGGACGCAAAACCCGTAATCCTTCAATAACACCAAAACTTAAACCACTACCGCCATGAACGGCCGTACCAGAAGGTTTATTGAGCACCAGAATATAGTCATCTTCGTATAAGATACAATCGTCTAATGCAGCGACTTTATCCAGTTTAGCTGAAACTGGCGCTTCTTGCCGTTCTGCAACCCGGACCGGTGGAATTCTGACAACATCCCCCGCGGACAATTTATACTCAGGTTTTATCCTGCCTTTATTTACCCGCACTTCCCCCTTACGCACAATCCGGTAAATCATGCTCTTAGGAACACCCTTCAAACGCGCTAATAAAAAATTATCAACTCGCTGTCCAGCTTCATCGTCATCAATAGTGACAAATTGTACAACTTGATTATTCGTTTTCATGATAGCAATTTTAATTATCACTCAAGCAGAGTGCTACTCATTTTTAAATATGTGTAAAAATCACGCATACTTTCCGGTTGTTACCTTCCCTACTTTAAGATAAAGATTAAATATTAACTATTTCTTCCTATTTCATCAGAAAA
Source organism: Photorhabdus bodei (assembly GCF_003287735.1). Taxonomy (GTDB): domain Bacteria; phylum Pseudomonadota; class Gammaproteobacteria; order Enterobacterales; family Enterobacteriaceae; genus Photorhabdus; species Photorhabdus kayaii. Next base: position 220,686 of record NZ_NSCM01000002.1, on the reverse strand, counting down.
ACCGCTTAAAGACATAAAGTCACCTTGCTATCACCCCAACAGCAATGGAATAATACGTAGCCATCATCAGTTTTTTAAACCTGAATGGCGAAGTTAAACGTTTGTTCTTCATTTGATTGCACAAAAACGCAGCAATGGCGTAAGACGTACTGGGAAATCAAATAATTAGCGGGCTACGGGTAGCAGATTACTGGAATTGGATCAAATCAGCTTCATTTATATTTGCAGATTATTCCTAGAAAAGGGTACTGTTTTCTAAGTGAAAATTCAGACCTGCCGAAAATATGCGTCTCTATACAAACGACAACCGGGAGGTTGGCGGATTTGTAAAAGACACGAGACCATCGGTTACCAGTCGCTCATCTATATTTGCCCGTAGCTCTATAACTAATGTAAAAAATAATGAGTAAGTTACAATGAAAAGAATGCTAATCAACGCAACTCAGCAAGAAGAGTTGCGTGTTGCTCTGGTTGACGGGCAACGCCTTTATGATTTGGATATCGAAAGCCCAGGACACGAGCAAAAAAAAGCAAATATCTACAAAGGTAAAATCACCCGAATTGAACCTAGTCTGGAAGCTGCTTTTGTTGACTACGGCGCTGAACGGCATGGTTTCCTTCCTATTAAAGAAATAGCCCGCGAATATTTTCCCAATAACTACCATCCTCATGGTCGCCCTAATATCAAAGATGTTTTAAGGGAGGGCCAGGAAGTTATCGTTCAAGTCGATAAAGAAGAACGTGGTAATAAAGGGGCCGCCTTAACCACTTTTATCAGTCTGGCGGGCAGTTATCTGGTACTAATGCCTAATAACCCTCGTGCGGGCGGTATTTCCCGCCGTATCGAAGGAGATGACCGCACAGAACTGAAAGAAGCCTTGGCATCGTTAGAAGTGCCAGAAGGAATGGGACTGATCGTCCGCACCGCGGGTGTCGGTAAGTCCGCAGAAGCACTACAGTGGGATTTATCATTCCGCCTTAAACACTGGGAAGCGATCAAAAAAGCCGCCGAAAACCGCTCCGCTCCCTTCTTAATCCATCAAGAAAGTAATGTTATCGTCCGTGCTTTCCGCGACTATTTGCGCCCAGACATCGGTGAAATCCTAATCGACAATCCCAAGGTTCTCGATCTGGCACGGCAACATATCACCGCACTTGGCCGCCCGGATTTCACCAGTAAAATTAAGCTGTATAGTGGTGAGGTTCCCCTGTTCAGCCATTATCAAATTGAATCACAGATTGAATCTGCATTTCAGCGTGAAGTTCGTCTGCCATCAGGCGGTGCTGTGGTTATCGATACCACAGAAGCATTAACTGCGATCGATATTAACTCTTCCCGTGCAACACGCGGAGGAGATATCGAAGAGACGGCTTTTAATACCAACCTTGAAGCAGCGGATGAAATTGCCCGTCAATTACGCCTGCGTGACCTTGGTGGTTTGATTGTTATCGATTTTATCGATATGACACCAGTACGTCATCAACGTGAAGTGGAAAACCGCCTACGTGATGCTGTTCGCCAGGATCGTGCTCGTATTCAAATTGGCCGTATTTCCCGTTTTGGTCTACTGGAAATGTCCCGTCAGCGCCTGAGCCCATCACTAGGTGAATCCAGCCACCACGTTTGCCCACGCTGTAGCGGCACAGGAACTATTCGTGATAATGAATCCCTATCGCTATCCATTTTGCGTCTGATTGAAGAAGAGGCACTGAAAGAGAACACGCATCAAGTCCATGCTATTGTTCCAGTACAAATCGCCTCATATCTACTAAACGAAAAGCGCCAGGCAGTCAGTGCAATTGAACGCCGTCAGGGAGATGTTGGCGTAGTTATCGTGCCTAACGATCAAATGCAGACTCCTCACTTCTCTGTTCTACGCGTGCGTAAGGGTGAGGAAATTTCTGCCCTGAGCTATCTGCTTCCTCAATTTTATGAAGCAGGAACGATAAATCCTCAAGAAGATGTCCAACCTGAACGTAAGCGTCCTGAGCAGCCCGCTATTTCTGCTTTTGCTTTGCCAGCCGATACGCCAGCACAGCAACCATCACATAAAACAAAAGAGAAAAAGCCAAACCACACTGCTCAGACTATAGCGGAACAACCTGGTCTCTTAAGCCGCTTCTTGGCTGCTTTGAAAAAAATGTTCAGTACAGAAGCAGAAGAAGAAAAACCGGCACAGAAAAAAGAGAATAAATTATCTGGTCATGATAACCGTCGCTCTTCTGAACGACGCAATCAACGCCGCCAAAATTCACGTAAAGATCGTGATGATAATAATCTGCGTGATGAACAACGTAATAACCGTGATCGTGACGAACAACGGAAAAATCGTAATACTCAACAGAAAAATGGCACTCAAGATAACAATGTGACGATAGATACTGCTGCTCGTGAAACCGAAACCCAACAGCAGCAACGTCGCGAGCAACGTGCAGAACGTCAACGCCGTCGTCAGGAAGAAAAACGCCAGCGGCAACTTGAAACCCAGAAGCCAGAAGTCGTTGAAAATGAGGTTGAAGAACGTCTACCGGTTATACCACGTCGCCAACGTCGTCAGCTTGAGCAAAAAATTCGCATCATAGATGAAGTGAAAGAAGTTACAACTGCCGCCTCGCTGCCCGTACCTGTTGTTACAGAAGGGCAATTACCAGTACCTGTTGAAATACCGGTAGAAACAGCTCAGCCGCAACAATTGACTGAAAATAAAGAGCAACAAGATAATGTTATGCCACGCCGCTCTCGTCGCTCACCTCGTCATTTGCGCGTTAGTGGTCAGCGCCGCCGCCGTTACCGCGATGAAAGAAATCTACTTCAATCACCGGTACCATTATCCATGGCTGTTGCATCACCAGAAATGGCTTCCGGTAAAGTTTGGGTTCGCTATCCGGTGGTTCCGATTTCCATGGAAATGCCTGAGGAAATTTCCATGATCGAACAGCAAGAACAGCAAAATGAGGTATTGTCGGCAATAGCAACAGAAATAGTACCCGCAATCATCATTGTTGCAGAATCTGAACAAACCATCATTGAATCTCCGAAGGTAGCAGAGACGCTAGAAACTCACCAAAACGGAATCAAATCTGAAACAGGCATTACAGAACAAAATGACATTGTTCTACAGCAAACTGAATCAGCACAGGAAGAACGGTCAGTTATTGAACTGGTCGCAATAACACCAACTATTCCTAAATTTGAGCAGCAATCTGAAGCAGAAGATGACATCGTTGTTTCTAAAGAAATTGCAGCAGTGATGATTATTGAAGAGAGTAAAGATGAAATGGTTAAACAACCTGTTGCTATTATAGCCAAAGTTCATCATTCTTACGCGCCGATGACCAAAGCACCAGCCCCTGAGATGATTGAAAAACCTATTGTTATCAGAGAATGGCAACGACCTTTTTCTCATTTTGAAGGGAAAGGGGGAGCTGGAGGCCATTCAGCCACTAATGCGGCTACTTCACCAATGGCTAAACCGCAATTCTTTGAATAAACAACATTGTTTAATATCAGCAGAATGGCTCTTTTTAGGAGCCATTTTTTTGCTACTAACCCCACAAAAATACTCACCGTTAATTTTATTCTATCCACATAAGGGTTAGTTTGAGCAGTCATTACCGTGACCCTGTTCAATTAATTATCATTCGATTTCTTATTTAACCAGGAGAATAACCTATGAAACCGTGGCTTATTTTTGGTGCGGGTAGTGGCATTGGACGTCATCTCGTGACTGTCGCACTGCAACAAAAACGTCCCGTCATTGCGCTTATCCGCAATTTTCAACAGGCTACTGAACTGAGTGCTTTAGGTGTCAAAGTGATACAAGGTGATGCCTGTAATGCTGAAGATGTTGAAAAAACGGTACAACATGTAAGTTCAGAAGCAATCGTCTTTTCTACTATTGGTGGAATTGATTCAGATCTCTTTGGCAATATGACTATCATTGATACTATTGAGAAAACTGAAATAACACGTATGTTACTCGTTACCTCAATAGGTTGTGGCGAAGACTGGAAAACCCTGTCACCCAGAGTTAAATCATTGTTTGGCCAATCTGTCAGGCGTAAATCAATGGCAGAAAGCTACCTTCAGACAAGTTCCTTGAATTACACAATTATTCGCCCGGGAGGATTAACAGATAAACCAGGAACAGGCCATTGTCAAAGATATCAGCATGAAATTCATGGTTCAGTTAGTCGCCAAGATGTTGCACATCAACTAGCAACTATGGCAGAAGAAGAATCTTCATATCAGCAGATTTATACCTTAGTTGATCCAGAACTTAAACCTGATTGGGCTGTTGCGTAGTCGGTAAGAATAACCACGCATTCATGCGTGGTTATTTAATGATGCTATTTGAGTTCACCCATTGTTTTAAGCTTTTTAGACAATTCACGACGCTCTTTAGAAAGATCCGCATTTTTAATTATATGATCATCTATACGGTCTTCATAATCACTTCTCATATTCATAATGATGCTCTGAATATCCTCAATTGACATACCGGGCTTGATGTATTCGCTCAAGTTATCAAGCAATAAAACACGCTTCTGGTTATCGCGTATTTTCTTTTCATTGTCTGCAATTTCGCGCTGTAACTTATTCTTACGACGAAACATATGTACAAACTCCAACACATTGTGGAATGACGGCTTATTTACGTTGTCCATTTTCATACCTTATCTTCAATCTAAACGTACAAATTATCCAATCTGACTACACAATAAGACTAAAACCATTAATAGACAAGTCAGTTTCCGTTATTTATTGATTTTCATTAATTACATAAACCAGTTAACTTCTTGCTAAAGGTTCAGCATATTGACTCAATCGAAAACAATCGGCCAATGCGAATGAATAATAAACCGCCAATTTTCCACTGGCAGAAGCACAGTTTTTCCCTATAGCTCATATTCCATCTGTTACTCTACAAATTTTTCAGATTTCAAGTGCACGATTATCAATCACTATTATCTCATACAAAATGAATAAAAAACTATAAAGTTAATTCTATTTATAAATTAAATAATTAAGTTAGATATTAATAAACAAACCAAATAAAGACAATTAATTATATAGAATAAAATAAAAACTTGAATAAATGTTACCCCCCCAATATTCCATATATTTTTAACTGTCTTAACACTTTCACTTTTCAATTTCTTGTGAAATAGGATTTTTAGTAAATTATTTTTAAGATAATTTATATTAAATAGAAAAACATTAGTTTATTAGTTTATTAGTTTATTAGTTTATTAGTTTATTAGTTTATTAGTTTATTAGTTTATTAGTTTATTAGTTTATTAGTTTATTAGTTTATTAGTTTATTAGTTTATTAGTTTATTAGTTTATTATTTAAATACATGCTCAAACTGACTATGTTTGTGATACCCATCTTAATAATAAAATAAAAATTTCCTTATTGCTGAAACATAATTAAAATTGACGAAAAATATAACGATAATTAGGTTAGGTGATGAAAAAAATTCCTTTTGATTTGAATGGTTACGAAATCTCTTTTGGCCATGCACGTAGAACAAGAATTCCAATTATAAAAATAACTCATCCTAAAAATGGGGTTTCTATTAAACCATTTTATAGTGTCAATAGAATAAATTTACTTGAAAGAATCCAATATGAAACTGGTTTAAGTGATCAGTATATTGAATCTATTAATGAGCATTTTCAAGAAATTAATTATCCTTAATAAAGATAAATATATTCTAATTATTATAAATAAGATTCCAAAATAGTGCTACATCTTATGCCACCCATAATTCTATGTATAACAATGGGTTGAATAAGGCTATGTGTAGCAGAATTATGAAACGTTATTTATACCCTGTTTGCTGGTAAAATTGCCTAAACAATTCATCAGCAAACTAGTAAAAGGTATTTATAGACTTCCTGTGATAATACCATTGATAATAAAAAATCCCTGCTGAAAAATGTATTTATTAGTCGAATCCACCCTGGTAAAGAATAATTTTCACGCTTACTAATTGTAACCTATTGGAGTAATATACATTTTTCTTTTATTTTTTCCGTTATATAGTAAAAAAATGCATAAAGCGCCAAGCATATACCTGAAACTATCGCATACTGATATCGGTTTTCTAATGTTGACATTAAGGTAAAATAAACTAATCCAATAACTGAAAATACACTCACCCCACCAATTATCCCTTGAGTTATGTGCATCACGATTTTCATCAATATACTTACTATCTTCATTGATCTAGCCCTACAGAGAATTCATCAAATATTTCATTAAATAAATCTCGATTTTCATCATACGCTTCCAATGCTCTGACATATGGCTCCATTTTACTTTCAACTAAAAAATAGAGTAAATCCAAGTTACCTTCTCGCAGTAAATGTTAAAGATCCCCTAAGCTTAGTGAACCATTTTTCATAATCTAATGGAATAACCCACATTTTTCTTTTATTTTTTCTGTGATGTAGTAAAAAAAAACAGAAAATGCCAAGCATATACCTGCAACTATCGCATACTGATATCGATTTTCTAATGTTGACATTAAAGTAAAGTAGACTAAACTTATGACTGAAAATACACATATAGTACCCATTACTGCCTGTACTATATGCACCACTGTATTCATCAATATGCTTACTATTTTCATTGATCTAGCCCTACAGAGAATTCATCAAATATTTCATTAAATAAATCTCGATTTTCATCATACACTTCTAATGCTCTGACATATGGCTCCATTTTACTCTTAACTAAAAAATAGAGTAAATCTAAGTTACCTTCTCTCCTTAATAACATATATAAGTTCGGGTTTGTTTGAGCTAATTCCCTAGAAGTGTAGATAGCCCTGGATACTGACGCCCCAATCCCCAAGGTCGCAGTAAATGCAACAGATCCTCCAAGTTTAGTGAACCATTTTGTACCAAAAAAAGCACCAAGACTCCCTCTGAATATGGCATATTTCGAAATCATACCCCCAAATATTTTCCCAGCTTTCGTTTCGATTAATCGTTGCTTTTGTTCTTCACTCAGCTTACCTAAGTAATCTTCAAAAATAATCTGAACCACCCTTTCAAGATTATTAAGCGTAATTGCTTCTGATTTTACCAATCCAACAAAACGATATTTGTCATTTTCATTATCCCATCGATGATCAGTATCAAGATAATCATAACCAAGATAATAAAAATCCACCGGAATATCTAATATTCCCTCAGCAAACCCAGTAAGCCAGCTACTGTCATCGTTAATAGCCGAAACCATTTTTTCAGCAATTTCTTTAGCTCCATCCATTAAAAAACCCTTTCATCCAAAATGCTATACGTACTCGTTGAACACGCCACATTATTCCAGGTAATATTGGCATATACTATTGAAAGAATTTCCTGTGGCATCATATGATTACTGGTTAATGAATGCGGGTGGTCTGATTTTAAACTAACAATATACGCTTGCCCAAGACGAATTGTATAGTAAAGCTCAAGTCCACCGTTTTCGCTGGTACGGTAAGATTCAAGAAAACACTCTAACCTTTCGTTATCATCCAAGCTTTTTGCTAATAAAGGAGAAGCTTTATCAATAGGTTTAGTGATAATTACCGGATGATGTGAAACATTTTGTTTGCGAGTCATAAGATGTTGCAGACTATAGACGAAGATCTTATCTTCGTGCCCATTTTGCGCTTTGATACCTATTGAGTCTCTTCTGCCACAACCAGCAGAAATTAACCCTTGGTTTTGACCTTTAACTGTTAAATAAATTAAATTTGACATATTCACCTCGTTTATTTTTTCAATACTTCGATGCATGCTGTGGTAGGCAGGTCAATATTGTCAAGGGTAAATGGTCTTAAAATAGACAATTTTTTATTCCAAGTACCCAAAATGTTAATAATCGGCCTCCAATCGCAAAACAAAAAGCAGGAAAACATGTATATACCCTATGGATTTCAAGATGCATCGCGGCGGCAAGGGAGCGAATCCCCGGGAGCATAGATAACGATGTGACCGGGGTGAGTGAGTACAGCCAACAAAGAGGCAACTTGAAAGATAACGGGTATACAATATTGATTGCAATTACCAGATTCTCTAAGATAGTAAACAACCATTGTCTCTATTTTATGGCAAAAATGTCGTCCATTCTTTGAAAAAACAAACAATTAACATCATTGGACATTGAACAACAGTGAAAAATAACAGCGAACAACCCACTTTCTACATCCACGACTACGAAACTTTTGGTCAACATCCGGCCTTAGACAGACCGGCTCAATTTGCTGGTGTTCGTACTGATATGGATTTCAATATTATTGAAGAGCCATTAGTTATTTACTGTTCACCTGCTGATGATTATTTGCCACAACCAGAAGCTGTCATGATTACAGGTATTACTCCGCAAATTGCATTAGAAAAAGGGGTCAATGAAGCGGAATTTGCCCGCCAGATTCATAATGTATTCAGTGTACCGAACAGTTGTATCCTCGGTTATAACAATATTCGATTTGATGATGAAGTCAGCCGTAATATTTTTTACCGTAATTTTTATGATCCATACGCTTATAGTTGGCAAAAAGGTAATTCCCGTTGGGATTTACTTGATGTATTACGTGCCTGTTATGCCTTGCGTCCCGAAGGTATTGTCTGGCCCGAGAATGAAGAGGGTCTGCCCAGCTTTAAACTAGAACATCTGACCAAGGCAAATGGCGTTGAACATTCACATGCTCACGATGCTATGTCCGATGTCTACGCCACAATTGCAATGGCAAAATTACTCAAAGAAGTACAGCCAAGGATGTTCAATTATTTCTTTCAGTTAAGAAATAAGCAGAAAATTAACACTCTCATCGATATCCCCCAAATGAAACCACTGGTTCATGTTTCCGGGATGTTTGGCGCTGCTCGCAGCAACCTCAGTTTGGTTGCACCTCTTGCCTGGCATCCAGTCAATCAGAATGCGGTTATTATGTGCGATTTAGCCGGAGATATTTCACCATTACTGGAATTGGATGCAGATACATTGCGTGAACGTCTATATACCCGCCATGATGAATTACAGCCAGATCAACCACCAGTCCCGATAAAACTGGTTCATATTAATAAGTGTCCAATAGTCGCCCCCGATAATACTTTGCGGACAGAAGACGCTGAACGTATCGGATTAGATCGTGATCATTGTGAAAGAAATCTGGCTATTCTGCGAAATAATCCACAAATTAGAGAAAAAGTTGTAGAACTATTTGCAGAGGCTGAACCTTTCCCTAAATCCGATAATGTTGACGCTAAGCTGTATGATGGCTTTTTTAGCAGTGCCGATAAAGCAGCAATGAATATTATCCGTGAGACACTGCCTCAGAATTTACCTGCACTCGATCTGACTTTTCAGGACCCACGTATTAAAACGCTGTTATTCCGCTATAGAGCCAGAAACTACCCTGCTACTCTAACTTACGATGAACAACAACACTGGTTACGTCATCGTCAAGATGTATTCACTCAAGATAAGCTGAGTGAATATTTCTTCATAATTGAACAACTCTTCACTGAATATCAAGGCAACGAAGAAAAATGCCGTCAACTTAAAGCACTCATGGAGTATGCGGCAAAACTGGTCGGATAATTAAACAGACAATAGGTAAATATAAAACGGCGAGTCATATATACTCGCCTTTCTGACAGGATAACTCTCTCATCAATCTTTACAGATTTAAACTTTCCTAGTGCCAACATGACGTTGTAACTACTGAGAATATTGACATTAAGATCTTTCACCCCAATTTTTCAACTTGGATGTTTTCCCAATTCCGGGATTGAGAGTGTTAGTGGGATCAGTCATCCGATAAAAAGCCTTAAGTTGAAGTTTAGCCTGATATAGATGACCCACATTATGCTCTGCGGGATATTCCGCTCCTCGTTTATCAAGCAGCTCTATCATTCTTTCTTTCAATGCCTGTATGTCCACCCCTTTTTTCACAATGTAATCCTGATGAAACACGTAGCACATAAAATGCCCGCAATAAAGTTTGTGTACCAATACATCATCAAACTCTGGGGGTAATTGTTCAAACCATTCACGATCATTGCGACGCAGAGCGATATCAAGTGACAAGATATTCTCTACTTCGTTACTATGCACCGCTTGATAACGGATCGCTGAACCACCAGCGGAAAAACGATGCAAGAACGCTTTAGCACCCTCCTCCGGCGTACAAGCAAAGAAATCCCCTTCCACCCGGCTAAAATATTCTTCCAACCAGCTTCTGGCCTCTTCAATCCCATCACCTGACATTTTTAATATCAAATGGTGCTCAAAACGATTACGATATTCTTTCAAACGCTTAGGCAAGTGGGAGGGAAGTAAACGACTTAACCCCTGCATAATGCGATCGATAAGATTGACAGGTAAAAATGGAATTCGGTTGAAAATAGCGTCCATTCTCCCTTTCAAAGTAAAATAAGCCGGCATCTTATCCGTGCCAAGCTTATCAATCATGATGAAAGTATCTTTACCGTAAGTTTCCGCAATATCGAAAATATCCCGGTGCATATATTCACCCGCCACCGGTAAATTATGAAAATTTGCTAATATATGACGACGCAATTCCGTCAATACGCCAGTTTGGTTGGTACCGATATAAAATACTTGAGACAAAGGTTCTGCCGGAAAAGTATCGAGCCGGACAGCAAACACAACCAACTTACCCGCACAACCTGAAGCTTCAAATAAACGGCGCTCGTCAGAATTAAAACGAGATGGAGTATCAGCATCTACGTCACGTACTCGTTGGGCATATTCATGATCAGATGCTTTACGCTGACCCTGTTCTACATCCTGATCACTGTAACGCTGTTCTTCCAGACAAGAGAGAATCTCTTCTGGTGTTTCTCCCAAATAGATACCCAGATGATTAATTAATTCTGGCTTACCACACTCATTAACACGTCCATACAATGCCATTTCGGTATAAGCCGGCCCACGATGAACTAAAGAACCTCCTGAGTTATTACAGATGCCCCCAATCACGGAAGCGCCAATACAGGAAGAACCGATAACTGAATGTGGTTCACGTCCCAACGGCTTGAGCGCCCGTTCAAGTTGCCATAATGTACTGCCAGGTAATGCAACTACCTGATTACACTGTTTTAAAATCTGAATTTTATTCATGCGCAGCGTGCTAATAATGACTATGTCACGATCGTAATCCTTACCATTCGGGGTAGAACCTTCAGTTATACCCGTGTTGGCCGCCTGCATTAAAATGATTTTATCTGCTTCAACGCAGACCTTAAACACACGCCACTGTTCCACCAGCGAGCCGGGAAATACAACGGCTAAAGCATCTCCCTGGCCGGAGCGAAAGCCTTTACGATAACGTTCAGTTTTATGGGGAGCAGTCAGGATATGAGATTTACCGACAATATTGGTCAGGGTAGTAATGAGTTGCTGATTTTGAGAGGTCTTTGCATCATTCATAGTCTCTTCCTTAATATACAATTACCTCTCAGAGCATAGATTGTTTTTCTTCGTTTACCGTTGAAATTTTTCTTATCTGTAAGCGACCTCGCTGTTTTTTTTCTTAAGCTCCTTTTCCTTAACTATTACGGTAAAATTAGCAACATAGTAAAAATAATGGCACCAAATTCGGTGCCATTATTCTTTTACTAAAGATTAAACCATTTCAGAGCATTGAGGCATCGGCTGACGGAAGCGACGGGTCAGGAATACCATATAAACCAGACCAATTGCTCCCCAAGTTAGCCCCAATTCCATAGAACTTTGCTCCAGATTCATCCATAGTACGCTAACAGTACAAGCACCTATCACAGGTAATATCAAGAAATTAATGGTATCTTTTAATGTACGGTTACGACGTTCACGGATATAGAATTGAGAAATGACTGATAAGTTTACAAAGGTGAACGCTATCAACGCACCAAAGTTAATCAGAGCTGTTGCAGTAACCAGATCAAAGGTAATCGCAGATAACCCTATGGTGCCTACCAACAATACGTTGATTATCGGAGTCCGCCATTTTGGATGAACATAGCCAAATATTTTCTCAGGAAATACACCATCGCGCCCCATAACATAGAGCAAACGGGAAACCCCCGCGTGAGCCGCCATACCAGAAGCCAAAACAGTGACACAAGAGAACACCAAAATAATGGATTGGAACAGGGTACCTGCTACATACAGCATAATTTCTGGCTGAGATTCATCCGGGTTCTTGAACCGAGAAATATCCGGAAAATAGAGCTGCAAGAAATAAGAAACCGCAATGAAGATAACACCACCGATTAATACTGTCAGGAAAATCGCTTTCGGAATCACCTTACCAGCATTCGGAGTCTCTTCGGACAACGAACTAATGCCATCAAACCCTAGAAATGAGAAGCACAAAATCGTCGCCCCAGTAATCATTGGGATCAAATGGGCATCTTCAGAAACGAATGGTTTCGCATTCCATAAAGTTCCTACTCCTTCCCCGTTGTACACACCGTGGATCAGTAAACCCACAAATACGGCCATAATGGCCACCTGAACAATAACAATAGCCGTGTTGAGATTAGCAACAACGTTAATGCCACGCAGGTTAAAGGCTGTCATCAGTAATGCAAAACCCACAACGAAGATCCACGGATCTACGCTAGGAAAAATGGCCTGAAGATAAATTTTCGCTAACAATATATTAATCATCGGCATGAACATATAGTCCAATAGCGATGACCAACCCACCATAAAACCAACATGCGGACTAATGGATTTTTGTGCATAAGTATATGCAGATCCAGCAGATGGGAAACGTTTTACCAACTTCCCGTAGCTCACGGCGGTAAATAGAATTGCGATCAAAGCAATAGCGTAGGATGTCGCTACGTGACCGTCAGTCAAACCAGAAACAATACCGAAAGTATCAAAGATAGTCATGGGTTGCAGATAAGCAAGACCCATCATCACTACCTGAACCAAGGTCAGTGTTTTTCTGAGCTGAACACGATTGTTAGCACCAGTCTGGTTAGTGCCTAGTGTGATTACAGTATTATGAGTCATGAGCAAAACCTCCCATAACTCCGATTCGTGTTATGACACTACTTAATCGATAGTTACTGGGAAGACTTCGCTTCTGCCTATAGGCAGTAGAATTAGAGGCTGGATTATATGCAGAGCTCAATGCTCCATAGTCATCGATGCAGCAGCATGTGCCAATTGGCACAAGTGCGAAAGGAAATAATTGCTCCATATTAGCGTTCCTCATTACGGCAACCGATTCTCATTGCGGTTGATCGTGGGCCAATTATCTATCCGGCTCAGAGTCCGGCCTCTGGTATAGTAAAAAATAAGTCAAAGCAAAAAAAATAACCGACGCATATAAACGCATCAGTTATTCTCTAGTGGGCGAATTCTGCACTTGAAGACCTGAAATAGCAATACTCACCACACTAAAAGTTCATTATTTTTTACCACACTCATTGATGACGCTATGGAATTTGACGGTGTCATATACATTTCTTTGATATGGCTAAGTTTTAACACAACACAAAACGGATTTCTATTCAGTTTTACCGGTATAAGCAAAAAACAAAAATCCTCCTTGTCAGCGACAAACAAGGAGGATTATAAAACAGTTAGTTAGAACGCATTATCAAAAGTCGTAATTAATACCAATGTTATAACGACGGCCATCCAATACTATATCATGGGTGTCTTCAGTCACTTGTTTTTCAAACACGTTATATACCCCCCCTACCAAGCGTAAACCTTCAGCCAGATAATAGCTGACACCGATATCCACAAAGGTATAAGACGGTGTTCCTGTCCCCATAGAGGTACGTGATAAATAATTCGACGTTTTGCCACGGTAGTTAACACGCGCCCAAGTTTGCATTTCTGGTAAAACCTGCCAGTTTAAGGTTGCATTCACCATATGTTTAGGCATCTTATTCAAAGGCTTCCCTTTGAAGTTACCGCTCTTTTGCTCAGAATCAGTATACGTATAGTTTGCAGCCAATACCCAGTTATCAACAATATCCCAGTTCATCGTCGCTTCTACACCACGCATATTGGCTTTATCAATGTTCACACGGTCACTGATAAATTTATAAGCAGTGCCATCAATAACACATTTACCCTGAGATTTACCACTTGGATCGGTACAACGACGTAATTCAGTAATTTTATCTTTAAATTCAGTGTTGAATATTGTTAAACCGACATTAAAGTTATCCCGATTGTTCCAGATAACACCAATTTCCTGATTGAAGCTCTTCTCCGGTTTCAAATCCGGATTACCGACGATAATCGCTGGATCACCACCGCCACCCGTAATCTGCCCCCAATTAGATGCTGCCTGACGTAATTCTGGTGAACGATATCCTGTAGAAACGCCTCCTTTAATCGTCCATTGCTCATCAACATGCCATACACCGTACAAACGTGGAGTCCAATGGTCACCGAAGTTTTCGTCTTTATCCATGCGGATACCACCGGTCAGAGCAAAGTCATTGGTCATTTGCCATTCATCTTCAGCAAATAACGCCCAACTCCAACGGTTCAGCTTATTGATATTTTTAGCAGAAGCTAATTGATTCCCTTCATCGCGTAAATCTTCATAACGATACTGACCACCTATACTCAATGAATGATCATCCAACATAAACACTGTATGAGTATTGAACAGATTATCGTAATATTTCATATCACGACCAGGATTACGTGATTCATCACGCTGGAAGTACGTTGTCGACGTTCCAAAATCGTAAACGCCATTATGGGTGATAGAGTAATTATTTCTTTTATATCGACTTTCACTATTACCTGGAGATCGCCAACTACTTGTCTTTGTTTTCCCTACAGTAGAATCACGATCTTGCTCATAACGTCCCGCCTCAAAATCAAAAGTATTCTGCTCATCGGGAGTGAAAGAGAAAGTGGCTGAACCATTACGCATTTCCTGTTTGTTAAACCCACCGATAAATTTATCTTCATTACGGTGAGAATACAGGCCGCTCACTTTCAGCCCTAATAATCCATCAATAATTGGACCTGACGTATACACACTACTCTGATGACTATTACCTGATTTAGAACGCTCCTGCAAAGTGCCATCAGCGCGGAAGCTGGTTTTCCACTCTTTCTGTGCCTTACGGGTAATGATGTTAATCACCCCTCCCATCGCATCAGAACCATAAAGAGAAGACATAGGACCACGAACAACCTCGATACGTTCTATCGCGGCCAATGGCGGCAACCACCCCTGTTCAATCCCCGAATTATCACGGTTTGGACGAGTACCACGGGTATCAACACGCTTACCATCAACCAGAATCATTGTATATTGAGACGCCATACCGCGAATACTGATGTCACTGCTGCTAGCACCACCTGTAACAACGACACCTGGCACATCTTTCAGTGCATCAGTCACATCACGATAAGCCTTAGTTTCCAATTGTTCACGGCTCACCACAGAAATAGACGCTGGCGCATCTTCAATTTTCTGTTGAAAACCAGCTGCCGTAGTGACAAGAATAGTGTCATTACTGCTACTAGCCGCAAAAACTGAGCCAGATGAGATTGCAGCAATAATACCTAACGCGATTTTTCTTTGATTAAAAACACCCATTCCCGATTCTCCAAGAGATATAATTACACTTTATTTATCTATAAAAATGGATAATCAACATGTGCTCAAATAACGAGGATAAAATATTTACCTCTGTGTAGTTTTATTATTTTGCTTATATCTTATTGCTATAAGACATAAGACAATATTTTTTATTAATTACAACAATCCATCTTATTAACTTATTCCATTTACTATTCTTCGCAGTAAAGAATGAATCTCAGCATTAACCAGACAAAAACTGTAGCTTTCAAATATGGCTTAGCTTTTAAATACACAGTAATACAAGGTAAATAAACCACTCCTCATATACGACAATGCACATTCTGATTTTTGTGCGCATTCTGCGCCTACGCTTTATTAAAAATATAGCTTAAATAATAAGTTAAAATGAACTCTCACTCACTAGCTTTGAAACCAATCCATCAACTAATACCTGAGGAATACCCTGAGAACAACGTTCAATTCTGCCTTTGACACCATAAACCTGTGCCAGACTATCTGGCGTAATAACCTGCTCAGGAGTTCCCTCGGCAATTAAATGCCCTTTTTGCAACATTAATACATGGTCACCATGACGCAAAGCGATATTAATATCATGCACAACAACCACAGTAATAATATTCCGCTGATAAGTTTCTCGTGCCACCAACGCCATTACGTGATATTGATAATTTAAATCCAGCGCACTAAGTGGTTCATCTAATAATAATAATGCTGGTTTACGAATTAACGATTGTGCCAATCCGACTAATTGTTTTTGACCGCCAGATAACTGATCTAAATAACATAACGCCAGGTGCTCAATCCCCAACTGACGTAACAGCAACATCACTTCTTCTTCGCTGGTTTCAGAATGACGCCCTCCGGATGCCCGTTGCGCAACGATAATCGACTCCAGTACATGCAAATGAACACCAGCAGGTAAGCTTTGTGGTAAATAAACCACATTTTCCGATCGCTGGACAAAACTCATCTTCATCAAATCTTGATCATCAAGCCAAAGCTGGCCTCTTGCACGATTTAAACCAGCCAAAGAACGCAAAAGTGTTGATTTACCGCTACCATTTGGCCCCAACAATACTGTAATTTTCCCACGAGGCAACGGAGCAACATTCAGATTTTCAATAACCGAATGTTTCGGATAACCTGCAAAAAAATTGTTAATGGTTAATCCCGGATTCATATATTCGCCCTATTACGTAAGATTATGCTAAGGAAGAATGGAACCCCAACTAACGCAGTAACGATCCCAACCGGAATAACAACACCCGGGATCAAGTTTTTCGAGGCGATGGACGCCATAGACAGCACCAGTGCACCAATCAAGGCACTGGCTGGCAAATAGAAACGATGATCTTCACCAAACATCATGCGGGCAATATGTGGCGCAATTAAACCGATAAAGGCAATTGGCCCAACAAATGCAACTGCTAAAGCGGCAAGAATACTGATACGCAATAATGTCCCCAGGCGCAGACGACGAACATCAATACCAAAACTGATTGCACGATCTTCACCTAAGCGCAGCGCTGTCAGCTTCCAAGAATTCATCATTGAAATAGGAAAAACGGCGGAAAACACCAATAACATAACACCCAGTTTTATCCAGGTTGCTCTGGCAAGGCTACCCATTGTCCAAAGTACCAGCCCCTGAAGGGTATCTTCCGTTGCAATAAACTGCATCATGGAAACCAATGCTTCAAAGGTAAAGACTAATGCAATGCCAAATAATACGACCCCAGACGTAGCAACTCGTGTCCAACGAGTAATCGTATCCAGCACCAATGCGGCCAACAAGGCGAAAATGAAAGCATTCGCAGAAATGAACCATTGATCAGGCACGCCTGGAATACCAATACCAGATACAATCGCCAACGCAGCACCAAATGCAGCCGCTTGGGCAACCCCTAAAGTAGAGGGACTGGCTAATGGGTTATTTAAGATCGTCTGCATTTCCGCGCCAGCCAGCCCGAGGGACAGGCCAATCACTACCGCCATCAGGGCATAGGGTAAACGGATATCCCAAACAATTACCCGTGTACCCGCATCCACACTCTCTGGCGATACTAAAGTCTGCCAGAGAGATGACAAAGATAAACCTGATGGACCTATCGTAAAATCTAATACCAGTGAAACACCAATAATCAGCACGATGAAGACCATCATCACAATACGGCGGCGTAAAATATATTGGTAATGGGCTTTTACACTGCTGTCATCTAATTGTTGTTTCACCATTGGCATCGGCTCGGTAGTGGCACTCATTATTCCCGTTACCTGACTTACTGATTATTTTTCACTGATCCAATAAACCCCTGATGGATCAACTGCCAGGAATTTACTGTGTAATTCATTCAGTGTCTTCTGCGGATCTAAATCTGTAAATTTCTCAGGATAGAACCATTTAGCGAATACCTGAGTCGCTACCACATTATATGGAGAGTTGTAGTAGTTATGCCAAATCGCATAGTCTCTGCCCTCTTTGACCGCAGTCAACGAGCTAATACCTTTACGTTCAGTCATTTGTTTCAGACTAGCTTTTGCTAGTTCAGGCGTAGATTGCGCTCCCAGTTTTACACCAGGCTCATTACTGTCTGGCGCTTTTGCCCCACTAGCAATGTAAATATAAGGGTCAACCGCAATAATTTTTTCGAGGTTCATATTACCAAGTGCGCCTGGCAGAACACCTTTAGCAATGTTTTTACCACCAGCCAAATCGATAAAGTTACCCATATTGCCATCACCGGCAGTCGCACAGCAATCTTCAAAAGCACCCGCTCTCAAATCGATAAATACTGTTGGTTTTTTCTTTTCCGGGATTTTATTGGTGATATCAGTCACCAGTTTTACATTTTTCTCGTAAAAATCGGCATATTCTGCCGCTTGTTTTTCACGATTTAGTACTTTACCTAGCATACGAATGCTCGGCAGCGTATTCTTTAACGGCTCAGTACGAAAATCAACAAATACAACCGGAATACCTGCCTTTTCAAGTTGGGCGACCAATTCGCTGTTTTTACCAGGACCATGACCAGACAAGCCAAAAATTGCGATATCCGGATTGAGGGTTAACACTTTTTCAGAGCTGACACTATCAGCACTGGTGTTACCAATCAAAGGAACCTTATCAATCTCAGGGAATTTAGCTTTATAGACGGCGTAAGACTGTGGGTCCAGTTTGCGGAAATCACCTTGCCAACCCGCAATACGGGCCAGTGGTTTATCACCTTCAAGTAAAGCGATAGCGTGGAACAAACGGCCTTCGCCCAACAAAATACGATTTACATTCTCAGGAACTTCAACAGTACGACCAACTATATCGGTGACCGTTTCAGCCCATGATGCGAAGCTTGCCATGACTGCCGAACCCGCTAACAGACCGACACTGATACTCTTTGCTATGGATCGCGACATAAATTTCATTTTGTTAGCCCTTTCATATTAATAATTATGGTACTAACAATAGGACAAATGAGAATACTTATCAATATGATCTACACAAATTTTGGTAAATTACGTGATTAATTGTATGAATTAACGCTATGAAAAATAAAAAATACCTATTTGATCACAAAATGAGTGTATTCTTTTAATTTCTTATCAAAAACGGCTTATCTACTCAAATAAATAAAACATTAAGATAATAATAAATTAATCGTGAATCGAATTAAAAAAATCATAAAACCAAGCCGGTAGGAATTTTTTCAAAGATTCCTACCGGCCTGTTAATCACGATTTAACGTATTTACATTCACTGATTCGCGATATCAGGAAATTTCATCTCGCTATATTTGATAAAATGAGTTTTCCTAACTAATTTGTAACCAAACCAAATCAACAGGAATAATGGAATACCAATATAAGTTGCAGTTACACCATACCAGTCAATTTTATCTTGTAGAAATGCCTGATAATTCTGTCCTAATGTGATGGTTAGACACAAAACAAACGCAAAGATTGGGCCAACCGGGAAAAATCCTGAACGATAAGGTAATTTACTTAAATCCAACCCCTGAGCTACATAACCACGGCGGAAACGATAATGGCTAATAGCAATCCCCAACCATGCAATAAAACCGGTCATCCCAGAAGTATTCAACAACCACAGATAGACGGTCTGGTTACCGTACATTGAACTGAGGAAACACAACGCAGCAACCACCGTCGTTGCATACAAGGCATTACGCGGTACACCACCTTTGGATAATTTGCCAAAAATCCTCGGTGCTTTACCCTCTTTTGCCAATGTGAACAACATACGAGTCGATGCATACATACCTGAATTACCCGCAGACAACACCGCCGTCAAAATAACCGCATTCATCATAGCTGCGGCGGATAACAAACCAGCGTTTTCAAATACCAACGTAAACGGACTAACACTAATATCACCGACCTCATTACGCAGTAGGCTTGGATCAGTATAAGGAACAATCAAACTGATAATCAGGATCGCAAAAATATAGAATAGCAGAATACGCCAAAATACCTTACGTACAGCACTGGGAACATTTTTTGCCGGATCTTTTGACTCACCCGCCGCAATGCCAATTAACTCAGTTCCCTGGAAAGAAAACCCAACTATCATTGCCACGCCAATCATGGCAGAGAAACCACCGGCAAAAGGCGCATCACCAATAGTCCAGTTATGCCATCCAGCACCTTCCGCCCCTTTCATGATGCCGGCTATCATCAGTAATCCGACCACAATAAAAACAATAACCGTGCTGACTTTAATTAAAGAGAACCAGTATTCAGCTTCACCAAATCCTTTCACTGAAATAAAATTCAGTAGGAAAATCAGCGCGAGGAACAACGCACTCCAGATCCAACCCGGCATATCCGGCAGCCAATAACCCATGACCAATTGGGCAGCAACCAAATCCACCGCGATAGTCACCGCCCAGTTGTACCAGTAGTTCCAACCCAGAGCGAAACCAAACCCTTCTTCAACATATTTGGAACCGTAAGTTGAGAAAGAACCGGAAACGGGCATATAAGCGGCCAGTTCACCCAAACTGGTCATCAGGAAATAAACCATCAAACCAATTAATGCATAGGAAAGTAATGCTCCGCCAGGCCCTGCTTGTGAAACTGTCGCACCTGAAGCCACGAATAACCCGGTGCCTATTGATCCGCCAACGGCAATCATCGCCAGATGCCGAGCTTTCAATTCACGTCGCAAATGTTGCGTTGCTGGTTTCCGGGAAACACTTTTTTGTTGTTGAGACATTCTGTTCCTGTTAGCTGCAAATAAATCTGATGGCGGATTGTAACAAATCCTCACTATCAAAATAGCGAGGAAGCACTGTTATAAGATACCTTCATAATTTAGAGAAAATTATAAGTAACACAGCTAATTTTGGATTTTAAACAAAACGTAAAATTTACCGGCAGTAACTGAGTAATTTTTGCAGTGCGATAGACATATGCTTTTGCCGATGATGAATCAGGTACAATGTTCTGAAAAGTCTTAATTCTGGCACTCTTAACTCCAGTAAAGTACGATTTTGCAATTGCTCTGCAACGACTCGTCTGGACAAACAACTGATGCCCATACCAAATTTGACCGCATGTTTTATCGCTTCAGAATTTCCCAATTCCATCAAAATCTTGAACCCAGGTAAATGGACAAACAACAGATGATCCAGCACTTCTCTTGTACCCGACCCCCTCTCCCTTAATATCCATGATGCCTTAACTAAATCATCCAATTTTAGATCCTGTTTAGCTAGCGGATTTTCAGGAGAAGAAAAAATAACCAACTCATCCTCCATCCATAGTTGAGTTATCAACTCAGGACTATGACAGGAACCTTCTATCAAACCAAGATCAACACGGAATTCCAGCACAGAATTGATGACATCCTGCGTATTACTGATATTTAACTCTAGCGGCGTATCAGGAAAATCCTGACGATAATTTGCCAGCATTTCCGGCAACATATAATTACCAATGGTGCTACTGGCAGCGATACGTAACGCTCCTAACTCCTGTTTGAATAACTGCTGAATTTCCCCTGCTTGCTCTAGCAATGCCAACGCCTTGGGATAGAGTAGACGACCATGTTCATTCGTCACCAATCGCTTTCCTACCCGATCAAAAAGCTGTACGCCAAGTTGGCTTTCCAGATCCGTTAATGAGGCACTCACCGCGGACTGAGATAGCGCCAATTGCTGAGAGGCTTGCGTCGTTGAACCGCTTTTCAATACCTCAGTAAAAACTTCCAACTGCCTCAATGTGATGTGCATATTGCCTCGCAAAATATGGTGTCAGTCAAAGTTAGCTTGCTTTAATTTTATACGGCAATAGACAACTTAACAAAAATCCACTTTCTTACCAATTTTTTAGATTACATATAAATAAATTATCAATTTTAATGATAAATCAGTCTGCTATATGCTTATGTTTAAAAACATATAAGCAAAGTGAAAAACATCTATGTCTGACATTCGTGCCAAAAAATTCAGCAAACAATCATCTATTCCCGGTATGAAATTAATACTTGGGTTAATATTAGCGGCAATACTTACTGCAATTTCAATATATGCCGGAAATATTCCGTGGTTTATTAATATGGGACTGGGCACATTAACACTGGCGATCCTTGCAGGGATCATTGCCGGTAATACTGTCTATCCTTTACTCAAACCTTATTGTGATGAAGGTATTCATTTCTCAAAACATTATCTTCTGCGGGCAGGTATTATTCTTTATGGCTTCCGTTTGACATTTCAACAAATTGCCGATGTTGGCATTACCGGCCTTCTGATTGATGCTGCTATGTTGTCTTCCACTTTCTTTATTGCAATGTGGCTAGGCAAATCACTCTTTGGATTAGACCAACAAACGGTAATACTGATTGGTGCCGGCAGCAGTATCTGCGGCGCAGCAGCTATTATGGCAACAGAACCAGTAGTGAATGCCCCTGCCAGTAAAGTTGCTGTTGCGGTATCGACAATTGTCATCTTTGGCACTATCGCTATTTTCATTTATCCGTGGTTTTATCAACTCAATGAGCATTATCAGTGGTTACCACTTACTCAGGAAACTTTCGGCATCTTTACTGGTTCCACCCTTCACGAAGTTGCTCAAGTTGTTGCTGTTGGGCATGCTATTAGCGATCAAACGGAAAACGCAGCCGTTATCAGTAAAATGATCAGGGTCATGATGTTGGCGCCATTCCTGTTGTTATTATCCCGTTACATTAGCCGTGCCCACACTAAAAATGGCAGAAACCATCAGGAGAAAACACCAATGACTATCCCCTGGTTTGCGGTGATGTTTATTGCAATAGCGGGTTTTAATTCTTTCAATTTACTCCCTGCTGCAATAGTTAATTCTCTGATTAATATTGATACTATTATGCTTACTATGGCAATGGGGGCACTGGGTTTAACTACTCATGTGAGTGCCATCCGTCAGGCCGGATTTAAACCCATTTTATTAGCTCTAATTTTGTTTGTATGGCTGATGGCGGGTGGTCTTTTGATCAATCTTGGCATTCAACATCTGTTTGGCTGATCAGAATCCCCTCGGAGAAATTTTATTTCAGCAACATATACCTTATGGATTTCAAGATGCATCACGACGGCAAGGGAGAGAATCCCCGGGGGTATAGCGAACTATGTGACCGGAGTGAGTGCAGCCAACAAAGAGGCAATTTGAAAGATAACGGGTATATAACCTTTCCGTTCTTAAGGTTCATTGAGTGATTGAACAATGCCATAATGACGTAAAGTAAGAAGGAGAAAAATATGAAATTTGTTGGAGCACATGTCAGCGCTGCCGGTGGAGTTGATCAAGCGGTTATCCGGGCGCACGAACTAAAAGCGACCGCCTTTGCCCTATTTACAAAAAATCAGCGCCAGTGGCATGCTCCACCTTTAGCCGCTGACGTTATCGATAAATTTAAAGAAAATTGTGAACGTTATGGATATGGTAGCCGACAAATTCTCCCTCACGACAGTTATCTGATTAATCTTGGTCACCCAGAAATTGAAGCACTGGAAAAATCCCGACTGGCTTTTATTGATGAGATGCAACGTTGCGAACAATTAGGGATCGATTTATTGAATTTCCATCCTGGCAGCCATCTCAATAAAATAGATGTGGATAAATGCCTGGCGCGTATTGCGGAATCTATCAATATTGCTCTTAATCAAACCCAGGGAGTCATTGCTGTTATTGAAAATACGGCAGGTCAAGGCACTAATCTGGGTTTCAAATTTGAACATCTGGCAGCAATTATTGATGGAGTTGAAGATAAAAACCGAGTGGGTGTCTGTATTGATACCTGTCACGCCTTTGCTGCTGGCTACGATTTACGTACAAACGATGCTTGTAAACAAACTTTTCAACAGTTTGAAAAAATTGTTGGCTTTCAATATTTATGCGGAATGCATTTAAATGATGCCAAAAGTGAATTTGCCAGCCGTGTTGACCGACATCATAGCCTTGGAGAAGGAAATATTGGTAAAACACCTTTCAGTTATATTATGAAAGATGCTCGTTTTGATGGTATTCCACTCATCCTTGAAACAATAAACCCAGATATTTGGCCACAAGAAATTGCCTGGCTGAAATTACAACAAAATTAATTATTCTTTAATTAAAGCATTATCTAACGGGTATCAGTTCAACTTTAGCCATCATGGCAGCTAATTCAGGACGATTGCTGATACCTACATTAGGCTGGCTAACGGCAAGCGCAGATACAGCGGTCGCCAATCGCAACGTATGTTCACTGGATTCCCGCATCAGCAAACCATAAACCAAGCCACCAACCATTGAATCACCAGCCCCAACAGTGCTGACGACTTTACAATGTGGTGGTTTCGCCAACCATGCTCCAGACGCATTAACCCATAATGCTCCCTGCTCACCCAATGATATGACAACATGAGCAATTCCCTGATCCCTAAGTTGATGTGCCGCTATGATGATATCGGATAACTCAGGTAACAGACGCCCCGTCCATACTTCAAGCTCATGGCGATTCGGCTTCACTAACCAAGGGGATGCTTTTAACCCTGCAACCAATGCTTCACGGCTGCTGTCAAAAATAATACAAGGACAAAGCTGACGTAGACAGGCCATCCAGTCGGTAAACGATTCAGCAGAGACACCAGCCGGTAAGCTACCACTGACAACAACCATATCAAACTGTCCAAGCCATGAAAGCGAATCATTAACAAATCCCGACCATTCAGCTTCACCGACATAAAAACCAGTGAAGTTAAAATCTGTCACTTCACCGCTTCCTTCTGTTAATTTGACATTAATCCGTGTTCTGCCTGGTACTAAATGAAAACGATTTACCATACCATTTTCATTGAAGAATTGTTGAAATCCTTCCTGATTTTCCTTACCCAAAAAACCACTCACCGTGACATCAATACCTAAGTCACGCAAAACTTTAGCAACATTATTGCCTTTCCCAGCAGCATGTAGTCCAGCGGCTTGCACTCGGTTGATCGCCCCTTTGACGATTTCCGGGCACAATCCCACCAAATCATAAGCAGGGTTTAGGGTGATAGTGGCAACTCTACGGCTCATATTTACCCGATGTCTCCTAAATAGATATACCCGTTATCTTTCAAGTTGCCTCTTTGTTGGCTTCGCTCACTCACCCCAGTCACATAGTTAGCTATGCTCCCGGGGATTCACTCCCTTGCCGTCGCGATGCATCTTGAAATCCATAGGGTATAGTCATCATCATTACTACGCATTTTCAGTTCTATTTATACCCGTCATCTTTCAAGTTGCCTCTTTGTTGGCTGCACTCACTCACCCCGGTCACATAGTTATCTATGCTCCCGGGGATTCGCTCCCTTGCCGCCGCGATGCATCTTGAAATCCATAGGGTATATATCATTTTATATCACTAAAATTGAATCGTTTCAGTTAAATTCCGTACTTTATTGATCGTTATTGATCGTTGTCTTAAATTGATTTCCGGATAAGAATAGCATTGAATTTTTCTCAAAAAGAATTGCTAATTTATTGAAATTTAGATGAAAGGAATAAACCAAATGTCTGTCATTGTGGGTGTTGGCGTAGTTATTGTGAACGAATATGGTCAAGTCTTACTCGGAAAACGTAGCAGTAAACATGCTCCATACTGGTCAATCTTTGGTGGTCATGTTGATGACGGAGAAACTTTTGAGCAATGTGCAATCCGTGAAATTGAAGAAGAAACGGGTCTGACGATTCAATCACCAAAAGTCTACGGTATTTGTAATAACCTTCAAACTTACCAACAGGAAGGAAAACATACTATTTCAGTATGTTTACTGGCAAAACATCCAGGTGGTGAACCAAAATTGATGGAACCAGAAAAATGTGAACAGTTTATGTGGTGCGATCCCGATAATCTTCCTGAACCTCATTTTGAAGCTAGCCGGAATGCAATAAAAATGTGGCAAGAAAATAAATTTTATTTTACCGAATGAACTAACTTATGTTAGTTCAATTTCAAATAATCCTTTATGACATCTATTTACACTCTATAGACAAAAATGTATCTTTGAGCTAGTACAAAGAAACAATATACCAGCAGGAGTTAATATGTCCATTGAGACACCCCAGAGTTTAAAGCGCCCTCCCATACTGGGTGGTGCAATGATAATTGCCGGAACTGCTGTCGGTGCAGGAATGTTCTCTACTCCTGTGGCAACTTCCGGTGTCTGGTTTACTGGCTCAATTATTCTGCTGGTTTACACATGGGTGTGTATGTATTTTTCCGGCTTGATGATACTAGAAACCAACCTGAACTACCCATCAGGTGCAAGCTTCCATACCATGACTAAAGATTTACTCGGTAAAGGATGGAATGCAATCAATGGCATCTCTATTGCATTCGTACTTTATATATTAACCTACGCCTACATTTCAGCGGGTGGCTCAATTATTGCCCACAATTTTAAAAATATTATTTCGATATCACAGGCAAATGCTGGCTTTATTTTCGCTTTTATCGTTGCATTTATTGTCTGGTTATCGACTCAAGCTGTCGATCGTTTGAGCACAATTTTGATCGGCGGTATGGTTATTACTTTTTTTATGTCGGTTGGCGGCATGTTTACCGAAGTGAAATATGTCATTCTGTTTAATCAGACGGATGCTATATCAAACGACACGACAACAAGTTATATATCTTACGCTTTAGCCGCTCTGCCCTATTTACTGGTTTCATTCGGATATCACGGTAACATCCCAAGTTTAGTAAAATATTATCATAAAGATAGAAAAGCCGTTATTCGCAGCCTATTATTAGGCACATTAATCGCATTAGCTATTTATATCCTGTGGCAATATGTCATTCAGGGAAATATTCCTCGCGAAGCATTCAAACAGATTATTGCTGATGGCGGGAATATCGGTGATTTATTAAAACACATGGATAATACAACAAACAGCAAAACTGTTCACCAGCTTCTAAATGCCTTCTCTTATATGGCATTAGCAAGTTCATTCCTGGGTGTCTCCTTAGGGTTATTTGATTACATAGCCGATTTTTTCGGTTTTAAAGATAACAACTCCGGCCGGTTAAAATCTGCATTAGTGACATTTATTCCACCAACAGCGCTAGCTTTACTGTTCCCC
Organism: Photorhabdus bodei; assembly: GCF_003287735.1. GTDB lineage: Bacteria > Pseudomonadota > Gammaproteobacteria > Enterobacterales > Enterobacteriaceae > Photorhabdus > Photorhabdus kayaii. Next base: position 193,464 of record NZ_NSCM01000002.1, on the reverse strand, counting down.
AATGGCTTTCTATATGCCATTGGTTTTGCTGGATTCGCTGCAACCATCTGGGCTGTCATTATTCCAGCACTCATGGCTCGGGCAAGTCGCCAGCGCTTTCCTGAAGCCAGTTACCGAGCGCCAGGAGGGAAATTCCTCATTGGGTTCGTCATTCTGTTTGGTTTGATAAATGCTATAGCTCATATTTTGTCCTCTCTTGATTTATTACCTGTGTATCGTTGATATATAAGACATTCTTACTACAACCCCAATGTAAAAAAACAGTGGGGTTTTTTAATCCCTACTTGCCTAATGTCTTGACTGCGAGTAATTTTGTCGCCGATTATTCTCTTGTGGTTTTATGGAAGGTTACATATGGCTAAAGCCAATGAAATTAAACGCGGTAGCGCCGTCAGTTATAATGGTAAGTTACTGCTGGTTAAAGATATTGATATTCAAGCACCAAGCGCCCGGGGAGCTAGCACATTATATAAAATGCGCTTTACTGATATCCGCACTGGTCAAAAAGTGGAAGAACGCTTCAAAGGCGATGATATCCTTGATACGATCAACCTAACTCGTCGTAGCGTTAACTTTTCCTACATTGATGGCGATGAATATGTTTTCATGGATGATGAAGATTTCACACCTTATCACTTTAAAAAGGAACAAATCGAAGAAGAGTTGTTATTTATTCCTGAAGGTGGCCTGCCTGGTATGCAAGTTCTGACAATAGAGGGGCAAGTCATTGCCCTTGAACTACCACAAACAGTCGATATGGTTATTGAAGAAACAGCCCCTGGAATTAAAGGCGCTTCAGCCAGTGCACGAACAAAACCAGCCAAAATGAGCACCGGACTCACCGTGCAAGTACCTGAATATATCAGTAGCGGGGAAAAAATCCGTATTCATATTGCAGAACGCCGCTATATGGGGCGTTGCGATTAATAATATTAGCTAATTCTGAGTTACCCGGTATAAAACAGGGTAACTCACTTTTTATTTTATTCCATTCATTAAATCAGTCAGCTACTTTCCATTAGCATTTTGGCATAATTTAAATTCCCAAATAAAATATAATATAAATCTGCCACTCATTCATTTTAGCAATGACAGATAAAATCTCGACTCTTCTTCAATTAAACATTGAATAAATAACATATAAAATTTTTCTTAACATCAATTATAGAAAATTGTAACAACGCCAACTTTATCTTTTCCTTTTATCCATTTAATCTCTGTTACCCCCATTTGGTGTGGTAAATAAAAATAAATATCATTTTGCAAATCGAGCTTTTGTCGTTGGGTAATCTTATGTCCTTTTCGCCAACAAGTGGTGTCAGCCCAGTTATCACGCCAATCAAAACGACACGGTGATTCAACGATCGCACCAGAAAAGCGAATAACCCCTGTATTTGATGTTGTTTCTGGCTCACTATTGACAAGACCAGAAATCATCAGAAAAAAACAACCCATTATAACCCGAAACATAGACATAAAGCCCCCACCATAAAACAGCATCATTCGCTGCGATTTCCAAAAATGAAATCAATCTAGAAATCGGAAAAATTTATGAGCCTATGTATTGGTAACGGCTATTTTCATTGTTTATTTATGATTTTTAGCGATTAAAACTGATTAAGATATTTATATCTTACAATATTAGAATTATCAGAAGTAATTCTCAATAAATTAAGAATTTACAACCTTAAACACCCCAAGATCACTCAATAAAATCCATAGAATTGAACAGGAATACCAAAGTAAATAAAAAAATGCAGGAAAAAGCACAACAAAGTAGATAACAACAACAAATTAACTTATGATTAAGAACTGTGACATTATTACTCAATATTTGTTATATTAACCTACATAATTGTAAGTTTAGTTACCACTTATCTTATTTTTAACAAATAGGTCTCCCATGACACGCAGTCACCCATTTGCCATATTTATACTGAACCTGTTAGGTATCACTTTATTTCTCTCCTGGTATTTACCAGAGCATCATGGTTTCTGGCTCAAGATCGACTCTGCAATCTTCTACTTCTTTAATGAGAAATTAACATCAGGCTCAACATTCACAGAATTTGTAGCATTTGTGAATATCAGGGCCTTCGATGTCATTTCACTTTTATGTATGGGATTGCTGTATTACAACACTTTTCGTAAACAGAATTACGATGGCAAACGCAGATTATTCATGATTGGCTTGGTCATGATAATAAGCGCAGTTATACTTAACCAAATCGGTCATCTACTCCCTGTTGTCCGTCCAAGCCCAACATTAACCTTCGATCATATCAATCGTATTAGCGAAATGACCAATCTGGTAACAAAAGATGCATCAGGTGATAGCTTTCCAGGTGATCACGGATTAATGCTCCTGATTTTCAGCTGCTTTATTCTTCGATATATCTCAGGCAGGGCATTCTGTATTGCATTACTCATTATGGTAATATTTGCGTTACCTCGCATCATGGCAGGAGCTCACTGGTTTACTGATATTGCAGTCGGTTCTTTATCTCTGGTGCTAATCGGAACAAGTTGGCTACTATTAACACCATTAAGTGACATAATGATTAACTGGTTGGATAAAAATCTACCGCAAATTGGCCGCCCAATTTAAGATCTTTCCCATAAACTCTTTTTACTGAATCATATCGGGAAGGTATTTAACCTTCCTAATAGTTCATAAAACCCACATAAATTAGCAACACTCCTGATCTCTCCCATTTAGAAATCTAATTTTTTGTAAATTATGTCATTAAATACTCGCCTTTTCCTGATTGTTTCTGTACTCTCGATCTGAATAACATTTATTGTAAATATCGTTATAAAACGTGGCATCGGACGCGTTTTTTCGCCAAGCGCGTTGTTTACTCATTGTTTTTTCTAACACCAGGCTTTGAAGCGTTTGATATTTTTCAATAATAGCGACCAACTAAGGTAAGGATAGCAAGGGAAAACAAAAATAATGGTCAAGTCTCAACCGGCACTGAGATACATTACGCGGCTGATACCCGCGCTGTTCGTAGCGATCACCTTATCCGCGTGCAGCTCACCAGATTCATCAAGGTTTCGTAACACACAAACTGATACGCATGCAGTAAATGGTAAGAACGGCTTCTTACTTCAAGCGTCTCAGGATGAATTCGAAGCACTCGTTCGCAATCTGGACATAAAATCCAAAATTCTTAGCCAATACAATGGCTGGAAAGGGGTTGCCTATCGACTCGGTGGCGATACTAAACGCGGTATAGATTGTTCTGCCTTTGTTCAACGTACTTTCCGTGACCAGTTTGGCATGGAACTACCACGTTCAACATTTGAACAACAAAATATTGGCAAAAAAATCGACCGTTCAAGATTACGCCCTGGCGATTTAGTTTTATTTAAGACAGGTGCCCGTACCAGGCATATTGGCATCTATGTTGGCAATGACCAATTTGTTCATGCCTCTACTAGCAATGGTGTAATCGTTTCCAGGTTAAGCAGTACATACTGGAGCAAACGTTATTATGGTGGTCGCCGGGTCATCAGCAATAGTATGGTACCTAACGGCTAAAAATTTTTCCCTTGCCCCCTTGCCCGCAAAAAAGCGCTCCCATTAAAGGAAGCGCTTTTCGCGTATATATCAAAATGGATAAAGCGCTGTTATCTTTTCAGCAATGGCAGCGCCAAGTGTCTTCAAACGACACATAACCGCACTTTCGTCTTCACTATTAATAAATAAGCACGGCTGACCTTCCAACTCAATCACAGTGCTTCCAATTTGCATATCAGCAAGTGATTGCTGTAATTTTTGCATAACATTCCACGCAGCCTCGTCTTCGTGGCTGAGTAACTTCAACCCCATCAGGCTGCTTTCTGCATTCACTTCATCAACCGGAAGCGGCTCAACTTTGATACCCACAAAACCGGGTGACCACTTGTAACTTTGCGGCAGCCGATGTACTACCGAAAGCTGAATATTATTCACGAATCATTCCTACCTGAAAGAACATAGATACAAAAGTTAAAGTTAGCGGCTATCTTCAGGTGTTCTACTCGCCAAAACCGAATAACTAACCCCCAAAAAAGGTAAACGAAAAGTTAAATTTGTGTTTATAGTATTACATTAATTCCAAATTTCACCTTAGAAAAAGTGAGATCAATCTCTCATTTCTCATATATTTATACTTTTTTTAAAGAAAACTCAACTAATTTTTATGCAAAAACCCAACTTTATGTTTAATGATTGTTTACATATTTTATTTTTTCAACTCAACACTTTAACATAAAAATCAAATAAGAACTGTAAAAACAAATAGATAACAATGTGTTTTATAAGGTATAATTAATGACAACCTAATGATAACGTCGTTTAATTTTTGTTAATTTAACAAAAATACAACAATGACTTATAATCACTATCAATGCATCAATAACAATTTATTCACACAGCAAAACATTTCGGAATTTCCTTATAGTAAAAAGTTAGCTTCTCAGCTCAACAGGAATATAAAAATCAACAAATACGCAACAGCAATAATAAAAAAATAAACTCCCCTTGCCGTCGCGATGCATCTTGAAATCCATAGGGTATATTATGCATAACCAATTTTTCAATTTTCCTGAATATTCAGGAAAAACATTCTCTTTACTGACATTATCGTTTTTAATGATAATGTTAGTAATACAGAAAATGCAGCTAATACTACAAAGCTATTACAACCTCGTTACTTAATGGCAAATCTTAGAATAACAAAAAATAGCATAATTTTCTGTTCTAATTGGTTATCTTTAATAAATAAGATTAAATCTTACCCCTGTCAATCAAGAATATATCAACGAAAGTAGACATATATTTTAGAATAAAAAAATTTCTCAACAATCTCACATAAAATTATAACCAGACAACATCATCAAAAATATTTTTCGCTTACCCTAATTTTCTTTTGAAGGAAAAGGCTGCGCATGAAAACAGCCTTCTGTTTTTATTTATCGCCGCTTTTTTGCGTATATAATAAGCAACACAGCCAAAGTAACAGATAAAACCATAGAACCAACCATTGGCCAGGCATTACGTGCAGGTAACATAGCAAGTAATATACCAACCAAAGCACTAATACCAAAACGAACTGTACCTGCCAATGAAGACACCGTTCCGGCCATATGTGGATAATCATCTAAAACCACTGCCATGACATTGGATGTAATCATTGCAATACCACATACATAAGCTGCAACACCGATGACCAGAGCAATAAAGCCAAAATCGAGCGCGGTAGACAGTAACAACCAGACCCCCATCATAAACTGCACACTCAAACCAAAATACATCATCTTCAACGCACCAAAACGCCGGACATAGCGACTATTTATTGTCGTCATCACAAACAGAAATACGATGTTAAGCGCAAAGTAATAACCAAAGTTCTGGGGCGAAACACCATTCAACTCAATATAAACAAATGGCCCTGCACTGAGAAAAGAGAACATTCCCGCAAATGAAAAACCGCTGGCAAGCATGTAGCAAAATACACGACGCTGGCGAAATAACATAATAAACTGGCTTACGGTTGTACGAAGATGAAATTTTTGTCTTTTTTCTTTTGGCAAAGTCTCTTTTATAAAGAAAGCGACAAGGAATACAGCAATAACAGAAGCCACCGCAATACTCCAGAAAATCGCATGCCAAGTGAACCAAATCATTATCATGCCACCAAGAATTGGAGCAATTAATGGGGCAATGGTCATTACCAATATCACAAAAGACATGCTACGCGAGAATTCGTCTTTGGTGAACAGATCTCGCATTAGCGCATTAATGACAACACCCGCTGCTGCGGCGGAGAATCCATGCAAAAAGCGCATATAAATAAAATCATCGATATTCTGAACCATTGCACACGCAGATGAAGCTAGAGCAAATACAGTAACCCCACCCAGAATAACCGGCTTACGCCCCAAACTGTCAGCCATTGGACCATATACCATCTGACCGATGGCAAAACCAAGAATATAACTGCTCAGCGTCATCTGAACCTGTCCGTTACCTACACCGAAATCCTCGGCAACAGTCGGCAAACTCGGCAAATACATATCAATGGCAAGGGGCATTAACATAGAAAGTAGCCCAAGGATTAAAATCAGTCCCAAATAGGATGATCGTTGTTGTTGCACGTATATTGCTCCAATAATTTAAAATAATTAACTAAAACCAGAATTAAAGAAGAGTGACACTGGCAATTTCTTGCTCAGTTAATGATCGGTACTCTCCTGGCTCCAGTTCAGGAGCTAAGATGATTTCACCGATTCGCTCACGATGAAGCGAGGTTACCCGATTACCTACCGCTGCAAACATACGTTTTACCTGATGATAACGCCCTTCACTAATCGTCAGACGGGCTACTTGAGGCTCCAGAATTTCCAGCTGGGCGGGTTTTGTCACTGTTTTTTCACCATTAAGTTGCACACCTGCAAGAAATTTATCTGCCGTCTCTGCTGCAACTGGACATTCAAGTGTGACTAGATATGTTTTTTTACAATGATGTTTCGGGGAAGTAATACGGTGAGACCATTGGCCATCATCAGTTAGCAAAACCAGACCCGTAGTATCCATATCCAACCTACCCGCGGTATGTAATTTATGCGCTACCGGCTCATCAATAAAATAGAGCACCGTTGGATTTATCGGATCATCGGTGGAACAGACATACCCCTGTGGTTTATTTAGCATAAAATAACGAGGTCCTTGCTGCTGTTCCAATAATGAACCATCAAACATAACCTGTTGCTCTGGAGTTAATTTATAAGCTCCCGTTTTTACAATCTCATCATCAACAGTGATACGCCCCGCACGCAACTCACGCCCTACGTCATTCCGACTGATACCAAGCTGTTGTGACAAAAATTTATCCAATCGCATGGATGAAGACACCTATATTAATTAATTTAAAAATGAACGTGATCCTCTACTATTTTGGCACTACCTCGGCACTACAACACAGAGCCACCAAAAAAGAAGATATGAAATGAACCCAAAAGATTTCAAAGCTAATCATAACTATGTTTACTATAAACAACAATTATCTATTTATTATAACCAGTCATAGTTTCACTCAATCAGATAATTATCTTACTTTGACTTCTGTCCACAGAAAATTGATAAGGAAAATGTTACTCTTTTGCGAATATTTTTCGGTTGCGAAACAATTATGACTTTTACTTTACGTCCCTATCAGCAAGAAGCCGTGGATGCCACCGTCAATCATTTCCGGCACCATCATGAGCCCGCGGTCATTGTGTTACCAACTGGAGCAGGTAAAAGCCTGGTTATTGCTGAACTGGCAAAATTAGCTCGCGGGAGAGTATTAGTATTGGCTCATGTAAAAGAATTAGTTGTACAGAATTACAGCAAATACTGCGCATACGGTTTACCAGCAGATATTTTTTCCGCGGGATTGCAGCAGAAGCAAAGCACAGGCAAGGTGGTGTTTGGCAGTGTACAATCTGTTGCCCGTAATCTTGAATATTTTGACAATCAATTCTCTTTGCTGATAATTGATGAATGCCACCGTATTAGTGATGATGAAAACAGCCAATATCAGCAAATTATTCATCACCTTCGGCAAAATAATCCACAACTACGTATTCTTGGCTTAACGGCGACACCTTACAGACTGGCTATCGGCTGGATATATCAATATCACTATCACGGCATGATCCGTGGTGATGAAAGTCGTTTTTTTCGTGATTGCATCTATGAATTGCCCCTGCGTTATATGATTAAACACGGTTTCCTAGTCCCGCCAAAACGGCTAGATATGCCCGTTATGCAATATGATTTCAGCCAAGTTCGCTCTAGTCAGCAAGGCATCTTCAATGAAACTGATTTAAATCACGAAATCAAACGACAAAAACGCATCACCCCCCATATTATCAGACAGGTTATTGAATATTCCGCTGATCGCAAAGGTGTTATGCTTTTTGCCGCAACTGTCGAACATGCCAAAGAGATTTTTCAATTACTCCCTTCCGGCCAAGCTGCATTAGTCAGTTCTGATACATCAACCGCTGATCGTGATCTGTTTATCGAAGCCTTTAAAACTCAGCAATTGCGCTATATGGTTAACGTCGCCGTATTGACAACTGGATTTGACGCTCCCCATGTTGATCTGATAGCTATTTTACGCCCTACTGAATCCGTCAGTTTATATCAGCAAATTATCGGTCGGGGTTTACGATTATTTCCCGGCAAAAAAGATTGCCTAATTCTCGATTATGCAGGAAATCCTCACGATCTCTACACACCAGAAGTTGGCAGCAATAAACCGGATAAACAGAGCCAACCGGTTCAAGTATTCTGCCCTATCTGTAACTTCGCTAATCTATTTTGGGGAAAATGCACCTCCGACGGTGAAATTATTGAACACTTCGGCCGCCGCTGTCAGGGTTGGGAAAAGGATCAATGCGGCAAACGCCATCAATGTGAGTTCCGCTTTCGTTTTAAACTCTGCCCTCATTGCAATGCAGAAAATGATATTGCAGCGCGGCGTTGCCACAGTTGCCAGGAAGTGCTGGTTGATCCCGACGATATGTTGAAAGCCGCATTGAAGCTCAAAGATGCACTGGTACTGCGTTGTGGTGGCATGCAACTCATCTCTGAAACTGACAGTAAAGGCGAATGTCTGAAAATCATCTATTACGATGAAGATGGTGCTGATGTTTCGGAACGCTTTCGGCTGACAACCCCTGCCCAACGACTAGCCTTTGAGCACCAATTTCTCCGTCAGCATCAACGTGCCCCGGCAATACCTTTTGACTGGAAAACCGCCTCAGATATCGTTCGCCGGCAATCTTTATTACGCCATCCAGATTTTGTTGTCGCCCGTAAAAAAGGCCGATTCTGGCAAATTCGTGAAAAGATCTTTAATTACCAAGGGCGTTTTCGACGAGCAGATGAATTGTATTAAAATGAATTGTATTAAAATGAATTGTATTAATAGGTTCAGATTGACCTATTCCATTTGCTGTAACTGCCATTTTTCGCTAGAATGCCGCCCGCTTAACACGGTGTTACTATGTTAGTTACTATGTTAAATGTTAAGCCAAATCTCGAACCTGCCGCTGGGTCGCCTGTAGCAGGATTTATTTTCTTCTTGAAGAGAAAAAATAATGTTTACTATTAATGCAGAAGTACGTAAAGAGCAGGGCAAAGGTGCGAGCCGCCGCCTGCGCAGAACTAACAAGTTCCCAGCTATCGTATACGGTGGCAACCAAGAACCAGTTTCTATTGAACTGAATCATGATCTGGTTATCAATATGGAACACCAAGCTGAATTTTATAGCGAAGTTCTGACCTTGGTTATCGACGGTAAAGAAACTAAAGTTAAAGTGCAGGCTGTACAGCGCCATCCGTTTAAGCCAAAACTGACGCACATTGACTTCCTGCGTGCTTAATTAGCCACAGCCGAGCTTTTCGGGACGCCGAGTAAATAACGCCGCATTTGCGGCGTTATTTATTTCTTAGCATCAATGACCACCACGATGACGCTGTAACTGATCTCGTAAATTTGGCGGCGTGCCTTTAATAGTTAAAGTATCCGTTGCCGGATCCCAAAAAATTCTTTCACCAAATAACATTGCATCAAAATTGATTGTTAATCCGCCACCACTACCGGCAAATTTAGTCAACTGGCGTAACGTACTGCGATCAGCCGGAAAACTCTCTTCCAGCTCATATCCTTGTTCCTGAGAAAACTGCTGAAAATTCTGTTCTCCAAACGAGGGTAATGCCTGAGACAACGCCTTAATTTCTATTTCCTCTCCCGCCTGCAATTGTTCATTACAATAGCTGTATACTTGCTGACGATAGGCTTGACGCTCATTCTTATCAAGCTCACCAGATTCACAATAATCATCAACTGCTTGTAACAGACCTTTATTCTGAACTTTAGCATTCATACCTTCACTAGCAGCGAGAAAATCCATAAAGAAATCTGAAACTTTACGCCCTACCCGGCCTTTCAGGAATGTTAAATAACGGCTTGATTCAGGATTAGCCTCCCACTCCGTCAAATCTATGCGAGCAACAATATCTGCATGAGGAATATCCAGATAATGCGTAGTATTTAAATCCAGATTATCGTTAACAGACATACTGTTACAGCTATTAAGTACGGCAATCAATAAATACTCTACCGCCAGATAGCGATACTGACAAAACAGGACCGTCCCTCCCTCGGCAAACGGATATTTTGCCAGTTCATCCCTCAAACGTGCCGTTGCTGCACGACTGAACCCAAGAAAATCTTCATCACCTTTACGCTGATGTCTGAGTGCTTCCGCCAATTCACTATCTTCATTAAATAAGCCGTAAGCTTTACTTTTTGCGCTGTATACTCGGTGTAATTCAGCCATCATATCTTCCACCACTTGATCGGTGGCGAGCAAAGAATCACGCAGCACGACATCTAATGTCTGTTCATCACGCTTGATTAATTGATGCAAGGCAATCTGGTCTATTTGCAGACTCATTCTTTCTACTCCTTTCGGCTGACTTCACGCATTTTTAAACACGCATTCAAACACCGATAACAAACGACTGCAATAAAAAACCCCCAAAAAAAATAACATTTCATCATCTGCCACCAACTATAATTTGCTGACAGATATCAAAAAATTGCTAAAAGTAGGCTATTACTGCAACATAATCTTAACCGTAAATTAATTTGCCACAAAAGAGCAGAAAATCACGCATCTATACGGTAAGATAATGTGCTTTGTTAGTTCAGGAAGTTTAAATCTATGCCACAGTCATCTCGTTACAGTGACGAACACGTTGAACGTTTATTAACAGAACTCGTCAGTGTTCTGGAAAGAAACCGTACCCCGACAGACCTTTCTCTAATGGTGCTGGGCAATATGGTGACAAATTTAATCAATACGAGTATATCTCCTGCACAGCGCGGACATATTGCTGACTCGTTTGCACACGCGCTTAAATCTTCCGTAAACGAAGATAAAGCCCATTAATTTTTAACTAAAGACCACAACGTAAACAAAATATGGTGACTAGCCGTCAGCGTTATCGTGAAAAAGTTTCCCAGATGATTAGCTGGGGGCACTGGTTTGCCCTGTTTAACATCCTGCTCAGCCTTGGACTGGGTAGTCGTTATCTATTTGTTTCTGACTGGCCGGGTTCACTATTCGGTCGGGTTTATGCTCTGGCTAGTTGGCTGGGGCACTTTAGTTTTATTGTTTTTGCTGCTTATTTGCTGGTTCTGTTTCCACTGACATTTATTTCCATGTCGCAGCGCCTGCTCAGGTTTCTTTCAGCCATTTTCGCTACTGCCGGACTGACACTGTTAATATTCGATATTGCCATATACAACCGTTTCCACCTTCACCTTACACCTTTAGTTTGGGATTTAGTCATCAATCCTGATCAAGGGGAACTGGCGCGAGAATGGCAGCTAATGTTCATCTGTATCCCGGTCATTTTTCTGATACAGATGTTATTTGGCACCTGGAGTTGGCAGAAACTACGCAGCCTGAATCGGCAACGATTTGGTAAGCCACTGGCTGCCGTCCTTATTTTGGCCTTTGTCGCTTCCCATCTGATGTATATCTGGGCTGACGCTAATTTTTATCGTCCGATCACCATGCAACGTTCCAACCTACCGCTCTCCTATCCAATGACAGCGCGTAAATTTCTTGAAAAACATGGTTTGCTGGATCAACAAGAATATCAGCGCCGCCTTATGCAACAGGGTGATCCTGCTGCGCTGACAGTGGAATATCCACTTAATGATCTGACTTATCTGAATAAAGGAAGCGGATACAACCTGTTAATACTGGTAGCTGATAAGCTGGATAATGAAGATATTACCGAGAATATGCCTGTGCTCTCTCATTTCAGAGAAACCAACATTCAGTTTAATCAACATTTCAGCACCGGGATTCAAAATGATACTGCCTTATTCGGGTTGTTTTATGGCATTTCTTCTGGTTATCTGGATGGAATACTGGCTGGACGTAAATCATCAGCGCTGATTAATGCCCTGACTCATCAGGGATATCAATTTGGCCTATTCTCTTCCGTGGGATTTGACACTCCGCTTTATCGTCATGCATTACTTTCCGACTATTCATTACCTATTGAGGTCAACCAAAGCAACCAACTCACCGTCGAACAATGGCAGCAATGGCTGAATTTACCCAATACTAACGCTCCTTGGTTCTCCTTCTTGAGGCTAAGTGGCTTGGATAAAGCAGATGCAGTAGGAAATACCGCAGCTTTTGATGGTCAGATTAATACTGTACTAGAGACACTAAAAAACAAAAATGTACTGAACAATACGGTCATTGTTATTACCGCTGAACACAGTGAACTTGCCGCGACACATCCACCTAAGTGGATAAATAATGGCAGATTCAATCGTGCTCAAATGCATGTTCCACTGCTGATTCATTGGCCAGGAACACCATCACAGACAATTAGTAAACTGACAAGCCATCAGGACATCATGACAACATTAATGCAACGTTTGTTGCACGTCAGCAATTCTCCTGATGATTATTCTCAAGGCGAAGATCTATTTGCAGCACAGCGTGATAACCCGTGGATAATTACCGGTGATGATGGTTCCTTGATCATTACAACCAGTGAAAACACCTTGTTCTTGGATAAAAATGGTGACTATCACCTATATGACCTGGAAGGCAACGAAATCAAAGATGCTAAACCCAATCTGGCACAACTGTTACAGATACTAACCGAGGTTAAACATTTTATAGCCAACTAAATGCTTAAAAATCAATCGGTCACAAAATTCAGTGCTTGCTTTTAGATAAAAAATCAGTACTATAATAGGGATTATCGGCATGTAGCGCAGCTTGGTAGCGCACCGTCATGGGGTGTCGGGGGTCGTAGGTTCAAATCCTATCATGCCGACCAAATTTCCCTAGAAAAACCAACCTGTTAGGGTTGGTTTTTTTATGGCTGTAATTTGACTCTGGTAAAACTCCGATTCCATATCTGGTATTTACCTATGCGACTAAACAGTTGGAATATCACCTTCCGATGAAACAATAACTCACGGAAACCCGGTTACATCACATTGCAAGCAGTCTAACTCTCCAGGATGAGTTGTAACTTTAAACTCATGAGAAGTCCCCTTTTTAGGCTTCATCTCAAAACCAAGAGCAGTAAGTCCTTGAATGACTTCGGCGTATTTCAACGGCATTAATTTATTAAAAAACATAGCGTTGCCCTACATCAAGTGGGTTCGCACTGCTCATTAAAAACTTTAGCCATACCACAATCTTTTCTGTTCATAAAAATTCGAAAGGCAACTCGCCAATATTTAAACCACATAGATAGTGGCGCTTTTCGGTTTAACATTTGTTTGGCGTACTGAGGTTCTGATTTCACCTCATTGAGATAATCTTCAATCTGGACTTCGAGTTTATTTACTGCTTCATCTATATTGTCACCCTGAGCGGTCAAAGAAAGCTCCAAACAGGCAGCTATATACACCCTATCTTGACGATAAGCCATGCAACGTAATCTCATTTTTCTTCCCCTCTTCTATGCATCAGGGTAGTTAGATCTATACAGACCGTATAGAGATGAGTGTAATACATTTAGTATTGACCAAGTAAACCTTGCTGAAGTTTACCTTGATAACCAATCCAATTCTTTATTACCCGATGGACGATAGAGCCACTTCTTAGCTATTGTCCAGCAAAATACCTGCGTGATTACTTCCAAACTATTTAGCGGCTTCAATTCGTTGGGTTTCAAGCATTATCGGTGTATGGTGATGTCCAGTAACCGCGTACATAATGGTTCCGGTTACGCGCACGCGGTGTCCGATAAGGCTTCGATACACGGTATAAAACTCATCCTCAACCACCAGTTGCATAAGACTACGATCCCCAAATTCTGGTGCCCCTGTAGCGCATTTTATCGCCTTATCCGGTTGCAATACCCAATAAGTTTCAGGGCTATCCCCGTTTTCCACGCTTTCGTAATTTGGTGGGCCGGGATAGGTAATCCTTAACAAGGTGCCATCAAGCGTGATTTTTTGCCTTTCTTTATAGCAGTTCTCTGTTGCTTTATCTGCGGCAATCTTTCTGTACATTTCAGATGACCGATGATACCAGTCTTGAAGACATTCAACTGCCACGCATTTTTCGCGAAGTTCCCAATTCTGTTTTACCAGAGCCTTAAAGTCCGCATCGTTGTTGGTGGCCAGTTTGGCCTGAAGGTAATTAATATATAGGTTGTCGTCAGCTTGGGATAATGCAGGGGTCGAACAGATTAACTTTTCAGCCTTACTGGTGGCTTTTGCGCAATCAAAGCTCGCACCGAATGATAGGAATGACACACCACACAGTATTAATACCCAAAAACCTATTAGTGTTCTCATACACTACTCCTATTGGTGATTTTTCAGCATTATTCTAAATCCGTCATTCCGCACCGTATTTCTGATTTAAAAATAGTGTGATCTTACACAGGTTTTTTGTATTGATGCCATTATCCCAAAATATTCATCGCATACCGTCTCTCACGGCGACGCTTTTCTGGCGATGCTCCTTAACGAGCTGGGGTTTCACAGCCGGACATTGCACATGTTTTCCGGCTTTTTTCAACATAAGCCGATTGCGCGTTTAATTGGCGCTGACATTGAAGCTGAACACCTTAATGATGATGTGATCGGCCGTACACTGGATGCCTTATATGAAGCGGGGGTGTCGGAAGTTTATCAGGTGCTTGCTGAGCAAGTGGTTGATAAGTTGGGGCTAAAGCCCGATTCCGTTCATTTGGATATCACGAGTTTTCATGTGAATGGTGACTATGACAGTATGTTGGGGGATGATACAAAACTTCCACAAGCAGGACATTCAATATTTGATTCATCTCCAATAAATTCTATCATACCATTATTCCTATCAACATTTCATAACTAAATATAACTGATATTAATAAATTTTTGACAAAAAAGTATACTGTTAATAAAACCATTAAGTGTATAAAAACACAGTACAGTAAGCACTGAAATATATAAAGCAGTTTTTCCCTGTTAAATGATCTATTTTGATAGATAATTACTATTATTTTCTATTTAATATATTAATTAATAGAAATTATAATGAATCGTTATAACCAATTTCCCGACCTGCAAATTTTTTGTAGGTACATACAAAAGCCCCATATGAACTACCCCTACCAAAGAAGATGATCTATAAACCAAGTTCTGAGTGGGAACCAAGGCGGACAAGGCGCAATGTATCCGCATCGGGTTTCTGATAAATCAGTATCAAGTCAGGCTTAATATGACAATCTCGAAAATCCTTCCAATCACCAGAAAGAGCATGATCGCAATATTTCAGCTCCAACAAGCTATCAGAAGCCAATAATTCAACCACTTGCATCAGTGCATCATCAAGAATTTCACGATGCCGACCTTTCTTTTCTCTCTTGTAATCTCGCTTGAACTGGCTTGCGTAATCAATCGTCCTCATTGAGATCGGCCATTAAATCTTTCACTGTGGAGAATGATTTACCGCGACCTTTGCGAGCTTCTTTCATTGCGGCTATTGTTGTCTCGTTGGGTATCAAAGGCTCAAAAGGTAACACTTTTTCTCTTGCTACTCGCGTTAACATCATGCGAACGGCATCTGATACAGTCAGCCCCATAGCAGCCAGAACCGCAGCCGCCTCTGCTTTGATCTCCCCATCAATACGGGTTTGTACTAATTGGTTTGTAGCCATGTTAAGAACTCTCATTGAATTACATTGTAATGCAATTGTAATGCAATGAATGTCTATAATCAACTAACGAGCAAAAAACAAACCTGCTACGATGGCGGGGTTTCGTTAATTAGCAAGCGATCCATACATTTCTTTCCAACTTTTATATGTCGCATACGGGTATATTTTAAATTTTCCATCCCTAGCTTGGAGTTAGTACTTCCAACTGTTTTTCATGTTCAACAGATTTTCTTTATGAATGATGAGATAACCGGCTTTTTGGGCTAACTCCATGAATGTATCAAGAGTTAACACTTCCTCATCAGAATGTAATATCTTTTGACTGGCTACGGTTCCATTTTCTACTGTCATTAAGATTCGTCCATTAAATGATAAACCAGAAATCATCGAACTGTGATCACTTCCCGCCTTACGAATTGCCGGTAATACTTCACCAGTTACCCATTTGCGGAACTGATGAGGAACAGATCCTTGCTTAATTGCATCACGACAACGAAGTACTAAAGTATACATTCCTGATTCGCTGACAACATTAATATCATCCTGATGCCCTATATTAAACACAGACCGCTCATCATCATCTAATCTTTCAATAGCTTGCGTGATATTTTGAATTTCCAAAGCAGAGCAAACATCGTGAGCAACAAACCACGGCTCACCATCTTTATTGATCATACGGATTTCATGAGACCCGAATTTGAATGTAGTGAGATTACTCTCAGAATTAATTTTAGCTAATGTGCTCATGTAGTCACCTCGCTAGAGTCTTGATATTTTCAGTCACAAGAATTTGCTCACAAATGCTCTTTGAACCATTACCTTTGACAACAACTATAATTTTACGTTCAAGTAAATCTTGCTGAAGTTTATCTTGATAACCAATCCAATTCTTTATTACCCGATGGACGATAGAGCCACTTCTTAGCTATTGTCCAGCAAAATACCTGCGTGATTACTTCCAAACTATTTAGCGGCTTCAATTCGTTGGGTTTCAAGCATTATCGGTGTATGGTGATGTCCAGTAACCGCGTACATAATGGTTCCGGTTACGCGTACGCGGTGTCCGATAAGGCTTCGATACACGGTATAAAACTCATCCTCAACCACCAGTTGCATAAGACTACGATCCCCAAATTCTGGTGCCCCTGTAGCGCATTTTATCGCCTTATCCGGTTGCAATACCCAATAAGTCTCAGGGCTATCCCCGTTTTCCACGCTTTCGTAATTTGGTGGGCCGGGATAGGTAATCCTTAACAAGGTGCCATCAAGCGTGATTTTTTGCCTTTCTTTATAGCAGTTCTCTGTTGCTTTATCTGCGGCAATCTTTCTGTACATTTCAGATGACCGATGATACCAGTCTTGAAGACATTCAACTGCCACGCATTTTTCGCGAAGTTCCCAATTCTGTTTTACCAGAGCCTTAAAGTCCGCATCGTTGTTGGTGGCCAGTTTGGCCTGAAGGTAATTAATATATAGGTTGTCGTCAGCTTGGGATAATGCAGGGGTCGAACAGATTAACTTTTCAGCCTTACTGGTGGCTTTTGCGCAATCAAAGCTCGCACCGAATGATAGGAATGACACACCACACAGTATTAATACCCAAAAACCTATTAGTGTTCTCATACACTACTCCTATTGGTGATTTTTCAGCATTATTCTAAATACATTAAAGTTAAAATTACAACCTGAATTTTTTCTAACTTGCAATTCCCTCATCAGGAGACTAATTATGTTTTCAACTCTTGATTTCCTCGAAGTCATCAGGGAATATTCAGCCCAATGCTACACAACTGTGAATAATCTGAGCACATCTATTTAGCCTCGCGCTGCGGAATTAGATAAGTTCTTCAAGCATCGCTAATTCGATATTGAGATTAAAAAATCCGAGTCCTGTTAAATACAGAACTCAGACTTTAATAGCAGCTTGACTTAAAACATCCCGTTTTTGGTATCAATTAGAAGATAAGAAGTGTTTACTTTTGCACTGTTCAATATCCTGTTGCAAACCAAAACGAAAAGATTTTTATCGAGTATATTCAATAATAAAATCCTGTTACAAACAATTATCTTGCAACAATATTATGTGCTAATTTCAAGTCAGATTTATTACTCAATGTTAACAAAACCATTATAAGAATAATCTGTTTATTCAGGTCAATGTCATTATTTTGGCTGTTCCGGCCATTCAATATCGGCAGCCTGTGAAGTATCAATCCTGTTCAGCATTACTCTATACTTTTTCCATACCAACAGAGCCGCTTCCTCTTCTTTAGTCGCAATTCCTAAATCAACAGCATCTTGTAATGGTGCTATCTGCTGGCTAGCTTCCACAATAAATTGTTGTTTTTTACTTTCAATATATTGCTGCAATTCCTCTTTTGTTGGTGGAGGAATATCGGCCCATTCCGGTAAACCATTTTGACCTGCTATACGATATTTTCCTTCTGGTACATTATTCGCAGCGTATTCTTGATAAATATCAATACTAACTTCCATAATATCATCAGGCAATGAACCAGAAGCAATATAATTTTGTTTCAATTCTATTGGGTAGAACGCATTTGTCTTTGCACTATAAAAATACATAATTAATATCCTATCGCCAAATATCTCACTAAATTATTTGATAGTTCATGTATAGAATTTCTGCACGTCACAATAAATTGACTTGCAGAAATAGGCATAGCAGCAACCCCAGATCCATAATTACCAAAATCAGGATATGTTGCAACAATCTGAAAACAAGCATTAGGAAATGGGATGGTGAAATTTCTGTAATCATTTATATCCATAGAGCCGCTTGCTTGCCCCCACTGAATAATTATTCCAGTATCACCACATTTCCACCAACCGTTCACAACCTTATTAGCAGTATTCACATTAAGATTACAACATTTCGCAATTTTTTGTTCTAACACGTTTTTTAATTGTGCGGTAATTTTGGTTACATTGCCATCATCCACAACATCAGTGCCAGATTCTGTCGCAATAAAATCAGCTACAGCAGATGATATGGTTGATGCTTGACGTAATATCTTATTTAATACGTGATTAGGAATATACTGATTGTCTGGAAACCCAACCAGCAAATCCGAATATGCTTCATAAAGTTGTTGACTGAATACATTTGCTTTATCGCTAATAGCAAAAGCTTTAAAATCATTTTTGGCACTCATACACATCTCCTCAAATTAAATAACATGATTTCACAATAAACATATTGAACTATCACTAAAGATAATTTCTCACAATTCACATCAATAACAGTCTAGTTTAGAAAAACAATAATGAAATATTTTTATAACTAAAATGAGTAACTATTTTTATATAATTGGCAACAATAAACAACCAATGTATTGCAATCAAAAACATCCCCAAAATCATTATATTCAATATTGGAAATTATTATTTCCCATATCTTTATTTTTCCTTCGATTCTTTTTTCTTTAAGTCGCGAATATAACCATTACAATATTTTAATTATAACATCAACAAAATGGCCTGAATAAACAGCCCATTTATTCAGGCCCGTTAACAGCGATTTTTCCTTGTCATTTTCTATGTTATTCATATATATACCCTATGGATTTCAAGATGCATCGCGGCGGCAAGGGAGCGAATCCCCGGGAGCATAGATAACTATGTGACCGGGGTGAGTGAGTGCAGCCAACAAAGAGGCAACTTGAAGGATGACAGGTATAGTCAAAATCCATATTTAAATTCTGGCTATATTCTTAGAGCATTCACTGAAAGATTACTACCTGAATTAGTATCAGACGAGGAAATAAATAGGTGTTAGCCTAATATCCTCAAAATAATAATTTATCACTATCTTATACACCTAAATAAATTACCGGTATCATACTGACATTTAATGGGCGGTTTTCGTCTGCCGTTGGTACTACCTTTGATGCATCAAAAGTAGCATATGCTGAATATCCATGATCACTATTAGCCCCCGTTCCCGCAGCAACGATTGTTGCGGTACTTCTAACACCATAAAATGCGCCACTGGTACGAGTAAAAAGCCCATGCCCCTGCCATCCCACATTACCTGTAATATTTCTAATCGCATCTCTCTGTATTACACCAGGCTGCAAGCCTGCTCGCACAAATATCCCTCGCCCATCAACAAACAGATTAGGGAGATTGATTTTATCTCCATTCTGTTTGATTCCCCATGCTGCTTTATATGCATTGGATAAATTATTCAATGCCTGACCAACAGTTGAATTGATCGCATAAACATCACCATTCGCAATATACTCTCCTTTAGCTAAATCTGATGCTGGATGTGCAGATAAATAGATATCACCCGGTCGTTTAGCACCGGCATAAAAAATTTTGCTTAATTGTGCAGTGAGTTTAGCTATATCACCATCATCCAAAACATCCTCGCCAGATTGTTCCTCAATAAAATTAGCCACAACAGATGCCATTATTGACGTTTGGCGCAATACCTTATTTAACACATGAGTGGGAACAGTATATGATGTAAATCCAGTCTGCAAGCTTGGATCTGATTCATAACCTTGTTGACTCACTACATTAGCATTATTACTAACAGCAAAAGCTTTAAAATCATTTTTGGTACTCATATACATCTCCTTAAATTAAATAACATTGTTTCATAATAAACAGATTGAATTATCAATAATAACGAAATATTTTTATCACTAAAAGGGATAACTGTTTTCATATAATTAGCAACAATAAACAAGCCGATATATACCCCTCTGGCACGAAAAATAAGTCCATCATTCCACAATCCTACATAATCTGTTTATTCAGATCATTTTTCATTATTTCGGCTGATCCGGCCATTCAACATCAGGAGCCAATGAAATGTCAACTTTGCTCAACATTACTCTATATTTCTTCCATTCCAGTAGAACTGCTTTTTCTGCTTCGGAAGCAACGTCCAAATCAACAGCGTCTTGTAGTGGAGCGATAAGATTATTAATTTTAGTCAATAATTGAGACTTATCATGTTCTGCTTGCTGTATTAACTCCTCTTTGGTTGCAGCATAAATACTATCAGATCCTACTGCCGTACTCTCCCCAACAACCTTGTCAGAAGGTTTATTCAACGAGTTATATTCTTGCGCCCAAGGCGTCCACGGATTATCGTGAAATTGGCTACGCGTATATACCCGGCTACTGTTATAAACAAAATAACGTTGAATAACGCCTGCCGCTTTCAACACAATAAGCGAACCAGAAAGCGCTTCAGGGTAATTAACGCCATTTTTAGCATGAGCATTATAATCCTGATAATAAATTCCTGGTGTTTTACAGTGATCTAAATTTACATTATCACCTAAACTAATTGCCTGCCCATTCAAAATATCCTGAGAAGTAATAGTGACATCCGTAACTAAAGATTTTCCATTCACCCTGCGAATTCCCGCAATATATCGAGAATCAGATTCTATTTTTGTATATGCACCAATCTCATCAGCGGTCGGTTTATTCAGCGTATTATATTCTCTAGTCCAAGGTGTCCACGGATTATCATGAAACTGACTACGTGTATATACTCGACTACTATTATAGACAAAATAACGTTGAACGGTCCCTGCCGATTTCAATACAACAAGGGCGCCGGCGAGGAATTCAGGATAATTAAGACCATTTTTGGCATGAGCATCATACTCTTGATGATAAATTCCCGGTGTTTTATAGCTATTTAAATCTGCCTTATCACCTAAACTAATCGCCTGCCCACCCAAAATATCCTGAGAAGTAATAGTGATATCCTCAGACAATGATTTTCCATTAATTTTTCGGTTATTGGATACCTTAGCATTAATACTTTCACGCAATGAATTTACTATTTCCTGAGCAAGCTTTTGCGTAACAGCTAATGTGTCACTATCGCCCAGCACATTAGTAAGCTGAACAACGCCCTTTTGTGCTAATGAGGCATTTGGAACTTCTGTTGTGATTTTTTGTTTTAAAGCCTTATTTAATTGCTCGGTAAGTTTAGCTACATCACCATCATCCAGAACATCACCGCCAGATTGTGTCGCAATAAAATTAGCCACGATAGATGCGATTGTTGACGATTGACGTAATACTTTGTTTAGCAGATTACTAGTAATATTATCTGGTGGAAACCCAACCTGCAAATTCTGATCTTTCTCATATTTCTCTTGACTCACTACATTAGCATTATTACTAATAGAAAAAGCCTTAAAATCATTTTTAGTACTCATATACACCCCTTAGATTAAATAGCATCATCTATACCCGTCATCTTTCAAGTTGCCTCTTTGTTGGCTTCGCTCACTCACCCCGGTCACATGGTTATCCATGCTCCCGGGGATTCGCGCCCTTGCCGTCGCGATCCATCTTGAAATCCATAGGGTATATAATCAATATATTGAATTATTATTAAAGTAATCATTCATAATTTAAAGCAGCCATAGTTTAATTCATAAAAATAATAATAAAACGTTCTTCTAACTTAGAAGAATAATTATTTTTATATCATTAGTGGTAAGAAAAAACCCCAACAACTTTCATCTGTAAATATATTCAAGTCATTCATATTCAATATATAAATTATTTCAACCCGTCATTACTTATTTTTATATTTCAACTTCAGAACAAATAAAACCACAGTATAAATGGCCTGTTTATTCAGGCCATTTCCGTTATTTTGGCTGTTCCGGCCATTCGATATTAGTACCCAATAGCCATCCAATGGACCCAACGTGACCGGAAATCAGTGTTTAGCGCACCAATAGTTGTTGCTGTAAAAGATACCTGCGTAATATCACCCACTTCAACAAAACAACGATGCCCGATCGAAGATAAAGATTTTCTTTTACCATCAGTTGTCGCAACCACAGTTGTACACGCATTAGGAAAACTAATAGGGAAATTCACCAGATAATCACCATCACCCTGTAAAATACCCCACTGACAGATTATTCCTGTATCACCACATTTCCACCAGCCATTTGCAGATTTTAAGGCTGTATTTTTATTACCATATCGAGCATCACATTCAGATTTAGTATAACTCCCCACATCCCCAGCATTCAGGCTAATATCATTCGACAGTACTTTCCCATTCACCTTACGACTATTAGGTACTCTGGTATTAATATCTCCACGTAATGAATTTACTATTTCCTGAGCAAGTTTTTGTGTCACTGCCAATATGTCACTATCACCAATGACATCAGTAAGCTGAACAACGCCTGATAGGGTTAATGAAGCACTGGGAATTTCTGTTGTGATTTTTTGTTTTAATGCCTTATTTAATTGCTCAGCAAGTTTAGCTACATCACCATTATCCATAACATCATCGCCAGATTGTGTCGCAATGAAATTAGCTACAACAGATGATATAGTTGACGATTGACGCAATACCTTATTTAATATGTGCGGGGTCATAGAAGATGGTGGAAAACCAGTTTGCAATTCCAGACTCTCTTCATATCCTTTCTGACTTATAACATTAGCATTACTATCTGTAGAAAAAGCTTTAAAATCATTCTTAGGACTCATATGTCCTCCTTGAGTTAAATAACATCATTTTATAATTAACATATTAAATTATTGTAAGGATGATCTATCAAAACTCATATCAGTTAAAGTCTAGTTCAAAAAACAATAATAGAATTTTATTTTCAATTAAAGTATTGACTATTTTTTCATGATTGGTAGTAATAAATAACGCAATATTTAAAAAATACTCTTCCTAGATTCCTATGATTTTTTCTGATAATGCTTATTAAATTAATTAACTAAAGAAATAAGAATGACTTATTATATCGTAGAGATATTTTTAACATGCCAGTAAGCTCATTTTTTACTTTTTGCCTAATCTTTTATTGGATAAAAATACTCGCTAATCTTTGGAGAAAACCCAAAATACAAGATTGTTTATAGCGTATAACACAGGTGAATGAAAATAAAGATTCGCTCACTTTACCACCTAAAACATTGATGCAAAATTATTTTAATCTTTAAAATAATTTTTAAAAACTGCTTGTACTCTGAAGTTTTTCTGATTAAAATCACAGCCACAATTTAGATTTTCGTGAAACAAATTACATTTTATCAATAAAGAGAGTTCATCATGAAATCTGTTACATCTTTCATATCAAGTGTTCATCGTGTTGTTGTCTATTTGTCAACACCTTGCTTTCTGTAAGTCTGCTTTTTAACCGATGCGTGTAAGGCCAGTTTCCAAGCTGGCTTTTATGTGCAGGACTTAACCCCCAGCCAAATTAAATAAGTTTTCATAATTATGCTCCACTTCCAACCAGCCCTTGTGTACCAAGACATACAGCCTTTTCATCCAAGTGGTCCGTAGAATCAATGAGATAGGCTACAGAACCAATATTGTTCAAAAAGAAAACAAAAGGCATAGGTGTATCGGTATTATGGAAAGCTATTTAACCGGCTAATCCATTTTTTTATTTCCTGATTTCGTTTCAGCATTCTGATAATGGTTGATGGACTTCAGTGCATTTTCCTTTGGAAAAGGAAAGATGTTAAGGTAATAGCAACCCACCTTCCCTCCTGAAAATGCACTTATTAGTTTCGCCGAATCCATTTGTTATTAATAATCCAATGCGTTAAAAATTCACTTCTTCAACAAAGCAACTTCATCCGCATTTTTCTGGCACAACAGAGTAAGATGAGTAATAGAACGGGTAAGATTATCTATAGTACTCTCCAGCTTTTTAATATCCATTTCCAGTTGCTTATTTTTTATATCCAATGCATTCATTCTTGCCAATTCAGCATATAATTGCTGGCCATTCACCGCCTCCGTACTGTTCTTGGAAATATCCCCGGCAGCAACATTCACAATCTTACGTTGATTACCCGGTCTTCCTACAGAAACAACATTCGATTTGCTGGCAACAGAATTTGCGCCTAATGCAATACCCCCGCTTGCTGTTACAGAGGCGTTTTGACCAATCGCAATTCCCTGAGACGCACTAATACTCACCTTTTGCCCCACGATAATAGAAGACGGAGAGCTGGATTTAGAGTCTGATCCTAATACAATACCCCTACTTCCTGTTACAGAAGAGTTTTGACCAATCACAATTGCCTGAGACCCACTGGCAGAAACCTTTTGCCCCAGAGCAATAGAAGACGAGCCGCTGGATACAGAACTGTCTCCTAATGCAACGCTAGCACTTCCTGTCGCAGAGGAATTTTGACTAATTGCGACTGCCTGATTCCCCCTGGCAATCGCTTTTCCCCCCAGAGCAATAGAAGCTGAACCACTGGATATAGAGCCTGATCCCACTGCAACACTCGAACTTCCTGTTGACGTGGAGTTTTGACTAATCGCTACTGCCTGAGTCCCACTAGCAACAACCTTTTGCCCTAGGGCAATAGAAGCTGAACCACTGGATACAGAATCAGCGCCAATCGCAATGGGCCATTTGACTTTATCATTCTTATTCTCTTTCTCTTCTCTACCCGCCAGTTGATTTTGCCCAATAGCAATAGCACCCTCACTAATTGATTTAGAAATTAGTGGTGAAGCACCAATCGCTATAGCGTATATTGCTGGTGCTTCTGCATTCCCAACAACAACGGAATCTTTACCAACTTTTTGATCAGTTATATTCATATCCTCTGTAGACATATATACCTCTTAATTCAGGAATTAAATTATTATCACTTGGTATTTTTCATCAAGAATAATCCAATAATACATTTACCTAAGAAAATGAAGTTAGTATGTTAAATCGAGCAGGAAAATTATTCTATTATTCACTGAGACATATCCCATAAATCATTATCAAACAATAATCCTACCACCAAATAATTCATCATATATTCTCAGCCTTATAGCCAAGAATATATGAAATAACAACCAACAGACATTAATAATTCAATGCATCGAGAAGCCGTTTCTTCAATGATGCAACATCATCCACGCTATTCTGAACCAACAGAGTAAGATTAGCTATATCACTTTCCAGAGATTGGATCTTCTCTTCCAATTCCTTATTCTTTGCATCTAATAATATGTCAATCCTTGCCGATTCAGCATATAACTGCTGACCATTAACCGCCTCATTACTGTGATTTGAAATCTCCCCGGCCGCAACATGTATAATTTTACGTTCATGGCCGGTTTTTCCTACAGAAACAACATTCGGTTTATTAGCAATAGAATCTGCGCCTAATGCAATGCTCCCTTTTTCTGTTGCAGAGGAGTGTTGACCAATCGCCACGGCCTGAGCCGCACTAGCAGTCACCTTTTGTCCCAAAGCGATAGAAGCCAGGCCGTTGGATACAGAATCAGCACCAATCGCAATAGGCCAAACGACTTTCGCATCACCTTGTTTACCCGCAATTTGATTTTGCCCAATCGCAATAGCCGCTTCACTGATTGTTTTAGAATTTCGGGGTGAAGCACCAATTGCGATAGAATGTACTGCTGGCGCTTCCGCATGTCCAAGTACAACTGAATCCTTGCCAGTTGTTTGTTCAGCTACATTGGTATTTTCAATAGACATATTAAACCTCTTAATTTATAAATTAAATAACCATGCGTTGTTTGAAACTTAATAAAATGTGCAACAGAATGTGATATGGATTACGTGAACGCATTTCACATATCAAAACTTAAATTAACGTTATACTTATTCCACCGACAATATTAGATATAAATTCCAACTTGTAAATAAATTAAAATTATTGGATAGTGGAATACATTGCATGGAATTTATTTCATGTATTATCAAGCTTTATAGAATATATATACCCTATGGATTTCAAGATGCATCGCGGCGGCAAGGGAGCGAATCCCCGGGAGCATAGATAACTATGTGACCGGGGTGAGTGAGTGCAGCCAACAAAGAGGCAACTTGAAAGATGACGGGTATATTCTATAAAGTTCATCATAACCAATTAACTAATCACCACAATATTAATTGATTTTTATATATTTAATCTAAGTAAACACAGAAGAAAATTTCATTGTTGATTTTAAATTATTTAAAAAAATAATTATCCAGTATATGTTCAACACTATAAAAATATAATCGCATTTGGTTAATTATAATTTTAATAATAAATACTCTCAATGAAAATTTTTACCACTGATGATTTCGCAGTCTTCATGGATGATAATTCACTAACCAAAGAAATTCCCAATAAGCTGTTGAAAGTTTATAATCTATTGGTCAAAAATTTTCTTAATATCAATGGCAGAGCGTTTTCACAAATCTGGCACAATATCAAATATAACTATGAAAAAAATTAACGTACTGGTTAAACAAGATAAAAACGTGAATCACTCTTTATCTGATGTGATAACTGTAAAACGCATAATTTAAGTGAAAGCATGTCTTACAGATCGCATTTCACTAACCGTATCAGCCAGTTCAATTAATTCAGCAGGGTAATCTTGTCCGGTAATAATCACTGTCTGATTAATTGGCCGTCCGTTTAATGCCTTAATAATTTCATCAAGTAATAGATAACCGTTATTTATCGCGCAAGCCAATTCACTCAGCACTACCAATGATAATTCAGGATCACGCATCATGCGCAACGCATGCTGCCAAACCTCAGTACAAGCGGCAATATCCTTAGCACGACTTTGCATTTCTCCAGTCAAGTTCATTGATATTAGTTGAAATTCTACCCCATGCGGCTGCAACAAAACACGCTCACCGGCTGACCATTCATCCCTAATAAATTGGATAACGCCAGCCTTTAATCCATGACCCAATGCTCGTGTAACCGTTCCCATTGCTGCGGTGGTTCTCCCCCTGCCATTACCGGTATAGATAATGGCAATTCCCCGGTTTTCCTGAGCGGCTGCAACTTGTGCCATAAATCTCTCTTTTTGCCGCTGTTTTCTCTGTTTATATCGCTCCTCACTCATTTGTCCGGCTCCAATATATTAGTCAGTCACAGAACAACTGTTTGTTTTGTTTGTATTCGCTTGAGATGACTCAGAGAATAATGTTTCTACCACCCGATCAACTTGTTGACGATCTTGACTGACCAACGATTGCATTAATCGCTCATTAGTGAAAAACCGCTCCCAAAAGTGACGACGTGCCGCCAAATGATGAAAATGTCGTTTTACCCGCTGGCGAAGTGTTCCACCGTAAGCGGCCAGACGACCAAGATGCATCGGTAGCAGCCGTTCGAGTTTTTCACGCCATAATCTGACTAATACCGGCGCATTCCCCCCGGAGGAGATAGCTATCACCAAGGGTGAGCGATCAATCACTGACGGTGTGATAAAACTGGCTTGCTGTGGCTCATCCACCACATTACAAAAAATGCGGCGCTCCGTCGCACAATCACACACATAGCCATTCACCGCCGCATCATTAGTAGCAGCAATAACCAGCCAACAATGTTCAAGCCAGTGAGGCTCAAACTCACCGCGAATGAGTGTCACTTGGCCGTTATCCCCCCATATCTCAAATTGCGGGGTAAATTCCCGTGCGTTAACTAATAGATGTGCGCCAGCATCTAATAACAGACGCGCTTTACGCTCGGCTACCTGACCTCCTCCAACCAGCAGACAGGTTTTATCCCGGATCTGACAAAACATCGGCAAATAATCCAACATAAGTCTCCTCCTACAGTTAACGCACACCACCCGGTATCATGGTCAGCAAGTGCTGACGAGGATAAAAACGAATTATGTCCTTCTGTTTCAGCCACCAGCATAGGTACTCAACATCATGATGGTGGCGATCACACAATAACCCGACGACACTGCCACTATGAGCAACATTCAACCCATAGATCCCACTCCGCTCCACCAATTCCAACAAACTGTCAAACGCCGGTTTTACCAACAACTTTTGACTGGCCAGTGCACTGAGCGTCGTGGCTTCTCCCAACCGCCAGTAATTCCGAGTCGTCACAGCCTGACAAAATAGTTTCCAAGCATGCTCTAGCACTGCGGCATTTTCCAATAATACCGGATGGCGATCTAAACGGTGATAATCAGCCGTGATCAGGGTTTCCGGGCTTTCCAATAACAAAATGTCTATAGATGGCTGCCAGTCACAAGCAATTTGAGTGGTACCTGTTTGATGATCGAACAAGGTAAGCCGGCTGAACAACGTGCTATCCGTAGGCTCAAGCTGTACGCAAAAGCTAGCCAGTGTCGTTTCATCAAGTGTTTTCCCCAAATAACGCGCCGTCGCCAGCGCTGTAGCGGCAATATCAGCGGTACTACTTGCCAGCCCTTTTGCCATCGGGATCGTGGAAGTCAAGGCGATCCGTAAACCTCGCGCCATCTCCACCGACAAACCAAAATACGCCAGGACAGTTTTCATCACTTGGCGCATACGGGGACGTTCATCTTTTCCCGGCACGCCATCTGTAACAGACACCTCGCTGAACCAATTCACCGGACAAGAGATCAATTTCTCACCACCAAGAATCCACCCTTGGATAAGTTCACCACACGATGCAGGACAACGCGCTTCAGCCATAACCGAATACCTGACGTAACGCCGATACCAGACGGCGATTATCATGCTCGCCCTTGATGGCGACCCGATAATGAGCCGCGTTCAAGCCCGGATAATTAGCACAATGGCGAATTAATATTCTCTGTTTCAGCAATACTTGTTGAAGATCGATTTCTGGGCGCAGGCAACGCAGGAAGATATAATTTGCCGCGGGAGGCCAAACACGTAATGCCGGTAATGCAGCCAATGCCTGATAAAGCCAACGTTGTTGCTCAGCTAACCAGCGGTGTGTTGCTTGAATGTAAGCGTTATCATTAAGAACAATTTCACCAGCCAACGCCGCGAAAGCATTAATGGTCCACGGCTCCCGCCAGCGCTTCATTGCCCGAATCCCCGTTACATCACTGCTAACCAGATAACCAAGACGCAACCCCGGAATAGCAAAAAATTTCGTTAGTGAACGCAGAATATAAAGACGAGGAAAATGCGCTATCTGAGGAATAAATCCAGCAATATCCGGGAGAAAATCGATAAACGCCTCATCAACAATCAACGCAATATTATGCTGACGACAACGTTCAAATATCGCCTGCAATAGCACAGCATCTGGCATCAACCCCGTCGGATTGTTCGGTGTCGCAAGAAACAAACAGTCAGGCCGATGGCGCTCTAATGCCATCAACAAGCGTTCATCAGGTTGATAGCTATCAGCTTCACTCATCACATACTCATCAATCTGACAAGCCACTCGCTGCAAGGCGCGTCGATATTCAGCAAATCCCGGTATCAACAACATGGCTCGGCGCGGCTTAAGATAATTCACCACAGCATAAATCAATTCAGTAGCACCATTACCCGCCATCAGGTTTTCGACAGTGCAATGATGAGCCTGCGCTAACGCTGCATGTAACCGGCGATATTCTGTATCAGGATAGTACTCTGCGCATTGCAATTGGTCGATAATGGCCGTTTTCAGGGATTCCGGCATTCCTAACGGATTGATATTCGCGCTGAAATCAATCATCTCTTCGACTGTAACACCGATTTTCAGCGCCATTTCCAGCACATTACCGCCATGTTCGCTCATCAAATAGTATCCCCAAATGTTAAACAGAGAATCAGAGTGCCATCAGTGATGGAACAGAAGACAACAATAGATGATCCCGGCTAAAAGCCAGTGTTTCCCGCAAACGCACCACATCACCAATCACAATCAATGCTGGTGCAGTCAATCCCTGAGCGGCTACCCGCTGAGCCAAAGTGAGCAGGGTTGCGCTGGCAACCTGCTGTTGCTGATGGCTAGCATACATCACAACCGCCGCCGGCGTTGTCGGCGCTTTACCGCCTGCGATCAATTGCTCACA
Source organism: Photorhabdus bodei (assembly GCF_003287735.1). Classification (GTDB taxonomy): domain Bacteria; phylum Pseudomonadota; class Gammaproteobacteria; order Enterobacterales; family Enterobacteriaceae; genus Photorhabdus; species Photorhabdus kayaii. The sequence goes on along the minus strand of NZ_NSCM01000002.1, from coordinate 162,907 downwards.
GATACTCGCCAGTTGAGTCATTCCCATTAAGATCACCAACGTACCTTCCAGCTTTGCCAGCGTCGCCCAATCCTGTGATTCATTTCCCTGACGCAAATGGCCGGTAATAACATGAAAACCTGATGCATAATCACGATGGGTGACCGGGATCCCGGCACAAGCCAGACCACCAATGGATGAACTGATGCCCGGTACCACTTCAAAAGGGATTTTCGCCAGTGCCAAAGCTTCCGCTTCTTCACCACCACGGCCAAACACATAGGGATCTCCCCCTTTCAGCCGGACGACATTTAACCCTTGTTGCGCACACTCTACCAAGATTTGATTAATTTGCCGTTGCGGCACTGGGTGATAGTTCGGCGTTTTGCCGACATTAATCATTTTGCAATCATCAGGTGCTTCGGATAACAGCTCCGGGCTGACTAATCGATCATACACCAGCGCCTCAGCCTGACGGATACAGTGTAATCCTCTGACAGTAATTAGCGCCGCATCGCCGGGACCGGCACCGACCAACCAAACTTTTCCGCTATTCATCATTTTTCTCACCCCGTAACGAAAGTCTGTTGGAAGATATATAACCGATAGCCAGCAACGCGATCTGGTGTAAGATCAATAATTCTTCATTTTTGTTAATGTATTGATGATAACCCTCTGTCCTGACATCCTGGAGCCTTATCTGCTTGTTTCTCTTAGCAACTTCGCCCTGTATCTTGTATCTATACCCTATGGGTTTCAAGATGCATCCCGGCGGCAAGGGAAAGAATCCCCGGGAGCATAGATAACGATGTGACCGGGGTGAGTGAGTGCGGCCAACAAAGAGGAAACTTGAAAGATGACGGGTATACGCCATTTTTATTATAACCCCTAATATTTTTGTGACTACAGTTGACTTTTCGACCAAATTGCCGATATTTAATACTGGTTAATAAAAAAAAATGCCAACATACGCCTTATTGCAGACAAGAGGCGTAGCGATGGAAGCCAAGGAGTTATTTAGTGTCGGTATTGACATCGGCACCACCACCACACAAGTGATCTTTTCGCGTCTGTCACTGGTGAACCGTGCAGCGGTATCACAAGTGCCACGCTACGAGTTTGTTAGCCGCGAGATTATCTGGCAAAGCCCGGTGTTATTTACCCCCGTAGACTTCGCCGGACAATTACGTGAAGACGAACTGTTCAGTCTGATCCAAGCACAATATCAAGCCGCAAACATCGATCCGAAAAGTGTCGATTCCGGTGCAGTGATCATTACCGGTGAAACCGCGAAAACATGCAATGCACGCCCTGCAATTATGACGCTGGCACAAAAATTAGGGGATTTTGTTGTCGCAACAGCGGGACCCCATTTGGAATCGGTGATTGCCGGTTTGGGCTCCGGCGCTCAAGCTCTTTCACAGCAGAAAATGACCAGAGTGCTCAATATTGACATCGGCGGCGGTACAGCCAACTACGCGCTATTCGATGCCGGGCGGCTTATCGCCTCCGCTTGCTTAAATGTCGGCGGCCGCTTATTGGAGACCGATCTTCAAGGGAACGTTTTACGGGCACATCCGCCCGGAGCACTCATCGTTGATTCACTGTTTGGCGAAAACACAGATATTCAACATCTGACAGCCACGCAATTACAGCAAATTGCCATGCGGATGTCGCAATTGTTGTGGGAAGTCGTCACCGGGCAACTCACACCTCTGGCGCAACAATTACTGATGACCGAGCCACTGCCAAACTGTGATCAACTCTACGCCGTCACCCTCTCCGGCGGGGTAGGAGAATGTTATCGTGAAACATCGGATCATGACCTATTCCGTTTTCACGATTTAGGGCCATTGCTGGCACAAGCTATCCATCGTGATAATGATTTCGCCAAACTGCCGCTGCAAATGCCAAAACAAACCGTACGCGCTACCGTCATTGGTGCCGGCGCTCATACATTATCGTTATCCGGCAGCACTATCTGGCTCGATGCACTATCGCTACCACTGCGCAATATTCCCGTCGTCCATCCTGACACAGAAGCCACTGAGTCACTGGCAGAAGCCTGGCAACATGCACTCACACAAATGGATCTGAATGCCGAGCAGGATCTATATGCATTGGCCCTACCCGACGCCTTGCCGGTGAATTATGCCGCCGTGCAGACATGCATTACCGCTTTACAGAACTTTGCCAGACGCTATCCCTCTTCTCACCCGCTGCTCATCGTTGCAGGTCAAGACTTTGGTAAGGCATTGGGTATGCTGTTACATCCTCTGATGGGAGAACGGCCGCTGGCGGTTATTGATGAAGTTATCACCCGCACCGGGGATTATATCGACATTGGCACGCCACTATTTAATGGCACTGTGGTTCCCGTCACTATCAAATCACTGGCTTTTCCTTCCTGAGAGAGCGTAAACATGAAATTGAAAACTCAGCTTTTTGGTAAGACCTATCAGTTTAAAGATGTCAAACAGGTGCTGGCAATGGCTAACGAATTACGTTCCGGGGATGTGCTAGCCGGGGTGGCTGCCGAAAGTTCCCAACAACGCGTAGCGGCTAAACATATCCTCTCGGAAATGACGATTGCGGATATTCGCATGAATCCGATCATTCCTTATGAAGAAGATTGCGTGACTCGCATTATTCAGGATGACATTAATGAAATTGCCTACGCCCGCATAAAAAACTGGAGCATTGGTGAACTGCGTGAATACATACTAAGCGATGATACCAGCGTGGATGATATCGCCTTTTTGCGTAAAGGAATCAGCTCCGAAGTCGTTGCCGCCGTGGCAAAAATCAGCTCCAATGCGGACCTGATCTATGGCGCGAAAAAAATGCCCGTGATCAAAAAAGCCAACACCACCATTGGGACGCCGGGAACGTTCAGCGCCCGGCTGCAACCTAACGATACCCGCGACGATGTACAAAGCATTCTGGCCCAGATTTACGAAGGGCTATCATTTGGCGTGGGTGATGCAGTCATCGGCGTCAACCCGGTAACCGACGATGTAGAAAACCTCACCCGTGTACTAGATACCCTCTATGAGGTAATCGATAAATTCTCCATCCCAACACAGGGCTGTGTCTTAGCCCATGTCACGACCCAGATAGAAGCCATTAAGCGTGGTGCACCGGGTGGTTTGATTTTCCAAAGTATTTGCGGCAGTGAAAAAGGGCTAAAAGAGTTTGGCGTAGAATTGGCTATGTTAGATGAAGCCCGTGCCGTTGGCGCGGAATATTGCCGTCTTGCTGGCGATAACTGCCTCTATCTTGAAACCGGACAAGGCTCTGCTCTCTCCGCTGGTGCTCACTTTGGCGCTGATCAAGTGACGATGGAGGCACGAAACTACGGTTTGGCGCGCCACTATGACCCATTTCTGGTCAATACCGTTGTCGGTTTCATCGGGCCAGAATACCTCTACAATGATCGCCAGATTATCCGTGCCGGATTAGAAGATCACTTTATGGGAAAACTCAGCGGCGTTTCAATGGGATGTGACTGCTGCTATACCAACCACGCAGACTCTGATCAAAACCAGAATGAAAACCTGATGATCCTGCTGGCAACAGCAGGATGTAATTTCATCATGGGAATGCCGCTCGGTGATGACATTATGCTCAATTACCAGACATCCGCTTTCCACGATACCGCCACTATCCGCCATCTGCTCAATCTGCGCCCGTCACCGGAGTTTGAACGCTGGCTGGAACAGATGGGGCTGATGGCAAATGGCCGCTTAACATCACGTGCGGGCGATGCATCGTTCTTTTTCTGATTCTTTGCTGAGATAAATCATCATGAACCAAAAAACAATTGAAGAGAATGTAAGCGAGCGGGTATCTAACCTGAAACCCCATGCATCCCCTGAAATCACTAACGAAACTGAAAGCTGTACGCCGGATTTAGGCTCCTTAGAAGCCAAACAATGGATCGGTGTCCAAAACCCGAACCGGATAGAAGTATTACAGGAATTACGCCGCAGCACTGTGGCGAGAGTCGGTACCGGCCGCAGCGGCCCACGCCCACGTACTCAGGCATTACTGCGTTTTCAGGCTGATCACTCCCGTTCTAAGGATACGGTGTTAAAAGAAGTCCCGGTTGAATGGATAGAAAAACAAGGATTGCTAGAAGTGCAATCTCAAGTCAGCGACAAAAATCTCTATCTGACTCGCCCGGATTTAGGGCGAAAACTCAGTGCGAATGCGGTAGAAACTTTACTGACACAGTGTAAAACAGCGCCCGATGTACAAGTTGTTATCTCCGATGGCCTGTCTACCGATGCCATTATCACCAACTACGAAGATCTTGTACCACCCCTGCTAAAAGGGTTGGAACAAACAGGAATGTGCATCGGCACACCGTTTTTTGTGCGCTATGGTCGCGTCAAAATCGAAGATCAAATTGGCGAGTTACTCAAAGCTAAAGTGGTTGTTTTACTGATTGGAGAACGCCCCGGATTAGGGCAATCGGAAAGTCTCTCCTGCTATGCCGTTTACCAACCGACTGTAGAAAAAACGGTTGAAGCTGACCGCACTTGTATCTCTAATATTCATCATGGCGGCACGCCACCAATCGAAGCTGCGGCAATTATTGTCGATTTAGCTAAAAACATGCTGGAACAGCAAGCTTCCGGCATTGCTCTTAGTCGTTGATGGAAGGGTATATACCCCTTTTACCTCGTTAAGAAAATCATCAATATAAAGATAAAAAATAGGATGGCAGGCCAGAACCTGCCCCCTGATTTATTCATCATAGCCCAACAATAAATGCGATATAACTTCAAGTTCTACATTTTGAACATAGTTACTTATGTTGGTGAATACAATTTTATAGTAATTAATAATATTAGGAGGTGATGCAAGTATTTCAGTCTTACCGGGGGAAATATCAACATAGCTATACATATTATAATTCCCAAGTGGACCAGCCCAAAAATTTACAGCCCTAATATATGCCACGCTATTGTTTTTTATAATTGCGTCAGCGAAATCAGTGGGGAGTATTGCATTACCCTTACTATAAAATTCAAATGGCTCGTTAGAGTTCATATATACCTTTTTTGATGGCATTCCATATTTGTTCCACAAAGGGTCCATTACAAATTCAATTTCTGCATTTTCGGTATTGCTAAGATTGGAGACTACAATTTTATAGCGGTAAAAAAGGTTCTTTGGTCCTACGAATATTTTAAGTTCGCCAGGATAAACATCAACATGACTATACTGCTGATAATCTCCAATCAAACCAGCCCAATAATTGATAGCCCTAATTGGTACCATACTCTTGTTTTTTATAATTGCCGTTGGGGCAACACTTGGCATTACAATCTCGCTATTACTATAAATCTCAACGGTTCCAAGAGGAGCTATAGATATAGTTTTTTTCAATGTCATTATTCTTTCCCTCATTATTTATGTTATTTAGTAATATATATAACCGGTAGTTTTACTTGTAAAATTTAACTTAACACTTTCCACAAATAGTTAAATGTTGAAATTTGTCAGCACAGTGAAAAAATACAGCCAACGAATTCATTATATATAATTTATCATTCATCATGTAATAAATAATAACCGAAATCAGATACTGTTTTTTCCGCTTTATTTATTATGATAACACTTTTTTCTCTCATTTCTATTACAATGGCAGTACCATACTACTGAGTACAACAAATTTTCTAAAAACAGATCTAAAGAAAGCATTTATTAGGTATAATAATATAATAATTATGTTATACTAATTCATTATATCAACAAAATATTATGAGATTGAATAGATGGATTTGGAAAAATTAAGAAAATTAACACTCAGTAGTGGATTCACATTTAAAGAACTTCTTATGCTGCAAAGAACCTTTAAAAATCTTGACGATGATGAAAGAAGATATGTAATAAAGTATTATACAAAAAGCGATAACATTTACAACGTTATAATAGTGCTTGCTGAAGATGCCGGCGATCCCGTGTTGTTTTTTTCTCTCATGTATGTAGGTTGCATAATAATGGAGATTTTCCTCTATGACGAAAATTCAATATCCTATTTATCATTAATATCGATCATTTATATCATTTTAACAATAATATGCATATGCTATAAATCTTTTTATCACCGCTATCGTTATAATTTTTTCACATGCATAAAATTAGTTATTTTATATATTCGTTTAAAAATAAAATAAAACTTCAAACAGTTATAAAGAATAAGTATTTTACGGTAAGCAATTTATAGAGTTAGAAAAATGAGTTTAATTGATTTAAGAAAATTAATATTAAATAGTGGATTCACCCTAAAAGAATTGCTTAGGATAAAGAGAAACTTTATTATCCTACACAAAGATGATCCTGATATTTATGATAAATATCAAAGCAAAACAGATTGTTTTTGTCAGTATCTATTACTTATAGCTGACGAAATAGCCATACCTTTAATATATTTAACCACAATTTATTTATGATATTAGGTATGTTTTTCAGTGATATGGCATATGGAGTGCCATTAATGTTTTCAATTTACTTATTCTTTGCGATCTCTGCTTTTATTTATTACAGATTCTCCGTTAGCTGTAATTTAATTACAGGTTCAAAATTGTTAATTTTCTATATTCGTTTTAAAATAAAAAACAAATTAAATCGTTGAAACAATGAATTAAATATGATAAAAATAACCATATAATCAAATAAATAGAGCCAAAAAAAATGAACCTAACCGACTTAAGAAAATTAATATTAAATAGTGGATTCACCTTAAAAGAATTACTTAAGATAAAGCGAAACTTTATTATATTATATAAAGACGAACCTGATATTTATGATAAATACCAGAGCAAAACAGATTGTTTTTGTCGTTATCTGTTACTTATAGGTGAAGAAATCGCCATACCATTGATATATTCAACACTAATTAACTTATTTATAATATCAGGAATGTTTTTCAGTGGAAAAGCATATGGAATTCCATTGATGTTTTTTGTTTACTTATCAATAACGATATCAGCTTTATTCTATTTCAGCTACTCCGTTAACTGTAATTTCATAACAGGATTAAAATTAGCAACATGCTATATTCACTTTAAAATAAAAAATAAATTTCAATCATCATGAAGTTTATTTATGTCATCTATCAAAAGTTTGACTTTATATCCACTACTTAACACTTGAATGGTTAACATAGGCTTTGGTGTTAGCTGCCATTTTCTGGCAAGATCCGAATTAATATATCTGAACAATTTCCCTGTCCCCGGCTTGACAGAATAGCCTCCTGATATATTATTCTTAGATTTAACCGGTTTAAGCTTGAGCATTCCATACGTTCCATATAAACTTACCGCGAAATCGAATGAACTATACCTGTCATCCTTCAAGTTGCCTCTTTGTTGGCTGCACTCACTCACCCCGGTCTCATAGTTATCTATGCTCCCGGGGATTCGCTCCCTTGCCGCCGCGATGCATCTTGAAATCCATAAGGTATATAAGCAACATCAGCTACATCATCACCATAACCTAAAGCATGAGAGATGTGTCTATATCCCTCCCTAACCCAGCCTATATCTTGATTTTCATAAAGAATCGGACTAATAGATTCATAAAAGTTATTAGCTCCATGAGCAGCCAAAACAACACCTATTGATTGAACTGTCCTAGATTTTACAATTCTCCCTGAATTAATTACAGCAAAACCAGAAACCGCTTGAACAATACCAGCAACAACCCCACCGCCTATTTTTGCGTATTTAACTACGCCCTGATCTTCAAATATATCGGTTACAATATATTTGGTATAATCCTTACGCCTTAAAGCCTGATATTCTTTTTCCGTTATTTCATATTCATCTTTTACTGCATAAACCAATCTCTTTTTTTCATTTACATCAAATGTATTTTTAAATTCACGTGTTTTTATATTAACAAAGTCATCAACCTCTTTTAAATATGACATTCTCAATTGGCTATCTTCTATAAAAAAGCTAGCAGCCAAGTGTGCTTTACGCTTCAATGACGAAGCGTAATTATTTAAATCATAAGAAAGATGAGATATCCCTTTCATAAAATCCTCAGTAAACGTTGTCTTCCCATATGCTATATGCACTGGTGCCGGACATAATATGTTCCCACGTTATTGATTTATACATCAAAGATAAACTCTCCTGTGGCTGACATTCATTATGCGTAGATGAGTTTGGATAAAAGCCATTCAATGCACAGATATATGCACCAGTGAGTTTTATTTTATAATAGAGCTCTAAACCACCTTTAGTGGATGTTCTATAAAAATAAAAAATACATTGTAGCGATTCTTTATTCGTTATAGCCAATCCCAGCAGAGGAGAAGATTTATCTATTGGCTTTCTTATCTCAACCGGCTGATGGTTAACATGTTGACCTCTGGTTATATTGGAAGTCAATTCATAAACAAATATATGGTCTTCATGACCAAGCTGACATGTGTTACCAATAGAATCAACCGTTGAACATCCTTGTGATATCAAACCTTGCTTATCACCCTTAATTTCCAAATAGATTATATTCGCCATAGAAAACCATCAATTAGTCAATATTCAAAAACATGAATATACCCGTCATCTTTCAAGTTGCTTCTTTGTTGGCTGCACTCACTCACCCCGGTCACATAGTTATCTATGCGCCCGGGGATTCGCTCCCTTGCCGCCGCGATGCATCTTGAAATCCATAGGGTATATATATTATCTTGAGAAGAAATATAATATAGATATTGGGTTCATTGTCAAAGAATGTGATAAACCGCATAATAAGAAAAATTCAGATAATCATTTTGTGTTAGGAATAGAATTCAATTACTGTAAATATTCTACTTAAATCAACCTTGAAACCCAAAACAACTACGTATGATGAAAGTCATTGGCAAGAAAATATTACGAGATATATTTACCTGAAATGCTTAAAGTTATTATTCAAGAATAAACAAATCAAAAATAGCGAAATTTAGTATCAACTAAAATAGAGGATGGCAGGTTAAAACCTGCCTCCTGCTTAGTTTGGTAAATAGTGAAACTCTTAAAATATGGTCCATGAAAGTTCAACTACCAATTCCAAAACTGCGATGTAACTTCAATTTCCGTGTTGTAAATAGGATTAAGATTGGTTACTATAATTTTATAGAAATAAACAGCGTTAACAGGTGCGAGAAGCGTTTTCGTCTCACCGGGGTAAACATCAATATAGTTATATTGATTATAATCTCCAATCGGAGGAGCCCAGTAATTTATCACCCTAATGGATGCCGGGCCATTGTTTTTTATAATTGCCTCAGGATAGCTATTGGGAAATATTATATTTCCGTGCTTAAAGATTTCAAAAGATTGATTAGGGTTTATATATATAATTTTCGATGACATTTTATTTCTTCCTTATTATAGCTGTTATTTGTCGGCATATAGGCATATATAACAAGTGATTTTACCTATGAAATTTAACTTAACACTTTCCATGAACAGTTAAATATTGAAATTTATCAGTGAAGTAAAGGAAATACGATATACGAATTCATCGTATACGAGATCTCACTCAACAGAACGGAGGAGTTTCATATTTGCCAGCAATCAATATGGGTTATTAAATTACCCTGATAATTAACACGGCAACACAATATTACTTTCAGCGAGTAGTCCCATATTGTTATACATAGCGCAAGCCGCATCCACCAGATGCATCGCCAACGCAGCGCCACTCCCCTCCCCTAAACGCATGTCCAAATGCAAATAAGGCTCTAATTGCAGGTGTTGCAACGCAATAATTGAGCCTTTCTCTGCCGATAAATGCGAAGGAATTAGGTAATGACGCACATCGGGTACAATTCTGCAAGCGGCCAACGCCGCCGCATAAGAAGGAAAACCATCCAGAATCACTGGCAGCCCGACAGAGGCAGCACCAAGCATTACGCCCGCCATACCCACCAAATCATAACCACCAACCTTTGCCAATACATCGATGCTATCTCTGGCATCAGGCCGATTGATTTCAATCGCTTGTCGCACAACCGCCACTTTATGATGCAGGCGTTCACTTGGGAAGTTAGCCCCAATGCCGACAATCTGTTGTGGATCGTTGTCCGTAAAGACGCTGACCACAGCCGCCGCCGGCGTAGTATTCGCCATACCCAATTCGCCCACACCAAACAGTTGCACGCCATTTGTAATCTGTTCCAGCGTTAAACATGCGCTTGCCAATAACAAATCTTCGGCTTGCTGGCGGCTCATTGCCGGCCCTTGAGCAATGTTGCCACTGCCACGCTCCACCTTCATGTTCACTAATCCCGGCACAGGATCACTGTCAATGCCCACATCCACAACTTTTACATCAGCACCCGCATTTTCCGCCAACACGCAAACACCGGTAATCCCTTTCATCATATTCTGTGCATGAATAGCCGTTGCTGATTTGGGCGATATGGTCACGCCTTCGTCATAAACCCCATGATCAGCGACCATCACAATAATCTGCTTACGATCAATATGATGACCCGATAATCCCCGCATGCCGGCAAGCTGAATCGCCAGATGTTCCAAACGTCCGAAACTGCCTGTTGGTTTAACCAGCCCATTCAATCGAGTAGCAGTACGCGCCATCGCAACGTTATCCAACGGCACAATCGCATTAATGATCGATGAAAGTGTTTGCATGATGTTATTTCCGTGTCTCAAGCTGCCAGTCAGTCCGGTTATTAAATGTTCGCAAGGTAGTAAATCCATGTTGGATTTCCACGACACTGTATGTTCCTTGTTCAAAATGAAAGTGCCACATAGCAGCAGGCGGCATAGCCAGCAAACGCGCCAGCAACAAGCCCAATACCCCCTGATGAGCGACTAATAACAGATTATGCTGACTTTCTTGTATCAGCAGATGCTGAACCACATTTTCTATCCGGGCCGCAAATGCCGGAAAGGTTTCCCCTCCGGTCGGTGCTGCCTGTTGCCAATCCGCTAACCAAGCAGCCCAAGCTTCGGCGTCTTCATGTTGCAAATCGCGGTGATGGCGCATTTCCCATACGCCAAAATGCATCTCATTGAGTTGCGTATCAATGGTAGCTGACAGCGAATGACCGGCCAGAATAATCTCCGCAGTATGACGCGCCCGCCGTAACGCGCTGCTTATCGCTTGCGAAAATGTCACTGACGATAGATAGCGGGCAACTTGCCGAGCCTGATTGATCCCCGTTTCAGTCAACGCCACATCCGTCATACCACAGAAAACACCACTCAGATTCGCTTCCGTCTGACCGTGCCGAACCAGAAATAGTCGCATTGTTGTTACTCTACCTCAGATGTGTTTTAGAGCTGTTAATTCAAACTCGTTTTTTTAGATTGATAGGTGACAACCACTCCGACTCCCCTCCAAGGGAAAAAACTTATTTGAGAATGTTTTTTAACCGGCCAAACATTGCTTCTATAGGATAACGTTTTCTCAGAATGCCCTATCCTAATAGCGATAGCACCTTTTTCATCAGGTGAGCATAAAACGCTGCGAGCTATGTCACTGCTCATTCGCACAGATAAAGTATTTCTGTTTTACAATTCCAGCGTATCATATGTTTTTTAGGGGCATTTTGTTCCTTTTTGGTTTCACTACGCTTCCATTTTGGGTACAATTCTTTTATCAAGAGTGAACTAGAGGAAAGGCCAATGATTGGTAGTTTTAGGGATGGAAAAACAGGCTCATTGGCAAAGTTCTACTTTGACAACATTCGAGGAGGAGACATACCCGCTACTATCATAAATCCTTTACGTAGAAAGCTTTCTCTTCTGGAGGCCTCCACTACAGAGAAATCACTGTTTTCTCCTCGTAGTAATAACTATGAGCGCCTTTCAGGAAACTTAGATGGATGGTCTAGCATTCGTGTATCTATTCAATGGAGGCTCATTTTTCGCTGGCGTGATGGCCATGCTTATGATCTTTATCTTGATCCGCACAAATACTAAGGAAGCTTTATGGATACCAAAACAGCAGAACCTACCACTGTAGGTGAAATGTTGACTGAAGAGTTTTTGAAACCGTTGAAAATAACTCAACAACAGTTGGCGAATGCGATGGGTGTTTCTCGCAAGGTTATTGGCCAAATTGTGAATAATTCCCGTCGCCTATCCGTTGCAGAAGCCACACAATTGGCCGGTTTATTTGAAACGGATGAGGATTTTTGGATTAACCTTCAAGCAGCTCATGATCGCTGGGAAAGTCGCCAGATTTCCGCCCGTAAGCAATATGCACCTATTACTGTTATTCTTTCAGCCAGCTAACACTTAGCGAGAATAGGGGTTGGGTATTTTGCTAAGCAATTACTCACAATAGCGCCAGTAAAAACACCAACTCCCCGACTTCCACTGATGCACCAAGGGTATCACCGGTCTGACCGCCTAAACGGCGGTGCAGATACATTGCCAGCAACCCGATAACCAACAGCGTAATCGCCAATGCCAACACACCAGGCCACCGCATCAGTAGAGCAATCAATATTGCCCCACCTAACAATGTCAATAGTGTCTGATAACCGTTAACCCGACCGATATAGAGATTCCCCAAGCCGCTCCCTTCACGAGCACAACGCTGGCGGTACATTAACAAGATAATCGCACTCCTGCCGGCGACAGACGCGGCAGTCAAAGCCATTAGCATAGAAGCGCCACGCAGAGATAATTCGCTCACTACCAGCACTTTCGCCAAAATAAGCAAGATCAACGCCAACCCGCCATTTGTTCCCAAACGGCTATCACGCATAATCTCTAGCATCCTTTCCCGCTTACGGGCAGAAAATACGCCATCACAGGTATCCGCTAAACCATCAAGATGAAGAGCCCCGGTTAACAACGCCAGCGCTAATACGTAACCCAGCGCCGCCAAAGGCACGCCACTCCAGGGAGCCAGCAAGGTAAAAACCGGCGCTGCAAGCATACCAACAATCAATCCAACCAATGGGAAACTCGCTATGCCACGCACGTACTGATCGATTTCTAATCCCTGTGTCCAGCGCGATGGTACTGGAATGCGGGTCATAAATTGTAAGGTGGCAAGAAACAGACGCAGGCTCATTTAACTTTTACCTCAATCCCCGATATCATCAGAAATACTTCACTGGCAGCCGCCGCCAGCCGCTGGTTAACCCTTCCAGCAATGTCGCGGAAATGGCGGGCCAGACGGTTCTCCGGCACAATGCCCATTCCCAGTTCATTAGTAACCAGATATATCGGGGAAGTCATGCAAGTACAAGCCGCTAACAGATCGCTAATTTGCTGCTGAATCCCCACCTCTAATACAGCAAAGTCCATTTGTTCAGGTGGCGTCTCTCCAGCTTGCTCAAATAATAGGTTGGTAATTAAGGTGGTGATACATTCCAAGATAACCGCTTCTCCCGGTCGGGTTTGCGTCGTGATAACTGCACCGAGATCGCGATAGCCTTCCCATGTACGCCAATGAGCCGGCCGATTTTCGCGGTGCAGTTGTATACGTTCAGCCATTTCACTGTCTGTCACTACGGCAGTCGCAATATACAATACCTGTTCACTCGCTTGTGTCACCAGCCTCTCTGCCAGCGCACTTTTACCACTTCTAGCTCCCCCAGTGATTAAGATCACGGAGCCGAACCTTGTCGATGGGTTTTCATACACTGATAAATCCGTTCTATATCCAGATGTTCACGCATGGCTTTCGCCAGGAGGTCAAACTGCGTCTGTTTGTAGTGAGTATAATCCAATGTTTCCCCTTGATAAGCCGCTAATCCTTTACGCCGACGCAAAGCATTAAGCAGCGCACGGGTAAAATTAGCGCTATCAAATAAGCCATGAATATAACTGCCCATCACATTGCCCTCTCGATTAACCGCACCATCACACCAACCACCAGATTGGCCGTTACGCTCGGTAATACAGGCAAACGGGGTTGCATCCGCTCCCAGTAATGAACTGCCCATATGAATTTCATAACCGCGAATAGGTTGCTCAATGCAATCTGACAACAAGCCCGGCAATGCCAACAAGCAACGACCCTTTATTCTGGTTGTCACTTTTTCATGGGCAAAGCGAGTTTCCATATCCAGCAATCCAAGACCATCCATCTGTTCAATACCCGACTCCACCCCATCAATGATCCGTTTCCCCAGCATTTGATAACCACCGCAGATACCGATAACAGGAACACCAGCCTGATGTGCCGTTAACAAGGCATCCGCTAACCCGTTCTGTCTCAGCCATTGCAAATCTCCCAATGTGTTTTTGCTACCGGGCAAGATAATCAGATCCGACGGCTGCAACGCTGATGGTTGAGTCACATAACGCAAGCGAACATCCGGTTGCACCGCCAGCGCGTTAAAGTCAGTAAAATTAGCAATATGAGGCAAACGAATCACCGCAATATCCAGCGCCTTTTCTGTTGCGCCATCATATTTGCCCGTTTGTAGCGCTACGCCGTCTTCATCTTCCAGATCAATATTCAACCAAGGCATGACACCCAATACAGGCACTCCAGTTAAAGCTTCAATCTGTTCAATACCCGGCTGGAGCAGGCTGACATCACCTCGGAATTTATTGATGATCACCCCTTTTACCCGCGCTTTCTCCTCCGGGCGTAACAGTGCCAATGTGCCATAAATGGCCGCAAATACGCCGCCGCGATCAATATCCGCTACCAGCAACACAGGGGCATCCACCATCTCCGCCATTCCCATGTTAACAATATCTCGATCTCGCAAGTTAATCTCCGCCGGACTGCCAGCCCCTTCCAGCACAATGACGTCATATTCACGAGCCAGACTGTGAAAAACTTCACAAATTTGCTGCTGTAAACTGGGCTTGTACTGGTGATACTCCACCGCATTCATGCTACAGGCCACTTTTCCCATTAACACCACTTGCGCCTTACGCTCGCTGGTGGGTTTAAGCAATACCGGGTTCATCCGTACATCAGGTTCGATACCCGCCGCCTCTGCCTGAAAAATCTGCGCCCTGCCCATCTCTTCACCGTTACTAGTGATACCAGAATTCAACGCCATATTCTGTGATTTAAACGGCGCACAGCGATAACCATCCTGAACAAAGATACGGCACAATCCTGCAACCAGTACACTTTTCCCAACATCGGATGCTGTACCCTGCAACATTAAAGACAAGCCCATCATGCTATCTCCTTTATATTGGTGTAGCAGAGCAAAAAGCGGCTCCTCAGTTTTATACCCGTCATCTTTCAAGTTGCCTCTTTGTTGGCTGCGCTCGCTCACCCCGGTCACATAGTTATCTATGCTCCCGGGGATTCACTCCCTTGCCGCCGCGATCCATCTTGAAATTTATAGGGTATATACCGCAGCGCTCTTAGTTCGCAATCACCCCTTATCTGATGGAAAGGGTTGACCCGGCGAAAATGTATCCAATTAGTCAATATTCGCCGCCATTGCCAACCCAATGAATATTTTTTGCTGCCATACCAGCACTTATTTCTCAGTATGCCACTGTTTATTCACCAGAATGGTGGAGAAATAAGGTAATTTTTGATCGGCGTCTATCTGATCCAAACGGCGCCAGCACTGTTCACTTGGTAATGTAGCATCCGCCATCAATAAAGCATGTTCAAACAAATTCAGGCGCGCCAACAACGCACTCACGGTGGTAAAACGGTTATAAACTTTCATCAGCACCACGCAATCATGCGTTTGCAGTGCCTGCTCCAGCTCGGCTTCCGGCGCAGTACAAGACATTATCGCCATTGATTGCTGTTCCATCGCCAGTGGTAATACGGTACGCGCGGCAATCGCAGCAAAAGAGGTAACGCCAGGGACAATTTCCAGCCACTCTTGCCGACCAATTCGCGCCAGCAAAAAGACCCAAGTACTGAACAACATGGCATCACCCAACGTGATAAAACCCACTTGCCGCCCTTGTGCGACTTCATCTTGTAACTGTTGCGCGACTTCATCCCATACCGCCTGTTTCTCTTCGCCATTACTGTTCATCGGAAAATGGCAGGTGCGAATTTCCGTGTGAGGTAGCAGGTATTCACGCACGATGGAGAGCGCCAGACTATCTCCTCCTTTACGCCCGGCAGGGGCATAAAGCACATCAAGGCCAGCGAGTATTCGCGCTGCACGCACGGTCACCAAGTCACTCGCTCCCGGACCAACGCCTATAGCATAAAGTTTTCCATTCATCACACCACCTCCCGCTGATCTGCCTGTAATGCGTCTGTCAAGTGTTGAACGAACATCTGGCGAATTAATGGATTTTCACCTAATCCCTGTAACCAAGATTGCGTTTTGATTCCAACCGCTTCCAATTGAGAACGCCACGAATCCGGCTCATCCGATGCCATATCGTTAATCGCATGATCGCCAGCCACCATCATTAATGGCATCAAATGTACTTTACGCACCGCCTGTCGCCGCAAGCGGATAATGATATTATCGATTTCCGGGTAGCTCTCCACCGCGCCAACCAATGCCGGGAAATTATGTGAATTCATCAGGTGATCAAGGCACGCGTAAGCAGAAAAGGCATGATGGGTTGCACCATGTCCCATAAACACCACCCGCTCATCCTCGGCTAATGGCGGCATCTGATTTTTCAGGGCAATAAGCAGTTGTTGATAATCGGCAAAACTGTTAAGCAGCGGTGTGCCTACTACTAATCGTTGGAAATGATCACTAAAGGTACGCACTTCACTGACAATCTTTTCATATTCATCACCGTTGATGACATGGAGGGATTGAATAGCCACATCCTGATACCCCTCATTGACCAAACGCTCCAACGCCTGATGTGGGTTATCCACCTGTAAACCATCACGTTTTTTTAATTTACGGATGATCATCTCTGAGGTGAATGCACGATATAGATCGCGATCACGGTAAGCTGCGGCCAATTGTTGTTCACAGACATCAATATTCTTTTGTCGGGTTTGATGATAGCTGGTACCAAAGCTGATGATTAATAATGCTTTTTTCATTTTATTGCCCTCATTATTCCTGCCAATTGGCGAGGTGTTGGACAAACTCATCCAGCGAACTAATCTGCTCTCCGTCATCTCCCTGTAAAGTCTGTGTAGGACGGCACACCACAATACAGGGAATATTGAGTGCCAGACAGGGAGCCACTTTCTGTTGATATCCCCCCTCGGCCCCAGACTCTTTTGTGATCACCACATCAGGGTGACAAAATTCATACACTGCATGATTGAATTCAGCCGTAAATGGCCCACGCAACGCGATAATATGATCGACCCCCAATCCTAACGCTTCGCACTGAATCAATACCTCGGCGGTCGGCAATACCCGCACCAACAACGTTTTTCCCGGTAGTAAACGCTGATACAACTCCAATTGCTTACTGCCGGTGGTGAGCAAGATCCGTTGCCCTAGTGTCCGGGCAACGTCGCAAGCCGCCTCGATACTATTTACTTTGTGCAACAGTGGATGGCTCAGTAAGTCAATCTCACTGGGACGCTGATAACGAGTAAGCCGCAGTGACAAACGACGACAAGCTGTGAGCACGTTTTGGCTTAGTGCATCTGCATAAGGATGAGAAGCATCAATCACCCAACGTACCTTATGCTGATCAAAATAATCCACCATAGCCTCGGCATCCATTCGCCCCACAACTACCTCTCCCTGAATATCACCCGCCAGTTGTTTCCCTGCATCAGTAGCAACAGAGAGACGATAACGTGCTCCTGCTGCGTCTAGTGCCTGACAGAGCAACCGGGCATCGCTGGTACCGCCGAAAACATGGATAGCCGGATGGCTCATAATTCATACCCCCGTGGCGTGATCATCAATCCATCACGGCAATAGGTCGTTTGATTGCCAACGATTACCAGACTGGTCATATCCACCGGGGAGAAATCCATTTCGCCAAACGTGGTAATCCATTTATCCTGTTTTTTACGTCCCGCCGCTTTTACTACGCCAACCGGTGTTTGCGCCGCTTTCCACGGCCGCATAAGTTCAAACGCTTTGGCAAGATGCCCTTCCCGGCCACGGCTACGTGGGTTATAAAAACAAATAACAAAATCGGCTTGTGCGGCGGCAATAATACGTTTCTCAATCATCGGCCACGGCGTTAGCAGATCACTTAAACTGATATGACAAAAATCGTGCATCAACGGTGCGCCCAACAACGACGCCGCGGCAATACTGGCGGTGATCCCGGCGACCAACTTAACTTCAAGATCACACTGTTGCTGGCAAACCAATTCCAGCACTAAACCCGCCATGCCATAGATTCCCGCATCACCGCTGCTGATCAAAGCGACTTTACGGCCGGACAATGCCAGATCGATCGCTTTCTGGCAGCGCTCAATCTCCTTGCACATACCGGTCTTAATCACTTCTTTATCCATCGTTAGATGTTTAACTAAATGGGTGTAGGTTTTATAGCCGACAATAATTTCCGCTTCTTGGATCGCCTCAATGGCCTCCTGTGTCATCATGGATTCATTGCCTGGCCCAATACCGATTACTGTTAACATGATTGTGATACCCCCAAAGTGATAGTGACGCCCTGCTGACGCAAGGTCCGACCAACCAATTTTCCTTCGCTCATCAACCAAGCGACAGGCTGCGAAACACTGCCAACCCCTACCGTCTGGCGGACAAAATCGGAAGCAGGAAAACGTTGTTCATGAAGACTTAACTCATTAACACTGAACAACTCAAACGGTACACGCCAACGCTGTGCAAGCTGATTTAGCGCCGGTTCATCCTTTTTAATCACAACACTGCCAATGGCACGTAACGCCATCAGATCGAAATGGTTTTCCGCCATCTGCTGCTGCAATAGCTCAATCACTGTTTGCAATGGCGTATCCCGGCGACAACCGATCCCGGCCACAACACGCTTCGGCACCAGTTTGTAAACCGGTGGAGACAATTCCGGCAATGAATCTCGCAATGTGATACACACCAGCGCATCCAGCGTTGGTAATGTATCCAGACACGCTACCGGGACAAAACCCCGGGTATCACACCGCTCGCGTTCACTAAATAGTGGCTCATCCCACCACAGCCCTACTTTCTGACCACTGACCAGCATTTGATTTATCACCTTCACCACGTGGCGAAAATCCTGCATATCGGCATCTAATTGAGTGGCAAGGGTGTCCAGTGCCGCCATCCCGTTAACATCCGTGGCGGTTGTAATCACTGGGTCAGCGCCTAACAACTCCGCCAAATGGTGAGTCAATGCATTAGCGCCACCCACATGACCGGATAACAGGCTAATAACATGCTGACCACCTTCATCAATCACCACCACGGCGGGATCATGCATTTTGTCGTTTATGAGTGGCGCAAGCATACGTACCGTGATGCCAAGCGCGGCCACCACCACCAACGCCGAATAGTGTTTAAATGCCGTGCGCAACGTATCGCCAAAGCTGCCATTAAAAGGCGTAAACCCCGGCTCCAACAACTTTTCGCTGGTAAAACAGGTCAGAGGAAGATGAGTTTTCAACCGACGTACCAGTCTGACCCCTCCCGGCGTCAGACAGAACACCGCAATCGACTCATGCCCGGCGATATTCATGGCTAAACCCCGCATCATAAAGCTTGGAATAGTGGTACTCCTCTCCCAAAAAAGCACCGACCAGAATCAAAGCGGTTTTACGAATACCCGCCGCCTGTACTTTTTCAGCGATATCCGCCAACGTCCCGCGCACAGTTAGGCTTTCATTCCAGGTCGCTTTGTATACCACCGCGACCGGCGTCGTTGCCGGATAGCCGCCGGCTTGAAGACGCGCGGCCACATGTCTCATTTTCTGTACAGAAAGATAAATCGCCATTGACGTTTGATGAGCAGCGAAGGATTCCAATTGTTCGAGCGGCGGCACCGGTGTGCGCCCTTCAATTCGAGTAATAATCAAGCTTTGCGCCACTTCCGGTACGGTGTACTCCACCCCTAATTGCGCTGCCGCTCCAAGAAAAGCACTGACACCCGGTATCGAGACAAAACTAATGCCCGCATCGGTCAAAGCTTCCCCTTGTTCGCGTATGGAACCGTACAACGAGAGATCGCCGGTTTGCAGTCGCACTACCAGTTTACCCGCACGTACACCATCGACCATCAGTGCAACAATCTGTTCCAACGTCAGACCGGCGCTGTCATGACACTCAGCCTCCGGCGGGCAATAATCCAACAGTTCGGTATTAATCAGCGAACCGGCATAAATCACCACCTGTGCCTGTTGCAGCAAACGGTAGCCTTTTAAGGTGATCAACTCCTTATCACCCGGTCCGGCCCCGACAAACCACACTTTTCGAGGATCAAAATATTCAGACATCGATCTTCTCCTTGTAACAGGATATTAGATAAGTCGGATTATTCGGTTTGAAATAGTGACCATTACCAAGGGACGCCAGAGTAGATGCTTGTAGCTGTATGCACTCCAAGTTACTGATCTGACAGGTCCGCAAATGTTCCAGTGCATCATTTAGGTTATTCAACAAAATGAAAGTCAGTACCAAACGGCCACCGGGGTACATGTGATCCAGTGCCCAATCGATCAAAGCGGTCAATTGCCCACCGCTGCCGCCAATAAATACGGCATCCGCCATCACATCCAATGCTAACGGAGCCTCTCCTGCAATAATCTCCACATTATGACAACCTAGTCGTTGACGATTCTCCTCAATCAAGGCCAGTGCCGCCGGGTTGCGTTCAATGGCAGTAACGGTCAGCGCCGGGAAGCGTAACGCCGCCTCCAATGCCACACTGCCCGTACCCGCCCCCACATCAATCAATCGGCTAGCATCATTCAGTTCCAGCCGCTCCAGCGCCAATGCACGCACGGGTTCTTTGGTCATCGGCACTTTCTGTCCGCGTAAAAATTCATCATCTCTCATTTAGGATCACCACCACATTCATGTCATAGTCAGTCGCCACCGCTTCCGGCCGCAGACGGTGAATACGCTCATTAGGCAAAGAGAGGTTTTCACCAATAATCAATGTACGGCTCAGACCACGCTCAATAATGGCCTGCGCAATTGCCCGCGGGCCGACGCGCCCATCAGTTACCATGCCTACTTTGTCGTGTTGCAGAAGCCAGCCAAAATCCGGGGTACGCCCGTGACTGCTGGTCAGATAGATATCGTTCATATCCAGTGCAGCTTTGGCACACAGATACTGAATTGAACTGATACCCGGAATGATGCGCAGATCATCTGCGGTAAAATATTCAGACAATAATTTACCAATGCCATATAACAGCGGGTCACCAGACGCTAATACCACAATCCGGCGTGTACTGTTGTTCTGTAGCCAAGCAAGCAAACCAGCAAGATCAGCATCCACTACGCGGGTTTCATGGGTGACGCCGCTAAATATCTCCAGGTGACGTCTACCACCGACCAATACCTCCGCCTCAGTGATATAGTACTGTGCCTGCGGTATCAGATACGCAGTATCGCCGGGACCAATTCCCACTACGGTGATCATCGCATTGCCTCCAAAATGTCATTTAATGGGCGACTGGTGCCAAGTATTTGATTATCAAAGGAGAACATGATGGCATCACAGCGCGGCGGGTTAACCGCAAAACGCAACATTTCACTCATTCGTTCACAAATGCGTTCGGCAATACGGTCATAAACCGCTTGCAAGCCGTGTTCCGCGATCAGTTCCATTGCCGCTTCCGTGGTATCGCAACGACTCACCTCTAACAGCAGTTCCTGCGACGCCCCCATCAGTGCCAGATAAGCAATCAACGTTTCCATGCGGCCATCAGCAATATGACTGTGGGTATGGAAAATTCCTGCGGCCACTTTCACCAGCTTGCCGGGGTGTCCCACCAACATGATATGGCGGAACCCAAGCCGCACCGCTTCCTGCAACATGTAACCCACGAAGTTACTCATGGTTACCACTAGCTGACCATCAAGCCCCAATTGTTCACGCACAAAACGTTCACCATGATTGCCCGGCACCAGAATGACTTTTTCAGCACCCGCCGAACGTTTCATTTCCAGTTCTATCGCCAACGAACGTTTCCAACTCTCTTCCGACATTGGCGTGACGATGCCGGTAGTACCAATGATGGAAATGCCGCCCAGTATCCCCAATCGCCCGTTGTAAGTTTTCTTTGCCCGCTCTTCACCTTCCGGCGCGAAAATTTCCACCTCCGCGCCCCGCAAAGGACCGATAGCCTCCCGTACCGCTGCCTCAATGGTCTGACGCGGTGTACGATTAATGGCCGAGCTGCCTACCGGCAATCCCACACCTTTGCGGGTAACCGTACCCACGCCTTCCCCGCCCCGCAGATGGATCTCACCGTGATCGCACAAGGTGACACGAGCAAAAATCAACATGCCATGAGTGGCATCCACATCGTCGCCACCGTCTTTACGAATAGCGGCAGTCGCCTGCTGTCCTTCAATCAGCGGCTGTTCAACATTAAGGCGTAATGTCACACCAGAAGGGGTAACAATAGAAACGTGATCGATAACTTGCTGACGCAGCACCATTAATGCGGCAACCTTGGCGGCAGCGGTAGCACAGGAACCCGTGGTATAACCTTTGCGATACTGCTTACCGTTATGCCAGATGCTGTCTAGTTGCATGGTGTCACTCATTGTGCCTCCTGCAATCGGTACAGAATGGCATTGATAATCGCCGCCGCAATATTACTTCCCCCTTTACGACCTGCGGCGGCGATACAAGGCAGTTCACTTTGCATCAAAGCGGCTTTCGATTCCGCCGCACCGACAAAACCGACAGGCACCCCAACCACCGCCAATGGTGAAGCCTTCCTTTCCAGCAAACGGAACAGGGCGGTTGGAGCGTTACCGAACACGAAGATTTTGTCCCCTTCTTCCGCCAGTGCGACATCTACCGCAGCCATAGAACGTGTGATACCCTGCGCTTTCGCCATCGCGACCACACGCGGATCACTGATATAGCAGCGGCATTCACACCCCATCTGATGTAACAGTGCTTTGTTGATACCGGACTGAGCCATCGTCGTATCGGTATACAAAGTGCATCCCCGACGCAATGCTTCTGTAATGCGGGCCAGCACACCCGGCGAGAACCATAAAATATCCAACCAGTCAAAATCTGCGGTGGTGTGGATCACCCGTTTAATCACCGCTTCTTGCATCTCATCAACAAAACGGTAATCGGGGCGCTCACTAGCAATAATATCGCCAATGATTGCGAAGCTATTCTGTTCAATTTGCTGAGGTTTCTGGAGGTAGTTCATATTGTTGCCCTTTTTTAAGCCATGCCGACCAACAGTAAGCGCAACAGCGCAAACAACAGTAAGGCCAGTTGCGAAGCTATCATCATCAAATGGATGCTGAGCGGGATATCCGTCAGCGCGATTTTACGGCGTTCATCACCCATCCAGGGTTTATCTACTTGTTCACCAAAATAACAATTCTGGCCGCCAAGGCGGATACCCAACGCTCCCGCCACCGTCGCTTCCGGCCAGCCACAGTTAGGGCTGCTATGCTGATAGCGATCACGCCAGCCAATACGTAGTGCCTGACGAAAATCAAGCCGAATGAAGCAGGCAGACGCACTCAACAACAGCCAACTCAACCGCGCCGGTAACCAGTTTGCTAAATCATCCATACGCGCAGAAACATACCCAATCGCGCGGTATTCCGGCGTTTTGTATCCCACCATTGAGTCAAGGGTGTTAACCGCTTTATAAGCCATTGCCAATGGCGCACCACCAATCATTAGAAAAAACAGTGGAGCAATAACCCCATCAACGCTGTTTTCCGCCACCGTCTCCACCACCGCGCGGGTGATTTGCGGTGCATCCAGTTGGGAAGTATCGCGCCCGACAATCCGTGACAACTGCTGACGACTCTCATCCAATGAGCCTTGTTGTAATACCTCATGTACCTCTAGCGCGGCGTCACTCAGACAACGGCCAGCCAACAGGGTATAAATCATCCACACTTCAACCAGCCAGCCGACCCAAGGATGAATAAGGTTCATCAGCCACAGACACCCCCAACTCACCAACCAAGTCAGCCCCACAACCACTATCCATAGCCCTGCTCCACCAACTTTCAATGCACGTTCACTGTGACAACAGCGCCGGACCGCCCGCTGTACCAGAGAGATCAGCTTACCAATCCAACGCACCGGATGAGGCCAATGCGGCGGATCACCTAACCAGCTATCGAGCAAGAAAGCAGCAAACCAGGCAGCAAGTGTCACAACAGCCTCCTTGCAGACCTCAACCAGCGATCAAGCAGACTAGGGCGCTGAGCAAAATGGATATGAAGATAACTAGCCAGTGTCTGCTGTACCTGATAGCCTCCGGCCCATTGCTGTATTGCCATCCCGTCACGCCATTTAGTACAGTCAAAGACTGAGGGCACTGAGCTGATAAAATCAGAATAATGAAACTCGTGGCCCCGCAAAATCTCACCTTCCGCGGCCAGCAAAGTGTCAAAACGGGCCTGTGCCTGACAGTAACCAAAGCGCATCAACCTCGTACCCATATGGCTTTCCCCCGGCAGAATATCGGCCATCTGGTGGCTCGTCCCCTCGCCATCGGTCAACGATTTACCAAGGTACATCAGGCCACCGCATTCAGCATAAATGGGAACTTGACGACAATGCGCATCCTGTAAAGCTTCCCGCATGGCACTATTGGCGGCCAACTTAGCGGCATGGATTTCCGGGTAGCCCCCACCGAGATAAATCATCTGACAATCGGGTAAACGGCGATCATGCAGTGGACTAAAACGGTGAATACGTACCCCCACCTGTTCCAACATCTCCAGATTATCAGGGTAATAAAAATTAAAGGCTTCATCATCCGCCAACGCTAACGTCAAACCATCAGCCAGTGCGGGATCAGGCAATAATGGTGCCTCACCCTCGGGTAACGTAGGACAGTCACAAAGCGCCAACAGACGATCAAGATTGATATGCGCCTCTACCTGCTGAGCCAGCCGCTGCCAGCGAGCATCATTATCAGCCTGCTCTTGGGCAGGAATCAGGCCAAGATGACGAGACGGTAACGACACATCCTTCATCACAGGCAAACGCCCTAATACCGGCACACCACAATAATGCTCAATCGCATGACGAATAAGTTCGAAATGATTTTCAGAATTGACGCGGTTAACAATGACACCCGCAATCGTTAGAGAGGGATCAAAACGGCAAAAACCCAGAACAGTTGCGGCAACAGAAGTAGATACAGCCTTACCGTCCACCAACAAAATCACCGGGCATCCCAACTGCTTAGCCATTGCAGCGCTACTGCAATAGTTTGGGTTGGTACCATAACCATCGTACAACCCCATCACACCTTCAATGACCGCGACATCAGCATGACGCATATGCTGATTGTAAAGACCATTAAGCGTCGCTGTTGGCAGCATAAATGCATCAAGATTACGAGATGCTACGCCACACACAGAGCTGTGCCAGCCGCTGTCCAGATAATCCGGCCCCACTTTAAACGGCTGGACAGTCAACCCTCTCAACATCAATGCCCGCAAAATGCCAAGGGTAACAGTAGTCTTACCACAGCCACTACCCGTACCCGCGATAACAAATGCCTTCCTACCTGACCATTGCATAGAAAATTCCCGATATGTCGATCGGAAAAGGAGCGCCAATAAGACGTGCCAACACCGCGCACACCACTTGGATGACAACTCGCTTCCCACCGAAGGAGTTAATGTCTCGTGCCTGTCAGGTCGGTCTTCTGGCTTAGCGTCACCCTTCCCCGCAACCTTCCCAGTCTTTCCGACCAGTGGCATCAGCGGAGTTGTCAGCATCACAGCAGCGGGGGCTGCGGAGGATTTTCACCTCCTTCCCAACCACACCATTAAGGTGCGGTATTAACCTAACGGCGGTTTATACCCGTCATCTTTCAAGTTGCCTCTTTGTTGGCTGCACTCACTCACCCCAGTCACATAGTTACCTATGCTCCCGGGGATTCGCTCCCTTGCCGCCGCGACGCATCTTGAAATCCATAGGGTTTATTTATTTTTAACGTGGTCTACTTTTCAAGTTATTAAATTATTAGATAACTAATGATATATATTTATTTTCACCATAATAACCTTATTAAATCCATTGAATTAAAATGCAGATTAAATATATATTTCCCATACCAACAAAGCGGCTAATTTTATTATTTTCGGTGATGAACTTATGCGTTTCATAACAAAAATCACCATCAATCTGGTGATAAAGATAGTAACAACACCGCAACAGATTAATCGTTGATCATAATCAACTATCTATTCATATCGTATAAGCTTATGATGTGTTTATGCTGCTTACACCATCGGTATAACCAAATCATAATGAGAACTTTCCATGTTATTAGATACTACTGTACCTCGCATTATTGGCGCCTGTTTTTATTACTCACCGAAATCAGAACAAGTCCGCCCGCTAATTCCATTGCTTATCGATATTGATAAATTATTTCCCTGGTCAAATAACCGCACAATAGAAAATCTGACGAAAAAGCTCGCTAGCTTCTCAGTCGAATCTCTACAATATGACTACTCCATCTTGTTCGAAGGGCAAGGTGTTATGCCAGCCCCACCTTGGGGATCGGTTTATCTGGACCGAGAAAACTCGTTATCAGGTGAAAGCACGCTGGCTTATCGGGAATTTCTGACAAAACAGAATATCGTCATGTCCAGTAAACAACGGGAACCCGAAGATCAATTCGGTCTGATGCTGCTGGCCTTAGTTTATATTTTAGAACAAGGGCATAAACCTGCTGCACGTACATTGTTAGAACAGCACTTACTACCTTGGGCTTACCGTTATCTGGAATTGATGCAGACAACCAAACTAGAAAATGATTTTTATCCCATTTTAGCCACTATTGCTATTGACTATTTAAAAACACTGCAAACTGAATTAAAACTCATTCCGGCAAGACTAGAATTATTTTACTAACACTTTTATTATTCCACAACAAATGCTCTGGGTGATAAATTTAGTAACAACTCATAAATATATATTCTCCCGGAGTTCAACTCTCATTTAATCAACTCATCCTTTATAACAACGAATTTATACCAGAAAAACCTTTATAGTCAGTTCTCGTTCCATTGAACGTTATAGCTCTATTGCAGTATATAAAACTATTTAGCTGATTTTTATGTTATTTATTATTGGCTATGGATAACAGGCACCCAATAGAATGATCTTATGCGCTAAAAAAACTGTCTATTAATTCATAAATTAGTAAACATTAAATACTCATATAGAGGGTTTATTAAAGCTCTAAAAACCCTTAGCGATAATTTTTTCTTCATTGAATGTCTGTTTCCATTACATGGAAAGATTAAAAATGTAAACAACATGAGGTAAAAACATGAGAAAAATCTTTTTAGCTACACTTATTACAGGGATTGTGTCAACAAGTTATTTCGCACACGCACTTCCCGAAAATAACAGCGAGCATATTGCTAATCTACAAGACAATACCAGTAACGAAGCTCCACTATTAAAATCTACCGATCCGGACGCTGAACGATTTAAGCATGTGGGAAAACTGAGTGGTCGTGGCCTATGTACCGCGACACTTATTGCCGGTTCAGAAACCCCTGATGCCAATCAACAAGCACTTATTCTTTCTGCTGGTCATTGTTTTGATTCTTCATTAGATACGAATGAAGTAATAATTGATCAACCTGTAGGCCCAGGTTGGACATACACGCCAAACTACTTCATTGACTTAATTAACGAACACCAATCTGTTGATATTGATAGGGTTTTATACGCGACAATGAAAGGCGGTGACCTTGCGGTTTTCAGACTTAAAGCAACTTATGGTGAGTTGGCAAATCGCGGAATACTGCCGGTGACTTTACAAAAAGATTATGAACCATCGGTAAATCAGCCGATTGAACTTGCCCATATTCCGGCCAATGGCATAGCGGGTGATAAACGCTATCTACGCTATTCGGCTTGCTCCATTACTGGAAAAACCCCTCTTGTGTATGAAGGTATATGGGCTTGGTCTCCGGTCGTTTCTGTTGATTGCGCCGGTGTTTCGGGAGGAACTTCTGGTTCACCGGTTATATTGAAAGATAAACCCCAGATAATTGGCGTATTAAATACCACCGTCGATCAAAATTACACGGGTTGCGGTCTTAATCGGCCTTGTGAGTTGGTTAAGGATAAAGGTTTTTCACGTGAAGGTGACAGTTATTACATTCCTGTTGATAAAATTGCACGTGCATTTACCCCTGATGGAAAACTGGATTTAAGTAAATTTGATGATGGAAAAGGGATCACTATTAACGCTGGCGGCCCACTAATTACCAAGAGCACAGTTAACAACAAACCTGCCACCTGGAATTTACATCTTGAGGAGCGGGGTTTTAATAATATTCGCTATAAAGGAGGACTTGCGAGTAATACTGATTGTTCAGATCCTAAAGGATACAGCAAACCTATTCCAGTTACGACACAACCGCTGGATAAACTTACCGTTCCTTCCAAAGAAGGAGTTTACGCAATGTGTGTCATTGGGCAACATTCTGCAAATAAACGCTGGCAGAGTACATCTAACGCATCAATAAAATTACGTGAAATTGATAACACCCTTCCGGGAATAAGACCGGATTCAACATTACTTTTTGAAACAGATGATAGTTGGGTTATCGACCTCAGATTTAGACCTTGGGAAGTTGTTGATATACGTTATAAAGCAGGCCCAAGAAAATCGACAAAATGCGATGATTATAAAAATTACTCTACTTATAGAAGAGTACCGATTACGATTAAAAAGAAAGACTCTCCAATACGCTTTTGTATGTATGGCTTAGATCAAGCAGGCAACATAGGTGCTATATTTTTTGAGGACTTTGGCGAACAAAAATAAATTTTTAAAATGGGCCTGCATTTGCACTGAGAAATCCCCACAAACTCAGCGCTAATAAATCAAAGCCCTATTTCGATAGATTTTGGCGAAATGGTTTAATACATTGTCGAGAGCTATCACTAGTAAAATTAGCGGAGAATGTCGTAAGATATTCTCCACCATACCGCTGACAAACCTCGTTGAAAATAACGGGGTTTGTTTCTTTTATTATGAATCATAATGCCATCCATTTTCCTCATTAACCCGATGTAATCCTCCACCAAGGCGTTATTTTCGCTTATCCTGCAATAAAATGCTCGCTCTCCTGAGATAAAAACAACACAACATTGCGACCAGCAAGGCTATCTTCTTAATATTTTGGGCTATCGATAGCAGGACAGCCATTATTGTGGCAATACAATGGGGCAACTCATTCGCGGATAAATTCGAAATCAATAGCGGCATCGACTTGACGGACTATACCCGTTATCTTTCAAGTTGCCTCTTTGTTGGCTGCACTCCCTCACCCCGGTCACATCGTTATCTATGCTCCCGGGGATTCGCTCCCTTGCCGCCGCGATGCATCTCGAAATCCATAGGGTATAAATGATTTTTAGGAACCAGCTCGTCAAGCGAGAGTGTTTCTGGCGGGAAAGTCTGGAGAGTGGGTGTTCTTAACAAGATGGCAAGCCCCGTTTAGTGAACGGCACTGAATTAAAACAGAGTACCGGATAAAAAAACAGCACTTTGTCAATAATCTGATATTATTTCATCAAAAAAATGTTGTTGCGCAATGATCGACACGTGTTATGCTGTCTCTCGTAACGCAACAGGACTCAAACAATGATTAAAAGTTGGAAGCATAAAGGGTTACGAAAGTATTATGAGAAGGGAACCACGGCGGGAATTGTTGCACACCACGCTAACAGGCTAGACCTACTGTTAAACGCATTAGATTTAGCAAGCGGCCTGAATGATTTAAGTTTACCGAGTTTTCAACTTCACCCACTTACAGGAGATCGAAAGAGTATTTGGGCGGTAAGCGTATCGGGTAACTGGAGGTTAACTTTCGAATTTAACGATGGTGATGTTTATATACTGAACTACGAGGACTATCATTAATGACTAAACGTATGCCACCCCATCCGGGGCGCTATATCTCTGACGAGATAGAGCACTTAAATATTAGTCTTAGAGCGCTTGCTCGTGCACTGGATGTCTCACCGTCAACTATTGGGCGTGTTGTTGAAGGTAGCGCGGCAGTAACGCCAGGAATGGCCGTTCGTTTAGCCAACGTGATCGGCAGTACGCCGGAAATGTGGCTGAGACTCCAGGAAGCGTATAGCCTGGCACAAGTTAAACAGGAAATAGATTTAACTCGTCTCACTCCCCTGTTTACGCCAATACCTTAACATGGCGGCAAGCTCCGTCTGGTGAACGGAGCTGAATTAAAACAGAGCGCCGGATAAAAAAACCAGCACTTTGTCAATAATCTGACGGAGAATGTCGTAAGACATTCTCCGTAATATCAAATAAGAAATAACTCGTCTCGATTTAAGGCTATTTGCCTGATATCTCAAGTTAAGGCCCTTTATTTTCAGCATTGTATACTATTAACCAAAGGATTATCGTACTCAGCGTGGCTAATAAACTCAGGATGAGTAAGCGCCCTTCTAAGTGACTATAAAATCCAAAACCAAAAGCGCCACTTTTTCACCATGAAAGTTCTGCTCTATCTGCATTCGGTGACTGTAATGATGATAGATACATCACAAGTTCTTGAGTGGGTAAAACAGAAATACCCTGCTATCATGGGGAAAGATAGCAATGAATAAACGAGATAACGTGGTTCCAATAAGAAGTGATTTGCCATTTAAAACAGGCGGCAATAGTGGTGACGGAGGCAGCAACGATATGCTTGAAATCAGAGTAAAAAAACTTGAAGATGATCTGAACCTCATCAAGACTGATCTCGCAATTATGAAAGCTAATTATGCAACAAAGGAAGATATTGCATCTGTGAGAATTGAGGTTCACCAATCTATTGCAACTCAAACCAAATGGATTGCCGCCACAATGTTAGGAATAACTGGTCTGGCAATTGGTATTGCAAAGCTCGTCTTCTAAAGACATATATCACCTGTTACCCACCCGGTTAGAGGGGTTTTTCTTCTCCTTCTTCCATCAATATCCATAATTTCATTAAAAATCAAATAAGTAAAACAAAATCACACAAAGAAATTGTACTATTAGCACTTTGCAATATTGTACTAATAGTTTAGTTTACTACTATCACATCAAAGGCACACAGTGAACAGGCAACCCGTATGCGGTTGGTTCACTGTCCCTATCGGGCTAATATCTTCCTATGCTGCGTATAAATACAAGAACCCAATAATTAAAATTATATGTACGTTAATAGCATTAGTATTTTTAATTCCTGTAATTGCCGCTTTATTAGGTTCGATGGGATTAGTTGAATTTTAAATAATGACGAAGTTAAAAACCGACCTCGCAAATACGCTGAGGGGAATCCCCACAAACTCAGCATTAATAAATCAAAACCTTATTTCGATAGATTTTGGCGAGATGATTTAATACATTGTCGAGTGCTACCCTATGGATTTCAAGATGCATCGCGACGGCAAGGGAGCGAATCCCCGGGAGCATAGATAACGATGTGACCGGGGTGAGCGAGTGCATTATCAGCCACATATGCACTACAAATTAAAAACTCATCAGCGACAAAGAGTATTACTCTTATTACACAATCATCTAATTGCATGTACGATAGTGGAGATGAAAAAATACGCTTAGAGGCAGGTAAAACCTATCTGGGAAATTTACAGGATAATAATAACTGGATAGATGGATGTACAAATGAAACCAAAACTGTCGATTGGAGTGTTAGTTATATTAATGTTGCCAATACAGACACAGAAAATTGTACACTAACATTTCGGCATGGTCGTGGTCATGCAAATTCAGATGGATCTGGCCCTGAATGGTATGCATTGATTAAAGGGTGTCCTGATATAGTTGAAAATGCTATCTGCGGAGGCCAGATTTGTTATAACAGCCAGGCTTTTTGGGTAAGAAATCGAAGTGTAAATATAGAGCTTTCCGTTAAATAAATTTGGATGTGTTAGTTGAAACTTTATCTAAAATTGGGAGTGACCTGCTTTGATATGGTCACCAAACCCCATACAAGATTACAGGTAACTCTCAGTTTATTTCGTTGTAACAAATCTCCAGAATCAGAATACGCAAAGCAGAAAAAGATAGTGACTGATACAGATCATAGCCAATATGTTTCCACTATGATTGGGAAAGGCACGCATTTTGCCAATATCTGTGCTCTACCTTGACCATTTTTAGGTTATTTTATGAACAATAACTGTTCACAATTAAACCATTTGCAATTCTGTTTCCCATAATCGCCATTTTGGTCATTTATTAATACACAGATATACCCAGTTTTTACCCTTTCAATCCCCATTTAATGCCCCAGCACACTGCTTCAACACGATTTATTGTTAATTTATGAATTCTATAAAACCTTGGTTTGACGGAAACAGTGAGTTTGGCGAAAAGTGCGGTGCCGAGCAGTCGGAAAATTAACGGCAAGGCGTTGAGTGGGGATGTCAGTTTGAATGCCGGGGATGTGGGGGCAGTCTCAGCGACGGGTGGAAATTATCAAGGAACATTTAATTTTTCAGAAATTGCAACAATTGCAAAAGAAAGAAACTCTGTTCAACTTATATCAACAAATGCAGGCGCACCCGCCGGAACACTTTGTTCGTATATGAAAGCTAACTGGTATGGCAATGAGATTGCAGTTGGTGCTGTCCGGGGTGGAACAGTAGATCTGATCGGTGCGGGCATTGATATTAACTCGAAGCGAGCATTAACAATTTATAAAAACGGGATTGTAGTACCCGCAGATTACGGCAATTTTGATGCGCGTTATGACAACATTCCCGTGGGTGTTCCGCTGCCGTATCCGCATAGATATACACCCGTCGGTTATCTCACATGCAACGGACAATCCTTTGACAAATCGCTATATCCAAAATTAGCAGAAGCTTATCCCAATGGCAGAGTACCTGATTTAAGAGGCGAGTTTATTCGAGGCTGGGATGATAGCCGGGGAGTTGATCCGGGACGGGTGTGCGGAACGTGGCAGCCCGACGCAATGCAAGGTCACACTCACAGAGCGTGGCCGAATGCGACAGCTGCGAGCGCAACAGATAGCCCGTCACAGCATGGAGGGCCAGAATACACAGGTCGTATTACTCAAACACATGTTGTCAGTTCACCCGTATCGGACGGAGTGAACGGAGAACCGCGCACAGCAAACGAAACCCGTCCCCGAAACATCGCATTTAACTACATAGTGAGAGCAGCATAATGACAGAACAAAAATACTCTTTAGAACATGAAACAGCCGTATTGGGTGAAGACGGATTAGCAATTCAAGCAGGCTGGATAAAAGTTTATCACTCGAGTCAAATCACGAGAGAATTCACAAACTCTGATATTGAATATGTCATGTTGGGTGTCAGTTTATCAGTGGGTGCTTATCCTGATGCGCCTAAACTTCCCGATTCTGATGACAAAGCGGTCTGTCGTAGTGTAGATGGTAAGTGTTGGCAAATCGTGCCTGATTATCGCGGAAAAATCGTTTATGACACGTTAACACGAGAGCCGATTGAGATAACTGAAATCGGTGAGTTACCGGAAACTATGACATTCAAGAAACCCGACACCGATTATGACACATGGAACGGTAAAGAGTGGATAGTTGATAAAGACCTTCTTAAAGCCCATCAAATCAACGAAGCAAAGCAACAGCAAGCAGCACTATTACAACAAGCAAATGAAACAATCTCCTTGCTACAAGACTCTGTGGACTTGGAAGTCGCTAACGACTCAGAGAAAGAAGCTCTATTGGAGTGGAGAAAATACAGAGTATTGCTTACTCGTGTAGATGTGAATCAAGCGCCTGAAGTAAAATGGCCAGAAGTGCCGAAATAAAAGTGTTGACATATGTTTTTAAATGCGTTTAGCAATAACTTATTACTGTACAAGTAGCTTAGAAATGCTGATTTTTGAAGAGCATGTATACTGCCGAACAGGTAGAAAATTTTATCAATTCAAATGACATGTGAGATTTCTGACTTCGATTGTCATTGGGCTGCATAAGCAGCCCTTATTGTTGTCATTCTGGTATCTCAGGCCACTTAATATCAGGGGCCAATGAAGTGTCAACACGGTTCAGCAATACCAGATATTTTTTCCATTCAAGTAACAGTGTCTGTTCCTCTTCCGAAGCTAATCCAGTATCAACGGCATATTGGAGCAACGTAATGGTTTCATTAGATTGTGTACACAGTGTGTCGCGTAATTGCTTTGCCTGCTCAATCTCACTGTCCTTTATTGCTGCTTTGTCAGTCACCCACTTTGAGCCATCCCATCGATCAAAATGAGTAGCCGGTTGTTCGAATGTCAGGGTTTCGGGTAGTTCACCCAGCTCAGTAATTTCTTGCGGTGAGCGAGTTTGTGTGTTGTAAGCTGTTTTTCCACGGTAATCGGGGACAATTTCCCAGTGATTTCCGTCTGCTGTGCGCCTGACAGCCAGAGAATCGGATTCAGGAAGTGTCGGAGCATCTGTATAGGAACTGGCCGGTATTCCTATTCCTTCCATCAGGTATTCTGGTGTTGCGCCGATAAATTCCCTTGAATGAGGCGCTGCATGGTAGATTGTCAACCAGCCCGCTTTTTCTGCTAATCCATCTTTACCTAATATTGCTGTTTCTGGTTCTAAAGAATATTTTTGTTCAGTCATTATGCTGCCCTTACTATGTAGTTAAATGCAATATTGCGGGGGCGGGTTTCATTGCCACCGGTTTTATTAGTTGGGTCGAGACCCCTTGCGTTACCATTACCCCGACCAACATGACTACCCCATGAGCCTGCATCATCTCCATTCAAAGTATGGCTATGGGATTTAAACTCGTCAGCTTGCCATGACAAAACCCCTCGGCCACTATCTACACCGCGCCCATCATCCCAACCACGGATAAATTCACCGCGTAAATCAGGAAGCGCACCTGATGGATAAGCCATAGCTAATTGTGGATATAGCGATTTATTAAATGATTGGCCGTTACACGTAAGATAACCTGATGGAGGATTTGGTAGAGGCCAAGGGATGGGCGAGCCGACAGGAATTCCATCATTCTTTCTGCTAAAATTATTGTTTATATAACTATGTAAGTCACCGCCCCATATTGATCCCGTAGTGTTCCCATCGTAATAGTGTATTGCATCACCAATATGAATTGTCCCTTTTGTGAAAATATCGCCATTACGCGTATTAAAAAAAATTCGTGTCTTCTGATCTATTGTTGCTCTCAACCCGATACCAAACCACGATATAAGTTCAACATTATTCCCATCAAAACTAGCCGCATCTTTTGTACCTGCTTGCATACCGCCGCTACCGGCAATAAATGATTGAGCAATAAATTGTGTGGTATTTACTTTCCCGTCCGGTGATACGGTTAACACACGCTTCGCATTAATATCTACAGCATATCCCAAGGTATCTACGCTACCACCACGCACAATACCCGTTTTAATATAATTGTCGTACCAGGCATAACTTGTAAATGCAACCATCGTACTTGTCGGTTTCCCTCCAGATTCAGAAACTAACATCGTTGCGTTACGTTCGTTTGGAATCGTCTCGACTTGTTTAAATCTAAAATACTCTGGATAATTTCCACCATTGGTCGATATTGCCCCCACATCTCCGGCATTCAAACTGACATCCCCACTCAACGCCTTGCCGTTAATTTTCCGACTGCTCGGCACCGCACTTTTCGCCAAACTCACTGTTTCCGTCAAACCAAGGCTTTCTGTAGTTCATTAACTGACGGCAATCTTTGTCAAAGCAGCTTTTAAAGGCATTCAATGGGACTCAATATGGTAAAAATTGGGCAGATCTGAGTGCCAATAAATAACCAAAATAATGATTGAGAAAGAAATATATTAACTATGATGGAATTACGAACAATAATTGAGTGGAAAACATACAGGAAATTAGCATCACTTTGCGTTTTAACGCAAGTTCATTTGAGATAAATAAATTTACTTTGTGTGTATGCGTGCATATGCTTATGTCAGGTTGGGAGGATATGAAATCAACCAACCTGATAAAAGAGCTGATTGCTGTTGGACGCGAACTTAGAAGGAGTTACCAATAACCGGAAAGACATTTCCAGTTACGCATCCCAAAAAAGATCTGCCTATCGGTATTGTCAAATCTATAAAGAAAATGGCGAGAGTTTAATCCCCGACGACTTTGGAGGTCATCATGTTTTTTTCAGTAGGTGTTGAGTTATCGAAAAATGAAAATACAGCGTATGGTTTGGTCATTCCTGCGCTATGTGCCGAAGATTATGGCTGTTTTTCTGCCGCTAATAATAAAGAAGACATTGCGATAATGGCGCGTGAGGCTATCTTGTTAACAGTAGAAGATATGGTTGCGAATAATAGAACAGTTGAACATATTCAGGATGCTGGCTATCTGGTTTATGCAAAAAACGCAGAATATCAATACATTGATAGTTGGTTTGTTATTGATGTTGATTTATCTGAATTTTCCGGAAAGCAGTAGCGTATTAATATCTCACTGCCTGATACACTCATTCAGTACATTGATAATCGTATCAAAGAAAGTCCGGCACAATACGATATTAAATAACAAAGTAACTTTAAAAGATAAGCTAAATAAAAATACTATTCTGTAAGTCATAGTTATACATATCTTAATTGTGGCCGTAATCATAAAAAATTATGGCCTGACTTTTTTAACCCACGAACGAACAAATACACGCCAAAACATCAAACGCAAAGCTGTTAAAAATTTGCGTTTTCTTTTTTGTATATCTAGCTCGTTTACTGTTGAGTGACCTTCATTTCCTATAGATGAGTTGCGGGAATGTTCTGTGAAATTTATAACGGAAGGCACAACAGCTTTAAGTTTGATTACATTATTTTCTCTAAGCAATTTCCACTCGTCTGCTACTAGCCATACAGGACGTAAAAAATCAAGTAAGCGTTTTGCAGCAGATTTGTTTACAACATAACCATGAGTTAAAGCCGCATCGATAACACTAACTAAATGGTAATCTTTGATGAGTGGTTTTTTGAAAGTGTCTATGTACTCATTAACTTTACTTAATAAAAAAATATTTGGTTTATGGAGATTCTTATTGTCTATAGTTATTAAAAAATCCAATATTTCCCTAATATCTCTGCCTATTTCAGCATCATCTTCCATAATCAAAGCGAGTTGTATATTTTCTTTAACCATTTTTTCGTAAATTTTTAAATGGCTCAAAGAACAACCTAGCTCACCCAAAGTCATTGAACTTTTATGAAAATCTGGACAAAATAATTTAATTTCATCTTGTGATAATTCTCGGCCATTCACAGCCTCAATGAACTCAACATCAAGCTCTAATTTTTCAGATTGATGCTGTATGGATTTTTTTCGTTCTATATCTTTCTTTAGGTTAACGATAAATATTTTCATATATTTTTATTCTAGATGATTTTTTCAGTAATGAATATCAACATTATAATTACATTGTGCAATCGATTTTACATGGTGAAAAATAAGTCTACAGTGTAATTCTCATTAGTAAAAAATATACTAATTTTTTTATACAGAAAATATTGCTGCTCTATAAACCTGAATTCGGATAGCTATTGTTAATCTTACAGTAATTACTAGCCTATAGGGAGCTATATTCCTAAATTGTACTAAAACTAATATCTGAGCCGATATAACAGCAAAAATGCAGCTTAAAAGCCATAAAAAGATGATGGAAGTGTGATGATACAGCACTGATCTATCAGTGAAGGAGTAATAATGTTGCTAGATAGAGAACATTTTTCACAGTAAATCTTTACTTTGGTAATGAATTGATACAATTAATGAGGAAAAGAGGTATAATACCCTATATCAATCATATTGATAATCAATTAAATACCTTTAAATTTGACAATTAGGAGCAAGAATACTGATGTTAGTTCAATTCACACATGTATTTATATCAGAATATATATTCAATATTAAAAGCTCTTCATTGAATAAATCCAGAAAATTCCTGTAGATAACTGGAGGATTGTACTATTATGAACAACGATATATTAGTTTCAATTATCATCCCGGCCTTTAATGTCGAAGATATTATAGAAAATTCTATTAATAGTGTTCTTAATCAGACATATAAAAACACTGAGATCATCATTGTCAACGATGGATCAACTGATGGCACAATGGATGTTCTTAACCGGTTGTCTGAACAATACTTCAATATTGAGGTATTTTCTCAAGAAAACAGAGGGATTTCCGCAGCAAGAAACGTTGGCTTAAGTAAAGCCAAAGGGGATTATGTCACTTTCCTAGATAGTGATGACTCTTTTGAGCCTTCGTTTATTGAATCGGTGTTGCGAAAAAATAGTGAGACAAAGAGTGATATTACTTTTTGTTTGTTCAAGAATGTTTATATAGGCAAAGAGATTTGTTCTAAAGATTATCGAGATTTAAATAATCTGGCATTCAATTTTTTGAATTTTGATTATTTTGGTATTTGTTGCATGTTAATTAAACGTGATTTTTTGCTAGGAAATAAAATTTGGTTTGATGAAAACCTAATTGTAGGAGAAGATATTTCATTTATTTTGTTATGTATCTGTAAAGCAAAATTTTCTTACATCCCAGAATATCTTTATAACTATATTTACCGAAATGACTCCATCATGAATAAGAAGTGGGATGTAAAGAATTATATAGATGAAATCCAAGCTTGGGACACGATTTATCAAGATATGGACACGCAATACCATAACGAAGATCGTGAAATCTTTATGAAGAAAGTTAAATCAAAAGCTTTAAGCCTAAAAGGCCAGCTAATGTGGAAAATGCTAGCATCCAAAAGATTTGATGAGCTTTCTTCTTTTTTATCCGATTTTTCTTATCAAAGACAAGATGCTGAATTTATTCGGAAGAGAAATAAGTTTTTATTTAGGCTAAAAATAATTAATTCTAAAAATAAAATAATTTGGTTGTTGGCTAATTTATTACTGACTAAAAGGAAAGATAAAATTTAATTTTTATATAATCATGACAACAATCTAAATGGCCTGTAAAAACAGGCCATTTTAGACTGTTAATAAGCTTTATATTTTTACATTAACAATTTTTCATAGTATGAAATTCATTTAGAAATTTTATCTTTTTTTACTGGTCAATTGTTTGTATTTTTTAATGTACTTTATTTTGGCGAGAAAATTGCTGAGATATAGCAATTGACGGCTTATCTTAGAAAATGCACAATTTAAATTACAGGCTAGATAATTCATTGGCTTGATGGAAACGGTGGAGTTGGAGAAAAATGCGGTATCAGCTAATGGTGGGAATTATCCAGGAGCATTTAATTTTTCAAAAATCACAACAATTGCAAAAGAGCGCAATTCTGTTCAACTTGTATCATGTGCGGAACAAATCTTTTTATTTTTACAGAGTTAATATTTTGCCAATTAGTTTTTGAAGTTTTTTCATCAATTTAGGTTCGAAAGCCCACTACGATTACGAAGTGTAGAGAATTCAAAGCTCTTGATCAAAGTTGGTTCATTTAACTCACACTCTCTAGTATTATTAAGCCGTGTTGATGTTTCATTAGTACCAAACATTAACTGACCTGAAAAACTATCCCCGTCATCTTTCAAGTTGCCTCTTTGTTGGCTGCACTCACTCACCCCGGTCACATAGTTCTCTATGCTCCCGGGGATTCGCTCCCTTGCCGCCGCGATGCATCTTGAAATCCATAGGGTATATATTCACATGTCAATCGATAACCAAAACGACGATTTAAAGAGAAAGACATTAACCATTCAGGAATTACCAGCAAGTTCTGAGTGATAAATCAGCGAATTTACACGGTTTATTTTCGTAAATCATACAACTTTTTATCTTTTCAGTTCTTGGGATGATAAGCAGATATTACAACTGATGCTTTGATATTCCACTCTCCTTTGTGAGTTATATATTAGTGTTATAGCTAATGCCTTCTAGTAACTCACAAGATAACTGGTGATAATAACAAGCTAGTAATATATTTTTTTAAATAAATTCATATACATTTCCCTATACCAGAAAATCATAGTTATATTTTTATACCATGTTAATTCTCTTTCGCTTTAAGTATTCAGGTTTTAAAAAATTCTTGAATATTCTGATTCACATTATGAAAAGCATGTAGTATGGTGCTAGTGAATAGCTTGAATTTTGGTTCTTTTTTTCATAATACAAGCTACCTTTTACCGTTACATGAATATGTTATTGATATAGAGATATGAAATTCATAAAAACCCATATAAGAAGGTTAGATTAATTATGAAAGCTAAAAAAATCATTATCGTAGGCTATGACATGCCTGGTTTTGGAGGAAGGGAAACTGTATGCAAAAAATTAGTAGCTTTATTATCAGAAGATTGCCCAGCGTCAGACGTCAGTTTCTTCTTTATCAATGATATCCGCCAAGAATCTGTTGAAATAAATGATGATTGGTTAAATGGAATGTCATTTCATCGCATCCGTTCTAAGATATATAACACAAAAGCTCGCAGAGTACACTTTGCCTTTTTATTCTCTAAATTTATGAGAAGAGAAAATCCGGATATCATTATTGCGATAGATCCACTAAGTTGTTACATAACAAGTCTGGCAAAAAAATTAATCTTTTCTAAAACTCCTCTATTTTCATGGGTTTATTCTTCTCTTGATCAATTGTATAAAAATATTTATGCAACAAAAGCCGATTATCACCTTTCTATTAGTTCAGGTATAACTCAACAATTTATTGATAGAGGTGTTAATCCAGATAAAATTTTTACTATCTTCAATCCTGTTTCTCAGAAAAGCGAAACAATCCCTCAACCAAACGGGAATATAACTAAATTTCTATATGTAGGCAGATTAGCCGACGGTCATAAGAACATTAGTGGTATGTTTAAGGCATTATCGCAGGTTCATGGTAATTGGGAATTAAATATTGTTGGCAGTGGTTGTGATGAGAAAATATTACGCAGTGTAGCGGATAATCTAAATATAACCAGTAATATAGTATGGCACGGGTGGCATAAAGAACCGTGGTATTATATTATGAATGAAATT
Source organism: Photorhabdus bodei (assembly GCF_003287735.1). Lineage (GTDB taxonomy): Bacteria > Pseudomonadota > Gammaproteobacteria > Enterobacterales > Enterobacteriaceae > Photorhabdus > Photorhabdus kayaii. Next base: position 121,854 of record NZ_NSCM01000002.1, on the reverse strand, counting down.
AAAGAAATTACAGCACTGTTATTAACTTCAGATTTTGAGGGGTTTCCTATGGTATTAGGAGAAGCTAATGCTCAAGGTATATATTGTATAAGCTCTGACTGCAAAACTGGCCCTGCTGATATCATAAAGAATGAAATTAATGGTGAACTATATCCTGTTGATAAACCATCTGAATTAATAAATAAATTGCAAGATATAGTTAGCGGAAAAAAACTATCTGACAGTAATACAATAAAAATGGCAATTTCCAATTTATATGATTCAAATTATTTAAAAAGAGTAAAATCAGCACTTAATATTTTATGATATGCACTAAATAACACAAGAGAGATTATAATACAAAATCCACATTAAGGAGTATTCTAACTCTGTCTATCAGATAGTAAATAACCTTTCAACACTAATTTTATATTAAATCATAGTGTTTAATTTGGTTTTAAAAGAGTATTTATGAAGATAAGAAAAAATAGGATTTCAAAGAATGGAAAATATTTTAGCCTTTCATATGAGGAGATCTTGGTGCTGTAGCTAAGTAAAATATCAATTTATATTATTTTAAAATTAAGTGGCTATAAATTCCATAGTTTATTTTTTACTTAAATCTTCTCATAATTTTACCAGAAAAAAATGAAAATTTTTATAATTAACTTAGAATCAGATATCGAAAGAAAATACTCGATGTTACAGCGAGCATCATCCTTAGGATTAGATGTTGAAATAATCAAAGCGGTAAATGGCAAACAACTTTCCAAAGATGAGGTGATGAAACTTAGCCGCGACTTTTACAGTAATGGAATGACTCTTGGTGAGTTAGGATGCTCGTTAAGCCATCTATCTGTTTACCAGAGAATTGTTGGTGAAAACATCCCTTTAGCTCTTATCATGGAAGACGATGTAGAAATCAATAAAAATATCTCTGATGTACTGAGCGCATTGGATAAATTCAACGCCAAAAATCTTAACAAACCCAACGTCATTCTACTGAATAAAACCAATGAATATATTGACACGTTCAAGAAGAATATAACGGGTCAGTATTATTTAGTTAATGTGATTGAAGCAGCCGGTGCTTATGGTTATGTAATTAATAATCACGCTGCACAATGTTTACTTGATTTTCTACAGCCCGTTTGGCTTGAAGCTGATAAGTGGCGTTTTCTCAATGAAAGACGGATTATAAAAGTGAAAGCAGTGATACCTCCCGTCATCTCTACAATGCCGTTATATATTCAATCAAATCTGGAGCCAGAAAGAAAAAAACAAAAGCAGCGTAGACAAGAATTTTTCAATATTCAAAGAAGAAGACGATCATTATACTTGAAATTACATACAATGTTGTGGAGAATATTTGTCCGTCTATGGGTGAAACGGATAAAGCCATAAATATTGTATTGGGGGTATTAGGAAATTAAGATTTAGGTTTAATATATGATCTTTTACTAAAAGGTCTTAAAATGAAGTCATTTTTTCTGACACTATGAAAGTAGAGGTTTGTTTTTGTGATATCAAATAATAGTGAATTTTATAAAAGTCAATGAGTAAGTATTATGTTATTTTCTGATTCAAGTGATGTTACCCTGGTCATTACAAGTTGTGGCCGGTTTGCTTTATTAAAGCAAACTATTGAGTCGTTTGATAAGCCAGTTTTCCAAAATATTCAATAGGAATAAATACGGTAAAATTTAGCCACACATATATTTGATAACTGTTTTGTTTACTTTATCCTGTTACTATAATTTATTGGCGCGTAGCATGATATGTGTATTTTCCTATACTGGGGGTTATGGTGATACTTCTGCATTATATGGTTCCTTTTATATTGCAAGTAAAGGATTCAGGTTTAAATCCTAACTAAAATTTATTTTATTCACATAGCGAAAAATACATAGTATAGTACTAATAGAAAATCTGGATGGATGAAGAAATTGAATCTCCGTTTTTCTTGTTTTTCGAGAGCTAAACTACGTTTTACTATTACATGATGCCCTATTGATAGATAAATATGAAACTTACAAAAAACCACCTAATCAAGCTGCTACCAGTTGTTGCACTTTTCATCTTTTGCCTTTTAGCCCATATGGCTTTAGGTTATCGCTTAAAAATAGCGTATGTATTCGTTATATTCTTTACTTTTCTTTTGCTAAACAAAGTCACTGTGGTTTACAGGCCCCTGCTTATTGTTCTCGGTATAGCAACTCTCGTTTATGCCCCTATAGGGCTTACATATGGCTCACCAAACTTCAACTTAATTCTTTCGTTATTCTATACAAACGAACAAGAAGCCAGTGAATTTATCTCTTCTATTCCAGTTGAATATTATCTCTTTAGTGCATTTATCCTGATCTTTTGTTTGTTCTCTCTGAAAGTAAACATTAATCTGCATAAAAATATTAACGTTCTTCTATTCTCTTTTGCGTTAATAACGATAATACATCACCCTTTAAAAGCATTTATACAGGGTAAGGAATTCAATATTCTTGACTCTGGGCTTCCTGAAATTAGAGCCATCAAAGATGTCACTATCAACTTTATAAGGGTAAAAAGTGAATATAAAAAAATGCAACAAATACTAAGTGAGAAAGATACGTGGGGAACGGTATCGACAGAGCCAAAATATAGCACCTACATTGTTGTGATTGGAGAAAGTGTACGTAGAGATTTTATGAATGCATATGGATTCCCGATACACAATACTCCTTTTATGAGCGCTGCCAATGGGACGCTTTTTACAAATTATATCTCAGCAGGTCCATCGACCCAGATATCATTGGCAAACTCACTAGCAATGGTCAAAGATGGTAAAAATATTTTAAGCAATAATATTGTGACATTAGCAAAAAAAGCTGGTTTTTATACCTACTGGATATCAAATCAGGGTTCTATGGGGATATTTGATACTCCGGTAGCCAGTATGGGAGCAAGGGCTGATTCTCCATTATTTATTAAAAAAGGTGAGTCCAGTTCTGGTCTTAATAGAAATATGCCCGACACAAATATAATACCAATTGTGAAAAAAGCTCTAGAGGATAAGAGAGAAAAGAAGTTAATTGTTATTCACTTAATGGGGTCTCATTCTCCTGCTTGTACCAGAACAAATTATGAATACAAGGTATTTTTTAAATCAGAGCAGGTTTCTTGCTATATACAGAGTATTGAAAACACTGATGATTTGTTATCAATAATTACTGATGAAGCACAGAAAAATGAGAAGAGCTGGTCTTTGATGTATTTTGCTGATCACGGAGGTTCTTTCTTTGAGAAAGATACTAAGAAGATGAGGCTTGCTCATAATGATAAATATAAGCAGAATTATCAGGTTCCTATGTTTATTACCTCTTACGATGATACGTCACGTAATATTATTAACGTTCAACGCAATTCAATGAACTTCTTAACACTATTTTCAGATTGGACAGGTATTAAAGAGTCAACAATATCTGATAATTGTAAAATGTTGTCTAATAAAATATGTGAAAATCAAGATGATGTTCTGAACTTTAGTAATAAGTTCATGAAATATAGTTCATTACCGGAAGATAAAATTCCCGAATGAATTTCATATTATGAAAAATATAGATAGGATATGTGTCGGACTTGATTTATAAATACGTGAGCGCTGTTATTATGAACTATTTAATGGATAAATTTTTTAGATGAAAACATTATTATCTCTGTTTGGGTGGAAAGAAGCTAGCATTGATGATTATCGTCAATGCTACAGTATGTACGGTGGGGGATTAGCAACACACCCCGTTGTTTTAGATTTCATTCATAAACATTTTAAATGTGATGAAAAGTACTATGTACAGAAAGATTCTAATGGGCTATTGACTGCTGCCATATGCATATGGGGAGAGCGATTTCTTGCAAACGATCCTTGTACTCCATTATCGAAATATATCCGTATAGCTATTCCTAATGACGAATTAATCATACCCGCTTCTCCGGAAGCTAAATTTGTATTGCCTATTAAATCAAAATTTATTTCTCCTTTAAATAGGAAAAATTTGATTAATTCAACATATATATTTAATGCCAATAGAAGAGTGTGCATTGCTAAAGAATTAGGTAACGGTGGAATATCGACAAAATCCCAGAAAAAATATAAAGACCGATTGAAGCGCTTTCTAAAGATTGGAGGAAAAGTCGTAGATTGTGAATCTTTCAACCCAAGAGAAATAGCAAATATTTATTTCTCTCTTACCGAGAAAAGATGGGGTTCTTGTTGTGTTGATGAGGCGCTAACTCAAGAATTATTTGAACTAATTCAACCTCTTATATGGGGAAATATATTATTTTACAAAGATGAGGCATGCGCATTTCATTTTATTACAAAGACATGTACTTTTGAACACACTATCTTTGAGTTTATCCAGGCAGGAATGGATACTTCAGATGAATTGCAAAAGCATTCTATTGGCTCTTTACTAATTTGGAGCAATATAGAAAGAGCTTATTCTCAATATGAAAATGCCAGATATTCCTTCGGCTGTCCATCCAGAGAATACAAACTCAGATGGTGTAACCTACAACCCATTGGCAGAATATTGAGTCTGTAAAATTAAAAAGATCTATCCCGGTAGATTGCAAAATAATAGCATAATATTTCGAAGATAGACTAAATAGAATGCTTTACAATTGTCATTGGGCTGCATAAGCAGCCCTTATTGTTGTCATTCAGGCATCTCAGGCCATTTAATATCAGGGGCTAGTGAAGTATCAACACGGTTCAGCAATACCAGATATTTTTTCCATTCAAGTAACAATGTCTGTTCTTCTTCCGAAGCTAATCCAGTATCAACAGCATATTGGAGCAACTTAATAGTTTCATTGGCTTGTGTGCACAATGTACCGCGTAGTTGTTCTGCCTGCTCAATTTCACTATCCTTTATTGCCACTTTGTCAATCACCCACTTTGAGCCATCCCATCGATCAAAATGAGTAATAGGTTGTTTGAATGTCAGGATTTCGGGTAATTCACCCAGATCAGTAATTTCTTGCGGTAATCGAGTTTGTGTGTTGTAAGCTGTTTTTCCCCGGTAATCGGGTACAATTTCCCAGTGATTTCCGTCTGCTGTACGTCTAACAGCTGTAGAATCGGATTCAGGAAGTGTCGGAGCATCTGTATAGGAACTGGCCGGTATTCCTATTCCCTCCATCAGGTATTCTGGTGCTGCGCCGATAAATTCCCTTGAATGAGGCGCTGCATGGTAGATTGTCAGCCAGCCTGCTTTTTCCGCCAATCCATCTTTATCCAATACAGTAGTTTCATATTCCAAAGAGTATTTTTGTGTATTCATTATGCTGCTCTCACTATGTAGTTGAAAGAGATATTGCGAGGGCGTGTTTCTGCGCCACCACTATTGTTAACCTGATATTTTTGTCTTCCAAGAATAACACTAGTCCCAAAAAAATCTCCCCAGACTGAATTTCCTGTTGCGTTCCTTAGTGCTTCAAATTCATGAAAATGGGATTTAAACTCATCAGCTTGCCACGACAAAACTCCACGACCATGATCTACACCGCGCCCATCATCCCAACCACGGATAAATTCACCGCGTAAATCAGGAAGCACACCTGATGGATAAGCTATAGCTAATTGTGGATATAGAGATTTATTAAACGATTGACCATTACATGCGAGATAGCCAGCAGGCATATTCGGTAACGGCCACGGAATTGGAGCACCCACTGGGATGTTATTTTTAGCAACAATTGCTGCATCAATGTCATCGATTGTTGCTAATGTGCCAGATTTCTTTTGCAAATTAACGGCATAAATATTATTACCCGCTGCATTCCTATAGTAGATTGTGAGTGGGCCTTGTCCGTCCGGGTTCGTTGATATCTGAGAGTAATATCCGTCTTTTTTTATCAATCTCAGGCCCGCATAATTATGTCCGGCATCTACATCTAAACTGCCGCATGTAAAAGTTTCACGCGATTTTTTCCGCGCATATGTGCTATCTGCATCTGTTTTAGGCACGGCACTTTTCGCCAAATTGACGGTTTCTGTTAAACCAAGGTTTTTTATAAACTCACTTTTATTAGGGATATCTGCGCCATTTTGGTTTTTTGCCAATCTGCTATTAGCATTATCTGTAGCCCTGTTTGCTTCATCATGAGCATTTTTAGCTGCTACGTTTGCTGTATTTGCAAAATCGTATGCTTCTTTAATTGCCTTCGGCGTCGCCGCTAAGGTTTCATTTGTGCTATTTGTCGCACTACTCAGTTGTACAATCCCCTTCTGAGTCAATGAGGCATCAGAAACACCACTCAATTTGCTTTCAGCAATTTTTCTAACGTCATGAACCGCTTTCGGAGTCGCTGCTTGGTCTTCTCTGTCAGAATTTGTCGCGCTGTTGAGTTGCGATATGCCTTTCTGCGTCAGTGAAGCAGCAGGGATTTCCGTAGTAATTTTATGTTTTAATGCTAAATCCAATTGCGCTACGAGTTTCTCCAGGTCTCCATCATCCATAACGTCTTCCCCGGTTTTTTCCGCAATATATTTCCCTATCACCGCGGCTATAACCGAAGATTGGCGCCAAACTTTATTTAAGCGCTCACTCCTTGCTATTCCTGATTTAAAACCCTCCTCAATAAAATCTGAACTTTCATATTCTTCTTGTGATAAAGTATTCGCGTTTTCACCAATGGCAAATGCTTTAAAATCATTTTTAGCCATTTCTAACCCTCCACTATATGGTAATTAACCGTTATCCCCATAGGTTTAAGCGAGAGATAACCCTGATGGATGATTTCTTTAGTAATTGTACTGATTGATTTACCTTTAATAGTCACTGTGAATGACATATCCAAGTTATCTTCGAAAGATACCGATAGGCCATTATTTGAATGAATAAAACTCAGGATGTTATTAAATGACCCAGCCGTTCCATCCCAGTTATTCGCGCCTATTTTCGCTTTAATGACAACCCGATAATTATCATCATCCAGTTTGATATAACTTTTATCACTGTCAAATCGCCCTTTCCATTGTCCACTATCAAATCCCAAGTCAGTAATATCAAAGGAGAAGTAATAGGATTCAATTGGAGTTTGGATCATTCGATTTCTTCCTACCCATTCTCCAATAATATCAAGCTGTTTGCCCACCGCTTTATCAAGGTCAAAACTGCTAATCAAGAAATCTGTTGTCAGCGCATTCTGGTTGAAAATATCAGTCACAGCTTCAAGCATCCTGACATATTTTTTACCTTCCATGTGATATGCAGGAATTAGCTTCATATATCTGTTCATTCAAGCACCGTTACTATTTTTATATTTTCAGGTGAGCACGTCGGCGCTTCATTAAATGCTATGTCAATGTTCGCCGTTCCGGTTGTCGATGCTGATTTACCCACTATCACAGATAATACTTCATATGTCTGTCCACCGTTTTTATTGCATAAGTTTGCCGGTACAAATAAACGAGTCACATATACTCCATCACCAATATAAAGGGATTTTATATAGTTAGATATTTCATTACGAATATTATTGCCAATATCTGATGTATATCCGATAAAGGGTTTAATGTGTATTTCAACGTAAATTGGCACCAGTGTAGGACGATAGAAGTTTATCGTTTTTTTATTGCCATAATCATCGGTAATCGTTTCAGAGGTGGTGCCAAATGTCGGTATGCCCGGCGTTTTTTTCACTAAGATAGTCCGGGCAATCTCTTTCGAGTCTCCACCATCAATGACAAGTGCAATGCTATGAGCGGGTATGCCATTCTCATCCGTTTTGTCCGAGTCGTTGTCATATCCCCGGTAACGTGAAACCCCATGCAGGTTGGCAATTGCTCCCATCAGTCCATCTATAATAGTTCTCGAAGGCAGCGCAACGGAAACCGCTTGCCGTATTCGCAGTTCTACATCGGTTTCAATTCCCCGACCAAGTGTAGCCGCAACCGGGTTCGTCACGGTTTGCCAGCCCAATGTTGGCGTGGCAATTTGATTAACCGTGTGAGGTAATGCGCCGATCGCACCCGATTTTTGACAAATCGCGGTCACAATAGCCTGCCCGTGTGTATCTATAATGACTTCATCCGGTAGTGACCAAGCGTTTCCCGCATCATCCCGGACAGAAGCGTTACGGATAACCGTGCCTGCTCGACCAGTAACCAAAATATCCACTGTTGAGTTACTGGCGCTTTTTCTGGTGATGCCGTTGATTTTGACATTGCGGGAAAGCCCTTCGCCCACCGCGGTTGCCGGGCTAAATGAGTTATAGGAGGCAATGGTTGCGTTGTTACAACCGTGAATAACGTATGCTATTAGCGATAAAAAAACACCGTCTTTACTGTCAGATTCAATGTAAATATCGCCCCCATAAATATCCCTGAATATCGTCTTCCAGCTATTCAAGATGGTTTGATAATCAGGAGCATTGATCCCATTTTTATCAATAGCAGGTAACATTGTGTTGATAATACTTTCATACATCAGCAGTTACTCCTGTCTGTCCATAAATCGTGTCAATCGTGGCTGTAATGGTGATTTTTCTTGTTTCCGGGTTTCTTTCACTACGGTATTGGGTAATGCTCTCTACACCCGGCGTTTGCAGTATTCGCTGTCTAATAATCAGGTCATAAAACCCCGATGTGCCTTTACCCAACACGTCGTCGTAATCTGTCCCCTCTCGGTTATCAAGAAACCATTCGCCACTGCGCAACATCAGGCGAGTTTTCACTGCCTGTGCGACCGCTTCCGGTGAGTTGATAAGAAAACCCGCCTCTCCACGACCAAATACATAGTCGTTGTCAATTTCTCTTCTGTATCTCATTGAGGTTTCCCCGTCTTACCGCCACCTGATTGCACACCACTATGTACATGGTTTTTAAGGCTAATCCCTGCCGCTGTCACATCATTACTCACCGTGACCGGGCCTTGCATGGTTGCGGTGCCACCACCAGCGCCCATGCCCTGTGATAAGTTGCCGTTAATGGTGACGTTGCCATTTAGGATGATGTCAGGTGAAGTGATTTCAGTACCGCCATTGGCTGTCGCGATAAGTTTTGCCGATGTGATAATCGTGACGTTATGGCTGTTGGGATCGAGTTCGATATACGCCGCTCCATCATCACTTCTCAACTGAGCAGCGTTTGTGCTGATACCCGATATTTTTTGTTGCTGGGATTGTGGGCCAATAATGGCAAATCCATCAGACAGGTTGTGCTGTCGAGGATCCACCGGCTCCTGCACACCGCCAGATTGCCACCAATAATCAATGCAGCGATCAGCAAATACGACCAGGCATTCATCACCGGCTTTTATCGGGAAGGTTAATGTCACACCACCGCCCCTTGGGAATATAACCGGCACATCCACTAACAGCGGTAAGGATACCGATTCCAGTTCCCCATCTTTTTGCCTGATTTTCCATCTAATGGCCGGTTGCGCGGTGATGGTTACCGCATCAGCATTAAATGATTGAATAATGCAAGGCAAGGAGACATACAATCCGGCGCTAATGACTTCTTGCATGGCAAAAAAGACCGCTTCGGGTCTATTGAGTCGTTCGTCAGTATTTATCATTCGCTCTCTGCCTTATCCTTATTGTGAGTTGATTGATTCAGCAAAGTATGATCGCTCTTGGCGATACACATTATTGTCATGTACCACTCTGTTTCGCGGGTATCGCCGGAATACTCCACATTGAAGACAATGTAATCACCATCAGCATCCAACATTGCCGGTTGTGCTTTTGCATCCTTATGATCACCAGATTGAGCAGCTTGTTTAGTCGCCGGATCAACTGGTTTGATTGAACGGTTATCCAGTCGGATTAATGTCCCGGGGCGGATATTCGGATTAATTAAGCATGTAACGTTAATACCGGAGCCAATAGTTTGTTCAGGCATACCGATAAGGCCTGTTTTTGATGTAAGGACAATGGCTTCAGTTAAGTATTTATTTTTGGGTACAATGTGTAGTTTGTTATCTTCATAGCGCCAATTAGCATCACATTGTTTTGCCAGATTAGAAACTTCATTGCGGTGCATGCCAAAAAGTACTTTTCCCCTGGGTGATGCTGATTTACTGAATTCAGGGCGTAGACCGGCGGTAATGCCATATTTGGCAATATCACGCATTAGCAAATGATCTAAATCTGCTTGCGAATATCCAGCCGCAATGGTGGTATTCACGGTCGCGTAATTGTGTGCTTCATCCCCGTCCGCTGCATGAATCACAACACAAGTATCCGTTGCGTTGTCTCTTTTTACATACGTGTACTGAATTTGGCCTGAGAATATTTGTCCTGAGTTCTCCTTGTAACCCGCCACAAATTTAATCTTTTTAAATTCATTTTTACGTAATTTATTACTGGTTTCGTTATTGAGGTTATATATAGTAAAAATACCAGTAGCAGGATTGGAAGATTCCGTTCTGCTAATGTTAAATGTGATTTTCAGGTCTGATAAATTTACTTTTTCGCCATCTTTGTCTACAACGATAAGGTGGCATTCTCTTATCCATTGTTTTGACATAATTCACCTAATTAATAGAAATAAAAGAACCGCAATTAAGCGGCGTATGTAATAAATTATTACAGAATATCTTATCCTTCCTCTCATCAAGTTAACTTATTACAAAGTATAACCTGTCCTCTTTACCAAGATTATTCCTGAAAGGTTTCTCCTGATTTATATCACCATAAAAAATTAATGAGCCGTTAAAACCAAGATGGCGATATTGTTCCAGTAAGTCAACCCCAAAAACCAACGGCAAACCTGTAACGATAAATTCACTGTTCGGCGTCATAATATCCAAAATCCAACCCCCGATATCACGCCACATTAATCTCATTTTATAGTTAATGCCATTTAGCTGAATATCGAATTGCTGATTTTGCGGTGATAAAGGAATTTCTACAACCCTAGCCATTTCTTACCTCGCTCTATAATAAAATCAAGAATAATTTTTGGCATTGATGGCTTCACCGTGACTTTGGCACCCATATTAACTACAGGTGCGGTATCTTCAGGATTTTTCATATTTTCCGCCGGCGCGGCCTTATTCGGTGACGTTTCAACAATAACAATTTCACGTAGGTTTAAAACCACCGATAAAACATTTTCACTGGTTTTATCTGTTGTGACACTGATATCTTTAATCAACATGTTTTTATATAAGCGCTTTCCCGTTACGACATCAAACGGTTTATGTGATGCCCTTAGGTCAAGTAACTGTTGATATATATCACGCGGACTGGTTCCAAGGCTTAGCCCGGTAGAAATATCAAATACCTTTGTTGTATCAATAATATCAAGCAGCGAACCACCACCGGCGAAACCTAAATCCATTCTCACTTCCGATGGGCTGTCATAAGCATGATCACTGAATGTCACCCCCTGCTGGACCGGATGATCGGTGATATTCGATACATCCGTATGTGTTTCTGAAATAACGACACTCGGTACAATGACACCTATTTTTCTCTTTTGCTGAGAAAACATGACTGATAATATATCCATTGTTATCTCACCTGTGTTTGCATATTTCGAAGGAGCATACTGTGAGTGCGTTCTACCGTTTCTCCGGTCAGTCTTGCTGCTTCTCTAGGAGATTCAACACCGTTGACTTCAATATGATAATTTACTTCTCCTATTCCCGGCATATTATTGCTGGCAGATATTGGCGCACAATGTAATAAAGCGGGAGTCAATTCCTGATGGTTCATCATACTGTTGATATTGGTTACCGCACCATTGATCATTCGGTGATCAATGGAAATATTCTGCAAATAATGGGCTACATTATTTAAATGTCCAACTAATTTTGTTGATTTATTCGCTGGCGATGGTACTCCGATAATCGCTGTTTTGGTATGCTCTGATAAATAAGGATTATTACCACTTACCCCTACCATCATGTTATCAACCAATCTTTGTATCACATCAGAATTAGCCAATTTTATCATTCTGACTTTAGGATTATCTTTATTAAGTAGTTGATTATTTTGCCCATCTGCTGCCGTCTTATCTGGTTTATGCATGACTACAGGAGCATTACCAGGAATATCTGCCGCAAACTGAGAATATCCTTTCGGGAGGGTGCTTTCTCCACGTTTATCTACCCAATTCCCTTTTTTATCCCAATAGGCATTACCTTCCCCAATCAGAGCAGCACCAAAATCATGCCAAGTTTTCGCGGTCCTAATTCGCTGAAAGTAGTCATATCCACCAAAAGTCCGATTAAGTGCTTTATCGATATATGGCTCTGATGCAACAGCAACGGCCCCTGAAATTCCCGCTTTACCTAATATTCCCCCTCTGGCGACAGATTTTGACACTTTAGCCAAATTAAGAATCGCACTTGTCACACGGGATATTCCTTTGATCATCTTCACAGCCCATGCAACTGCAATGAAGGTCGCAAATCCTTTTAATACATTTTTCCAACCGCCAACGGCCTTAGCTCCTTGATTTATCCAACCAGAGATTTTTTCAATGGCTTTAAGAAATTCATTAATAGAGGGTTTCCATTTATCCCAATCAATAAAATGCTTACCACCCTCTTTCCAAACCTTGTAGTCTTCATAAAGCAAGAGCAACGCCGCTGCCAGTGCAGTAATCATCCCTATTGGCGAAGTCATAAAAGCCGTATTTAAGATTTTCCACGCAAATAGTAAGCCACCTAGTGCTTTAATAAGCGTTTTTGTACTATTATCCAGTCTGTCCCACCAGCCAATTAAATCACTAATAGCTTCACCGACGCGACTGACCAATAATGTTATGTCATCAGCCAAATTCAGTATGACATTCAATACACGATTAATAACCTTTTCTATTCTAGGGAAATTAAGCAGGATAGTTTGTTGAAATGATTCGACTCGTCCAGTCAATCCCCCCGCCAAATCCGCACCTATTTTTTCTTTTATCATCCCAAACAAATTATCTAAGGCATTCATGCGCACTATAAATTGGTGAGATTGCTGCGTTGCTTTAGTCGGGTTATAACCTATGGTTTTCGTCATGTCCTGATATTCAGCGACATATTGACCAATCCCACGACGCATAGCCATCGAGGTATTTTCATCAATATCCAGTTTGCGGGCGTATCGATTGGCCCGATCCATCGGCATTTTCGATAACTGCTCACCCACCTGTGCCACCAAAGATGCTGTATCCCGAAGGTTGCCATTTACATCTCGGGTTTGAACACCAATGTTCCGCAATAATCCCTCACCACCTAGATTTTTATGTAGGAAATTAGCAACGCCCTCAAGAGATTGATTAAACCCTTCAACACTTCCGCCTGCTTGACTGACGGCATAACCAATGGCTTTAATTTTTTCAGCCGTTGCGCCTGTTTTCTGTGACTGCCAGTAAAGTTTATCCAATCCGTTAGCAACTTGAGTGGTGAAATTAATAACCTCTAGTGCTGCGTTTTTAATTTCCTCCCCCATTTTGAGAACATTAGCCGTGACTTCGGTGATAACAGCCATGAATTTACTCTGTCCGGCTTCATCAACATCAAACTTAAGCGATCCCAGGAAATCTTTAGTTGTTTCAACGTTATTGCTCATTTCGCCACCTCTCTATCATGGCCTCATTTTCCGATTTAACATCAAGGGCATCATTCATCAATGCAATATCAGCCAGATCAAGAACGCTATTTTTCAACGATTCATAACGGCACATGCCCGCAATGACCGGGCGTAATAGATAATCACGCCCTTTCGGAAGGGTTTCAAAATTTAAACTGGCTTGCCCTGGGATTACACTACGCTCTCTAATGGGGCGGGAAAAAAATTTCCCAATGAGTCTCGAATAATAAAACCGACAATTTTCAGCAGTTCGAAGCCGTTGATGTCATCGAACATCAATACCTGTCCATCAGGTTCATAAATCCGGTTCCAGATACCATTCTGTTCACGAGAAACTACTGATAAGCAAATATCATTAATTTCATGTCGGTTGGATTTTCCTAATGCATTGATGGATTCCACCAAATAAGGGAGCACTTCTTCAAAGCCCGTCACTCCATCATCACTTTTAGCTGTCACCATCTTTTTCATCAGCGGTCCAAGTGCCGGAATAGCCGGAGCCAAAGCCACCGCTAAATCTTGTTGCTGAAAAGCGTTCAATTTACCACTGCGATATTTTTTGCCATCAATTTCAAATTCCATGATCACTTATCCTCAAGCTCGCTCAAACTACCGCAGCATAAGTCCGACGTAAAAATAGAGACAAATGCTGCGGCAAATTTAAAGGTGATTTAAATGGTTGTGAAATAAGCTGGTTAGAATGTGCCTAACATGATGTCGATTTTTCCGCAATCAAATACCCAGGAAACGGTACCGCCTGCTTTGTTATTCTGCAAATCCGGTTGTTTCTGAAAGGCGACAGAGCGAGCAACAGCAATGTCATTACTTTGTTTATTGCGAATAACAATCACGTTATTACCCCATGCCGCTGATGAAAGCGATTGTGTGCTGAGCATCGCGTTCAATTTGGCGTTGACTGAGCTGGTCTTAAGTAAATTAATCGTGATGGTTCCTGACTTGGTCGCATGCAATGAATGCATGACTTCTCCGTCTGCGCCGGTGGTCATGGTGTTTTTACTCTCCGACATGGTGACTGTAATTCCCTCATCAGAGAGCGCGGCACCGTTACCAAGATCAAAAGAGCCGCCAACTCCGGTAATAGAAGCGGAAACATCAAGAAAAGAATATGTAGCCATTTTCAACCCTTATCTGTTTACATTAATAATGACATCAGCATAGTGAACAGCACCTGCTAATTTGATTGCACACTGAATAACCGGTGCTTTTCGGGCTTCTCTATCAGCCTGTGCCTGCGTTGCAATTGGCGGTGCGTAGACGTAGTAACCTTTGGTTAATGTTGCACCCGTATCCAGCGCTCCAATCGGATCGCCGCCCCATACACCATGAGCGATTAATCCATTTGTCGCCGCTTGAGCCAGTGACTGTTCAACATTGGTGATTAGCCGTGTCACACCTTCATCAGTCTGTGGGATCTTGCTAGTACTGGTGTAAAGCAGGTTATAAAGATTGTTCTGAACGTAGTTCTGCAACCAATCCAGACCGTGGCGCTCATCAATGAAATCCCCATTCGCCATGACACCTTCCTGAATAATGGCCGTATCATTGCTGTATTTAACAAAAACGTTGCCATTCATCCTTTTCAACACATTGGCTTGCGTTGCGGTGAGGTTTTCTGCGGTTACAGCGGGTTCCTGTTTAAATTTCAAGGTGATGGTGGTGTTATTGCCGTTGAAATTGACGGTAAACATACGGCCCAACAGCGAAGCAACCGTGTAGGGTTTACCGGTTGAATATTGCCAAAGTGTGCGTTGATAGTTTCTCTCTTTTAATTTTGAACCGATATCAGTTTTAACATCAGCATCCAATACGTCTGCTTTTTGCACTGTATGTCCATAGATACGGGAAACAGATGCGGACTCAATGTAATCAGCAACAGAGAGAATATCTTCATCCGTCAGAGAGTCATCAGCGATAACCAACCCATACCAGCCACTGGACACCGATCCCAGTGCTGCCACCGCCTCGGCAATGGTTTCTGCTTTGGTAGATTCGATAGCGGTAGCACCCGATATTTCGTCCAGCTTTAATAAATCACCAATATAAGTTCCCGTCGTTGCCGGTGAAACATAGCCAACCGCCCCTACAGAATTCGACATAATAGCGAAACGCGAAGAAGAACTATCATATATGACTGAACAATCTTTTAACTTATCTGCTATCCGTTGGGCCACACCATTAAGATTGGCCTCTTTACTCAAATCGACGCCGCTGTATACCGTTTCTTTACCGTTAATCGTCAATTTAAAAGAGCCATCGGTGACAGCAATAAATTTGCTCATCATTTGCTGCTGTTTAGTCAATACCGCCCCTTGTAAAGAGGAGACCACATTGTCCTTAGCCCACCGACCAATATATAAATCAACCGGACGGGGTGACTGGGAATAATAAAGCGCCGCGGCCTGATACTCTGGTGAACTCAATCCAAAATCAGCACCGACACCATCGATATCCGAATACCGGCGTAAACGTTCATGAGGGTTGATCACGTTACTTGCACCGATGATCAGTAACGCCCCAAAGTTCCGGGATTGAGCCGCATGAGGAGCCATATTCAACGTGACATTGATAATGTTTGAAACAGGTAAACCCTGCATAATTTAATCTCCTAAGAATTTGACAGGCGCTTCCACCAGTGATTTAACACCGTATTCACGCACCACTTTTCGCCGCAAGGTGATCGTCATGTCATAACGACGCACCCTCTGGTTATTGATAAGTTCCGGTAGCAAAGTCAGCCGGCTGAGTTTATCGACTGAAAGACCGAAACGTTCCAATTCGTCATTGTTCTGACTGACCGCCACTCCATCACGAAAACGGGCACCGTACCGCTGGCTGTTCGGGCCATAAAAGGAAATCAAGCACACAATTTCCTCATGACGCCATAACTGGGTTCCTTCATCAGTCTGGTTCTCAAAAGCCGGCGAGGCATCCGAAATAAAATCCGTTATGTCAAAATCACACCCGTCATCATCTGCCGGTAACTGGGACAGTTGTGCTGATGTCCATCGAGAACGCACTTTATCGTCAGGCAAACCAGAAACACCTCCCAGCCAACGACTCAGTATGTGCTCCAGCTCATCATCGTACTCAGGCCCAGGCGTGACAGGTGTTAACCAACCCGCTTTATCACTACCGTTGCTCATCAAAAATACCTCCATCAAACAGCAATAACTCACCCTGTGCTTGGGTAAACCAAACTTTGCTGAAGGCTTAGCTCCCAACACCGAGTGATGATTGATTTAATCGGGATACCGACCACGAAAAAGGTAAAAAATATACGTAAGCGATTCGCGACGGCAAATACGAAAAAGGCCGCAACACAGTGCGACCTTCGACAATTATGATTTAAATTTTCACTTATTTATCAGAGTACAATAGAAGAAACTTGAGATTCATTCGTACCAAACAGAGTTCATTGGATAGCATGAATTTTTTAAACTGAATTTGATGGGTTAAGCCCTATTTTCCCCATTACCTGCAAATATTCAAATGAAAAAAGCCCCGATATTTCTATATTTCATTTCTATCGGGGCTTATTCGCAACTTTAACTGATTAGTACACTACCATAGCTTTTTGCGTACGCGCAAGCTTTTTATGTTTTTGTACTTCATCATCCATTTCTAACTTAATATCAAGCATAGCCAAACATCCCTGAACAAAACTTTCTCCCTTTTGCAACCGGGAACGTACTTCAATATCAGGTACTTTAATTAAACGCGCGATGGACCGTTTGGAAAGCCTTAAAGCGTAGTACATAAATAAAACTTCAATTTCTTCAGATTTATCTACCGTCTGCAACTTTGCGATACAAGCATCAATGATTAAGCCATCGTTATCACAGCAGGAAGGACGTAATGAACGAGTTGACGCAATCAGACCTTTAAATCCAGCAGCGATCGGTGGCCAATTAACACCAGTGGCATCATCAACCCAACCGCCCCAACACTCTAAAACTTGTTGAATATTGCGCATATATTTTGACCTTAACTTTTAGTAACAAATAGTAGTAAAAATTATTTTCATGATGGTCTCATGCATCCATGCATTCGGCATTATAACAAATTTCTCATTCTCTATTTTTGTGTTTCTCTGTTACGTAACTACATCGTTTAAATACATCTGTTTACTTAGTCTATTAAATACAAATAGTAAATAACCCCTATTCTTGACCAAGCTTAGTTTCAGAGGAAAACACATAAATATCGTTATTAATACGGATGACCATAAAGTGCTCCTCTTCCTCATCTACGTATTTATTATACAAATTTATAATCTTCATTTAATCCTCTAATGTACCTTCCTTTAAAACACTTAGCACCTAAAGCAACACGCATGTTCTTTATTATTTATCAAAAGTTTTCAAGCAACATAACACCCCCTTTTTATTATGAGATGAAAAATTCATTAAATAAAAAATAGCACAGATTTTTTATCTCATGGATATTTGAGTGTAAAAAATATTTTTGATCGACGTTGAAATCCGTCATAAAATGCCGATTAAGAATGGTGTCAACACCTATGCCGAAGACACTGAAATCGGCCTGTTTACAAGGTGATGGACAACGAAACTGGTGCAAATGTGAGATCGCAACAACCCTATTCGCAATATCGCCAGCAGATCAAGCAAAACATTTAAGATATCCACAGAATTAATGTTGCTAACGATAAATTACCGATTATCAGGTAAATATCTACGTGAAAAGTTTTAACACTGTCAGATATATCCGCTTCTAACCAATGTGATTTTTAAACTCACACTCTTCAGTAGATAGTTAGCAAAAATATCCTTCTGAGCCGAAATTGCTTTTATCTGATACACTTTTACAACATCAATATCTTCTGCTATTTTCTACTCACCCTATCCCATCTTATTTTCAGCTCTCGCCAGACGAATAGATGGATACACACCTATAGCAAATATTTTTTCATGTCTGGAAAACAGATATCCCAAACGCTAATATTTTTTTCTGTTAGTTTTTACCAGCGAAAATAAATCCGTATTATCTAAAAATTTGCCATCCTATATTTCTAGCTACATGGTTTTATTTCGACCCGCCTGACAGTAAATTTAACCATGCCATGAATTCAGAAACTCGTTTTAGCGGGAAATTGTACTGGAAAATAGCAGAATTAACTGGATATATAAACAGCATCATCTATTATCAAGCAAGAAAAAAGCCGTTATCTTCTGAAAAGATAACGGCTTCTTATTTGATTTGGTGCCGGCTACCGGAGTCGAACTGGTGACCTACTGATTACAAGTCAGTTGCTCTACCAACTGAGCTAAGCCGGCGTGTTTCAGGGCTAGCCCCCGAAAGCGAGCGCAGTATATTACAACCCATTGCAAACAATCAAGCATAAATAATAGATAATTTAAAAATATCACCAAAACACTCATCATTAGTGACATGCTCAACGACATACCATGGCTTGAAAGCCCATTAATGCAAGACTACTGCCTCGAATCCTCTGAATTGCTGTAGTTTCTTATCAAAATACAGCCGATGAGCGAGTTATTTTCAACATCAAAAAAACTGGTCATTTACTGACAAATCAGAAATAACAACAAAATGTTTTATTATCTTTGCTACCTATTAGAAAATAGCCACTGGTCGTAAAATAGCCTGATCGTCTGGCAGCAGTGGAAGATAAAATATCCAAAATAACCTGTCTCCAAACAATATAAGGATCGGTTAACATGTTAAAAAACAAATACTCAAAATACGGTAGAACACAAGGCGACAAAATATATTTTCAAGGCGTAAACGCAATCAAATTGAGCTTGTTTTTTATAAGCCAAAGGCAAGCCATAACAGCTTTCTTATCATTGTCAGAACCACAATATTCCCACTCTTTTTTAAATTATTACCATAGGGAAATAGTTGACTGCTATAAATGCAATGTGTTATTTAAATTAGACGCAAATCAAAAAAACTAAATCAGGCATGCGCTAATATTAGGTATAAATCAGATCGTTTCTATAGGTTATTATAACTCAAAATCATTAATTATGAGGTAAATTATGTTGGGCAAAAATAACTTAATTGCACACCAAGTCTTATTTACCTTCAAGGATGGAATAAGCTGGGATAGTGAAAAGGCTATATTAGCAGAGAAGGTGACTTTAAATCATATAAATGAGATAAGTGAAATAAAAGGATGGTTTTGTGGTCGAAGTACGGTAGACAGAAAGCAATCAGTTGACTTTAGTTTAATTGGTTACTTTGAAAGTTACGAAGACCTGGACATATACATGCATCATCCCGATCATATAAAAGGCGTGGTGCTATGGAAAGAAATAAGTACATGGACAGTCTCGGATATTATTATCGATATAAATAAGTTGATAAATTTCACTCAGTTAATAGGAAAGTCGTATGGAATTTGACGAAAACCTACATAAAAGTGTCGTCGTTATCGCTGATAGTCTGCCACTTGGGTTAGCCATGAATGCACTGAGCGTCATTAGTGTTTCAATTGGTAGAAATATCAACGGGATTGTAGGACACGATGTCTTTAGTAAAGATAGCATTTGTTATCCCGGTGTCATTAAAACGCCTTTGCCTGTTTTGAAAGCTAGTCATGATGTACTGGCCGCTATTCATAATGAATTAAAATCTAACGATAATTTTAAATTGAGTCCTTTTTCCTGTTTAGCGCAATCATGCAGAACATATGAGGAATACGAAGGAAAATTATCTGCTGAACATTCGGATGAATTGAAGTTATCTGGAATTGGCATAGTTGGACCAAAGAAAGATATCAATAAAATCACTGGCAACTTACCACTTTATAAATAACCAGGTAATATATATGTATTCCATTTTTAGAAATGAACTTCATGAATTAGGTATGAAATACCTTACCGAGTTAAAAAAATATCTGTCTGGCGAGATAAATATCTCCTCATTGGAAAAAATACAATACGAAAAATTAAAAGAAATCATAAATTATACGAAAAATGGGTCAGCTTTCTATCAAGATCGTCTAGACGCAATAAACCCAAATGATGATGAAAATTTATCCTCATTGATTGAAAAACTTCCCTTTACTACAAAATCAGATCTAAGTAAGGCGGGAAACACGATATCTTCAGATAGCCTAGGTAACGCTTGGGTATATTATGAAACCACAGGGACGACTGGGCCATCAACACCTTGTCCTCGCAATGAAATAGACTCTTTAGTGAATAACAGTTTTCTGACTCTGCAATATGAGTCTATTTTCAATCAAGAAGGCAAACAACACATTATTGGCGTGATGGGTCCAACGGAATTGCACTCCACTGGCGATACATTTGAAGATGTATTTCGCAGTTTAGGGCATACCGTTATCAAAATGTGGCCTCGTTCGCCCGTTGTTGGTATGCACAGAGTACTCAGGCTGATACAAGACCTCAAAATAACCGCCTTAGTTTGCACACCTGCGGTCGCCGCTGAGTTGCTAAAATATTGTCGGAACAATGCATGTGATGCAAAAGAACTAGGTATCGAGATCATTTTGGTGCTTGGCGAACTTATTACCCCCAATAGATTAAGAAACTTATCTCGGAATTGGGGCGCTAAAATTTACAACTGTATGTATGCCTCACAAGAAACGTCAATTCTGGCGGCTTGTGACAATACCAATAAGCTTATTACTATTCCATACAACAATTATTACGAACTCATTTGCCCTTTTACTCAGCAAAAACTCAATGTTGGTGATAATCACGTTGCTGGTGAATTAGTGATTACCCATTTATATAAAGGGAATAAACCTCTGATTCGATACAAAACAGGGGATATGGTTCGGTGTAAAGCAATAGGCTTAAATCAATGGGAAATAGAACCCATCGGCCGGGTAAAAGATGTATTAGTATTAAACAATGCCAATGTGTATGCTTTTGATATTGAAAATGCCATCTTTGAAGAACTCGAATATTGTTTTGAATACTTTATTGAAATCAACAACACAGCCGGTACAGATGAGCTCAAGATCACTTTAGAACCGAGTGACGAATTAAATGATGCGTCACTCATTAGTAAGATAAAGCAAAAAATGGAATCCAAATTCAATATGAATGTCGACATCCATGTCGGAGATGTCGGTGGACTGATTGGAACCGCGGCAATGGTAAGTTGGAAAGCAGCACGGATCCATGATCTGAGAGATGATACCAACAATATTGAGCGAAATTCGGCTTTAGAAATTATGAACAAGAGGGCCAATAAATGACAAACAATATCGTTAGCCCGGTTAATAAAGATTGGATCGTATTTCTAGACGGGGAATATCTCAATTTTAGCAATGCGACCTTTCTTGCCAATACACAAGCGTTAAATTATGGCACCGGTACATTTGAGGGGATCCGGGCTTATTGGGATCAAGACAATAACCAACTTAATCTATTTAGAGTGCATGAGCACTATGAACGGTTAATTCAATCAGCTAAAACATTAAAAATTGAATTACCCTATACCAGTCAGGAGTTAACCGATATTACTAAAAACATCATCATTAAAAATGGTTTCAAGCAAGATATTTATATCAGGCCATTAGTGCTTAAAAAGTCATTAATGCCGGGTGAGAAATTTGGCGTTAAGCTAAGTGGTGTAAATTCAACCCTCTGTATTAACGCTTTACCTATGGGCGCTTATGCCAAAAAAGCAGCGTTTACATGTCTTATTTCAAAATGGCGACGTGTATCAAATGCGGCAATTCCATCATCTGCCAAAATTACCGGCACTTATGTTAATTCCGCACTTGCTCATGAAGATGCCAAAGAAAACGGATTTGATGATGCTATCATGTTGAATGAACAAGGCATGTGCGCAGAAGCAAGTACATCAAATGTTTTTATTGTAAAAGATAATTGCGTTATTACACCATCGCTTAGCGCTGGCATTCTTAATGGAATAACCAGACAATCTGTTTTCGATATTTGTCAATTCCGCAATATTCCCTGTATTGAGTCAGAAATTCAACAAAAGGATCTCTATGAAGCAGATGGCTGTTTTTTAACAGGCACTGGCCTTGAAATATCAATTGTGTCACAAGTAGACAATGTGTCATATAGACAAAAAGAAGATTCTATAGCCAATGTTATTGCCCAAGATTATCAAGAAATAATCAGAGGCAGAGTAGATAAGTTCTCACATTGGTTAAATCCGGTTTATTAGTGTAATTCCAGGAGAGACATCATGGAATGTGTTTTTTTTAGTTTCTACAAAGATACATTTGATGTTCTAAATATTGCTACCTTAGGCCCGTCAGGCACAAGTAGCGAGCAATCCGCTATTCGTTTTGGTGAATTTGCCATTAAAAATAATGTCGCCAAAAGTTACCAAGTTGTTTTATGTAATACTTACGAAGAAGCAAGTAATCAAATTATTTTAAATAACTGTCAGGCATTGGTGGTAGCCAATGCTTATTACAATATCAGTGAATTTTATATGGATAACAGGTTTAACTTGTCATCCGCATTTTTAAATTACACGCCTAATTATGGTATCGCTATTCGTGATGAATTAACTACAGATAATATCGTCATTGCAACCCATCCGGCACCAAAGGCTTTAATCCCAGAGTTGTTGCCTGATAATCTAAAAATTGCAGATATCATTTTTAAAGACTCAACCAGTTCAGCCGCAAAAGCAGTCGCTAACTCAGAGGTAGATGCCGCACTCACGACAGAAGTGGCAGCAAAATTACACAATTTAAAATTTATTTCTCATATTCGACCAATTCAAATGCTTTGGTCAGTATTTACAGCCGTATAAAAGCTAATGTTGCTTTAAAATAGGCAAATATATAGATCTAATATACAGAGGTTATTATGTCTTTACTTACTCTACACACCATTACTACCACACCTGAAAAAAGTAAAAAATTACTTCAAAGTTCTATTAATGATTTCGGCTGGATACCTAACCAAAGTGGTTATATGTCAGAATCTCCTTCACTATTAGCCGCTTACCAACGAGCACACGACCTATTTATTGATAGTTCACTGAATGAAGAGGAAAAAGCGGTGGTGTGGATTACAACCGGAATAGAAAATGGTTGTAATTACACGGTTCAGGCACATGGCTATATTGCAATTCATAATGGTGTGGATAAAAAAATAGTTAAAGCATTGATTGAAAAAACCGACGATCTCTCTCCACGATTATTGGCACTACGTGAATTTACCATCGAGGTTATTTACTGCCGAGGACAATTGAAAAGAAGTGCTATTGATCTATTCCTAAGCCGTGGTTTCAGCAAAGAGAATATGCTGGATGTTGTGTTAGGGGTTTCTCAAAAGAATATGTCGACAATTCTCAATAGCATTGCCGGAACCGAGATTGATGATAAATTCAAGCTGGACGACCTTTAACTGATATTGAAAGGCATCAATATGCTTTATGTCGATAAAGAAACCGTTGCGCGTTATTTGACGATGGAACTTAGTCTTAAGCTAAGTGAAATAGCATTTAAATTGCAATCGGAAAGAAAAGTAGAGCAACCTTTGCGCAATATCGTTAAAGGTGAAGACGGCTTAATGGGCACCATGCCGATTTATATTAAGGAGGGGCCATACAAAGGGTTTGGGTTAAAGTCGGTGGTAGTGAGGTTTCAAAGCAATAGCGATAAACCTTCACACATCGGTAGTGTGCTGGTTTACGACGAGCCAGGTGTTTCAGGGATTGCCGCGGTGGATGCCGGCGCTATCACAGAAATCCGCACCGCCGCCGCTTCTGCTTATGCAACTCATCTTCTTGCCGCAAAGGATGCTAGCCGGTTAGCGATACTTGGCACGGGTTTACAAGCAAAAGCACATTTGCAAGCCATGTTATATGTACGCCCGATTAAAGAAGTCACTTTATGGGGTCGTAATGCAGAAAGATGCCAAGAATTTGCTACATGGTGTGATAAAACGCTCAATCTTCCTATTTCGATCAAAGCCTCACCTGCTGAGGCTGTACTCAATAGTGACATCATTTGCACAACCACGGCATCGCGTGACCCTATACTCAATAGAAAAGAGCTACCGGTTAAATGTCATGTCAATGCCATTGGCGCTTCGGCACTGGGATTCCAGGAACTCAGCGAAGATATGTATAGCAATACAACCCTATTTACTGATTCCAATGAATCGGTACTTGCCGCCTCTCAATCTGTTATTAAGGCAAGGGAGAAAGGTATTCTTAGTGGGTCAAACATTGGGATAGAAATTGGTACCGTTTCTCAATCTCATTCCAATTTGTGCGATCAGGGGGTGACTATCTTTCAATCCGTTGGTTTGGCCGTTCAAGATATGGTATTTTCTCGGGAAGTCATTCGACAACTAATAAAAATGTCTTAATTATTTTGGATGAAAATATGCCAAACTTAAGACGTTCAGTATTAGAAAAATGTCGTTATTGTCTATAATAAAGAGCCCTATTTGTCACTTGCATACGCAAGTGACATTTTTATGTTCTGTTACTTCAAAGTGTTATTTTGAGAGGAAAGATATGCTAGAAGTGTCACAAATAGTAACCTATACAGCGGCACTGACTGTTGCTGCGGCGATACCAGGCCCTGGAATGGCAGCATTGGTTGCCAGAAGTGTGAGTAATGGCGCGTTAGCGGGATTTAGTGTGTTGTTTGGCCTGATTATTGGTGATCTCACTTATTTGTCCTTTGCTGTTTTTGGCTTGTCCATTATCGCGAGCAGCTTTGACACTTTATTCGTTGTAGTGAGGTGGGGTGCCGCCTTATATTTGGGTTATTTGGCGTGGCAGTTTTGGTTTGCCAATCATCAACCCATTGATGAAGACCAACCCATTAAGAAAAAGGAGTTGGCTGCGGCCTGGTTATCTGGTCTCACTCTAACGTTAAGCAATCCTAAAACCATTGCCTTCTATCTCGCTCTATTACCTTTGGTAATTAACATGGAATCTATCTCGTTGCAAAACTGGGGGCTCATGTTAGTACCACTGACGGTTTTTGTCTTATTCAGCGTAGGCGCGGTATTTATTCTCGGTGCTCTCAGTATTCGACATCTGTTATCAAGCCAACGGGCACAACGGATTTTATTTAAAGGTGCGGCTGTCATTATGTTCGTAACCGCTGTAACTATGCTGTTCAAAGGCGATTAAAAAAGTTTAATTTCTTACTATTTCCACGGTTTTATTGAATAAGAATCCGTCCTGGAAAACCATTCTTACCAATAAATCGTGGACACACAATAAACTACAAACACAACTCGCCCCCAGAAACCACAGCACATATTTATCATCGGAAATGCAGTTAAAAGTTATATAATTGTTTTGTCATTAATGACATTTACAGCGCTAATGAGCAAGCGCTCTGCGCTTTTTCACCCGATAGGCAAAAGCTTTCGATGTAGGTATAAAATGCTACACAAGGAGATTCTGTATCCCGATCTAGAAAAACAAATTCGGGAAATCTATAAAACCCACACCATTCCGACTTATACTCCCGGTGACTGGAATTTAAAACGTTGGCAAAGGAAAGAATGGCCGTCCGCTCTGAACTTCAATTTTGGCGATGGGCGATATATACCCTATGGATTTCAAGATGCATCGCGACGGCAAGGGAACGAATCCCCGGGAGCATAGATAACTATGTGACCGGGGTGAGTGAGTGCAGCCAACAAAGAGGCAACTTGAAAGATGACGGGTATAATTCCCCAGATAATTCTTTCCGAGTATGTTATATGGCCGACCGAGCAGTTACAGCCCTGGCAGAAAGCTATGGAAGGCTATGGCATAAGGAAGGGTTACGATTTATTGATGAATCTGAGATCCGTACTGCAAGAATGTGCAACATTCGTTCATTAAGGAAATTAGTTTTTATCGATATTGCTAAACTTATTGGGATGTTACATATCCCGTTAAGTGTTATGGTTGATGAAGATTATTCAGTGACAAAAAGAGCTATGGCTTGCCTCTATGAACTCTTAAATAACGAAATGGATGGTATTTGCCACATATCTCGCCACTGGCCTACAGACTTCTGTTATGCAGTGTGGGAGAAGCGGGAAGATCGGTTTGTAGACGCAGGGATGCAAAGCTTGGTTAATTACAGGGATTCAGAATATATGCCGAGTACATGGAATGAACCCGACATATCAGCAGATGAATTATTGGAAGAAGTGCTTAACTTCAAAATTATCCGACTTGAATGATATAAAGTTGCCCCCTCGAAACAGGGGCTCTTTTTTATTTTAGCTTGCGATCTGATGACCCACTTGTGATGCAGCCCTCAGCATCAAAGCCAGTTCGTTTTCTGAAGCATTGTTTTTCATCATAATGTCAAGAGGTGTTCTATTGCAGGACAATGGTGTTGTTAAAAAAGACATTTTAGATACTGGGTTAATGTCCACACCCATCGCTTTCATAACATCTTCAAAATAAGGCAAGACTCCGCCGGTAGTGAACTGGAATGTAGGGAAAACGTAATCACTGTTTTTTCTAAAAGCAAGCAACTTTCCACTTTTCACTCTCATGTTAACAGCCTGACGACTTATGCAGAGTATCTCTGCAACGTCTCCAGCTTTGATAGTTCCGCCCATTTTATCAAGTTCCTGATAGAACAGAGCTAAGTTTTCAGCACGGCGTTTAAGCTTACGAAGTTCACGCGCTGGAGTTCGGACTTTGTGTTCAAGTTGAGTCGTATATAATAGTTCAAGTAGTTCGCTATCACTTAGCACAAGAGCATTTATGGCTTGCGCTTTCTCTTTAAACTCAGGCATCAATGACGTGAGCAATTTGTCAAATCGCCGTTGCAAAAGGGATTGGTACTCATTAAGAGTATCAGCATTTTTGCTGTGGTTTGTCAGTATCGTGTTCATAGCTCCTCCTTACTTGCTTGACGATTATTGTGTTCTCACATTATGGAATCGTCAAATTGATGCTTGGAGGCAGATGGGTAAAGGAAAGGCTCTAAAAGGTCACGAAGTAAAAGGCTCTAATCTTCATAGTTTAATTTGCTGAGTTGTTCTCCCCTCGCTCAGTGGCAAGGCTTCTATAATTGCTATGAGCTGTACCCTATCAGTAATATTAGCATTATGACCCCAGCCATAATAAACATACCCGCAACATTGAATATACCCGTGCATAATGAGCCTCTGCACAAATTAAAAAACCCTACGCACTTTCTGTGCGTAGGGTCACTATTTGGCGGAAGGATAGAGATTCGAACTCTAGGATGGTTTCCCATCGGCGGTTTTCAAGACCGCTGCCTTCGACCGCTCGGCCATCCTTCCATGGCGCGAGATTATGCGCCTAACATGATAATATGTCTAGTCTCTATCGTAAAAATTCTGTGATTTTTTTACTATTCGCTCAATCCTCAATCTACAATATCCTTTTCAGCCCTGATCCTGCTAAAATTAGCCTAAATAGATCGAATCATAAGATTCACCAATTTAACGAGCTCGCTAAACAGCCAAGCAATTATTAAGGCTTTTACTCAACGAATGTATAACAAACAATTTTCTATTAATTCATCGACCATAAACCGTTACTACGGTCTGTTCATTATTCTGCTTTTTGTTTCCCTGTTTTTATACAGCTATAACTACTTCAATGCCTGGCTAATGGGGAAAAAATATGCGCTAAATAGTGTTGCAACCAAAATAGTATTACAGATAGAAGATTATCGTTACCACGCTAATTCTATCTTTAAACAAGCCAATAGCTCATCTTTTAAACCACCAGAACTCGTCACACCGATGAAGCTACGACCTGATGTTTACTGGCTTGAGAATAGTTATCAAACTATCGACACGATTATTTTTGGTCACCACAACACTGCAAGTGTAGAGTTGGCACAGCGCCTTTCCAACTATATGGAGATTTTGTGGGGCACCCGCAATGAATACAACTCCATGTACTACCTGAATGGTAAAGATAACAGTCTGTTTCTGATAACCACTCACTCTATTCTTAAACCAGAATTGAGGTTTAAAGAAAGTTATCTAACACTGACTGCCGAATCAAAACGTTCAGAAATGCTGATGCAATCCACCGCGTTAGATGAACGGGAAAATATTTCATCAATCCGTAAGTTAAATGGCGAAAATATCCATTTTTATACTTATCGGGCGACGTTCAATTCACCGGGTCAATTGGCAACAGTTATCGCTTTTGATTTGCCTATTTGTCATCTTCTTCCCATGGATATGGCAGCGGCCAACTTCAGTCTATTGTCGGATGACGAGCAACCCCCTAATGAAATTAATAAAGTCAATATTTCACAAAATGGTTTCTGGCTCGAATTTTCTCAATCGCTTAAAGGTACGCAATACAAACTGCTGTATCGGATATCACTCAAAGATTTGCTAATCGATTTGTTATACAGAAACATCTGGTTGTTACTGGCTGATTCAGTATTTATTATCCTGTCCTTAGGTGGGCTTATTTACATTCGTAGAAAATATATCGCGCCAAATGCCCTGATGAGCCACCAGCTACAAATCAAGGATGCGTTAAGTCACGATATTATCTCCAATATTCCGATTGGCTTATTGATTTATG
Source organism: Photorhabdus bodei (assembly GCF_003287735.1). Taxonomy (GTDB): domain Bacteria; phylum Pseudomonadota; class Gammaproteobacteria; order Enterobacterales; family Enterobacteriaceae; genus Photorhabdus; species Photorhabdus kayaii. The sequence continues at coordinate 92,763 of NZ_NSCM01000002.1, read as the reverse complement.
ATTTCTCAGTAAATCAGATAATTATGTGCAATAATATCGCCGATCATCTGTTGCCAAATGTCGATTTAAACAAAATTAAGATGATGGCAAAGCAACATCATGGTGTCATTCAAACCTCAATTGATGATTCAGTCTATGAAATTAACATGTACAGCATTCGCCTGTTGCCAGAAACTTATCTGTTTTTACTGCAAGATAAAGATCAGGAAGCATTAATTAGCCGGCGTCTACAACTTGCCCATTTGGAATACGATAAGAGTGTACAAGCTCGGCGTTTTATGTTGACCAACATTCGTTCTGAATTACAACAACCAATAAAGGAATTAGATCATATCGCTTACCAACTGAAACAAGTTCTTATAGAAGAAAATAGTGTTCGTATCGTCGATAATTTATTAACTAAATCTGAATATATATCCGACTGGATCGAGAATATTTCATTACTCAATGAATTAGAATCAGGTGAATGGCAAGCAAAAAATGAATCGTTTTCATTATCAGTCATTTTAGAAGATATTATTAAAAAAGTGTTTCCTAAGATGAATAATAAAGGATTGAATTATTATTATCATTGCAATATTAATCCTGAATCACTATTTATTGGCGATAATACTGCCATCAGTAAGATCGTCCTGATGTTAGTCAATTATGCAATCACGCTTACATCTTATGGCAAAATATCTCTCATCGTTAATTATTCTCAGGAATACAAAGAACAAATTCAAATCGAAATTATAGATACAGGAACCGGACTTAATTCAACAGATTTAACAAACTTGAATTATCCATTTTTAAGCAAAGCCACAGGTGATAAATATCAATCCAATTCAGGACTGACCTTTTATCTATGTAACCAATTATGTAGAAAATTAAATGGTCATTTTACTATAAACAGCAAACCCAGCCTGGGTACGCGCTATGCTATCAGTCTGCCCTTAATAATCGGCCAAGACCAATGCCCGCCGCTCCTGGAAGACATTACTGCCTTGCTGGATATCAGCAATACGGAGATCCGTAAGATAGTGCAAAATCATCTGCATCATTATGGCGCTGTTTACTTCGATAAAAAGCCAGAAAATATGGATCGAGAATACGATATCATGTTGACGGATAAACCCTACGATTCGGCAAAATCGACTATATTACTGGTTGATAATCTGGCCGGCTTTGAGCAGATAAAACCTGACTATATTCGATGTAACTACAATCTGAGTGAAGCGGTTATCAATGCCATTTCGTTATTAATTGAGAGAAGTTTCAGTTTTAACGAATTCACTGCAAATTTAGAAATGTCAGCATTTAACGATGAAAGCAACGATTACGATTTTGGCAATGTTATAAATAGTTATCAAAAACAGCTAACTGATAGCGATTACCGACAATTATTTGTCGAGACAGTACCGATAGATATTAATAAGCTGTATACTGACATAGAACAATATGATCTGATATCGCTTTCGCAAACAGCACATCGCCTGAAAGGCGTCTTTGCTATGTTAGACCTAGAACTCCTCAAACTTTCTTGCGAAACACTGGAACAACACATAACAGACAGTAATGAAATAGAGATTAAGAATAGCATTGGCCGTATTGAATCCTTCACCAAAAGGCTATTGCAGCAGGGTAACTAATAAGATGAATAACCTTAACGTCATTATTGCTGATGACCATCCGATTGTCCTGTTTGGCATCCGCAAATCACTTGAGCGGCTTGAATGGATCAACGTCGTCGCTGAGTCTGAAGACTCGACCACATTGATCAACAATCTGTCCTGTATTAAAGCAAACGTACTGATCACGGATCTGTCCATGCCTGGGGACATATACGGCGATGGGATCAATTTGATTAAATACATCAAACGCCATTATCCCAGGCTATCCATCATTGTTCTAACCATGAACAATAATCCAGCAATTTTAAGTGCTGTACTCGAACTTGATATTGAAGGCATTGTCTTAAAACAAGGAGCACCAACAGATTTACCTGATGTATTAACGGCCCTGAAACAAGGGGAAAAATTTATGCCAGAAAGCGTTTCTGAACTGTTGAAAAAAGTGACGAAAACCCCCTATGGCGATAAACCGTTATCACAAAAAGAGAGTGAAGTTATACGTCTATTTGCCCAAGGCTTTTTGGTAACAGACATTGCCAAAAAACTTAAACGCAGTGTCAAGACTATCAGCAGTCAGAAAAAATCGGCCATGGTAAAACTGGGGGTAAATAACGATATTGCATTACTCAATTATCTTGCTTCTGTCACTATCGGTACGAACAATCACGTTCAGTAAATATCGTTCGTTATTTTAACCTGAAAGTCGTCCTGATGCCCGGTAACTATTTGTTTGTACCGGGCATTATTTTATAAATCATCGTTTCAAATCATTTTCGTCAGTGTCTGTCTGAGAGTCACCAGAGAAACCGGTTTAGACAAACAATCATCCATTCCTGCATCAATACAGCGTTGTTTTTCTTCCGCCAGTGCATTTGCCGTAATACCAATAATCGGCAGCTTACACCCATCATTCCGTAAATACATTGTTAACGCATAACCATCCATATTGGGCATATTGACATCCGTCAGAATAATATCAATCCCCCCGTTCTTCAAATATTCCAACGCATCTAATCCATCATTTGCCACCGCTGTTTGAAAACCAATGGATTTCAACTGATCGGCCAATAAACGGCGGTTGATAGGATGATCATCCACCACCAGAACCACAATAGTATTAAACCGGGTGTTTGCCTGAAAAACAGGTGCGGCGGTATTCAATACCACATTATGATTCGATGAAATCAGCCGCTCAATCATTACCGACAAATCATGTAAATGGTAAGTGTTATGTAACCAATAGTTTTCTCTGATTTGTTCCGGTGAGCCAATATAGTCCGTCGATAATTCAATATAAGCGTATACAGGGGAAATAACCGCATCAGGAAAATCGCTGATAATAATTTCACTACCCTCTGTGTTTTGCTCACTGTATAAAACAGTGTGTAAACCATGATGAACCAGAAAACGCTGTAAAAACTCCTCCAGATAAAGATTACGTATAGCCAAGATGATTTTTCGCTGATACTCATTTATTAACTGAGTTTTTGGCCTATATTTCGCACCATATAAAGGTAAACGAATAGAAAACATACTCCCTATCTGTGGTTGTGAAATGACTTCAATATCACCATCCATCAGATTGATCAGTTTTTCACAAATCGCCAAACCAAGCCCTGTTCCCTGAGATGAACTTTCCGTATTTGGCATAATCTGAAAAAATGGATCAAACAACTGAATAAGCGCTTTATCAGAGATACCGACGCCAGTGTCCTTTATTCTGACGTATAAGTAATCTCTATCAACTGTCACATGGATAATCACACATCCGGTATCAGTGAATTTAATCGCATTATTTAATAGATTAGATATAACTTGTTGTAATCGAACCGGATCATTGCAGATATAATCTGGAACATCCGGTTCAATATAGCAATACAAGGTCAACGGCTTTTTCACTACTAACGGTAGATAGTTAGAAATAACATGAGAGATAACTTCCTGACAGGAAAATTCTCTAGACTCAATTTTAAGCTGTTTAGATTCAATCTTTGAAAAGTCGAGAATATCACTGATGATTTTTAGCAACAGCGCTGAGGAGTTATTCATCGTTGATAACAAACGGACAGATTCAGCAGGCAATGAATGTGCTTGTAATAACTCCAGGTTGCCAATAATACCGTAAAGCGGCGTTCTCAACTCGTGACTGACGGTAGCCAAAAACATAGATTTAGAATAGTTAGCCTGTTCTGATGCCAACGCCATTTCCTGTAATGATTTTTCCATCCGCACACGGACACTAATATCAACCAAGACACAAATTGCCACCTCTTCATTCCTGTAGCGGGAATGAACAAAACTGATTTGCAAATGATGATTATTACTGGTTACAACATCAACATAACTGCTGGTTCTGTCACAAATAATATGAATAATCCGTTCCCGATCTTCGTGCGTTAGCATTCTCAAATAATTATGTGCCAACTCATTACTCAGAATACTACTGCCATCACTGACCCGCAATATACTGATCCCAACCGGCGCTGAAGCCACAATTTTATGATTAAATTGCTCATGTTCTTCCAGGCGAATGGCATTCTCTTCAGCCGGAACAAACATTTTCCGTTCAAACAGATACACCAAGATAATGATGACAAAGGCAGATAATACATTAAGCACAAAACTGCTAATAATCTGTAGCTTAAAACCTTCAAAAATAGTTTTCAGTGGCAGTGCATAAATGATACTGAATGAAGATGGCATTAACCGACGTTTTAACAGTAAATCAGTAAAATTATCATCATAGCCAAAATAAGGCGCTTCCAACTGATAATCAGCATAATGAAGTTTATAGTCATCATTTACTGGATAATGCAACACCGGTTGATTACTGCGATTCAACAACGTTATTGAAATTGGGCGGTCTTGTCTCTGAATAAAAGAGTCCAATCTGATGAATTGTTCAATGCCTATCATGGCAACCATCTCACCATTGACATATACCGGAGCCAACACGTAGAGATGGCCGCTATCAGATCTTGCGCCCGGTATAACCCAATAAACATTTCGTTCTTTACCTTGTTCTTTCAGGCTGATAAGCCTACGTGAATTTTCATAAACTATTTTTTTCAACGTATCGGGTTCAGTCGTGGTATTACGGATGGAAAAATTCACCATACACATACTTTGTGTCCCCACCAGAAAAACCTGATTCAACCCCTGAGGCGCAGCAAGATTATCTTTCCAATAGAAGATAAGGTTATTCAACGAATTTAAATAACTATGAGTATTGTTGCGAAAAGTACGACAGTCAGCGCTTTGGTTCAAAGGATGGTAAGAAAACGCCGGGCTATTATGTGGAAAATCAAAAATAGCATTTTTTCCATTAGAATTCAGTAAATGCTTCTCTGTCATATATTGGATATCCCGCAGAACACTTGCTGTATGACGCACATAAGAGAGTGCGGAATCATAATTAGCATTGTATTCTTGCCGAATATCCGACTTGACTTCATTAAAGATATTAACCAGGTAAAAAGCTGTTAATAAAGCGCCTAACGCCCACAACATTAAGCCAAGCACCCGGAAAAGATAACGGGATATTTTCAGCGATGTACGAAAAGAAGAAAGATATCTCAAAAGGTTACCTGATAAAAACCAGCATCATTCAACGTCATTAATGACAAGATATACCAGAACTTAAAGATTAAAAAGGCCCATCTGTTGCATATTTCGATATTAAAAAAACAGGCACCGAAGTACCTGTTTCTTAAATTAAGTGAAAAACTATCCTCACTTAAACCGGATCAACTGACTCGCTGCTGTTAGCATCAGGTAAATCGGTGCTATCACTTTTCACTTCTTCCCCTTCTGCTGCCAACCCATCTTCATCATCTTCATCATCTTCGGGCTCAGCAACCCGCTGTAAGCCAACAACTTTCTCATCTTCAGCGGTACGAATAAGTGTTACGCCTTGAGTATTCCGGCCAACAACGCTGACTTCCGACACCCTTGTTCGTACTAATGTGCCAGCATCAGTAATCATCATTATTTGATCGGTTGGTTCAACCTGAATTGCCCCGATCACATTACCATTACGTTCGCTGACTTTAATCGAGATAACCCCCTGTGTTGCACGGGATTTAATTGGATACTCGTTTTCAGCGGTACGTTTACCATAACCGTTTTCAGTGACCGTTAGAATTTCTCCTTCTCCACGCGGGATAATCAGAGAAACAACTTTATCTTTACCATTTAGTTTAATACCACGTACACCGGTAGCTGTACGCCCCATTGAACGAACCGCTTCCTCTTCAAAACGAACAACCTTCCCTTCCGCGGAGAACAACATAACTTCGTTACTACCGTCAGTCAGGTCAACGCCGATCAGCTCATCACCTTCATTGAGATTAACGGCGAGAATACCCGCACTGCGCGGACGGCTGAAATCTTGCAACGCGGTTTTCTTCACGGTCCCACTGGCGGTAGCCATGAAGACATACAGCCCTTCTTCATATTCACGCACCGGCAGAATCGCCGTAATTCTCTCATTTTGCTCTAACGGCAACAGGTTAACAATCGGACGACCGCGCGCGCCACGGCTAGCCTCCGGTAATTGATAAACCTTCATCCAGTACAGGCGGCCACGGCTGGAGAAGCAGAGGATCGTATCGTGAGTATTGGCAACCAACAACTTGTCAATAAAATCTTCTTCTTTAATACGCGCCGCGGATTTACCTTTACCACCACGGCGCTGCGCTTCATAGTCAGACAATGGCTGATATTTGACATACCCTTGATGTGACAAGGTGACAACAACATCTTCCTGATTAATCAAATCTTCAATATTGATATCAGCCGTATTTTCCGTGATTTCAGTACGGCGGGCATCACTGTATTGCGCCTTAATTGCCAACAACTCTTCACGGATCACTTCCATCAAACGCTCAGGATTTTCTAGAATGAATAGCAACTCGCCGATTAATGTCAGCAATTCACGATATTCATCCAGCAGTTTTTCATGCTCCAAGCCGGTCAGTTTCTGCAAACGCAGATCCAGAATGGCTTGAGCCTGTTGTTCGGTCAGATAATATTTACCGTCATGCACACCATATTGTGGTTCCAGCCATTCAGGGCGGGCGGCATCATCACCGGCACGTTCCAACATGGCAGCAACACTACCTAATTCCCACGGCTTAGCAACCAATGCAGCTTTTGCCTCGGCTGGTGTCGGAGCAAGACGGATAAGTTCGATGATAGGATCGATATTCGCCAGTGCCACGGCCAATGCCTCAAGAATATGGGCACGTTCACGGGCTTTACGTAATTCAAAGATGGTACGACGAGTGACCACTTCACGGCGGTGGCATACGAAGGCCGAAATAATATCTTTTAGATTCAGCAACTTCGGCTGCCCTTGATGCAGGGCCACCATGTTTATACCAAAAGAGACTTGAAGCTGAGTCAGGGAGTAGAGATTATTCAGAACCACTTCCCCCACCGCATCCCGTTTCACTTCAATCACAATCCGCATGCCGTCTTTATCGGATTCGTCACGAAGTGCACTAACCCCTTCGATGCGTTTTTCTTTCACCAATTCGGCAATTTTTTCAATCAGACGGGCTTTATTGACCTGATAAGGAATCTCGTGCACTAAAATAGTTTCACGACCATTCTTCTCATCCACTTCAATTTCCGCACGAGCACGGATATAAATTTTACCGCGACCAGTACGATAAGCCTCCTGAATACCGCGACGACCATTAATAATCGCAGCAGTAGGGAAATCTGGGCCAGGAATATACTGCATCAGCCCTTCAATGCTGATATTTTCATCTTCTATATAAGCCAGACAACCATCAATAACTTCGGACAAGTTATGAGGAGGAATGTTAGTCGCCATACCCACTGCGATACCGGAAGAACCGTTGATCAGCAGGTTTGGTACTTTCGTTGGCATCACTTCCGGGATCTGTTCTGTACCATCATAGTTTGGCACAAAATCGACGGTCTCTTTTTCCAGATCCGCTAGCAGTTCATGGGCAACTTTCGCCATACGCACTTCGGTGTAACGCATAGCGGCGGCTGAGTCACCATCAACTGACCCAAAGTTACCCTGACCATCAACCAACATATAGCGCAAGGAAAATGGCTGAGCCATACGAACAATCGTGTCGTAGACTGCACTATCCCCATGTGGGTGGTACTTACCGATGACGTCCCCGACAACACGGGCAGACTTTTTGTAGGGTTTATTCCAATCATTTCCCAGTACACTCATGGCATAAAGTACGCGACGGTGTACCGGCTTTAGTCCGTCTCGAACATCTGGTAGTGCGCGCCCAACAATAACAGACATCGCATAATCCAAATACGAGCTTTTCAGCTCTTCTTCGATATTGACCGGGGTGATTTCTCTGGCAATGTCGCTCATGGAGCCCACTATCCCTCATACATTCCGAATTCAAAGGTTTAGAACTATACCACACCCCAACAGTTTTATAAAAATCAGATACGGGTATTTAAAAATTAAGCCGTGTATACTATCTCAGAACTGAGTGAATCCGCCTGTTTAAAGAAAGTTTAAGGAGCAACAACCGCTGATGAACATCAAAACCCCTTCCACCCCAAACAATGTTGATCAACAGGAAATAGAAAAATTTGAAGCGATTGCTTCTCGCTGGTGGGATTTGGAAGGTGAATTTCAGCCACTGCACCGGATTAACCCACTACGCCTGAATTATATTTTGCAGCGTTCTGGCGGCATTTTCGGTAAAAAAGTGTTAGATGTGGGCTGTGGTGGCGGTATTTTGTCAGAAAGTATGGCCCGTGAAGGGGCTAATGTGACCGGACTGGATATGGGTACGGAACCACTTCAGGTTGCCAGACTGCACGCCCTTGAAACAGGTATCCCCGTGACCTATGTACAGGAAACAGTAGAAAGCCACGCCGAAAAATATCCACAAGCTTATGATATCGTCACCTGTATGGAAATGCTGGAGCATGTCCCAGATCCACAATCGGTCGTTCAGGCTTGTGCTCAGTTAGTGAAACCCGGCGGACACGTCTTTTTCTCTACCATTAACCGCAACAAAAAAGCCTGGCTTATGGCGGTAATCGGCGCGGAATACATTCTAAAAATGGTACCGAAGGGAACCCATGATGCGAAAAAATTTATCCGGCCATCAGAGTTGATAGGCTGGATTGACAGAACATCCCTGCGGGAAAAGCATATTATCGGCCTGCATTACAACCCGCTAACGGATAAATTTAGCCTTGGTCACAATGTAGACGTCAATTATATGTTACACACCCAGTATGTCTGACATGTTTATCTGACAGATTAATAAAGCGGCAAATAAATCACATTTTCAGGAATTTTTTTACCCATTTTTGCCGATGTTTCTGTCAGAGCAACCGCTAGTAATGATGCAGGCTTCCGGCTTTTTAATAAATTTTAGTCCTCAAGTTATCCACAAGAATCCGCATTTTTGTGCACTTGATAAAAGCTGCTTTTAACATTATCTTGTTGTCATTATTTAGTGTACCCCCTACATATTGTGTTCCTTAACATTCCATTACCACTACTCTCTCGTGGGTTTCTTCGCCACTGAGAGGGTTATGTTTTGGTCTAAGTCAAAGACACAAAGCAGGTGGGAGCGAATCTGAAAGTAAATGTAAGGTATGCCTGTCCATGAACCATAGTCTGCTAGTAACAAAGCGTGATGGCCACAAAGAACGAATTGACCTTGATAAAATCCACCGGGTTGTTAACTGGGCAGCCGATGGACTGAAAAATGTCTCGGTATCACAAGTAGAACTGCGTTCTCAAATCCAATTTTACGATGGCATCAAAACCTCAGATATTCATGAGACGATGATCAAAGCTTCCGCTGATCTTATCTCCGGTGATGCACCTGACTATCAGTATCTGGCCGCCCGCTTGGCAATTTTCAACCTGCGTAAAAAAGCTTACGGTCAATTCGAGCCACCCGCACTCTATGACCATGTATCCCGTATGGTGAAAATGGGCAAATATGGCAAGCACTTGCTTACAGACTACTCGAAAGAAGAATTCGAGCAAATGAACGAGTTTATTGACCATTGGCGTGATATGAACTTTTCTTACGCGGCGGTCAAACAGCTTGAAGGTAAATACCTGGTTCAGAATCGCGTTACCGGTGAAATTTATGAAAGTGCCCAATTCCTCTATATTCTGGTCGCGGCTTGCCTGTTCTCCGGTTATCCGAAAGAGACACGTCTGGACTATATTCGCCGTTTTTACGACGCAACTTCCACATTTAAGATTTCTCTGCCTACCCCGATCATGGCAGGTGTACGCACCCCGACGCGTCAATTCAGCTCCTGTGTGTTGATTGAATGTGATGATAGCCTGGATTCCATTAATGCGACTTCCAGCGCGATTGTAAAATATGTTTCTCAACGTGCTGGTATTGGTATCAATGCAGGCCGTATTCGTGCACTGGGCAGCCCAATCCGTAATGGTGAAGCCTTCCATACCGGCTGTATTCCTTTTTATAAACATTTCCAGACCGCGGTCAAATCCTGCTCTCAGGGGGGCGTTCGTGGCGGCGCTGCGACACTGTTCTATCCATTATGGCATCTGGAAGTTGAAAGCCTGCTGGTACTGAAAAACAACCGTGGCGTTGAAGGAAACCGTGTTCGTCACATGGACTATGGCGTACAACTTAACAAACTGATGTACGAGCGCCTGATCAAAGGTGAAGAGATTACCCTGTTCAGTCCATCCGATGTTCCAGGGCTATATAATGCATTCTTTGCCGATCAGGATGAATTTGAGCGCTTGTACACCAAATATGAGCAGGACAGCAATATCCGCCAGCAACGTCTGAAAGCGGTTGATCTCTTCTCCCTGATGATGCAAGAGCGTGCTTCTACCGGCCGTATCTATATTCAGAACGTAGATCACTGCAACACCCACAGCCCATTTGATCCTTTAGTCGCCCCGGTGCGCCAATCAAACCTGTGTCTGGAAATTGCACTGCCAACCAAGCCATTGAATGATATCAATGATAAAAATGGTGAAATCGCACTGTGTACCTTGTCCGCATTCAACCTGGGGGTAATTGAAAATCTTGATGAGCTGGAAGAACTGGCTACTCTGGCGGTCCGTGCCCTTGATGCCCTGCTTGATTATCAGGACTACCCTATCCTTGCCGCCAAACAAGGGGCAATGGGTCGCCGTACATTAGGCATTGGTGTCATCAACTATGCTTACTATCTGGCGAAACACGGTGTACGTTACTCAGATGGCAGCGCTAACAACCTGACTCACAAAACATTTGAAGCTATCCAGTATTACCTGTTGAAAGCCTCTAATGAACTGGCGAAAGAACAAGGCGCTTGCCCGTGGTTTAAAGAAACCACCTATTCTAAAGGTATCCTACCTATCGATACCTATAAAAAAGCGCTGGATACATTGACCAATGAACCGCTGCACTATGACTGGGAAGCATTGCGCAACGATATCAAACAATATGGTCTGCGCAATTCCACATTATCTTCTTTGATGCCGTCAGAGACCTCTTCCCAGATCTCTAACGCCACCAACGGCATTGAACCGCCTCGTGGTTATATCAGCATCAAAGCATCAAAAGATGGCATTTTGCGCCAGGTTGTGCCGGAATATGAGCGTCTGAAAAGCGCTTACGAACTCTTGTGGCAAATGCCGGGCAATGATGGCTACTTGCAGTTGGTTGGTATCATGCAGAAATTTATCGATCAGTCGATCTCTGCCAATACCAACTACGATCCAACACATTTCCCGAGTGGAAAAGTGCCGATGAATCAACTGCTGAAAGATTTGCTGCTCGCTTACAAATATGGTGTGAAAACATTGTATTACCACAATACCCGTGATGGCGCGGAAGACATTCAGGATGACCTGGAAGAAGTCGTGGAATCTGCTGATTCCGATTGTGAAGGCGGCGCGTGTAAGATTTAATTTGAGGAAGTTATGGCCTATACCACTTTTTCACAAGTCAAAAACGATCAGTTACAGGAACCAATGTTTTTTGGTCAGCCAGTAAACGTAGCCCGTTATGACCAACAAAAGTATCCGATTTTCGAGAAATTGATCGAAAAACAGCTCTCTTTCTTCTGGCGCCCGGAAGAAGTCGATGTGTCTCGCGATCGCATTGATTACAATGCGCTACCGGACCATGAAAAGCATATTTTTATCAGTAACTTAAAATATCAAACGCTGCTGGACTCTATTCAGGGCCGCAGCCCGAACGTGGCTTTTCTGCCCTTGATCTCCATCCCTGAGCTGGAAACCTGGGTTGAAACTTGGTCTTTTTCTGAAACGATTCATTCACGTTCTTACACTCACATCATCAGGAATATCGTTAACGATCCGGCGGTTGTGTTTGATGATATTGTCACCAACGAAGAGATTCTGAAACGGGCGAAAGATATTTCCGCTTATTACGATGATCTGATTGAGATGACTAATCACTACCAACTATTTGGTGAAGGAACACATCAGATTGCCGGTAAAACCATCACGGTAAGTCTGCGTGAACTGAAAAAGCAACTGTATCTGTGCCTGATGAGCGTTAACGCGCTGGAAGCGATCCGCTTTTACGTCAGTTTTGCCTGTTCATTTGCCTTTGCTGAACGCGAATTGATGGAAGGTAACGCGAAAATCATCAAATTGATCGCTCGCGACGAAGCACTACATCTGACCGGCACACAACATATGCTGAATCTGTTGCGCTCCGGTCAGGACGACCCGGAAATGGCAGAAATTGCCAAAGAGTGTGAACAACAGTGCTATGACCTGTTCGTTCAGGCGGCGGAACAAGAAAAAGAGTGGGCAGATTACCTGTTCAGCGAAGGTTCCATGATTGGCTTGAACAAAGATATTCTGTGTCAATATGTTGAGTACATTACTAACATCCGCATGCAGGCTGTCGGGTTGAAACTGCCATTTGAAACGCGCTCTAACCCGATTCCGTGGATTAACGCCTGGCTGGTGTCTGATAACGTTCAGGTAGCACCACAGGAAGTTGAAGTCAGTTCATATCTGGTTGGTCAGATTGATGCTGAAGTTAACCCTGACGACCTGAGTGATTTTGAACTCTGATGACAAGCTATAAAGTAACCCTGCATGGTATGCAGGGTTATCATATCTACAGCTCTCCCGAACTGCATAACAGTCTGCTAGAGGCATTGGAACAAGGTAGAGTTCAAGCTGAATACCAATGCCGCGAAGGTTATTGCGGTTCCTGTCGTGTCAAATTGATAAAAGGCAAAGTCGGCTATCGACGCAAACCTCTGGCTTTTGTTAATGACGGCGAAATTTTACCCTGCTGCTGTCATCCGCTTAGTGATATTGAGATTGAGCTTTAACAATTAAAATTAGTCTTCATGGTGGGCAGATAATGCAGATAATAATGATTATTTGCTCATTATTACACGCACCAAGAACGTAAGCCCATAAGTAATAACATATACCCTATGGATTTCAAGATGCATCGCGACGGCAAGGGAGTGAATCCCCGGGAGCATAGATAACGATGTGACCGGGGTGAGCGAGTGCAGCCAACAAAGAGGCAACTTGAAAGATGACGGGTATATACCCTATTGATTTCAAGATGCATCGCGGCGGCAAGGGAGTGAATCCCCGGGAGCATAGAGAACTATGTGACCGGGGTGAGCGAGTGCAGCCAACAAAGAGGCAACTTGAAAGATGACGGGTATAGTTGTTATTAGCCCTTCCAAGGGTTGATAACAGTAAGCCCGGCAGCTTCAAAAGGTGATGTGTCGCGGGTTGCAACAATCAGCCCATTCGCCGCTGCAATAGCCGCAATATACCCGTCAGCCTTCCCAATGGCTTTCCCCTCGCTCTTCGCTCGCGCCATGATCTCGGCATAAGCTTCCGAAGCGGCCGCATCGAATGGCAAGATACGACCGGTAAATAAAGGAACAACACTCCGTTCTAGGTTTCTATGCAGGGTATCTTTGCGCTTACCATTGGACAGCGCTGCAACCCCAAAGCGAAGCTCAGCCAAGCTGATCGCTGCCAAGTAAAGCGTCTCGACATTCTGTTCATCTATCCAGGCAACCACAGCGGGGTGGCCGCTGAGCCGCAGTGGCTCGGAAACCACGTTCGTATCTAGCAGTATCATTCAAAACTCATCGGCTCGGCAGGTGTCTTATCACGCTCGATCTCAAGATCGACGCCCTCCGCCTCTCGGCCGATTTTTGCCAGCAAGGAACCCAGCTTGATGCGCCCCTCCGGTTGTACGGCGTTTTCCAGAATAAACCGGATTTCGGCCTCAGCACTACGGCCATGTGTGGCTGCGCGTACCCGCAAGGCACGATGCACTTCGTCCGGTACATTTCTGACAGTAATGGATGGCATAGATTCATTTCCTCATTTAGCATGCATTGCAATCAATATATATTATTGCAATCATAGCTGCAAGCATGTGGGATAGAAAGAGAGCTAATTGCATTCAATCAAAATCCATTAGCAAAGAGTTGGAAAGAAATCAGCGGCTAAATCAGGTAAAGCTGGTAAAGCAATATATGTAGAAAAACCTATGGCATTAACATTCGAAGAATGTAATGAGATGATCGCGACTTGTAAATCCCAAAATGTTCCCTTATTTGTAGCTTATTACAGAAGAGCATTGCCAAGATTTTTAAAGATCAAAGAATTAATTGAGTCAGGCGCGATAGGAACACCAAGGATAGTAAACTGTATACTTTATAGAGAGATAGAGAAATGTTACCAAGATCCTCATCATTTACCTTGGGTTGTTAATCCAGAAATTTCCGGTGGTGGGTTATTTGTTGATTTAGTATGTCATACTCTTGATATATTAGACTTTCTTTTGGGAAAGATTATTTCTGTCAAAGGACATGCAAATTCACAAGGGAATGCTTATCCCGCTGAAGATTGTGTATCAATGTCATTTATGTTTGAAAATAATATTCAAGGTGTGGGTATATGGAATTTTGTGTCGAACTCTAGAGGAGATAATGTTGAAATAATTGGTACTAAAGGAAAAATATCTTTCTCTACATTTGGAAATTCAGCCATTTCATATTATGACGAAAATAATAAATTACACCAATTTAATATTGATAATCCAAAGCATATAGAAATGCCATTGATTAATACAATAATTAATGAATTACAAGGAAAAGGATTTTGCCCATCAACAGGAGAATCAGGCTCACGAACCAGTTGGGTAATAGACCAAGTATTAAAAGACTATAGAATTAATAATTATTTACAATATAAAAATGAATAAATTAGTTTTTAGAGGAAAATAAAAACCAAATATATATGAGCTCATTAAAAATATCGGAAGTTAATAAATGACTTAAAAGACTTTATTAACTTCTTTTTATTACCATTTTTATCAACTAAAACAGTTTTACTATTCATAAGATTTATTCTTAACAGAACAATGCCATATATTCTGTTTACTGATGATTTTATATAATGGATATCGCTATGATCAGTTACGAAATAAAACTTACTGCCTATCCCAATAGAGCTATTTTATTTGCCATTTTGAACCTGGGCAGTGCTCAAAATCCTCACGTACTACGTGTACGCTCCGGTTTTTCCGCGCTGTCCGTGTTCAAACTGTCTGCAACAATTACGCCTATTGAGATAGGCTCTTAGGTTCTTTAATCAAACATAACTCCTACAACGCGAAAAAGCCAGCCGTAATGCGGCACCCACTTCCTCCGGGGAACTGTCTGCTGGAATAATGACATAATCAGCTTTAGAAATGCCATCTTCAGACCAACCCTCCAATTTCTCATGGCGGGATGGCCGGATCGTTATTTGACCATCAAGCATACAGATACCACAGCTTAACATTTTCTTAAATAACTGCCGTTTTGAACGGTAATCATAAGATCCCATCATCTCGGTGATCCAATTTTTATACTGTTCAGCATTTGCATCATGATCAAAATAGTCCCCATACTTATCCAGTGGGATTACTCTACTTTTTGATAAAGCCTCAAGCACAGCCTTTCCCAACTCTTGATCAGATACAATTGGCTGTAATAAATAGTTACTTCCTGAAGGATCTGCTCCCAATAATCCATTGCCTGAATAGGTTTGTACTGAATAGAAATCACCATTAAATTTAACTCTTACATTTAACCCTTGTTTAAAATCTGCGCTCATTATTTCACCACTGTAATTTTAACGGTAAGGCTCATTTAATAACTATTTGAATCTTTTCGAGATAATTAGCGGACACATAATAGCTATTACGTGTCCACTTTAATTAATTCTCTAAATCAAAGATCATGAATAATCAATGTAAAAACAAACTGTTACCTTATCGTCAAACGTAACTTCTACAACGAGAAAAAGCCAGTCGTAATGCGGCACCCACTTCCTCCGGGGAACTGTCTGCTGGAATAATGACATAATCAGATTCGACAATACCCTGCCCTGTCCAAAGCTCAAGTTTTTCATGACCAGAAGGTCTAATAGTTATCACACCATCTAACAACTGAATATTACAACTGTTCATCTTCTTAAATAGTTGACGTTTTGAACGGTAATTGTAAACTTTCATTAAATGCTCAATCCACTCTTTATATCGTTCAGCTGCCCTTTCGTTGTCGAAAAAATCATCATCAGGATCGACCAACCGACTTTTAGAAAGTGAATCTAAAACGGCACTACCCAATTGGCTATCAGTTACATCGGGAGATAGAACATGTTCGTGACTTTGAGGATCAGCTTTAAGCAGGCGATAGCCAGAATAAGTTTTGACAGAGTAAAAATCACCATTAAATTTGGCACTCGCATTCAGTCCTTGATCAAAATCTATATTCATTATTTCACCACTGTAATTTTAACGGTCAGGCTCATTTAATAACTATTTGAATCTTTTCGAGATAATTAGCGGACACATAATAGCTATTACGTGTCCGCTTTAATTAACTCTCTAAATCAAAGATCATGAATAATCAATGCAAAAACAAACAGTTACTTTATAGTTAAACATAACTCCTACAACGTGAAAAAGCCAATCGTAATGCCGCACCAACTTCCTCAGGAGAACTGTCTGCCGGAATGACGACATTATCAGATTCTACAATGCCTTTCCCTGTCCAAAGCTCAAGTTTCTCATGACCATAGGGCATAATAGTTATGACACCATCTAACAAACGAATATCACAACTGTTCATCTTCTTAAATAACTGACGTCTTGAGCGATAGCGATGAAATCCCATCATCTCTGTAACCCACTGATCATATCGTTCTTTTCTTTTTTCATTATCTAAAAAATCACCAAGACTCTCATAAGGAATAAATCGACTTTTAGAAAGAGCATTAAAAACCACAGCACCTAATTCTTCATCAGAAGTATCAGGAGATAACATATGGTTACCCCCTAAAAGGTCTAAATTCAGTGAACGATAACCCGAATAACTTGTTATTGAATAAAAATCACCATTAAATACACATCTGGCATTCCGCCATCGTTTAAAAGTCTCACTCATTATTTCACCACCGTAATTTTGACACTTACATTTTTCTCTGCACCATAAGTAATGGCTCGGTTGATTTGTTCCCATTGGTCAGGAGTGGTAGTTTTAGGTATTGCAATTCTCACTTCACGCTTAGATATCATGTCAGCAGTGACAGTTACACCTGCTTTTGTTTCTTTAGTGAAACCAACGGTATCATCAATATTTCCTTTCATGGAAATATACAGTTGTTTTGGATTTTTAATTTTTGAAGCAGTACGTGTATCCAATGTTTTTACACTAGTAGCCAAACCTGTTTTTTCATCATAAAAATCATATACCTTGAAATTCTTTGGCAACCGAGTACCTTTAGGCATCTGCGTAGCAACAAAATCCTCAAAAGGATACCCTTGCTTATAGATATCTCCTCCCCACTCCATTTGAGTTTTACTACCATCTTTTTCTACCCGATATACATGCCGTATGTCTACTGTTGGGTGCGGATCTTTTGAGATGACTTTCGACAATTTAGATGTGGCAGATGTAGACCCTTTGACTGCACCAAAGCCACCACCGACCATACTGGCAATTCCAGTAACCAGTTTTCCTATTTCCAGACCCGCATTATAGGCCCCCTCAGAACCCGCTTTTTCATATTCAGCTTTGACAATATCAAGCTGCTTGAGATAACTATCCTTTGTTGCCTGCCAGATAAAGCCAGGCATATCCTCCTGAATCAACAGTGTTCTAAGCGATTCAATGACTTCCGAAGGATTAGATACCGCTCCGACAATTGCCATCACACTATCATAGAGTTCTGATGGAATACCGGATACAAATCCCGCAGCCAGATAGCCATCTTGAGTGTGACTAATCAAACCCCATTTAGCAAAAATCTGCGCTTTTTTAAGGTAACTGGACTCGGCGGCAAGCTCTTTTTCCATTAACTCCCGTTGATGATGGGCCAAGTAGTTATAGCGGAAAGTGTTTTCTGCACTGCTTGCTCCGCTGTAAGCGCCATCAGCTTTACCGGTAAACACTGCGCCGGCAAAGCCGCCAAAAACACGGGCAATTTGCGCCTGCCGTTCAGATGTTCTCTGCCACTCTTCGGCTTTAATGAGATTATCTCCCATCATGACGCCTGCCAGTTCCGCAGCCAAAGCTCCCGCCATTGCGCCTTTAACATTTCCTCTGCCAATTTCAGCGCTGACCCCTGCTACAACTGCGTGGCTTAACATTTTACCCGGTATTCCCAATACCTCGCCGTTGTCACCAATCAATCTGGCGCCTTCCGCATTAATCTGGCTGCCAATATTAGCCAACAGAGCCGTAGTCAAATTATCTTTAAAGCTGCCGCCGTTAATGGCAGTATTCAGACTGGAACTAATAATGGATTGACCAGCGACCCGTTGGACGACTTTGTTCCAATCACCATTGTTGATTTGAGGTAATTTCGCTTTTGTGGGATCTAATTTAGTACCATCAGCCGCTTTATCCCATCCCATGTAGGAATCAAATCCGGCCAATGCGCCACCAATCGCCATTGAGGTAATGGTTGATTTAACCGCATCACTGCTACCTAATACTTTTAGCGCTTTGGATATGTCCCCCTGATTATCCACAATAGCAACGGCCGCCTGTGCCGCCAGTGATGACATTCCCGCAGTTAACGCCCCACCCGCAACGCTATTACCCGCATAAGATGCAACAGATGCCGCTAAAGAACTGCCTGCGGTTGCCGCCGCCGCTGCAATCGCAATTACCGCAGAAACCACTGGATTCAAATGCTGGCTCTTGTGATCCCAACTGTCATAAGCGTCTTTGACCACATTCCACTGGATATCTTTATTTTCTCGAAGCCCTTTCAACCAAGCTGTTTCTGGCGTATTTCCCAATACGGCTAATACATTTTGCAATGACTGACCATTTTTAGCTTTAATATCAGCACTAACACCGTTGGCTGCTTCCACTGTCAGTTTTCCACCAGTGAAAATCTGTGGTAATACCCATTGGGTTTCGGTATAACCTTTATCCCTTTGCTTAATATAAAAGCCTTTGGAATAGGTAATAGTCTGTTCAAAAGCGGTATTTTTTACTGCTTTAAAATTAACTTTACCGTGAGTGCTGGTCAGTTTGGCGTTTTTATTAGTCGCAATTTTACTGGCTTCGTAAGTGCTATCATCCCGGCTTAACAGGTTAATATCACCACCCGCAGTAAATTCAGTGACTTTATTAGTGACATCATGACGGGTACGTTTAATGGTTTTCTTTTTGCCATACCACTTACGTTTGGTTTCTGTTTTCTCATAGTGGCTAGATTCTTCCATTGCCTGAGCGTACAGATAACCGCCTTTCGCCGCGACGTCCATCGCACCTTTGGCAGTCAGTTTAGTGGCCTGGAAAAGAATACTGCCATTTGAAATAACAGTTAATATACCGCCACTAGTCAATACAGTACCTTGCTGTGTGACTGATTCGGTGAATTCCCTGCCTTTTTCCCGATAAGCGTGATTCTGCACTGATTCAAAACGCATATTGCCGCCGGAAGAAATCGTTGTATTTCCGCCTGAGCTTAATGTAGCGCCTTGGGTAATCAGCGTTCCATTAGCAGCTAAGGTAAGCTGTTTTCCACCATTAACTACAGCAACGATATGGCGATCATCTTTATTGTTATCGTTCTTATTATCAATAGCGGAATAGCCCAGAGCTAACAAGTTAATATTCCGACCTGCTGATAATAATGTGTTACCTTTGGCGTTAATTTGAGCCGCCTTGCCATTGATATCTGCACCACTGATAATATTGATATTATTTCCTGCGGTTAATCGGCTACTTAATTCACCAGAACGGGATGTGGAAAATAGTTTATTCAGTGAAGGAGATAATTCACGGGGAGCGAGATCAATGTTTTTTGCAGCGGTCAAGTTGATATCTTTTACCGCTGAAACATTAACTCCCTTAATAGATAAATTTCCGCCAGCATTAATCACAACAGAACTTTTAGCATCAAGTTTACCTATTGTAGATAACATCTGATTAAACAGCGTTTGTTCTTTATTTTCAGCGTTCACATCCCCCATTCGTTTATGTGTCAATAACTCACTGTTATTATCAATGGTAATATCATGATTTGCAGTTAAAGAAATATTATGACTTTTCGTTAAGAAAATATTGCGAAGAAGAATATTTTTACCTGCATGTAAGAGTAAATCACCCGTAGCTTCCAAGCTGCTTATTTTACGCGTATTATCAGGATTAAAATATCCTGGCTTACTACTACTCTGAAACTGAACATTCCCGTTGCGGCTGATAATAGTTACATCTTTGGCTTTTAGTTCACCTTGCAAAGCATTAATATTATTAGTTGCTGTCATAGATAAGCTATTTGATGAAATCAATGCTGCATTATTAAGATTAATATCATTCTCGGAAATAATATTTAACCCATCAATAGCCTTTAGTTTATCAGTGATATTGATTTTACCTGCGTGAAGCAAAATGTTTTTTGCTGATAATGTGTCAGGTCGGGCAGTTACTGTTATTTCTGACAGATTTTTTGCATCATCAGGAATCAACGTTCTGATATTTAAGTTATTTTTAAAATCCGCTACTAGATTTTTTTCCGCACTAATTGAAGACGATATATAACTTTCTTCTCCCCAAGTATATAACTCTCCTTGCTTAGTATATTCTGCATCTTCATAAACATAAAATAAATCCCAATCACCCGGTGGTGCATCATCATCTTTGAATTCACTGCCAACCATAGGGTTTGATGTAGTATAATGCCAAAATATATTTTTCTTACCTAATTGACGACTGATAATATCAATATTTTCCCCGGTGAGAATAAGATCCTTTTTCGCATATATAGATGAAACATCATTTCGCAAATTAGTTGCATTAATATAAGCATTACCACCAGAAATAATATTCCCTGCTGGGCTTATCGCCTTTATTGAAAATCTATCCTGTTTAATATTGATAAAGTTATTCTTTAATAAATCGATAATACCAAACCATTTATCCCGATTAAAATCTTTCAATTTTACAGCCAATGTAATGACGGAATCAACACCTTGCCTGATACCATAAAAACTACCAGCCCATTTATTAATTCCTACGGAGTCAGCCGGAATGGTTTTCCATTCAGTTATGGTTTGATCTCTTATATTATCCAGTTTATCAGTGCGAACAACCAAATCCCCTTTCACAGTCTTTATCGTTGCAGACTTGTTTTCAATTAGATCGCTCTTATTCCCCTGAGCATCCTTCTGTAACCACATATTATTATTGGCTTGCAAAAGTGCTTTATCACCGGTATTACGCAAGGTATCACCAAATACCCGCATATCCCGGCCCGCAATTACACTGCCTTTATTATCCAATTTGGTACTTGCCAGAGTAATATCCCGTTCTGCCTGTACCTTGACATTAGGGGCAATATGAGTTTCTCTGGCACTGAGGTTAAAATCCGTTTTGGCTTTGGCATTTCCCAGCTCAATTTTGCCATTAACGTTTAAGGTAATATCACGCTGATTGCTGATTAAATCCTTAAGATTAACACCGACACCATCTTACGTAGCAACCAAACGGATTTTATTGGCATACATGCCGCCTAATGCTTTGGTATCAACGGCTAATTGAGGTTTAACACCTTCTCCAGTGATTTTTTTCACTGTGCCATCGTTAAAATCAATCCGGTTAGCTCCCTGCGTCAGGGATAAATTATTAGCTTGAATTTTTCCATTTAATTCAGTCACTCGGCTGATAATATCGATATAATCCGTTGTCTTACCATCCAACCCTTTGCCACCAATAGTAATCTGGCCTTTTTTAACCTCCAATGCTTCCAACGCACCTTGTTTATCAAATTGAGGTTTACCCGTGGTCAATGTTGCACTGCCAGTATTGATAAAACCACAACCATCACAAATAATGCCATTAGGGTTGGCAATCATCACATTGGCTTTATGACCAACTATCTCTAGTTTTCCTTGAAGATCCGATCGACCACTACCGGTGACTTCATTAATAATCAATTCAGCCGATTTACCATTCAAGTTAGGGTTAGCGTTAAGTTGCCCGGCTAATTGTGATTTAGCAACCTGAGTGGCGTTATTTAATACGGCACCCTGAGTGGCAATATTAAACTCTTTATAGGTGTTGTGAGATATTCCTGCACCATTAGACGTAGCAATATTTACGATCGGCACATTACCCTGGTTTTGTACCTGTGTTCGGTTATTATCTGGCGTGATCCCGGCCGCAATAGCAGGATGAAGGGGATATATGGCAGTAAGATAAATTAAAAGATAACAGGCGCCCCTTGCCATAGGGCCGTTACGTCTTTCCATTATTCTGTCCTTTCTTAATTTGAGTACAAAGTTATTGGTATAAATATCCGTATTACATCGCTAAAAAATCAGTGATACAGACCAGTAAACTACCCAGTTATCCGGTTTCAGGTGGTCTGGATAAATCAGAGGTGTTCCCAATGTCATCGTTTGATTGAACTTGCTGTGCGTCAGTGATATGCCAAGCGCTGTACCGGTAACATTACCGCCATCGATTTGCTTGGTTTTTCCCTGTAACCAACCCGTATCCAGCGCCCCCGTTAAGGCCAATTCACCCAGCACAGGCAGCTCCGAAATTCGCCAATTCAATTCATTACGCCAATACCCACCGCGATTGCCGGTCAGATATTGTTCTTTAAATCCCCGAACAGAATATTGCCCGCCTAACGAGAGACGCTCATTGGCATAAAGGTTGTGCGGTGTGGTTTGACCGTAAGCAGATGAAAGGTAATAAAGCGAGTCGGAGATCGGGACAAAATAGCTAGCACTCAGGCTGAATTTGCGAAATTGGCTACGTGGAGCATCCGGGAAATGCGGATCATCTTTTGTTGCGCCTAACACGGGTAGGCCATAACTCAATGCAGGGTTGAACGTGATATAGCCACCCGCCAGTACCGAACTGTAATTAATACCAAGATTGGCAACACTTAATGTCGGGCTGCTGATGGATAATTTCTTTCCTGCAAACAAATTAGCCGTCTGACGATGTGTTATTCCTGCATTCAAAGTCAGTTTCTGCTCACCGTCACGATATAACGTCCGGTTTATTGCTAGCCGGTGAGTTTGATTGTCACCTTCATAACGGTAGGTTTGTGAGCCGATCGGAATCTCCTGAAAAGAATCGTTCCACGCATATTGATAATTGAACAACCAGTCACCATAAGGAATCGTCACATTGGAAGAGAGACTTCGACTACGGTGGTTATTACGAAAATCGTTGTTGCGACTGACAGATAATGACCATTGGTCTGCAAGATGTAATAGGTTATCTACATTCACACTGGCGTTGATTTGCCCGGCACCAGTACTTTTTTGACCACTATTATCTATCCCCAAACTAGCGCCAACCGGCAAACGAGTCGATATTCGTTTTAAGATAACCGCAGAATGACCGGGCTGTTTTCCTGGCTGAATATCAATGGTTATCTGTTGGGAAGGAAGCCGGTTCAGTTGTTCCATCCCCTGTTCAATATCCCGTAGATTCAATGTCTTACCAACCATTCCCGGAAAGGCCATTTTCAATGAAAGGGATGTCTCACCATCAAGCGTGATTGATTCAACTTTGCCCTCACTCACGGTAATAATGAGCGTACCGGTGGATAAATCCTGTGCTCTGAGCCCAGCCCGAGAAGTGACATAACCTCGCTCGATATAGGCATTCGATACTTTACGCACCAGTTCATTAATATCTGGCAAGGTTAAGCAACGGGTTAAATAAGGTTGTATTAGTTTTTCCCTTACTGATTGGGAAAGGCTCTCAACACCTTCAAATTGAATATAGCGGATGGTATGACAAACAGATTTAGCACCATCAGTTTCGGGCTCTAAAGCTGGAGACAAAGTGATGTTGTTACGTAACGCCTCCCGCTGCTGTTGAGCCTGCTGCAATAACGCTTTCTGTTGTTGAGTGATAACCTCTTGATCCGCCGGGCCAATAAACGCTGAAGCATAAGCTTGCCCCGATAGAGCGAATAGAACAGATACAACTAATGTCCTAAAACAAACAGATATTCTTTCCATTGATAATTTTTATTTCACCATACGTTAATTGTTAAGATAATGAATAACGTCTTATTTTAATTGGCAATCTAGATGAAAATAAAAAACTTTCTTATTTAAGTGTGAATAATGTCTGGTTTTTTAAATACTTAATAGAATAAGTAACTTTTTATATTTAATGAAATACATCATTTCGATCATGCAAAAACACAATTGTAATTATTTATTTACACTAAGTGTAACTATAATTTGACATGAATAAATTAATCCTTTAGCCTGCCTTTCCATAACGATTTCAATCAGTTCAGAAACTAGGGGAAAGCGTGAAGAATCGTACTCTTGGCAGTATTTTTATCGTAGCGGGCACGACAATTGGCGCAGGAATGCTGGCTATGCCTCTGGCAGCAGCCGGTGTCGGTTTTGGAACAACCTTCGTGATGTTAATCGCTCTTTGGGTTTTGATGAGCTATACCGCTTTATTGCTGGTGGAAGTTTATCAATACAGCCCGGCCGATACGGGCCTGGGAACGCTGGCGAAACGTTATCTTGGGCGAGGAGGCCAATGGCTCACCGGTTTCAGTATGCTCTTCCTCATGTATGCTCTGACAACCGCTTATATCAGTGGCGCCGGTGAGTTGCTGTCAGGCAGCCTCTCTTCATGGCTGGATAAACCTGTTTCTGTCTCATTTGGCGTACTAATTTTCACCCTTGTCGCGGGTTGTGTTGTCACTATCGGTACTCAATCCGTCGATATGATTAACCGCCTGCTATTTACGGCAAAAATTATCTTTCTGGTTATTATGCTGACCGTCATGATGCCCCACATCAAAAGCACTAACCTGATGTCAATGCCTTTGGAACAAGGTTTGGTATTATCGGCTATTCCCGTGGTATTCACCTCTTTTGGTTTTCACGGCAGTGTGCCAAGTATCGTCAATTATATGGGGGGCGATACCCGTAAGTTACGCAAAATATTTGTTATCGGCAGTGCTATCCCATTAACTGCCTATATCCTATGGCAATTAGCCACTCTGGGTGCCATCTCTTCCCATACTTTTGTCGGGATCTTAGCGGAGCAATCAGGGCTGAATGGGCTGTTAAAAGCGGTGAGAGAGGTTGTCGCGACACCTCGTGTAGAGCTTGCTGTCCGTCTATTTGCTGATTTGGCGCTGGCAACCTCATTTCTTGGGGTCTCCTTAGGTTTGTTTGATTATATGGCAGATCTGTTCAAACGCCGTAACAACGCGACCGGTCGCCTGCAAACCGGTATCATTACTTTTGTTCCACCATTGCTTTGCTCTCTGTACTATCCAAACTTTGTCATGGCATTAACTTTCGCCGCAGTCGCACTGTCCATTCTCGCACTGTTACTACCTTCCATGCTGGCATGGCGTAGTCGTCAAATTGAGCAACGAGCCTATCGGGTAAAAGGCGGAAAACCCACTCTGATTCTGGTATTTCTTTGCGGCATTACGGTAATTGCTATCCAGATAGGTATTGTCAGTGGTTTACTGCCAGAAGTGGGTTAATTAAGAAGCCAAAACTGTCCGCATCAGCAATGGTGCGGACAAAATGCAAAAGTAAATTAGAAATTCAAACCAGCACCGATATAAAATCCATCAGCCAGTTTGTTATCCCTATTTCCCTCTTTCCCTCTCATGTTCATAACCCGGTAACCGGCATCCACCGTCAACGGTTTAAATACGGTAAAACGTAAACCACCCGCGGCCTCAGCATAAGAATCAATACCCGAAGTTAATCTGGGTGGCGCACCGTAAACTTCACCGTACAGAGCTAAAGAGGGCATAACAGTCCAGCTCAAACCCACACCTGCTGCTAATGCCTCACCATTTTTCCCATCTTTAGGGGATAAATAGAGAGCCTTACCGCCAATGCTGGCCGTCAATGGGCCAACAGGCAGGCTAA
This sequence comes from Photorhabdus bodei, assembly GCF_003287735.1. GTDB lineage: Bacteria > Pseudomonadota > Gammaproteobacteria > Enterobacterales > Enterobacteriaceae > Photorhabdus > Photorhabdus kayaii. The sequence goes on along the minus strand of NZ_NSCM01000002.1, from coordinate 66,704 downwards.
ATGCGGTTCCCAAACTTCCCAACTGCCCATTATGATCACTGCGTGCCCAGTTGCCATTAAAGGATAATCCAGCACTGTTATCACCAATTGCCGCAGAAGTATGGGTGAAATGGCGGCCAGCCTGAACATTCACGGAAATTGCATTCGCTGATTCAGCAATCAACAACAAACCGGTTGCTACCGCGGCAAGATAAACCTTCATGATATTTCCTCTTTATTTACTTAATGTTAAACATCTTACGTAAATACAACTAAACCGATAGACAACAAAAAGAAATGAATCATCTATACTTACTAAATATGTGTGAATTTTTCATTTCATTTGCTTAATAATTAATTATGTGAATAGTTTTATTTTAAACAATAAACAAGAAAATAATAAATAAATTATAAAAAAACACAATATTTGCATTTCGCCATTTGACCAGAATGTTTTTCTTAATCAGCGATTCCGCTGTTTTTTTTCATGTAAAACAGGAGAAGTGTGATGAAAAAGAGAGGACTTACAACGAATGCTGGTACCCCTGTCGTTGACAACAATAATGTCATGACTGCGGGTCAACGTGGTCCTATGTTGTTACAAGATGTTTGGTTCTTAGAAAAGCTTGCCCATTTTGATCGTGAAGTGATCCCAGAGCGCCGTATGCATGCCAAAGGTTCCGGAGCTCATGGCATCTTTGTGGTTACTCACGATATTACTAAATACACCCGCGCTAAGATTTTTTCTGAAATAGGCAAAAAAACCGAGATGTTTGCCCGTTTCTCAACCGTCGCCGGTGAGCGCGGCGCAGCAGATGCTGAACGTGACATTCGTGGTTTTGCGCTTAAGTTCTATACTGAAGAAGGGAACTGGGATTTAGTCGGCAACAATACCCCGATATTTTATCTTCGTGATCCGCTGAAGTTCCCAGATCTTAACCATGTTGTTAAACGCGATCCTCACACTAATTTACGTAATCCGGCCTATAAATGGGATTTTTTCTCTCATCAACCTGAATCACTGCACCAATTAACGATTGATTTCAGTGACCGTGGCGTACCTAAATCTTTCCGTCATATGCACGGTTTTGGTAGCCATGCTTTCAGCTTTATCAACGAAGATAATGAACGTTTCTGGGTGAAATTCCATTTCCGTTGTCAGCAAGGCATTAAAAACCTGATGGACGAAGAGGCAGAAGCGCTGGTAGGTAAAGATCGTGAAAGTTCTCAACGTGATTTGTTTGCAGCAATTGAGCAAGGAGATTATCCACGCTGGAAATTAAAAGTTCAAATTATGCCAGAGAAAGAAGCTAATCTGTTACCGTACAACCCATTTGATTTGACCAAAGTATGGCCTCACGGCGACTATCCGATGATTGATGTCGGTTATTTCGAGCTAAACCGTAATCCTGATAACTATTTCTCAGACGTTGAACAGGCAGCTTTCAACCCCGCTAATGTCGTGCCGGGTATCAGTTTCTCTCCTGATAAGATGTTACAAGGCCGTCTGTTCTCTTATGGTGATGCTCAACGTTACCGTCTTGGCGTTAACCACCATCAAATTCCGGTCAATACACCTCGCTGTCCGTTCCATAATTACCACCGTGATGGGGCAATGCGTGTCGATGGCAACAGCGGAAACACAGTGACTTATGAACCAAACAATGCAGGCTTGTTCCAGGAACAGCCTGAATTCAAACATCCATCATTAGCTTTAGAAGGAGATGCCGACCACTGGAACCATCGTCAAGATGAAGATTATTTCAGCCAGCCTCGTAAACTGTTTATGCTAATAAACCGTAAAGAGCATCAGCGTATGTTTGACCGTATCGCCAGTGAACTGTCACAAGCACATGAAGATACTCAACGCCGTCAGGTTGAGCTATTTAGAAAAGTTCACCCAGAATATGGTGCTGGTGTTGAAAGAGCGCTACAAAAATTAAAGACTGATTGCTAACAACACCGTATCATTCATTATCTCTGCCCATGACTCCATTAGTGATAATGGGCAGAACGAAATCCAACATATTGATAGCAAATCAAAATAACTCAAGAGCAATCGGATAAATCCAATACCCATTTTTTGATCTGCTGACGGGAAATTTTAATACCGTCGTTTTTAAATTGCTGAGGTAAGAGATAGTAAGCTGTCGGACGCTGAAAAGCAGCCAGTTTATCAACTAACCATTCAGGTAATAAGTCAATAATTTCAGGCGAATTACTATCAATGACAACGACAGGGCGATAACCAAATTCAGGATCGGGCACAGGAACAGCAAAACTTTGTTCTACCTGCGGATAGGTATTAATCATTCGTTCAATCTCTTCCGGTTGAATGCCTTCTCCACCGCTGAAAAACTGATTATCCATCCGGCCAAGTATTCGTAATTCACCCTGTTGTATCACTCCCCGATCACGGGTATGAAACCAGCCATCACGATCAACCAACGGTTGTAATTTACCATCCAGCCAATATCCACAGGCAAGGCTGTCAGAACGAATTTGAATCTCCTCCTTGATCAACCGAACTTCCTTGCCCGGTAAGGGATTTCCCACGCCAGGCAACTCATCGGCCCGTTTAACGCACACTGTTGAAGCCAGTTCGGTCAAACCATAACTACACCAGCAACGAATACCTTGCCGCTCCGCTCGTTGAGTCAATTCAACGGGGATCATCGCCCCACCCAGCAGTACTTCTTTCAAATTCGGAGGCTGATTTTGCGACTGCTCCAGTAACCGCCAGAGCTGGGTCGGAACCAATGAAGCGTGAGTACAATCGGCTAAAGCACGCTCCAGTGGATTGATATTTTTCAATACCAGAGAAGCCCCTTTCATTAACCAACGCCAGATAATCCCCTGACCAGAGACATGAAACAACGGCAATGAGAGCAACCAGCTATCTTGCTGCTGAAAATTCATCACAGAAAGGACGTCCCGTGCACTGGAAAGATGCGCATGAATTGAGTGAACAGCCGCTTTAGGCAATCCGGAAGAGCCGGAGGTCAGTATCATACTGGCCGGGCGCATAGCATCCCATGCCACTGAATTATCATCAGAATTTAGTGGTTCACTTTGCCAATCGAGGGATTTGGCATTTATCACAAGCAAGTTGTCACCACAAAAATCAGCCACAAAATCGATATTCAAATGTGGCAGTAATTTAGCCAAGAGCATTTCAGGCAGTTGAGGATTCAGTGGCAATACCCGCGCACCACACTGTAGCGCGGCAAGATAGCAAAACAACATCTCTTCACTGTTCTTCCCTCGCAGCATTACACCACTGCCTTCAACTATCCCCTGTTGGCGAAAATTGGCCGCTATCGTATCCAAAGAGATAATTAATTGATGCCAGGTTAGGGAGCGATTACGCAACTTGACAGCAATATTTTCAGGGCTAAACGCTGCCCAGTAGCACCACGGCCACTGGGTAAATGAATCTAACTGCGCCATACGATTGCTAACTCGTCCAATCTTGTTACTGGCATTGTGCTACCCGGCCAACAGCGTACTAACTGAGACTGAATCAATTCCAGCGTATCCAACCCAGGAATAGTCGCTGGCGTCAGCCAATGAGCAATACGGGCAAGCTGAGTCAAACCAAAGCTGGTTTCAATACTGGAGCTGATCACCGCCTCCAATCCAGCATTGTGCGCGGCTGAAATCAACTGACAGCAACGGGCAAGGCTTCCTATCAGAGTGGGTTTGATCACAATAGCCGTCACCCCTGCTTGTGCCTCTACGTTAAAACCTTCATCACGGACGCTTTCATCCCATGCAATGGCAATCCCTGTATCACGGGCAAAAGCGAGCGATTGTTCCGGGGTTTGACAAGGTTCTTCCAAAAAGGCAATTCGGTTGCGGTAATCAGGATTGACATACTTAGCGAAACTGTCCGCTTTAGCACGGCTCCAACTACGGTTAGCATCCAACCGCAAAGACAAATCCGGTACCGCTTCCAGCAAAACGTTAACGACTATGCCATCACGTACAGCTTCATACAGCCCAATTTTCACTTTGGCAACTTTTTGACCACTCATGTTACTGAGACGAACAATCAGTTCATCAGGATCGCCATTACACAATGGCGCTTTCCGGTAGTCAGCATCTTGCGGTAATTTACCCTGCAATTCAGCTAATGCGCAGCTAATCCCAAATGCGACAGAAGGTAATTCACTTTCATCAGGTTCAGCGCCAAGATGCCACTGTCTAAGCCATGCCATCGCTGCTTCACCTGCCTGTTCAACAGTTTCTTTGCTGAATTCCGGCAGTGGTGCAATTTCACCCCATCCCTGTTGACCATTTTCCTGTAAGTGAATCAAAAAACCATCACGAGTTTTAAGCCGCTGATATCGCAGGATAACGCCTGCCTCCATTGGCAATCTGAACCGATATAAAGTTGCAGTACGCATTATGGGTTACGTTTAAATTTACTGAAATCAGGGTGGCGTTTCTCAATGAATGCATTACGTCCCTCCTGACCTTCTTCTGTCATATAGAAAAGCATGGTGGCGTTACCTGCCAGCTCTTGCAATCCAGACTGACCATCACAATCCGCATTTAGAGCGGCTTTCAGGCAGCGCAGAGCCATTGGGCTATTTTTCAGCATTTCACGACACCAGCGAACGGTCTCTTTCTCCAGATCCGCATAAGGCACAACTGTATTAACCAGCCCCATCTCCAACGCTTGTTTAGCATCATATTGACGACACAAGAACCAGATTTCGCGGGCTTTTTTCTGACCAACAATTCGAGCCATATAAGATGCCCCCCAACCGCCGTCAAAAGAACCCACTTTAGGTCCGGTCTGACCGAAAATAGCATTATCAGCCGCAATGGTCAGGTCACACACCAGATGCAGTACATGACCACCACCAATCGCATATCCAGCAACCATAGCAACGACGGGTTTTGGACAAGTGCGAATTTGGCGTTGGAAATCCAAGACATTCAGATGATGCATGCCGTTGTCATCCTTATAACCACCATGATCACCACGGACTTTTTGATCACCACCAGCACAAAAAGCTTTTTCACCCATTCCCGTGAGGATAATCACCCCGATATTGTCATCATAACGGGCATCATCCAATGCCTGCATCATCTCTTTAACCGTCAATGGCCGAAATGCGTTACGTACTTGTGGGCGATTGATGGTGATTTTAGCCATACCATCCGTGGATTTGTGATAAAAAATATCTTCAAACCCTTCAGAGCAGTCCTGCCATACAATTGGGGCATAAAGTTCTTCTTCGCTCGGGTAAATCATATTCGTATTCCTATACATTAAAGAGTGATAAAAAATGGTTTACTACCGCAGCAAACGCCGCCGTGTCCGCTCGGTGAGCATTATGCCCAACATGTGGAATAGTTTGCAGCGGCAAAGCGCAACGTTTTGCCAATTGTTGGAATTTCTTATCATTTTCTCCACACAGATAAACAAAAGGTAACGCCAGTTGTTGCAATACCGGTACTAACCAAGGTTGACGTCCAAGTGAGGTATTTTCCAGCATATCAGCCACACCATTGCCATTATTACGGTGACGTACTTTGATCAGTCGCTGACGCTGTGCAGGTAATAGATCAGAAAAAACGGGCTGCTGATACCAATCAGATAAAACCTGTTCAATCGGCTGGGAACGAAAACGTCCGGCCCAATTTCTATCGCGTTCGAGACGATTATTCCGCTCCTGTTGGGAAAATAACCCAGGATTTCCCCCTTCAACCAGCAATCCGCATAATCCCTGATTATCACCATAACAAGCATGATGCATGGCAATGCGTCCACCCAAGGAGTAGCCAATCAGCCAGTATTTACTAATTTGCTGCTCTGCTAATGTTTCAGATAAAAGACAACTCATCTCCAGAAGATCTTTTACCCGCACGTCAGTGGAATCACCGTGACCAGGTAGATCGATAACCAATGAAGGGTGCTGAGCACACAGATTCACTAATGGCAACCATTCATCACCACAGCCCAATAATCCATGCAACCAAACCAGCCACGGGCGGTCATTGTGACCGTTAAACTTACGACAAGCGAGGCTCACAACATAGCCACCTGTTTTAACAGTTGTTGCAAACACTCAGCCCCTTCTCTATCCGGCACTTTTAGCTCAATCAATGTGGTTTCATTTTGTTGCCATGCCTGTTCAATACTTTGTTGCAATTCCATCCAATTTTGTGGGCTGGCATATTTCAAGCCGAACATCGCCGCCGCATGATTAAAATTAACGTATTGAGGCATACAGTAAAAACGCTGCCTTGCTTCTTCAGGAGTGGGTAGTAAAGAGAAAATCTGCCCGCCGTTATTATTTACCACAATTAATACCATTGGAGCGGAAGGATGACGCAACAGTGCCAAGCTATTGAGATCATAAAGCGCCGATAAATCACCGATAATAGCCAAAGTGGGCTTTGCTGTTGCCCGTTGCACACCCGCCGCAGTGGAAATTAATCCATCAATGCCGCTAGCGCCCCGATTACTATAAACCGGATACCCAGCCGGTAATTGCCCCAGTGCATCAATCAAACGAATAATCAGGCTGTTACCGACAAACAGCTGCCCGCGTTCAGGCAGTAATTCACATAATCGATAGGCCACCGTTGCTTCACAGAATTTCCCAGCCAATTCGGTTCTGACACAGTTAACTGCTTTTTCTGACCAGACTTTGAGCTCTTCTGCCCACAATGTACATGATTGTGCCCACGGTATACGCGGCTGTGCCGGATGAGCCAGTAACCAGTCAGCAATATGACAGGTCAATTTTTTACCACGATGATTGGCAGGATCAAGCCGGCCTGGTATCGGATCAATAATCCAAAACTCCTGCGGCTGGCATTTCGCCTGCCACTGTAACAAGCGTTTCCCTATCAGGCTGGAACCAAACTGCACTACCAGTTGTGCTTGCGCTAAAATCTCCTGCACATGAGGATTATCCAACCATAAATCGGCACAAGGCAATGGCTGCCCAGTTTGTGAAAGCACATTGCCAATCAACGGCCAGCCCAATGCCTTTGCCCATTTACCAACATTAACTCCCTCTTCGGCACTCATTCGACCAGCCAATACAACGCCTTTTTTCTGTTGCCAACAGTCCCAATCCGCTACTTCCGCCACAACATTAGCTACTGGCTGGCTCAACCAAGGTGTTTTACTTTTCCACCAATCGCCTAACTGCTGCTGCCACTCATCATAAACAGGCTCTTCATTACCATATAATGGTTCGGCAAATGGGCAATTAATATGCAAGGCCCCATGCCGCAAATTCGCCATACTATGATCTATGACAGAAGCCAGCCAGCTTGCCGGTATATCTACGGTCGGTCTTGGCAAAGAAATTGTTTGGCATGGATGAGAAGCAAAAATACCATTTTGACGAATAGCCTGACTCGCACCACAATCCATCAATTCTGGAGGCCGATCAGCCGTAAGGAAAACCATTCGTTCACCCGTTAAACTGGCTTCAATTAATGAAGGATAGAGATTTGCCACTGCGGTTCCAGAAGTCACGATAACGGCAACCGGCTCTCTGCTTGCTTTGGATAATCCCAGTGCCAGATGTCCTAATCCGCGTTCGTCAAAATGAGTATGACAAATCAGTTTGTTATTTGCTGCGGCAGCTATTGTCAAAGGCGTGGAGCGTGAACCGGGCGCAATGCAAACATGACGTAATCCGTGGCGAGTAAGTGCTTCCAATAAAAGTTCCGCCCAGCGGCGGTTAAATGTGCTGTTTGACATATTTTACTCAAAGAATTTCTATAAAAGCTGGCCATTAGCCTAACGGCACCGATAATTATTTCTTTATCCTAGTTCAATGAATTGCCATTTAATCGGAGATTGTTTTCATTCACCTTTCAGCAAAGTGCGCAACCCGGCAGCTTTATTCTCTATCTCTATCCACTCCTGTTGTGGATCAGATCCCATCACAATCCCCGCACCGGCATACAGTGAAAGTAAATTGTTGTTAATTTGTGCGCAACGTAGTGAAACCGCAAACTCACTCTGTTCACAGGAAAGATATCCTGCGGACCCGGCGTACCAATCACGACTGAATAACTCGCTATCACGAATAAAATCACGCGCCGCTTCACGAGGTAATCCAGCAACAGCGGCCGTTGGTTGTAAACGATGCAAGCAGTCACTATCACTGGCACTCTTTAGTTTTCCCTGAATTCGGCGGCGCAAATGCTGAACCTTTCGCAAACGAATCACATCTGGCGGAGCAACATCGACAGAAACCACAGCGTCTTGAAGACGCTGGCAAATATCATCAACAACTAGCAGGTTTTCATGCTGATTTTTTTTATCACCTAGCAACCATTGCCCCAATTTTTCGGCTTGCTGAGCATCATCAGAATTAGCAACCGTCCCCGCCAGAGCCTCTGTATAAAGCTGAGTCTGCTTACGGTGGTAAAGCCGTTCTGGTGAAGACGCCAAAAATGCCTCATGCTGATTAAAAGCTAGCATAAAATGATAACAACAGTGATTTATCTGGCGACTCGCTGCCATAAACTGTGCAGCCGCTAAAGATTCACTCAGTTCTAGTTGCGTCTTACGCGCCATCACGACCTTCTCCATCTTACGATGGGTAATAGTGTCCAAAGCCTGCTCAATCAAATCACTCCACCGGGCGCGTTCCGGCATATTCTCCGCATTCACTACCACCGCCTGTAACGCAGAGAATTCCTGGTGCGGAACTAATTGTTGCAGAAATTCCCGTGCATTCCTTACATCCTGCGGACCAGCTATATTCAGATACAACCAGCTTTCATCACGGCAGCGGCGTAATTCGATACGGGGCAAAAACAGATAACCCGTTTCCCCTGCTTCTGATTGCGTAATACGGGCTGGTTGAATCCGATCCCAAGCATTCAGCCCCCAGATCCGTATCTGTGGAAACTGACGGTTTCTCTGCAAAAAATTTTCGGCTAAAGCGATATCACTGAAAAGATGGATTTGCCCACAAGCAGCGACTTCTTCATGGCCCTCTCTGTGATGCCAATAGAACTGCGGATAATGAGACTGCGCTGCCAGCCATTCCAACCAGTAAGTGCTGCAACCTGCTGGCAGAGGAAATGAAATCTGTTGGATACCAACTTCGCTAACTTGTTCATTATTCAGTGTTTTACATACATCAGCGACAACATTAGCAATTTGATTCACCACTTCTGCCCCAAAAGACATGATAAAAAGTAGGATTATACGGGGCATTAATAATAATTAAAGCCCTGATTATTTATGTCGTTATGCTTGTTCGATTCCGTTAGCAACATGCTCTTATCCCAACACTGAAACAGGCTAAATCAGAGACTCAGCCATTCCGATAACAAATATTAAGTTCATTAGCATAATCAATTTTCACGATGCAATTTATAAAAAAACGACTCTTTTACTTACTACGGAAAATTTACTAAATAAATACCGTCATTATAAACAACGGAATAAATATTTATTCTTCTAAAAAATCGCCCTATAAAAAACAAATGTTACTTCCATAATAACTAAATATAATTATAAAAAAATCCTTCTTATTTGTTAATTTAAACCATCATATAAACAATTAAGACTTTAATTAAAATATAGATATAAAAATAACAAAAAATTTATTCAATGACATAAGGAGAATAGGATGCTATTCCATCTATTTTTTAAACATACCATAAATAACAAAACAAAAAACATCCAACTTATTCTTGATAAAAAAATCACATTACCTATCCTTTAAATTAACAATATAGAAATTATATAATCCTCACATCATGCAACCAACATAACTGATTGTTTTAAAATATATTTTATAAAAATAACATTAAAATACTTTATATTTATCATCTTAACATAAATTAAAAAATGAAATTTCAAACTATATGAACAAGAAAGACAAAAGATTTATTTTACATTTAATTATTAAAATAATAAAAATTCATACTATTTAATTTCATATATTAGATATACAAAAATCATAAATAATTTCATTTAAGACTGATAAAAATGTAGACAATTATTTAATAAAACTCATGAATTAAACTATTTTCACAACAATCAATCATGCAAATATATGTATTTTTAATTCAGATTATTCAATAAAAAACACAACGTTAATTTAACAACATGAGTATTATAACGTTCGGTTATGCCTTGATGTATTTAATGATTTTTCAATAAAGCAAGAACCATTAATGGAGAAATATATGTTATTAGCTCAACTTCCAGCGGAAAAAACACTGAACGAAACAGATATTCCCTCGGCTACCTTGCAATTACTGACTGGTAAACAAGAAGGTGTTGCACGCCCCGGAGGAATATTTACCAAAGAAGACCTGATTAATATCAAACTGTATGTTAAAAAAGGTCTATCACTCCCTTTTAATCTTGAGGAAATAAAGAGCTATCTCGGCTACCAAAGAGTCAATATCGCTGGACTGGAACCAGAAGATATTCATATCTTGTTTGAAGAAATCCGCACTCACTCGTTTAGCTGGAGCGATGTGGAAAACGATATTCTGCAACAGAGCATAGACCTAGAAATTATTGGCAAACAAATCACCGAAACAGGTGAAAATATCATTAGCATTATTAATGAAATGCCAATTATCACACGCATAAAAAGGAGACTAGGAGAAATATCGGAGAGACAACTCGCCCAGATCACCTACACCCATGAAGACAGAGAAGTATCATCTGCTCTAGAGGAAATCCTTGACACCATGAAAAATGATATTAAAAAACAGCGTGATAAAACTGAAAAGGTCAAAACCGAAGTATCCGATTTCAAGCTAAAGCTGATTGGCGGTAGATTGTCAAACGGCAGCATTGCTCTAGGTTTACAACCACAAGTCGAAAATAAGCGAAAGATGATGAAAGACAATAAGATGTCAGTCAGCATCGGAGATCTGGACGATAAGATCATTGAGAAAAAAGAGGAAATTGTCCAACTCAAGAAAGACTACGATAGATTCGTAGGCTTGGCTTTCTCCGGTATCGCAGGGGGACTGATCGGCCTCGCTATTACTGGCGGCATTTTTGGTTCCAAGGCAGAAGAAGTACGAAAACGTAAAAACATGCTGATCGAAGAAGTACGCAGCCTAGAAGAGAGCATCAAAGGTAAACGCGCATTACAAAAATCTATTACTAGTTTATCCCTTGATTTTAGCGACATTGATACCCGCTTATTGGATGCAGAAGTGGCTCTGAACCATTTAGATTACATGTGGCAATCCATGCTGACCCAGATCAATGCTTCTAAAGATAAATTCACCCAAATTAACGATGCACTGAACCTGACCTCTTTTATAACTAAATTCCAGCAAGTCATAAACCCTTGGAAAGAGGTGGAAGGTTCCGCTAAACAATTAGTCAAGGTTTTCGATGAAGCATTGAAAGAATACAAACATCGCTATAACTAATCGTTCCCTGTATTACATAGGATTATAGAAAAAAGGAGTCTTAAAATGACTGAAGTCATTACTTTCCCTCAGGAAACTATCACTTATCCAGAAATTAGTGTAAAAACTTTGAGTCAGGCGGTGAAAAATATCTGGCGTTTAACGCACCAACAAAAATCAGGCATTGAAATCATCCAGGACAAAACTCTGCGCATAAGCTTATACAGTCGTGATATCGACGAAGCCGCTCGCGCCTCTGTACCACAACTACAAACTGTCCTGAGACAACTCCCGCCTCAAGACTATTTCCAGACCATCATCGAAATTGATACTGCTCTGGAAAATTCAGAATTGGATGACGAGACACGAAATACCCTGTTGGATGCACGTTCAGAACAAGTACGCAATTTGAACAAAGATGTTAAAAACGTCATTTCCAGCTTACACGAAGAAGCTAACATAATGACCAGCAAAATTGCTGATGTTCGGAATGTCGTTATTTTAGAACGTCTGGAAGAGCGCCTGAAAGAAGAGCAGGAAAGAAAAGAAGAACTGCAAGCTGATATCACGCAGAAAGAGCAAGATAAGGCCAAATTAATCCCAGATCGCGATAAGCTCATCGAAAGTCAAAACATTATCCGTCAATATAATCTGGCCGATATGTTTAAGGACTATATTCCCAATGTCAGTGAACTGGACAAACTGAATCTGGATAGCCCTAAAAAAGAACTTATCAAACAGGCAATCAAACAAGGAATTGAAATCACCAAAAAGATTCTGAGCAATATCTCCACTGGACTAAAATATGTTGAGCTAGCTGATGCCAGGATCAAATTGGATCAACAAATCGCTCAATTAACCAAAGATGGCGACGACTTAAATACCCAGTTAAAAGGCGTAGAACAACGGATTGCCGGTATAGCTGATGTGCATCAAATCGACAAAGAACGCACTACCCTATTACTCCAGGCAACTAAACTGGAGCAAGTATGGAGCATCTTTGCCAATCAATTACAGGAGACCATAGATGATCAAACCCGCCAGCAAAACCTGACTAAACTCATACACGATCAGCTAAACTACCTTGACAATCTGGAATCGCAATACAGAGGGATTCTGCTGAAATAAATACGGCTTGCTCCCAGCTCTTCATCAAGCAATACAAGATATTTAGTACCATAAGCGAATAAAACAGGTATGAAGTACAGTTCAGAGAAAAGAAATCGTTATCAATAACTTGCAATAACCCGGTAAGGATAATCTTACCGGGTTTTTATATTCCAAATAATGGGTAACAACCAACTGGCTATTTAGAGAATAATTTTCGCTTGCTGTATCACATCAATCAACGGTTGAGGCCAGATACCTAGCGCTAATACCAATAATGCGGAAATCAGAACAACCATCCCGCCGGCAGTCGATGCCCAGTTCCTTGGTGTGTCGCGGTTAAGGGCCTTTGGCGCAGGCAGGTACAAACTGACCATCACCCGCAGGTAGTAATACAGGCCGATAGCACTACCTACCACCACAGCCCCCGTCAGCCACCACAGTTCCGCTTTCACACCCAACACAATGACGTAGAACTTACCAATAAAACCGAACGTCATTGGGATCCCCGCCAATGACAACATCATCACCGTCATCACCGCGGACAGAATAGGTTTATGCCAAAACAGGCCACGGTATGAGTAGAGGGAATCCGCATCCGGCCCTTTATATGGGCTGGACATGAGGCTAACAACGCCAAATGCACCGATACTGCTAAACAGATAACCTGCCAGATAGATACCGACCGTTTCTTCTGAAAGCTGGTGGTTCTGTACCGCCACCAGTGCCACCAGCAGATAACCCAGGTGAGCAATAGAAGAGTAACCAAGCAGCCGTTTGATATTTGTCTGGGTCAGCGCCATCAAGTTACCGAACAGCATAGAAGCAATTGCAATAACGGTTAATACCGTACGCAGTGCTTCACTATCCGCCATTGGTGCTTCAACAAACAAACGCACTACTACTGCGAAAATCGCTATCTTACTGGCTGTTGCCAGAAAGGTGGAGACCGGAGCAGGCGCTCCCTGATAAACATCCGGTGTCCAGAGATGGAAAGGTACCAGTGATAATTTAAAGCCAAGGCCAACAACCAGCATACCCAAGCCTGACAGTATCAAAGGTTGATAGATATAGCTGTCAGACAAACGATGCCCCAGTGCGGCAAAAGAGAGATCGCCTGATTCCGCATATAACAACGCTATACCAAACAGCATGAAAGAAGAGGCTGCCGCAGACAGCAGCATATACTTGATAGCCGCTTCCAGAGAGCGTTTCTGACGATATGCATAACCAATCAAACCAAACAGCGGTAAAGTTAATAACTCAATACCGATAAACAATGATGCCAAGTGGTTTGCACACGCCAGAAGAATCCCGCCCACTGTCGCTATCAGCACCAGTAAATAGAACTCTTCTTTGTTATCTGGATAATTTTCTAGCCAGGAATAGGCGAAAGTCGTCGTTGCCAGGCTTGCAACCAGTACAAGACCGATATAGAGCATAGCATAGCTATCCACATGAACCAGTGGAGTGACATCCATCGCTTCTTGCTGTCCGACAAAATAGAGAGACAGCAGAGCCAGATTCAAACCTATCACGGTCAGAGTGGTATTAATAAAGTGATCGCGTCGCCACGCAATGGACAGCATCACAACGACTACCGTCAATCCGACGATCAACAGCGGTAACAGCGCGATCAGTTGTTGAGGAGTTATTGTCATGGCGAATTACGGCCTTGTAGTTGAAATTGAAGCTGAATACCAGGTCTGGATGTTATCCATCGCTGCCGCTGAAGTATCAAGGATAGGTTGTGGGTAGAAACCCATCACCACCAGTAATATCAACAGCACCATTACAATGGATACTTCTCGCATATCCATTCGTCTTAGTGGTTCATCTGATTTTGATTCACCGTAGTAAGCACGCTGCATCATATACAGGGCATAGACAGAGGCGAAGACCAGACCAAACACAGAAATCGTTATAATTAACGGAAATTCACTAAAACTACCAAACAGGATCATAAATTCACCGACGAAGTTACCGGTCCCCGGCATCCCTAGTGTCGCCACAGCAAAAGAGAGCGATAACGCAGGCAAGAACTGCACGCGTTTCCACAAACCACCCATAAGATTCATATCACGGGTATGTAAGCGCTCATAAAGCTGCCCACAGAGAATAAACAGACCTGCGGCTGACAGACCATGAGCAATCATCTGAATAATTGCCCCTTGGTAAGCAAGCTGGCTGCCAGAATAGATCGCGATTAACACAAACCCCATATGAGAGATACTGGTATAAGCAATCAAGCGTTTGATATCTGTCTGGCTGAATGCCATCCATGCGCCATAGAAGATCCCAAGCACACCGAACCACATCGCAATGGGAGTAAACTCATGAGAAGCTTCCGGGAACAGTGGCAAACCGAAACGCAACAGACCATAACCCGCGGTTTTCAGCAAGATACCCGCCAAGTCAACAGAACCCGCTGTTGGTGCCTGACTGTGCGCATCAGGTAACCACCCATGTAAAGGCACTACTGGCATTTTTACAGCAAAAGCAATGAAGAAACCGAGCATCAGCAAGTATTGAACGGTGTGTGACATTGGTGTATTCAGCAGCTTTCCATAGCTGAATGTCCACTCACCTGTCCCGTTATAATGAACCAGTACCAGCGCCATAATCGCAATTAACATCACCAAGCCACTGGCTTGGGTGTAAATAAAAAATTTGGTCGCCGCGGTGATACGGGTTTTACCGCCTGAGCCTCGGTGCCCCCACAGTGCAATCAAGAAGTACATCGGCACCAACATCATTTCCCAGAAGAAGAAGAACAGGAACATGTCGATAGCGAGGAACACCCCCATCACACCACCCAGGATCCACAACAGGTTCAAGTGGAAAAAGCCCTGATATGGCTGATTTTCCGTCCATGAACAGAGAATAGCCATCAGCCCCAGTAGTGCGGTCAACACCACCATCAGCAGCGATAAGCCATCCAGAGCAAGGTGAATACTGATACCAAAACGTGGGATCCACGGCATAAGAAATTCCTCTTGCCATTGAGGGATCCCTTGCGGATTCGCCAAGGTATAGCCCCCCTGCAACCACAGTTGCAGAGAGAGCACCAGAGTCAACCCCATCGAAATTAACGCGATCCAACGCGGTACACGGGTACCGAAGCGTTCGGCCTGCCAACTTAACAGGCCACCGATGAAGGGCATAAGAATTAGCCAAGGTAATAGCATGGCGCAATGTATCCCTTAAATTAAACCAGTAGCAGCAGAGCTAAAACCAGCACTGCACCCAACCCCATAGAGGCAACGTACCAACGGACCTGTCCATTTTCACTCAGACTAAGACCTTTGTTACTCCAGCGTGATAACACCGCAGGAATATTCATCAGTGAATTTAGCGGATCGTTTCGCAATACATGTGTAATGTTCTTGAACGGCTTAACAAATACCCAATCATAGAGAACATCAAAACCCCAAGCATTAAACCACCATACGGAGAAGAAACGCCCCGGAGCACTTTGTGCCACACCATTCACTAACTGACGTTTACCCAAATACAGTGCCATTGCCAGCAAAATACCCGCGACAGCGATCACACCAGAAACCACTTCCAAGGTCATTTTTCCTGTGTGATCCGTTGCATGGCTTCCCGGCAACACACCCGCCAATGGTGGCGCAATTAGTGCGCCCACAAAGGTGGAAAGCACCAGCAATACCAGTAACGGCAGGTGATGGGTAATACCTTTAACAGGATGAGCTTTTGTTTTCGCCTCACCGTGGAATACAATGAAAATCATACGGAAGGTATACAAAGAGGTCATAAATGCACCCGCCAGACCAGCTAGCATAAGGTTAATATGACCATGTGACATTGCTCCCCACAGAATTTCATCTTTACTGTAGAAACCCGCGGTGACAATTGGCAACGCTGATAACGCCGCGCCACCTACCAGGAAGCAGGCATAAACCAACGGAATGGATTTACGCAATCCTCCCATTTTGAAAATATTCTGCTCATGGTGACAGGCCAAGATAACGGAACCCGATGCCAGGAACAACAGCGCCTTAAAGAAAGCGTGAGTCATCAGGTGGAAGATTGCTGCATCCCACGCCTGAACCCCCAACGCCAGGAACATGTAACCAATCTGGCTCATGGTTGAGTAAGCCAATACACGCTTAATATCGGTTTGTACTAACGCGGCAAAACCTGCCAACACCAGCGTGATAGCACCGACAGTGCCAACCAGTTGCAGGATTTCTGGCGCCATCAAGAATAGGCCGTGACTACGTGCAACTAAGTAGACCCCGGCGGTTACCATCGTTGCAGCATGAATCAACGCAGAAACTGGCGTTGGACCGGCCATCGCATCGGCCAACCAAGTTTGTAACGGCAACTGGGCTGATTTACCTACTGCTCCCCCCAATAACATCAGAGTCGCCCAGGTAATCACCGAAGAACCGGCTTCCAGATGCTGTGGAGCTAAAATCGCCAACTCGCGGAAGTTCAACGTTCCCAAATTGTCATACAAAATGAACATGCCGATAGCCAGGAAGACGTCACCCACACGGGTAACGACAAAGGCTTTCATTGCTGCTGCACCATTCGCCGGATTGGTATAGTAGAAGCCAATCAGCAAATAACTGCACAGCCCTACCCCTTCCCAACCGAGATACATCAGCATCATGTTATCTGCCAGAACCAGTATCACCATGCTGGCAATAAACAGGTTGGTATAAGCGAAGAAACGGGAATAGCCCTCTTCACCACGCATATACCACGAGGCATACATATGGATCAGAAAACCAACACCCGTTACCACACTCAACATGGTAAGCGATAAACCATCAAGAACCAGAGTGAACGGAATACTGAAATTCCCAACTTCCATCCAGTTCCACAGGTTCTGACTGTAAACCAGATCACCCGCACCATTCTGACTGTTGAAATCGATAGCTACCCATAAGGTAACCAACGCAGCCAAACCAACAGAACTAATCCCGATGGTAGCTGATGTATTTTCAGACCAGCGGCCACGGGAAAATGCCAACAGCAAAAATCCCAGCAGTGGCAGCAGAATTGTTAAATAGAGTAAGTTCATCCGCGCATCTCACTGACTGTATCAATATTCAGATTCTGGCGACGACGATAGAGCTGCAATAACAGCGCCAAGCCAATACTCGCCTCTGCCGCCGCCAAGCTGATAGCCAAAATAAACATCACTTGACCATCTGGCTGGCCCCAATAGCTGCCTACCACAACAAAAGCCAGAGCCGCAGCATTAATCATCACTTCGAGCCCAATTAACATAAACAACAGATTACGGCGGATGATGAGCCCGGTCAGGCCCAACACAAATAGAATTGCCGCCAAAATCAGTCCATGTTGAAGAGGTATCATGGTTGTTCCTCCGCATTTCGGTTGCTGAGCACTTCACCCTGTTTGTGTTCACGGCCAATGTGATACGCCACCACCATACCGGCAAGCAACAGCAAAGAAGCCAGTTCAACGGCCAATACATACGGACCAAACAAACTGATACCCACTTCTTTGGCACTGACAACTTCACCCGTGATATTGTCGGCAATATCGCCATGAGAAACATTGATAATGGTATACACCAGCACAACAAGCAGCACTGTTGACAGCATTCCCGGACCAATCCACGTCCGCGGTTTCAACCAAACACGCTCCTGTTCAACAACAGATTTGCCAAGGTTAAGCATCATCACCACGAAAACGAACAACACCATAATAGCCCCGGCGTAAACGATGATCTCTAGCGCACCGGCAAAATAAGCGCCCAGAGAGAAAAACACCGCTGAAAGCGCCAGCAGAGAAACGATCAGATACAAAAGCGCATGTATCGGATTGGTATGGGTAATTACCCTGATAGTTGCCAATATGGCAATCAGCCCAGCGGTATAAAACGTAAATTCCATGAATATCGCTCCTTACGGCAACAGGCTTTTAACGTCGATAGGTTTCGCTTCATTGTCGGCTTCACCTTTTGATTTGCCGTCAATTGCCATACCTGTCTTACGGTAAAAGTTATAATCAGGATATTTACCCGGACCTGAAATCGTCAGGTCCTCTTTTTCATATACCAAATCCTGACGCTTAAATTCCCCCATTTCGAAATCAGGCGTTAATTGGATCGCAGTAGTCGGGCAAGCTTCTTCACATAAGCCACAGAAAATACAACGTGAGAAGTTAATGCGGAAAAATTCTGGATACCAACGACCATCTTCATGTTCAGCCTTTTGCAGTGAAATACATCCCACCGGGCAAACAGCCGCACACAGGTTACAGGCAACACAACGCTCTTCACCGTCCGGATCGCGCGTCAACACAATACGGCCACGGTAACGGGGTGGCAGATAAACCGGTTCCTCTGGATACATTTGGGTTTCGCGCTTATGAAAGGCATGCAAGCCAATCATCCAAATACTGCGTACCTGGGTGGCAAAACCAACCACTAACTCTTTCAATGTCATGGTTCATTCCCCCCTTATTGAGCGTTGTACAAAATCACTGCCGCAGTCGCCAGCAGGTTAAGTAAGGTCAGCGGTAGACAGATTTTCCAGCCAAACGCCATCACCTGGTCATAACGCGGACGCGGTAAAGAGGCACGTATCAGGATGAACATCACCATGAAGAATGCCGTTTTCAACGCAAACCAGACAAACGGCGGCAGGAACGGACCATGCCAACCACCAAAGAACATTGTCACAATCAGGGCAGAAACCGTGACAATACCGATATATTCACCAACGAAGAACAGACCGAATTTCATACCGGAATATTCAATATGATAGCCATCAGCCAGTTCCTGTTCTGCTTCCGGCTGGTCAAATGGATGACGGTGACACACCGCCACACCCGCGATAGCAAAAGTCAAGAAGCCAAAGAACTGAGGAATGACATTCCACATATGCTCTTGTGCATTGACGATATCCACCATATTGAAGGAGTCCGCCTGCGCAACAACGCCCATAAAAGAGAGACCAATAAACACTTCGTAACTCAGTGTCTGCGCAGAAGCACGCATTGCCCCCAGTAACGAGTATTTGTTGTTACTTGACCATCCAGCAAACAGCACCGCATAGACAGCCAGACCCGCCATCATCATGAAGAACAAAATGCCGATGTTCAGATCAGCGGCCATCCAAGTCGGCGTGATCGGCACAATGGCAAATGCCAGCAACAGAGAAACGAAACCAATCACCGGTGCCAAGGTAAAGATCATTCTGTCCGCAAAACGGGGTACCCAGTCCTCTTTGAAGAACATTTTGATCATGTCAGCGACGATCTGTAACGATCCGCCCCAACCTACGCGGTTAGGCCCATAACGGTTTTGAAACAGCCCTAGCAAACGACGTTCACCAAAGCTCATCAATGCCCCACAGACAACAACCACTACCAGGATCACCACTGCTTTCAGAACAGCGATCAGCACATCAATAATTTCGGGGGTTAACCAACTCATTGTGCAACCTCCCGCAGATTATTCACGGAAACACCTGCCAATACCGGAGGAATACCCGGCATTCCCATTGGCAAACCGATCTGCCCTTGAGCAAGATTTTCACTCAGACGAACTGCCAGACGCAGTTGCTGACCAAAACAATCAAACTCCAGAACAGAACCCGTTTTCACACCTAATTGATCCGCATCTTTGCTATTGAGCATCACATAAGGTTCCGGCATGCGTTCCTGAATCACATCGGAACGTTGAGTTAGCTCTTCACTACCAAACAAATGATGGTAAGGAGCCACTGTCCATTGGTTATTTTGTGCAGTAAATGCTGTCGGAATCTGATCAAAATAGTTCAAACCGCCATCAGTGGTTTCAATCAGACGCACACCAGGATCGCCAAAGCGCAGATGACCACCTACCTCCGCCTGGAATTTGTTCCAAGCCTGTGGTGAGTTCCAGCCCGGCGCCCATGCAAATGGCACCTGCTGACGATGGGCATTAGGACTGTTGTTACCTTCCATTGAGAAAGCAAATGGCGAATCGACATCCTGCGGCTGACGTTGCTCATGTACGCTGAGATTCGCCAACATAGCAGTACGACCACTGTAACGGTGCGGTGAACGAGCCAGTCTCTGACCACGGATGCGGAACGTAGAATCAGGCGCTGCATCAACAATGCCTTTAAGCTGTGGCATTGCTTCAACGCAGGCATCAATCACATGGTCAAGCTGCGTCCAATCCAAATGACGTTCAGCATACGTTGTATGCAAGGAGTGCAACCAACGCCAACTCTCCAGCATCACCACCGATTTGTCATAGAAAGAGGGTTCGAAAACTTGGAAATAACGCTGGGCCCGACCCTCCTGATTCACCAACGTGCCGTCACTTTCTGCAAAGCTGGAAGCTGGCAGAATCAAATGGGCTTTATCCATGATAGCAGTGCGTTGATGGTCAACCACAACCAGGTTTTTCAGATTGTTCAGTGCATCGTCTACCTTATCTGCTGCGGCATGCCGATAGAGATCATTTTCCATCACAATAGCCGTATCAGATTTACCACTACTTAGACGTTGCAGAGCAATATCCAGTGGCTGAGCCTCCATCATTGCCAATCCAATACTATTCGCATAGATTGCAACAAACGACAAACCGACATCTGAACCTCGGTCTTTCAGTGCCCAGGCAATATTAGCGGCTGCTTGAATAATCGCATCACTGCCGACGTTACTGCCGCTGATAATTAACGGTTTCTTCGCGCCAATCAATGCTTGCGCAACCATATCCACTTTGGCTCTCAATTCGTCAGGCAAATTCTCGACTGCCGGCGCCGTGTTATCCAATGCATGAGCGACTGCAAAACCAAAACGAGCCTGATCATCAACCGGCGCACGATAATTCCACGCTGCGATATCATCCAGATGCGTATCATCCACGTTGGTTACAAACAGAGGATATTTGGCACGCTGACCAATATTCATCACAGCGGCAATCTGCCAATCAGCAACTTTCTGAGCAGCAGCCATTTCGCGAGCTTTACCTTTCACAGCCTGACGAACCGCCAGTGCCATCCGGGCACCGGTTTGCGTTAAATCTTCGCCTAAAATCAATACCGCATCATAGCTTTCAATTTCACGCAGCGACGGTGTATAAACACCACCCTGTTGCAGAATTTCCAGCATCATATCAAGGCGTTGTTGTTCAGCCGCAGCAATCCCACTATAGAAGTTTTCCGCGCCCACCAGTTCACGTAGTGCAAAGTTGCTTTCCAAACTGGCGCGTGGAGAACCGATACCGATGGCATTTTTGGCCTGACGCAAAATATCCGCCCCACCCTGCATGGCCTGTTCAGCGTTAAGCGAGATCCAATGATCACCACGCAATTGCCGTGGCTGGCGAGGGCGATCTTTGCGGTTGACATAACCGTAACCGAAACGACCACGGTCACACATAAAATAGTGGTTTACCGTCCCGTTATAACGGTTCTCGATACGGCGTAATTCACCATAACGCTCCCCCGGGCTGGTATTACAGCCAATGCTGCACTGTTGACAGATACTTGGCGCAAACTGCATATCCCATTTACGGTTATAACGTTCAGAATGGGTTTTATCAGTAAATACCCCGGTTGGACAGATTTCTACCAGGTTACCGGAGAACTCGCTTTCCAACGTGCCACTTTCAGGGCGACCAAAATAGATGTTATCGTGAGCGCCATAAACACCAAAATCAGTGCCGTCGGCATAATCTTTGTAGTAACGTACGCAACGATAACAGGCAATACAGCGGTTCATTTCATGAGAAATAAACGGCCCCAATTCCTGATTGTTATGAGTACGCTTAGTAAAACGGTATTTACGGAATGTATGACCAGTCATCACGGTCATATCCTGTAAGTGACAGTTGCCCCCTTCTTCACATACCGGGCAATCGTGCGGATGGTTAGTCATCAACCACTCAACCACACTCTCACGGAACTGTTTAGCCTCTTCATCATCAATAGAGATAAAAGTGCCATCCGTTGCCGGAGTCATACAGGACATGATCAAACGACCGCGCGTATCATCCGCATTTTGATATTGCTTCACCGCACACTGGCGGCAAGCGCCAACGCTTCCAAGCGCTGGATGCCAGCAAAAATAAGGAATATCCAACCCCAAAGAGAGGCAAGCTTGTAACAGGTTATCAGCCCCGTCTACATCATATTTTTTGCCGTCTACATGTATCGTAGCCATAGTCAGCATGCTTCCAAATGACCTGCTTTTCAGCAAGTGTTAATCAAAAATTCTGCTAATTTCGTGAAGAACCCATTACCAACGCTGCTTTAACAGGTTTGACTGGATACCCGCAATGAAATGGGTGTTCCCATAGTCTTTAGTCACAATTCCAGCTTCGAATTCATCACGGAAATATTTGATGGCA
The DNA here is from genome assembly GCF_003287735.1 of Photorhabdus bodei. Lineage (GTDB taxonomy): Bacteria > Pseudomonadota > Gammaproteobacteria > Enterobacterales > Enterobacteriaceae > Photorhabdus > Photorhabdus kayaii. The sequence goes on along the minus strand of NZ_NSCM01000002.1, from coordinate 43,879 downwards.
CTCTGTAGTGGTTCCACGGCCCCTGGTGCGTGAGCACAGAACGTATTACCTGGCCCAAGGAAACGACAGAGCTGCTCCAACGTTTCAATATCCCCGGGTTGCCCTTCCCCACGCTCTATTGCACGCAGGATTTTTACGCTCCACGGCAACCCGTCACGACATGGAGTACACCAGCCGCAAGATTCACGGGCAAAGAATTCTTCGAGATTACGCGTCAACGAAACCATATTAATTTCATGGTCAACTGCCATTGCCAAGGCCGTACCCAAGCGGCTGCCCGCTTTAGCAATATTTTCGAAATCCATTGGCAGATCCAGATGTTCAGCAGTCAGGAAGTCAGTTCCTGCACCACCGGGCTGCCATGCTTTGAATTTCAAACCGTCACGCATACCGCCAGCATAATCTTCAAGAATTTCACGAGCAGTCGTACCAAATGGCAGTTCCCACAAGCCCGGATTTTTCACCCGACCAGAGAAACCCATCAGTTTGGTACCGGCATCTTTACTCTTGCCTGCACTTAAACCGATATACCACTCTTTACCGTATTCGAGAATTGAAGGAACGTTGCACAAGGTTTCAACGTTGTTGACGCAAGTAGGTTTACCCCATGCGCCGGAAGTGGCTGGAAATGGCGGTTTTGAACGAGGATTCGCTCGGCGACCTTCCAATGAGTTAATCAGTGCGGTCTCTTCACCACAGATATAACGCCCCGCGCCGGTATGAACAAACAACTCAAAATCAAAGCCGCTGCCCATAATGTCTTTACCCAACAAACCCGCTGCCTTAGCTTCTTCGATGGCTTTACGCAGATGTACAGCCGCTTCCACATATTCACCACGCAGGAAGATATAACCACGATAAGCTTTCAGGGCAAATGCACTGATCAACATCCCTTCCACCAGTAAATGAGGAAGTTGTTCCATCAGCAAGCGATCTTTGTAGGTACCCGGCTCCATTTCATCTGCGTTACATAGCAGATAACGGATATTCATGCTTTCATCTTTTGGCATCAGGCTCCATTTCAGACCAGTAGAGAAACCAGCTCCTCCACGGCCTTTCAGCCCGGCGTCTTTTACCAGAGAAACCACTTCATTTGGGGACATGCTTTTTAGTGCTTTCTCAGCACCTCGATAACCATTTTTGCTACGGTATTCATCCAACCATACCGGTTGTTTGTCATCACGCAATCGCCAAGTAAGAGGATGGTTTTCCTCAGTACGAATAATTTCTTTTATTCCTGAATATGCTGTCATGGATACTGCTCCAGTAACTTCTCAATCTCTTCAGGTCTGACAGAACTGTGCGTATCGTCATCGATCATCATAGTCGGGCCTTTGTCACAGTTACCCAGACAACAGGTTGGCAACAACGTAAAACGCCCATCTTTCGTCGTCTGCCCCGGACAGATATTTAGATGTTTTTCAATTGCAGCCTGGACATCTTGATAACCGGTAATATGACAAACCACGCTGTCACAATAACGAATAATATGGCGGCCCACAGGTTGACGGTAAATCTGGCTGTAGAATGTTGCCACACCTTCCACATCACTAGCGGGAATACCAAGCACATCAGCAATCGCGTAAATGGCACCATCCGGTACCCAACCACGATGCTTCTGTACGATTTTCAATGCTTCTATCGAAGCGGCACGCGGATCTTCGTAGTGGTGTTTTTCATGCTCAATAGCATCGTGCTCTTCGGTGCTCAGCACAAAATCTGCTTTTGCCTGAGACTCTGCTACGTTAACCACATCAAGGCGCGCTTGTTGAGCACTCGCGTTAATTTCACTTTGCATAGTTAGCGATCCACATCAGACATAACAAAATCGATACTGCCCAGATACACGATCAGGTCAGAAACTAAGCTACCGCGGATTACCGATGGGATCTGCTGCAAATGCGGATAACTCGGTGTACGGACGCGGGTACGGTAACTCACAGTACTGCCGTCGCTGGTGAGATAATAGCTGTTGATGCCCTTAGTGGCCTCAATCATTTGGAAAGATTCATTTGCTGGCATTACCGGTCCCCATGACACTTGCAAAAAGTGGTTAATCATGGTCTCAATATGCTGCAAAGTACGCTCTTTCGGTGGTGGTGTCGTCAGTGGATGATCTGCTTTGAATGGACCTTCAGGCATATTGTCCAGACACTGTTTCAAGATTCGCAAGCTCTGACGCACTTCTTCCACTTTCAACATCACGCGGTCATAACAGTCGCCGTTATTACCAATCGGCACGTCGAAATCGAAATTTTCATAGCCGGAGTATGGCCGCCATTTACGCACATCAAACGCGATACCCGTTGCCCGCAAACCCGCTCCAGTGGTGCCCCATTCAAGAGCTTGTTTGGAATTATAAGCAGCAACCCCAATAGAACGGCCTTTCAGGATGCTGTTTTTCAGCGCCGCTTTCACGTAGGAATCAAGACGTTTGGGCATCCAGTTGAGGAAATCGCGCAATAATCTATCCCAACCACGCGGCAAATCATGAGCAACGCCGCCAATGCGGAACCACGCTGGGTGCATACGGAAACCGGTAATCGCCTCCACCAGATCATACACTTTCTGACGGTCAGTAAAGGCGAAGAATACCGGTGTCATCCCGCCAACGTCCTGAATGAAGGTCGAGATGTAGAGTAGGTGGCTGTTAATGCGAAACAATTCCGACAACATAACGCGAATGGTTTTTACCCGGTCAGGCACGTCAATTCCCGCCAGTTTCTCCACCGCCAGCACATAAGGCATTTCGTTAACACAACCGCCTAAGTATTCAATACGGTCTGTATAGGGAATATAACTGTGCCAAGATTGGCGCTCTCCCATCTTCTCCGCGCCACGATGGTGATAACCAATATCCGGGACACAATCAACAATCTCTTCACCATCCAGTTGCAGAATGATACGAAATGCCCCATGAGAAGAGGGATGGTTAGGACCAAGGTTAAGGAACATAAAGTCCTCATTCTCGGTACCCCGCTTCATTCCCCACTCTTCTGGTTTGAAAGTCAGTGCTTCCATTTCCAGATCTTCTTTCTGTCTGGTCAATTCGAAAGGATCAAATTCTGTCGCACGAGCAGGATAATCCTTCCGCAACGGATGCCCTTCCCAAGTCGGTGGCAACATAATGCGGCGCAAGTTTGGATGGCCGTTAAAGACAATACCAAACATTTCCCATGTTTCACGCTCATACCAGTTGGCATTTGGGAACAGAGGAGTTGCAGTCGGGAGATTCAGGTCTTTTTCACTGAGGGCAACCTTCAACATGATATCGCGGTTACGCTCAATAGAAAGCAGGTGATAAAACACAGAAAAGTCTGCCGCTGGCAGACCCTGCCGGTGAGTACGCTGGCGTTCATCCATGCCATGCAAATCGAATAGCATGACATAAGGTTTAGGCAGCTTCTTCAGGAAAGTCATTACTTCCAGTAATTGTTCACGCTTCACCCAGACAACGGGTATACCAGTACGGGTTGGCTGAACAGTAAAGGCATCCGGGCCAAAGTGGTTACGCAACTCACTCACGACCGGATCATCAAGATGATCATGAGTTTGCCACGCAGGCCGGGCGCTTTCTTGCGCTATCTGATCTATCATCATTTTTCACCACAACGCTTTGATCAGTGTTCGTTTTGATCAGGATTAGTATCGCAACACATTGCTCTGGTTACATTCATTAGGCTACTTTAGTAACGCCTACTGTCTAAAGACAGATTCTTAAACTTCGTCTGGCGTACGCAGATTTTTCACTGCGATACGTTCCCCGTGCTTACGTTCTCTTTCTGACTGCATATTGGCACGGTAAACCCCTTGATCTCCCACTACCCAAGACAACGGACGACGCTCTTTGCCGATTGACTCTTGTAACAACAACAGAGCTTGCATATAAGCTTCAGGACGGGGAGGACAGCCAGGAATATAAACATCAACAGGGATAAACTTATCGACACCTTGAACGACAGAGTAAATATCGTACATACCACCAGAGTTGGCGCAGGCTCCCATAGAGATAACCCACTTCGGCTCAAGCATCTGGTCATACAGGCGCTGAATAACCGGTGCCATTTTGGTAAAACAGGTTCCAGCGACCACCATAAAATCCGCCTGGCGGGGTGATGCACGTAAAACTTCAGCGCCAAAACGAGCGACATCATGAACAGCGGTAAATGATGTGGCCATTTCCACATAACAACAGGAAAGACCAAAGTTGTAGGGCCACAGGGAGTTTTTACGTCCCCAATTCACCATATCATGCAGAGCATGCTCCAGTTTGCCCATGTAAACACTACGGTGAACATGCTGCTCAAGTGGGTCTGCGACAATTTCCTGTTTTTGCAGGGGATAACGGTCATTCTCACCGTTCGGATCTATGCGGGTGAGCGTATAATCCATCTTTAAATGCCTCGCTATTACTGCGGATGACTATTGTTAATGTTAATCACAACACTTGGTTTACTTACCTGGCGGCTTGAACGAGATGGCGTCCAATTCAGCGCCCCAATACGCACCAGATAAAACAAGCCTGCGAGTAACACCAAAATGAAAATGCTTGCTTCGATAAAGCCTAACCAGCCACTCTCTTTGATAGAGACTGACCATGCATATAAAAACAGAGCTTCAACATCGAAGATGACAAAGAACATAGCGACCAAATAGAACTTGGCCGACATACGGAGACGAGCACTACCGACAGAATCAATACCAGATTCATAAGGGACATGTTTTGCCCGGGCTTTCGCTCTCCCGCCCAAGAAAAATGCCCCTAACAGCATCAAAGCACACAGACCGAAAGCACCTAAAAGAAATACCGCGAATGCCCAGTGATGGGCAAAGAGTTCAGTGGATGTTGACATACTCATTGCTTACTCATCAAAAGTGGTGTCAAAAGTGTCTGCTCTTTTGTCTGGCAGTGTTGCACCACATCGATTCAAGGGAAGGGGTAACAACCAAATCTGAAACACTGTTAATCAATGATTGATGGAGTGAATCTTCTTGGTTTTTACTCCTCTCAACAATATTTTGTCTGTTATGACAAAATTAATCTAACATTTATTTACAAACAACAAACTTAGTCTTAACGGATCGTGCTACCGCACTGCTAAAACGTGTCAGTCAACTGGCATGCGAACAGTGGCGGCAACTAGTTTAACCGATAATTCGCTTTTACCACATCATTATCTCAGGAAAAACCTGCCTTTCCACTGCTACATAGGGAGTATTTCTTTGATCAAGTACACAATTTGACAGAAAAAAATTTTACTACTGATGATAATTCATTCAAATCTGAAGAAATTATATTTTTTATCCATTCGCGACGAGAAAAGTTCCCGTTCACTACAGAAATACTTATTTCATCAATTCAGCAAATTATTACCTTGTTAACAATATAACAATTTGTTAACCAAATCAGGGGGTGTTAAGAAAAATGCTACCGTATATTTAATGATTACGATAACAACAGAATAAGGTGAATTTAGTTGATGATTACTTATAAATATATTCGAGGAGCTAATACCTCCTTCCATCCATAATGGAGGTATTAGCAAAGGGAAGTGTTTCAGATATTACTCATCAATAATATCGTCATCATCAGGAAGTTCTTCAGAAACACTCGTTACCACGTATGGCGTTTTCTTATTCTCTATTGCACTAAAAACCGTAAGAACAGATTCATTTTGTTCATTACTATGTCTATACAGAGAGAACTGGGTTTCAGGTAAACGAGGAAGCCCTTCACTCTCCCCTAAAATACGCAGATCAGCATTTTGCATTTCCAAAGGACGAGCAGTAATACCGACTTCCGCATTCACTGCCGTGCGAACCGCCGACAGAGAAGCGGCTTCATAAGCAATCCGCCACGATACTCCCACCTCATCCAGCGTATCCAACGCCAACTGACGGAATGGGTTGGTTTCATCCATCACAACCAGTGGCACGGGTTCATTTGACTGTAGCTGGAAATCAGGAGCACAATGCCATAATACTGGTGTTGAACGCAGAACAGTCCTTGGATGATGACTGATTTTTGCGGTTGTGAGTGCCAAATCGATCTCATGGCTATCCAGCATACTTTCAATAAACTGAGTACGCTTTATCCGGACGTCTATTGCCATCCGTGGATAAACGGAAGCGATGCGATTTAACAAAAAAGGGAGCAGTGTATCCACCGTATCATCGGATGCACCGATTCTTAGTTCACCTTCTGCATCGCTATAGGTTAATGATGCGCTGGCATCATCGTTAGCGCGCAGAATTTGTCTTGCATAACCAAGAAGTTGAAGACCATGCTCTGTAAGAAGCTTATTACGGCCATGACGGGCAAACAACTCTCTGCCCACCAACTGCTCCAAACGTTGCATTTGCTGACTTACAGCCGATTGCGTTCTGCATACTGCTGCTGCTGCTGCTGCAAAAGTATTTAAATCAGCAACAGCAACAAAAGTTCTTAGCAGATCGAGATCGAGATTCATTATCGGACGATTTGCATTTATCATTGTTTATTCATCACTTTTTTTTGATTTTAATTACTAACTAACCTGGTGTTTTTACGTAAGCACTATCAAATTAAATTAACATCGCTTAGACAGTACTCTACTCTATTAAATAGGGCAAAGATTTACTGCTGTTTTTTTACCTATTGAACCCATTGCGGGTTTTATTTTCTCCTCTTCTTAGCAAAAGTTACTCGGATTCCTAAATAAAATTGAGGACAATCCCTATTTACAACACCCTATATGTGATTTCTAGTTTGGTTATTTTGTTTTCTGACTCACGTCAAAGAATAACATAAGTTATATCAGAAAAACTAAATATAAAGTAAAAATCTACAATATCACTAATGTTTAATAATCCTATTCAGATAAATTTACAACTAGTTTCCAGAAATGATCAAAAATATTGTTTGATCTTTCTAAAATATATAGTTCCAAATTGCCAATTCAAGCCAAATCTTATACATAAGAATAAATTATACAAACACAACAATTTTTATTGGCAAATTGCGCTATGCTCACTTTCTCTCCACAATGGCCCGGCCATGCCGTTATCACGCTAAAAACACCCCCATTTCCACACTAAAAAACAACAACAATCCAGATTATAAATTTGATATCATCAGTAAATTCAGGATTTAACGCTAACATAATTTACATAAAAAGATACTCAAATAACAACTTCCCTACTAAAACAACCATTTTAACCAAATATATCAATGCATCTTCAAAACATTCAGAGGGAGGAGTACATTAAATGTTACACGCTATATGCCAAGCGACTTTTTTTTACCAAGATAAGGTAAGACTCTCTATGCTAGCAGTTAAAAAATCCAGCAAATTGGATAATGTTTGTTATGATATCCGCGGCCCCGTACTCAAGGAAGCTAAACGCCTTGAAGAAGAAGGCAATAAAGTCCTCAAATTAAATATTGGTAATCCAGCCCCCTTTGGTTTTGAAGCACCAGATGAAATCTTGGTAGATGTTATCCGTAACTTACCAACAGCACAGGGTTATTCAGATTCGAAAGGTCTGTATTCTGCACGCAAAGCTATCATGCAACATTATCAAGCCCGGAATATGATGGACGTGACCGTTGAAGATATTTATATCGGCAATGGTGTTTCTGAATTAATCGTTCAAGCAATGCAAGCATTACTGAATACCGGTGATGAAATGCTTGTTCCCGCACCTGATTATCCTCTCTGGACTGCGGCAGTTTCACTTTCCAGTGGCAAAGCCGTACATTATATGTGTGATGAAGGGTCAGATTGGTTTCCTGACTTAAATGATATCCGCAACAAAATTACGCCCCGCACACGTGGGATTGTGATTATTAACCCTAATAATCCAACGGGTGCTGTATATAGTAAAGAATTACTATTGGAAGTTGTTGAAATAGCCCGGCAACACAATTTGATTATTTTTGCTGATGAAATTTACGACAAAATCTTATATGACGATGCAGAACATCATTCAATTGCTGCCCTCGCGCCTGATCTGTTAACGGTAACATTTAATGGATTATCCAAAACATATCGGGTTGCAGGTTTTCGTCAAGGCTGGATGGTATTAAATGGCCCGAAGAAACACGCTAAGAGCTACATTGAAGGCTTGGAGATGCTGGCATCAATGCGTTTATGTGCCAATGTGCCAATGCAACACGCTATTCAAACTGCTTTAGGCGGTTACCAAAGTATCAGTGAATTCATTTTACCTGGTGGCCGTTTGTATGAGCAGCGTAACCGAGCATGGGAATTAATTAATCAAATCCCCGGCGTTTCCTGCGTGAAACCTAAAGGCGCTTTATATATGTTTCCAAAAATTGATGCGAAACGTTTTAATGTTCACGATGACCAGAAGATGGTGCTTGACCTTTTATTACAAGAGAAGGTCTTGTTAGTGCAGGGAACCGCATTTAACTGGCCGGAACCTGACCATCTCCGCATCGTGACCCTACCAAGGCTTGATGAACTGGAGATGGCAATTCAGAAATTCGCCCGATTTATTGGCAAATATCATCAGTAAAAATAAGAACCGTTTATATACCCCATGGATTTCAAGATGCATCACGACGGCATAGGGAGTGAAGCCCCGGGAGCATAGGTAACTATGTGACCGGAGTGAGCGTGACCGGGGTAAGCGAGTGCAGCCAACTAAAGAGGCAACTTGAAGGATAACGGGTATAGAAAAATATCGCTGATAACGGACATTATTCATACCATGCGTTCTATCGGAATAGGCGAAAACTTATTTCTTCTATTCCGATAAGTCTCGCCTACCCACTTTTTCTTCACTGGTGAAAACCTCACCTGTCAGATAGAAATCCTTGATAACCACGTCCATAACTCTCTTTATTGATACCCAATAACCACTCTCTGCAAAATAAGGTCAATAAATTTTCATTTTTTACCGGTAACACAGACTAATTTTTTTATTTTTATGGACGATTTTTGCAGCGATTATATAAGGCATTAGCAAGATATAAAAGAATTAAACATTGCATTTATTAAACTTAATAAAAGAGAACGCCTGGATGAATAACAAACTATTGTAAATTATATGAAATTTTTGTATATAAACTGTATGCAAAATGGAGTAAAAACATAAATTTCCTTTAAAAAAGATATCTATTACGATTATAACATTGCCAGTTAATAATAAATGTAAATTAATCATATCAACCTTGCTATACAGTCTGGATACCCGTTTAGATAAATAGCAGATTTCCCTATGAAAATAAGGGATAAAAATAAGAAACGATTTTAAGGTTTACTTTACCCCTATCCACCGCTCACAATAAAAACAATATTTACTGTAAGAGATGATTATGAGCCACTTTTTTGCCCACCTTTCCCGTTTGAAACTGATTAACCGTTGGCCTCTGATGCGTAATGTACGTACAGAAAATGTATCGGAACATAGCTTACAAGTGGCCTTTGTCGCACACGCCTTGGCCATTATCAAAAACCGCAAATTTGGTGGCAATGTGAATGCTGAACGCATTGCGTTGCTGGCTATGTATCACGATGCCAGCGAAGTTATTACCGGAGATTTACCCACTCCGATCAAATATCACAATCCACATATTGCACGGGAATACAAAAAAATAGAAAAAATCGCGCAGAAAAAATTACTGGAAATGCTGCCAGCAGAGCTGCAAGAGGATTTCCGTCCAATCCTAGATGACAGCCAGCATACAACAGAAGAAACTTTTATCATTAAACAGGCCGATTCCCTGTGTGCTTACCTCAAATGTCTGGAAGAGTTATCGGCAGGTAACCATGAATTCAATCTGGCGATAGCCCGACTTGAAAAAACCCTGGCTGATCGTCACAGCCAGGAGATGGATTACTTTATGAAAGTTTTTGTACCAGGATTCAGCCTGTCATTGGACGAAATTAGCCTTGATATTCCACATTAAAATGGAAACAACCAAGGGATGACCAGCACACTTATCACCATCACCAGCATGGTAAATGGCACGCCCAAACGGACAAAATCGGAAAACTTATAACCACCGGGGCCAAGAACCAGCGTATTCACTGGGGACGAAACCGGGGTCATAAATGCGGCGGAAGCTGCCACACCAATAATCATGGCAAATGGCATGGGCGATACTGCCATTTCACGTGCAGCAGCAATAGCTATCGGTGCCATTAATACCGCCGTTGCCGTATTAGAAATAAACAAGCCGATTACGGCACAAAGTATAAACAGACATACCAGCATCACCCTCGGCCCCATATCACCCGCAATATCCATCAAGCCACGGACAATCAGCTCAATCCCGCCCGTTTTCTGTAATGCCAGAGCAAACGGCATCATCCCGACAATCAGGATAATACTGGGCCAATGAATAGAGCGGTACGCACTTTCCATATCAATACAACGGAATTTTCCCATCAACAGGCAAGCTATCAATGCGGCAATCACATTGGGTACTTCATCGGTAAGCATCATGGCTACCATCAGTGCCAAGCTAAAAAGCGCATGTGGCGCTTGAGACGTTGCCGGAGCCACCTCTTCGATCTCAACCGGCAGATTAAGGACAATAAAATCGCGCATTTTGGTTTGCAGGATACGTATCAGTTTCCAGTCACCAATAACCAGCAAAATATCGCCAAGTTGCAGTGGCGCATCAACCAGTTTACCCGACAACGATTCACCATCACGTCGAATACCAACAACATTCAAACCATAGCAGGTACGAAAACCTATTTCCCGCAGTGATTTACCCAATAAATCCGACTCCGGGATCAGAGAGACTTCAGCCATACCTACGTTACGAGATTGTTCAGAGAAATACTCCCCGCGCAGCACCATCGGTTCTAATAATTGCTCACTGCAAAATTGACGCAGATCCACCTCACTGTCTGACATATCAACCAGCAACACATCCCGTTCTCTCAATTCCGTATTGCCCATCGCACTGACCATAACGCGCCGGAAACGCCGCCAACGCTCGATACCAACGACATTAGCCCCGTAGCGAGCACGCAAATTTGACTCATCAAGAGAGAGACCTATCAGTGGGGAGCCTGGGCGGATCGCCAGGCGACGCGCGCGACCTGATAATTTATAGTCGCGGATAAGGTCACGGAAAGTACGACGATGCCATTTATCATGGCTTTTATCCGATTGATTATTGCCCAACCAATGGCGAGCGATCAGCATATAACCAATACCGGCAAACAGAATCAAAATACCAATAGGTGTAATAGAGAAGAATTTGAAACCGGGAAGCCCTTCCCGTATCAACTCACTGTTAACCACCATATTGGGTGGTGTCGCTACCAATGTCATCATGCCACTGATAAGCCCGGCAAAACTCAAGGGCATCATCAACCGACCCGGCGAAATTTTCATTCTTACCGCGACACTAAGCACCACCGGAATGAAAATCGCGACCACCCCCGTAGAGCTCATAAAAGCACCAAGCCCTGCAACAGTCATCATCAGTAATGCCAACATTTTGGTTTCGCTGTTTCCGGCGGCTCTTACCAGCCAATCCCCCATTTGATAAGCAACGCCAGTTCTTACCAGTCCTTCACCAATAACAAACAAGGCAGCTATCAGCAACACATTGGGATCACTAAAACCGCTGGTCGCTTCACCGAGCGTCAACGTTCCACTCATGACAAACGCGATAATCACCAATAATGCAACAATATCCATGCGCAGTTTATTGGTAGTAAAAAGAACAATAGCTATCAGTAGCAGGGTCAATACCCACAAGAGCTCGCTATTCAAAATGGCCTCTATCAACAAAAAAGAAGATATTAGTGTCAAAAGCTTGGCTAGTAGACCATTTTATTAAGAGAAAATCTCCGGTTGCGATCAACAATGTGTCCACTTTTCGTCATGAACCATCATCTCTGATTTTCCAGTACATTGACTGCAATAATCTAGCAACAGGTTTCTCCTGGTTCAAATATCATCAAGAAACGAACGATCGAGTTGTTTAAATGCGCGTTTCAGCAGTTCTGCGAGAGATTGATAAGTTGGCGTTTGCTGCAAAGGTGCCATTGCGATACCCGCTGCGGCAAATTTATCACGGATTTCATGAAACCATTTCAGCAATGCCGCGGGTAACGGGGTTGATGCCCGTTTCCCCAACCACCATAACCCTTGCATCGGTAAACTACACGCGAACAGCGCCGTCGCCACCGCTGGACCAAGCTGACCACCCAGTGCGATTTGCCACGTCAGAGTAAAAATAGCCAACGGCGGCATAAACCGGATACCAAAGCGGGTTGCCTTAATAATCCGATTTTCAGGAAACATGGGTGCCAACTGTTTCTCAATCGGCCAAGTTTTCATGTATTGCTGTCCCAGTTGCATCTTTCTCAGCCATCCATTACTGGTGGGAGGTATTGCGCTCATCATGACCTCAATCAATTAAAAACACATTTTTTAAAAAAACATTGTAACTGATAAAATATTTTTTGTAGGATTAAGTATATTTTGTCTTTGCTGCTAGCTATCGGTATCCTACATTCACTTTTATGTTATACACAGCAGCAAAGCGGCATATTTTACCTTTTTTACTGCACTTAGGCTCATTTTGTTAACAAATCACGCTATCCCTTAACATCAGAGCAGGCAAAAAAGGGGTTTTGAAAATTTAAACCTTATCATCATGCTCTTTGCACTTAGCATGATGTTAATCATTTAATGTCATCACTATATGCTCTACGCTGATGAGTAATTGACGTTTTATTAATCACATGTCTTATCTGTAAGACTCAATGACAAACACGATATAGGTACTTCCATGTCAAGTAAGCTGGTACTGGTCCTCAATTGCGGTAGCTCTTCTCTGAAATTTGCTATCATCGATCCTGCTAACGGTGAAGAATATCTTTCTGGTCTAGCTGAATGTTTTAACCTGCCTGAAGCCCGCATTAAGTGGAAAATGGATGGCGCAAAACATGAAGCCGCTTTAGGTGCTGGTGCAGCCCACAGTGAAGCATTGAACTTTATTGTTAATACGATTCTGGCCGAAAAACCAGAACTTTCTGATCAAATCGCCGCAATCGGCCACCGCATTGTTCACGGCGGTGAAAAATTCACGGCATCCGTTACCATCAATGATGAAGTCATTCAAGGGATTAAAGATGCGGTTCCATTCGCACCATTGCATAACCCTGCTCACCTGATTGGCATTGAAGAAGCGAAAAAAGGGTTCCCACACCTGGCTGACAAAAACGTTGCTGTATTCGATACCGCTTTCCATCAAACCATGCCAGAAGAGGCTTACCTCTATGCCCTGCCATACAACCTGTATAAAGAGCACGGCATTCGTCGCTATGGTGCCCACGGAACCAGCCACTTCTTCGTTTCCCGTGAAGCCGCAAAAACGCTCAACAAACCGGTTGAAGAGCTGAATGTTATCGTCTGCCACTTGGGTAATGGTGGCTCTATCTCGGCTATCGTTAATGGTCAGTGTGTTGACACCTCTATGGGATTGACACCATTGGAAGGTCTGGTAATGGGTACCCGCAGTGGTGACATCGACCCAGCGATCATTTTCCATCTGCATGATTCACTGGGCATGAGCGTTGAACAAATCAACAAACTGTTGACCAAAGAATCTGGCTTGCTAGGTCTGACCGAAGTCACCAGTGATTGCCGTTATATAGAAGATAACTATGAAATCAAAGCCGATGCTAAACGCGCTATGGATGTCTACTGCCACCGTCTGGCTAAATACGTTGGTGCTTATTCCGCACTGATGGAAGGCCGCTTGGATGCCATTATCTTTACCGGTGGTATTGGTGAAAACTCCGCACTGGTTCGTGAACAGGTGATGAAAAAACTGGCCCTGTTAGGTTTCGAATACGATCACGACCGTAACCTGGCGGCCCGCTTCGGTAAATCCGGTGCAATCACTACCGACAACAGCCGTCCTGCTTTAGTGATCCCAACCAATGAAGAATTAGTGATCGCTCAAGATGCAGCGCGCCTGACCGCGTAATAACTTTACCAACCGCCAGCCACTGCTGGCGGTACTATTTTTGACCAACGAGCAACCGTAAAGAGGTTTCCGTGTCCCGTACAATTATGTTAATCCCTACTAGCACCAGCGTCGGCTTGACCAGTGTTAGTTTAGGTGTAATCCGCTCAATGGAGCAAAAAGGCGTCAGCCTGAGTGTTTTCAAACCTATCGCCCAACCCCGTTGCTGTGGCACCCAAGATCAAACCACCACCATCATCCGCTCTCATTCCAGCATAAAGACCGCTGAACCACTGGACATGGCGCATGTGGAATCTTTGCTGACAACCAATCAGAAAGATGTGCTGATGGAAAAGATCGTGGCTCTTTACCACGAAAACACCAAAAACGCAGAAGTCATTCTGATTGAAGGTCTGGTTCCAACCCGCAAACATTCATTCGCCCAGTCTCTCAACTATGAAATTGCCAAGACCCTGAACGCTGAAATCGTATTCGTATTGGCGCTAGGTAACGATTCCCCTAAGCAGTTGAAAGAACGTGTTGAACTGGCTCGTGCTGAATTTGGCGGCAGCAAAAATCAGAACATTACCGGTGTTATTATTAACAAACTGAATGCGCCGGTTGATGATCAAGGCCGTACCCGTCCGGATCTGTCAGAAATCTTTGACGAATCCTCAAAAGCCATCGTATCCAACATTGATCCGAACACGCTGTTCAAAAATAGCCCATTGCCAATCCTGGGTTGCATTCCGTGGAGTTTTGACCTGATTGCAACCCGAGCAATTGATATGGCAAAACACCTGAACGCCCGTATTATCAACGAAGGCGCAATCAAAACCCGCCGTGTGAAATCCGTGACTTTCTGTGCACGCAGCATTCCACACATGTTAGAGCACTTCCGTCCCGGTTCTCTACTGGTCACTTCGGCTGATCGTCCAGACGTTCTGGTTTCAGCCTGTCTGGCGGCTATGAATGGGGTTGAAATCGGTGCAATTCTGCTGACCGGTGGCTATGCCATCGACGAGCCGATTAAGCAATTGTGTGAACGTGCCTTCAGCACTGGCCTACCCGTCTTTATGGTTGATACCAACACTTGGCAGACTTCCCTGAGCCTGCAAAGTTTCAGCTTGGAAGTCCCGGCAGATGACCGTGAACGCATCGAAAAACTGCAAAACTACGTCGCACACCATATCAACAAAGAGTGGATCGACTCCCTGACAGCAAACTCTGAGCGCCCACACCGCCTCTCTCCACCCGCATTCCGTTATCAATTAACCGAACTGGCGCGCAAAGCGGGCAAACGCGTCGTTCTGCCGGAAGGTGACGAACCTCGTACTGTGAAAGCAGCATCTATCTGTGCTGATCGCGGTATCGCGCAATGCGTTCTATTGGGTGCTCCAGAAGAGATCCGTCGTGTTGCCGCGGCTCAAGGCGTAGAACTGGGTGCAGGTATTGAAATTGTTGATCCCGTTGCTGTACGTGAGCGTTATGTCTCACGTCTGGTTGAATTGCGTAAAAACAAAGGCATGACCGAAGTCGTTGCGCGTGAACAACTGGAAGACAACGTTGTTCTGGGTACGTTGATGCTGGAACAGGGCGAAGTTGATGGTTTGGTTTCCGGTGCGGTACACACCACGGCAAACACAATCCGTCCACCATTGCAGTTAATCAAAACTGCACCGGGTAGCTCGCTGGTATCATCCGTATTCTTTATGCTATTGCCAGAACAAGTTCTGGTTTACGGAGACTGTGCAATCAACCCAGATCCGACTGCTGAACAACTGTCTGAAATCGCCATTCAATCGGCGGATTCAGCTAAAGCATTCGGTATTGAACCGCGTGTTGCCATGATCTCCTACTCTACCGGCAACTCCGGTGCAGGCAGTGATGTTGAGAAAGTTCGCGAAGCGACCCGTTTGGCGCAGGAAAAACGTCCAGATCTAATCATTGATGGCCCGTTGCAATATGACGCCGCAATCATGGCAGACGTAGCGAAATCCAAAGCACCAAACTCACCGGTTGCCGGTCAAGCTACCGTGTTCATCTTCCCTGATCTGAATACCGGTAACACCACCTACAAAGCGGTACAACGTTCTGCGGATCTGGTTTCCATCGGGCCAATGCTGCAAGGTATGCGTAAGCCGGTGAACGATTTGTCCCGTGGCGCTTTGGTAGACGATATCGTTTACACCGTTGCACTGACTGCGATTCAATCAGCACAGGGGGAAGCGTAACCGTTTCTTGCACGCGCCCCACTTAAATTAATCAAGGTCTGACCTCCTTAATAAGGTTCAGACCTTTAAATTTATTCTTCTGCACTATATACCCGTCATCTTTCAAGCTGCCTCTTTGTTGGATGCACTCACTCACCCCAGTCACATAGTTATCTATACTCCCGGGGATTCGCTCCCTTGCCGTCGCGATCCATCTTGAAATCCATAGGGTATAAATGCTACACCAATCTTAATTGATGAAATTGGACACAATTCAGTCCGCCTGGTGATTTGTTTTAATTCAGTACAATTTATAGAAGATTAAGGATCATAATCCGTAGCGGGTTATTTTCAGTACTAATAAGTTTAATCGCTAACACACAACATACCAATATCAGCATCGGCCTTATTAAACGAGGGCCTATTTTAACAGCACAACGAGCTCCTAACTGTGCTCCAGCAAAGGACGCGATAGCCATTGCTAAGGCTAACGGCCATATAATGACGCCTTTAGTGATAAAAATAAACAATGCACCAATATTGCATGAAGCATTTGCTAATTTAGTAAAACTCATTGCCCGCATCATCTCAAGGCCACAGAAGAACATAAAACTCATCATGAGAAAAGAACCCGTTCCTGGGCCAAAAATGCCATCGTAAAAACCAAGTATCGGGGCGACTAAAAATGAAAATAACAATACAGATATTCTTTTCCTATTACTTATCCCACTAAGTTTCGGAGCGAAGATAAAATAAATTGCGACGACAATTAATAATATTGGCACACAAGCTTCTAATATTCTCTTACTCACCACAGTGACAAATAATGCACCACTAATTCCTCCTAATACACTAAAAATTATTAAAAATACTGACTTTCTCCACTCAATTAACCCTTTACGCGCAAAAGTTACAGTAGCTGATATACTAGCTGAAGTTGCTTGAAATTTATTAGTAGCCATAGCACTGATAGGTTCTATTCCTGCTAGAAATAGCGCGGGCAATGTTATTAATCCTCCTCCACCAGCTATTGCATCAAAAAAACCTGCCAAAAAAGCAATAGTCGCTAGTATGCCTATTAGGTCCCATTCCATAATGATTCCACATATTATTAAACGTTTTAAAATAGCTTAAATTATTAATAATGCAAGCTATTCAATAGAATTTCATGATTGTACTTCACACTCAGTCAACCCTTTTTGCAAAAGAATGTGACATACTTACAAATCCGATCAAAAAAACCAAAAAGTATTAGTGCAGAACTTTAAAAGTGCCATTTAATATAGCATTACAAAAAATTAAATATAACTATACTTTATTAAATTTCATTGTAATAATACAACGAGTAATTATTTAGCCTTTAAGCAATAAAGGATCATCTGAGATAACAACTCCTTCCGCATATTTTGCAAGACCAAACAACCGAACTAACAATCGACGATTATCCTTTACTATATCCCGACAATGTAATGCTCGATAATTATTAATAGCAATTGCAGATTCCTGTGTTAATACATATCGATACGGTATAGCATCGTTAACTGCCTGACAAAATATTTCATATGCTTTCTTGACAACATCTGAGGCTTTTTCATCAACAGAAAAACGGTAGGAGTTATATCGGATAGAGAAAGAGAATTTTTCATTAAAATCTATTATAGATACCCCCTTACCATCTTCTCCCTTTTCGTCGGCATAAGAGTCACTATATGTAAAATTAAAGTTGTATGACGACAGTGCCAAAACATTAGTTGCACCTACCCTTTCTAATACTTCAGGCATTGGAATAACAAATGTAGGTTCCATTAGAGGATTCCACATTGATGATAAAATCAAAGAAGACGGTGAAGGAGAGTGACTATTTTTAACTTTCACTGCGCTCCAATATGGTCCTTCGGTGTGAGGGCCAAGGGATAAGCCTGAATGAGAACTTAATTCTACTCTATTATTTTCAGAATCAATATCCTGCAAACCTCCCTCTTTAAAATGAGCAACCAGACGCACTATTTTACCATAATTTTCAATATCATATGCAAAAGCTCTATGTTCAACAAGTTCCAGTAAGATTTGATTACGAGCCGCCAAATAAAGGATAGCATATTGATTATCTAGTGAAGAAAACGAGGGTAATTTATCAGGGAGTATATCATTGGTAACTTTTTTCATCCCTTCAAAAACTAGAGCGGACATTAAACCATCAGAATATACTCTAATCACTTCTTGTTGGATTTCTGAAAATATTTTTTTTAATTCAATACCAGCTTGTACCACAATCATTCTAATTCCGCTAACCTGTGGACCACCACGTTTAGCAATATCTTCGGAAAAATAGTGAAGCAGGTTAGCTTGATGTTCATTAAATATAAATAAGTTAATTTCCTTATTTTTTTGTACAGTATCCGATGAAATTATCTTTTTATTTTTTTTCTACCGCTAGATTACATTCCATTTTTATACCTTTAGTTATTTTAATTTAATTATGTGTTTTAAACTATATTATCAGTTATTAAAGTAATTACCAGAACAAAAACACACTTTAAGATTCTATATTATTATATTTTGTGACTTTAATGAAATTATAAATCAAAGTTGTATTTTTATTTTTTATAACTTCTTACGCTTATTAATTGTTATTTATTAAAAACACAGTATAACCGATATACAATAATCACTAAATAATACAAAATTTTATTTACTAATTTTCTAAAGAAGTTATTTCATAATTATACTCTTCTTCCAACCAGCCCTTGCTGGCCAATACTGCAAGGTATACGCAAGCCGGTGAACGATTTGTCCCGCGGCGCTTTGGTAGACGATATCATTTACACTGTTGTACTGACTGCGATTCAATCGGTACAAGGAGAAGCGTAACCGTTTCTTATCCGTAGCAGATTAATGACTGATAAAGGCTGAATCCTGTACTTCACTGGATTCAGCCTTTTTATTTATCTGAAAAAATTTAAGGTTAATAATTACAGGGTAACAGAATAGATGTTAAGTCCTATTTTTTGAGCTTTTTCGATAATAATACATAAGCAACCTGAGCTTGTATTTCATTCGTTGATAACCATTTATTAAATTCAACTCCTGTATTATATTGAGGAGGAGCCTTGCACTTCGATCCTTTTTTACCTAACCCATACGATAATGTTCCAGCTTCCCCTTTATATTCACACTTATGTTCAGTTGTGAATTCATTAAATAGCCACCCGTCCTTTTCTGTTTTGAATTCAATCACAACACCTGGTTTATCATTGGATAGATAACTTTTTGAGTAAGTGAATTTAGGCGCAATTCCACAGAAAGAGTTGTCTTGAACACAAGGAATTTTTTCATTCCTATTCCTATCAAATCCTTGATATTCATTTATATACATTCCTCGATACCAGTACATCGATTTTCCTATCTCATTATCACTATTTACAGTTTTATTACTCTCTAGTGTAAATTTATAATCTGTGTTGACTTCAATTCGAAGAACACAATTTTCATATAAAGACATGACTTTAGTCTTTGCCAATCCATTTGCAGTTATTGCATTTTTTACCTGATTCCTAATTTCCGCCGTATCTTGCATACAAGCCATACTGAAACTACTCATAGCTAATAAAAACGGAGAAATAAAGAAAACCTTTTTATTAAAATTCATATTTCTTTCCTTACTTGATTTATGGTTTTAGCACGAAATGGAACAAAAATAAATTTCGTTATTATTAAGTTAATATTTAATTTACGGCATAAATAATAATTCAAATTACAATTCAGTCGTAAATAATAAATTAATAACAATAGAACATTATAATATAACTCATTGAATTAAATTGGTTATTATTTACTTTCTTAACTAAGAGTAGATTACTAAATCAAAAAACACAAATTACAGAATCATTAAACTAAAGAATATCTTATTTAAACACATAATAACAAATATATAAAAATTTCAATAACATATAAAATAAGCAATTTATCAACATTCACTGTTCTATATATAACATAATAACTAATGATTTTTTATATCATAACAATCCAAATAACCTTCACAAGATTGCAATTATGCTTGATTATAAAATACATAAAAATCAAATAATTATTTATCACTATTGTAAAATATTTTTCAATGAAAGTTTTTCTGCTATCTAACTGAACACAATTAAATACAAAAAACAATTTAATCATGCCGCATATATGCGGCACCTCACCTTTATAGTTATCTGCGTATATTCAAGATTGATAATTGCATAGTTTCAGCACAGAGAAGCCTATTTTTTCTTTTTCTGTAATAATACATACGCGACCTGGGCTTGTACTTTATTCTTTGATAACCACCCATTAAATATATTTCCTATTCCGCGTTGCTTATATGCAGAATCACAACTTGCCGATGTTCCTGTTACACCAAGCCCGTATGTTCCTCCACCTTCAGCTTTAGTCTTACATCCATTTTTAGTTGTAAAGTCATTATATAACCAACCAGCCTTTTCCGTCTTAAATTCAATAACAACACCTGGTTTTTTATTCGTTAGATAACTTTGTGAGTAAGTGAATTGAGGCGCAATTCCACAGAAACTGTTTTCTTGAACGCAAGAAATTTTCTCGTTCCTATTCTTATCAAATGTTTGATATTCCTTTATCTCCATTCCTCGATACCAGTACATCGATTTTTCTGCCTCATTATCACTATTTGCGGTTTTACTACTCTTTAGCGTAAGTTTATTTGGTGTGTTGTCTTTAACTCTAAGAACACAATTTGTGTATAAAGACATTACTTTGGTTTTTGCCAATCCATTTGCAGTTATTGCATCTTTTACCTGATTTCTAATGTTCTCCGGATCTTTCATACATGCCATACTAACACTGCTGATAGCTAACAAAAGCGGGGAAATAAGGAAAACCTTTTTATTCAAACTCATATTTCTATCCTTGCTTTATTTGTTTTTTTAATATCTAATTAAATGAAAATAGATTTCATCATTATATGTTGATTTAAAAACACTATTACAGACAATATATAACAAACTAATCAATATATTTGTCGCAAATAAGGTAGATTATTTAACTGTAAAAAACAAAAACAAATTCCAATATAATTAAATTAAAAAATATTTAATTAGAATATATGAAAAAAATACAGTAATGAAATAAGATAAAAAACAAATAGTTACATGACAATATGCCTTTTGAAAAACATTTCACAATGAAAATTTTCTTTTCCACCTAATAGAGTTCCTCCTGTAATCAAGAAAAAGCACCAAAGCCAGCCAGGCATTCGGTGCTAAAAAGAGAGTTTAAAGCCGATAATGACATGATTATATAACAGATATTAAGGACGAGTTCGGTATATACCCGTTATCTTTCAAGTTGCCTCTTTGTTGGCTGCACTCACTCACCCCGGTCACATAGTTATCTATGCTCCCGGGGATTCGCTCCCTTGCCGTCGCGATGCATCTTGAAATCCATAAGGTATAGGTAATTGCACATAAGAAATTGTAGCCTCTATTTTAGCTGGCTTTTCTGATAGCCACTTATTAAACTCATCCCCTATCTTATAACCTTTAGGCTGACAATTTGACTTATCTTTTTTCAACGCGCCTATTCCACCCAACCCATATGATTCTCCTCTTGATTCAACATCAATTTTGCAGTTATGTTTAATCGTAAATTCATTATATAGCCAGCCAGGTTCTACTGTACTAAATTCTATAACGAATTTTTTATCTTCTCTCATCGGATAACTCTTGGCATAAGTATACTCAGGAGAAATTCCGCAAAAACGATTCGGAATGTTAGCACAGGGAACTCTTTTAAAGTTATTACTATCAAATAATTTATATTCCTCCATTCCCATTCCTCTATACCAGTATATCGCTATCTCTGCACGTTCATCCCTATTTTGGGATTTATTATTAATTAATATAATTCTATTTCCGGCATTCACCACATCCAATTCACAATTTTTATACATAGACATCAATTTAGTTTCTTGTAGCCCATAGCTTTTTATTATATTTCCCACCATTGGATCAATATTACATGCCATACTAACGTGACTCATAGCGAATAAAAAAGGGGAAATAAAGAAAGCTTTTTTATTTAAACTCATATTTTTCTCCTTGCTTAAATTATGATTTCGGTATCCAATGAAACGAGAATAAACCTCATTATTATCATTAATATACCCACATAGTCTTTAACGTAAATAATAACTTAATTCACAATCCTGCTATAAATAAAAACTTAGCAACAAAATAATATTACAATATAAATCATTTGATCTGATGAGTTTATATTATTATTTTCCAACTTAAATAAAAGTAGATTACTAAACCAAAAAAAACAAACTCAGACACAATTAATAAAACTTTAATTTAAACATCAGAATAAGATAGCAAAGAGACAAAAATAAAATAATTTCAATCACCTATATAATTGACAACCTGAGAATTATTACCATATTACACATGCAATTAAATAATCATTATATACCCGTCATCTTTCAAGTTGCCTCTTTGTTGGCTGCGCTCACTCACCCCGGTCACATAGTTTGCTATGCTCCCGGGGATTCACTCCCTTGCCGCCGCGATCCATCTTGAAATCAATAGGGTATATTTTTATTCCATAATAATCTAAAGAATATTATTTCATCATTGCAATAATATCTCAATAATTCATAAAAGCTCTATTGACAATAAAGACCAATAATTATTTATTTAAGGAAATCTGGAGAATAGCAGACATGATGTGTTGTCTAACCAGAAACAGTGAAGTTGAGAACTGACCGAAGGTTAACACCATTATTCAGATAAAATGCGTAAGATACCTCCTTGCCCAATAAGGCAAAGAGGTAAGAGATATTACGGGCGATAACCAATAAAGGCCACGCGCGACAGCCTTCTTTCGATTGAGACTAACTGTGTGGTGGACAAGAAATTCTGCATCCGCTCGAACGCTTCTTCACCCTCTATTGCAATAAATTGCTCCCTGCGCTTCTCACGCCCGGCACGCCAGCGCTCACTAAGTTCAACAACGCTTTGGGTAAGATCCACCTGCCTTTCGAGGCAAAGACCCGCCTCGCTGATTAAACGCTCGTTCAATCCGATCGGAGTGTAGAGAAAATAACCTGGCATGCCACGTATCACGATTTCATCTTTACTCAGCATGCCCGTTACCAAAGTAGGATCGGTATACAAAAACCGTCCGCCTGGTTTCAGTAGCCGACACCATTCACGCAGCAAGGTCAATCGATCCGGAATATGAATTACAGAGTCGATGCACCACAATGCGTCAAAAGTGCCGTCAGGAAATGGCAGAGGCTGGCGAACGTCACTGTCGACGAAATTGCTTCGATCTTCCAGCCCGAAATCTGCCGCAAGTTGCCTAGCAGTAAGAAGGCCATGAGGATGAATGTCAACCCCCGTCACCCTACAGCCACTGCTCCTTGCCAAAAACAGAGCCGGTCCCCCGGATCCACTGCATACATCCAGCACATGAGAGCGGTCAGATAATTGAAGCCATTGGGAGAACTTTCTAAACTCATCAGCAGAGGACCAGTTGTTCTGCCCTAGGTCTTCGCCATAGGTCTCTTTGCGTACCTCGGATACCGCTTCCGCAGAGAAACTACCGAAAGCCCGTTCGTAAAAACCAGTGCCAGGGCTTGAGGAGGAAGTTTGCATAGTCATAGATAATGCTCCTAGCGAATAGAATTTAATCGGAAGACAAGGTGTTCAATTGCGGTGTCCAGTATCGCATTATCGAGATCCGGATCAAAACAGAACCGAACCGACGCATTAGCCTGAGCCGAGCTCAAGCCAATGCCAGTGAGCACGTGCGAAGGCTGTAGTTCCGCGGAGTTGCAGGCTGAACCTGACGATATAGCCACCTGATGCAACCCGGATATTAGCGCCTCCGAAGCGATACCTTCGAACTGAACGTTCACGATGTATGGGGAACTGCAAGAGATATCGGTATTCAACACGGCATTCGGCACCCTTTGATGAAGGCGAGTAATAAAATAGTCTCTCAATGCAGTGACTTTTGCTTGACGTTGCATAAGGGTTGACTGAACCATCTGGCACGCAAGACCAAACCCGACAATCAACGGCGTTGGCAAGGTGCCGCTGCGCAAATGATTCTGGCCGCCGCCATGGATAAAGGGCCTCAAATGCCCCGCAACACGCGCATCGACGAAGAGTGCCCCAACTCCTTTCGGTCCCCGCATTTTGTGGGCGGAAAACGAAAGCATATCAATTCCCGTTTCTTTGACGTTCATGGGAATTTTGCCGACAGACTGGACGGCATCCACATGTAGCCAAGCGCCTGACCGACGCGTGAGTGCAGCGATTTCATCCACCGGCTGAACTGTGCCTAGCTCGGAATTCACATGAGCAACGCTGACGATACGGGTGTCGGCGGTCAGTTTAGTCATGACATCTTCCAGTTGTACCCGGCCATTGGCGGCAACTGACATGTACTCGACAGCAAGCCCCCGACGACTCAACTCTTTACCGACGAGTAACACAGATTTATGGTCGATAGGGCAAAGTAGCGCTCCCAAAGGAGCGCATTCACTGTGAGCAAAACTTGAAAAAAGCGCAATATTGTTGGCTTCTGTGGCCCCCGATGTAAAGGCGATCTCCTCTGGGCGAGCACCGATGAGAGACGCAACTTGTTGGGCGGCGTTCTCTATCGCATGCCGGGCGCGACGCCCCATCACATGGGCGGAGGAAGAATTACCAAATTCATGCTCCATATAGAATCGCATGATGTCGACGACCTCAGGAAAGCATGGTGTCGTAGCACAATGATCCAGATAGATTACGCCAGTCGGGTTTTCATTGACATTCATAGCGACTCCCCATCAGGAAGTGAAGACGGCAACGTTAACAAGCTTCGAGTAGATCTCTTGTGTCTGCATCTCTCCGCTTCCACCGGGATCCGCAACAATCACCTTCATGCCCGAAAGCCCATACAGAGAGAGCGCTGTGCTTACCCCTGTTTTAACTGGTTGGAAGCATTCGCCAGGGGCGAAGATCACCAGAAGGCGATGTTGCGCCTTGTAGACCTCGGAGATCATCTCGGTGATCTCTCCCGCACATCCGGTAACGCCGCAGGTAATGAGAGGTCGGTAATCGCCGTTTTCGTCCACAAGAGAAATTTCAGTTCCGGCATCAGGGCCATTGTCGAGAACGCGGCGATTTAACAGCCCTGCTTTGACCAACTTATCGGCGCTTTTCTGGAATCGGTATTTCAGCCAAGTCTCCGGATAGGCAATAGGATGTTTCCGGCTTGCGAGCATGTTTTGCTCAGAAAATTGCCCACTGCGCTCTAAGATAGATCTGTACGAGGCCGGAAGCGCGGAGAATTGCTCATAGAAGGCACGTCTTAGTTCAGATGCTGGCCCGCTGTCGCGCGAAACATATTGCCAATCGTTGATGAGCAGCAGGAATTTTATCGCTTCGAATTGATGTTTAAGCTGCTCTGCGATTCGAACACCAAGTTCCCAAGTGTATCCAGGAAAGATTCCTACGCGTCGCTCAATTTTTTCTCGCATAGGAGCCGTATTTTCTTCGATCACTCCAGGAACAAGGCATCCTCGTTCTTCATCAAGGAAGAGCATGAAATGCCCTGCCATAATAACGAGATCCGGATGTGGAGCATTAGTCACTTCGGTGAGAATAAGGTCGAGTAGCTCAGCCTCGGATTGAACCAGACGGTGGCTGTTTGAGATGTTAACTTGTTGCATATACGCCTATATTAATATTATTGATTTTATTAGCAATTTAAAGGCTGTGTTATAGCTCTGAAAACTGTATGACCCATTTCGATTTTCCTAGTGGATCGCTAAATTTCACTCACTATGAACATCCTCCTCCACAACAGTTATCAATTATCAGTAGACAATTGATAATAGATTATATATTTACATATAATCTATTATCAAACAATTAGTAATATTAATATTTAATCTATATCCTGTACTATTTGAGATACATTAATAGCAAAGATTGATGTTGTATATCCTCGCTGTAGAGAAACCAAAAGCGTTGACTAAAATGGTTATTAAACGTCCTAACATTAATGTTACCGATATCATGATTCCCGCCAAGTCGATTCCAAACGACAAGACTACACATCCTATAAACACCAATATTAACGGGCTTTCTCATCCCCATAATCACATTTCATAAACATATTATTGCGCACATATTCAAGTCACGTAATGCCGTTGCCTCACGCTAATTATTGATATTACTTAGCCAATTTGGCGTGACGTTTTTTATGACAGACGTCCAGCCTGTCCATTGAACATTGTCAGTGAGCAACTCATAATTAATTAAAAAATTTGACTAAAAACAAAATAAATCATCAATAAATTTAATTTAAATATTTAATAAAAGCGCCGAGGTCATGAAGCTTAACAAATTCTCAATTGGAAATAGGTCAAAAGAAATAACGTAACTTTGACTAAAATATCAGCAAAGGCAAGCCCCTGCTCGCAAACGATTTGATTATCACCTGAGTTAATTGTTTGGTATCCGTTGAATATCATGCAATCAAGTGAGCCGTTTCGGCTAATATGAGATCACCATTAAAGCCATTTTTCTATCTGTTTCAATTCGTTATTTCTTCATTCCTGTCTATGAACGAAAACTCTCTTTTGATATCTGATAACGTTGTTCTTCCTGTGCCTCATTTCTCTTTTTCACGCGCCATAAAATACTTAACATAATAAACCATAAAGGCGTGCCACAGAGCGCGACCAGGGTATCCGGGTCAAAAACCATTACCACTATGGTAAAGATGAAAAAAATCAGGGTCAGCCAAGTCATTAACATCCCCAAAGGCATCTTAAATATTGAACGTTTATGCACATCAGGGCAATTCTTACGATAAACCAAATAGGCAACCAAAATCACACACCAGCTATAAATCACCATAATCGAAGCAACGGTTGATACAATAGTAAATAACTGCATGACATTCGGTACAATAAATAAAAGTGACGTACCAACCACCATACAGAAACAAGAAAATATCAGACTATGTACAGGAATCGCCGTATTGCGGGAAAGAATTTTAAATTTCTGGTGTGCGTTTTTTTCCGTTGATAAGCCATAAAGCATACGTGTACAAGCATATAATCCACTATTAGCAGAGGACATTGCTGACGTTAATGCAACAAAATTAACCACTGCGGCAGCGGCAGGCAGACCCGCCAAGGCAAATAGTGTCACAAAAGGGCTGGTTTCAGCTGAGATCCGTCCCCAAGAAGTGACGGCAATGATGCTCAACATGGAGAAAATATAGAAAATCATAATTCTCATCGGGATATAATTAATTGCTTTCGGCAATATCTTTTCCGGATCTTTTGTTTCTGCCGTCATCGTGCCAACTAACTCAACACCGGTAAAAGAAAAAATCGCTATTTGAAAACCAGCAAAAAAACCAAAAATACCATTTGGCAAAAATACCGATGGATCAGTCAAATTATTCACAGAGGCGATCATACCATCCGGTGATTGCCAGCCTACCATCACCATACCAACGCCAATAATAATTAGCGCTAAAATCGCAATGACCTTAATCATGGCGAACCAGAATTCAGTTTCACCAAATAAGCGGACAGAAAGAAGATTACATGTACCCAGTAAACCTAGCGTTATAAATGCGGGCACCCAAAGAGAAACACCGGGAAACCAATATTGAATGTAGCCGCCACATACAACAACATCAGCAATACAAGAGACAATCCAACTCATCCAATAAGTCCAGCCGAGAAAAAAACTGGCTTTGGTCCCTAAATAATCCGATACAAAATCAGCAAAAGAGCGATAATTCAGTTTAGTCAGCAGCAATTCTCCCATTGCCCGCATCACCATATAGACAAAAAAACCAACAATCGCATAGGTAATAATGATCGATGTACCCGATACGGCAATGGTTTTTCCTGACCCCATAAATAAACCTGTGCCAATAGCACCACCAATGGAAATCAATTGAATATGACGTGCACTCAGCCCTCTATGAAGCGTTTGTGTATCAGCAAATTTCTCTGCCGAAAGGTTTTGTTGAGTTTTATTATTTTTAGTCATGATAATACCCGTCCGTCATTAAAGAAGCAGTTGACTGCTAAATCTTTCTGAAGAAGAAGTTTTTACGGCTTCAGGAAGAAAATGGAATAATGTCTTATTTATTTAATTATTTTTTCATTTAAAGCAAGTAACAATCCTGCCCGTAATCCATTAGCAACCTCAGCATTAGGAAATAAAATAAACTTCGCCGGAAATTTAATTTTCCAATGGCGATCATGTTGGCTGGCGATTTCAAATCCTTCTGGCAATTCAGTAAAGTTCAAGGTATCCGCGGGGATATGAAGTTGAAAACTGTCGTGACTCTTAATAATGGAATTAATTACCTGGTAATGTTTCAGCTCAGATTTAATACGTGCTGCTATTTGCGATAAAGAAATTAAACCATAAAGCGCATCCGTAATTTTTTGAAATCTGGTTAAATCATTTTCCCCAAAAGGCATTGCTTTACCCATCTCCATTGTACAACTATCCGCCCCAAACTTTTCACTCAGAAAATGGCTGAAAGTCCCAGCTTTCTCACGATGATAAACCAGCGCATCAATATCGCTGTCATGCAACCATTGCATAAATTCAGCAGAAAAGGGGCGATTCTGAGCAGGTAACAAGGCAAATTGCTCATGGTGAGAAGCGCGTATAGCGGTATGCAGATCAATATGCCAGCGAATATTTGCCGACGACACCGAAGGTTCAGCAAAAAAGCGACTCACAACGTCTTCAAGTTCAGCCGCACGTGATCGCTCATTTCCTAGCGGAAAATTCAGGTAACGGCCACCAAACATGCGATTCAAATCATGATGTAAATAACGTCGATTCGCACGCATCGCAGGCAAATTACCGAAGATGATCAACAAGTTATTTTTTAGTGTTAACGTGCCATCCGCCAACTGTGCAAGTAACTGAATCAATATTTCAATAGGCGCGGTTTCATTACCGTGAATACCGGCAGAAATCACCAAAGACCGATTTTCTCCCTCATGGGGAATCAGTTGCAGTACCCCTTCTGCCAGCCAATGCGCATTTATTGTTTCCGGAAATATCAGATGGTCGGCAAGTTTTTTTTCAAGCAATAACGTTAACAGATCCATATCTGCTCCAATTTAGCGCTGAAATTCATAGATCGATCCTAAATTCAGGATCTGCGTAAGCTCATCCAGCGCGGTATAAACTTCACGAAGTAATTGGGGATCGGCCAGATCACTAGCGCATAATTCATCACGATAATGGTGCGCTATCCATTTGGTCAGGCGCTGGTGAAGTTGCGTATTCATCAATGTTGCGGGATTAACAGCACGAAATTCAGCATCGTTGAGTACCACCCTCAGACGCAAACAGGCCGGGCCGCCGCCATTGCGCATACTTTCCCGCAAATCAAAAACACGGACTTCATTAATAGGCGAAGAGGTTTGTGCACTCAGCGACTGCAAATAATCCCAGACAGCGGAATGTTGGCGGCACTCTTCAGGAACAACGATCACCATTTTCCCATCAGTTTTACTCAGTAACTGACTATTAAAGAGATAAGAATCAACCGCATCTTTGATGCTGATCTGCTCAGCAGGCACCTCAATCGTGACAAAATTCTGTCCCAATATCGCCATTTTCTCTTTAATTTCGGTCAGAACCTGAGACTGATTAAGATAAGCATATTGATGGTGAAAAAGGACATTCCGGTTGCTGACCGCAATCACATCGTTATGGAAAACCCCACTGTCAATGGCGACCGGGTTTTGCTGTACAAAAACGGTTTGTGCCGGATTAAGCTGATGCAACCGCGCAATCGCTTCACTGGCTTCCAATGTTTGCCGCGCAGGATAACATTTGGGCATTGGGCCGCCGCGAAATGCGCTACGGCCATAGACAAACACCTGTACGCCAGGCGTATCATAATCACCGCCAAGGCGATTATGGTTTGCCGCCCCTTCATCACCAAAATCTTCATGTTGTGGAAGAGCCTGGTGATGGACAAAATAGTTTTGATCAGCAAAAGTGGCTTTTAACGCAGCGGCCGTCGTTTCTATTTCCAGCGAACGGTGCAATTTATTGTTTAAATTAGCTACCGTGAAATGAACTCGCTGATCAGCGCTATCCGCCGAAGGCGACACGGTTGCCGCATTTGCGGTCCACATTGATGAAGCAGAACTCAGTTTTGATAATAACACCGGAGAATATTTGGCTGCTTTATGCAGTATCTGCTCATCACTGCCCACAAAACCTAAATTACGCAAGGCTGGAATATTAGGGCGTTGTTGAGGAGGAAGCACTCCTTGAATAAACCCCTCATCAGCCAGCGCTTTCATTTTCATCAACCCTTGCAGCGCGGCTTTACGCGGGTTAGATACGCTGTCTTTATTATTAATCGAAGCCTTATTACCCACAGAAAGCCCCGCATAGTGATGGGTCAGGCCGACCAACCCATCAAAATTTGCTTCAAAACCAGCCATAAATCCCTCTGGAAAAATTGTATAAATTGAAACCTATCCCGTTAAACGGTTATTCAGGGAAATGAAGCCCCGGCGCAAGCGTTTCAGGTAAAGTGAGTTCGTCGGCAACCAGAGATGACATCGGCCAGGCACAGTAATCAGCAGCATAATAAGCACTAGGTCGGTAATTTCCTGACGCACCAATGCCACCGAAAGGCGCTTTACTGGAAGCCCCAGTCAACGGCTTATTCCAGTTCACAATGCCCGCTCTGGCATCTTCCGACAGACGTTGGAACAGAGCAGCATCCGGCGAAATTAAACCGGTAGCCAATCCGAATCGGGTGTTATTGGCAATTGCCAGCGCCTCATCAAATGTGTCATAACGCATAAGCATGAGCAGCGGCCCGAAATACTCCTCATCAGGAGCATCAGCGACTTGGCTAACATCAATAATCCCTGGGGTCAACAACGTTGATTGCGGCTGGCATTGCTCCAGCGAAACCAAAGAAATACCACCCAGTTTTTGTAGCCGATCTTGAGCTTCCAATAGATTCTGCACAGCCTGTAGAGAAATGACTCCACCAATGAACGGTTGAGGTTGGGCATCCCAATGGGATGGTATGATCCGCTCTGTCACCTCCACCAGACGCTTAATCACCGCATCTCCGTGCGCACCATTTTTGACCAACAATCTGCGGGCACAGGTGCAACGTTGACCAGCGGAGATAAACGCTGACTGCACAATGGTGTAAACAGCGGCATCAATATCGTCGCAAGCATCGACGATCAATGCATTGTTTCCCCCCATTTCAAGTGCCAACATCTTCTCTGGCTGACCGCCAAGCACTCGGTGAAAGTGAAAGCCAGTATTGGCACTTCCCGTAAACAGCACGCCATCAATCTGCTTATCCTCCAGCAATGCTGTCCCGGTATTGCGCGCTCCCTGAACCAGATTGAGCACACCTGCGGGCAAACCGGCTTTTTCCCATAGTTTCACCGTCTCTTCCGCGGTCATCGGTGTCAATTCACTCGGTTTAAACACCAGTGTATTACCCGCAATAAGCGCGGGAATAATATGACCATTAGGCAAATGTCCGGGAAAGTTATACGGACCAAAAACCGCCATCACGCCGTGAGGACGGTGACGCAGTAAGGCACGGCCGTCTGGCATAATCGTTTCTGACTCACCGGTACGCTGTTCCCACGCTTCGATAGAAATAGCCGCTTTACCTATCATGGATTGTATTTCAGTCCGAGTTTCCCATAACGGTTTACTGGTTTCCTGACTGATAACACGAGCAAGCGTCTCTTTCTCCTCATTCAGCAAAGCCGCAAACGTCTGAATGACCTTAATCCGCTCACTGGCAGGCAAATGTGACCAGGCATAAAACGCCTCACGAGCAGCATGACAAGCGGCTCTGACTTGCGAAGCATCGGCGCTGTTAGCTTGCCACAGAATCTGTTGATCTATTGGGGAAAATTTAGTTATCGACTCACCCTGTCCCTCAATCCATCTTCCCCCAATGTAATGTGCTTTATAATTCATGCTTAATTTTCCTTTGGAAAGAGACTAACCCGTCGCACCTGCTCCCCATCGCTTACTTGAAGTGCATCCATCTCTGCGGTTGTTAAAAAAAGTTCATTACTGTCACACGCCACATTCAATAAAAGCGCTCGAAATTCACTAAACTGCTGATTGGCAACGATACAAGGAACACCATCATCTCTGGTCACTGATTCAGCTTTACTGACAGAAACGAGACGACTCTCTTTTACCGCACGTATCCGGTCAATCTCAGCCTGTAATAAAGCGCCGCCATCAAAAATATCTATATGATCTTGATAAATAAGACCTTCTTTTTCAAGAATTGCCCGCGCGGGTACTGTTTTCTCATGG
Source organism: Photorhabdus bodei (assembly GCF_003287735.1). Classification (GTDB taxonomy): domain Bacteria; phylum Pseudomonadota; class Gammaproteobacteria; order Enterobacterales; family Enterobacteriaceae; genus Photorhabdus; species Photorhabdus kayaii. Next base: position 11,309 of record NZ_NSCM01000002.1, on the reverse strand, counting down.
ACCTGCCCAATCACCTTCTGCGCCTCAGCAGATAATAAGGAGATATAAATAGGATGAAGGGGCATGAGTTCGGCAATAAAGGTTTTCGACCCAATACCGGTTAAGTAATCTGCCTGGGAAAAAGGAATGCCAAAAAAATGTTGTCCCAGTGAATTCCAGAAAGGGGAATTTCCTTGCTCATCTGCAACCCCTCGCATTTCAGCGAATATAATTTTAGAAAAAATATCCCTAAATGCGGCGATAAAAAGAAAACGTGCTTTGGAGAGAAATACCCCATTTCTTCCCTTCTGATATTCCGGATCAAGGAACAAAGTACACAATTCACTGTTACCGGTCTGATCTTGTTCCAAAGTCAACGCTTCAATAGATTTATAAATTCCCAATTCACGTGATGAACGAATGGTTTTTTGTACCCGAAAGTTATAAAACGGCTCCTCCAGCCCAACCGCCACTTCGATAGCACTGACACCCGCCACACGATTCACGCTGATATCTTCCAGCACAAAAAGGAATCCCTGCTGAGCCCTGGTCAGTTTTCCCTCAAAAGTATCAACGCTACGTGCAATACGTGAGCGTAATTGCTCCAGGTTATTGGGAAAAGATGTCAAACCTATACCCGCGCGTTGAGATAAAGACTGAACCCCATTTAAGTCACTATGCCGGACAGCTCGGAAAAGCATCATAACATCACCTTCAATTTACTATTAACCTACAAACCGCATGATGGTGCTTTCAAGACGAACCAGACCTTCATCAATATCAGCAAATTCGATATTTAATGCTGGCGCAAAGCGCAACACATCTGGACCCGCGATCAAAGCAATTAATCCCTCCTCTGCTGCCAAGTTAGTTAATTGCTTCGCCTTACCTTGCCAAGCCTTATCCAATTCAGCACCTAAAAGCAGCCCTTTACCTCGCAAGCAACTGAATATTTGGTAACGCTGATTCAGTTTCGATAATTTATCCATGAAGTAATCATGACGTTGCAAAACGCCGGTGAGCAGCTCCGCCTGATTAACAATAGAAAGCACCTTATTGGCAACCGCCGCCGCCAGAGGATTACCGCCAAACGTGGTACCGTGCGTTCCAGGTTGAAAAACCGCTGCAATATGTTGTTTTGTCAACATAGCTCCGATAGGAAAACCGCCACCGAGACCTTTAGCACTGGTAAGAATATCAGGCTCAATACCATATTCCTGATAAGCATAAAGGTATCCTGTACGGCCCACCCCAGTTTGAATTTCATCAAAAATAAGCAGCGCTTGAAAACGATCACATAAGGTACGTAATTCCTGCAAGAATGCAGGATCTGCGGGAATAACACCGCCCTCACCGATAATAGGTTCGACAATAACCGCACAGGTATTTTCAGAAATGTGTTCTCTGATCGCCGCTAAATTATTATAAGGAAGATGCGTAATTTCTTGCGGGAGAGGGGCATAATCTTGTGAATATTTTGGCTGCCCTCCTACTGTAACGGTAAATAATGTTCTACCATGAAAAGAATCTTTAAATGAAATAATCTCATTCTTATTTTTTCCATATTTATCAGCGGCATATTTTCTGGCTAACTTTAATGCTGCTTCGTTAGCCTCTGCCCCTGAATTACAGAAAAACGCTTTATCAGCAAAAGTATTTTCCACGAGTCTTTTTGCTAATTTTAGGACAGGTTCATTGGTGTAACCATTACCTATATGCCATATTTTATCAATCTGAGAAATTAACGCATCCTTTAATTCAGGATGTGCATGCCCTAATGAATTAACGGCAATTCCACCGGCAAAATCGATATATTCCTTGCCATCTTGATCCCATACTTTCGAACCTTTGGCCCGAACAGGTATGAACTTAGCAGGAGAGAAACAGGGCACCATATAGTGTTCAAACCAACTTCTCTGAATATTTTCTAACATAGATAATTTCCCCTTAAAATAGAGAGTACACGGATGAGAGAAAGTAATATGCCCCGCATCATTTTTCGTCTCACACTTACACAACTTATTTAATGTATGCCGAGTAAAAGGTTTACCAAATTGAAACCTAAAAAGCCTTAAAAATAATAAGATTACAGGATCTATTTAATATTATTCTTATTAATCCCATGACTATTTCCTAAAACATAGTTGCTCAGCCATTAGACAGATACTGTTGCCCCTACTTAACAAAGTCAACACAAGTTGTACACAAAAAAAATACTTTTTGATCTTGTTCAAAATTCCAAAAAGTATTTTTATGCATGGTTTATGCACATTTAATGAATAAATAGGGAGTAAATAGGGAATAAATTAAATCTACTACATATAGATGAAATGAATAAATAAATAATTATTCATTAATAACGCATGAAATTTATCTATTCAAATGTAAAATAAAATTTGACCGAATTTAACTTTCAAAAACCAGAGTAAACCGATAACCAAAACAACAAAAGGAGTGAACAATCTGATGATAACTTAATATAAAATTAACTATCCAGTTAAGAAAATTGACTATATCTAAATGCTCTTAAATTTCAGACAACAATACCCCTGCCTATTGAGATTATTTGTAACAAATTGACTGTATTGTTCCCTACCTCAATGATTTACTTAGATTAGAGAAACAAGTAAAGTCTTTTCAAGTGAAAACGATTCAATAGCGATTATCACTTTCCTCAATCTTGCTTTTAGATAGGAAAAACCCGATAACCAATTCATACCGAATGATCACCTCATCGCTAAACAGTTAATCATTTCTTAATATATTAGTATTATAAAACATCCCTATCGTAACCGATTACCAACGCCTTATTCAGAAGCTTAAACCAACGACTACTTTACGACAGAAATAATAGATATTATCTTTGCCGTCAATTTATCATTCCAAATAATAAATTTCATTTTTTCCTATTTATTTAATAATTTCATTTAATTTTCTGCAATTTTCATTGGCAAACGCTTAGCTTCATTGTTAAAAGTGAAATCGTTATTTGTATTTATTATGTGTAAATGTTAAATCACTCCATATTTTATTTTCTTTATATTAATGTCAAATTGAGATTATTAAAAAACATTAAGTATTTTTAAATATAAGCTAAATGCTTGTATATTTAATTATAAAAAATTTTATTTTGGCAAATGTCATAAAAATTAGCTATCTATTCTAGATAATGGATATGATATTAATACAAAATGCGACCTATTCAATATTTACAAAATCATTCAATGCGCCAAATTATACAAAATATAAGATTAAGTTGAAAAACAATTTATTAGGAATTATTTTAATAGAATTAAGATAATATCGTTAACGTAAATAGAAAAAAGATCAGTACAAGTTAGAACTAATTTGATCACTTATTAAAAATACTGAGTTGCCTGAATCAATTAGGATATGTCAAGGATAGTATGAACTTATTCCGCATCATTTACAGGAGCAGAACATATGACTTTAGATTTTAACAATAAGGTGGCAATCGTTACCGGTGGTGCCATGGGTATTGGTGCTGCAATATGCCGCCGACTAGCGGCAAACGGCGCAAAAGTTGTCGTGGCCGATCTTAACGGCAACGCTGCTCAAACCCTTGCCAATGAGCTTGATAATGCTATCGCCATTCAGCTTGACGTCTCCCAAGCATCCGCGGTGGAGCGCTTAGTGGCCCAAACGGTAGAAACCTTTGGGGCACTACACCTGGCGGTCAACAACGCAGGGATAGCCGGCTCGTTCCATCGGACCGTGGACTATCCGTTGGATGACTGGCATCAAGTCATCAACGTCAACATGCACGGTGTCCTGTACTCAATGAAGTATGAAATTCCAGCGATGTTGGCTTCTGGCGGTGGTGCAATTGTTAACATGGCCTCGGCCGCAAGTAGTGTTGGTCTCGCCAACTCGATTGCATACGTAGCAGCCAAGCATGCGGTGCTAGGCATGACAAAGACCGCCGCGCTGGAGTATGCAAAACAAGGGCTCCGAATTAACGCCGTCGGGCCTGGTTACATCGACACGCCGTTGATGTCTAGGCTCGACACCAATGTAGTCCAAGAAGCAATCAAGCTTCATCCTATCGGCCGTCTCGGAACACCAGATGAAGTCGCTGCACTAGCTTGCTTCCTGCTATCTCAGGATGCATCTTTCATTACCGGTAGTTACCATCTCGTTGATGGTGGATATATCGCGTAGTAATTTCCTTAATATCTAGGTGTTAACAAAACCTGTGGAATTCTCCCTCCTGAATGCTAATTGTGAGTAAAACGAGCGTTTAGCATTGGGGGGAAAAGGAGAGCAAACAACTAAAAGCGCTAAATGCGCCTTTAGTTTGTTATTATCTTATTTTAAATTATTAGTGAAAAATGATGTAATCTTGTCAAATGGAATGAATTTCGTCCGATCATATAAGTCCACATGCAATGCGCCGGAAACAATGTAAAGCTCCTTAGGCTCAGCGGCCAATTTGTAAGCATCCTCACTGAAATAACGGGAATTAGCTTTTTTACCCGCAATGAACAGAATCGGACGGGGCGAGATTGCCTCTATTTGAGAGAACGGAAAGAAATTCATTAATGCCGGGTTACTGGTCAGAGACATTGCTGTTGTTGAGCGAGGATGGTACCCCCTCGGCGTCCGGTAGTAATCATAGAACTCGCGAGCGACAGCCGGTGACTCGGCGGTAATTTCTTCCGGAGTCCCTATAACATAGCGTTTCTGTCCACCTTCAAATTCGACGTAACGCTGCTGGGCAATGTCTTCAAGTACTTTGACCCTATCCTCTTTGGTCATTGTGTCCCCCAATCCCTGACGGCGATCCCGACCCATATCATACATACTGACAGTAACTATAGCCTTCATACGAGGATCGACAGCCGCAGCACTGAGTGCAAACCCTCCGCTCCCGCAGATACCAATGACACCAATGCGATTTCTGTCAACAAATGAGCGGGTGCCAATAAAGTCAACAGCTGCACTGAAGTCTTCCACAAAAGCTTCTGGAGAGGCAATCGAACGAGGTTCTCCGCCACTCTCGCCGTTATATGATGCATCCCAAGCCAAAGTGACAAAACCACGCTCTGCCATTGCCTGGGCGTATAAACCCGAACTCTGCTCTTTGACGCCCCCAAAAGGATGACCAACAATAATAGCCGGGAGCTTTTTCGACATATCCAGATTTTTTGGAATATACATATCGGCAACCAAATTGATTCCCAGACGGTTATAGAACGACACCTTCTGGTGAATCACCTTATCGCTTTGCGCAAATGTCTTATCCCAAGCCAGTGTATCCGCGGCAGATGCTACTGCCGATGTTGATAACAGCGTACCCAGAGCTATTGCTGAAACTATCTTTTTCATGTTCATATATTTGCCTTTAATGAAATATAAAAGTCAGTACGTTTTTCTCTGCTATTGCCCATGTTTACCCATGAGCAATAACGCCAGGATGAGCTGAACGCTGTGTAGCCCAGGTAAAAATGGCAGATAACGACAGTAATACCGCGCCAAAGACGAAGGGACTTTTCCAGCCCATGACATCGAACATTACTCCACCGGAACTGGTTCCCAGCGTAATAGCCAACTGAATAGTCGCGACCATTAGGCCACCACCAGCTTCGGCATCATCCGGCAGTACGCGGCTCAACCAGAGTCCCCAAGCAACTGGTGCTGGCGTGGCGACTAATCCCCAAGTTGCCAGTAACGCCGCAACCGCCATGCCAGAACTGCCGAAAATGGTAAGGACTACCGCAACCACTGCCATCGCGAGAGGGATAGCAATCAGGTAAGCAAACAACCGTTTTTTTAACAACAATCCGATGAGGTATGTTCCAACCAGACCGCTAGCACCCAACAGAAGGAGTATGAGGGATAATTCAGTAACACTGATGCCAGTAATCGTTTCCAGAAACGGCCGCAAATAGGTAAAAACAGCGAACTGACCCATGAATAACCACATAATGCCAGCCATACCCAAGGCAACCTGCGTTTTTTTCAGCAACCTGAATGGATTGACTGCTTCGCTTTTTTTACTGGCTTCCATCGCAGGAATCCCCCGCCATTGCCAGGCAAATGCCAGTATGGCAAGTGGGATAACCATAAAAAAGGCACCTCGCCAGCCAATATACTGTCCCAGAAAGCTACCCAGCGGAGCTGCAATGGTCGCCGCCAGCGCATTGCCACCGTTTATCAGAGCCAACCCTTTCGCAACAGAATCAGGTGGAAGCAGCCTCATCACGGTCGCCGTCGCCATTGACCAGAAACCACCAATGGCGATGCCCAATAAAGCCCGTCCGACCATGAACTCCACGTTACTAGCGGCCAGTGTCACAATCACCCCGGATGTTGTCAGAAGTAGCGTGAAACTCAGCAGCACTTTTTTCCGGTCGAATTTACCTGTCAGGGGAGTATTCAGCAGGCTGGTCAGCACAGCAAAAAAACCTGAAACTGAAATAGCCTGACCTACCTGCCCCTGGCTCATCTGCAAGTCCTGTGCGATTGGACTCAGCAAGCTGACGGGCATAAATTCTGACGCAATCAGTACAACAACACAGAGAGCCATGGAAAAGACCGCTCCCCATGCAGGAGGCTGGGTTGAATGCGTGTATGATCTTACATCAGTATTAACCGTTTTCATTTTTCTCCAGCATTCATCTGATAGCAGAACGGAATGACGTGTTTTATGCATCCCAAACAGCCATGGCGATAATCAAACTCATGTAGATCTTAATTGCATAATGTTTCTTTGATTAGACGTTATAATTAGCATGCTTTTGTGAGAAAAATTCAACAATTGAGGTTTCAAGATGGACGATCTTCAAGCATTTTTGTTAGTGGCAGGGGAGCAAAGCTTTACAAAGGCCGCGGCAAGAATGGGCGTTACGCCATCGGCACTCAGCCACACCATTAAAGCTCTGGAAGAAAGACTCGGGGTACGTTTATTAACCCGTACAACACGTAATGTCGCACCGACAGAAGCAGGGGAAAGATTATTACATTCTATTGGTCCTCTTTTTGAGCAGATTAACGCTGAAATTGAAAGATTAGGTGAGCTTCGGGATAAGCCTGCGGGTACGATTCGTATCACTTGCTCAGACGATGCGGTACAGATGATCCTGAGGCCCATGCTTGCCAGATTTCTTGCCAGATATCCTGATATTAACGTGGAGGTCAGTATCGATTACGGTTTCACGAATATTGTCAGTGAGCGGTTTGATGCCGGAATCCGGCTTGGCGAAGCTATCAGTAAGGATATGATAGCAGTACGTCTTGGTCCGAACTGGCGCCTCTCCGTAGTTGGGACACCCGCCTATTTTGAGCAGCATCCAATTCCGCAATCTCCTCATGATCTGACAAACCACCGTTGCATTAATGTCCGTCATTCAGTTGCTGGTGGCGTTTACGCATGGGAATTTGAAAAAGATGGCAGAAAGCTGAATATTCGGGTCAATGGTCAATTTACCTCAAATAGTACTATTCATATTCTAAATAGCGCACTGGATGGCATAGGACTGGCTTATGTCCCTGAATATTTAGCTAAACCCTACATTGCCGACGGGACACTAAAGGAAGTCTTAGCGGACTGGTGCCCATATTTTCAGGGATTTCATCTTTATTATCCCAACCGGCGACAGGCTTCGCCGGCTTTTATGGCTTTTGTGGAAGCCGTCAGGTATCACATCTAGAGTGATGAACATAATACTCTTCTGGACGGAGACAGGAAAAGTATCAACGGTTCCCTGATAATAAAAGTAAGGCTCTATCTCCAGCGCCAGCCGGATATCTTCACAGGGTAAAGTCGCCGGCAAAGGCTGACGTTTAGGCTGGGCCGGGGGCGCGTTTTCCTTGATATGCAGGCGTGACAGCTGGGTTTCCAGCACGGCGATATCGGTATCGGCATCTTCCTCGAACTGACTCCGTTTGGTGCCCACTGGCAGGGTTTCGCTGTGCGTGCCGAAACGCCAGCGTTGCGCCTGTTTCAGGGCCTCTTCCAGCTGGTGAATGTAGTCGCGTTGTTGTTGAAGCAGCGCCAGTGCCCGCAGGCGGAACTGGTTGGAGTCATTCAGCGCCATTAAGTCATGAATACTCGCATCACGTCAGGTAACAGCGTCAATGGACAGGCGACGACATACTCGTCTGGGGTATGCAGGGTGACGGTGTGCGTGTCGTCAGGCTGGAGTGAAACCGGCAAGATCACGGGGATCTTTCCGGCTTTTTCATTAAATTAATGCAATTATTTCAGATTAAATCACCAGGACTTTAATGCGGTCAGAAATAATTTAGTATCAATATCAAAATATATTTTCATTAGTTTTTAAAACTAATTGATTATTCTCGTATATTTCATCATATCCTACATCAATTTCCTTTAAATATATCTTAAATTCATCTAAAGTTGTTTCATCAGTTATTTTGTGAATATTTATGTATAACTGTTTAACTCTAAATAAGCTTTCATAATAGTGATACACCCATTTTTTCATTCCAGGTTGTTGTTGTAATGAAAACGCCTTCAAGTTCGCAATTTCATTAATCTGTTGAGCATAATCCGATCGATTACTGAAAAATACATATTTATCATTATTAGCACTGTTTAATATGGCATTTGGTAAAGACTGAGTGCCTAAAGATATGTACAACAAATCATCTTCTTTTCTCAGTGCATTGAGCATAAAAAATCCTTATAATATGAAGTTACGAAACCTTCTGTTGTATTCCGTGTAAGTTGTTATTTTCTGGAATTATCTGCGATTGATAATTAATCCATAGAATAACCAGTACTGGTGAAAACCCGTAATAATGTCTGAGTACCAGCCTGTTTCGGTGAATAAGCACGATTATTTTCAGTAAAAAATAAAATTGAGGGAATTTATATCCAGTATGGGCAATCTGAATCGAGATAATATGATTTTGTTTGACAAAATATTTTACTTCCTGTAATTGAGTCCCTACATATTCGTATATGAGCCGAACTCTATTATTATTACCACATGAAAGAATCTACAATGAACATTATCATTAGTTTATATTCCATTCAAGAAATAAATAACTAAATCATAAGATATATTGATATTAATCAATATACAACCTGCCGTTATTGGAAAATATCCTGGGATGCTATTTACCACGGGAAAAGAGATTATACCGCCAAAAGAGAAAAATTATTAATTAATAGAGAACCGTATCCGAAAAACCCGATTTTTCGTACCGCACTATCATTGAATATATACCTTATGGATTTCAAGATGCATCGCGGCGGCAAGGGAGCGAATCCCCGGGAGCATAGATAACTATGTGACCGGGGTGAGTGAGTGCAGCCAACAAAGAGGCAACTTGAAAGATGACGGGTATATACCAGTCCGGCGTCAGTCTGGTATATATCCGCGATATTTTGGGGCATATGGACATATCGACCATAGATATCTACGCAAGGCTCTGGAAAACGCGTATCCGGATATTACACCAAAGGTACTACCAGACTGGAATCATGATGAAAATTTACTTGGATTCTTAAATAACCTGTAGTAATCCCTCAATTTATTATGCTTACTCTTTGTGGTGTATGGCCTGATCCCATGCACCCAATCGGGCATTACTGCGCATTAGGAGGAGTTATCAGCCCGGTGCTGGCAAATCTGTTCCTGCGCTATGTTTTTGATAAGTGGATGCAAAAGCATCATCCCCAGCAGAAGTGGGGGCGTTATGCCGATGATGGTCTGGTTCACTGTCAGAATGAAGCACAGGCCAGAGAAATACAGAAAACACTGGCGCGACGTTTCAGTGAGTGTGGACTGGAACTGCACCCGGACAAAACCCGGATTGCCTACTGCAAGGATGGGGACCAAAAGAGCAGGTATGAACACATCAGTTTCGATTTCCTTGGATACACATTCAGGCCGAGATGGGTGAAGAACCACAAAAGGAACAGCCTGTTTGTGAGTTTTACGCCGGCAGTCAGCAAAACGGCGCAAAAGGCCATGAGATTCAAAATTCGCAAGTTGAAGATCCGGATGCGGACAGAACTGAACTTAACACAGATGGCAAACTGGCTAAATCCCATGATAAGTGGATGGTTGAGCTATTATGGTAATTTTGTCGTTCGGAACTGTATAAGGTATTCAGACAACTCAACAAAGCATTAGTGCGCTGGGCCAGACGAAAGCTCAAGGCCCTGAGCAGGCATAAAACCCAAGCCTCAAAACTGCTTCAAAGGATTGCAAAGCACATCAGGGGTTGTTTGCCCATTGGCGGGCAGGAATGACAGGCACGTTTGCTTGATGGGAGCAGTATGAGTCGAGAGGCTCACGTACCGTTCTGCCAGAGACTGCGGGGGAAGTTCCTGCGATCTACTCAACCAATTAATGGACAATGAAAAACCATTTCTCAAATGAGCATTCGCGCCACCGAAGTATAAAAGGATTTATATTGACCGTTTTAGGCGGTTTGATTGCTTATTGCCTTAAATGGAAGAAGCCATCACTGAAAATTTTCTATTCGAAAGACGATTTTTCAGTGACAGCTTAAACAGAATTCGGGTTAATTATGTAAAAACTTTTCAATAGATGAAACGCAATTACCGCTTCATTTATTGCACGAATGGGAAATTTATCGTGCGCGGCATCACATAGTACTGTTCATTCTAATAGCAAAATACTGGCATTATTCATAGGTACTAAGCTCAGGACGAGCATAAAGTTTTTCGATTTCCGAGTAGAATGACAGGTGAATACATTTAATCTTTTCTATCACAAATCTCAATTCAAGACAATCAGCTATCTTCAAACCGCTTCTCACCCAGCCAAGTGGTTCAACGGCACTATATGTTTGTGCAGCACACCGAACACAACTAATTGCTGCTCATGCACTACGTAATAAATGACATGGCTGACATAGGGAAAACTCAAAATATCCAGTCCAATATCAGTCCTAGACTTGCCCAAGGAAGGAGTATCAGCGAGCAGACGAGTGATTCTCCGTAGTTCCAACAAATATTTTTGTGATTGAGCTGTCCTCCACTGTTTCATGGTAAATCGGCGTATTTCGATCAGATCTCTTTGGGCATCCGGTGTTAAACGACAGAGGATCGGTATTAGTCGTATTTACCTGTCTCTAGTTTATCAAAAAACGATTCACCATCAACCAGGGTAATCGAATCGAACAACAATCACCACGATCATTACCTAAAAACACCGCATATTATTCAGCTAACTTCTCTAAACACGCCTAAAAACGGGTGGTAACGCCATGCTTCTCCGCCATCTTTTTTCCTAAGACGAATCTCACCAAAATGTTGGCTTACATTTTTTAACTCCATATCATTGGTATCAGATAAATTCTGGTAA
>NZ_NSCM01000001.1 GCF_003287735.1 Photorhabdus bodei | reverse complement strand
GATAAAGCATCTTTAAAGAAGTTATGACATACTTCACGTACAGGCATAGCAGTGACCTTATTGACTTGGTGGAACAATCAGTAGATCACACAACGCTATGCCTGTCTATTTTCTGGGGATTCCTCAGCGTCTCAAGCGGGGTTTTTTCATATCTAGCCACTTAACTGTGGTTTTTTTATTTTTAACCAATCTGCTCCGACAGTTTTTTTTATAAGTGAAACATGGCAATAAAAGAATTTAAGTGGTGAACTCAGGTACAGAATGTTGGCTGCACTCGCTCATCCCGGTCATATAGTTATCTATGCTCCCGGGGATTCACTCCCTTGCCGTCGCGATGCATCTTGAAATCCATAGGGTATAGATTGATATCACCTTGATTAGATTGCTTAGCTATTTTGGGATGTTTTCCGGTGACTCTTTGGCCCATATATCGTCTCTTTCCCTGTAGATAATATAATTTCATCATTGAATTGCTTTAATGCCGCAGCAAAGTCTGCACGGATTTTATCCAGATCATCTGCTAAAGTATCAACATCACTTTTCTGTGGGATAAAATCGAAATAGTTTGTATTGGGCATAATATCGAATTTCGGTGAAATTGATCTTAATTTATTAAAATATTGTATGAAAATATTCATTATATTACCCGCATTATTAGTTGTTTCTATTAGTTAAATAATTTATTAGCAATGATGTTTTCTTAAGTTTTGATTGAAGAATCATACCTGATAAATAGATTTATGCCATAGAAATATTGCGAGCCGTTTCAAAAAAAGGACTGAAAATAATGGAATATAATTTCATTCAAGATAATGATTAATCGTTTATATAGAATTATTAATTAGTATGATTTACGATGAAAAGTATCAGAATATGCTATAGTGCTGGCTGGTTTTTGCTTATATTTTTGGAATATTATGTCTTATCAATGCCCCTTATGTCATCAATCTTTATTGCTCACTCGACAACAATGGTGCTGTGAGAATAATCATCAGTTTGATTGTGCTAAAGAAGGGTATGTTAATTTGATGCCCGTTCAGCATAAAAAATCCAAGGAACCGGGGGATAGCCCGGAGATGATGCAATCAAGAAGAGCATTTTTGGATTCAGGGCATTATCAGCCATTACAACAACGGGTTTCGGAATTACTGGAAAAGTATCTGCCAGAAAATGCAGAGAGTTTGCTGGATATAGGATGCGGTGAAGGTTATTACACTGCTGCGATTGAAGCACAGTTAGGCAAGAGGCGTAATCTTAAAATCTATGGATTAGATGTTGCTAAGATCGCGGTTCGTTATGGCGCTAAGCGCTATTCTGCTGTCAGTTTTTGTGTTGCGTCGAGTCATCGTTTGCCATTTGCCGATAAATCGCTTGCCGGGGTGTTAAGAATTTATGCACCTTGTAAAGCGGAGGAGCTGGCAAGGGTGGTTAAGTCACAGGGAATTGTTTTGACAGTTACTCCCGGCCCTCGCCATCTTTATCAGCTCAAGGAGTTGATTTATCAAAATATTCATCTTCATCCATTGAAGGCGGAACCGTTGGAAGGATTTGAATTGATAACCGATGAATCGTTATCTTATCCAATGAAATTAGATGGCGTGCAAGCGTATCATTTATTACAGATGACACCATTTGCCTGGCGAGCAACAGAAGATGTGAAAAAAGAATTGGCAGATAGAGCGCTGTTTGAATGTGAAACTGATTTTATACTGCGGGTCTATCAACGCCTTAATTGATCAAGATTTCAGCCCAAAATATAGCGTTCAATAGATGAATATTTTGGGCTGGTGGCTTTATTTGGCGTACATAAATAATTCGAGATGTTCAAATAAGATATTGAAGCCAATCGCAATCAGAATCAGCCCACCAATAAGCTCAGCGCGTTTGCCTAGCAGTGGGCCAATATAACGGCCAATTAATATTCCTAATGTTGCCATAATCATTGTCACCATTCCGATAGCCATCGCAGTGTGTACGATATTGACTTCAAGGAACGCGAGCCCAATACCAATTGCCATTGCATCCAGGCTGGTGGCAATGGCTGTTGTTATCAACACTATTGAGTTATTGCGGCAGGGTGATTCACACTTTTTTTCCTGATTTGCTTTAAAACTCTCTGTTATCATTCTACAACCTAGAACAAATAACAGAGTGAAAGCAATCCAGTGATCCCACTCCATAATATACTGGCTGGCGTAAAGCCCTATCGACCAGCCAATCAATGGGGTACAGGCTTCTACTAAGCCAAATATCAAACCTGTACGGATTGCTTCACGAAAATGTGGTCTATGTAGTGCGGCCCCTTTACAAATTGCAGCAGCAAAGGCATCCATTGAGAGTGCTAAAGCCAGGATAAGGGTTGCGTACATATTCATTAATATAGCCTCGGTTGGGTGTTTCCATATACATATAATCCACCCCCAACCAATGATGGTGTTATATGCAATGGTCTTGCCAACCGAATTAATAGCTATCCCATTAGGCTATCTTTTTGCTATTTTGAGCAACAATAATGCCTGTTAGGATAGCAATAAGGCTACCCGCACCACGTTTATTTTGTAACGAGCGTGTTGATACGGGCTTTTCAGAGAAATTAACTAAATCGTTTCTCTGAAACAGGCTACTCCCCATGACAATTTAAAAGATAGCACAATAATTCAAAAAGGGAAAATAATATTATTTTTAGGGTTAAGGCACGATATTGATAATAATTATCATTATCTGTTTTATAGGGAAAATAAAAGTCAGCGTAAGGCTGACTGTTTATTATTTGCTTTTTTATTTATTATTTTTTCTTATCTATCTGTTTTCGATGAGAAATTTATAAATTCTTTCCAAATCATCAATTTGGCTTACTGATATATATAATTTCTTGTTTTCTAAACCAATAACCAGAATGCCATCTTCAGATAAATTCATAGTTTTTATCCGGTTATAGGAAATAAAGGTATTTACATAGAAGAAACCGTTATTTTTAAAAAATAATTTAGGCGAACGTATATAGGCAATATAAATAGTCATCAAGATAGTAAACAGCAATAAATATGTGGTTAAACGGCTACCATAAGCAGTAATATTATTATAAACAACAATAAGTATCAGGATAATAAAGATGAGTGCATCAATTTTATGTTTTCTTTTTAGCTTTATTTGTAAGTAAGTTTTCCCTTTTAGAAAATTAACCACGAATTCGTCATAAACAGCAAAAGCTAGCATTAGTACGATTAAACCAGCTAATACTATATCATTAAGGCTCATTCCTTATCCTTGCATTGTTATGAAAAAGAAAATATGGGGAGGAGTTCCTCCCCGAATGATATTGTACTAGAGACCAAGGAAACCAAATCTGGCACCAATAATCCCCAGAATAAAGAAGCCAATAATGATCCACAGGGCATTGACTTTATGTCGTAATAACCACATACAAGCAAATGTCAGCAAAAGTGGTACCAAGCCTGGCATCAATTGATCGAGGATATTTTGAACCGTGGTTATTGTCTTTTCACCTGTCTGTTGGTTAGGAATTTCTGATACAATCAGCGGGATATTGACTTTCGTCCATTTATTAACTAATGCCCCCATAACAAATAGACCAAGGATTGACGCTCCTTCCGTCATTTTTTGCAAGAAGCCTCCACCCATATCTTGAACGATATTGATCCCTTTCTTATAACCATAAGAGATACCTGAATAGAGAACTAATAGGCGTACTAGATTGAATAAGAAGAAGAACAAGACAGGCCCAAGCCAGCTACCACTCATTGCCAGGCCAGCACCCAAAGCAGCAAATACTGGGCGGACTGTCCCCCAGAAAATAGGGTCGCCAACACCGGCCAATGGCCCCATCAGACCGACTTTGATACCGTTAATCGCACCATCATCAATCGTTGCGCCATTAGCACGCTGTTCCTCCATTGCCAGAGTGACACCCAGTACAGGTGCGACGACGTAAGGGTGAGTGTTAAAGAATTCGAGGTGGCGTTTGAGTGCCTGTTTACGCTCATCGGTGTTTTCTGGATACAAACGACGAAGAGCTGGCACCATAGAGAAACAGAAACCTAAAGCCTGCATACGTTCAAAGTTCCATGAACCTTGAAATACATTAGAACGGAGAAATACACCACGGATATCACTGGGTGTCAGTTTTTTCTGGTCTGCTGTCTGAGCAGTCGTTTTTGTTGTATCTAACATGTTGCTCATCCTTTTAATCTAATTCGTTATCAAGGTCGTTATTGGTGTGTCCTGGGGTAGCCACTACCTGAGATTTGTTATATTTAGGGCTTAGCTGGATGTACAGCACAGCCATAACAATACCAATAATGCCTAATGCAACCAGGTTAAAATCAGTGAATGCCGCTGTGACGAAACCGAGATAGAAGAAGGGCATTAGGTAACCGGCACGCATCATGTTGATAACCATTGCGTAACCCACAACGACGATCATACCCCCTGCGATGTTCAAGCCATCTGTTACCACTTTTGGAATAGAAGCAAGTAACTGCTGGACTTCGTTGGTACCAACCGATAGTGCAACGATCAGGGCAGGGATGGCGATACGCATAGCCTGGAGCAGTAATGCGGATAGATGGATCAAGCTAATCGCACGTAGGCTGCCACGTTCTGCCGCGTTGTCAGCAGCATGCTGAAAGGCGACTGTGATGGTACGTACAATGATAGTCAGCACTTGCCCTGCTGCTGCCAGTGGAATGGCCAAAGCGATACCTTCACCGATATCACGACCACCCGCGATGACCAGAATCGTTGAGATGATTGATGCTAAGGCCGCATCCGGGGCAATTGCAGCACCGATATTCATCCAGCCAAGAGCGATCATCTCTAGCGTACCACCGATAATGATACCGGTTGTCATGTCACCAAGAATGATCCCGATTAAGGTGCAGGCCACGAGTGGGCGGTGGAATTGAAATTCATCAAGAATGGAATCCATTCCGGCTATACAAGCTACGATGAATATCAATGCAATTTGAACAACGGTGATTTCCATTGTTTGTCTCCTGTAACCAAATTAAATTTGGTGAGAAATTTTTGTCATTGAGTGATTTTTGTCGTTGAGTAATAGTTAAATTGCTCTGTTCTGATTTTCGTTTTTAACCTTCTGGAGTAGATCCATCATTTGTAAGCGGCTGTCACTGGCAACCTTACGGGCTTCAAGTTCAATGCCTCGTTCATTTAGTTTTTTGAAGGCTGCAATATCGGTCTCATCAACGGATATTGCGTTGTTAACTTGCGTTTTTCCCTGACGGAAAGCCATTCCACCAATGTTGACAGAAGTGATATCGACACCATCTTCGACTAAACGCAAAACATCTGTTGGGTTTGTAAACAGCAACATGACACGTTCATTGGCGTATTTCGGGTTGTTATAAACGCGAACACATTTTGCAACATCAACAACGTGAGCACTGAGCCCCGGTGGAGCAACTTGTTTTAGCAAGGTGGTACGGACAGTATCAGCAGCAACTTCATCGCTGACGACAATGATCCGTTTGACATTGGTTTCTTTTGTCCAACGAGTAGCGACCTGACCATGAATGAGGCGGTCATCAATTCGAGCCAGTGCAATTTTCATATGACCACCGGTTGATGGTGCAAATGAAGGTGCCGCAACGGATGCCACGGGCTTGGCTGGTTCAGCTTTTTGCAGTTCTTCTGTTTTCGGGGTCCGGATGCCTTCTTTCCCGGTTTCCAGAGCAACGGAAACCAGTTCTGCCAGAGATGGCTTATCATCTCGACACATAAAGGTTTCAACCAACATTGGAACGTTAACTCCGGTGATGATCTCATAATTCTCTTTATCTACGGCGATACGGCTAGCCGCATTGAATGGGCTTCCTCCCCATGTATCGACAAGAAACAGTACACCTTGCGCTGTATTAAGCGTCTCCAGTTTACTGTTGTATTTTTCAAATAAGGTATCGGCATTTTCATCAGGAAAGAAGTCAATGTAAGAAACATTTTCTTGCTCTCCAATTAACATCTCTGCGGTACGAAGCAGTTGCTCAGCCGCAGCCCCGTGTGTGCCAATCATAATGGCTATACTCATTTGTTTTCCCCTCTGTTAACAATATATACCCGTCATCTTTCAAGTTGCCTCTTTGTTGGCTGCACTCACTCACCCCGGTCACATAGTTTGCTATGCTCCCGGGGATTCGCTCCCTTGCCGTCGCGACGCATCTTGAAATCCATAGGGTATCAACGTAGGATTATTACAAAGTTACTGCAATAATTTTGATGAATCACTCCTCCAATAAAAATCTTATTTGTATGAATAGCGACCTTTTATCAATATGATACCTAAATATTTGACTTGATTTAGACTTTATCTCTTATTGACTGAAAAAATCGGCTGTTAGATTAACATTAGAAATACCAGAGGAAAATTGCTGTCAGTCAGAAAAAATGAAATAGATAAAAATGTTAACCACAAAACAATTTAATAAGCTAAAAATCGCAAAATTAATTTATAATTATCTATAATTTGCTTATTGTTAGATATTTATTCTGTTTTCGATAACATCTTATTAGTTTAAAATGGAAAACATATTCATCTTTTTAGATCAAAAGATGATCATTCCACGTTTTGGTCAAAAAATATCCCAACCATAGGGTAGGGATATTTTCATTACAGAAGCATTTACTGATTAAAAAACAAGTTATACCCGTCATCTTTCAAGTTGCCTCTTTGTTGGCGGCACTCACTCACCCCGGTCACATAGTTATCTATGCTCCCGGGGATTCGCTCCCTTGCCGTCGCGATGCATCTTGAAATCCATAGGGTATATTTATTTGATTAATCACACTGAACCTTAATTGCTAACCCACCGCGGGATGTTTCACGATATTTAGCGTTCATGTCTTTACCTGTTTCGTACATGGTTTCAATAACTTTATCGAGAGAAACGCGCGGTTCACTGGTACGGCGCAAAGCCATGCGTGCAGCATTGATTGCTTTTACTGACGCAATGGCATTTCGTTCAATACAAGGTACTTGTACCTGGCCTGCTACCGGGTCACAGGTAAGGCCGAGGTTATGTTCCATACCGATTTCAGCCGCAACACAGACTTGTTCAGCGCTGCCACCGAGCAGTTCAGCAAGGCCGGCTGCTGCCATCGAGCAGGCAACACCTACTTCCCCTTGGCAACCTACTTCAGCTCCAGATATCGATGCATTCATTTTATATAGGATGCCAATAGCGCCAGAAGCCAGGAAATAGCGGATATAGAGCTCTGGTGTTACAGGTTCAATGCAATGGTTGTAATAAGCGAGTACGGCAGGAACAATGCCACAAGCGCCATTGGTTGGTGCGGTAACAACACGCCCACCCGCAGCATTTTCTTCATTGACTGCCAAGGCAAACATATTCACCAAATCCACGACATTCATTGGATCATTAGATAAATTATTTGATGAGGTTAGCATACGATGTAATGCCGCTGCCCGGCGAGGTACACGCAGTGGGCCAGGTAAAACCCCTTCGGTGTTCAAACCACGTTCAATACAAGCCTGCATGGTATCCCAGACATCGGCAAAATAGGCATTAATTTCTTCTTTGCTGTGGAGATCCAGTTCGTTTTTCATCATTAAACCGGAAATAGATAACCCGGTTTTATTACAATTCATCAGTAATTCTTTTGCTGAATTGAATGGATATGAAACTGGTTTGGTATCCTGAGAGGGTTTACCAAAGTGTTCTTCATCAACAATAAAACCACCACCAATCGAGTAGTAGGTTTTGCTATAAACTTTTTTGTCCCCCGCGAATGCGTGAATTTGCATGCCGTTTTCATGTAATGACAGATTATCACTTCGGAAAACCATGCCGCTATCACGTGGGAAATCGACTTCATGTAAACCGTTGGCTAGTTTAATACGCTGTGTTTGCTCTACATCACGAATAAAACCGGGGATCGAATCAATATCAACGGTGGCGGGTAAATTACCTGCCAGACCCATGATAATGGCGATATCCGTATGATGACCCTTGCCGGTTAATGAGAGTGAGCCGTAAACATCGACGGCTACACGCGTGATAGAAGGCATTAATCCCTGGTTTACCAGATCGTCGACAAACTGTTTGCCGGCTTTCATCGGGCCAACCGTATGAGAGCTAGATGGGCCAATACCGACCTTAAACATGTCGAAAACGCTAATCACGCCAGACTCCTTAAAAAAGATAGAGATATAGTTATATATATTGAGGTACGCTACTTTACTGTGATTTAGTAGTGTTGATAAGGGAGTTTACAGGTTTTTTTGAATTATGATAGCAACAGCGATAAAGATGAGTAAAAAAAATACAAATTTGTTATCCTTAAATGATTTGGATCAAACCTGAATTTGTTGAGCTAATTGATGAATTATTGTCGCTGTCAATCCCCAAATGAGATGCTGCTGATACCAGTAAAAATAGATACGATGCCGCTGACCACGGCGACTAACATCAAGATAATGATAACTCGAAAGTGAAAGCGCTTCAGATAGAGGAACTTCGAATATTTTGGCAACTTCCGCCGGGTTGCTGTGGAGGGATAATCCGGGGGGCAATAATCCGACAATAGGCGTCACCAGATAGCCACTGATGCTATTTAAAGGAGCGAGTTGTCCCAGAACCTGAACTTTCTGATGAGGTATGTTAACTTCTTCTTCCGCTTCTCGTAGTGCTGTCGCGATTATTGATTTATCTTTAGGATCAGCAACCCCCCCTGGAAAGGCGACTTGACCGGCATGTGATCGTAAAGTGGCGGAGCGTCGGGTCAATAATAACGTTGGCTTCGGTTTGCAGATGATTGGTAATAACACCGCAGCATGGCGGTTGTTATCTGAAAGCCGTTTAGGTGGTGGTGGAAGTTGTAACTGAAATCTGTTAACGAAATCAGACAGTGATATCATATTACTTTTATTTTCCCTAGTTGCGGCAAGATACGATTCAACTTATCAAATGTTTCCTGATACTCTTTTTCAGCAATGCTGTTGGCAACGATTCCGCCACCGGCCCAGCAATATATTTTTTCTTTCTCAGTTAAGAGAGTACGAATGGTGATATTGCTGTCCATTGTGCCACAGAAACTAATATAGCCAATTGAACCACAATATCCATGTCGGCGGTGAGGTTCAAGCTCTTCTATTATTTCCATTGCTCTGATTTTAGGAGATCCGGTAATAGAACCACCGGGAAAGCAGGCACGTAATAAATCCGTAGCATGTTGTTCATTTGGCAGTGTTGCGGTGATTGTGCTAACCAGATGATGAACGGCAGGGCATTGTTCAACTACAAATAATTCAGGAACTTTAACTGACCCCGGTGTGGCTACCCGGCCAATATCATTACGCAATAAATCGACGATCATCAAATTTTCAGCCTGGTCTTTTTTCGAGGCTGCCAGTTTTACAGCTTGCAATATGTCCTTTTCTGTATTACTTAAGCGCGGTAATGTTCCCTTAATCGGGCGAGTTTGAATTTGTTTATTTTCCAGGAGTAAAAAACGTTCGGGAGAGACGCTGATAACGCTGTTTTCCGGTAAACAGTGTTATCCGTGGTTCTGCAACCAAAATATCGAACCGGTTATGGGGATGGTTGGCAGCACCAGAATGGAGCAGCATCGCCCAAGACTGATTTGAAATCGGCGCGAAATAGTTGATGGCAGCGTCTGGTTGATAGGGTAATCGCCGTTTTTGTAGTGAAATGCTCATTATATACCTGTCATCCTTCAAGTTGCCTCTTTGTTGGCTGCACTCACTCACCCCGGTCACATAGTTATCTATTCTCCCGGGGATTCGCTCCCTTGCCGCCGCGATGCATCTTGAAATCCATAAGGTATAGTGTTGGTTTAGCAATTGTAATGCAAAAGTTAGTCTTGATTTTAATCCTTACAGATTAACATAGAAATCCATTCCTTACTTGAGTTAAAAATCGCTATACTCTTCGGCATAGATCACTTTATAGAGGTTATTATCATGTTTTCAGAGATGCCAACTTTATCCCATGAGGAACAGCAACGAGCGGTAGAAAAAATTCAGCAATTGATGGTTGAAGGAATGAGCAGTGGCGAAGCGATTGCGTTGGTTGCACAAGAACTTCGTGAGCGGCATCGAGGAAAAGAGCAGGTTAATGTGGTGTTTGATGATGAAAAATCAGCATAATTAAATTATTTATTTAACAATAATCACACATTTATTTTACCTGACATGTTAGGTTAGCTCCATATTTAATCTCTTACTTTGAGATATTAACGGGAGGTAGTATGAAAGCATGTCATATCATTAACAGAGTTGGCCTATCAGGTGCTGCACTTTTGCTCACTGTTTCATTCACAGTATCTGCTGTGTCGGAGAACAAACGTGTTGATAAATTTATTTCTTGTGACAATTTAACTAAATCGCAAATTGCCGCTCAAGTAAAGCGTGATTTTCTGCAAAACCGCATTAACCATTGGCCAGAAGATAGAAAGCAATTGGGAACGTCTAAACCAGTGGTGTGGGTAAAGGCGGAAAATATCACTGGCGATAAAGATATATTAAAAATTCCGCTGACTGTTCGTGGTTCTAAGCGTGACAAAGATTACCGTGTTGTCGTTGATTGTCAGCAAAATACGATTAGCTATAGTGAATTGAAATAACATTTTCTGATAGTTATGTCTACCCGTCATTAGACGGATACCAGATTTGGTGTTGGCCAGTAAAGGAAATGTTATGTCAGAATTGAGAAAATTATATCCGGCTTGTGAAGCTTATCGTTCAGGGTATTTGGATACAGGCGACGGCCATCAAATTTATTGGGAATTGTGTGGTAATCCTGTAGGTAAACCGGCTGTATTTATTCATGGTGGGCCGGGTGGTGGTATTGCTTCTTATCACCGTCGGTTATTCGACCCGAAGAAATATCATGTCATGTTATTTGATCAGCGTGGTTGTGGGCGTTCAAGACCTCATGCCAGTTTGGAAAATAATACCACTTGGCATTTAGTTGAAGATATTGAGCGCTTACGTCAATTGATGGGAGTAGAAAAATGGCTGGTATTTGGTGGTTCGTGGGGTTCAACTTTATCTTTAGTTTACGCCCAGACTCATCCCCAACACGTTTCTGAATTAATTCTTCGGGGAATTTTCTTGCTGAGACCACAAGAGTTGCACTGGTATTATCAGGATGGTGCTTCTAATTTCTTCCCTGACAAATGGCAACGAACGGTATCTATTTTATCGGAAGGAGAACGAAAGGATGTGATCAGAGCATATAATAAGCGGCTGACTAGTAATGATCTTCGGGTGCAATTAGAAGCCGCGCGTCTCTGGAGTTTATGGGAAGGAGAGACGGTAACATTGCTTCCTTCAAATAATGTAGAGTGTTTTACGGAAGATGAGTTTGCTTTGGCATTTGCTAGGATTGAGAACCACTATTTTATCAATGAGGGTTTTATGAATGAGGAGCAGCAACTGTTGAATAATATTGACGTTATACGGGATATTCCGGCAGTTATCATTCATGGCCGATATGATATGGCTTGCCGGGTGCAAAATGCTTGGGATCTGGCGCAGGCATGGCCGGAAGCGGAATTACATATCATTGAAGGAGCAGGGCATTCATTTGATGAGCCGGGTATTTTACATCAGCTTATTAGTGCAACAGATAGGTTTGCAGATCAGTAATTGGATATACCCGTTATCTTTCAAGTTGCCTCCTTGTTGGCTGCACTCACTCACCCCGGTCACATAGTTACCTATGCTCCCGGGGATTCGCTCCTTTGCCGTCGCGATGCATCTTGAAATCCATAGGGTATATAACCACCGGTTATCCGGTGGTTACCCATTCTTACTGGATGATCAGCGGCCTTTTGGCTCGTAGGGTAAATTGGAAAATTGTTTGGATAATTGGCGATAATGCACTAAACGTTGTTGAAAATATTGCCGCAGATGTTCGGGTTGTTCTTGTTCAACTGTATCAGGAAGTACCGGCATATTGTAACGTTCCTTAAAGGCTACACCAGAAGCTGCCAAATCAACATTCACTTTGTCCATATTCTCTGTAGAAAGTTCGGCCAGATTATGTTTCATCAGTGTCTCTCTCATTCACAAAGTGATAAAACTAATCCAGACAGGTTTTTCTGGCAAGGGCTGAATTGATTATTTTATAAATATAAATAATATTCATTATCATTAAATATCAAAATTCCTTGATGAAGATTATTTTGTAAATGTGATTCATTTTCATTTAAATATATTAAATGAGATTTATTTTCATTTTTTTATTAAAAAATATATTTATATTTCAATGTGATATCTATTTTTATTTATTTTTATTATTGGGGTTTTATTATTTTCATTTAATTGGCATAATATAGTTCAATTAATAACTGGAGTATCTATTATGTTAAATCAAGAAATGGTTAATAAATTAAATGAGCAGATGAATCTGGAGTTCTATTCTGCGAATTTATATCTGCAAATGAGTGCATGGTGTAGTGAACAAGGGTTACCAGGTGCCGCTGCGTTTTTTAAATCGCACTCTCAGGAAGAGATGCAACATATGCATCGCTTGTTTGAGTATCTGAGTGATACAGGCGCAATGCCACGTTTGGGGCAAATTGATGCACCTTCGGCCGATTATGAATCTATATCTCATGTACTCAATAGAACTTATGAACACGAGAAATTTATTACTGCCGAAATTAATAAACTGGCTCATTTGGCGATAACCGCGCAGGATTATTCTACTTTTAACTTTCTGCAATGGTATGTAGCAGAACAGCATGAAGAAGAGAAATTGTTTAAATCTATCCTTGATAAACTGGATATGGTTGGTGAGGATGGTAAAGCACTTTTCTTATTAGATAAGGATCTGAAAGGTCTGGCTGCTGCAAATCCTGTCTAATGAAATGGAATTAATTAGCCGCAGTAGTCGCAATAACTTTAGGTATTTAAAGTCAATACTGCGGTTTTCCTTTATTTTTGCGCGATAGTTCACAAGACGAAATTCTTATTGTAAGTTATCGCAGATAAAATAATTCTTTTGATATAAAATGATGACAATTCGTAGAGATTCATTTGAAAATTAAGAGGTTATTGATGACCATTAGCACAATCCGCTCTTTTGGCCGAAAATTATCTGCTTTAATTGTCCTTTTTGTTGCCATATCTTGCCAGCAAGCTTTGGCTCATGCGCATTTAACAGAACAAATTCCGGCAGAAGATACTACAGTAGAAAATACACCGCAGGTGATCACGCTAAGCTTTTCTGAAGGTATTGAGCTGAGTTTTAGTAAAGTAAAAGTGATTGGCCCGGAAAATAAACCTATTAAAACGGGAAAGTTGAAGCTTGATCCGGCAACTAATACGAAACTTATTCTTCCTATCGAAGATAAACTGACGACAGGGAGATATGATGTTAACTGGAGCGTGGTCTCTGTTGATGGGCATAAGACTAAAGGTGTCTATAGCTTTACAGTGAAATAATTATGTCTCTAGCGGCGCTGTATATTCTTTGTCGCTTCACTCATTTCGTGGCAGTTATGTTAGTGTTTGGCTTTAGCATATTTACTGCCATATTGGTTCCTGAGCGTTTATCTGTTCTGATTGATGCGCACCTTCGTGTAGGGGTAATTATCAGTACAGTTGTGACATTAGTAACAACAATGGGATGGTTGGCAATTCAATCGGGAATAATGGGTGATGGTTGGCAGGATATTTGTAATCTAGAAATCTGGTTGGCAGTATTGGGAACAACTTTTGGTAAGGTTTGGCAATGGCAAATACTGGTTTCAATAGTTGCTACAGGGTTTTTGTTTATCAGTAAACAAAAAGCCAGAAATATTTTGATGTTAATCAGTTCTGCTGTTTTACTCTCCTGCCATGCCTTTATAGGCCATTCGGTAATGCATGATGGGATAACAGGTGTTTTTTCTCAGATTAATCAGGTAATTCACTTAGTGAGTGTTGGATACTGGTTTGGTGGATTATGGCCGTTTTTGTTATGTTTGCAATTTTTACGGATACAAAATGAATTGGCTATAGGGTTGGATAAACAGATTATGATCTCTATGATGCGTTTTTCCACATATGGTCACGTTGCTGTAACCCTGATTATCATTACTGGCATTATAAGCAGCTTAATTTTGCTACCGAACTGGCCGAAATATAGCGGTAGTGAATATCAATCCATGCTATGGCTGAAGATAGCATTGGTGGTGGGTATGGTGATGCTTGCATTAATTAACCGCTATATCTTGGTTCCTAAACTGAAGCAACCTGGCCGCTATCAATTGTTGATTATCAATAGTTGGGTTGAAATTATTCTTGGAGCATTGGTTCTATTATGTGTTGCTGTTTTTGCTACTTATCAACCGATTTGATTTTCTTAATTAAGCGCCTATCTTAATATACCCTATGGATTTCAAGATCCATTTCGCTTGCTTTTATATCTACATTGGTAACTATTATGAAACATTTACTTTTATTACTTTCCTTATTTTGTCTCTCTTTTCAAAATGTTGCTGCACCGATTGAAACGGTGAGTAAGCTACAATTTGGTGATAAATGGGCATTTACGCGGGAAGAGGTGATGTTGGATTGCCGAGCAAATAAGGCTCTGTTTGTGATTAATCCAAGTACGTTAGTGCAATACCCATTGAATGATATAGCCACGGATATGATGAAGGTAGGGAAAGTGAATGCTAAGTCTTTGGATATTATTCTATTGGCTGATAGCAAAAATCCGACTCAAAAAATGAGTATAGAGCCATTCCAACAAGCAGCTTTAGCATTGTGCGATAAGAGATAATGTCATTGAGTAAGCAATATACCCGTTATCTTTCAAGTTGCCTCTTTGTTGGCTGCGCTCGCTCACCCCGGTCACATAGTTTGCTATGCTCCCGGGGATTCACTCTCTTGCCGTCGCGATGCATCTTGAAATCCGTAGGGTATAGCGTCTATTTTGGCTTAATGGAAGATGTTGTTTTTGATTATTTATTATCCAAAAAGTTGGTAAAATGCAAGTATGTCAGCTACTCTTTAAATTGTAAGTTGTTTTTCGTCTCAATGACACTTTTAGCGCACGGCTCTTAAGAGCCATTTTCCCTAGGCCGAGTAGAGGAGTCAACTCGGCCTCTTTTTGTCACAATTTTTGTGGACATCAGACCACCCTCATAACCCATGCATGTTTTTGTCTATCATAATGCTTTCGGTAGAGAAGAATGTGTTTATCGTTTAGTAAGGCGGGAATACTGGTATGTTCATCCCATCCATCCAACTGCATACAAAGTTCGTGGTCGGAATTACAAGGAATACTAATGGTGATATCGTCCTCTTGGGAAGGTGAAGAGAGAATAGCATCATCAATTTCGTAGCTGGAAATTCTTAATTTTGTCTGGT
Source organism: Photorhabdus bodei (assembly GCF_003287735.1). Classification (GTDB taxonomy): domain Bacteria; phylum Pseudomonadota; class Gammaproteobacteria; order Enterobacterales; family Enterobacteriaceae; genus Photorhabdus; species Photorhabdus kayaii. The sequence continues at coordinate 402,999 of NZ_NSCM01000001.1, read as the reverse complement.
TCATGATCGCTCCTTAACTTTTAGATAACAGGTAAGACCAGTATGGCCATCATTGAGAATAGATCAAATAGCTGAGATTTCCAGTAATAATATTTTCTGTGCTGGATAATCGGTAGATGATATTGCTGTTATACCCGTCATCTTTCAAGTTGCTTCTTTGTTGGCTGCACTCACTCACCCCGGTCACATAGTTATCTATGCTCCCGGGGATTCGCTCCCTTGCCGCCGCGATGCATCTTGAAATCCATAGGGTATATAATGATCTGTTCTAAAACTTACTCTTGTCATATTGCTTTTTTTATCTCTGTTATTCTTTGACCTTTTATACATTCAGTAGGAAATATTTATTTGGTGTGGTAATAAGGACTCAAAGTGTTGGTGATGGTGTGGTAAATGCAATAATTCTATGGATAACTTGTTTGAATGTTTGGTTTTTTTACTACACCACTAGTCAATTCTCAAATGAAAGGGGCTAATGAGTGATACTGTTATCAGATAATTGATCTTTATAATTGTGTAAAAACTCAATTTGATTTTATTGTATGAGGGCATAGAGGCACTAACAGTGAATCATATTCATACTGGTTGTACCTCTGATAATGTTTTGGTGAAGTAGTGTGATATCTCACTAGCCTTTGCAAGTATTCAATAAATATAATTAAAGAATATCTTATTAAAGACAGTAAAAAATTTACGTCAGTGTGACAGACTGTTAACCTTATTGTCATGGGCACTTGATGTTTTTTTGATATAAAAATAGAGATGCGTTTTGTGAATTTCATCGGATAGGTCAATTATGAATAAAAATGAGTTCTATCGGGAGCTTACGGGAGACCTAAAAGCTCTGTTGTCTGGTGAGTATGACTTAATAGCGACGCTGGCTAATACCAGTGCATTGTTGTATGAACGTTTGCATGACGTTAACTGGGTTGGCTTTTACCTGATTGATGGTAATACGTTGGTGTTAGGGCCATTTCAGGGAAAAGTTGCTTGTGTCAGAATACCTGTTGGCAAGGGGGTATGCGGAACGGCTGTATTGAAAAAGCGTATCCAGCGTGTTGATGATGTTCATGCGTTCCCTGGTCATATCGCCTGTGATGTTGCTAGTAACGCTGAAATTGTGTTGCCGTTGATCGTAAGCGATAGAATTATTGGTGTATTGGATATTGATAGTACGGTCTTTAATAGGTTCGACGAGAAAGACGAATTTGGCTTACAAGCCCTTATTGATGGGCTTTGTGCTCATTTAGAACAGTGCGTTGTGCCGAAATATGTTGAATTGAATGTAACTTAACATATGGATAACGTGGCATTTATCAGCAACGCTATTATAATGACGCCAGTTCATGCCTATGCTGGTTGGCAAAACCGTTGTAATCAGGAAATTTCATGGAAAATCAACCTAAGTTGAATAGTAGTAAAGAGATTATTGCTTTTTTAGCTGAGCGTTTCCCGCTCTGTTTCGTAGCCGAAGGTGAAGCTCGTCCTTTAAAGATCGGTATTTTTCAAGATATCGTTGAACGTATTCAGGACGAAGAGTGTTTAAGTAAAACACAACTGCGCTCCGCCTTGCGTCTGTACACATCAAGTTGGCGTTACCTGTATGGTGTGAAAGAAGGTGCGCAGCGTGTTGACCTTGATGGTAATTCATGCGGTGAATTGGAAGCGGAACACATTGAACACGCTCTTCAGCAACTGACTGAAGCTAAAGCACGGGTTCAGGCACAGCGTGCAGAGCAAAGAGCTAAAAAACGTGAAGCTGAAAATGTGGCTGCTGGTGAAAAAAATGAACGGCCCACAGCCAAGAAACCAGCTCCTCGTCGCCGTGCTAATAATACTGAGGGGGAAAAACGGCAGCCACCACGCCAGCAAAAGCGCCCTCAGCAAGCACGTAAACCCGTTGCTAAACCTGTTCAACCTGTACCGATTCAGATTGTCGATGTTTCATCGCTGAAAATTGGTCAGGAAATTAAAGTAAGAGTGGGTAAAAGTTCAGTGGATGCTTCTGTGCTTGAAGTCGCCAAAGATGGTGTACGGGTACAATTGCCTTCCGGTTTGGCAATGATTGTACGCGCAGAACATTTACAGTTCTGATACGGAGGCCGACCTGGGCATGAACAAATTCGTCAGACTGGCTTTTGTCTTAGGTGTTTCAATTTTTGGTACTTGTTATGCAAATACAAACAGTCCAGTGGCTGTTCCTGTTGGTATTGAACAATTACCTATATTGAAGCAAGAGCCTCAGCATTCAACAGTTAGCGAGCGGGTAACATCCCGCTTCACTCGTTCTCATTATCGCCAATTTGATTTAGATGGTGATTTTTCGGCAAAAATATTTGACCGCTACCTTAATATACTGGATTACAGCCATAACATATTATTGGCGTCAGATGTTGCTCAGTATGCCGATAAGAAAAAGTTGTTAGGCAAGGAATTGGAAAATGGAAATCTGGAAATTCCGTATGACTTGTTTAATTTGTTACAGAAACGTCGCTTTGAGCGCTATCAGTACGCTTTATCGCGTCTTGAACAGCCAATGAATTTTGATGGTAACGATACAATTGATGTTGATCGTTCCAAAGCCCCTTGGCCACAGAGTGTGGAAGAGCTAAATAAACTTTGGGATGCTAAAGTTAAATATGATTGGCTCAACCTCAAGCTCAGCGGCAAAGAGGACAAGAAAATCAAAGAGATGCTCACCAAACGCTATCAATCTGCGTTAAAACGTCTGACACAAAGCCAGAGTGAAGATGTTTTCCAATTGATTATGACTGCGTTTGCCCGTGAAATTGATCCTCATACTAATTATCTTTCACCACGCAATACTGAACAGTTTAACTCAGAAATGAGTCTTTCCCTGGAAGGGATTGGTGCTGTTTTGCAAATAGATGATGACTACACGGTTATAAATTCTTTGGTTGCTGGTGGACCTGCCGCCAAAAGCAAAGCATTAAACGTGGGTGATAAGATTATCGGTGTTGCCCAGTCAGGAAAGTCTATGGTGGATATTATTGGCTGGCGTCTGGATGATGTGGTTGCGCTGATTAAAGGTCCTAAAGGGAGTAAAGTGCGGCTTGAGGTTATTTCTGATACCAAAGGGGCAAAACCGCGTACTGTTATTTTAACTCGCGAACAGATCCGTTTGGAAGATCGGGCTGTGAAGATGTCAGTTAAGACCATGGGTCAGGAAAAAGTGGGCGTGCTTGATATCCCCGGTTTTTATGTTGGTTTGACTGATAATGTTAAAACTCAATTACAAAAACTGACCAAACAGCATGTCAGTGCTATTGTCATTGATTTGCGTGGCAATGGTGGTGGTGCGCTGACAGAAGCGGTTTCTTTATCAGGCTTGTTTCTCCCAAGTGGCCCGGTTGTCCAGGTTAGAGATAATAATGGGAAAATTCGTCAGGATTTTGATACTGATGAAGTGGTGTACTATAAAGGACCTTTGGTTGTTCTGGTAGACCATTTTAGTGCTTCTGCTTCTGAAATTTTTGCTGCAGCAATGCAGGATTATGGGCGAGCGTTGATTGTTGGTGAACCGACTTTTGGTAAAGGTACAGTTCAGCAATATCGTTCTTTGAGTCGTATTTACGATCAAATGATGCGTCCTGATTGGCCATCACTGGGGTCTGTCCAATATACGATTCAGAAGTTCTATCGTGTCAATGGCGGTAGTACTCAGCGTAAAGGGGTTACTCCTGATATCGTAATGCCTACGGGGGTTGATCCGGCAGAAACCGGGGAAAGTTTCGAAGATAATGCTTTGCCTTGGGATAGCATTCCTCCTGCCCGTTATACAGGGTCTAAAATGATTGCTGCATTGGTTCCTCAGTTGAATGTTGCTCACAATGCCCGCATTACAACTGATCCAGAATTCAAGTATATCAATGAGGATATTGCTCACTATGAGGCGCTGAAAGAGCATAAAAATATTGTTTCTCTGAACTATGCACAAAGAGAGAAAGAGAATAAAGAAGCGGATGCTCTGAAGTTGAATCGCATAAATGATCGCTTTAAACGCGAGGGTAAAAAACCGTTAACTTCACTGGATGATTTGCCTAAAGATTATCAGGGGCCAGATCCCTATCTTGATGAGTCAGTGAAGATTGCACTTGATTTAGCGCACCAACCTGCTGAGAAAATGTTGGCTAAGTCTAAGTAAAATAATGGGTTAAAGCCTGTTAATGATTAATGCCCAATATCGTTCGCTTGGGATGTTTTGAGTGAATGGTATATTGGGCTATCAGTAATATAAACAGTCTTTTGAAGGTGTTTTTTCTTTTCAGGAAGGATGAATTATTTCACATTTTCTCAGTATTACCAGGTATTGGCGTATTTTGTTTAACCAATTGGTGTTAGGCTAATGTGGTTTTTTTCATGATTTTGTAAAGTTATGTTGGTTTTATCGCTTAACAGGCTAAAAGCCTTGAATATAGTAAGAACAGCCTTATTTATAGAGTAGTTCTGAAAGTGCATTGATTATTAATAAAGGAAGCCGGTTTTTATGATGCGAATTGTTTTGTTCCTCCTCACTAACCTCGCTGTTATGTTGGTGTTCGGGATAATACTTTCTTTGACAGGAATTCAGGGGAGTAGTGTACAAGGTTTGATGATTATGGCTGGCCTGTTCGGATTCGGTGGGGCGTTTGTTTCCCTGTTGATGTCCAAATGGATGGCGCTGCGTTCTGTGGGTGCCCAGGTCATAGAACAGCCAGCAAATGAAGTTGAACATTGGTTAGTTGAAACTGTTCGCCGTCAAGCGGAACAAGTCAATATTGCCATGCCCCAGGTTGCGATTTATGCCGCGCCTGATATTAACGCATTCGCTACCGGAGCGCGTCGTAATGCTTCTCTGGTTGCTGTCAGCACCGGTCTATTGGATAACATGAGTAGGGCAGAAGCAGAAGCTGTTATTGCTCATGAGATTAGTCATATTGCTAATGGTGATATGGTGACGATGACCTTGTTGCAAGGAATAGTAAATACTTTCGTTATCTTTATTTCCCGTCTACTGGCTCAAGCTGTATCAAGTTTCCTGTCTGGCAACAGTGATGAGGAAGAGAGTAACCCCTCGGGCAATCCTATTGTTTACATGGTTGTTTCAATGGTGTTGGAAATAGTATTTGGTATTCTGGCGAGCATTATCACAATGTGGTTCTCACGTTATCGCGAATTCCATGCGGATGCAGGTTCTGCCAAGTTGGTCGGTCGTGAGAAAATGATCGCTGCTTTACAGCGCCTGAAAACCAGTTATGAACCGCAGGAAGAAGGCAGTATGATGGCGTTCTGTATTAATGGTAAGTCAAAAACATTCAGTGAGCTGTTCATGTCTCACCCACCATTGGACAAACGTATTGAAGCACTGCGTAGTGGACAGTACCTGAATAAATAATATGGTGAATAAAATAAAAAGCCGGGGAATCAATTCCGGCTTTTTTACAGTTTTTGAAGTTTAAATTATAGCTGACTTAATTCAACGTGTTCTTCCTGATCGAAGATAGTTTTATCAGTTTGTCCCATCAGTTGGCTGGTAATAGTGCCAGCAGTCATTGAACCATTTACATTCAGTGCCGTACGGCCCATATCAATGAGAGGTTCAACAGAAATCAATAAAGCAATCAACGTTACAGGTAGTCCCATTGCGGGTAAGACAATCAGTGCTGCAAACGTAGCACCGCCGCCCACACCAGCAACGCCAGCAGAGCTGATAGTGACAATGCCAACGAGTGTTGCAATCCACATCGGGTCGAGTGGGTTTATGCCTACTGTTGGAGCAACCATTGCGGCCAACATGGCGGGATAAATTCCGGCACAGCCATTCTGACCAATTGTTGCTCCAAAAGATGCTGAAAAGCTGGCGATTGATTCTGGTACGCCAATACGGAGTGTCTGGGTTTCGACATTCAGTGGAATACTGGCAGCACTGGAACGGCTGGTGAATGCAAAAGTCAACACTGGCCAAGTTTTTTTGAAAAATCTAAGTGGGTTGATGCCGAAGAGAGAAAGTAGAAACCCATGAGCAACAAATACTAGTGCTAGTGCAATGTAGGATGCGATAACAAAGGTTCCCAGTTTTGCAATTTCATGGATATTAGAATTGGCGACAACTTTGGTCATCAGGGCCATAACACCATACGGCGTTAAGCGCATAACCAGACGAACCAGTTTCATTACCCATGCCTGTATAGTGTCGATAGCGACTAATATGCGTTCACCCTTCTCATGATCATCTTTCAACATTTGCAGGGCCGCGATACCTAAGAAGGTTGCGAAAATAACAACGCTGATAACAGAAGTTGGGTTAGCGCCGGTTAAATCTGCGAACGGATTTTTAGGAATAAAAGATAAAATCAATTGTGGTACAGATAAATCAGAGACTTTGCTGACATAGTTGTTTTCGATAGCAGACAGACGTGTTGTTTCTTGGGGACCTTGGATCAGACCTTCAGCAGTCAGGCCGAACAGGTTGATAATCATGATACCGATAAGCGCTGCAATCATTGTAGTGAATAACAACGTTCCGATAGTCAGAAAGCTGATTTTTCCCAGAGAAGATGCTTTGTGTAGTTTGGCGACTGCACTCAAAATAGAGGCAAATATCAGAGGCATAATGACCATTTGTAGAAGTTGTACGTAGCCATTACCTACAATGTTGAACCATGATATGGATTCCTTCACTATGGTATTATCAGAACCATAAACCAGTTGCAGTGCTAAGCCAAAAGTAATGCCAATGGCAAGGCCCGCAAAAACCTTTTTCGACAGGTTCCATTGCCGTGAACTGGCTTTTGACAATAGCAAAAGCAGTGCTACGAAGACGAGCACATTCGAAATGAGTGGTAAATTCATCCCCAAACTCCATAATTCAATTTAGTTAAGTCATAAGCTGTATCGAATCGTGTAGGTTTGCAAACGAACACATTACAACAAGCAGTTGGGGAATATAGTACCAGCTTAAACTATTCTCATTTATAACTATATAGAATTTAATATAATTAATGTGACTTTTAAGATTTATTTTTAGTCAATTAGAGCATTAGAAATAGAGATCTTTGATGCGATTTATATAAAAAAGTATAGAATATTCAATATCTTCTGGTAGAAAAATGGCAATGACAATTAATAAGGCAGAAATAAACCTTTCTGCTTTCTTATTTCCTTGCTTGCCAAGCACAGGTAGACAGAAACGTATTTTGATTGGCCATAATAACGGCACACCAGCAGGTGTTAGCATATCTGCAACCAGATGGCTCAAATAGCCAACAATCATGGCATGGAAAAAATCAGTTGGAATTAGCCACTCTTCGGGTATTTTTAGCCAAAATAAAGTAATCCCTAATATGAGAGCAAGTAAACTGTGAGTAAAGCCTCTATGACCGCAGAGTTTGGCAATAGGAATGGAGATAAATCTGAATAATCTACCCAGGGTTGAATTAGGGTGATCGATATCGGGTAACAAGGCAGTAAGCAGTACCCCTGGTAGCATATGCAACCAGTCTCCATAAGCTATCTCTGGTGTTATCTCTAGCTTATGTGCCAAGATGATGCTGGCAACTGAAAATAAAAGATGCCCTTCTGCGGTCATAAATTCCTCTGACTAATAACTGTCTATCCATACAGTTGGCGAAGTATAGAGGGTTTTATGTGGGTAAGATAGAGGGTGAAAAGCAAAAATATCTTATTTATTAATATATGACGTTAATATTTAATTAGATTTTTGTTTGACAGAATAAGACATAAGCGCTACGACTACTATGTGAACAATAAGAAGCTGCCATCGGCATAAATGATGGCAGCTAAAGTTATAATCAGGTGATGTTCATGACAGTGAGTTGCTCGAGAGAATGTAGTTTAATATCTGCGAGAACCCAACTTGGGTCATCAAAGTGATGAGCGGATGGCACAACGATTGAACGCATTCTTGCAGCTTTTGTTGCTATCATTCCATTGAATTATTGGTAAATGAAAAGACATTTAAGTATCTCTCTCTGGTCAGACAGTTAGCGAAAGCTGATTGTAACAATCTCAGTAGGTGAAATCTTTTCCTGATCGGGAACATGGTAAGAAATGCTTAGTTAATTAAATATAAAGTTAAATTTGGTGATTGATGGGCTATGATTAGCCAAAAATAAAATCTGCTTATTGTTATGAGGGGTATCGATGACTTACCAAAAAGCCGGATACATCGCTATTATTAAGCGAGTTTTAGGTTGGGTGATTTTTGTTCCGGCACTTTTATCGACCATTGTTTCTGTGATTAACCTTGCCTGGCTGAACGGTATTAAAGGTGATGGTATCAATGCTGTTTTGGATGATTTCCTGAAAATGATGGCTGAAATGGTGCGTTTTAATACCCCATTTCTGGATTTCTTCTGGAAAAACTCACCAACACCTGATCGTCTGGCTGGTTTTACCGGATCAACGCTTGGTTTCCTGATTATCTATTTTCTTATTTTTTTCGGCCTTGCTATGAGTGCGTCAGGTCAACGGATATACAGACAAGTGAAGTTTATACGAGAAAACATTGAAGATCAGCTTATTATTGAAAAAGCTAAAGGCAATGATGGCCTGACGAGAGAACAGATTGAATTAAAAATTAAACTTCCTCGTCATACACTGTTCAGTCAGATTTATATCTTATATATTTCACCGGTAATTATCGGTGCAATTTTTTATTTTCTATTGAAAATCTTAGGCTGGTAGATTCTCCGGTTGGCTATAGCTGCGGAATAAGTATTTTCGCAGCCTGATTACCCATCTATTGGCTATTTTCAGTCAAAATATTATCGAGAATATTTTGAACCGCAATAAGATTATCACCACCAAATAGATTACTCCGGTTAAGCAAATAATAGAGCTGATACACAGGTTGCCGTTCAATAAAGTTGGCAGGGAGTGGCCATATGCTCTGATAGCCATCAAAAATTTGCATTGGTAAGTCAGGGTATAACGGTAACATAGCGAAATCACATTCACGATCTCCCCAATAACAGGCTGGGTCGAAGGCAACGGCTTGGTCATCTAGTGAAGCACAATTAGCTGGCCAGAGATCGCCATGTAACAGAGAGGGTTGTGGCTGATGGTGTTGAAGTTTGTTACTTATAGCTTGAACGATATTATCAATATCACCAAAGATCATGTTTTTTTCTGCTGCGATTTGTAATTGCCAACCAACCCGCTTTTCCGCATAAAATTGGTGCCAACGTCGTTGCCAGCCATTAGGTTGTGGAGTTGTTGCCAGCATATTGTCAAAGTCAAAGCCGAATTGAGGTTGCTCACTCCATTGATGAAGTTTTGCCAGTTGTTGACCGAAGCAATAGGCACTGTGAGGGTCAAAAGATTTTAAAGGCAGAAATTCAAGCAATAGAAAGCTATGGTCACGGGTGTTGCCAATACCATAAACAGTTGGAACACGGATAGTTTGGCTGCGTGCCAGGAGTTCAAGCTGTTCTGATTCTGCTTTGAAGACAGGGAGCATCTCGCGCAGATTTGATTTGACAAAAACTTGTCGTTTTCCATGTGTGACTCGCCAAGCTTGGTGGATGTCCCCTCCGGCTAACTCAGTTTTATCGTGAATTTCAGCAACACCGAAATGTTCGTTTAACAAACGATTTACTGTCTGCCACATGGTTCACCTCTCTATGTCGTCAATTACTTTATGAACAATTATAGTCAGAGAAAACATATGATCAGGTAAAAAAGATGATTAACAGGGTTATATCTCAAAACAGATATAACCCTTTTTGTTATTGATTGGGTTCGTTAGAGATTTGTAGGGCTGCTTGATACGTTTTACGTTTGGATTTTGTTCTTACAAGTTTTATCTGACTGTAAGTCAGTGCTAGTGTAAAGAAGATAGCCTGAACAATAACAATGCATGGCCCCGTTGCACCATCAATGTGGAAACTGACCAGAGTACCCAGGACACAGGAACTGACTGATGCAATGATAGCGACAATTAACATTCGGTCAAAACTGCGGCATAACATGAAAGCGATGATTCCCGGTGATATCAACATTGCGATAACCAAAATCATTCCCACGGCTTGCAGGGAAGCGACAATGGTCATTGACAATAGACAAAGTAAACCGTAATGCAAAAGCTTAACAGGTAATCCCACTACGCGTGCTTGGTTCGGATCGAAGCAGTAAAGCATGAAGTCTTTGCGCTTTAGCAGTACTACTGCCATAGTGATACAGGTAATCCATAATGTTTGATTCAACTCATCTTTAGTGATCCCTAGAATATTTCCGAACAGAATATGAGTGAGATGTTGGTCAGTGTCTATTCGGGCAAAAAGAACTAAACCAAAGGCAAACATGCCTGAAAAGACAATTCCCATGACAGTATCTTCTTTTATCCGGCTATGTTCTTTCAGATATCCTGTTGCAAAAGCACAAAAAATACCGGAAAGGAATGCGCCAATAGCCAGCGGTATACCAGCAGCGAAAGCTAGTACAATGCCTGGTAATACAGCGTGAGAGATGGCATCACCCATTAACGACCAGCCTTTAAGAACCAGATAACAAGAGAGTATTGCACATACTGCACCTGTTACAATAGCAGCAAATACCGCCCGTTGCATAAATGGAAACATAAACGGCTCAGTGAGTAACTGTGTCAACTCATTCATAATTGTGTTGTCTCCTGAGCTAAGGCTGAGGATTCTTTTCTGGCACGTATACGTGAAGCGAATAGCCCATGCTTTGGTGCAAAGAAGAATGCGAGTAGGAAAATAACGGTTTGCAGCGTGACAATGACACCACCAGTAGCGCCGTTAAGGAAAAAGCTTAGGTAAGCGCCAAATGCACTGGTCAGGGAACCAATAGTAACGGCAATGATCAGCAGGTGCTTAAAACGATCTGTTAATAAGTAAGCTGTTGCGCCTGGAGTGACAACCATTGCAATCACCAGAATAGCGCCGACAGTTTGTAAGGCTGCGACAGTACAAGCACTCAACAAAGTAAAAAAAATGATTTTCATCCGCAAGGGAGATAAACCGATAGAGCGAGCATGCGTTTCATCAAAAAATACAATTAGCAAATCTTTCCAGATAAACATGAGCACGATAAATGAAATCGCAATAATGATTTCAACTTGGAGAACATCTTCATCAGCGATGCCAAGGATATTGCCGAAAATAATGGTTTGTACGTTAACCGATGTGGGATTGAGGGAAACGATTAATAAGCCGACCGCAAAGAAAGTGGAAAAAATGAACCCGATTACTGCATCTTCACGTAAGCGAGTGATATGACGAACTAAAGTCATAGACAGAGCTGCCAGCATTCCGGTAAAAAAAGCACCACCTGCATAAGGAAGACCTAGCGCGTAAGCACCAGCGACGCCAGGCACAACTGAGTGAGAGAGCGCGTCTCCCATCAATGACCAGCCTTTTAACATCAGGTAGGAAGAAAGGAAGGCACAGACGGCACCGACGATGGCACTAACCCAGATGGCTTTTACCATGTAATTGTAGTGAAAAGGTTGCAGCAAAAGCTCTGTCATGATTGACGCTTCTCCTTATGCTGACCCTGCCTTGGCGGAACATGATGATCATGACCATAAAATACGGCTGCGCGTTCATCATCAGTAATAACAGTCAAGGAGCGTGGATCATCATCATCATGTAATTCCGGACCGGATAGATTAATATGACGAAGTACTCCACCAAAAGTCATCTCTAAATTTTTTTGGGTGAACGTTGTTTCTGTTGGGCCACTTGCTAGAACCGTTCGGTTGATTAGGATAACATGATCGCAGAATTCAGGCACGCTACCGAGGTTATGTGTAGAAACCAGAACCAGATGGCCCTCATCACGTAAATCACACAACAGGTCAATGATGGCATTCTCTGTTTTTACATCAACACCAGTAAAAGGTTCATCTAGTAATAGAACTTTACCTTCCTGAGCTAGAGCCCTTGCAAGAAAAACCCGTTTTTTCTGTCCGCCTGAGAGTTCGCCAATCTGTCGGTTGCGTAGGGCCGTTAAGCCGACACGTTCAAGTGCTTTATCAACAGCTTGGTGATCTCTTTTACTTGGGATTCTCAGGAATCCCATTTTCCCATAGCGGCCCATCATAACGACATCAGAAACCAATACTGGAAAGTTCCAGTCGACTTCTTCTGTTTGAGGGACATATGCAATAATATTTTTCTTCAACGCATTTTTGACTGGCATATCACTCAGAGTTACTTTTCCCTGAGATGGGCTTACCAGTCCCATGATAGTCTTAAACAATGTGGATTTACCACTACCGTTAATGCCCACCAACGCACAAATAGTTCCACCGGTGATAGAAAAACTTGCATCATAAATAGCTGTGTGACCGTTGTTATAAGTCACAGTGGCGTCATCAACGACTAAATGAGGACGTTCAAACAGTATATTGCTATTCATTGATTAAATCCTTTTGCGATTGTATCTACAGTTTTGTTCAGTAAATCAATGTAAGTTGGTACCGGGCCAGTACTGGCGGAGAGTGAATCTACATAAAGAACGCCACCATAACGGGCGTCTGTTTCTTTACTGACTTGTTTAGCGGGTTTATCTGAAATTGTACTTTCGCTAAATACAACTGGGATTTTGTTTGCTCTTACAGTATCAATGACATGACGAACTTGTTGTGGTGAACCTTGTTCTTCCGCATTAATTGGCCATAGATAAACTTCCTTGAATTGGTAATCTTTAGCTAAATAGCTAAAAGCCCCTTCACTGGTGACTAACCAACGTTGATCCTGTGGAATACGGGAAAGACGTTTTCTCAGTGGAGAATCCAGTTGTGCGATTTTTTCAGCATAGGCTTTGGCATTCTTATTATAAATTTCTGTATTTTCAGGATCGTATTTCACAAATGCTTGGCGAATATTCTCAATATAGATTAAAGCATTTGTGGGTGACATCCAAGCGTGAGGATTAGGGTTCCCGTTGTAAGGCCCTTCACGGATAGGTAGTGGTTCAATGCCGTCAGTAATGACAACGGCAGGTACATCTTTAAGGTTTTCAAAGAAGCGTTCAAACCAGCGTTCTAGATTTAGCCCATTCCAAAGGATCAAATCAGCATGTTGAGATTTTATAATATCTTTGGGGGTGGGTTGGTAATCATGGATTTCGGCACCAGGTTTAGTAATTGATTCAACAATCGCCGCATCACCTGCTACGTTTTGTGCAATATCTTGGATAATAGTAAAGGTCGTGACAACTTTAAATTGTTTGGCGGCGGATACCTGATGACTAAATAGAATTACAGATAAGAGAATCAACATAATTCCCAGAACAGGAGGAGAAAGTAAAAGCAGAGAAAGTTTTTTCTTCATAAATTCAAACCTTACTTGTTATAAGTATATGATAACGATTATCAATATCATTTAAGTAAAGTCAAGATGATAAAATTTGGAAACAGCGATTGTTGCAATAGTCATTCCATATGATATGAACACGAATACAGTGAAAAGTTAAGTAAAAATATTTTTAGATTGTAAACGAAATTGTATATGCTGCGCTGTAGCAAAATTTGATCCAGAGGATTATAGGGTGAAATTAAGACTGAGCTTTGTGGCACTGGTCGTGCTGTTAGTCGTCGGTTGTGCTGAGAGAAATGTTCAGCAAACAAATGTTGGTAAACAGTCCGGTCAGCAACGTATGCTTAGCAATACTGCCAACGCAGCTAGAATTTCTTCTTTCCCGCCGACGCCTTTTGATACCTTTATTCAACAGGCATCCAATCGGTACGGCGTTGATGAAACTCTGATCAGAGCGATTATTCAAGTTGAATCCGGTTTTCGTCCTAATGCAGTCAGTAAATCGAATGCAATTGGTCTTATGCAAATTAAAGCATCGACAGCAGGGCGGGATGTGTATCGACAGAAAGGGCGTTCTGGTCAGCCAACAACTCGTGAGTTGAAAGATCCTAAAACTAATATTGATCTTGGCACTGCTTATATCAGTATCTTGAAGGAGCAACATCTGGCAGGTATTGATAACCCTGAGACTCTCCACTATGCCACTATTGTTGCCTACGTAAATGGTGCGGGTGCTCTTTTGCGTACTTTTAATGCAGATCGTCAATTAGCCGTCAATAAAATAAACAGCATGACACCGGATGAGTTTTATCGGTATGTTCAGGATAATCATCCAGCACCTCAGGCTCCACGCTATTTGTGGAAGGTGAAAAAGGCTTATCGTTAACAACAAGCCGCCCGTGGCAATTTGCGTCGCGAGTTCGCCAGAGCGGATAGCAACTCGCAAGTACCGGCATTAACCCCACGCCATCTGGCGTATGTGATTTATACCTCCGGCTCGACCGGCATACCAAAGGGGGTGATGGTCGAATATATTTTAGTCTGTTAGAGAATAATGAGGATAAAGTCGTTTTAGTTCAGGCTTTAAATATGGTGTTGGCAGAGGGTTGTAACGAAGAGGTTCAGTAATGGCTTAAAGAGACTAAAACGATCCTGTATCCGTATGATAATCTAGCATATATAACTTATGCCGGGTTTTTTCTATATATGTCTTGATCAGATGGATTCGACTAATAAATGCAAATGATTTTACCCATACTAAACATCGCCGTGACCTGACTGGTTGTTGGTGGTATATTTTCGCGGTGTTTCGGTATTGAAGGTAATCACTTTTTACATTGTGTACCAATTTTAGTACCAAACTTTAATGGATTGACGAGATAATAATTTAAATCGTTATTTTAGTTGAATATCAAACTCCTTCAAGTGACCTTTCGTGTGGGTCACCACTGTAGATAAGGATTTTAAATGCCTGTTGTTACTCTTCCTGACGGTAGCCAACGCCAGTTTGACCGTGCCGTTTCTGTAATGGATGTTGCCTGTGATATTGGTCCGGGTTTAGCGAAAGCATGTATTGCTGGCCGCGTAAATGGTGAGCTAGTGGATACTTGTGAATTAATCGATTCAGATGCCAATCTTGCCATCATCACCAGTAAAGATGATGCAGGGCTGGAAATTATCCGCCATTCATGCGCTCATCTGTTAGGCCATGCAATTAAACAATTATGGCCAGATACTAAAATGGCTATCGGTCCAATTATTGATAATGGTTTTTACTATGATGTTGATCTTGGCCGTGCTCTGACGCAGGAAGATATTGAACTGCTTGAAAAGCGGATGTTGGAACTTGCCAAAAAAGACTATGACGTCATCAAGAAAAAAGTGAACTGGCAAGAAGCTCGTGATACCTTCGTTGCTCGTGGTGAGGATTATAAAGTACAAATTTTGGATGAAAACATCAGTCGAGATGATCGTCCTGGTCTCTATAATCATGAAGAATATATTGACATGTGCCGTGGCCCACATGTGCCAAATATGCGTTTCTGCCATCATTTTAAATTGCAGAAAGTCGCAGGGGCATATTGGCGTGGGGATAGCAACAATAAAATGTTGCAACGAATATACGGTACCGCGTGGGCTGATAAGAAACAGCTCAATACTTATCTGCAACGTTTGGAAGAAGCAGCCAAGCGTGACCATCGTAAGATTGGTAAACAATTAGATCTATACCACATGCAGGAAGAAGCTCCAGGTATGGCATTCTGGCATAATGATGGTTGGACTATTTTCCGTGAGCTGGAAACTTTTGTCCGGACCAAACTGAAAGAATATCAATATCAGGAAGTTAAAGGTCCGTTTATGATGGACCGTGTCATGTGGGAAAGAACGGGTCACTGGGAAAACTACGGTGAACACATGTTTACCACTTCTTCAGAGAACCGTGAATATTGCGTTAAGCCGATGAACTGCCCAGGGCATATTCAGATTTTTAACCAAGGCTTAAAATCTTACCGTGATTTACCGTTACGTATGGCTGAATTCGGTAGTTGTCACCGTAATGAACCATCAGGGGCATTACATGGTTTGATGCGGGTTCGTGGTTTTACCCAGGATGATGCTCATATCTTCTGTACAGAAGAGCAAATTCACCGGGAAGTCAGCAATTGCATTAAGATGGTGTATGACGTTTACAGCACTTTTGGTTTTGAAAAGATCATAGTTAAGCTGTCAACCCGCCCGGAAAAGCGCATTGGTACTGAAGAACAATGGAATCAAGCGGAAGAAGCTTTGGCGGCAGCACTACAAGAAAATGGTGTTCAATTTGAATATCAACCAGGTGAAGGTGCCTTCTACGGACCGAAAATTGAATTTACTTTGCATGATTGTTTGGATCGTGCGTGGCAATGTGGTACTGTGCAGCTCGACTTTTCATTACCTGGTCGTTTGAATGCGTCCTATGTAGGTGAAAATAATGAACGTAAGGTTCCTGTAATGATTCACCGTGCGGTTTTGGGTTCGCTGGAACGGTTTATCGGTATCCTAACTGAGGAGTATGCGGGTTTCTTCCCAACATGGATTGCTCCACAGCAGGTAGTGGTGATGAATATCACCGATAGCCAGGCTGATTATGTACAGGAATTAGTAAAAAAGTTTCAAGATGCTGGCATTCGTGCAAAAGCAGACTTGAGAAACGAGAAGATTGGCTTTAAAATCCGTGAACACACTCTACGTCGTGTTCCCTACATGCTTGTCTGTGGTGAAAAAGAGGTCGAATCAGGGAAAGTTTCCGTTCGTACCCGCCGTGGTAAAGATTTGGGTAGCATTGATGTTAACGAGTTCATCGAAAAACTGCTTATAGAAATACGCAGTCGTAATCTTCATCAATTGGAGGAATAAGGTATTAAAGGCGGAAAAAGAATTCAAACAGCGCGTCCTAATCGCATTAATGGAGAAATTCGCGCTTCTGAAGTTCGTTTAACAGGTTTAGATGGCGAACAGATTGGCATTGTCAGTCTGAGGGAAGCTCTTGAAAAAGCTGAGGAAGCGGGTGTTGATTTAGTTGAAATCAGCCCGAATGCCGAGCCGCCGGTTTGCCGTATTATGGATTACGGCAAGTTCCTCTATGAGAAGAGTAAGTCGATCAAAGAGCAGAAGAAAAAACAAAAAGTTATTCAGGTTAAGGAAATTAAATTCCGTCCTGGTACAGATGAAGGCGACTATCAGGTCAAACTACGCAACCTGGTTCGTTTTCTGGAAGATGGCGATAAAGCCAAAATCACCCTGCGTTTCCGTGGGCGTGAAATGGCACACCAACAGATTGGTATCGAAATGCTTAACCGCATTCGCGACGATCTGGATGAATTGGCGGTAGTCGAATCCTTCCCTTCGAAGATTGAAGGCCGTCAGATGATAATGGTGCTCGCTCCTAAGAAGAAATAGTTAGGCAATCAAGTAATAAGCTCCAGTCGGTTCATCTGGTTGGGGCTTGTTCGCCTGATTAATTCGTTGTAATTCACAATGCGAAGTGGAAATTAAAATGCCAAAGATTAAAACAGTACGCGGTGCCGCTAAACGTTTTAAAAAAACTGCAAGTGGCGGTTTTAAGCGTAAGCGCGCTAACCTTCGTCACATTCTGACTAAGAAATCAACCAAGCGTAAACGTCATTTACGTCCAAAGGGCATGGTCTCCAAAGGTGATCTGGGCCTGGTTGTTGCTTGCTTGCCGTACGCATAAGCAATTTTTAGATTAGAACTCAGAGACGATAGGAGAAGTATATGGCTCGCGTAAAACGTGGTGTTGTCGCCCGTGCACGTCACAAGAAAATTTTAAAGCAAGCGAAAGGTTACTACGGTGCCCGTTCGCGCGTTTACCGTGTTGCCTTTCAGGCAGTAATTAAAGCAGGGCAGTACGCTTACCGTGACCGTCGTCAGCGTAAACGTCAGTTCCGTCAACTGTGGATTGCACGTATCAACGCTGCTGCACGTCAGAATGGTTTGTCTTACAGCCGTTTCATCGATGGTCTGAAAAAAGCCTCTATTGAAATTGACCGTAAGATCCTGGCTGACATCGCTGTGTTTGACAAAGTGGCATTTGCTGCTTTAGTTGAAAAAGCGAAGAGCACTCTGGCATAAGTTAGAGTAGTAAGAGGGGGGCATGCTCCCTCTTTTACTTTGTTGTCAGATGTAGCTTACGAGAGAGAGTCGTTGCCAAAAAAGAGTTTTACTCTGAGAGAACTAACATTATGTCTTTAGCTTTTTTTCGCATCTTTTTTTACTTTAGCACCTGAATTCAGGGGGCTTTGCGCGTAAGAAAAGAAACGAAAAGTAGCGCCTGAGCCTCCGTTGTGGAGGCTTTTTTGTTTTTATGACAGTAAAAAACAGAAATAGGTATACCCTATGGATTTCAAGGTGCATCGCGACGGCAAGGGAGCGAATCCCCGGGAGCATAGGTAACTATGTGACCGGGGTGAGCGAGTGCAGCCAACAAAGAGGCAACTTGAAAGATAACGGGTATATATAAGGTCATTAACGATCATTACTAGCAGGCCGTTAGGCCGAAGGAAGAGGAAAACGATGCCACATCTCGCTGAACTGGTTGCAAACGCAAGAGCAGCCATAGAAGATGCCCAGGATGTTGCTGCGTTGGATTTGGTGCGTGTTGAATATTTAGGCAAAAAAGGCCATTTAACTCTCCAAATGTCATCGCTGCGTGATCTGCCGGTCGAAGAGCGCCCAGCAGCAGGGGCGGTTATTAATCAGGCTAAGCAAGAAGTCCAGGAAGCTCTAAATATCCGTAAAGAAAAATTGGAGACTGACCTTCTGAACTTCCGTTTAGCAGCGGAAAAGATTGATGTATCATTGCCGGGTCGCCGTATGGAAAATGGTGGACTACATCCGGTTAACCGCACAATAGAGCGTATTGAGACTTTCTTTGGTGAATTAGGGTTTTCTGTAGAATCAGGCCCTGAGATTGAAGATGATTATCATAATTTCGATGCGCTGAATATTCCTGCTCACCATCCTGCACGAGCTGATCATGATACTTTCTGGTTTGATGCCAAGCGTCTTTTGCGTACTCAGACTTCAGGTGTTCAGGTTAGAACTATGCACAGTCAACAGCCACCAATTCGCGTCATTGCTCCGGGGCGCGTGTATCGTAATGACTACGATCAGACACACACGCCCATGTTTCATCAGGTGGAAGGTTTGATTATTGATCGTGATATCAGTTTTACCAACCTGAAAGGAACGTTGCACGATTTCCTGACTAACTTTTTTGAAGAAGATTTGCAAGTTCGTTTCCGACCTTCTTACTTTCCATTTACAGAACCTTCGGCGGAAGTTGATGTAATGGGTAAAAACGGCAAATGGCTGGAAGTGTTGGGTTGCGGTATGGTTCATCCTAATGTATTGCATAATGTTGGCCTTGATCCTGAAATTTATTCTGGTTTTGCTTTTGGCATGGGAGTGGAGCGTCTGACAATGTTACGTTACGGTGTAACTGATTTGCGCGCGTTCTTCGAAAATGATCTGCGTTTTCTCAAACAGTTTAAATAAGGGCGGGAATATCTCATGAAATTCAGTGAACTCTGGTTACGCGAATGGGTAAATCCAGCCATTAGCAGTGAAACATTATCTGATCAAATTACCATGATAGGTCTGGAAGTTGATGGCGTTGAAGCCGTTGCCGGTCAATTTCATGGTGTGGTTGTCGGTGAAGTTGTTCAATGTGCTCAGCATCCAAATGCAGATAAGCTACGGGTAACAAAAGTGAATGTAGGCGGTGAACGACTGCTGGACATTGTTTGTGGTGCACCAAATTGCCGCTTGGGGTTGAAAGTTGCAGTAGCAACCGTGGGTGCTGTATTACCGGGTGATTTCAAAATCAAGGCGGCAAAACTGCGAGGTGAGCCTTCTGAAGGGATGCTATGTTCTTTTTCTGAACTGGGTATTTCTGAGGATCACGATGGTATTATTGAATTGCCAATTGATGCTCCTTTGGGTGTTGATCTGCGTGAATATCTAAAGCTGGATGATAAGGTCATTGAAATTAGTGTTACTCCTAATCGCGCTGACTGCCTAAGTATTATAGGGGTTGCGCGTGATGTGGCGGTTGCTAATAAAATGCCACTATCTGAGCCACAAATTGAGGCAGTAAAACCGACAACAGATGCTATTTTCCCTATTCGTGTTGAAGCAACAGAAGCTTGTCCACGTTACCTGGGACGGGTAATTAAAAACATTAATGTGAAAGCGGCAACACCACAATGGATGCGTGAAAAATTACGTCGTGGTGGTATCCGTTCCATCGACCCGATTGTCGATGTGACTAACTATGTATTGCTTGAATTAGGCCAACCATTGCATGCGTTTGATTTGGAGCGCTTGAATGGCTCAATCACTGTGCGCATGGCGAAGCAGGATGAAAAATTGGTGCTGCTGGATGGTACGGAAGCCAATCTTTCTACTGATACCCTAGTCATTTCTGATGAAAAACAAGCTGTTGCAATGGCAGGTATTTTTGGCGGTGAACATTCAGGTGTGAATGAAGAAACGCAAAATATTTTACTTGAGTGCGCATTTTTTGCTCCTTTAGCGATTGCTGGCCGTGCTCGTCGTTATGGTTTACACACTGATGCTTCTCACCGTTATGAACGTGGAGTTGATCCTCAGTTACAACACAAAGCAATAGAGAGAACAACTCAATTGTTGATTGATATTTGTGGTGGTGAAGCCGGCCCGATTATTGATGTTACTGATGAATCTCAATTGCCTCAATCTGCGACAATCACATTGCGTCGTGAAAAACTGGATCGTTTGATTGGTCACTATATACCTGATGAACAGGTTGGTGACATCCTGACCCACTTAGGTTGCAAAGTCACTATTCAGGAAAATTGTTGGCAAGCGGTTGCACCAAGCTGGCGTTTTGATGTGGAGATTGAAGAAGATCTGGTGGAAGAGGTTGCCCGTATCTACGGTTACAACAATATTCCAGATGTACCGATGCGCGCAGATCTTATCATGAAAAAACATCGTGAAACGGATCTTTCCCTGCAACGTGTTAAAACGATGCTCGTTGATAGAGGTTATCAAGAAGCGATTACTTATAGCTTTGTTGATCCCAAAACTCAGGCACTGTTACATCCACAGCAACAAGCGTTGATGCTGCCTAACCCAATTTCAGCGGATATGTCAGCAATGCGTTTATCTCTGTTGACTGGTTTGTTAACAACGGTGGTATATAACCAGAACCGCCAGCAAAACCGTGTGCGCTTGTTTGAAACTGGCTTGCGTTTTGTTCCTGATGAAAATGCTGATCAGGGTATTCGTCAGGAGCTGATGCTAGGGGGGGTTATTACAGGAAATCGCTTTGAAGAGCATTGGTCACTGGAAAAACAGTCCGTTGATTTCTTCGATATGAAAGGCGATTTGGAAGCTGTTCTAGAGTTAACTGGAGAATTATCTAAGATTTCTTTTAGAGCAGATGTAAATCCGGCGTTGCACCCAGGTCAAAGCGCCGGGATTTATTTGGAAAATGAATACATCGGATATATTGGTGTGGTTCACCCAGAATTGGAACGCAAACTTGACTTAAATGGCTGCACCGTGGTATTCGAAGTACTCTGGAACAAGCTGGCAAGCCGCGTGGTTCCTGATGCGAAAGAGATTTCACGTTTCCCGTCAAACCGTCGTGATATTGCGATCGTGGTACCTGAAAATGTTGCTGTAGAAGATGTTTTGGCTGAATGCAAGAAAGTTGGCGTAAATCATATAGTTGGCATAAACTTGTTTGACGTGTATTGTGGTAAAGGTGTAGCAGAGGGTCATAAGAGCCTTGCTATAAGTTTTATCTTGCAGGATACCGCGCGTACACTGGAAGAAGAAGAGATTGCTGCGACGATTAATAAATGTGTCGCAGTGCTGAAACAGCGATTCCAAGCATCCTTGAGGGACTGAACTTATGGCGCTTACTAAAGCTGAAATGTCAGAAAATCTGTTTGAGAAACTGGGAATTAGCAAGCGTGATGCTAAAGATCTGGTTGAATTATTCTTTGAAGAAGTGCGTCGTTCTTTGGAGAATGGTGAGCAGGTAAAATTGTCTGGATTTGGCAACTTTGATTTACGGGATAAAAACCAACGTCCGGGACGTAACCCTAAGACTGGTGAGGACATTCCGATTACAGCTCGCCGAGTAGTGACATTCCGTCCTGGTCAGAAGTTAAAAAGCAGGGTTGAGAAAGCCACACCTAAAGAATAATCAAAAAGGCCGCATCAATAGCGGCCTTTTTCTTAAATGATCCTCCCTCATGAGCTTGATTTACCATGCAATCCACTCATTCCATCACTGAATTAGTGACTCGTCAGAAAAGACATGATTATCGTTTTCTGGCAATTCTCACGTGTTTATTTTTACTCGTTTTTTTTCTCTCGCTTTGTGCTGGGGAAAATTGGATCTGGCCTAATAAATGGTTTTCTGAAACAGGTCAATTGTTTGTGTGGCAGTTACGTTTTCCTCGTGTATTAGCTGTCGTTGCTGTAGGTGCGAGCCTGACTATGGCGGGTGCAGTAATGCAGGCACTGTTTGAAAATCCGTTGGCGGAACCTGGGCTATTGGGGGTCAGTAATGGTGCTGGCGTGGTGGTGGTGTTTTTGGTGTTGATGTTTCATGGCATTGCGCCGTTCTGGTTATTAAGTATTGGCGCTGTGCTCGGTGCGCTGACCGTCACAATGATATTGCTGACCTTTTCAAGAAATCGTTATCTGAATAATGCCCGTTTGTTGTTGGTAGGGGTTGCTTTTGGTGTTGTCTCTGGTGCGTTAATGACCTGGATGGTTTATTTTAGTACTAGCCTGGATTTGCGTCAGCTAATGTATTGGATGATGGGGAGTTTCAGTGGAATAGACTGGCGGCAGCAATGGTTGGTAGTCGCTTTGTTTCCTTTGATTATTTGGTTGAGCAGACAAGGAAAAGTACTTAATTTTCTTTCACTGGGAGAAACACAGGCCCAACAGCTAGGTATCTCACTTTATTATTGGCGTAATTTATTTGTCTTTGCTGTTGGGTTGTTGGTAGGGTTAAGTGTTGCACTTGCTGGAACAATTAGCTTTATTGGTTTGGTTATTCCACATATTTTGCGTTTATGCGGCCTAACAGATTATAAAACTCTACTGCCTGCCTGTGTTCTATCCGGCGGTTATGGATTATTGCTGGCTGATCTGCTATCTCGTCTTAGCTTGAATAATGCAGAAGTACCGATTGGCGTTGTGACTGCAACATTGGGTGCGCCAGTCTTCATTTGGTTATTATTGAGGGTCAGAGACTGGAGTTAAAAAAGTGGATAATGTGCAAGTGACTAATCAATTGATGGCTCTCAATCAGGTATCAGTACGAAACCGATTAATGCCGCTGACAGCGTTGGTACGACAAGGTGAACAGATACATATCATTGGGCCGAATGGTTCAGGAAAAAGTACACTATTGGCCTGTATGGCCGGTATTTTACCCTATAGTGGTGCAATTGATTTGCAACAAAAGTGCCTTAGTCAATATAGTCACTACCAATTAGCACGCTACAGAGCATGGCTTAGCCAGCAAATTTCTTCTGTGCCAATAATGCCGGTTTTTCAATATTTGCAACTGCATTTAGCAGCCCATCTTGTTAATTGTGACGGTGTGTTGTCAGAACTCTGTTCCTTTTTTAAGTTGGGAAAGTTTCTAGAGACACCTGTAGGCAATCTATCTGGTGGTGAATGGCAAAGGGTGCGATTAACCGGAGTTTTTTTACAAGTCTGGCCATCAATCAATTTGGAAGGCAAATTATTGCTCTTGGATGAGCCTACGAATAATCTTGATATCACTCAGGTAGCGGCACTTGATCTGTTGATAAAGAAATTCTGTGAACTCGGTGGAACCGTAGTCATGAGTGGTCATGATCTCAATCATAGCTATGATAAAGCTGATCGGATCTGGTTGCTTGCTAATGGATCACTGGTTGCGAATGGAAAGCCGGATGAGGTAATGAAAGAAAATACGCTCTCCAGAGTTTTTGCCGCTGATATCAAATGTGTGCCAGAAAAGACAGATAAATATTGGCGGGTTTTTTTGCCTGAATTATAGTCCAGCCTTATGTACGTACCTGCCGTGAATCTATTGTAATTTCCACTTAATTTGCTAAATCATACCTGTGTTTACGATTCGTTCAAATATAGTCATCTAATATATCGTTATATTATGAATGAATTGGACTGTGTTTTATGGATAGTTTTCTTCCATTTTCTCGTCCTGCGATGGGTGATGAAGAAATTCAGGCAGTAGAGAAGGTTCTTCGTTCGGGGTGGATTACAACAGGCCCGCAAAATCATCAATTGGAACAGGACTTTTGCCGCATGTTTGGTTGCAAACATGCGATTGCTTTGACCTCGGCGACGGCGGGTATGCATCTGACACTAATGGCACTGGGAATTGGCCCTGGTGATGAAGTGATTACACCGTCTCAAACTTGGGTTTCCACAATAAATATGATCTGTTTGCTTGGTGCTGAACCAATTATGATTGATGTTGATCGTCATACTTTAATGGTTGACGCGCAGACAGTGAAAAAGGCGATTACTTCCAGAACCAAAGCGATTATTCCGGTTCACTATGCCGGTGCGCCTTGTGATTTAGATATATTGCGTGGAATTGCTCAGGAGGCGGGGATTCCATTGATTGAAGACGCCGCTCATGCATTAGGAACCCGTTATAAGAATGAATGGATTGGTGAGCATGGCACCGCGATTTTCTCTTTTCATGCCATAAAAAATGCCACTTGTGCAGAAGGGGGGTTAATTGCTACTGATAACAATGAACTTGTTGAACGAATTCGATGTCTAAAGTTTCATGGATTGGGTATTGATGCTTTTGATCGTCGGATTCAAGGCAGGAGACCACAGGCGGAAGTTGTAGAACCGGGTTACAAATATAATTTATCTGATATTCACGCTGCGATTGCTGTTGTGCAATTAAGTAAATTGGAATCAATGAATATTCGCCGTCGGCAAATTGTCGCCCGTTATTCAGCGGCATTAAAAGATTCGCCTTTGCAGATGTTAAGTGTGCCCGATTATGAGCATATTCATGCACATCATCTATTTATGGTGCGGGTTAATAAGGATGTTTGTGGCATTGATCGCGACACATTAATGGAATGTTTGAAAAACAAGAATATTGGCACAGGCTTGCATTTCAGAGCTGCACATACACAAAAATATTATCGGGATCGGTATCCGCAGTTGTCATTACCTGAATCAGAATGGAATTCAGTAACACTCTGTTCATTGCCACTCTTTCCTGATATGAGTGATGAGGATGTAGATCGTGTCATTGATGCTTTACAAGAAATTATTTCGGAGCACAGATAAGTGTCATTTGAACAAATTAAAAAAGTTTCTGTTGTTATTCCAATTTATAACGAAGAAGAAAGTTTGCCTCTTTTATTGGAAAGAACCTTAGCAGCCTGTAAACAATTGACTCAGGAATATGAGCTTATTCTTGTCGATGATGGCAGTAGTGATAAATCTGCGGAAATTCTGATTCAGGCCGCGGAACAACCTGAAAATCATATTATCGCAATTTTACTTAATCGTAATTATGGTCAGCATTCAGCGATTATGGCGGGGTTTAATCAGGTCAATGGCGATTTAGTTATTACGCTTGATGCTGATTTACAGAATCCGCCAGAAGAGATCCCCCGTCTTGTTAAAACAGCTGAACAAGGTTATGACGTTGTGGGTACTCGCCGAGCTAATCGGCAGGATTCTCTGTTCCGTAAAACAGCTTCAAAAATCATCAATGCGATGATTACCAAGGCAACAGGCCGTTCTATGGGCGATTATGGCTGTATGCTCCGTGCCTATCGTCGCCATATTGTTGAAGCCATGTTGCAGTGCCATGAGCGCAGCACCTTTATTCCTATTCTGGCAAACACTTTTGCCCGTAAAACCATTGAGATTGATGTCGCTCATGCAGAGCGTGAATTTGGTGATTCCAAATATAGCTTCATGAAGCTGATTAATCTGATGTATGACTTGCTAACCTGCCTGACAACAGCACCTTTGCGTTTACTGAGTGTGGTAGGAAGTGTGATTGCAGTTTCTGGTTTTTTGCTGGCTGTATTATTGATGGTTTTACGTCTGATTTTCGGTGCCATATGGGCAGCAGAAGGGGTATTTACTCTGTTTGCCCTCCTTTTCATATTTATTGGCGCACAGTTCGTCGCGATGGGCTTATTAGGTGAATATATAGGCCGTATCTATAACGATGTTCGTGCACGCCCACGTTATTTTATTCAAAAAGTGGTCGGAGATAAAAAGACCAACGACAACCAGGAAGAGTACTAAATGAAAGCAATTGTATTTGCCTATCATGATATCGGCTGTGTCGGGATCAATGCTTTAACTAAAGCTGGTTTTGATATTCAGGCGGTATTTACCCATACAGATGATCCTAATGAAAACCATTTTTTCTCTTCTGTTGCCCGTTTAAGTGCAGATTTGGCGCTGCCGGTGTTTGCGCCAGAGAATGTTAACCATCCTCTTTGGATTGAACGTATCCGGGAACTGAAACCTGATGTGATTTTCTCTTTTTATTACCGAGATATGTTGAGTGAAGATATTTTATCGCTGGCGAGCACGGGTGCATTCAATCTCCACGGTTCACTGTTGCCAAAATACCGTGGCCGTGCCCCGATTAACTGGGCGATTTTGAATGGTGAAGTGGAAACGGGTGTAACCCTGCATAAAATGGTGTTGAAACCTGATGCAGGGGATATTATTGCTCAGCATAAGGTTGCTATTGCAGAGACAGATACCGCGTTGACTTTGCACGGTAAAATTCGTGAAGCAGCGGAAAAACTGCTTAATCAAGTATTACCTCAGATCAAAGCGGGAATTTATCCTGCCATACCACAAGATGAAAGTCAGGCAACTTACTTTGGGCGTCGTACTGCCGCGGATGGTGAGATTGACTGGCGCAAATCAGCCACTGAAATTAACAATCTTGTCAGGGCAGTAACTGAGCCATATCCTGGGGCATTTACTTTCTTAGGTGAGCGTAAGATTACTATCTGGCGTGCCTGCCCGTTGAATGAGACGCATGACAAACAGCCGGGAACAGTATTATCGGTAGATCCGTTAATTATTGCCTGTGGAAAAGGCGCGTTAGAAATTATCAATGGGCAAAGTGAATCAGGTTTGTATGTTCAGGGCCACAATTTGGCGGCAGAGATGAGCATGGTGACTGATATCCGTGTTGGCCCAAAGGCAACCACTCAAATTAACCATCGGAAACGTGTATTAATTCTCGGTGTGAATGGCTTCATCGGTAATCATCTAACAGAACGTCTATTACGTGATGGCAACTATGATATTTATGGTATGGATATCGGTTCTTCCGCCATCGAGCGTTTTATTGGTAATCCGCGTTTTCACTTCATTGAAGGTGATATCAATATCCATACTGAATGGATTGAATATCACATTAAAAAGTGTGATGTCGTTTTGCCATTGGTAGCCATTGCGACTCCAATTGAATATACCCGTAATCCGCTGCGAGTATTTGAATTGGATTTTGAAGAGAATTTAAAGATTGTCCGTTATTGCGTTAAATACAATAAACGAATTATATTCCCGTCCACATCAGAAGTTTATGGAATGTGTGATGATAAAGAATTTGATGAAGATGACTCTCGTCTGATTGTTGGTCCAATCAATAAACAACGTTGGATCTATTCTGTATCAAAACAATTGCTGGATCGTGTTATCTGGGCATATGGTGAGAAAGAGGGGCTCAAATTCACACTATTTCGTCCATTTAACTGGATGGGGCCACGTTTGGATAATTTAAACTCCGCACGTATTGGCAGTTCCAGAGCGATCACACAATTAATATTGAACTTAGTTGAAGGCTCACCGATCAAACTAGTAGATGGTGGCGAACAGAAACGCTGTTTTACTGATATTAATGATGGTATCGAGGCGCTGTTCCGTATTATTGAAAACCGAGATGGGCTATGTGACGGTCAAATTATCAATATTGGTAATCCAACTAATGAAGCCAGTATTCGCCAATTGGCAGAAATATTACTTGATAGCTTTGAAAACCATGAATTGAGAGATCATTTTCCTCCGTTTGCTGGATTTAAAAAGATTGAAAGTGGCAGTTACTACGGTAAAGGTTATCAGGATGTTGAACACCGTAAGCCAAGTATTAAAAATGCGGAGCGGTTACTAGGTTGGAAACCAACCATTGACATGAAACAGACGATAAATGAAACACTGGATTTCTTCTTGCGTGGTGAAGTGGAAGAATTAGGGAAAAATTAATGAAACAAATTGGCTTGAGAGTTGATGTGGATACTTATCGAGGAACCGTTGAAGGAGTACCGAAACTGCTCAAAATTTTGGCAAAACATCAGATTCAGGCCAGTTTTTTCTTTAGTGTTGGGCCGGATAATATGGGGCGCCATTTGTGGCGTCTTTTACGGCCAAAATTCTTATGGAAAATGTTGAGGTCAAATGCAGCATCTCTGTATGGTCTTGATATTTTACTGGCGGGGACTGCATGGCCGGGTAAGAAGATTGCTAAAGATTTAGGCTACTTGATGAAACAAACGCTGAATGCAGGCCATGAAGTGGGTCTGCATGCCTGGGATCATCAGCGTTGGCAGGCGAAAGTTGGCCGTTGGTCTGAAGCTCAGTTAACAGAGCAGGTTAAATTGGGAGTGGATGCATTGGTACAGGCAATTGGCCAACGGGTAACGTGTTCTGCTGTCGCGGGTTGGCGGGCTGATGAACGCGTACTCGCGGTAAAGCAACAGTTTGGTTTTGACTACAACAGCGATTGTCGGGGAACTCATCCATTCAGGCCCATCTTGCCTGATGGTACTCTTGGTACCGTACAAATTCCGGTGACGTTGCCAACTTATGACGAAGTGATAGGAATTCAGGTTAAAGATGAAGATTTTAACCAGTTTATCTTTGATAAAATGAAAAACAGCCAGGGAGTTCCGGTATATACCATCCATACGGAAGTTGAAGGGATGTCCAAGTCCACAGAATTTGCAACGCTGTTGGAAATGGTTCATCAGGAAAACATACAATTTTGTGCATTGAGTCATCTGCTGCCTGAAAACATACAGCGACTTCCTGTTGGGAGAATTGTTCGTTCTGAATTTCCCGGTAGAGAAGGGTGGTTAGGATGCCAACAAGAGGCTTAACTTATCTATGTTAAATAACCGGGCGTGTAAGGTTGGGGCCTTTTTGATGGCTCTTTTTTTTATCCTTACCTATTTATTACCCCTGAATGGCCGCCTATTATGGCAGCCTGATGAAACCCGTTATGCAGAAATCAGTCGTGAAATGCTGCAACGAGGAGACTGGATTGTTCCGTATTTGCTGGATATTCGTTATTTTGAAAAGCCTGTAGCGGGTTATTGGATTAATAATATTAGCCAATGGATTTTTGGTGATAATAATTTTGCTGTCCGTTTTGGATCGGTTTTCTGTATTTTTATCAGCGCAATTTTATTATATCGACTTGCTATGATGATGTGGCATAACCGGCATATTGCTTTTGCCACTAGCCTTATCTACATCTCAATGTTTCTGGTATTTGCCATTGGCACTTATAGCGTACTCGATCCGATGTTTTCTTTGTGGGTAACGGCTGCCATGATGTGTAGCTTCTGGGGGCTAAAAACAGACTGTACCAGACGGCGAATAATGGCATATTTGGTGCTTGGTTTGTGCTGTGGTATGGGTTTTATGACTAAAGGGTTTCTGGCATTGGCTGTTCCGGTCATTGTGATGTTGCCCATTGTCATTTATCAGAAGCGGGTCCTGCAAATAGTCTGCTTTGGCCCACTTGCCATTATTTCGGCGATAGCAATCAGTTTACCGTGGGTGATTGCAATTGCCCTACGTGAGCCTGATTACTGGCACTATTTCTTCTGGGTTGAACATATTAAGCGTTTTTCTTCCGATGATGCACAGCATATTGCACCGTTCTGGTATTACATACCCATTCTTATTCTTGGTGTGATCCCGTGGTTGGGATTATTACCTGGGGCGGTGATGAAAAGTTGGAAAGAAAGAAAATCCAATCCTGAAATGTTTTTTCTACTTTGCTGGTTTGTCGTGCCATTGTTATTTTTCAGTATTGCGAAGGGAAAATTGCCAACTTATATCCTGCCCTGTATGGCGCCATTGGCAATGATGATGGCTAAATTTGGTGTCGATTGCGTTAAAAATGGCAAGATGGAGTTACTTAAGATCAATGGAATGGTTAACGTATTTCTTGGTCTGCTGGCGGTAATAGTTCTGTTTGCTATGGAAGTAGTGACAAAACACTCTTTATATCAGCCATCAGAATGGCTTAAATGGGTTTTAGCGATTGTTGCTTTTGGTATTTGGGGAATTATCGGTTATCTGTGTTTTGCGTTGAATGGGAAATACTGGTTATGGGCGGCATTTTGCTCCATTGTTGTCAGTTTAGTGATAGGTAATGCTTTGCCTGAAAATACCGTTAATTCCAAATTACCTCAGAACTTTATTAAGTTACACCATCAGGAACTTGCAGACAGTCGCTATATCCTGTCGGAAAGTGTTGGTCTTGCGACCAGTGTCGCTTGGGAGATGAAGCGTAGTGATATTTATATGTTTGAACGTTGGGGAGAGCTGGAATATGGGTTGAATTATTCAGATAGCCAATATCGATATATCAGCTATAAAGATTTTCCGCAATGGTTAGCGAAAGCGCGTAAAGAAGGGCGGGTATCAGTACTCTTTCATTTATATAAAAATGAAAAATTACCTGATTTGCCAAAGGCAGATCAAATTAGTCGCAATTATCGCTTTGCTATTTTGGTTTATGAGAAGCGACCATGATAAGTTTCACTTTATTGTTGCTGATTAGCTTACTGACATGTGCTGGTCAGTTATGTCAGAAACAGGCTGTGATGTGTTGGCGCAGTGATGTTTATCAGCGGGCATCTGCGCTGAAATGGTTAATAGGGGCTGTGATTCTATTGGCTGTTGGCATGTTATTTTGGCTTCGTCTATTGCAGATATTGCCGTTAGGAATTGCTTATCCAATGTTGAGTATAAATTTTATTCTGGTCACTTTGGCGGGGAAATTTTTTTATCAGGAAAAAGCGGGCATAAAACATTGGAGTGGGGTTGTGTTTATCATGTTGGGAATTTTGCTGATGAGTTTGAATGAATGAAAGGTTATATTTGGGGATTGGTTAGTGTATTACTGGTGACAATAGCCCAGTTATTACTGAAATGGGGTGTTGTCAATTTGCCAGCGTTGAATCTTGGTTTGCATTGGTTTGATATTGAGTGGCTATGGAGTCATCACCATTCTCTGGTGGCGGTAATGGCTGGTCTGGTTGGATATCTATTATCTATGTTGTGTTGGTTATTTACGCTAAAATATTTACCATTAAATAAAGCCTATCCGTTAATAAGCTTAAGTTATGTCTTTGTCTATTTAATGGTGGCTTTATTGCCTTGGTTTAATGAAACCATCACATTATTGAAAACCGCGGGCGTGATTTTTATTTTGTATGGTGTCTGGTTGATTAGCCGTCCAGAATGAAGAAGGGAAAAACTATTTAACTGTTTTACTTAAAGTACAGACTTGTTTTTTTATTGAGTTCCGGATAGAGTCACCTTGTTTTGCTGATTTTATGAGGAGGGGGTAATGATAATAAGAATAAAAGAGTTACTCTTATTGTTCAGTCTGTTACTTATTGGCTGTTCCAGTCATGCCCCCAGGACTCCGGCTCCGGTGTTAAAGACGGCGCTTTCTGATCCAATCATGGTGATTGCTCAGCTTAAGGAGCAGCTTAATCAATGGCGTGGTACACCATATCATTATGGTGGAATGGATCGTCGGGGGGTAGATTGTTCTGGTTTTGTTTACCGTACTTTCAGTGATCGGTTTGATATTCAATTACCTCGTACTACCGGTGGACAAATAAAATTAGGGACCCGTATTGATAAAAGCGATTTAATGCCGGGTGATTTGGTCTTTTTCAGAACAGGTAGTGGCGAACATGGGTTACATGTTGGCATTTATGATGCCAATAACCAGTTTATTCATGCGTCAACCCATAAAGGTGTTACTCGTTCATCTATGAATAATGTTTACTGGAAAAAAGCTTTTTGGCAAGCTCGGAGAATTTAAATCCGCGTTTATCCGCAAATTGTAAAAATTATTATTAAGATGGCAATTTTATTTAAACCTCAGTAATTAATATCAGTAATTTTAATTTTATTAATTGAATTTTAACCATCTAAAAATAATTATTTTATGACAGTAAATAAATTATCCATATTGCATTTAACTTGGTCAGGGAATACCTGATTTTAATTTAAGGTATATTAGTTAAAAAAGTTTAAAAATAAATAACCAGTTCCTTAATATACAGGGAACTAGTTAGAATGTTTATTATTTCGTTATTTCGTTATTTCGTTATTTCGTTATTTCGTTATTTCGTTATTTCGTTATTTCGTTATTTCGTTATTTATTTATTTATTTATTTATTTATTTATTTATTTATTTATTTATTTATTTATTTATTTATTTATTTATTGTATGAATTTCCGGATTAATATTTTTATAGTTTATAACTATATTTTTAAATGTAGCAATATATTATTTACATATTTTCAATAAATTTTGTGTTCAGAAATAAAATCCTATCAATACCAAATGCAATAAAATTTTTATTTTATGACGGAAAACTTAAACATTATTTATTAAGTTGACTTGTTTTTATGAGTTGTATTTTCATTTGCCAGATTAGACTAATAGGTGTATTTTCATGAGGCGTAGGTCAGTTGCTATATTTCAACATCTTTTTTGCCAAAGAGGAATACATTGTGAAATATTAATAATTAACCTATTAAGAAAAATATTAGATTTATATTTTAAAGAAAAAAATAAGAACATAATAATCTGATATCAATAATGGCTAATCAGGGGGTTATTTATCTTACGTAGAGTAAAAAAACAGAAAATCAATATTTGAAACAGTTTTACATTTTCGAACCATAAATATGATTAATTAGCCAAATAATTTTTATCTTTCAGAAATTAATTATACTTTAGCGAAGAGAATAGATCTAATAACTTAAATCATCTCAAGAGGAAAACTGATGACAAATAAACAACCTTATTTACCTGAAATAAAATATTCTCCGTGGGCACCCAATGATGCGCCATTATTTATCATACTTGGGCAATCCAACAGTTATGGTCATGGAACACAATTACCGCAAGATGAAAAAATTACACAAGGTTTAAAAAACGTATTTACATTATTTCAGCCAGAAGTTTACGGCATTGACTTTCCCGCAATTAACTGGACAGGACTGACTAGCTTTGGTAATGCCAATATTGGTACTCCTATCGGTTTACCTCTTGGCAATCAGGATCACCCAGTTAATGCTGCCAACTGTTTTGCTAAACATTGGCAAGACCACATTAACCGGGGTAATGCGCTTAATTTGCCTGATCTTTATGTCATTTTGATGGGGTGGGGCGGCCAGGGAATGTATTTGGATAATCCGCCGCATAACCGTTGGGCTCCTGAGCGAGATCCCTGTGATGTGGAATCGCTCTATCCGCGTGCGATCAGAACCTTGCGCATGGCGGTCGAATCACTGCGTAAACTAGGCAAAAATCCTCGTATTTTGGCTGTTCATTGGAACCAGTGGGAAGCAGAAACCGGAAGTTTATTGGTGGCACAGGCATCAGAGCAGAATTTTACCCGCATCATTACTGGTATCAGTGATGCTTTGGGTTCTCGCTGTATACCGTGGAGATTGTATTATCCACTTTCGGTTGCGTTTGATCCCATCAACACCAGCTATGTGCTTAAGGCTATCAATAATGTTATCGCTGATGATCCCCAATACCGAACGCTAATTGATGCGCGGAATTCTCCTGACTATACCGGAAAAGCGACTGAGTTTGGTGTTTTTCTGCCTGATAGTATTCATTATGATGACAAAACTCAGACATGGTTTGCCCAACAGGAGTGGGAATTGATTTTATCTGGTTATAAAGGGGTCGAACTACCATAGGGTTAATTATCTGAGAGATGCCTAGATGGCGGTTAGGGCCGTCATCTTATCGGTAGGAATAATATATCTTTGAGTATCTATGTATGCCTTTTCGGCATACATATTGATAAACGTCTATTTTGTATTCCATAATGGCACCATGTTTATATGGATTAAAGATGCAGATGAAATCATGGCTACTAATACATAACGTAAAGAGACCCGTTTAGTTGCAAGAACTTCGATAGAGATTCAAGAGATCATACAAAGGGCGGCTGATTACTCCGGCGCAACACTTTCACAGTTTCTTATTGAATCGGCAATGGAGAGAGCGCGTAACGTGATTGAACGAACTGAAACCTTACATCTAATACCCTCATCCACTTAGTGCGGTAAAATTGGCCCGACTCGCTGTGGATTGTTCATATCAGGGGTAAAGGATAGGTGAACAGCTATTGATTGATGCCATTTATTGGATAGTGTTGGTCGCACAGCAAGTTTCAGCGATTGGGCTGTTTGTTGATCCTATGACCTCAGAAGTTATTCCGTTTTATCAGCAATATGGATTTTTGCCAGCCGATCCTAACGATAATTCACGCCTTGAAATGTGGCTACCCATCAAAACTTGTATATACCCGTCATCTTTCAAGTTGCCTCTTTGTTGGCTGCACTCACTCACCCCGGTCACATAGTTATCTATGCTCCCGGGGATTCGCTCCCTTGCCGTCGCGATGCATCTTGAAATCCATAGAGTATAGAAGTCACGAGTACCTTCAAAATAAGTCAGAATTGCCGCCTATAATGCTGACGGCAATCTTTGGCGAGTTATTGAAGTGTTATTTCCAACTGACAGTAATTTCTCCGGTTTGACCTGCTATCGGCATAACGTTACCGTTTCCAACCTTTAAGGCGAAAAGGAACTGTTGTGCTGGGCTTCTCTGATTAAATGCGTCTGTCGACATTCTTCGTGTGCGTGATATATCTATGCAATTGTTGATATCTCCCTGACAAAGATGAACCGATAAATTCTGAGGCCATCCAACAACATTCCAAGTCCAAGATACATTGGTAATTTTTCCTGTTGCAGGAGGAAAACCGACAATAGGAACGTTAACAGTTTCTAAGAAATTTTTAGAATATAGTGTGGGCAAAACAACTGAAGAGTGATAGCTGCCACTTGCCGCAGGTACTGTTTGTGAAAATATGGCTAACAATAGAGCACTACCAATGCCAAAGATTTTTTTTAATTTCATAGCCATTACCCCAATATCTGATAATTTTCTATTGCGAGAACTTAGATATACATTTTGATCTCGCGCCCTGTATCTCCTGAATTTTTATAAAAGCATGTACGCAATGCCAAAGTAGGCAGGAGTAATT
This sequence comes from Photorhabdus bodei, assembly GCF_003287735.1. Lineage (GTDB taxonomy): Bacteria > Pseudomonadota > Gammaproteobacteria > Enterobacterales > Enterobacteriaceae > Photorhabdus > Photorhabdus kayaii. The sequence continues at coordinate 367,696 of NZ_NSCM01000001.1, read as the reverse complement.
TGGGTGGATTAACACCAAAAATCAATGGGGAATTTGAATTTATGTTAAGTTAATCTAATATATTTTGCTGTTCGATGCTTTTGCCAGTCACTTAGACCATAATCTTTTACAACAGGATTTTCCCATGATATAAAATCGGCTAAACAATCAAGTGGAGTCAGTGATACGTTTAATGGATGTCAAAAACGATGAATAAATTAGACATGACAATCACAACTTCCCCATGTCAGGAAGCCTTGATTTACATGGAAAATGTTTGTCGATCTTATCGTATGGGGGAAAAATATTACCCAGTACTTGATAAAATATCATTCACCATCATGCGCGGACAAAGTTGTGCGATTGTCGGCGCTTCCGGCTCGGGTAAAAGTACTTTACTTAATATTCTTGGTTTACTGGATCAACCCTCTTCTGGATATTTTCAATTTAGGGACGTTAATATAACAAATGTTACTCCTAATGAACGGGCGAAAATAAGAAATCAGGAAATTGGTTTCGTGTTTCAGAGTTTTAATTTACTTCCCAGAATGCAGGCGTTGGATAATGTGGCACTACCATTGTTATATCGTGGATATTCTCGTTCTCTAGCTCGGCAGGAAGCGAAATACCAGCTTGAGTTGGTTGGTCTGGCTGGGCGTATTTACCATCGTCCGGCTGATCTTTCCGGGGGACAGCGGCAACGTGTTGCCATTGCCAGGGCCTTGGTTGGTAAGCCTTCTCTGATTCTGGCAGATGAGCCGACAGGCAATCTCGATAGTGCGACGGCACGAGATATCATGGCACTTCTTCTGTCGTTGAACCGCGAGCAAGGCGTTACGCTTGTCATGGTTACGCATGATGAAGCCATAGCCAAAAACATGCAGCGCTGTCTATATGTTAACAACGGGCGGCTTTCCGAAACCGATCTGTGGTTGGATAGCCTCGATGCTTAATGTGAATTCTGGTCGCTACGGTTTTTCCTTCACGCAAGCACTGCGAGAATCACTGGGTAGCCTGCGTCTGCTAGGAAGGCGCTCCTTGCTTGCTTTACTTGGTATTGCAGTCGGATGTGCTTCGGTCATTGCACTTTTAAACATCGGTCATAACGCTGTTAATGAAGCTATCAGCACTTTTAAAAGTATGGGAAGCAATATCTTGGTTGCTCATTTTGCTTTCATTCCCGGCGTTGATGTCAAACCCGCGCCATCTACGCTGGATACTCAGGCGCTGACTCGTACAATACCGACTATCACACATGCTGCGCCCATCACGTTATATTCGACTCGTGTACGTTTTCACGGGAAAGGAATCGATACGAATATTACCGGTACATCCTCTGATCTGGCTGCGGTGTTGGATTTACAGATCGAGCAAGGACGTTTTCTATCGGACTATGATCGCCAAACGACCTATGCTGTGCTTGGAGCGGATATTGCCAAACAATTAAAAGTAGCCAATCAACCTATTCGAATAGGCAGTCAATTGCAAATTGGGGAATATCTGTTTGAAGTGATTGGAATTCTCGCTGCTCAGGGGCCGAACCCTTTACTCCCCGGCTCTATTGATCATTCCATCATACTGCCCATTGAAGCAATGCGCCGGTTGCGGCCTGCGCCAGAAATTGGGAGCGTCATTGCCAGAGCACGTGACACAACAACGTTAAGCAGTGACGCGGTGTCGTTACGTGACTACCTTGTCTCATTATCAAAAGGTCGTCGTGTCGAAGTTGAAATCCCGAAACAATTACTTGATGGATTGACGCGTCAGGCAAGAACATTTTCCTATTTGCTAGCGGGCTTAGGGGGAATTTCGTTGCTGGTGGGAGGAGTGGGCGTGATGAATGTCATGCTGATGAATGTTTCGGAACGCAGGCGTGAAATTGGTGTTCGTATGGCTTTGGGAGCTCGGCCTGTTGATATTGGTATGTTGTTTATGTTGGAGGCTGCCATTCTGTCCATTGCCGGTGCAATGGTTGGTTCATTGCTGGGGGTTGCGGCAGGGTACCTATTTGTAAAATTTTCGGGCTGGGTATTTACGTTATCCCTATTCTCTTTGCCTTTGGGTATCGCCAGTTCATTAGTGATTGGTCTGTTTTTCGGTATCAATCCGGCATTAGCGGCGGCCAGATTACAACCTGTAGAGGCACTTCGTGATGATTAGCCAAGTTTTTCAACGTGCTATTGGCATCATCATTGCCCTGATAATAGCCGTATCTGTCAAACCAGCGTTAGCGGAGCCGTTGAATCCATCACAGGCAACCATGCCTGCGACGGATACAATTTCGCTTAATCAGCAAACTATTGGTCTGACACTCAGCGATGCAATCTATTTAGGGTTACGAAACAATCGTTCGATTCGCAGTGCTTATCTGGATCGAATTGCACAGAAATTCGATTTACGCGTTGCTGAAGATCGTTTTACGCCCAAGTTACTGATTAATAGCCGTTATATTACCGCTCGTAATCAAAGCGATCGCTATCGCCAAAGCGAGATTACACCCACATCTACGCTGCTTGGAGAATATGGTACTCGTTTCAGTCTGTCTTGGACGAATCGGACGACATGGGCAGACAATGCAGGTCGTAGCCGTAATGATGGTGTTTCATTCTCAGTTATTCAGCCTTTGTTGCGTGGTGCCGGTAAAGATGTGGCTACAGCACCTGTGCGTCTTGCTCAATTGATGGAGCAGACAAATCGTTTGAACTTAAAAGCGACGGTATCCCAGACTATCACGCAAGTTATTATGGCTTATCGTGAATTGTTGCGTGCTCAAGAACAATTACAAATCGCACGTGATGCCCTTGAACGTTCGCGTCAATTGCTGGAAGTTAACAAAGCCATGATTTCCGCAGGCAGAATGGCTGCTTTTGAGATTGTCCAGACAGAGGCTGATGTTGCAATGCAAGAACTGTCCGCGGAGGAAGCAGCTAATCAATTGGATACCAGTCGTTTAGAATTGCTGCGATTGCTCGCCTTAGACTTACAAACTCAGGTGAAAGCGACTGATAGATTGGAAGCTAAACGTGTAGACATTAACCTGCTCCAAGCCCAACATTTGGCACAAGAGCAACAGCCATCGTATCTCACGCAATTGCTTACCGCGGAGCAGGCTGCAATTAACCTGACCGTTGCCCGTAACGAACGCTTATGGGATGTCTCTTTAGTGGGGGGTGCCAGTCAGGTACGTGATCGAACAGGGTCAAACCGTTCTCGTAATTGGGAAAATTACGCCGGTGTTCAGGTAGAGATACCCATTGGTGATTTGAGTCAGCGTCAGGCGGAAGTACGGGCGCGGGTTGATGTTCAGAACCAGGATATTCGTCTTGCTGAGGCAAAACAGTCACTGGAACGTAATGTGGGTAATGCGGTACGCGATATTGGTACGCGTTGGCGTCAATATGAGATAGCACAACGTGCCAGGGATCTATCCCTGCGCAAGCTGGAGATTGAACGTGAAAAATTGACGGTGGGCCGCTCCAGTAACTTTCAAGTCTTGAGCTTTGAAACCGATTTGCGTAATGCAGAGAATGTTCGTCTCAATGCGTTGATCACCTACTTAAATGCACAAGCGGAGTTGGACGAAACATTGGGTACTACGTTAGGGAGTTGGGATATTGCACTTAACGACTAAGATCAGGGAACTTGCCCGTTCCAAATATAAGACTCGTTGGCTCGTGACACTTGCTGTTGTATTAGTCATTGGGGCTACCATTGCTTATGTTTTCCTTTCTTCTTCAACTGATACATCATCACCGCAACGGTGGGTGCATGTTGAACCTCAACGACTGGAAAATCGTCTTGGGTTAGTTGGCCGTATTCAGGCTGCAACCAGTTTGACGATTGCCGCGCCATTTGATGGTGTTATTGCTGAAGTGATGGTAACTGAAGGCCAGCGCGTTAAGCGAGGGCAACCCCTGTTGAGCCTTGATACGACACAGTTGGACATTCAGTTGCGGCAGGCGCTCACGGAACTGTTGAAAGCCCAAAAAACCGTACAAGATTTGGTGGGGTGGGAGAACGGTCAGGATGTCGCTAGGGTACGTAGAGCTTTAACGAATGCTCAGTTAAGTCTGAGTGATACAGAACGTAAGCTAACCGATACCCGGGCTTTGTTCGAGCGTGGCATTGTTCCCCGTATGGAGGTTGATACACTGGAGCAGCAGGTCAGAGTTCAACAGCTCGATCTTGCCGCCGCTAAGGCGGAACTGAGTGTTGCTCTCGATAAAGGCACTGGGGAGAATCGCCAGATTGCTGATATGGAATTAGCTAATGCTCAATCGCGTTATCAGGCGCTTCAGGTCCAGCAAGCCCAACGTGAATTGGTTTCTCCTTTTGATGGCATTGTTATTCGCCCACAGGTATCGGAATCAGATAAGGAGTTATTTATTCAAAAGGGGAAACGTGTCACTCAAGGAACGCCTCTGTTAGGGGTAATCAATTTGGAGCAAATCCAGGCGGTAGCGCGTATTGAAGAGGCTGACCTTTATCAGGTGTATGAAGGAATGCCGGTTGAGATCACCGGTGATGGTTTTGCTGGGCTATCTCTACGAGGGCAAATTAAGACAATTGGTGTACAAGGGAGTTCAAAGGAGATGCAGGGAGCGGGTGTAACCTATGATCTATTAGTGGCTATTGATCCTCTCACTCCCGAACAGCGGCAGCGTATCCGGCTGAGTATGAGTGCGAAACTGGCTATTGTCACCTATCGCAATGAACGTGGATTGGCCTTGCCAGCCGAGGCATTACATACCGGCCCAGATGGACGAACTTTCGTCACTTATCGCCGTGAATTAAACGCACAAACCCAGCAGATTGTCGTGACACCGGGGCAGGCCGTTCCTCAAGGTGTGGAGGTGATCGGGTTGGAGGCAGGCTATGTTGAAGTTCCTGCGCGGAAATAGCTGATTCAACCTCATTGATCTTTTGCGATACCCTCGCATTGAGCGAGGGTTTACCGCGGTTTTTGCTAATTTTGGGGCAATATCTCACCGTGAAAATTCGTATATTGGAAGCTCATTTGCAGTAATATTTAAATTTTTCGAGTCTGCAATGACATTCGAAAATAGCGCCAGATCAGATGCCACATGTTCAATATTATTTACTGCAACTAATTTGCTGTTATATATGAAGCGGAAATTTCCTTTATTTTGATCAATCTGTAATGTCATTATTTCTCCGATAATTGCATGTTCCTGTATGGCATTTTTGTTCGTTGGATCTTTACTGTAACCAGAGATGACAGAAATACCAATCGGCCACGGGCGGTTGTTATGTAATAGATTGATTGCGCGTAATACTGGCTGTCTGGAGACCATATCGCAGGGATAAACTCTATGTTGTTCAAGCAATTGCTGTTCAGACGATATTGAATTTAAAATCTCTGTAAGACGTTGTTGTAAATTGATATGGACCTCCATTGGGACGATCATGGCGAAAAAGGAGGACCATTTTGAAGAATGAACAACATCTCCTGCTTGCGCCCATCCGACTTGAAATTGAGTATCATTTGATGTGTGAGCCAAATAGATAAACCAAGCGCATATAATATGTTGAACGAGCTCAGTTGAAATAAGAGAGCTATGATTGAGTACTGTTTTCCATTCAGACACATGCCAATCCGGTATTTTATCTATCGTTGCCCGCAATTTAAAAGGCAGCATTGGTGTTGAAAAACGCTCTAGTCTTTTTTGCCAAAATAGCTCTTGTTCGGTAAGTTGTTCATGTATATCTGTTAACGTCTTAATATCTGATCTTTCAATTGTGGGGAGTTGATCACCAATGTCAAGTTTGCATTGATTGGCTAAGGTGAGAGCATTTATTGGGTTGCCACGGCTATTAACAAACGAAATACGTATATCTTCACTACTTGTGGTCATTAGCCAATGGTCCTCGCTAATACCCAACAATGTACCTGGTTTATGATCGGAACGTGTATACATCACCTGTAATGTACCTATCGATACCAGGCGATCTCTCAGCAGAACTTTTGGTAATGTTAGTGGATTAGGATAGTAAACTCCGAAAGTTAAAGATCTGACCAAAGATGACAATTCCTGAGCTTTTTTATTCCACAATAGACAACCCGCGGCGTCTGGACGGCGACGTCTTGAGAAAAAACTGCGGTTATCGGGATCTTGCTGTCGGCGGGGTATATCACCGTTCTCTAGGTTGTTTAATAGTTCGGTAAATCCTTCGATAGCAGCCTGATAACATTTAAGATTCAGTGAAAGTGCGGTGTCGGTATTTTTAATATCAACATGATGCTGCACAACAATATCGCCACTGTCGACCATAGATCCGATTAAATGCCAGGTAATAGCATACTGAGACTCACCAGCAAGGATAGCCCAAGAAGTGGCATGTGTGCCGGCATAGCGTGGTAGAGGGGCGTCGTGGTAGTTGAAAGCACCTTGAGAGAGCTGATTGATTAATAGAGTAGGGAGAATAACTGGATTGACTATGGAAAAAAGCCAGCATATTGACTCAGTTTTGGAGAGCGTCAAGAGATCTTCTAGTGCTTCAACACAGTGTATATTTTGAGAAGTTGCCCATTCGGAAAACAGAGATTCCGTGGGAAAAATAGCCACAATTATGTATCCGGCCGCTTGAAGTTGTTGGGTACAACGTATCGCAAGTGTTGTACCACCGATGACGACACAAGATCGAGCTTCTCCAGTGGAGTGGTTTACAATTTTGCACTTTTCAACTTCTAGTGTGTTATTGGTTAGTATGTTATCGGTTAGTGTGTTATCGGTGCTATTTTTTTTCTCTTGCGTTGAAGATGTGAATTCGCCGGGCATGTTATCCCCTTTATCGTTATTGAGTGAAGGGATTTGTTTGAGAGTAAGTAAAGTTCATAGGCTTAATTGCCTTGAACTGCGTTTAAACACAGACAAACCCCGATATTGTTCACTTACCTTTGATTCCTTTATGAGGGAAGCCATAGTTGCCTGAATTCCAGACGATCAACAAAGCTAGCACTAACAGAACAAGTAAGGTCCACGGGAACGAGCTGGCACCAAGTGTTTCAAGTAATATCCCGCCAATAATGCCCCCGGCTGCAATGGCTAAATTCCATAAGGTAACAAGAATCGACTGAGCAACGTCTGCACCTTCCCCGGCAGATTCGGCCAATGCAGTTTGAAGTAGGGCGGCGGCACCGCCGAAGGTTAGCCCCCATAAGATCACGGCAAGAAAAACAAAGACAGGAAGAGTACCGATAACACCAAGTATGAGAGAGGCGAATGTAAATAGGGCAAGACTTATCAGCACCAACGAACGTAACATTTTGTCAATTAACAGCCCTGTTATCCATATTCCAAGCAACGACGCCACACCAAAGGCTAACAACACAAGATCAATCCTGGTAGCAAGCCCCGCCTGTGTCACAAAAGGCAATACATAGGTATAAAGAATACTGTGAGCCAGTACCCAACAAACAAGAACGCTTAATACCGGTCGTACTCCTGGAATCATGATAACTTTTTTGATCGGTATACGTTTTTCGGCAGCCCGTCCTGGGTAGTCAGGGACTTTCAACATGACCCATGCGATAACGACCAATGTTAGAATAGACATCAAACCAAAAGTTGTACGCCAGCCAACAATTCCACCAATGAATGTTCCTAATGGCACGCCAAGAGAGAGTGCCAGTGGTGCCCCGACACCGGCTACAGCCAATGCGCGTCCTTTTAAATGATCGGGTACCATCCGTCGGGCATAGCCGACCAACATTCCCCAGATTAAGCCGCCTGCCATGCCTGAAAGAAGTCTGGCCGCAAGTGCCACTATATAGTTAGATGTTAACGCGGTGAGCGTATTAAAGACTAACAAACCCGTAAGTGCCATCAAGAGTAATCGGCGACGGCGCCAACCTTGTGTTGCTGTCGTCAGTGGAATCGCAGCGACAAGTGAGCCAATTGCGTAGAGTGTAACGAATTGACCAGCTAATGCTTCAGAAACGGCCAAGCTGTCACTTATTTGGGATAGAATGCCCGCCGGGAATGTCTCTGTGAGAAGTGCAAGGAATCCCGTCATTGCTAACGCGAGTAGAGCAACGAGAGGAAAGTTGGTACTGCTCGCATGAGTGGCAGTTTTTTCTTTAATCATGGAACCCCCTTAAATAATTTTCATTGTGTTGTTTGCAGAAGTAATCAACTCAAGAATCGAGCTAATTCGTTAACACCTGATTCCTTAAGTACCTCGAAATGATCAACGTTAAGATTGATATTTTCTGGGGGATGTTTTAGGTATGGTGTTGCTTCTTCGATAAAAGAAACGGCATCGTCACGTGCATTAAACACCGTAATTGGTGCCTTGATTATTCGTTCTTGCAGTTCTGTTGCTGAATATTTCTGTCCGTAGGTTTGAATAACTATCCTGGCAATTCGAACAATTAACGTAGGGGCCAGATTTGGGTAGTGCTTATGAACAAAAGAGACAAAGCTTTGCTCATCGATAACGTTAGCCAGGCATTCATTCAACGCTGAACTGTGAGAAGTGCCTGCAAATACAGAGAATAATAGTGATATCAACTCACTGTTCTGGTAAGTAGATCCATTTTCTGTTCCCGTGGAATTAACGTGATATTTTATCTTCGAGAGTCCTGGCGCGATTAGAACCACCTTTTCGACACGTTCTCCGGCTCGTTCTAATTGGTAAGCCGCTTCGAAAGCCAATACAGAGCCAAAAGAGTATCCCCATAGCGTGTATGGGCCAGTAGGTTGTAATTTTTTGATTTCTGTTATGTCTTGAATCACCATTTCGGCTATGGTGGAGTATGGAACCTCTCCTTCATTAATTCCGTAAGCTTGGATGCCATAAAATGATCGATCAGTGCAGATCTGTGTAGCCAGCAGGTGTAAATTCATTGGGTATCCCCCCAATCCTGGCCAGCAAAAGACAGGTAATCCAGCATCTTTTTCCTGTAAACAGGCCAATCGTGAAGATAATCTGGTCACTTCACCTTCAACGATTTTTGCCAATTGTTTAACCGTTGCGGCCTCAAATAGAGTATGGAGAGGTAGCGATAACGCAAATTCTTCATTTAAACGTTGTATCAGATGGACGGCTATCAGAGAATTGCCACCTAAAGCAAAGAAGTCATCTTCGGTAGATATGCTTTCTCGCGTTAGCACTTCTTCCCATATCTTTACGATCTGTGTTTCTGTCGAGGTGCTTGGGAGTACCTGTGGACTGTGTGATACTGTGCTGACCAGTACTTGTAATGTGTCGAAATCGATTTTTCCACTGGAAGTTAGCGGCATGGTATCCAGGAACAAAAATCTGTCAGGTAACATATAGTCCGGTAATGTTTTGCTAAGTTCACTCCGCAGAATTGAAGTAATGTCATACTTTGCTTGCTGGCGTATTGTTTCATCGGCTAATTCAATACAGGCGGTTAATTGTATCGAACGGTGTTGAGGGTCTTTTTCCGCCAAAATTGCAGCGTGTTTCACTTGATCGATAACTTCCATTGCATTTTTTATTTCTTCTAATTCGACCCGCATCCCTCTCACTTTAATTTGATTATCTTTCCGGCCAGCAAAGTGGGCATTACCCTCTTTATCCCAATAGGCCAGATCTCCGGTTCTATAAAGCCGGATTTTTTGCGTATTTGGTGGTATCGCAATTTCAAGAAAGTGTTCTTCTGTGAGATCCTGACGATTCAGATATCCTCTTGCGACTTGAGTACCTGCAATATAAATCTCTCCAATTTCATATTCTGAGGCGAGCTGATAGTGGTGATCGAGAATAAAAAATTCCGTATTGGATACCGGTTTACCAATAGGGACTGAATTAACTTCGTCAGATATTGGGTAGTGATTAACAAAGAAAACTGAAGCATTAATTGTACATTCCGCCGGGCCATACATATTAATCAGTAGACAGTTTGGTAGTGTATGGATACATTGAGTGGCGAGTTTTCTTGATAAGCTCTCTGCTCCGATGAATATTTGCCGAAGGGTGTGGCATTCCCGGAATTTGTGATTATCGATCAGTGCTTGTAATAGCGTGGGAACACATTGTAACGTGGTCACATTGTGGCGAATAATCAGGTCAATGAGTTGGGGAATATTCCTGTGTGTTCCAGATGAGCTAATAACAACCCGACTACCACAACTGACTGATAATATTTCCCATTGAGCTGCATCAAAGCTGATGGGCGTTTTCTGAATAATTGTTTTTTCAATGTTTAAATCGCATTTTTCATTTAACCAACACATTTGGTTAACGATACTGCGGTGTTCAATCATTACACCTTTCGGTTTCCCTGTACTTCCAGAGGTATAAATGACATAAGCCAAGCTATCTGGGCTAAGGTAGTCATGGAGGATGTTGCTGGTAATGGCACTGGATTCTAATGATTTCTCTACGTCTTCAAGAGTCACGATATGGATATTTTCTGCAACCAACCTGACTAATTTTTCCTTTAATTTTTCTTGGGTAAATATCATTTTCAGATTGCTATCGTGGATCATGTAACGAAGTCGTTCCTCTGGATAATCATGAGACAATGGCAGATACGCACCACCGGCAAAAAGAGTTCCCCAAACTCCGATCATCTGCTCAATCGACGGTTCAACAAATATACCGACGCAATCACCCGCTAAACATCCCAGGTTTTGCAGATAGCAGGCCAGATACACACTGCCAATTGCCATTTCCAAATAACTGAGTCGCTCTTCACCGTGAATGATTGCTGTAGCCCAGGGAGTTGATCTGACGTGTGAAAAGAGTAATCCCGGTAGGCACTCTTTTCGTTGAAAACTCGCTGGTAACTTAATGTTATTTAACGTTGTCCAATTTTCATTTGCCGGTTGAGCGCTGGAGATATCATATTTTCGATACTGTCCTGTTTTTAATATATTGCGCCATTTGATTATTGGGAGAGTTGATTGCATCTTATTTTATACCTTTATTTAAGGAGAGAAGCCAAAAGGAGAGCGTATCGGCTTCTTCTTTAACTATCTGATATTCCTGTGGAATAAAATTAAAATATTCCAACTTAGGAAAATCATTTCCTGGTCTTATAAATCCTTCCTTTAAGAAGGGGCTATTCAATATTATTAACTATCATGTTTGTTCTTTTTCCACTCTGACGTTTATTTATTAAATACTTGGGATAAATTATCTTTATCGACTTGATGATTCTTGTATTTAGCAAACCTGAGTTATCTATTTTTTTATTAATAAATATGTAGATATAAGATAATTTCTCCTAACGCCTATACTACTTGCTACCATAGACCAGTGAACAGTAGGATGATGTTCAAAACACTTATGACCAATCTGTCAGCAATGGGGGAAATATGGATAGTTTGGGGTCATTGAACGTGTTCGTTCGGGCTGCTGATGCCCGTAGCTTCACAGTCGCAGGTCAACAACTTGGCATCTCTTCGTCGGCGGTTAGTAAGGCTATTGTTCGGTTAGAAGAGCGTCTGGGAATACGCCTTTTCCATCGATCTACGCGAACCGTCACATTAACGCCTGAAGGGACATTATTCTTTGAACGGTGCAAGCGAATTCTTGATGAGGTTGAGGCTGCTGAAACTGAACTATCTCAGATGCAGAAAATGCCAAGTGGAAAGTTAAAGATTAGCCTACCGTCAGTGGGTATGCTGTTTATGCCGAAATTTGCTGCTTTTAATCGCCTTTATCCAGAGATTAAACTTGATATAAGTTGCTCTGATCGAATAGTGGATGTTATTGAAGAGGGATTTGATGCTGTACTCCGAACCGGTGATCCACGTGATTCCAGATTAATGTCTAGGATGCTAGGTTCTTACCGTCAGGTTATTGTCGGCTCTCCTGCCTATTTTGCGGCCGCAGGTTTTCCAGAAGAACCCGAAGATCTTGTTAGCCATCAGTGCTTATTATATCGTTTTCCAACAAATGGGAAATTAAACGTATGGCCTTTGAATCGTGATGGTAAAAAAATTGAGCTTAACTTACCGTGCAATATGGTGACGGATAGTTTAGAACCGCAAGTCTGTTTTGCCGAGCATGGTCTTGGGATAGCTTGTGTGCCGAATATCGCCGTTTACCGACAGTTGAAAGAAGGCTCTTTGGTCACTGTTTTGGATAAATATAACGAAAGTTCCACAGTTTTTCGTATACTTTGGCCATCAAGCCGTCATTTGTCCCCTAAGGTCAGAGTATTTGTAGATTTTATGGCGGAGAACCTCTTACCTTTTTAAATAAGTTCTGCAAAGTGGTCTAGTATTATAGATACGTAAAGTGAAAATTTACTTTATGGGATTGGCGCATATATCGTGCGCTCCAATAACGTTATAGAAGAGAAAGATAGAAGAGAAAGTTGTATTAAAACGCAGTAAGCCATTTTAAACAACATAAAGGAGAGTATCTAACATGTTAGTACGTAAATCGTTGTTGGCCCTGTTTGCAACTACTTCCCTAACTGCCGCAGGTGTCGCTTATGCAGGTCCGTCTGTAACGGTTACATTTAAGCATCTTGGCGCGTCTGGTAGCGCGGATGCTGTTTATACCATCATTACTAACAATGAATCCAGTACCTATGTCAATGCAACACCCAAACCTAGTTCAAGAGTAGGGCCAGGAGGAGTCAATAGTTATCAGGTTCAAAGCCCGATTTCACCTGATGGAAATTATGCGATAGTGCGATATAAAATTGGGAATAAGTCTTGTGTTTTTTCGACTACTTTCGTTAACACATACGTCAATGGTGTTAAAGTTCCAAAGTGGAATAAGGGAGCAACGCCGAGTGGTGGGGCTGTTTGTAATGCAACTATAACCTCTATTAATTTTTTGACCTACGAATGGTCAGTTGAATTTACTATGAAGTAGTGAACAGTGAGTCAGATTATTCATGTTATAAGAGATAGATCTGGCTCATCTTGTTTTTTATCATTTTTTTCTGATGTAATGATTGCTATTCAACTGGCTATTGTGATTTTTAATGGCCGATCGGATTTCAATACGAAACAGCGTTCCCTCGTTATCTATTATATCGGCCATATAATCGCAGATATTAATTTTCTTTGAAGTGAACATATATACCCTATGGATTTCAAGATGGATCGCGACGGCAAGGGAGTGAATCCCCGGGAGCATAGGTAACTATGTGACCGGGGTGAGCGAGTGCAGCCAACAAAGAGGCAACTTGAAAGATGACGGATATATGCATAGTAGGATCTCGCTCTACTGCTATGACCTATATGAATTTTAGATTATCTGTCCGTTATATTTTTTATCTTGAATTTCCTGTTGATTATATAATTACTAACCACTACTATTAGGCTGGTTTTTTATTTATTGCATGTTTGGTGTAAATAACACAATATATGTGACATGTTAGCACCAGGTTAAAAACAAAAAAACATACAGCAATTTAATTTGTTATTATAAATTAATGTTGAATGTTTATTTATTTTAGTTTTTATTTTCTTTGTTCTTTTATTGACGTACTATTGGTTCTACACTATTTTTAAAGTTGGAAAGTGTTTTAATTTTTTATAAGTTTATGGATTATGATAGTTGAATATGGATGTTCAGTAAATTAGTTGAGTTTTTAGGTGTAATATGAACTTCTATATACCCTATGGATTTCAAGATGCATCGCGACGGCAAGGGAGTGAATCCCCGGGAACATAGGTAACTATGTGACCGGGGTGAGTGAGTGCAGCCAACAAAGAGGCAACTTGAAAGATGACGGGTATATTTATAACTTGGTATGCATTTAATCTTATAAGGAATAATATATTATGATTGATCAAAACAATTCTAATAATATAGTTGAACCTAATGTAACGATTTCTGATGTAATTGTGTCTTCTATTCAAATTGCTCCGGAAATAGCCAGAAACAATGTTCATGTAGTCATTGTTGATGATAAAGGTATTTCACAGGATTTTCTTCTAGATAACTCTGATGGTGGTTATCAAGGGAGTGGTAGTTTAATAGCTTTGATTCTTGCACACCTTACTTCGAAAAAAGTTACTATTAGAGCTACCGGGTATGAATATAAGAAACATGGATATATCAACGGAGTATTAATTAAGGAGGATAAGGGAACAGGAGGTGGTACAGGAGGTGGAACAGGCGGTGGTACAGGCGGTGGTACAGGCGGTGGTACAGGAGGCGGAACAGGCGGTGGTACAGGAGGTGGAACAGGCGGTGGAACAGGAGGTGGTACAGGCGGTAGTACAGGTGGTGGTACAGGAGGCGGAACCGGGGGACAATAAGGACGGTAGAAATTAGGAATGATAGGAGTGAGAATTCTTATAGAAAATATTATTCGCTATTATTTACGTTAAAGGCATTAAAAGCCTATCCCATTATGTTATTTTATTTGCTATTTTAAATTTGGGTAGTGTTCAAGCTTTTTGCAAAATAGCGTCTATTAGGTAAATAGTGAATTGGAATTAATTATAAATAAAAACCCTGATGTTTAGTCTTCAGGGTTTTTACTTTTTAATAATTGAACATACACTAAAAATTTTAGGAACAGTATTTTAATGTTTCTGATCGGATTTTTTAGTGTTTTTTATCTGCTTGTTGACAGTAAAAATGATCCGGCTGATCGAATAAAAAGTACTGTATATTATAGTTATGATTTGTATGAAAATATTTTTGTTTTTTAATTATATTAATCAGTTTATTTATCGTGGGTGGATTAATATAATTGAATTGGTTTTATTGTCATTTAATAAAGTTATTATCCGAAATTAATTATGCTGGTATATGTGGTAATTGTTCTAGAAGACTTATGGGAATTTGTTCTTCATTTTTAGTGAATAAAACGAGGCTAGCCAATAGTTATCTGTAAAATCCTTATTTGATTTTTTGATCTATTAGGGTGTTAGCGAATTAAAATAGTATAAGAGTTAAATGGTCAATAAAATATTGACCATTAGGGAATGCCATCAATAAGGTTATTAGGAGCTTTCGGTTATTGCTTATGACCTAAGAAGTACTTTAATTCAGGTAGATTACCATTTTCTCTAAATCTAGCAGGAGTGGTATTAAAGTGCTTTTTGAAGATCCGAGTAAATGTTGCCTGAGAACTGAAACCATATTGTAAGGCGATATCAAGGATTGGTAGGTTTTCTTCACGCAGAGATCTTGCTGCTTCGTGTAAACGCCGCTTACGAACATATTCACCCAGGGTATAGCCTTTCACTTCTTTAAACACTCTTTGTAGATGCCACTTTGAATAACCGCTTCTGTCAGCAATGGTCGCTATTTTTATACCTTCGTTACGTTGGAGCTGAGTTTCGAGCCATCTGACAATATCATTCACTACACTTTCTGACATTTTCACCTCCCACTGATAGTGGGCTAGTTGCTAAAATATTAGATTTAGTTAGTTATTTCTATAAGGATAATAACTATAGTTATTAATGAGTGTATTTTAAAATAAATCCGGGATATCTATAGGCAAAAAATGCTATTTATAATTGATAATTATTATCATTTATGCAAATTTCCTTTGTTTTAATAATAAGTAGCATCAAATGATCTTCACTAATTTATTCAAAACAGTATCATCGTTCGTCATTTAATTTAATGGAGGTTGTAATGCAATCGGACTTGGCTTTTTTAACTAAAAAGTTGGCGTTTTTTGTTCTTTATGCTCTGATTTTAGCCATGGTCATAGGCTTACTCTTTATTGATGTTATCTATTTGCAGAATGCAGTGAAGGAGAACTCATTAACTGAAATTGCTCAGGAAAGTATACTGTTTGTTATTTCTGCTGTATTTCTGCTGGAAGCAAAAAAGAATAGTCAATTACGTCCTGCATTAGTCTTGATATCAGGTTTTTTTGCTTGTTTATTGATAAGAGAGCTGGATGCTATATTTGATGAAATATTTCATGGTGCCTGGGCGTGGATTGCTATTCCGTTAGCGCTAATTTGTATTTTTTACTCTGCTTATAAAGGTAGGGATACGTTGGCTGGGCTTGTTCATTTTACGCGTCATCAAAGTTACAGCATGATGGTTGCAGGTATTTTGTGTGTACTCGTTTTTTCCCGTTTGTTTGGTATGGGAGAATTATGGAAAGGTTTAATGCTCGAACATTTTGATCGAACAGCAAAAAATATGGTTGAGGAAGGGTGTGAACTTCTGGGTTATTGTTTGTGCTTGATTTCAACTTTTTGGTATTTGCCTGATGCAATAAAATTTCGGAAGTAAAGAGTAAGACAGGCAAATGATTGAAATAATTTGTCTGTCGAATTTACTGTTACTGCCTCAAATAAATCTGAGGTTGTTGAGTCTCAGGATGGCGGGTAATGCCAAGATCTGCTTGATACCATTTTCTCAGAGTATGATCATTCAATACTTCTTCTGGTGTACCCGCAGCGACTAACTTCCCTTTATGTAATAGAAAGATTTTGTCTGCATAGAGAGCGGCAAGATTTAAATCATGTAGAACACAGCACATAGCCATAGGTTGTTCCCGTGTCAGTCGGTAAAGCAGACGCAAAGTGTGTTGCTGATGGTAGAGATCCAAGGCTGATGTTGGTTCGTCAAGAAACAAACAGCATTCTATTGGTGTTGGATGCCAAAGTTGGGCAAGGACACGAGCGAGTTGTACTCTTTGCTGCTCACCACCAGAGAGTTGCCGGTAGTCGCGGTGACGTAACTCCTGGCAATCCGTTTGTTCAATAACGGTATCAATTGCTGTCTGTTTATGATGAATACCATGAGGAGAGCGCCCCATAGCGACCACTTCTTCCACACTGAAAGGGAAGGAGAGTGAGCTATGTTGACGCATGACGGCACGAGTGCGGGCTAATTGTTCAGCCGGCCATTGCTCAATAGGGATTCCGTGTAAATAACATTGCCCACGCTCAGGTTTTATATATCCCGTTAATAGCCGCAATAATGTGGATTTCCCCGCGCCATTTGGCCCAATGATGGCGACAATCTCGCCTTTATTTACCGAGAGCGAAACATTATCAATAATTTTCTGGTTGCCAATTGAATAGCTTAAATTCTGTGCTTGCAGAGAAATATTATTTTTTATGGCATCCATTATGTGCGGCTCCCTGGCCCTGGTTGTTTGAGTATCAACCATAGAAAATATGGGCCGCCGATTAAACCAGTAATTAGGCCAACGGGTATTTCTGCTGGTGAGACTAATGTTCTTGCCAGTGTATCTGCGGTAAGCAGAAGAGAAGCTCCGCCTAAAGCAGCACCGGGAAGTAGCCAATTATGATCACTACCAAATCGCATTCTGATCAAATGTGGGACAACTAGCCCAACAAATCCAATAACACCACTTAATGCAACGGCGCTACCAATAAGCAGGGCGCTGAGTAGTAATAACTGGAATTTAGTGCGTTGGACATTTATACCAAGATAGTGGGCCTCTTCATCTCCTAATTGCAGCAGGTTCAGTTTACGGGCCTGGCTGAATGTTAGGATAATAGCGGGAATAATTAAAGAAGCCGTAATTGCCAACGTCGGCCACTCTATCTGGCTGAGTGAACCCATCATCCATAAAGAGAATTGTCGTAGCTGTTGATCGTCACTGATATAGCTCAGGACACCAATAGCAGACATACAAAGGGCATTGATAGCAATCCCGGCGAGTAATAAGCGGGCCAGATTTCCGTAGTTATATTTATTGAGTGAAAAAATCAGTAATGAAATTAACAGGCTGCCAATAAAAGCGGCGATAATATGCCCGTACACAGCGATGACAGATGGCAGGCTAACTGGCAGAACAATTGCCATTGCAACCATCAACGCGGCTCCACTGCTAATACCTAGTAGGCCAGGATCAGCGAGTGGATTGCGAAATAACCCTTGCATTACAGCCCCGGAAGTCGCTAAAGCACAGCCAACCAGTATGGCTAATAGCACTCTTGGTAATCTGATATTCAGCCAGATTTGCCACTGGGGTTCACTAATGGAAGATTCCCATAATGTCTTGAAAGATAATGATAATGCGCCAATATTAGCAGAACCAATAGCCAACCCGGACAGTAACAAACAAAGAAACGCCAAGCCTAAACCCGGAGACTTCATACGGCTCATTGAGTCTTCTCCGCCGCCTGTCTGAGTTGTTTCATCACTGAGGGGGTTTCGAGGCCAAAACCGAGTAGCCCCATATCATCTACAATTAAAACCCGTTGTTTTTGACCGGCAGGGGTGTGTTTCAATCCGGGTAATTGCCAGATTTTATCCAAACCGCCCATTGATTTAATACCATCTTCCGTCACTAATAACAGATCTGGTGCGCTGGCAATAACACCTTCCTGGGAAAGTGGGCGGTAATTGTTGAAACCTTGCATGGCATTAGTGGCACCAACAGCGCGAATCATTTTGTCCGCTGCGGTTTTTTGGCCGGCAGCCATTGGCATGATACCTCCGTGACTCATCACAAACAGAATACGAGTCGGCAAGGTAGTTGTTGGTATTTCTGCCAGTGCTTTTTGATATTGTTGAATCAGTTGTACACCGCGTTCAGTCTGATTGACCGCCTTAGCGACGGCCTTAATTTTTTCAGGAACGGCTTCTAACGCTGCTTTTCCGGTTATCTGAATCACTTTTACACCAGAATCCTGGAGCTGCTTAAGTGCCAGTGAAGGTTTTGCCAACTCACTGGTTAGCACCAGTGTCGGATTCATAGAGAGAATACCTTCAGGGTTAAGCATTCTCATATAGCCGACATCGGGTAAGGCAAGCAATTCGGTTGGTTTCTGGCTGGTGCTGTCTCTGGCGACAACTTTTTCACCTTCACCAAGTGCAAAAACAATTTCAGATACATCGCCACCGATAGTGACGATCCGTTCAGTGGAAAAAGCACTGAACGATACCGCAAGGACAAATGTCAGAAGCCATTGTTTCATGCTACACGCTCTTCCTGTATTGATTGCAGTTTTGGCAGAGCAGCCACTTGCTCACGCCACTGAGTTTGTTCAGGAGTGCCTTCTGTACGCTGACCAAACAGTTGAGCAATCTGATTGCCATTAGCATCAAATAGCTCAAGGCTGGTGACAAAACCATCCTCTGTTGGTTTACGGGTTACCCAGCTTTCAGCAATAGCACTCTCTATTAAATGTAGTGTGAAATTGCGGTTAAAGATATTAATCCATTTCTGATCTGAGTTTTCTTCCTGATGTGGCATCAGACGTTCCAGCTTTCCGGTGAAAATTTGTACGCAACCATGATTACTGACGAAGATCATGATTTCATTCTGATCGTTATAAGCGGCGTTGATAAGTTCATTCAGTGCAGAATTTCCCACCTTGTAAGCCAGATCATCCTGTACTGCGTTGAAAACTTGTTGCCGGCTCAGATTATGGTTTTTAAGTAACGTGAAGAATTGATGAACGTTAGTCATTGCTCGCCATTCTTCATCAAGCTGTGCTTTCAATTCATTTGTTAGAGTTGAATAGGTGATTTCTTCTATAGGTTTGATGACCAGTGCGGGGTTGTCTTCTACCTGATATTTTTCTATCAATGCTTCCCAGGCTGTCATATCAGTATTACCTGTTGCATAAACTTTATGCAATGCGTCACCCTGATGATCAAAAAATTGAATGCTGTGGCGCACACCATTTTTTGCGGGTTCAACCAGATAAAATATACTACTCCAATGTCCAAAGAATATCCGCAAGTCGAGTTCACGAGGGTTCAGGACCAGCCCAGCGTGGCTGCTGAAATGAGTATTTTCATACCGGCCAATGTGTTCATGAACAGCGAAATCATTGCGGGTGATCGCCTTAATTTCACCAACAACAGCTAACTCTTCCAGTAAAGTTGGGGCGTCAACATTAAGGCGTTTGGCATCGATACCAACGCGGCTATGTAATAATTCACCTTCACTGACATTCAGATAGGCTGCCAGATCACGGGCATATTTGGCTTTGTTATCGGATTTGGCTTGTAGATAACGTTCATAAAGTGAAGAATTCACAATTTAACTCCTTGAAATACATTTATTTAATTACCACTGGTAACTGACTAACAGTTTGGCATTGCGGCCATCTTGAGGTGTTCCATGTGGTGAGTAGTATTCTTTATCAAAAGCATTGCCTAAAACTGCTGTAGTAGTCACACCTTTGAGCATTCCTTCACCTTGATAGCTGACATAGAAATCATTAACGCCATAGCCTGCCTGTTGTTTAGGATCTCTACCTCTAGCATCTTTACCTTTGAAGTCAGTATGCTTAGTGAATTGGCCTACCCAGCCGACAGAGAAACCGGTTTGTGCAATAGGGATTTCCAGTATGCTGGTGATAGTCTCTGGGCTGAGGTTATCGAGAGATCCACCGCTTTTTTCATCTTTACCTTCTGTGCGGTTGTAAGCCAATTCCCAAGAGAACAGATTGGATTCATAGTTTATGGAAGCATCCCATCCCCAGATCTTAGCGCTAGATATATTAACAGATATTGTGTTTCTTCCTCGGTTGACTACATCTGACTTAATATAATCTTTGGCTTTAGTATCAAAGTAACTCGCTTTAAATTCCAGCTCGTCGTTATCTGCTAGTAGATCATTGAAACGTAATCCAAAACCAGACTCCCA
Organism: Photorhabdus bodei; assembly: GCF_003287735.1. Lineage (GTDB taxonomy): Bacteria > Pseudomonadota > Gammaproteobacteria > Enterobacterales > Enterobacteriaceae > Photorhabdus > Photorhabdus kayaii. Next base: position 347,193 of record NZ_NSCM01000001.1, on the reverse strand, counting down.
CGTTTCGTTGCTTTCTGGACGGAGATTTGGATTAGGGGTCCAGAAGTTTCCAGGATAGTGCATAGAATCACTGTACATTTCCCCCATCGTCGGTGCACGGAAAGCTTGAGAATAAGAGGTAAACAGCATCGACCAGTCAGTTGGTGTAATACTAATAGCCCCTTTGGAAGACCATTTATCAGCGCTGACATCCTTATATTTAGAATTCGTTCCTTTATAGTTGTCATAGCGAGTACCGGCGACGATAGAGACTGGCAGGTCGCGCAGCGTTATCTCATCTTGCAACCAACCGGAATAAAAGCGTATATCAGCATCAGGGAAGCTATCCGTGTTACCTCCTGGGGTCTGTTTCTGTTTGTAAGTTTCACCACCGTAAGTAAATTGATGCGCCAGAGGGCTGTCTGTCCACAGGCGGGAACGGTTTTCCAATTTTACGCCATAGGTTTTCTGTTTACGGCCTTCGAAACCTTTCTCTTTAGTACGGGCATCAATAGTGATATCGGAATAATAAAGGTCAGTTTTGGCATTTAACCAATCATACTCTGCTGGATTTAATTGGTAGCTGAGTTGGGCGTCACGTTGAGTTGTCGTGCGATCAGTCCATGATTTAGGTTTATTATTTTTACTAGTAAGAGATTGCGGATTTTTAGGCTGATTAGCCTCATTACGGTAATAGCGTAATTGGCTGCTTAAGGACTGGTTGTCATCAATTTTCCAACTGCCTTTTGCCATCAGGTTACTGATAAATTCGTCATTATCGGCAACCACACCACCACCGTGACGGATGTTACCTGAATCACGGGTACTGAAGGCAAATACACCATCCAAGGATTCCGATTTCTCGAACGTTGCACCACCAAAGCCCATACTATGGTCACCTGTTGCACCGCGGGCAAAAACGCGGAATCCGTGATCTTGACCAGCTTGCAGAAGATTCGCGGCATCGACAGTTTGATAAGCGATCACACCGCCTAAGGCACCACTGCCGTAGAGTAGGGCGGAAGGGCCGCGTACAACTTCGACTTGTTTAATGAGTGCTGGGTCCAGAAACGTGCCATTGATATGACCGGTATCGGTACCTTGGCGAATACCGTCAATCAACGTCAAAACACCTTTTGGACCATAACCACGCAGACTAACATCTTGCCCATTAGCACGGTTTGTACCGGCTATATTAATGCCGGGTATTTTTTTGATGAGGTCGTTAGCATTACCGGCTGTCTGACTTTGTGGTGACTTACTCTTTATCACAGTTACCATCATGGGAGCTTCGAAACTATCCCTTTCATTACCTGTTGCATAAACAGTTATCACCTCGCGGGATGATTTATCACTGTCGGCATCGAGCGATTTTGTTGCCGCATAAGCAGCCGGAATACTACTGATAATTGCCAAGCTTAATGCTGATAGTTTGAGTGTTGATCTTGCAGATTGAGACATCAGACGAATCTCCATAATAATATTTTATGAGTTATGGATATAGCTGGCTGCCCCGATACGCGATCCGGGTGGCTGGCTGAGTTATTATTTTATTTAGTTAGTATCAGCTTACCTGCTTTAGTTTGGCGCAATTGGTAGAATTCTCCTTGGTGACGAATTCTGGTAATTCCTAGCTCACCTAATAGTCGTTTACTGTCAATGTAGCCAATTTCTACAATTTCAGCAGGATAGGTGTTGCATTGTTTTTCAAGTGTAATACAAGAATGTTGGTGACATATTTTAGTCATAAAACCACTTTGCGAATACTAACTATTATCATAGTGAGAATTATTATCGTTATATAAAGAGGTGACTTCAAGCAATATTTTTGGTGGTCAGGATTAACACGTTAATGAAATTTAATTAATGTGTTGTCAGTTAGCCTCTTATGAATGAAAAAGGCTAACTCGGAATAAGGATTTAGAAACGGTAACTTACTGCTTCGGCGAGAATGTCAATAAGCTGTTCTGTATCTTGCCAGTTTAGACAAGGATCTGTGATCGATTGACCGTAATTTAGCGGTTGCCCCTGAATGACCTGCTGGGTGCCTTCAACCAGAAAACTTTCAACCATCACACCGACAATAGCGGTAGAACCCTCTTGAATCTGGTGGCCCACCTCTTTTGCTATAGTCAGTTGGCGTTTATGAATTTTTTGACAATTACCATGACTGAAATCGATAACTAAATGTTCTGGTAAATTAAATTCACGTAGTTGAGTACAAGCTGTAGCAATATCTTTGGCACTGTAATTAGGCTGTTTGCCTCCACGCATAATAATGTGGCCGTATGGGTTGCCTTCGGTTTGATAGATGGTCATCTGACCGTGCTTATCTGGCGAAAGAAATGTGTGACAGACACTGGCTGCACGGATTGCGTCTATGGCGATACGGATGTTGCCATCCGTTCCATTTTTAAAGCCAACTGGACAGGAGAGGGAGGATGCCATTTCTCGGTGAATCTGGCTTTCTGTTGTTCTGGCTCCGATCGCGCCCCAACTGATCAGATCGGCAATATATTGGCCGGTCACCATATCCAGAAATTCGGTTGCTGTAGGTAAACCCAACTCATTAACGTCAACCAATAATTTCCGGGCCAAAGTAATGCCCCGATTTACCTGGCAAGAACCGTCGAGATAGGGATCTGAAATTAAACCTTTCCAGCCCACCACTGTGCGTGGTTTCTCAAAATAGGCGCGCATAATAATTTCCAGTCTGTGCTGGTATTTTTCACGCAATCTGTTCAGTCGCTGAGCATAATCTAAAGCGGCGTCAATATCATGAATAGAGCAAGGACCGATGATTACCATAAGCCGTGGATCATTCCCGCAGAGAATATCGGCAATACGTTTCCGTGACGCTGTCACATTGTTGACGATTTTTTCGGATACGGGAAATTGAATTGCAAGAGTTTGAGGTGTGACCAAACTATCGACACGGTGAGTCCTTAAACCATCTGTTTTGTACATATATTTTCTCAAAGTTCGTTTCACATTAGCAGGCATATCTATAGATAATTGAAATTACAATAAACGAAAACGACTAAGTTAAACAAATGATATAATTAGTCATATGATAAATTTTTTTCCATTATTCCTATTGATATATTTTTAAAACATTCGGCGGTTTAGCTTCATCATGTCGATTATTTTGGTTGAGATTTCTTCAACAGAATAATTGGTGGTGTTAAGATAATTAATCTTATTCTTACGGAATAAAGCTTCAACTTCGGAAATTTCTATTCTACATTGCCTCAGTGATGCATAACGGCTATTTTCTCGACGTTCTTCCCTAATAGCTGCCAGCCGTTCAGGGCTTATAGTTAAACCGAATAACTTATGTTGAAATTGTTTTAATGTCGCAGGTAATTGTAAATTGTCCATATCATCCGCAGTAAAAGGATAATTTGCAGCCTGAATACCAAATTGCATGGCTAAATAGAGGCTAGTGGGTGTTTTCCCACAGCGGGATACGCCCAATAGGATAACCTGTGCCTGGTCAAGATTACGTAAAGAGATACCATCATCATGTGCCAGGGCATAATCAATAGCAGCTATACGTGCATCGTACTGGCTGAGATTCTTCTCAGTCAGGCCGTGAGTGCGATTAAGTTCGGGTTTGGGTTCCAACCCGGTTTCTTGCTGTAATGGGGCTACCAGTGTTTGTACAATGTCCTGACAAAATCCTTCGCTGCTGGTAATAATATTTTTCACTCCAGAAGAGATAATGGAATAGAAAACTAAAGGTCTTATACGCGTATCCTGATATATCTGATTTATTTGTTGCTTTATTTCTTCTGCGCGGGTTTCACTGGCAACAAAAGGAAGAGTATAAGAAGTTATTTTGATGGGAAATTGTGATAAGACAGCATGACCCAATACTTCCGCGGTAATTGCCGTGCCATCTGAAATAAAAAAGACAGTGCGTTCAACACTTTCAACATTATTACGACCATTACGTTTCGCTGATGTTTCTAATCTGAATTTTGCCATGATATTTATAGTGACCTTTTATCTTTCCAATCGTTTAGTTAAATGAAACCGAGTATCGATTTTCTGCAAAGTATACCTAAGAAAAAAATAATGTGTTGGGTTGATCGATTCACCTTTCTATGTGTGCGAAAACATTGTGTTAGTCTATTTATGACTGCGCTATGCAGTGCCAATTTTCCGATTTGTACTTCACGAATGCTAAAAGGATTGTTTTAATGCCCAATAATGACCTCACCCCGCGTAATGTGCTTTGGTATAACCAATTAGGTATGCATGATATTGACCGGGTTGGTGGTAAAAACGCCTCCCTGGGAGAAATGATCACTCACCTGTCAGAGTTGGGGGTTTCTGTCCCGAATGGTTTCGCCACGACAGCACAGGCATTTAATGATTTCTTGGAACAAAGTGGTGTTAATCAGCGCATTTATGACTTGCTGGATGAAACGGATGTTGATGATGTCAATCAACTGGCTAAAGCAGGTGCGCAAATTCGCCAATGGGTGATTGATACACCATTTACGCCACAACTAGAAAAAGATATTCAGGATGCTTATCAACAGTTGTCTGAAGGAGAGCCTGAAGCCTCTTTTGCTGTACGTTCTTCGGCAACGGCTGAGGATATGCCTGATGCCTCTTTTGCCGGGCAGCAGGAAACCTTTCTAAACGTGCAAGGCATTGATACTGTGATGGTTGCCATCAAACATGTGTTTGCTTCATTGTTTAATGATCGTGCTATTTCCTATCGTGTCCATCAGGGATATGACCATCGGGGGGTTGCATTATCAGCGGGTGTACAACGTATGGTGCGTTCTGATCTCGCCTCTTCCGGTGTGATGTTCACTATTGATACTGAATCAGGGTTTGATCAGGTTGTTTTTATTACCTCTGCTTACGGATTGGGTGAGATGGTTGTTCAGGGCGCTGTGAATCCGGATGAGTTCTATGTTCATAAATCAACCCTGAATAAGGGTAAACCAGCAATTGTGCGACGTAATCTGGGTTCTAAAAAACTGCATATGATCTATGCTGACAATAAAGAACATGGCAAGCAGGTACGCATCGAAGATGTACCAGCATCACAACGCAATCGTTTCTCTTTAGCTGATGAAGAAATTGAGGCATTGGCGCGTCAGGCGTTACTAATTGAAAAACATTATGGCCGGCCAATGGATATTGAATGGGCTAAAGATGGTCATAACGGCAAGTTATACATTGTTCAGGCGCGTCCTGAGACTGTCCGCTCAAACCAGCAGGTTATGGAGCGTTACCAACTGAATGAACAAGGTCAGGTATTGGTGGAAGGACGTGCCATAGGCCATCGTATTGGTGCAGGTCGAGTAAAAGTTATTCACAACTTGAATGAAATGGATCGCATCCAACCGGGTGATGTTCTGGTTACTGATATGACCGATCCGGATTGGGAGCCTATTATGAAAAAAGCTGCTGCGATTGTGACTAACCGCGGTGGCCGGACCTGTCATGCAGCGATTATTGCCCGTGAATTGGGCATTCCCGCGGTTGTTGGATGCGGTGATGCAACGGAACGTTTGAAAGAGAATCAGTCGGTGACAGTTTCCTGTGCGGAAGGTGATACGGGTTTTGTTTATCAGAATCAACTGAATTTTACTGTACAAAGTTCTCAAGTCGATCAGTTACCGGAGCTTGATGTAAAAATTATGCTAAACGTCGGCAATCCAGATCGTGCATTTGATTTTGCCCTTTTGCCGAATGATGGCGTAGGTCTTGCTCGTTTGGAGTTTATTATTAATCGGATGATTGGTGTACATCCCCGTGCATTACTGGAGTTTGATCAGCAAACTCCTGAGTTGCAGCAAGAGATAAAATCGCTGATGGCAGGTTATGACAACCCGGTTGAGTTCTATGTTGGGCGCTTGACGGAGGGGATTGCCACTCTGGCGGCTGCATTCTGGCCGAAACGGGTTATTGTCCGTTTGTCTGATTTTAAATCCAATGAATATGCCAATCTGGTTGGTGGTGACATTTATGAACCTGATGAAGAGAACCCTATGCTAGGTTTCCGTGGTGCAGGGCGTTATGTTTCTGACAGTTTCCGTCGCTGTTTTGCATTGGAGTGCGAAGCCGTTAAACGTGTACGTAATGATATGGAGTTGACCAACGTTGAAATTATGATCCCGTTCGTTCGTACGGTAGCGCAGGCTGAAGCAGTGATTGCTGAACTGGCATCCCAAGGGTTGAAGCGCGGTGAAAACGGATTGAAAGTCATTATGATGTGCGAGATTCCGTCCAACGCAATTCTGGCGGAACAGTTCCTTGAACATTTTGATGGCTTCTCTATTGGTTCTAATGATATGACTCAACTGACTCTTGGTTTGGATCGGGATTCTGGGGTGGTATCTGAACTATTTGATGAACGTAATGATGCGGTCAAAGCGCTGCTCTCATTGGCTATTCAAGCGGCTAAGCGTCAAAACAAGTATGTGGGAATTTGTGGTCAGGGGCCTTCAGACCATCAGGATTTTGCTCATTGGTTGATGGAAGAAGGGATTGATAGCCTGTCATTAAATCCAGATACCGTTGTAAAAACTTGGTTAGGATTAGCGAAAGTGAGTTAATTGAGAATAATACTCAATTGAAACTAAAGGCCCGTCAAAATAATGGCGGGTTTTTTAACAACTAGAGTCGTTAATTATCGTTCTAAGGGAAAGTATAAAAATAGCAAAAAAAAAGCCTATCATGGGCGTGATAGGCAAGGACTACACACAGCAATATAGGTGTTTCTAACAAGTAGAACCATCAAAAGGAGAAATAAACGTCTCGTTCATAGCCCACTTATATTAATTTAGTTAAATAGTTTATTCATTAAGAATTGTCCTAATTTACGTATTATTTACGGCTATAATGAGCCAAATTTAACGATTTTTTAACAATTACTTTACAATAATGATATTTAATAAATCAGCACCTCAGAAGAGTGATAAGTTTTATTGAGATTATGCTTTAGCGAAAGAGCTAACTCTCTTTCGCTATATAAGTCAGAATTAATTATCATACAAATTTATTCTGAAAATTTCTGTTCCAGATATTTTTCAGTTTCGGCTAAATCATTTTTAGGTTCTGGGACTTCATTCATCCATGCGATTAATAAACGATAAGCAACTGCTAATACAACGGGGCCGATAAATAAGCCAATCATGCCAAATGAGAGTATTCCACCAATAACGCCTATTAATATCAGCACCATAGGTAAATCTGCGCCCAGACGGATTAAAAATGGGCGAAGAAACCCATCCATTGTCGTTACGATACCGCTCCAGACCAGTAGCACGGTTCCCCAGGTTGTATCACCTGTCCAATAAAGCCAGGCAACAGCGGGAACTAAAATCAGTAATGGACCGAGTTGAGCGACACAACAGACAAACATGAGTACTGTCAGCAATGTAGCATAAGGAATGCCTGAAACAGCCAAGCCAAGACCACCGATAATGGCTTGAACCAGTGCGGTAACCACCACTCCAAGCGCTACGGCACGGATGGATTGTGCTGCTAACAGGATGGCGGCATCTCCGCGTTTATTTGCCAAGCGAATGGCAAAATGGCGAATGCTCATCGTCACCTGTTCTCCTTTTAGATATAAGAGCACGCTGAATAGCACCATCAAACCGAGATGGAATACGAAACGCCCGGCATTTGCTGCTTGAGTAAAGAACCAGGTTGCTGCTTCTCCAACATAAGGCTGGACTTTAGCTATCAGAACATTTCCACCATCAGTAATGAGTGAGTTCCAACCGCTGTATAGTTTATCGCCAACCAGAGGGATGTTATTCAGCCAGGTCATTGTCGGTATCTGAAAATGAGAGGGGGATTTAGCCCACTGGATTAATGGCGCGCTGTTTTCCAATAAACTACTGACCAGTAATGCGATAGGGATCACAAATAATAGAATTAGCAGTAGCGTCATGATGGAGACCGCAATCCAGCGTTTACCCCATAAACTGCTCTGTAGTTTTTCTAATAATGGCCAGGTGGCGATAACAACCATGCCGGCCCAGACAAAACCGAAGATAAAGGGCTTTATCACCCAAAAGCTGGTAACAATTAACAGTGACAGGAAAATTAAAGTAAATAATAGTTTTGGTAAATCATAATGCGGTTGAGATTTGTCCATAAGTTAATTTCTCTCAGAGATTTAATGGCGCTAAAGATAATGAATAAATAGGATGTTATCTACAGGTTACTCAAAATAGGTGAATATTATGATAAGGTAAACGCTTGCCTTCTCAGACAAATCAGTTAACGGTGGTAAATGGTTACGGCTGATTAAGGCATTGATTCAAAGATAGTATAAATGAAGCAATGTGGACACTCATTCTAAAAGGGTCAAAACGATAATGATCCCACGCATATCACAAGCACCGCACGTCAGTGAGGTCGCACAGAAGTTCTTGGATACATTAAAGGAACAAGGATTTACCGGAGATGTTGCCAGTAGTTATGCCGATCGTCTGACAATGGCGACAGATAACAGTATCTATCAACTCTTACCACAGGCTGTCGTTTTCCCTCGATCCAGTGCCGATGTGGTTTTACTGGCTCGTGTCGCAGGTGAAAAAGAATATCAGAATTTGACATTTACTCCACGCGGTGGCGGTACAGGCACAAACGGTCAGGCGCTTAATGACGGCATTGTGGTGGATATGTCCCGTTATATGAATCGCATTCTTGAGATTAACCCGGAGCAAGGTTGGGTCAGAGTTGAAGCGGGTGTGATTAAAGACCAACTGAATCAATATTTGCGTCCATATGGTTATTTCTTTTCACCGGAGCTTTCAACCAGTAACCGTGCAACATTGGGCGGTATGATTAATACTGACGCATCCGGTCAGGGCTCATTAGTCTATGGTAAAACTTCTGATCATGTTCTTAGCCTACGGGCAGTTCTATTAGGGGGGGAATTACTTGACACCCGCGCTATGGATATAGTCCAGGCGGAATCGATTGCGCAAGAGGATTCTGTTACCGGTCGCATTTATAACACGGTGCTTAGTCGTTGCCGTGAACAACGTGAACTTATCGTTGAAAAATTCCCCAAACTTAATCGCTTTCTGACCGGTTATGATTTGCGCCATGTTTTCAGTGACGATATGCGGAAATTTGACTTAGGTCGTATCTTAACCGGTTCAGAAGGAACGCTAGCTTTTATTACCGAAGCGGTTTTGGATATTACTCCGCTGCCAAAAGTTAGGCGATTGGTGAATGTGAAATATGATTCATTTGATTCTGCACTGCGTAATGCCCTTTTTATGGTGGAGGCAAAGGCATTATCGGTTGAAACCGTGGATTCCAAGGTGCTGAATTTGGCGCGTGAGGATATCGTCTGGCATTCAGTTAAGGAATTGATCACTGATGTTCCGAACAAAGATATGCAGGGGTTGAATATTGTTGAATTCAGTGGCGATGATCAACCTTTGATAGACCGGCAAGTAGAAACACTTTGTCAGCGCCTTGATGAACTGATGGATAGCAAGCAAGCTGGGGTTATTGGTTATCAAATTTGCCGAGAGTTAGCGGATATTGAGCGTATTTATGCAATGCGCAAGAAAGCGGTTGGCTTGTTGGGTAACAGTAAAGGTGCGGCGAAACCCATTCCTTTTGTGGAAGATACGTGTGTGCCGCCACAGCATCTTGCTGATTATATTGCGGAATTCCGGCAGCTATTGGATAGTCATCATCTTAATTACGGTATGTTTGGTCATGTGGATGCGGGGGTGCTGCATGTTCGGCCGGCGTTGGATATGTGCGATCCTCAGCAAGAGATACTGATGAAACAGATTTCTGATGAAATTGTCAGTCTCACCGCACGTTATGGTGGTTTGCTGTGGGGAGAGCATGGTAAAGGATTTCGTGCTGAATACAGCCCGGCATTTTTCGGTAGCATCTTGTATGAAGAATTACGCCGAATTAAGGCTGCCTTTGACCCGGATAATCGCTTGAATCCGGGTAAAATTTGTCCGCCGATGGGGGTTGATGCCCCGATGATGAAAGTCGATGCTGTTAAGCGAGGAACGTATGACCGGACAATTCCGGTAAATGTCAGGAATACATTCCGCGGTGCTATGGAGTGTAATGGGAATGGGCTCTGTTTTAATTTCGATGTAAAAAGCCCGATGTGTCCATCAATGAAAGTGAGTCAGCAACGTATTCATTCACCGAAAGGACGCGCAACACTGGTGCGTGAATGGCTGCGCCTTTTGGCTGAACAGGGGGTGGAGCCGACGTTACTGAAACAGGGATTAGAACAAAAACGACCAAGTTTGCGTGGGTTGATTGAGAGGACCCACAATAGTTGGCAGGCATGGCGCGGGGAGTATGACTTTTCTCACGAAGTGAAAGAGGCAATGTCGGGTTGTCTGGCATGCAAAGCTTGCTCAACACAGTGCCCGATTAAAATTGATGTTCCGTCATTTCGTGCACGTTTTCTTGAGTTATATCACGGCCGCTATTTTCGTCCTTTACGTGATCATATCGTGGCGAGTGCGGAAAGCAGTACGCCATTAATGGCTAAGGTCCCTCGGGTCTTTAATTTCTTTCTGAAACAACCGTGGATGCAAGAATTGAGTCGTCGGACTATCGGCATGGTGGATTTACCCTTGTTATCCAGCCCGACGCTGCACCAACAATTGGCGGGTCATTATGCACTTTCGACCACACTGGAACAGCTTGAAAAAATGGAACAAGTTCATCGTGATGAACACGTGTTGATCGTTCAGGATCCGTTCACGAGTTATTACGATGCTAAAGTTGTGGCTGATTTTGCCTATTTGGTAGAAAAATTGGGATATAAACCCGTATTGCTGCCATTTTCTCCAAACGGTAAAGCACAACATATCAAAGGCTTCTTATCCCGTTTTGCTAAAACGGCCAAAAAGACGTCAGATTTTCTGAACCGGGTTGCTGAGTTGGGTATTCCTATGGTCGGTGTCGATCCAGCGCTGGTACTGTGCTACCGGGACGAATATAAAGAAATTTTGGGAGAACAGCGAGGGAAGTTTGAGGTTCAGCTTGTTCATGAATGGTTGATTAATAGCTTACCAGAGAAAAGTGGCCATGAAGAAAGATCCGGTGATAAATGGTATCTATTTGGACATTGTACCGAAGTGACTATGCTACCGGGCAGTAGTCAACAGTGGGAAAAAATTTTCCATCGGTTGGGTAGCAAGCTGGATAATATCAGTGTAGGCTGCTGTGGCATGGCCGGAACCTATGGTCATGAAAACAAAAACATAGAACACTCTATTGGTATCTATAAGTTATCCTGGCAACCTGCCTTGCAGAAATTACCATTGGAGCGTTGTCTAAGCTCCGGTTATTCCTGCCGCAGTCAGGTTAAACGGATAGAAGGGCAAGTACTTAAGCATCCGTTGCAAGCTTTATTGGAGATAATCCCATGATTTGGAAACGTGATATTGGACTGGATAGCCTGAATCAAGTAAATAGCCAATGTATGATGGGCCATCTGGGCATAAAAATCACGCATATCGGTGATGACTATATTGAAGGCACAATGCCGGTTGATTATCGCACGCGTCAGCCATTTGGTTTATTGCATGGCGGGGCATCTGTTGTGCTGGCAGAATCACTCGGTTCTTTAGCTGGGTATCTCTGTTCCGAAGGTGAGAAAAAAGTTGTTGGGCTGGAAATCAATGCTAATCATATTCGCTCGGTTCGTAGTGGTGAAGTGAAAGGCGTATGTAAACCTATTCATATTGGCCGCAATCACCAGGTGTGGCGAATTGATATTTTTGATGAGCGGCAACATTTGTGCTGTACCTCTCGGTTAACCACATCAGTTTTGCCTGGATAAAATGAAGGTAGGTTATTTTCAATAGAAATAACCTACTTATTAAGTGAAAGGGTTATTTATGTATTAAATTTAATTGTGATAATCCTCCAAGAAATAGATTTTTTATAGGCATTATCGATATTTTTATAATATTATTATCTGTATAAATTGTGTTTTCATATATCTTATATACCCTATGGATTTCAAGATGCATCGCGACGGCAAGGGAGTGAATCCCCGGGAGCATAGATAACTATGTGATCGGGGTGAGCGAGTGCAGCCAACAAAGAGGCAACTTGAAGGATGACAGGTATAGATAATAATATTCCACATCATGAAATAGTGAGAAAAATATATTTATGCTATCCAACACATGTTTTTCATAATAATGAAGAGCTACAATATGAAATATTTAATCAGATTAGCTCTAAACTTTGCATACTATTTTCGTCAATACATGTTGTTGGATCTGCAAAAATTGGTCAAAGCATATATAAATCTTCTACGTTCTCTCCAGGAGATTCTGATTTAGATATTGCGATTATTAGTAATGAATTATTTATTAGGTACTCGGAGATTTTTTTTATAAAACAAAAGGATTTCAAGATATAAGAGATTTCCCTCTAAATAGAGAGAGTAATAGAAGTAAATTTGTGCAATATAAAAATTGTATTTCTAAAGGAATATTTAGGCCGGACTTAATGCCATATTGTCCTGAAAAAGAAGATTGGTTCTCATTTTTTAACAAGTTGTCTCAAAATTATAGATGTTTATTTAAATCTATAAATGCTGGCATATATCAATCACAATGTTTTTTTGAAATTAAACAATCTGATTTAATTGAAAAATATAGAGAGGGGGTAATATGATAGATTATAGAGTTCGTTCAGTTTCTTTACTAAATTTAGTGAATGATATTCGTAGTAAAAAATTAATACCTGACGCATATTTTCAAAGAAATTTGGTCTGGCGAGAAACGCATAAAGTAGATTTTATTGATACAATATTGTTTCCCGCAGATATTTATATCGAAAGGGAAAATTGATGTGGATAGAATGATAACAGTTTCTTGTATCGTTGATGGACAGCAAAGAACAAATGCGATAATGGAATTTATTGATGATAAGTTTCCTGTGAGAAATAAATATTTTAATGAATTAGATGGTGATGATAAAGCTAATTTTCTAAAGTATGAAATAGCAGTCATTGAGCTTGATCTTGAAAATGACGATCCTAAGATTAATGATATATTTCAGAGAATTAATAGAACATCAAATTCTTTGACAACTATAGAAAAATTAGCATCTCAATATTCTACATCAGATTATATGCTTGTTGCGAAATTATTGACTGATCAGATCGATATATCTTGGATGGAAGATGAAGAAGCTAAGTTCAAAGAAGATCCTAATATTCCTGTAGAATTCTATTCTTGGGCAAAAACTAAGGAAGTTAATAATTTTAGAAAATTAATTTTGGAGAAAGGTATTTATACATCAAGAGATTTGATTAGAAAAGTACATTTAATTCATATATTGAATATTATGTCAACGTATTTATATTCATTTTTTAATAGGAATGACAAAACATATGATTATTTGAATAGTTATTCTTATGTGTTTGAAGAAAAAGACGAGCTTATTGATAATTTTGAAAAAACAGCCTCTATTATATTAAAAATGAAATTTACTAGTAAATCTTATTGGTTAAATAAAGCTAATTTTTTTACTTTATTCTTGTCTATTGTAGATAATGTTAGAAATAAAAATATTATCAATGTATCCTTACTTAAGGAAAAACTGAATTATTTTTCAGATCATCTTCCTGATGATTATAAATTAGCAGCGAGTGAGGCTGTTAATAATAGAAAAGAAAGGCTGTTAAGGGCTGTATATATCGATAAGATAGTTTCTGAATGTGGTAACTGTCAGCCTTGAACCACTTTTTTGAAAGTGACAAAACTTCCTAATTACTGTTTGGCTGATTGTTATTTTAATCCGGAGGATAAATTATTCTCCGGTATATCTGAAATCATGTCTCTTTATGAACTTTTTGTGTTTTTGTCTTACATTAATAAGTATATATTCTCTTCCTGCCGGTTAACCATATCAATTTTTCCTAGATAAAATATAAAGTAAAGTGAAAGTAGGATTTATGTTTAATTCCACTTAAATATAAAGGGTGCCTGAGAACTAAGTCATAACAACATCTCAAAGGGCGGGAGTAAAAACCTCCCGCCGAAGGTTGCCTTACCTGTTGCTGGATTCGTAAGCCATGATTGCCGCAACCTCTGTATTACCTCGTTTGATATGGAGTTTACAGATTGAACCCCTGGTTATCCATGTGAATATAAGTAACGTCACACAAATAATGATCAAACTAAATATTGCGATTTTTTGCGGCTTCATCGCCTTCTCTCCTTGCTTTTTGCCAGATAAGAGGCTAGCCTTATGTTGTTTGTGCATTAGGAGTAGCCTCATTTCGATTTATAGTCGGATGGGGCTTTTCTCTTTCTGCCTGAAACATAATTCTTACTTAGAACACAATGCTCAAGACAGAAAGTCTCAAGCACCCGGAGGCAGTATACGTTTATTCGCATGAGATGCAAGATCTTGAAAATATTTATTATGGTCACGTAATACCTTCAAATTAAATTAGCCAGCTAGTCAAACTATTAATAAAAAATGAAGGAATATTGATGATGAAGTATATAGATAAAATTGTTTCTTAATGCGTTTGATTAATTGAGTTGATTAAATAGAAACTCTATTTGCATATATAATAATAGCAACTCTCTATTTTCCACTTAAATATAAAGGGTGCCTGAGAACTAAGTCATAACAACATCTCAAAGGGCGGGAGTAAAAACCTCCCGCCGAAGGTTGCCTTACCTGTTGCTGGATTCGTAAGCCATGATTGCCGCAACCTCTGTATTACCTCGTTTGATATGGAGTTTACAGATTGAACCCCTGGTTATCCATGTGAATATAAGTAACGTCACACAAATAATGATCAAACTAAATATTGCGATTTTTTGCGGCTTCATCGCCTTCTCTCCTTGCTTTTTACTAGGTAAGAGGCTAGCCTTATGTTGTTGACCATAGGAGTAGCCTCATTTCGATTTATAGTCGGATGGGGCTTTTCTCTTTCTGCCTGAAACATAATTCTTACTTAGAACANACTAAGTCATAACAACATCTCAAAGGGCGGGAGTAAAAACCTCCCGCCGAAGGTTGCCTTACCTGTTGCTGGATTCGTAAGCCATGATTGCCGCAACCTCTGTATTACCTCGTTTGATATGGAGTTTACAGATTGAACCCCTGGTTATCCATGTGAATATAAGTAACGTCACACAAATAATGATCAAACTAAATATTGCGATTTTTTGCGGCTTCATCGCCTTCTCTCCTTGCTTTTTTTCAGGTAAGAGGCTAGCCTTATGTTGTCATGCATAGGAACAGCCTCATTTCGATTTATAGTCGGATGGGGCTTTTTTCTTTCTGCCTGGAACATAATGCTCAAGACAGAAAGTCTCAAGCACCCGGAAGGCAGTATACGTTTATTCGCATGAGAAGCAAGATCTTGAAAATATT
The DNA here is from genome assembly GCF_003287735.1 of Photorhabdus bodei. Taxonomy (GTDB): domain Bacteria; phylum Pseudomonadota; class Gammaproteobacteria; order Enterobacterales; family Enterobacteriaceae; genus Photorhabdus; species Photorhabdus kayaii. Next base: position 331,809 of record NZ_NSCM01000001.1, on the reverse strand, counting down.
TATTATGGTCACGTAATACCTTCAAATTAAATTAGCCAGCCAGTCAAGCTATTAATAAAAAATGAAGGGATATTGATGATGGAATATATATACCTGTCATCCTTCAAGTTGCCTCTTTGTTGGCTGCACTCACTCCCCCCGGTCACATAGTTATCTATGCTCCCGGGGATTCGCTCCCTTGCCGCCGCGATGCATCTTGAAATCCATAAGGTATAGATAAAATTGTTTCTTAATGCATTTGATTAATTGAGTTGATTAAATAGAAACTCTATTTGTATATATAATAATAGCAACTCTCTATTTTCCACTTAAATATGAAGGGTGCCTGAGAACTAAGTCATAACAACATCTCAAAGGGCGGGAGTAAAAACCTCCCGCCGAAGGTTGCCTTACCTGTTGCTGGATTCGTAAGCCATGCTTGCCGCAACCTCTGTATTACCTCGTTTGATATGGAGTTTACAGATTGAACCCCTGGTTATCCACGTGAATATGAGTAATGTCACACAAATAATGATCAAACTAAATATTGCGATTTTTTACGGCTTCATCGCCTTCTCTCCTTGCTTTTTACTAGGTAAGAGGCTAGCCTTATGTTGTTGACCATAGGAGTAGCCTCATTTCGATTTATAGTCGGATGGGGCTTTTCTCTTTCTGCCTGAAACATAATTCTTACTTAGAACATAATGCTCAAGACAGAAAGTCTCAAGCACCCGGAGGTAGTATACGTTTATTCGCATGAGAAGCAAGATCTTGAAAATATTTATTATGGTCACGTAATACCTTCGAATTAAATTAGCCAGTTAGTAAAATTATTAATAAAAAGGGAATAAATGTTGAAAATGGAATATATAGATAAAATTGTTTTTTAATACGTTTAATTAATTGCGTCAATTAAATAGAAATTCTATTTGTATATATTATGATCATAATGATAATCTCTATTTTGTATCTCCGGCTAACTATGTCAATTTTATCTGGCTGGCTGCTATTTTCATACTAGGAAAGGAACTACTCTCCCATATATCTGAAAGTTCACATCAAATGGTATTTCTGATGAACTTTTTGTGCTTTTGTCTTACGCCAATAAGTAAAAAATAGCACAATTGATCAAACTAATAATTTATAGATAAAACAGTAAATTAAAGATATGCCTTCATGTGGAATGAACATAAATCATCGTGTTTGTATAAAGTTTGGGCTGATTAAGGTATATCCTCTTAAAACAAATGGTTGAAGTGATAAAGGTTATCATTACCATTATACGGGAGGAGAACTCTCCGATAACGGCGGCAAAAATGGCTATAGAACAAATGTGAGGTCAACTATGACAAACAGTGTTGAAACCTTTTCTCTGAATGAAACCACATGGCAGGGAATCACCATTACCGCGGGAGCCGCAGCGCAGATCTTAAAATTGATGCAGCAAAACCCACAAAGTAAGGGTTTATATCTGGGGGTTAAGCAGTCAGGATGTGCCGGCTTTGGCTATGTGTTTGAGATGGTTAACGATCCGGCACCTGATGATCTAAGGTATGAAAGTGAAGGTGCATGTCTATATGTTCCTCTGAAAGCAATGCCATTTATTGATGGTACTGAAGTGGATTTTGTTCGTGAAGGTTTGAATCAGATATTTAAATTCAATAATCCAAAAGCACAACATGCCTGTGGGTGTGGTGAAAGCTTTGGTATATAAGTGTACCAATATATGTCTCAGAGCAATGTAGAAATCAGTGATGATGTGCAGACTTGGCTCAGCGATCATCGTTATAAAGAAGGCTTCTTTACTCAGGTAGCGACGGATGAGTTAGCTAAAGGTTTGAGTGAAGATGTTGTGCGGGCCATTTCCGCAAAACGCAATGAGCCTGTATGGATGCTTGAATTTCGGCTGGAGGCTTATCGCCATTGGCTAGGAATGGAAGAGCCTCATTGGTTGAAAGCCAATTATCCTAATCTTGATTACCAGGACTACAGTTACTATTCAGCACCTTCATGCGGTGCTTGTGGTGATAGTTGCAATTCACAATCTGGTGCTGTCCAAGGAACAGGGGCGGAGCAAGCTAATAGCTATTTAACCGCGGAAATTGAAGAAACATTTGATAAGTTGGGTGTTCCTGTACGGGAAGGTGAAGCTGTTGCGGTAGATGCTATTTTTGACTCCGTTTCTGTTTCAACGACCTATCGGGATAAGTTAGCGAAAGAAGGGATTATTTTCTGCTCATTTAGTGAAGCGATACAGGAATATCCCGGATTGGTCCGTAAATATCTCGGCAGTGTGGTTGCAAGCCATGATAACTTTTTTGCCGCGCTGAATGCCGCGGTGGCTTCTGATGGTACTTTTGTTTATGTGCCAAAAGGCGTTCGATGCCCAATGGAACTGTCCACCTATTTCCGTATCAACGCGGCGAAAACGGGACAATTTGAGCGCACTATCCTGATTGCTGATGAAGGCAGTTATGTCAGCTATATAGAAGGGTGCTCTGCACCGGTGCGTGATAGTTATCAACTTCATGCTGCTGTTGTCGAAGTGATTATCCATAAAGATGCCGAAGTGAAATATTCCACGGTACAAAACTGGTTTTCCGGTGGTGATAGTACCGGGGGGATTCTCAACTTTGTCACTAAAAGAGCATTATGTGAAGGCGAAAATGCCAAAATGTCTTGGACTCAATCGGAAACAGGTTCCGCAATTACTTGGAAATATCCCAGTGTGATCCTGAAAGGGGATAACTCGATTGGCGAGTTTTTCTCCGTTGCGCTGACTAACGGTACTCAACAGGCAGATACCGGTACCAAGATGATCCACATTGGTCGTAATACCAAATCGACCATTATTTCAAAGGGCATTTCTGCCGGTCGTAGTCAGAACAGTTATCGTGGGCTGGTTAAAATATTATCGGGAGCAGAAAACGCTCGTAACTATACCCAATGTGACTCCATGTTGATTGGTACTGAATGTGGCGCACATACATTCCCTTATGTAGAAGTACAGAACAATACGGCGCAACTGGAGCATGAAGCGACAACCTCCCGCATTGGTGAAGATCAATTGTTCTATTGCTTGCAACGTGGCATCAGTGAAGATGATGCGATTTCCATGATTGTTAATGGATTCTGTAAGGATGTGTTCTCTGAACTTCCCCTGGAATTTGCTGTTGAAGCACAAAAATTGCTGGCGATCAGCCTTGAACACAGCGTCGGATGAATTTTCTCGGTTTCCCTTTTTTATGACAGAACGTTAAGTCGTTCGAAGGCATGTAATATGTTAAGTATTAAAAATTTACGAGTCAGTGTTGAAGGTAATGAAATCTTAAAAGGATTAAATCTTGAAGTTAAACCGGGTGAAATTCATGCCATCATGGGGCCAAATGGTTCCGGTAAAAGTACATTATCAGCAACGTTAGCTGGCCGTGAAGAGTATGAAATCGATGATGGTGAAATCATCTTTAAAGGCAAGGAGTTACTTAGATTTGAGCCAGAAGAGCGAGCCGGGGAGGGGATTTTCCTGGCGTTTCAATATCCGGTAGAAATTCCGGGTGTCAGTAATCAATTTTTCCTGCAAACCGCAGTGAACGCTGTTCGCCAATATCGCTATCAGGAGCCGCTGGATCGCTTTGATTTTGCCGATTTTATCGAAGAAAAAATTGAATTGTTGGATATGCCGCCGGATTTGCTGACACGTTCAGTCAATGTCGGCTTTTCCGGTGGTGAAAAAAAACGTAATGATATTCTGCAAATGGCCGCGCTGGAACCGACACTTTGTATTCTGGATGAGACAGATTCAGGGCTGGATATTGATGCATTGAAAATTGTGGCTAATGGTGTGAATTCTCTACGTGATCCAAACCGCTCATTCATTATTGTGACCCATTACCAACGTATTTTGGATTATGTGAAACCTGATTTTGTGCATGTGCTTTATCAGGGAAGAATAATTAAATCCGGTGATTTCAGTCTGGCGAAAAAGTTGGAGGAGCAAGGTTATGGCTGGCTTATTGACCAACAGTGAAAAAGCTGAAAAGGTGCGGCAGGTTGCAGAACGTAACCAGCAAGCATTAGCACGTTTTGCTGATTTGTACCGCAGCCGTCATGGTGAGGATTCATCTCATGCCAGTTTGCATTGGCAGAAAGCCATTAAAACCGGTTTTCCTCAATTCAGACATGAAGATTGGCGTTATACGCCGTTGGATAAATTGTTAAATCAGCAATACAGCAGCAAAACTTGGGAATTGACAGTAGCACAATGCGAACAACTGGCGATTCCAATGGATTGTTGGCGTGTCGTTATGGTGGATGGTTGTTTTTCACCTTTACTGAGTTCCTGTGAATTTGGGCCATATCAGCTCAGTTTACTGGATAACAAAAGTGGGCTTCCGGCACCGATACAGGGTGAGATTTTTCTGCATTTGACAGAGAGTTTGGCCCAACAACCTTTGGTTATTACGTTAAAGGCTGGGCAAGTGGCAGAAAAGCCGCTGTACCTGCTGAATATAACCAGTGGTCACAGTAGTGAAGCATTGAATAGCAGTCATTACCGCTACCACATTGCCGTAGGCACGAATGCGAGTGCCAGCGTGATTGAACATTTCGTCAGTATTGATAGACAACAACCTCATATGACAGGAAGCCGATTAACTGCGGAAGTGGGGGATAATGCCCATTTCGCCCATATAAAACTGGGGGTTGAGAACAGTGCAAGCTATCACTTTGCCCATAACGATATTGTGATTGGTCGTGATGCTCAAGTAAAAAGCACCAGCTTTTTATTAGGCTCAGGGCTTGGCCGACACAATACCAGTGTTAAGTTGAATGGCGAAGGGGCCAATCTGTCGTTGAACAGCTTACTGTTGCCACAAGGAAAAGAGGTCGCTGATACTCGTACTTATTTGGAACATAATAAGGGGCATTGTGAAAGCCGCCAGTTGCATAAAACCATTGTGATGGATCAGAGCAAAGCGGTATTTAACGGCATGATTAAAGTGGCTCCTCATGCATTGAAAACTGACGGACAAATGACCAATAACTATTTGTTGTTAGGCAAACAGGCAGAAGTGGATACCAAACCTCAACTGGAAATTTACGCTGATGATGTGAAATGCAGTCATGGTGCGACCGTTGGCCGGATAGATGAAGAACAACTGTTTTATCTGCAATCACGCGGTATCGAACGACGTGATGCAGAGCATATGATGGTATTTGCTTTTGCTGCTGAGCTTACTGAATCTATTGAAGATGAATTCCTGAAGGCTGTTGTTATGAAACACATTAAGCACCGTTTAGCGAGAGTGGAAAGATGACTTTTTCTGTAAAAAAGGTGCGGCAAGATTTCCCGGTGTTAACTCAACAGGTTAATGGGTATCCATTGGTTTATCTTGATAGTGCTGCCAGCACTCAGAAGCCGGTTTCGGTTATTGAACGAGAAAGTGAATTTTGTTTGCACCAGTATGCGGCAGTTCACCGGGGAATTCATACCCTGAGCTCTGCGGCTACTCGGATGGTTGAAAATGTGCGCTACCAGATGGCGCAATTTATTCATGCTCAAAGTAATGAAGAGATTGTCTTCGTTAAAGGTACGACGGAAGGGATTAACCTGATTGCTAACAGTTATGGCCGCAAGTTTATCAATAATGGCGATAATATTGTTATTACTGAAATGGAACATCACGCCAATATTGTTCCGTGGTATATGCTGGCAGAACAGATTGGGTTTGAAATTAGAGTATGGCCATTGAATGAGAATGGCGAGTTGGATCAAGTAGTCTTAGCCTCTTTGATTGATTCACGGACTAAATTACTCTCTTTTACTCATCTCTCTAATGTGCTTGGCACAGTGAATCCTGTACGTCAAATCATAAAACAGGCAAGAAAACTAACTAATGAGCAGGGGAGTCGGTTACCTATTCTAGTCGATGGTGCTCAGGCCATTATGCATAAGCAAGTTGATGTGCAGGATCTGGACTGCGATTTCTATGTTTTTTCCAGTCATAAATTATATGGCCCAACAGGCATGGGTGTGCTTTATGGGCGCAAATCCCTGCTGGATGCTATGCCACCTTGGGAAGGAGGTGGCGCAATGATAAAACAGGTCAGCCTGCAAAAGGGGATAACCTATGCGGAACCACCGTGGCGATTTGAGGCGGGAACCCCAAATATTGCGGGAATTATTGGGCTTGGTGCTGCTGTCGATTATGTCACTTCACTTGGGCTGGATGAAATTCAGCAGCATGAACAGGCACTGATGGATTATGCAATGGCACGGCTGAAAGAGGTCAGAACCCTGAAATTGTATGGTCCTGAGCAACGTCAGGGGGTTATTGCTTTCAACCTTGGCCGACATCATGCTTATGATGTGGGAAGTTTCCTTGATCAATATGGAATAGCGATCCGTACTGGACATCATTGTGCCCTTCCTGTGATGGAACATTATCACGTTTCCAGCATGTGTAGGGCCTCATTGGCGATTTATACTACGCAAGAAGATATTGATGCACTTGTTGTTGCATTGCAGAGAATAGAGCAGTTACTGGGTTGATATAGATCAAAAAAGTGATAAGGAAAAAGTCATGGCAAGTTTGCCCGACACAAATAAGTTGTTACGTAATTTTTCCCGTTGCCAGAATTGGGAAGAAAGATATCTCTATATGATTGAACTGGGGGCGAGGCTGCCTCCTCTTACTGACGAACAACGCCAACCTGAGAACTTAATCGCAGGTTGCCAGAGCCAGGTGTGGATATTGCTGAGAATGAATCACCAAAACAAAGTGGAATTTATTGGTGACAGTGATGCCGCTATTGTTAAAGGATTGGTTGCGATTGTCTTTATTCTGTTTCAAGGTAAAACAACCCAGGAGATTCTGGATTTGGATGTGACTGAATATTTTGGAAAATTGTCTTTGGAGCAACATCTGACACCCTCACGCACGCAGGGGCTACATGCGATGATACGTGCCATCCGAAATAGGGCAAGTAAAATGGTTTAAATACGAGTCTTACGCGTTTCTTCAGCTACTGATAATATGTACGGCCGATAAGGCTTCAACCTTTTATACTTAAATTTATTCGATAACATTCAGAAGTCATTCCAGGAAGCAAGCATGAAACGAGTTTTAACGTTTATTGGCGTGTTATTGTTCAGTGGGCTAACTAACACAGTCAGTGCCACGGAATATACTTTGCCAGCGGCCAATAGTCGTTTAATTGGCGAAAATACGACATTGGTTGTACCCGATGATGGACGTTCTTTAGAGGCCATTGCTGCCGAATATGAAATTGGTTTACTGGCAATGCTGGAAGCTAATCCAGGTACCGACCCTTATTTGCCTGCTCAGGGTTCTGAACTGATTATTCCATCACAAATGTTGTTGCCTGATACACCGAGGCAGGGGATTGTGATTAACCTTGCAGAGCTCAGACTCTACTATTTTCCTAAAGGAAAAAACAAAGTCATCGTTTATCCCATTGGTATTGGGCAACTCGGTCGTAATACGCCAGTGATGACAACATCTGTTAGTCAGCTAATTAAAGATCCAACTTGGACGCCGACTAAGAATATCCGTAAACATTATGCTGAACAGGGGGTTATCTTACCTGCGGTTGTTCCTGCTGGTCCGGAAAACCCAATGGGCGCATTTGCGTTGCGCTTAGCTGCCGGGCGAGGAGAATACTTGATCCACGGCACGAATGCTGATTTTGGTATCGGTATGCGGGTGAGTTCCGGTTGTATCCGTTTACGTCCTGATGATATTGAAACGTTGTTCAACACAGTGCCCCGTGGAACGCGAGTACAGATTATCAATGAGGCGGTTAAGTATTCTGTAGAACCAAATGGTAAGCGTTATATTGAAGTACATCAGCCATTGTCTAAAAAAGAGGATGATGATCCACAGACATTACCTATTGTCCGCTCAGCCGATTTGAACAAGTTCATTGATAATAGCAAGACAGATAAGAATATTGTTGAACAAGCGATGGTACGTCGTTCTGGTATGCCGGTGCTGGTAAGTAAAGGCATAGAGTCTGAAACACAACAGGAGTTGCGAGAAGAGAATATCGTACAGGTGGAAGATGATGATGTTAAAGGTGTAGAACAAGCGGTGAATAAAGATGTATCTGAACCGTTTCAATTACCACCGTTATATCAACCTGGGCCAATCTATCGGGAAAATTAATATTTTATTGCGGACAAAGAAGCCTGCAAATATTTATCTAACAGAATCCGATGATAAAAAATGGCGCACAGATGGACTGTGCGCCATTTTTGTACATAATTACAAAAAATTATTTTTTGTAGGAACGAACTTGATTATCCAGACGCTGATTCGCACGAGCTGCATCGTCTTTAGCGGCTTGAATGTCAGTACGTACTGCGTTCACGTCATTGCTCAGTTGATCAACTTTTGCATTCAGAGTCTGAATATCAGAAGTCAGTTGGTCAACCTTAGCAGTGCTTGAACAACCAGCCAACAGAGTAGAAGCCAGAACTACTGCACCCAGTACAATTTTAGTACGATTCATTATAATACCCTCTAGATTTAAGTTAATCTCCAAGTAGCCATGTAAGTATTACACAAAGTTTTTTAGAAAGAGAATAAATTTTTATCATGAAAACCAATTATTTCAATTTTTCTCTTTAACAAGTGGATAATTTTCATCTGAATGTAAAAAAACAAAACCGTTGAGTAACATTTTAATCAAAAAAAGCCTATTCCATGAGGGAATGATATTCTTCGAAATAATTTTAGTTAAAAATTCTTATAAATAAAAAATACAACATCCAGGTCATCTTACATCTATTGAACCATCGGGACATCTCTTTAATGAAACCATTTTTTATACATAATTTAGGGATTCTCTTAAAACAAATTTGTTAACTGAATCTGATTGTAGATGAACAACTTGACAATGTTCAGGTTGAATCCTAGGCTCAAATTCAAACTGGTAAGAGGAGTTTGTTATGTTAACTGATCAATCTAACGAATATTTTAACATCAGCATTGACAACGGAGTCGCCCATTTACAACTCAGTCGTCCTGAAAAGGCAAATAGTTTAGCGCTTGGGTTTTGGAAACGATTTCCTGAAACAGTAGAGCAACTCAGTCGTTCAGGTAAAGTGCGGGCAATGGTGATTTCTGCACAGGGAAACACATTTTGTGGTGGGCTTGACTTGCAAATCTTTGCCTCTAGCAAAGAGGCTAATACGACTAATCCTAATGAGCGGGAAGCGATGCAATTCAGCTTATTGCAAATGCAAGAGGCGATAAGCGTATTGGAACATGCCCGATTCCCCATTATTGCCGCAGTACAAGGCGCTTGTCTTGGTGCCGGTTTTGATTTAATTGCTGCGTGCGATTTTTGTTTTGCTGCTGAAAATGCGAAGTTTCGTATAGAAGAAACCAATATTGGTATGATGGCTGACTTAGGTATTCTTCAACGTTTGCAACATTTGATCCCTGGTGGTGTGGCTCGCTATCTTGCTCTGACTGGGGATACGTTGAGTGCGGTTCAGGCTCATGATTTGGGGCTGGTGGTAAAGGTGTTCCCTTCTACGGAAACACTAATCGAAGGCGCTCTCGCGACTGCCCGGCGTATTGCTGATCGGCCTCCAGTGGCTATTAACGGGGTTAAACGGGCCATGCTTTATAGCCGTGATCATGGTGTCCATGAATCGTTGCAACAAACAGCACTTTTGCAAGCTTCGATTTTTAGTCGTCAAGATATCCTGTGCTCGATTCAAGCGAAAACGACGGGAACGAAAGGCGAGTTCCAGAACTTAAGCGAAGTCGGTAAAGCTTTCGATGAGCCATGATCAAGGCAAAGATGTTGATGATATGTAAAGAGGGTTCTCCACAAATGATGTATACCCGTCATCTTTCAAGTTGCCTCTTTGTTGGCTGCACTCGCTCACCCCGGTCACATAGTTACCTATGCTCCCGGGGATTCACTCCCTTGCCGTCGCGATGCATCTTGAAATCCATAGGGTATAGTGCTGGAAAATATCATCATTGTTGAGAGTTAAGCCATTTTCTGACCACGAGAAAACAGAGAATGGCATTATTATTAATATTAACTAGCATAAAATGAAAAGAAATCTGTGAGTATGATGATTGGGAAAGTAATTTGGTATTGCAACATATTGGCGGAGAAAATCAGATATTCAATATCCTGAAACACCGCTATATTTACGGTGTTTCAGAAATAAAGCGACCTATTAAATTAAAGTACGTGAACAGACGATGTATTGGTTGTGCCGCTTGGAACTAGGGCGCCAGACACCATAACCACGATTTCTCCTTTCTTCGCCAAGCCACTTGCTAACGCCGCTTCTTTACCAATGCGGTAGAAATCATCGGTAGAGGCGATTTCTTTAACAATTTGGGTAAAAACACCCTTAACAAGTAGTAATTGGCGGGCAGTCACTTCATTAGTGGTTAATGCCAAAATAGGGGCTCCAGGGAAGTACTTACGGATGGATTTGGCAGACTTACCGCCATAGGTTGCGACCACAATCAGAGGGGCTTCCAGTTTTTCTGCTGTTTCAACAGCGCCACGACACACCGCTTCGGTTACGCGCAGGTTACGGCAATGGACGGCTTCGATACGGCTTGGCATAACGCGGTCTGTACGTTCACAAATCGTTGCCATGATAGTCACTGCTTCTATTGGATATTTGCCTTTTGCACTTTCACCAGAAAGCATAACCGCATCAGTACCATCCAAAATAGCGTTAGCGACGTCACCGGCTTCCGCACGGGTAGGGCGCGGGTTTTTAATCATGGAATCGAGCATTTGAGTTGCAGTGATAACAACTTTGCGAGCGATATTACATTTTTGAATCATCTTCTTCTGGGCGAAGATCACTTCTTCAACTGGAATTTCAACGCCCAGATCACCACGAGCAACCATGATCCCGTCAGAAACTTCCAGAATTTCATCAAAATTGTTCAGACCTTCCTGATTTTCAATCTTAGAGATGATTTGAATATTTTCACCGCCGTGCGCTTTCAGATGTTCACGGATTTTCAGAACATCGGAGCGTTTGCGGATAAAAGAAGCGGCGACGAAATCAACACCTTGTTGGCAACCAAAGATCAAATCTTGCTTATCTTTTTCAGCCAGGGCAGGCAGGCTGATGGAAATACCCGGCAGATTAACACCTTTATTTTCCCCCAAGTCACCGTTATTCAAAACTTGGCAAATGACCTCTGACTTAGTGACTTCTTTAACTGTCATGCCGATCAAGCCGTCATCAACTAGCACGGTATTACCGGGAGCCAGATCCGCGGGGAAACCACTGTAAGTGACAGCAACACGGTCTTTATTACCGATAACGGAAGTGTCAGTAGTAAAAGTGAAGGTCTGACCTGCGGTTAAAGAGACATCGTTACCGCCTTCCAGTTTCATAGTTCGGATTTCAGGGCCTTTAGTATCCAGCAAAATAGCGGCTTGTTTACCTATCTTAGTCATAACTGAACGGATATTTTGAATACGCTGGCCGTGCTCTTCATAGTCTCCGTGTGAAAAGTTGAGGCGCATAACATTCATGCCAGCATTCAACAGTTCGGCTAGTTTTTCTTCGGATTCTGTTTTTGGTCCGATAGTACAAACAATTTTAGTTTTTTTCATGACAATCTATCTACAGGTTTTAATTGGATAAAATAGTGAATCGCCAACTTTATGGTTTGCGCAGATACCATGTGGTGTTGAACGTTGCGCAACATCATTAAGGACAAGTGGCGGGGAAGACATGCGGTGTTTTTCGTGTGAGGTTAGGCACATGTAATTATGCGAGCTTATACATACGATAATCTGTAACTTTTCCGTGTTCGGCAAATCAATAAGCTGAAACCATTCAACTCTAAATTGCGCCGTATTATAGAGACTTATTTCTGTGAAATGAATCAAAAAATGATTATACCCGTCATCTTTCAAGTTGCCTCTTTATTGGCTGCACTCACTCACCCCGGTCACATAGTTATCTATGCTCCCGGGGATTCGCTCCCTTGCCGCCGCGATGCATCTTGAAATCCATAAGGTATATATGAATTAATTATAACGGTAAACAGGAAAAATGATGCAGATCTTAACAGAGGAGAGTTACCGCGCATTGCGCAAACTGTCTGTAAACAAACAACAGTGTATTTTGACGTGGGAAATAAATTAAGCAAAACCAAGAGAAGAGATAATAAAAACAAGAAGATCCATCTGTAGACTTGGTGCGTCCGAGTGGACTCGAACCACCGACCCCCACCATGTCAAGGTGGTGCTCTAACCAACTGAGCTACGGACGCACTGTAAACCGGTGTAATCACTACGCAATTGGTGCGTCCGAGTGGACTCGAACCACCGACCCCCACCATGTCAAGGTGGTGCTCTAACCAACTGAGCTACGGACGCAATCTAAATTGCATTGGTGACAACGGGGACGAATATTAACGGTGAGTTAGCCTTCTGGCAAGGGGAATAATACAAATTATTGTTCAACTGTTCGTATTTGCATCTGTCACAGTGAGTTTGTCGTTTATTCCAACAGTTAAGTATTCATCCCCGGCTTTATAGTAAAGTAAATTAGCGGGTTGAATGTTGTAAAATTACCTCATCTGGTTGTTTTTGTGTCCATGAAATACGGGCAAATATCATTACTGCCGATGCAGTCAGGCCAATAATAAAGCCGATCCAGAACCCTTGTGGCCCCATAGCGGGTACAATATAGTCGGTTAATCCCAAGATATAACCGCTTGGTAGCCCCAGAATCCAGAAAGCGATAAAAGTGATATAAAAGATAGAACGCGTATCTTTATATCCACGTAAAACACCAGCCCCTACCACTTGTATGGCATCAGATAATTGGTAAAGCGCGGCAAATAGCATCAGATGTGATGCCATGGTGATAACTTCAGGATTGTCGTTATACATCAAGGCGATCGGCTCTCGCAGAATGATAGAAAAAGTTGCGGTTAAACAAGCAAATACCAAACCAACCATAATTCCGGTATAGGCTGATATCCGGGCATTCTCGATAGATTTTTTCCCCAAATTATAGCCAACGCGGATAGTGGTTGCTGCGGCCAAAGATATTGGGAACATAAACATTAATGAACTAAAATTTTGTGCAATTTGGTGCCCTGCAACAGCAGTAACGCCTAAAGGAGAGATCAGTAATGCCACTATGGCAAATAACGTAATTTCGAAAAACACCGCCATCGCAATAGGCAAGCCGAGAGCTGAAATGCGTTTCAAAATATGCCATTCTGGTGCGGCGAAGCGATGTTTAGGGCGGATATCCCTTTGTGATGATGCACGTTTCACATACCAACGCATTAGTAGGAACATGACCCAGTAAACGCTGGCGGTAGCAACACCACAGCCGACACCACCTAAAGCGGGCGCGCCAAATTTACCATAAATGAATATGTAGTTAATCGGAATATTAATCAATAATCCTAAAAAACTAATTACCATGCCTGGTTTGGTTTTCGATAAACCTTCACATTGATTACGCAGTACCTGATAAAACAGATAGCCCGGCGCACCCCACATTATTGCGTGGATAAATCCAACCGCTTTTTCCGCCAAAAGTGGATCTATATTGTGTTGCCTGTCAATCAGGAACTTGCTGTTGTATAGAATAGCAATAATGATAATGGAGAGAAAAATCGCCAGCCAGAATCCTTGCTGAGTTTGGTTAGCAATGAGATTCCTGCGACCAGAACCGTTCATTTGCGCAATAATGGGTGTTAAAGCTAATAGTAAGCCGTAACCAAATAAGATAACGGGCAGCCAGATCGAGGTGCCAACAGCAACCGCGGACATATCTGTTGCACTGACGCTACCCGCCATAACGGTGTCCACAACCCCCATTGCAGTTTGTGAAAATTGAGCAATAATGACGGGAATCCCAAGAGCGAGCAAACTACGCGCTTCTTTTAAATACTTCTGCACGCATTACACCTTTTTTATTAAAGTAGAAAATATTAAGAAAGACATCTGTATATAAGAAACGATTTTCGAAAAATCAACCGCTTACTAACCGGAGTATTGTATCTATTTAATACTATATTGCAATAATAATGCTGAGTTTATATTCAAATGATCAGGTGGTATTTATCAATGACAACTTGATATAAACTAATTAATAATTATACACAGTCATTAAGAGGTTCTTCTATGTTTACGGGCATCGTTCAGGGAAAAGCACCCTTGGTTGCTATTGATGAAAAAAGTAATTTTCGGACTCATGTTGTTAAATTCCCGGCTGAATTATTGCCAGGTATTGAAACAGGGGCGTCAGTTGCCAATAACGGTTGTTGTCTGACGGTAACCAAAATAGAAGGCGATGAGATTAGTTTCGACTTGATGAAAGAGACTCTGCGTCTGACTAATCTTGGTGATTTACAGCCAGGGGATTATGTGAACCTGGAGCGGGCGGCTAAATTTGGGGATGAAATTGGTGGACATTTGATGTCCGGTCATATCATCACGGTTGCTGAGATAGCTAAAATTTTCACTTCAGAAAATAATCATCAAATATGGTTCCGTATCCATGATAAGCAATTAATGAAATATATCTTGCATAAAGGATTTATCGGCATCGACGGAATTAGCCTGACAATTGGCGATGTGGTTAATAATCGTTTTTGCGTTCACCTTATTCCTGAAACACTGGAACGTACGACATTAGGTAAGAAACGTCTTGGTCAGAGGGTTAATATTGAGATTGACTCACAAACTCAAGCGATTGTTGATACTGTGGAGCGTGTTCTTGCTCAGAAAGAGCGGGAACAGGTTGTCTCTCAGCAACCGGAGACATTCATGGAAGAATGCGCAATAAATGAGGAGCAATAGGCGGACTCCGATTGTCGCTTTCGAACAGAATTAACCGTGTGCTAAAAGGGAGCATTGAACCCATCGATGCTCCTTTTTGTGATTTGTGTTGCAGTGTTTTGCATATTATGTTAACTAATATAATTAATATTGTTATTATTGTGTTAATGCCCTTTCTCGTAAAGTGCAGGTTAATCCCCGTGATGATATTTTTAGAGGCTACTTTTTTATGGAAAACCCGATTGAGTTAGATGAATGGCTTGAAGAACCTACACACGATGATGCTGTTGAAATGATGAATGCACAAGCTGTTGTACCTTTTGGTACCGCATTTTGGCCTTAACGGTTTTTTATAATTAAGGTTCTTTATAATAAATAGATAAGTAAGGGGAGTCGCCCCTTACTTAAAAATAAACAGGATTGTCCTCATGGATAAAAGTCTTGAGAATATGTATCATTGTTTATCATATCATCCTGCGATTTCGGATAAAGTAAGAAATGATGAATGTATAAAAATATTTATCGGATCTGATACTGAGCATAGCGATATTGCGCAAAAGATGCATGTGCATAAGAAGAGTTTCGATGTAAAGTCTGATTTTGCTTTTTTAGAAAAAACATCACCGGACGATGTGAAACAAAAAATATCTGATTGTGATTTGTTTATTTTTCTTTACGCATCATCAACATTAAAGAATGCATCTCCACAAGGGCCAGAATATCTAACCAAAATAAGAAGCTTTATTACTGAATCATGGAAGAAATCTGTATTGTTTAAAGATTATGGCCCGCATTTCATTGAAGCATTCAGCGAGCCACCAGCATCAATAACAGAAAGGAACAAAAAACTTATTGAATTATCAAGTCGATCACAGAAGATTCAATATACAGATAATAAAGGGAACTCGATTGTAGGTTATTTAGAAAAAGACCATAAGTGGACTTCCATTGATGGCAGTGGAAATATTGATGTTATTCCTGGGGAAATAGCAAGCCATATAAAGAGCCTTAACGGTAGTGTCAGCTTTAGTGGTACTTTTTTGAGTACGGCACCTTTTGCCATAAAGTATGGGGTTGTCAATGATATGATGACTATAAATATAAAAGAGGGTGGAATTATTGGGTTTGATTGTGAAAATGATGAATTTAGTCGGGATTTTAATTTATACCTAAACCATAATCACGGAAACCGAATTGTTGAAGAGTTTGGTATTGGGACTAACATGGGTGTGAAAGCGCTTTATGGCAGAAATGCTGGTTTTGAAGAACGACATCCTGGTTTACATCTTGGTTTGGGTGGTGGTGTAAAAGGGAGTCATCATTTAGATTTGATATTTTCTGGTGGAAAAATAGCATTTGATCAAACAGTCTTCTTTGATAATGGTTATGTGAATGATTTCCGTTAGTGAAAAACAGAGCGATCTTTTTAAAGTTAGTATAGGAATTTCCCTTTTAATATTTAGAGTTAAACATGGATATGTTTGTTACATTGACTAAAAGCTACAGTGGAAACCTGTAGCTTCTGGTTAATTATCTGGCTACTCGTAACCCGCCTTCAATACCTTTTAGACTGAATATGATTTGCCACAATTGGATATCGCGAGCACGAAATGCACCTGCACAGGCATTCAGATAATAGCTAAACATGCGTTTAAATGTTGGACTATAGTTATTTTCTATTTCAGGCCAGTAGGCAATAAATCTTTCATGCCAGGCCATCAATGTGTGGTCATAATCTGCGCCAAAGTTATGCCAATCTTCCATAACAAAACGGCTTTTGCTGGTGTGGGCTATTTGCTCAATAGAAGGCAGGCAGCCATTAGGAAAAATATATTTGCTGATCCACGGGTCAGCACTGACTTTAGCTTTGTTGGAACCAATAGTATGTAGCAGGAATAAGCCATCAGGTTTTAGGTTTCTTTGAACAACGTCGAAGTAAGTTGCATAATTTTTAGGTCCAACGTGTTCAAACATACCGACAGAAACAATTTTGTCGAACTGTTCATGTAAATCCCGATAGTCTTTCAAAATGATCTTTACATCTAGATTCTTACATTGTTTCTGTGCATATTTCTGTTGTTCGGCTGAAACAGTAATACCTGTTACGGAAACACCATAATTTTTAGCCGCATAAGCCGATAGCCCACCCCAACCACAGCCAATATCCAGCAGAGTCATACCTGGAGAGAGTGATAATTTCTCACAGATGAGTTTCAACTTATCAAGCTGAGCTTGTTCCAGTGTTTTAGCTTGTTTCCAGTATCCGCAGGAATATTGCATATAAGGGTCAAGCATACGGGTAAAAAGATCATTTCCTAAATCATAATGTTGATGACCGACAATCCATGACCGTTTTGGCGTTTGCAGATTACGTAAGCGGGTTATTGCGATTCTCAGCGTATCTTTGAAATTATTAGGCATTTTATTTTCTAATCCAGCGCGTAAAACGCGATAAAAGAAAATATCCAACCGCTCACAATCCCACCAGCCATCCATATAACTTTCACCTAATCCCATCGAACCTTGTTGTAAAACTCTTTTATAGAAATTAGGGTTTTTTATCTGGATATCATAAGGATTGTGACCATTAATTTGAATACCGGCTTCTTCTAGCATCTCATTGGTAATTCTCTGCCAGGAGTTAATGGCTGTTTTCGGGTTTTCAATATAGGATGAACTCATATACTCTCCAACGTTAGGGTGATGGAATATTGAGGAGCTCGTTTTAGCTAGCAAAGCAGGATGCTAAGACGCAAAATGCAAAAAATAACAAAGAATCAAAGTAAAAAACCTTAAAGATGACTAATCCATGAGTTTAATGGGGGCAGTCATTGCTCCTGAAAACCTCAAATTCCAGGTTATTTATAATAGGGAACATCTTGAGTATAAAAGCGTAAAATTGTTTTATCAATTAATAAATAAAGGCTGCGATTAATTGGTAATTGGCAGCCTTTATTGAGATAACAATTTGATTAATATCAAGAATTTTGTTCAATTATGTGAATGTGGCGATCAGCGTTTTTTTTCCACTGCATAAAATATCCTAATGTCATTGGAACAACGGTAGAAACCATGACAGTGGTTGTGGATATGAGAGGATTACTGATAAATGCTGATACAATTAGGCTGGCAATAAAACAGAGCCCTAATTGAAGCGTGTTTTGTAATGCAGTAGCTTTCCCACTGTCTTGTGGATAAGCGGATAAAGCGTTTGCTACTGCAATTGGGTATAACGCACCATTCATCGCAGCCATAAAGCAAAAAGGTACCAAAATGGTGAATAGAGTTGGCTCGCTAAATTTTGCAATTAAATAGAGCACAATCATACTGACAGCATAGCCAATTAACAGATAAGGGAAAATAATATCACTTTTTATTTTGGCTAAAATACTGCGGCATCCATAACCTCCAACGATAAAGGCCAGTGTTTGAGGGATATAACTCAGACCGATGTCATCTGGGGTATATCCCATCTCACCGAGAATCGAAGGTGAGCCTGTTAACCAAGCAAAAAAGCCGGCGCTGCATGATGCAAATATCAGAACATTGCCACTAAATAGCGGTGATTTTAATAGCGTAAGGAAAGAGACATTATTTGTTTGCGCTTGAGTTTCACGGTTTTTGCGATTTTCTTGCAAGAACAGAGTAAAAAACAACAGTAATAATGTAATTGTCAGTAAGACTAGGAAAATCATGCGCCAGCCGCCATGTTGTAACAGCCAAGCTCCCATCAAAGGCGCCAAGGCAGGGGAGAGCGCAACCAGAGGCATAATCGTTGCAAAAACACGTTTGGTACGATTGGCCTCATAACGATCAATAACTAATGCTTGCCATGAGACCGCGGCTGAACAAACACCTATGGCTTGGATAAAACGCAAAACTAAAAGTTGGGTGGCGTCTGTTACCCACATCATCCCCAGACAGCCAATAGAAAACAGGGATAGTCCGGTGATGATAATCGGCTTTCTGCCGAAGCGATCTGAAAGAGGTCCCCACAAAAGTTGAGCGAAGGCGAAACCTGCAAGAAAGATGCTTAGGCTGGCACTGATTGCTTCTGCCGATGTATCTAATTCTTGTTGCATAGTGCCGAATGCTGGCAGATACATATCAATGGCCAGATAACCTAGCATACTCAAGCCTGCAAGGTAGAACATGAACTGACTTGAGTTTTTCATTTGATTACTCTCTTTGAATGTCATGATTGAAATAATTTGCAGTGATGGATAGATAACAATATTGACACATATTCTATATGTCGTGATTTTTACTTGTGAAATGGTAATATTTGCATAGTGCTGTGAAAAAAATTGAAAGGTAAAATTATGTGGTCAGAATATTCACTTGAAGTTGTGGATGCGGTTGCCAGAACAGGCAGTTTTAGTGCCGCTGCATCGGAGCTTCACCGTGTCCCTTCTGCGATCAGTTATACCGTAAGACAACTGGAAGAGTGGCTTGCTGTTTCGTTGTTTGAGCGTCGTCATCGGGATGTGGAATTAACTGAGGCAGGCGCTATTTTTATCAAAGAAGCTCGCTCTGTTATCAAAAAAATGATTGATACTCGTCACCAGTGTCAACAAGTTGCAAACGGCTGGAGAGGGCAATTTAGTATTGCTATTGATCTCGTTGTCAAACCAGAACGTAGTCGCCAGCTTATTCTTGATTTCTACCACCATTTTCCTGATATAGAACTTTTTATTCATCAGGAAGTGTTTAATGGTGTGTGGGACGCGCTGGTGAATAGTCAAGTTGATGTTGCAATTGGTGCAACCCGGGCGGCTCCAGTCGGGGAAAGGTATAGTTTCCGAGATATGGGGTTTATGCCTTGGTTATGTGTGGTTAGCGCTGACCATGCGCTGACCCAGTTGCCGGGTCCGTTATCTGATGACCAAATGCGGCCTTATCCAAGTTTGTGCCTTGAAGATACATCCCGTAATTTACCGAAGCGTGACACCTGGAATCTGGATAATCAGCGCCGGTTGGTGGTTCCTGATTGGGAGTCCGGTCTGTCTTGTCTAAACGAAGGGTTATGTGTAGGAATGGTGCCTAAGCATAGGGCAATGCCGCTTATTCGGCAGAATAAACTAACCGTGCTGGAACTGGAACAGCCTTTACCAGACAGTCCATGTTGTTTGGCATGGGTTCAAAACAGCCATTCTCCAGCATTAAGTTGGCTGCTTGACTATCTTGGCGATAGTGAAACTCTTAATGCTGAATGGCTTCAAGATGAATAAAACGAATTAACGACGATAGTCGATAAATGGACCATCCACGACGGAACGTCGCTCAACCAAGCGTGGATGTACTTCAATAGTTTGTGCATCTTCACGTTTATTGATTATTCTGTCCAGCAACATGGAAAAGGCCATCTGCCCCAGTCGTTCTTTTGGTTGATGAATGGTGGTCAATGCCGGAGAGAAATAACGAGCGTTGCGTATATTGTCATAACCGATGACAGAAATATCCTGTGGGACGCGTAATCCTAATTCATCAGCAGCACAAATCGCTCCCATAGCCATAACATCTCCGCCGCAGAAAACCGCAGTCGGGCGCTGTTTTTGATTCAAGATTTGATGCATGGCTTTATAGCCCGATTCTGGTTCAAAATCCCCCTGAATAACCCATTCTTCTCTGATCGGAATGTTGGCTTCTTTTAACGCCTTTAAGAATCCTTGATGACGACCACCACCGGTATTTCGTGCCAGAGGGCCGGGGATCGCACCAATATCACGATGACCACGTTCGATAAGATAACGGCCAGCTAGATAACCGCCGTGGAATGCATTATCAATAATAGTATCGGTGAAATCACTTCTGGCCTGTCCCCAATCCATGACGACCATTGGAATATTGCGATAATCTTCCAACATTCCCAACAATTGTTCCGGGTATTCTGAACACATAATTAGCAGTCCATCCACACGTTTTTGTGCCAGCATGGCTAGATAGGCTTTCTGTTTATCAATGTTATTGTGTGAGTTACATAAAATCAGCGTATAGCCTTTGCTATAACAACTGTTTTCAACAGCCTCAATGACTTCAGCAAAATAGGGGGCTTCACTGGACGTTGCCAGTAATCCGATCGATTTTGTGTGGTTAACTTTCAGACTGCGGGCAACGGCACTGGGTGAATAATTCAGTGCCTTAATAGCAGTCCAAACAGCAGCTTTAGTATCTTCAGCGACGAAGCGGGTTTTATTAATAACATGGGATACGGTGGTGGTTGAGACGCCAGCGTGCTTAGCCACATCTTTGATCGTTGCCATGAGGTGAAAGACTCCTGACCTTTTGGTCTAAATTTAAAACGCTTTGTTAATCGCTTGCTAGCCCTTTACATAAAAGGACTAGCAATAAGTTAGCGATAAATCCTGGATTTTGTCTGATCTGGCTCAAAAGTGAAAGCAATAATCAGTGTTATAAAATGTGTGGTAATCGCTATTTATACTTTTCCTTATGTAAGGGCAATTAACCATCTCAATAGACTGGTTTTTGTCGTTATAAACTTTTTATTCTGAGGAGGCTCTATGAATACCGATTTGAAGCTTGGTTTATTTACTGCTGTCAGCACGTTGGTGATGATTGCCATTTTTGCCGCTCTTTGCTTGATCTTTGCCTGATGTTTTGAACGGGTTAGATGATTTAAAAATTGGGCTTTACGTTGAAAGGAAATTGGGCAGATAGTCTCTTTATCTGCTCTTTGTTTTTCTGCCGCCATTGTGTCTGTCATCTTAACAACCTCTACAATAAATAACCGTGAAAATCATGTCATCTGTGTCAGGATACGAAGAGATCAGGATACATATTAGTGAGAGAAAATGGTATTCTCCGCAATATTGTGACGATGTTGGTTATCAACAGACTGTTGGTTTAAAGGAAATAAAAATGACGACTACTATAGAGAAGATTGAGCGCCAAATTAAAGAAAACCCGATTTTATTGTATATGAAAGGTTCTCCTAAATTGCCAAATTGTGGCTTTTCTGCGCAGGCGGTTCAGGCTTTATCTGCGTGTGGTGAACGTTTTGCTTACGTAGATATTTTGCAAAATCCAGATATTCGTGCAGAATTGCCAAAATATGCTAATTGGCCAACTTTTCCTCAGCTTTGGGTGGAAGGTGAGTTGATAGGTGGATGCGATATTATCATTGAAATGTATCAGCGTGGTGAGTTACAAACATTAATCAAAGAAACTGCTGATAAATATCGTTCTCAGGACGAAAACGCGAAAGAGTAATTTTTTAATTACTTATATACCCTATGGATTTCAAGATGCATCGCGACGGCAAGGGAGTGAATCCCCGGGAGCATAGGTAACTATGTGACCGGGGTGAGCGAGTGCAGCCAACAAAGAGGCAACTTGAAAGATGACGGGTATAGATTATTATGCTATCCCCCCATATGTTGATATATGGGGGGATTATTGTTTAGATTTGATTATATTAATCTAGCCATTCAGCTATTTATCCAGTTTTTTCTGCTGTTGTTGCTAATGGCCAGCCACCAAGTTGTTTCCAACGGTTGACCATTTCACAGAATAATTCAGCGGTACGATCAGTATCATATAAAGCACTGTGAGCCTGATTATTATCGAATGGGATACCGGCTGTGATGCAGGCTTTTGCTAAGATTGTTTGTCCTAACACCAGACCACCTAAAGCAGCGGTGTCAAAAGTTGCAAACGGATGAAACGGATTTCGTTTTAGTCCGGTGCGTTCCGCGGCAGCCATAACAAAGCTGTGATCGAAGTTAGCATTGTGAGCAACGATAATTGCCCGATTACAATGATTATTTTTTATCCCTTTACGAACCATTTTAAAAATAGCGTGTAGAGCTTCATATTCGCTCACTGCCCCACGTAGCGGATTTAATGGATCAATGCCGGTGAATTCTAGGGCTGCTGGTTCAAGGTTGGCTCCTTCAAATGGCTCAATATGGAAGTGAAGTGATTCGCCAGGCGTTAGCCAACCTTCACCATCCATCTCCAGTGTAACGGCGGCAATTTCAAGTAATGCATCTGTTTTGGCATTAAAACCGCCAGTTTCAACATCAATAACAACAGGGTAATAACCTCTAAAACGTCCACTAAGGACGTTTGGCTCTTTTTTGTCAGACATCAGATTGAGTTACCCAGAGCGTTGCTGGCATTTTTGTTTTCAATAAGTTCAATTTTGTAGCCATCTGGATCTTCAACGAAAGCAATAATGGTTGTTCCGCCTTTTACAGGACCCGCTTCACGGGTAATGTTACCACCTGCTTTGCGAATAGATTCGCAAGTGGCTGAGACATTATCAACACCTAATGCGATGTGACCAAAGGCATTTCCCATTTCGTAATGGTCAACTCCCCAATTATAGGTCAACTCGATTACTGCTCCTTCGCTTTCATCAGCGTAGCCAACGAAGGCGAGTGAGTATTTATATTCGGTGTTTTCACTGGTGCGCAACAGGCGCATTCCTAACACTTCAGTGTAAAAATTAATGGAGCGTTGTAGATCACCAACACGGATCATGGTATGGAGTAAACGCATAATTACCTCTAATTTAATGGTTTTACCAATATTTTTGTGCGGTAGATCGCACAAAAACCACTAACTATAACGTGTCTTACGGTTACAGTTCAATTTGTCCATAATTATAATTTATTCTTATCTAGGTTTATAATTAAATATAGTATGTGAATTGTATAGGAAACGGGATGTGATGGCTGAGCAACTAGAGTTTTTTGCTATTCCCAGTCCTTGTCGAGGAATTTGTCAGGCGAATGAGCGGGGTTTTTGTCTGGGGTGTTATCGCAGCCGGGAAGAAAGATTTAATTGGATGAAAATGTCAGATGGGCAAAAGCGTGAAGTATTGCGACTGTGCCGGCAAAGATATTTACGCGCATTGAGAGCACAAAATCAGATAGATGAAGAACCACCTGAGCAGCCATCACTGTTTTAATTATCGATTTTTGAGGTTATTGGGATTAACAATTCAATGATTTACTTATATAGGGTTATATTTTTGGCAAAGTTATAAATGTTCTACTATAATTTTAAGTATTTTGTTTGTTATTTTTTTATTTCTTGATTAACGGAAAGGCTAAGTGAGCTTATTTGATGTTTTCATAACTTTATGTTTTAAATGGAATTTTAAGCTTGATTGTGTGATAAATGTAAAATAAAAACAACATTAATGTAAAAATAGATAGCTTAGCATTTAGATGACAGCTATTCTTATAGTACTTTGAATAAAGTATTGAATGATATTTATTGGTTTCTGTTTGTTTGTATTCGTAGTTCTGATAGTTCTGATAGTTTTTGTGGTAAAAATATTGTATGTTAATTGTTTGTTCTGAGTTTAAATTAAGTTTAGTTATTCTTGGTTATAGTTACCTGAATTAGTTAGTTACTAAGAATTTACTGTGATTATACAGAAGTTATATATACTTTTTAAGGCTAGTTAGCCTGATTTAGAAAAATTTGGCTGTTATGTTTAGTAGGCTAGTTATTTAAGGAGGGACAATTGGAATCTACATTGGGATCAGATCTGGCACGGTTAGTTCGTATTTGGCGAGCTTTAATTGACTATCGTTTAAAGCCGTTAGAATTAACTCAGACTCATTGGGTAACGTTATACAATATTAGCCGGTTACCTCAGGAGCAATCTCAGATACAGTTGGCGAAAGCTATCGGTATCGAGCAACCATCTTTAGTCAGGACATTAGATCAGCTTGAGGAAAAAAAACTTATCACCCGGCATACTTGTGCCAATGATCGTCGTGCAAAGAGAATCAAGCTAACTGAAGATTCTGCATCGGTTATTAGGGAGTTAGATGGTGTTATTGAATCCACAAGAAATGAGATTCTGGGAGGTATTTCACGCGAGGAACTTGCTTTTCTTTCCACTTTAGTTCAGAAGTTAGAGCAAAATATTATCCAATTACAAAATAGATAGTAATGACGATATCCATGAAATGCTAACCGGATGAAAGAAGACCGCGACTTACTAAAATGAAGTCACGGTTTTCTTATCTATATCTTATTGTCGAGGTGAAACAGTAATATTACTACCTTGGCCTGCGATTCTTACACGTTGGCCTTTATGAAAGAGTGTTTTGCCTTGTTTTTGAACAACAATGATGCTTTCACCACTGTCACGACGAATTTCGAGTTCTACACCTTTAGTTGTGTTAAGAGCTCCCTGAACATTTTGGCCCGCGACACCACCGGCAATCGCACCGGCGGCAGTTGCTAATGTGTTGCCACTGCCACCACCAATAGTATTACCAACAAGGCCTCCTAGAACTGCACCACCAATCGCGCCTAATACATTCTCATTGCTGCTCGCCTGAATATTGATAGGACGAACAGAAACAACTGTGCCGTAAGAGACAGTTTGGACCTGCTTAGCTTGTCCAGCAGTGTAGGTATCACCAGAAAGAGAATCGGTGTTGACACAGCCTGATAATGAAGCAACGGCGACCGCGCTAACTAAAAAGTGCTTAAACATAGTAACTCCTAATTTCGATGCCTGACTGCGGAAATCTGATAGCTCACTGGGCAATCAGGCTAACAACCGGCATTGGCAATAAGTAATAAAAAGTTTATTCAAATAGAATATCAGTACATTAGCAATCTAGTGCTAAACATATATTAAACGTCAATAGAGATTTTTAAAAGAAATAGCTATTAATGAAAAATTCAGCATTTTTTGTGAAGTTGTTTCCAAAACTCAGGTTTTATTCCTTCGTTTGTCTATTAGTCATATACAGCCAAAACCACTGCGCTTTATAGTTATTGGCATGGTTTCTGATTTTATCAAGACAGATTCTAAGCAGGAAGGCAAATTAAATGGTTATGAAGTCAGGTCGTTATATTGGTGTAATGTCGGGTACAAGTCTGGATGGCGTTGATGTGGTGCTTGCCGCAATCAATGATAAAGTTGTTGCTCAGCAAGCCAGTTATTCGCATCCATTCCCATACGAATTAAAACAGAAAATTCTCGCAGTCTGTCAAGGGCAGCAAACGACATTATCGGCAATCGGTCGGTTGGATTATGAACTTGGTTCTTTATTCGCTGAAGCTGTACAAGGCTTACTGATTAAAACAGGGTTAACCACAAGTGATATTACTGCTGTGGGATGTCATGGGCAAACCGTTTGGCATGAGCCAGATAGTCATACGCCTTTCACTATGCAACTTGGCGACAATAACCGTATTGCGGCTTTGACTGGAATAACTGTGGTTGGCGATTTTCGTCGGAGGGATATGGCATATGGTGGGCAGGGAGCGCCATTAGTTCCAGTTTTTCATTTCGCCGTATTAGGCCATTCGACAGAACGAAGGATAATTCTCAATATCGGTGGTATTGCCAATATAACGACGCTATTACCTGGATCACCTGTCAAAGGGTATGACACAGGTCCGGGTAATATGCTGATGGATAGTTGGGTATGGCGTCATCAGAAAAAACCTTATGATAAAGATGCGCAATGGGCACGAAAAGGTGTTGTTAATAACAAATTGCTCGGACAAATGCTTTCTGATCACTATTTTTCACGACCAGCCCCTAAAAGTACAGGCCGGGAGTATTTCAATATGAGTTGGTTGGAGGCGCAATTAGTTAACTTTCCTGACATATCTCCTGTCGATGTTCAGGCAACGCTGGCCGAGCTGACAGCAGCGTCTGTATCACAGCAAATTATGTTGAGTGGTGGATGTGAACGTCTGTTGGTTTGTGGTGGTGGCGCACGTAACCCGCAGATAATGAGTCGACTTTCTGCCTTATTACCGGGGACGGAGGTTTGCCCGACAGATAAATATGGCTTAAGCGGTGATGATATGGAAGCACTGGCATTTGCTTGGTTAGCATTCCGTACAATGTCAGGTGTGCCAGGGAATTTACCCTCTGTTACCGGTGCGAGTACTGAAACTATTTTAGGAGCGATTTATCCTGTTATTAATCAATAACAATGATAAGCTATTGGGTATTTAGTGAGTCATGAACAGAGCTACGTTAATGTCAGAACATAATGAATTTGATGTCGCAGAATTACGCCGTGAATATATTCGTGGTGGGTTAAGACGTAAGGATTTGACTGAAGAGCCCATCGAACTTTTTGAGCGTTGGCTTAATCAAGCATGTGACGCTAAGTTGAGTGATCCCACAGCAATGTCTATAGCGACGGTCGATGAGAATGGTCAACCGTATCAACGTATTGTGTTATTGAAGCATTTTGATACAAATAGTCTGATTTTTTATACAAATTTAGGCAGCCGGAAAGCGAAACATTTGGCGCACAATAACAAAATCAGCCTCCATTTCCCTTGGTATCCTTTGGAAAGGCAAGTCTCTTTTCTTGGTAAAGCGGAACGACTTTCTCCTGTTGAGGTGGTGAAATATTTCCATAGCCGTCCTAGAGATAGCCAGATTGCCGCATGGGCATCACAACAATCTTCCCGTATTTCCGCACGCGGTGTTTTAGAAGGGAAGTTCCTTGAATTGAAACAGAAATTCTTGAATGGTGAGGTGCCTTTGCCTAGCTTTTGGGGGGGATTCAAAGTGACCTTTGATTCTGTTGAATTTTGGCAAGGTGGTGCAAACCGGCTCCATGATCGGTTTATTTATCAACGGCAAGGCGATATCTGGCATGTTGACAGGCTTGCACCATAAATCGTGGATTATCATTTTTAATACTAGCACTTATAGTATTGGCGTTTTATCCTATACCCTATGGATTTCAAGATGCATCGCGACGGCAAGGGAGTGAATCCCCGGGAGCATAGGTAACGATGTGACCGGGGTGAGCGAGTGCAGCCAACAAAGAGGCAACTTGAAGGATAACGGGTATATGCCGCACTCTTTTTAAATCGCGATTTATACAACAGACAAAATACACAAATTGATGGAGTCATTAATGTCTAGCAATAACCTGATAAAACAACTGCAAGAGCGGGGCCTCATTGCCCAGGTGACGGATGAGAATGCGTTAGCGGAGAGACTGGCGCAGGGTCCTGTCTCCCTCTATTGTGGTTTCGATCCGACCGCTGACAGCTTGCATTTGGGGCATCTGGTTCCCTTGCTGTGTTTAAAACGATTCCAGCTAGCCGGGCATAAACCCGTGGCGTTAGTTGGTGGAGCTACGGGTTTGATTGGTGATCCAAGTTTCAAAGCCACTGAACGTAAATTGAATACTGAAGCTACCGTTAAAGAGTGGGTGGAGAAAATTCGTAGACAAGTTTCACCTTTCCTCGATTTTGATTGTGGCGAAAATAGCGCTAAAACAGCCAATAATTATGATTGGTTTGGCAACATGGATGTTCTGACTTTCCTGCGTGATATCGGCAAACATTTCTCAGTTAATCAGATGATTAACAAAGAGGCGGTTAAACAGCGTTTGAACCGTGATGATGTGGGTATCTCTTTCACTGAGTTTTCTTATAATCTACTGCAATCCTATGATTTTGCTCGCCTGAATGAAGTACATGGTGTTGAGTTACAGATTGGTGGTTCTGACCAGTGGGGGAATATTACTTCTGGTATTGATCTAACGCGTCGTATCAACCAGAAACAAGTATTTGGCATGACCGTTCCATTGATCACGAAATCTGATGGCACTAAATTTGGTAAGACAGAAGGTGGCGCTGTTTGGTTAGATCCGAAGAAAACCAGTCCATACAAATTCTATCAATTCTGGATTAACACTGCGGATGCTGATGTTTATCGCTTCTTGAAATTCTTTACCTTTATGAATCTTGAAGATATTGATGCTTTGGAAGAAGAAGATAAAAATAGCGGTAAAGCTCCTCGTGCTCAGTACGTGTTGGCAGAACAAGTCACCGGTATGGTGCATGGTGAAGAGGGGTTAGCAGCCGCTAAACGGATTACAGAAAGTTTATTCTCCGGAGCTGCTGCTGATTTGACCGAAGCGGATTTTGCTCAATTGGCGCAGGATGGTATGCCGGTAATTGAGTTGGAAAAAGGTGCAGATTTGCAACAAGCTTTGGTTAATGCCGGGTTGGTACCTTCTCGTGGTCAGGCGCGTACGATGATCAGTTCCAACGCTGTCGCAATTAATGGTGAAAAACAATCTGAACCTGAATATCTGTTTACTGACAGTAACCGTCTGTTTGATCGTTACACCCTGCTGCGTCGTGGTAAAAAACACGATTGTTTGATCTGCTGGAAATAACTAATATTGCATTATGATGGGGCAACAAATGTTGTCCTTTTTCTTACTATGACTTTAATCTTATAAACAGAAGCCAGAATAAAAATATAGGCCGTCATTGTGAAAAATATCCTTTCAATTCAATCTCATGTTGTTTTTGGTCACGCTGGCAACAGTGCTGCGGAATTCCCTATGCGTCGGATGGGGGTAAACGTATGGCCGTTGAATACCGTACAGTTTTCAAATCACACCCAATATGCTCAATGGAAAGGGTGTGTTATGCCAGCTAACCATCTTACAGAAATCGTTCAGGGCATAGAAGAAATTGAACAGCTCAAATCTTGTCATGCAGTACTGAGTGGATATATCGGTTCAGCGGAGCAAGGGGGCCATATTATCGATATAGTAAAACGGGTAAAAGCGGTGAATCCTGATGCTTGGTATTTCTGTGATCCCGTTATGGGGCACCCAGAAAAAGGTTGTATTGTTGTGCCTGGGGTGGCTGAATTTTTGTGTAAAGATGCACTTCCTGTAAGTGATATCATTGCGCCAAATTTGCTGGAGCTTGAAACACTCAGTATGCAGAAAGTGACTAATGTAGAACAGGCTGTTGTGGCTGCTCGGACACTATGCGATAAAGGGCCGGATATTGTACTGGTTAAACACCTTAGTCGCGCGGGTTATCGGACTGATCGTTTTGAAATGCTATTAGTGACTAAAGAACATAGCTGGCATGTGAGTCGGCCTTTGGTGGACTTTGGCGAACGGCAGCCAGTGGGTGTTGGTGATTTAACCAGCGGCTTGCTATTGGTTAATCTATTAAAAGGTGAGTCTTTACAAACCGCCCTCGAACATGTCGCTGCTGCGGTTTATGAAGTGATGGTAACAACCAAAGAGATGGGCGAATACGAACTACAGATTGTGGCTGCTCAGGACAGAATGGTGGCACCTAATCATAAATTTTGGGCAATACAGTTAGATTAATACCCAATGGATTTCAAGATGCATCTTGAAAGACGGGTAAAGATATTTAACCGTTCCACTGATATTGTGTGGAACGGTTCTTTTATCTGTAAATCAAATTAACCCTTCCGCTTTCAGTGCATCACGAACATTTGGACGTTCTGCAATTCTCTCTTGATAAGCTTTAAGATGAACCCGATCAGATAGATCCAATTGCACTAAAGGTGCCCAATTACTGAGAGTGAATAAGTAAGCGTCAGCAACAGTAAAATGCTCCCCGGCAATGTATGGCTGTTTTGCTAATACTTCATCTATGTACTTGAATTTTCTCAGTAGATTATTAATCGCAACAGGACGATAATTTTCTGGTGTTCCTGGAAAAAACAGAGGCGAAAATCCTTTATGAATTTCGCTGGAAATATGGCTAAGCCATTCAAGTTGACGATATCGTTCCATCGTTCCGGCTGGCGCAATTAATTTTTTGTCCGGTTTCTGGTCGGCAATATATTGGACAATAACAGAGCCTTCGGTGAGGATCTCATTGTTATCTAACAGAAGAGTGGGTATCTGGCCTTTTGGATTGGTTGCGAAGAAATCGTCGCCGTTCTCCGTTTTTTTAGTTTTCAGATCAACTTTAATCACGCTGAAATCAAGCCCTGCTTCACGAAGTATGATGTGAGGTGAGAGAGAACAAGCTCCAGGTTGGTAATAAAGTTTCATGTATGGCTCCTTAAAAATTTTCGATATAATAGAACAAAGGAACTCAGTAAGGCATTGCTATAGCCTTGATATATACTACCACGATAGATGGAAATATACCCTATGGATTTCAAGATGCATCGCGACGACAAGGGAGAGAATCCCCGGGAGCATAGATAACTCTGTGACCGGGGTGAGTGAGTGCAGCCAACAAAGAAGCAATTTGAAAGATGACGGGTATATAGCATATTTTACAACTGGTTATATTATATGGAATAAATAATGGCGATTATTGATAGTTGCAAAAATTCATCTTATATTGATTATAAGATAATTAATATATTATTTTTGTTAAATGATTTGTAATCATAGGAAAATAAATTGAATTTATTTGTAAAATCACTAAAATAGACCATGCATTGCCTATAGTTTCTCGTGAAAATATCTTTTTTATTTTCTTCATTAAAGTTTTCGACTAACTCATTGTAAATAAATAAGATTCCAAAATAGTGCTACATCTTATGCCACCCATAATTCTATGTATAACAATGGGTTGAATAAGGCTATGTGTAGCAGAATTATGAAACGTTATTTATTATTAATTGCTTTTATTTGTCCATTAAGTTTATTGACTGAATTGTTTATATTTCTAAGACTAAATGAAATATCTGGTATGTTTAAAGTGATTTCTTCCATCAATAAAGAGAGTTTATATATTTGTTTTTTATCTTCTCCATCGGGAATATTCTTTAATAATTGTTGTATTTTTATATGTGTCTTTTCTGCGAAGTTTTTCTTGCTTTCAAAATTAATTTGAGATATTTCAAATGGTTGTGGTAATTTTGAGATGAAATCGTTTAGCTTACTAAAATCTGATTCAATTTCTTTCAATGCATGATTGACTCTGGCAATATAACCATGACCTAAATATCCACTGCTAAGTGAACCTAAATAAGTTGTTGCTTTGTGTATATTTTTAATGATTCTATCAATATCTTGTTCATCGGAATTATATGCATATTCATAATCTTCCAGTGCTGATGGCCAGCGATATAATGATCCACTGAATTCATTCCAAGAAGCTGCAATTTCTTGGGATAGATCATAATGTTTCAGGCATTCTGGTAATTTTATATTGGTAATTGATTTAAACATATTGGATATAATTAAAAAATCATTTTTCATTTTATGCACCTTGCTAAAATAATAAATATGATTAAATTGTATGAAAGCATGAAATATAATATTAAAACTAAAAGGTTAAAATAATAATAAAAATAAAATATTGACCTAATAATCGATTTTATGAAATTAAGTTGTTGATTATATTAAAGGACATATTACTGATTAGTGCAAGGAAACAAGCTGATATTTTTTATTTCGGTAAAACAATTATAAGGTAATATCATTTAACTCTTTAATTACAAAGGGTTTAATAATTCGGCCTAATCGTTTTTTTATATTTTGATTTAAAATTAATTTTTACCTATTAGTGATGATTTAATGAAGTGATTAATCTATACCTTATAGATTTCAAGCTGCATCGCGACGGCAAGGGAGCGAATCCCCGGGAGCATAGCAAACTATGTGACCGGGGTGAGTGAGTGCAGCCAACAAAGAGGCAACTTGAAAGATGACGGGTATATTATTTTATTGATAATAAAAGGCCCGAAAAACTAGCTTTTCGGGCCTTGTTTTGTGAGTTGAAATTTACTGATTATTAATCAGATTATTTCAATTCCAGCTCATTCATTGCGGCAATGCTGAAACCACCGTCAACATGCAGGATTTCACCGGTAATACCGCCGGACAGATCCGAGCACAAGAATGCCGCAGCGTTACCAACATCTTCAGTTGTTACAGTGCGGCGAATTGGGTTAACGGATTCACAGTGAGCCAGCATTTTACGGAAATCTTTGATGCCAGACGCAGCCAAAGTACGGATAGGCCCGGCAGAGATACCGTTAACACGAATACCTTCAGCGCCCATGGCGTTAGCCATATAACGGACGTTAGCTTCCAGAGATGCTTTTGCCAGACCCATTACATTATAGTTAGGGATTGAGCGCTCTGCTCCCAAGTAGGTGAGAGTCAGTAAAGCAGAATTTGGGTTCAGCATTTCTCGGCAAGTTTTTGCCATAGCAACAAAGCTGTAAGAGCTGATGTCGTGCGCGATTCTAAAACCTTCGCGGGTAACGGAACTGACATAGTTACCATCCAGTTGATCAGCAGGTGCAAAGCCAATGGAGTGAACAAAACCATCGAATTTTGGCCAAATTTTACTCAGTTCGGTGAACAGGACTTCAATGCTTTCGTCTTCAGCTACATCGCAAGGCAGAACGATAGTAGAATTTAGGGAAGCAGCAAATTCTTCAACACGAGGTTTCAACTTGTCATTTTGATAAGTGAAAGCCAGCTCAGCTCCCTGGTCATGCATTGCTTTTGCAACACCATAAGCGATGGAGAGTTTACTGGCGACGCCAGTGATCAGAATGCGCTTGCCGGTCATAAAACCCATAACAGTATCCTTGTGTGATAACGCCGGTAATGATATTCATGGATTAAAATTGCTCACAGAGACAATATCAATATGACGTTTTATTGTTAATAAACCCAGTAATTCTATCACGCTAGAGAGAAATATGCTGTATTTTGCGTTCTGCTCCGAGCAGTGATTATCGTTTTCTATATGTTAAGGAATATCCTGCCGCCAGGCATCAGCGGTGAGTGCTTCACCAAAATGGCTAGCGATTAAACGGCGGGTCATATCGTGCAGAGGAGAAGCCAACACTTCTGCTGTATTTCCCCGCTCAACAACTTCCCCTTGATGCATGACCAGCACCTGATCGCTGATATGTTTCATCATGCCAAGATGCTGGGTGACATAGAGGTAAGAAATACCTTGTTTTTCCTGTAATTCCAACATCAGATTAATGATTTGAGATCGCATAGACATATCGAGTGATGCTAATGCCTCATCAGCAATAATAATCTGAGGTTGTAATATCAATGCGCGCGCCAGTGCTACCCGCTGTTTCTGGCCTGAGGCTAACATATGTGGATAATAATTGGCATGGTCCGGTAACAGGCCAACTTGTCGCAATGTCTGGTTGATCCGTTTTTCCCGCTCCATTGTATTAAGCGCTGTATTAAGCAGAAGGGGAATATCAAGAATTTGTCCAATACGCTGACGAGGATTTAGCGACGTACTTGGGTCCTGAAATATCATGCGAATGCGTTGGCTGCGATAACTGTAATCACCGTAAGTGAGTTTATGGCCTTCGATCATGATTTCACCGGCAGTTGGCTCGATGACGCCTGAAAGCATTTTTGCCAGTGTTGATTTTCCAGAACCGTTTTCACCAATAATCGCCAGCGTCTGTTTAGCTTTTAAGGTAAAGCTTACGGGTTTTACCGCATTGAGATGTTGACGATGAAAAAACCCCGTTCGATAGCGAAAAGTTTTAGCCAAGTTCCTGACTTCTAGCAGAGTATTAATCAATTACTGTTCCTCCAGATTCAGTGGAAAGTGGCAGGCAAAAGCGTGGTTTTTAATCACCCGCAACCGCGGTGTTTCAATACACGTTTTTTGCGCATAAGGACAACGCGGACCTAAACGGCAGCCGATGGGTAAGTGTTCAAGGGATGGAATAGCGCCTGATAAGGTGTTTAACCTGCTTTTATGGGGCAAAGAGCTACCAAAATCAGGGATAGCGCGGCTTAACGCTTGTGTGTAAGGGTGGTGTGGTGTTACCAGTAATTCATCGGGAACGGCGCTTTCGACCGTTTGACCACAGTACAGAACATTAATGCGATCCACCAATTTGCTCATGACTTGCAAGTCATGACTTATCAGTAAAATGGTGGTGTTGTTGTTCTGATTCAATCGTGCTAACAGACGGAAAATCTGAGCTTGTGTGGTCGGTTCCATCGCATTGGTTGGTTCATCTGCAATCAGCAGGCGTGGTTGGTTAGCCAATGCGATAGCAATCATGACCTTTTGGCACTCTCCCTCCGTTAACTCGCAAGGGAAGCTACTCATAATGTCTTTATGATCTTTAATTCCCACACGATGGAGTAATTCAATAGCCCGGCGTTTTCGCCATTTGAAACGTTGCCACCAACGGCCTTTGTATGTCCAGCAGGGAATGGCTTGAATGAGTTGACGACCAATATTTTCAGAAGGATCAAGACAGGATTGTGGCTCCTGAAAAATCATTGAGATATTGTGGCCGATCACTTTTCGGCGCTGACGTGGAGTCAGACGGAGCAGGTCAATATCATCGAAGCGAAAACGGTCAGCCGTCACTTTGAGATTATCTTTAGTGACTCCGCTTATTGCTTTGGCAATCAAGCTTTTACCTGAGCCGGATTCACCAACCAGACCACGTATTTCGCCTTCTGTCAGTGACATACTGACGCGATCAACCGCTTTAACTGGCCCTTTGGCAGTCATAAATTCAATAGTGAGATTGCGAATGTCTAGTAATGGCATTATTCCACCCCGGAATTAATTGCTCGGTGTAATCCATCACCTAATAAATTGACTAACAAGACACAGAACATAATTGCCGCGCCGGGCAACATAACGGTCCAGGGCGCAACATAGATTAGCTCCAGTGAATCGCCCAACATGGCTCCCCATTCGGGTGAGGGAAGTTGGGCGCCAAGATCAAGAAAACCAAGTGAAGCGATATCAAGTATGGCGATAGAAAGGGCACGTGTTAGCTCGTTGACCAAGGCGGCGGTAATGTTTGGTAATACGGCATACCATAGAATGTGGTAATTAGAGGCACCATCCAGGCGAGCGGCAATAACATATTCTTTATCTAGCTCATCGTGAACGGCGCTGTAAACTGTGCGAACGATACGTGGCAATAGCGCCAACCAAATAGCGATTATTGCATGCTGCAAACTGGCACCCACAAAGGCGACGACAATGATTGCCAACAATAGTGATGGGATAGAGAGTAATGTATCGAGAATATGATTGAGCACCGCGGATTTCAGTCCTCGTGTCATGCCTGCCAGACAGCCAATAATCAGACCACATAAAGCGGCTGCTAAAGTGACTAACAGCGCTGAACCGAATGTAGAGGCCGTACCTATTAGTAATCGGCTGAGAATGTCGCGTCCAAGATCGTCGGTACCTAGAAAAAATGCGATATTACCGTGATATGACCATGAAGGTGGCAGCAACTGATGACCAAGAAATTGTTGATCGAGCTTATAGGGGGCCAGATAGCTACCAAACAGACTTAGGGCGATCAGAATCAGCACCCCATAAAACCCCATCATTGCCAACATGTCAGAATAGAAAAAGCGCCAGATGACCTTTATCGGTGACGGCATTTTCTTTTCACGATAAAAATTATCTAAGGGCATACCATTCCTTATGCTTCAGAGGGTTAGCCATTGCGCCAATAATATCAGACAGAACATTGACAAAAATCACCAGTGTGCCAATCACCATAACACTGGCAGAAATGGCGGAATAATCTTGCTGACGAATGGCACTGACCAACCAATGACCAAGTCCCGGCCAGTTAAATACGAGTTCTGTCATCATTGCCAGTGTCAGCATGGTGGAAAATTGTAATCCTAGTTTCGGAATGATAGGGGGCAGCGCATTGTGTAATACATGACGACGGATAATTGTCAGCCTTGATAAACCACGGGTTGCGGCGGCTTTAATATAGTTTTCACCAAAAACTTCTTCTGTGCTGTTCCTCATCAACCGGATAACTTCGGTTGTCGGTGCAACGGCGAGTGTAATAACGGGTAGCAGTAAGTGTTGCATGGCACTAATGATCATCTCATTACGATGGGGTGATTTTGATAACCAGGCATCAATTAATGAGAAACCTGTTACAGGTTCAATCTGATATAGCAGATTAAAGCGCCCGGAGACGGGTAGCCAGCCGAGATAAAGAGAGAAAAATAGAGTCAGTAATAATGCTAGCCAAAAAATCGGGATGGAAAATCCGACTAAAGCAATGGAGATGATAACAGTATCCGCTGGTTTGTTACGCCATACTCCCGCAATAATCCCGAGTGGGATGCCGATTAGTAAGGCGGTAGAGAAAGCCAGAATACAGAGCTCCATTGTAGCGGGGAACACTTCCCGTAGTTGTCCGCTGATAAGTTCACCATTAATGCTGGATACGCCAAAATCCCATAGTAATAAGCTGTTGAAATAGAATATATAAGCATCAAATAGGGATGCCCCGCTGAGTGGAGCATTGGGGGTAAAGTAACTTAGGCTAAAGCTTATCAGTGACAGGAAAAACAGGGTAATAATCAGCAATAGCAGACGACGGAGAGTGTAAATAATCATTTGTCACCCTTCTGATTCATTCGATTAGTCTCTTTTTCCCGATAAACGCCAGCGAAAGAGGTATTACCAAATGGGCTGAGTACCAGCCCTTTAATATCATGACGGTAGGCCTGTAAATGCAGAGAATAGGCTAATGGTAATATAGGTAATTGCTGCTCAAGGACTTGTTGAGCAGCATGATAATACTTAATTCGGGATAATAATTGCTGGTTAATCAAAGCTTCCCGCAAAATTTTATCAAACGTTGGCTCACACCAATGGCTGAAATTTGTCTGTGAAGCGATAGCAGCACAACTTAACAGTGGACGGAAAAAACTGTCTGGGTCATTACTGTCAGTTGACCAACCTGATAATGTCATATCGTGAGATTTATCCATCAGTTTGGTTTCCTGAAAGCGGCCCTCAACAGGTTTGATACTCATGGTAATACCAACTTGTGCTAAATCGGCCTGAATCAGTTCTGCCATTTTGAGTGGACTTGGATTATATGATTGAGAGGCGGAAGGTACCCATAAGCTCAATTGCAAGCCATTTAATCCGAGGTCATTAAGCATTTTACGGGATTTTTCTGGGTTGTATTCCGTAATTTCAGTTTGATTATCATAAGCCCATGACGCCCGAGGTAAAATTGATGAGGCTGTTTCCGCCGTACCATAATAGATGGATTGCATCAGCCGTTGGTTATTAATAGCGTAAGCAATGGCTTGCCGGACCTGTAGCTTATCAAGTGGTGGCTTGCTGGTATTGAAAGCCAGATAAGCGATATTCATTCCTGGGCGTAAAGTCAGGCGCAGGCGAGGATCATCTCGTAAAACTGTAAGCTGACTGGCAGCGGGATACGCTAATACATCACATTCACCGGTTAAAAGTTTAGACATCCTGCCGGTGCCGCCGGCGCCGACGTCAATAACTATCTGACGCATTTGTGGTTTGCCTTTCCAGTATTTATCATGACGAACCAGACGGATAAATTGTCTGGTCCGATGATCTTCCAACATAAACGGGCCTGTGCCGACAGGCTTCCAGTCAATTTGTTCATGGCGATTCATTTGATGCAATTGTTGCCCATATTCTTGTGAAAGGATTGGGGCATAGTGGGTTGCCAAATGCCAAAGAAAAGAAGCATCTGGTTCGTTCAAGCGAAACTCCACCGTATATTCATTAAGTTTACGGATACTTTGAATAGAATCGGCCAGTTGGAGGCTGTCAAAATAGGGGTAATGCCCGCCATTGACGCTGTGATAATAGTGTTGCTTATCAAACAGGCGCTTAAAGCTGAAAATGACGTCATCAGCATTCATGTTACGGGTCGGAGTAAACCAGTCTGTTGATTGAAATGAGACATTATGGCGCAAATAAAAACGGTAGGTAGCACCGTTATCCAGTATTTCCCAATGGGAGGCTAATTCAGGGAGTAAACGATAAGTATAAGGGTCAACATCTAGTAGGCGCTCATAGAGTTGTGCCGCCAGTGTATCGACAGTTAAGCCGCTGCTAGCCAGTTGGGGATTAAAGGTATTCAGATTGCCATTAACGCAATAAATAAGCCCTTGTTGCTGAATGTCAGTCGGAACGTGGGGATTTTTTTCAGGCATAGCTATTGTTTCTGCAATAGCAGGAGCTGAAAGGGATAATATGATCCAGTAAATCAAACTGCGCATATAAGGCATCTGTTATTAATTAGAATTGACACATTGTATCTCAATTCGCGCTTGAGCCCAAAAAAACGCTGCGGGGATGATAATGAGAAAAATTCTCAATAAAGTGCTTTACAAAACGTATTGATAACCATTATCATCTGTATCGCACTTCCGGGGAACAGTTTTTGTATCTCAGGAAAGGCACGACATTGCTCACATTGCTTCCAGTGTTTTTTAGCCAGCTCGGGTGCTGGCTTTTTTTTATCTGTAATCCGGATCACTTATCGCCGACGTTGATATCATGTTTCTTCATTAAGCCTCGTAATTGATAATAGGTCAGTCGTAGTTTCTCTGCTGCTTTTCTTTGGTTAAATCTGCTCTCTTTTAATGATAATGCTATTAATTGTCGTTCGCTGTCATGTTGCCACTGTTTTAAATTAACGGGTAGTGAAGGCAGAAGTTGTGAAGATAAATCATTACTATCATCATTGGCTATAAAATGTGGTGTGGAAGCGAATGGGTTAATAATAATATTATCAAGTTGAGCAGAATTTTCGCCGTGACGATAAACCGATCGTTCCACAACATTTTTCAGTTCACGAATATTACCGGGCCACGTGTAATCCTGTAACTGTTGTCTTGCCTGGTCAGTGAACCCGGGAAATAGTGGTAAATCAAGTTCGCGGCACATCTGAATAGCAAAATGCTGCGCTAACAACATGATATCCTGCTGTCTTTGCCGCAATGGTGGGATTTTAACCACATCGAAAGCCAGCCTATCGAGCAAATCAGCGCGGAATTGCCCCTTGGCTGCCATTGCGGGCAGATTATCATTGGTCGCGCATATCAGTCGAGCATCAACTTGTAATGATTGGCTGCCGCCAACGCGTTCAAGATGCCCATATTCAATGACACGCAACAGCTTTTCTTGAACTTGCATTGGTGCGGTTGCCAATTCATCAAGAAATAGTGTTCCTCCATCAGCACGTTCAAATCTTCCTTGGTGCCTCTTTTGTGCACCGGTAAATGCGCCAGCTTCATGACCAAATAACTCTGAATCCAATAAATTTTCATTCAGAGCCGCGCAGTTTAGGGAGATAAATGGGCCTTGCCAGCGGGGAGATAAATAATGCAAACGGCGGGCAATCAGCTCTTTGCCGGTTCCGCGTTCCCCAATAACGATAACGGGTTTGTTTAATTTTGCCAGCGCGGATACCTGCTCCAGAATTTCAATAAAGCTGTTTGCTTCACCCAATAGGTTTTCTGTGGCGTCATTCATGGTTATTTTCACCGATAATTGGTTATTTTAGCCACTTTATTACGTTGTGATAAAAAGTTAAATAAAAAAATTTCTTTATATTTCATGGAAATAAAGTAAATGAAAAGTTGGCACGACTCTTGATAGGATAGAAGTGACATGAATAGTATTAACCAACCTTAACCAAAGAGGATAATTTGCCATGGGTATTTTCTCTCGTTTTGCTGATATCGTGAATGCCAATATCTCTTCATTACTGGATAAAGCGGAAGATCCGCAGAAAATGATTCGTCTAATGATTCAGGAAATGGAAGACACTTTAGTTGAAATTCGCTCAACTTCCGCCCGTGCTTTGGCAGAGAAAAAGCAGTTATCTCGCCGCATTACCGCAGGTGAACAACAAATGCACGACTGGCAGGAAAAAGCGGAACTGGCGTTGAATAAAGAGAGAGAAGATTTGGCACGGGCAGCCCTGCTTGAAAAGCAGAAAGTGGCTGCTTTAGTGGATACATTGAAACATGAATTGACCATACTGGAAGAGACACTTGAGAGAATGAAAGGGGAGATTGTTGAGCTTGAAAACAAACTTAGCGAAACCCGAGTAAGACAACAGGCATTGGCTTTGCGTCATCAGGCGGCCGCCTCTTCCCGACAGGTTCGTCATCAGCTAGACAGCGGTAAAATTGATCAGGCAATGGCTCGCTTCGAACAATTTGAACGCCGTATCGATCATATGGAAGCGGAAGCAGAAGCCGTGGGCATGGGAAAACAAAAATCGCTGGATCAACAGTTTGCTGAATTAAAAGCAGACGATGAAATCAGTGCGCAGTTAACGGCAATGAAGGCTAAAATAAATGCTAATAAAGAACAACATTAAGTGTTGGCGCACTCAACTAACCATTTAAGGAAAAGTGATGGGCTCTATATTTCTTGGCATTCCGCTGACTATTTTTGTACTTTTTGTGTTACCCATCTGGTTGTGGTTGCATTATAACAGCCGGAATTCAAACCAAAGCCAGTTAGATCAGAATGAAATTCAGCGTCTGGCAGAGCGGGTACAACATATGCAGGCACGAATCAAAACATTGGAAGATATTCTGGATGCGGAACATCCTGATTGGAGGCAATCATAATGTCGAATGGTAACCGCCGGAAACTGTATCGAATACCCGAAAAGGGCAAAATTAAAGGTGTTTGTGCTGGGTTGGCCTATTATTTTGATGTACCAGTACGTTTGATTCGTGTCATCGCGGTATTGTCACTCTTCTTTGGCCTGTTTGGTTTTGTGGTTGTTGCTTATATTGTACTGGTTTTCGTCCTTGATCCGGCACCTACGGGTTATACCGAAGAGGACCATTTTTCAGTACAAAACTTGCTGAATGAAATCGATTATCAATTGAAATCGGGAGAGATTCGTCTGCGCCAAATGGAGCGTTATATCACCTCGGAAACGTTCAGCGTTCGCAGTCGTTTCAGGCAGCTTTGATAATAATTAAGGGAGGCCTTGGGCTAATTGGGGTCATTAGTGTTGAAACGAACTCATGAAGCGGCGGAACACGATAATTGGTTCCGGGAACAAGTGAAACAGGGCCTCAATGAAGCCGATGATCCTAACACGGTTTGGGTTTCTCATAAGTTGGCTAAACAAGAGATGTAGCGTCAGCGTGAAGCTTTGCCAGCACGAGTTGCAGGAAAAGTTAAATGATGCAACGGGTATTGCCTGATCGTCATATTTATCACAGGAGAGACATGAAACGGCTACAAAATGAATTAACTGCGTTGGTTAATCGTGGGATGGATCGCCATTTACGGTTAGCTGTAACAGGATTAAGTCGTAGTGGTAAAACAGCGTTTATCACATCTTTGGTTAATCAGTTACTTAACCTCCATAGCGGTGCCCGGTTGCCGCTATTTTCTGCTGTGCGTGACGGTCGCTTGTTGGGTGTAAAACGGGTTCCACAACGTGATTTGGGCGTTCCTCGTTTTACTTATGATGAAGGGTTGACCGCACTTTACAGCACACCGCCAGCCTGGCCGACTCCGACGCGGGGTGTCAGTGAAATCCGTCTGGCACTTCGTTACCGTTCTGGGGATTCTCTGTTGCGCCATTTTAAAGAAACTGCCACGTTATATCTGGAAATTGTGGATTATCCCGGCGAATGGCTGTTGGATCTACCGATGTTGGCGCAAAGTTATTTAACATGGTCACACCAGATGAATAGCTTATTGCAGGGACAAAGAGCTGCATGGGCGAAACCTTGGTTGGAACTTTGTAAACAGTGCGATCCACTGGCACCCGCGGATGAGAATCTGTTGGCTGCTATTGCTCAGGCCTATACGGAATATTTGGCTAAATGCAAAGAGCAAGGTTTACATTTTATTCAGCCGGGGAGATTTGTTCTGCCCGGTGATATGATGGGTGCTCCGGCTTTACAATTTTTCCCGTGGCCGGATATCAACAATATCACTGAGTCACGATTTGCTCAGGCAGATAGACACACGAATATCGGTATGCTGCGTCAGCGCTTTGAATATTACTGCCAGTCGGTGGTGAAAGGGTTTTATAAAGCGCATTTTCTACGTTTTGATCGGCAGATTGTGTTGATAGATTGTTTACAGCCATTAAACCGTGGACCACAAGCATTTAATGATATGCGTTTGGCGCTGACACAATTAATGCAAAGTTTTCATTATGGTAAACGAACGCTCTTCCGTCGCCTGTTTTCCCCTTGCATTGATAAATTAATGTTTGCTGCCAGTAAAGCCGATCACGTTACCGCAGATCAGCATGCTAATTTGGTTTCTTTACTCCAGCAATTGATTCAGGAAGCCAGACAAAATGCGGTTTTTGAAGGTATCAGCATGGATTGTGTTGGCCTTGCGTCGGTACGAGCGACAGAAAGTGGCGTGATTGAACACAATGGTGAAAGTATTCCGGCGTTGAAAGGATATCGGCTTACAGATGGTAAACCGCTGACATTTTTTCCAGGAGAGGTGCCACGGCGTTTACCTGAGGATAACTTCTGGCAAAAACAGGGTTTCGCTTTCGAAGAGTTTAGCCCTTGCCCGGTAAATGTTGATACACCATTGCCTCATATCCGGTTAGATACCGTGCTGGAATTTTTAGTGGGAGATAAAGTGAAATGACGGAGCCCTTGAAGCCAAGAATTGACTTTGCAGAATCTTTATCGGGGCCACAAGAGCCGGTTTTAAAGCCTGCTCAGATCTTTAATGAAAAAGACACAGCGAATTTTTGTCCTGCTTCACCGGAACTTGAGGCTGAAGAACGCGAAGGTCAGGTAGAAGGGATAGTTAATGCGGCACTGAAACCTAAGCGTAGTTGCTGGCGTAGAATGGTATATGGTTCTCTGATGTTATTGGGGGTGAGTGCTGTTGCTCAGTTTGTGCAGTGGATTTATCAATCATGGCAGCAGCAGGATTGGAGTGCATTAGGTGTAGCGGCAGCCGGGGGCATGATTGTCTTTGCGGGAATAGGTTCTCTTGTCAATGAGTGGCATCGCCTTTATCGACTAAGAATGCGGTCTGAGGAACGCGATACGGCGAGAGCGTTATTGCAGCATCATGGCGTGGGTAAAGGGCGGGAATTTTGTGAGAAGTTGGCAAGTCAGGCGGGTATCGAACAGCATAACCCGGCGTTACAGCGCTGGCGGGCCGCTTTACATGATACACATAACGATCGTGAAGTGGTGGTGTTGTACAGTAAATGGGTTCAACCTGTTTTGGACTCTCAAGTCAAGGCTGAAATCAGCCGCTGTGCTGCGGAATCGGCATTAATGATAGCAGTTAGCCCGTTGGCCATTGTCGATATGGCATTTATTGCCTGGCGTAATATCCGGCTAATTAATCGTATTGCAGCTCTATATGGTATTGAACTGGGATATTTCAGTCGTATTCGGCTCTTCCGTCTTGTTCTACTGAATATTGTTTTTTCTGGTGCTTCAGAAGTGGTGCGGGAAGTGGGTATGGATTGGTTATCGCAGGATATCGCTGCGCGTCTTTCTGTCAGAGCCGCTCAAGGGATCGGTGTAGGTTTACTGACCGCCCGGTTGGGTATTAAAGCGATGGAATTATGTAGGCCATTACCTTGGATAGAAGGTGATAAACCTAAATTAGGAGATTTCCGTCGTCAGCTAATCACTCAACTTAAGAATATCCTGCCAGATAAGTCTAAGAATATAGTTAATTAAATGATATATACTTTAATTCTATATGAACGCACAAAATATCCAGATAATGACAATATTTTACGTTATTTTATTAATTTGTTTTATAATCAATCTTAGGATTTGTTTATTTTAGTGAAAGTTTCAAATACTGTGTTATTTGCGACATTAAAAAACTGGAGTCTGGTCAATTTTTACTGACAGAATGCT
Organism: Photorhabdus bodei; assembly: GCF_003287735.1. Classification (GTDB taxonomy): domain Bacteria; phylum Pseudomonadota; class Gammaproteobacteria; order Enterobacterales; family Enterobacteriaceae; genus Photorhabdus; species Photorhabdus kayaii. The sequence continues at coordinate 287,554 of NZ_NSCM01000001.1, read as the reverse complement.
TCATATGCATAATTGTAGAGAGTAGTATTTTAAAAAATTATATGCATTAGTGTAAATAAGGTCAAAACAGATGCGCTTAGAAGTTGCTTGCCATGATCGAATTGGGCTGACCCGTGAACTGCTCGATCTACTGGTATTAGAGAATATTGATTTAAAAGGGATAGAAATATCTCAAATCGGCCGGATTTACCTTAATTTTTCACAAGTTGATTTCAATGTATTTCGTAAATTGATGGCAGAAATTCGCCGTATTAATGGTGTTATTGATGTTCGTACCGTCTCTTTTATGCCTTCAGAAAGAGAACACAAAGCGATGTGTGCACTGTTGGAATCCTTGCCTGAGCCTGTTTTTTCAGTTGATCTGAAAGGAAATATTGAGCTTGCTAACTCCGCGGTGTTTAAGCTGTTTGGTGTTAGTGAGGAACAAACTTATCAAAAACCTATTGGGCAGTTTATCAGCGGTTATAACTTTTCGCGCTGGTTTGAAAATAAAAATATCCAGCAACGAGTGGAAAGGATAACTCTCAAAGGCCTGGACTACCTGATGGATATTACTCCTATTCAGCTGATTGATGAAAAGCAGAAAATGCAATGTGTTGGCACAGTGATTATGCTCAAATCTGCTGCTCGAATAGGGAATCAACTGAAAAAACTAACTGTCAATGATGGTAGTGAGTTTAAGGCGATTATCGCTGTTAGCCCAAAAATGACTCAGATTATTGAGCAGGCCCGTAAAATGGCGATGCTGGATGCGCCACTGTTGCTGATTGGTGAGACAGGAACTGGCAAAGATATTCTGGCGAAAGCCTGTCATTTTCACAGCTTACGCGGAAAACAGCCCTTTTTGGGGTTGAACTGCGCATCAATGCCGGATGATGTAGTAGAAAGTGAACTGTTTGGCTATGCCGCCGGCGCTTATCCGAATGCGATTGAAGGAAAGAAAGGTTTCTTCGAGCAGGCTAATGGAGGCACTGTTTTACTGGATGAAATTGGCGAAATGTCGCCACAGATGCAAATTAAGCTGCTGCGTTTTCTTAATGATGGTACTTTCCGCCGAGTAGGGGAGGAAAATGAAGTCAAAGTGAATGTCAGAGTTATCTGTGCTACACAAAAAAATCTGGTTGAATTGGTGCAGCGAGGGGAATTTCGCGAAGATCTCTATTATCGTCTTAATGTGTTGGCGATTACACTCCCGCCGTTGCGTGATCGTAAAGCAGATATTATGCCGCTGGTGGAGTATTTTATTGAGCGTTTTTCTGAAGAACAGGGAGTACTGAAACCGAAATTGTCCCCTGAACTTCCCCACTTTCTGACGAGTTACAGTTGGCCCGGTAACGTAAGGCAGTTACAAAATGCCATCTATCGGGCGCTGACTCAGCTTGAAAATATGGAGCTGACGCCGCGGGATATACAACTGCCAGAGTTTGAAACAGAGGTTTCTTTTAGTGAAGATGTGTTCAATGGTTCTCTGGATGAAATCAGTAAACGTTTTGAACGTTCGGTGTTAACGCGTCTTTATCGGCACTATCCTAGCACGCGTAAACTGGCTAAACGTCTTGGGGTATCGCATACTGCGATTGCCAATAAATTGAGAGAATATGGTCTGAGTAGCAGGAAGCATGCTACTGAATATGAGCCGGATGGTGATGAATAAAACAATGCCCACCGGAAGTGGGCACTATATATACCCGTCATCTTTCAAGTTGCCTCTTTGTTGGCTGCACTCGCTCACCCCGGTCACATAGTTACCTATGCTCCCGGGGATTCACTCCCTTGCCGTCGCGATCCATCTTGAAATCCATAGGGCATAAATCACGGGATTTATTTCAGTGCGGCCAGTGCGCTATCGTAATCTGGCTCATTAGTGATTTCATCAACCAGTTGGCTATAAATCACGTTATCGCTTTCATCAAGCACAATGACTGCACGGGCTGTGAGACCACTCAGAGGACTACTGCTGATGGCAACGCCATAATCTTCACTGAAAGTACCGCCACGCAGGGTAGACAGCGTGACGACATTTGATAACCCTTCCGCGCCACAGAAACGGGACTGAGCAAAAGGCAGGTCGGCAGAAATGCACAGTACGACGGTATTTTCCAAATCATTCGCTACCTGATTAAATTTACGTACTGATGCCGCGCAAACACCGGTATCGATACTTGGGAAAATATTCAGCACCTTACTTTTTCCAGCATAGTGGCTAAGAGAGACATCGGAGAGATCTTTGGCTGTCAGAGTAAAATCTTTCGCTTTTTCCCCTGATTTTGGGAACTGGCCGCTTACGGCGATATCATTGCCTTGAAATTTTACTGTTTGTGTCATAGCTTTCTTCCTCTGATAAATGAACCACGATTGCCCAGTGTAGAAGAATATTTGGCGCTTGCCCATCAAAAATAGTGCTTGTAAGAGTAAAATTGTCTGATTGTGTCATTCTGACAATGGCTTATAATTTAGTAATGGGATATCTATTTTATAACAGGGCAGATTATTACCTTATGCGCTATTTCAATCTGATTTCTTGTGCACTACTTATCATTATTATCAATAGTTCTCTTATCTCCGTTTCTGCTTTTGCTGCGGAAGTTCCTTCTGGCACTCAGCTTAATGACAAACAGGAACTGGTGCGTCACCTAAAAGACGAACCGGCGTCCTTGGACCCGATTAATGCCGTGGGTTTGACAGAAGCGCAAGTTCAGCGTGATCTGTTTGAAGGGTTAGTGAATCAGGATGCGTATGGCAAGGCCATTCCCGGCGTCGCAACAGCGTGGAAAACCGCAGACAACAAAACTTGGTTTTTTACCTTGCGTTCTGATGCTCGTTGGTCAAATGGTGAACCGGTTACTGTGACAGATTTTGTGTATAGTTGGCAGCGGTTGGTCACTCCGGCTAATACCTCATCTTTTGCTTGGTTTGCCGCACTAGCGGGTATTGAAAATGCTCAGGAAATTATTGACGGTAAACTACTGCCGGCAAAACTGGGTGTTGAGGCCATTGATAAGCACACATTAAAGGTGACATTAAACCGGCCTGTGCCTTATTTTCCCAATCTGACTGCGAATTTCAGTCTCTATCCGGTAAATAAGAAAATAGTAGAAAAATATGGGAAAGAGTGGATAAAAGTTGGTCATTTGGTGGGGAATGGTGCTTTCAAATTACATGATCGAATTGTTAATGAAAAAATCGTTCTGACACCAAACCCTTATTACTGGGATCATAAAAAAACCGTCCTGACCAAAGTCACATTCGTACCAATTAATCAGGAATCGCACGCGACTAAACGCTATCTGGCGGATGATTTGGATATTACCGAATCCTTCCCGAAAAATATGTATAAAAAATTGCAGCATGAATTACCTGGGCAAGTCTATACGCCGGATCAGTTGGGGACCTATTATTACGCTTTTAACACCCAACGTGCACCAACGAATGATGCCAGAGTGCGTAAAGCGCTTTCTATGACAATTGACCGTAAAGTCATTGCGGAAAAAGTCTTGGCGACGGGAGAGAAACCTGCCTGGCATTTTACGCCGGATGTGACCGCAGGTTTCCATCCTGTGCTTAGTGACATGGAACAACATACACAGGCAGAACTGGACCAACAGGCTAAAGTTTTGTTACAAGCGGCTGGTTACGGGCCGAACAATCCACTGAAACTTTCTCTGCTCTATAATAATTCCGAAAACCACCAGAAAATTGCGATTGCTATTGCCTCTATGTGGAAGAAAAAACTGGGGGTGCAAGTAAGTTTGATGAATCAGGAATGGAAAACTTATATTGATAGCCGTAACACGGGTAATTTTGATGTTATTCGTGCATCTTGGGTGGGTGATTATAACGAACCTTCTACATTTCTAAGCCTGTTAACGTCAACGCATAGTGGCAATATTGCTAAATTCCATCAGGCAAATTACGACAAACTGCTACAATCTGCTAGTTTGCGAACAGATGATGGCTTAAGAAACGATGACTACAACAAAGCGGAGCAAATGATTGCTGAACAGGTGCCTATTGCGCCGATTTATCAATACACTAACGGCAGATTGATAAAACCTTGGTTAAAAGGATACCCGATCACCAATCCAGAAGACGTGGCATATAGTCATACTATGTACATAATTAAGCATTAAGGGTAAGGAGCTGGATGTGGAAACCATTTATGGCTCATCATTGCAAGAGGCTGATGCAGTCTATGCTTGTCAGTTTGATGGTCAAGGCGGTATGACGCCGATTGACATGAATGGATTAGCCACACCAGCTCAACCTTTCTGGCAACATCTGGATTACCACAATCCCAAAAGTTATCGCTGGATAATGGACACGGATCTGTTACCAGAAACAGTCAAAAAGGGGCTGGCCGGAGAGAGTTTTAGACCAAAAATAGTTCGTACCGGAGATGGTACGATGATTACGCTGCGAACAATTAATAGCAATAAAAGTGAACGTCCCGATCAACTGGTCACGTTCCGTATTTATACTCAAGATACTTCAAAGTGCATGTTTGAAAAACGATTATGTTGTTGAATTTAAATGTTTTTATGTCTGACGACTCAAGCATCTTGAAGTTCATTCGGTATATATTAATTCTGAAATTATCGTTTCCAGTCGCCATCGTAAAGTTCATTCACTGGAACAGGTACTGAATGATTTACAGAATGGGGTAGGCGCGAAAACGACCGGGCACTGGTTGGTTGAAATGGCTGATGCAATAACCGATGAAGTGGGTAATTTTATTGAAGATCTTCATGACAACCTTATTGAGCTTGAGAATATGATTCTTGAGCAACGGATACCGGGACGGGGTGGATTAGCTTTACTGCGTAAGCAATTGATTGTTCTGCGCCGTTATATGGCGCCTCAAAGAGATGTATTTGCTCGTCTCGCCAATGAAAGATTACTCTGGATGAGTGATGAAGATCGTCATCGAATGCAGGAAATCTCTGATCGCTTGGGAAGGGAATTGGATGATTTGGATGGTTGTATTGCTCGCACAGCGATTATTTCAGATGAAATTACATCCATGATGGCGGATGCGATGAACCGTCGTACTTATACTATGTCATTATTTGCCATGATTTTTTTACCGACAACATTCCTGACTGGATTATTTGGTGTCAACCTTGGCGGTATTCCTGGTAATGAAAACCATCTGGGTTTTAGTATTTTTTGTTTGCTGTTATTGGGATTGATTATATTTGTTGCCTGGTGGTTAAAAAGAAGTAAATGGCTATGAAAATTAAATCGTTATTTGGAGATATGAAACATAACTACGGAGAAGAGTTACTAAAACTAGCCCTTAATTTGAGATATATCAATATTCACCAGTCGTCATTGAGGCATGATAACTCTCGCAGGTGAAAACAACGTTAAGCGATGAATGTTGTTCTCCGTAATTTTAGTTTTTCTCACATAAGTCTTTATACAGAATAATTGCCCATTCTTGTGCCGATATTAATTTCTAATGTCGGCTTTTTTTATTTTTCATTTGTTGCTTTAGGAAAATAAATAAAAATCAAGACGAAAGTGAAAGAGAAGCAGAAATTAACGCTCTGAGATATATCCAGAGCGGTATGATTAAGATCCTGCTATTGGGATAGGCAGTAAGAATAGCTATTTGACTTCAATAACATCCAGTCGTTCTGATTGATAATCGGGTTGATCTTCTATATCACTGACGAGTTGTATGGGTAATTCTTCGCGGTCAAAAGCGAGATCGCCACCATCAATCACTTCGCTGTTGTGAGTGATATTTTTAAAATCGAATAGATTAAAATCGCTGAGATGCGATGGAACGACATTTTGTACCGCACGAAACATGGTTTCAATTCTGCCGGGATAACGCTTATCCCATTCCCGTAACATATCCTTGATAACCTGACGTTGCAGATTGGGTTGTGAACCACAGAGATTACAAGGAATGATCGGGAATGCTTTGGCGGTTGCATAGCGTTCAATATCTTTCTCGCGGCAATAGGCGAGAGGGCGAATAACAACATGTTTACCAGCATCGCTCATTAACTTTGGCGGCATACCTTTTAGTTTGCCGCCATAAAACATATTGAGAAATAAGGTTTGCAAAATATCATCACGGTGATGGCCTAATGCAATTTTCGTGGCGCCCAACTCAGTGGCTGTACGATATAAGATGCCACGGCGCAGGCGGGAGCAGAGAGAACAAGTTGTTTTACCTTCGGGTATCTTCTCTTTCACTATGCCATAAGTGTTTTCTTCGACAATTTTATATTCGACCCCCAGTTCATCCAGATAAGCGGGAAGGATATGCTCAGGAAAACCGGGTTGTTTCTGATCCAGATTAACTGCAACAAGTGAGAAATTAACCGGAGCGCTTTTTTGCAGATTTTGCAGGATGGACAGCAGGGTATAGCTGTCTTTACCACCAGAAAGGCAGACTATAATGCGATCGCCTTCCTCAATCATATTGAAATCAGCGATTGCCTGACCGACATCACGGCGTAAACGTTTCTGTAATTTGTTCAGGTTATATTGTTGTTTCTGATCCACCACGGACGCTCTGTAAATAATGTTTAAATGGGATTTAGGCGGTGGAGTATACCATTTTTGTTACCTTAACACCTTAAAGAGTTTGTGATAGATTCCGCTCGTTTTTACCTGTTAATGCGGATGAATTGACAGTTTTTTCTGTATGGGAGATGAGGATTGCCTATATTCTAGATGCTAAACGTCATTAAACCTTCACCATTGTTAATGATAGCGGATGCTAACACGTGAAAAACTGGAACTGACATTTGATGTTTATTGAGCCTCTTAAATAGATTTAACACGATGAATAATGTTTTTGAATTAAGATTATTATTGTTGATATGAGAATTAATGCTGCACCTATATAAGTGGTAATGATACATATTTTCATCCAATGAGTTAAACTGGAGGGTGGGTTTTGAATAAAGTAATAAAATTCTTAGTGCATATATTTACTATCAGGCTGATTTGTCTTCATTCTTTTTTCGATTAACAGCCTGTAGAAGAACAAAATGACGTAAATCTGATCACGCATCCTTCCGAAGCGTTCTATCGTTATTCCTATTGGTAAATAAAACCCTTCTTCTATATATAATTCGATAATTTGATCCATATTTTTCTGATTTATTTTGCAAATGGCTATTGATATAATAATAAAAATAGTGAATGAAATAAATAAGATGATATATGTGACTCTGTTCATATTAATATTCAATTGAATGTTGAATATAAATTTATAGTCTATTTGATATATTTGAAATATAAAACAAATATCATTCCGATAGAGAAAGATAATATACTGATGGAGGTGGTTAAAATATAGGGCTTTAACCACCTTGTCATATTTTTCGGTAATCTCTGGATAAAGTCGTAGGACTCTTTATACATATATTTACTATCCTTTTCATTGATTCTTATTCTCTTTCCAATGAGTAATTGGTAAAAAAACATAGCAACTTGAAATTGACCATAAACACCCAAAAAACGGCCCAGCTTTACTCCTGCTGATAAATAAAGTCCTTTTCCTATATATGATTCAATAATTTCATTCATCTTACTCTGATTTATTTTGTAAATAATGATTGATACAACTAAAAAAACAATAAATAAAATATAAAGGATAGTCATAATGATAAGAGTTAATCTGTTCATATTAATTCCCATTGATGTTTTAATTAATAGGGTGTATTTTATGTATTCGTTAATTACTTGTATAACAAGAGAAGTAACAGCTTAAAATGAATAAGAATATAGAATAATGGATAATCATTATTAATGCAAGTTTTTTAGGTATACTATTTGCGAACTCATATGCTTCTTGCGGGATGGAATTACCTATAAAAGCACGAGATATTATAGTCTTTCTTCTAGTTATTATCTGGTAGAAGAAACATGATAGATAATAACTCCCATAGAAGCCAGAAAACGATATTACATATATAATTTGTGGTATAAAAAACCCATTTTTTATATATTCGTCTCTGATTTCTGTGAAGGATTTTTTATTTATTCCATAAAAAATGAATAAAGATAGCAACAAAAACATACTAACTAAAAATAAAGAAAGCATGATAAAGTTAACTGTATTGATTAAGATATTCATGTTATTCACTTACGGTTTTATCTATTAAAAAATCTCCTGCTGTGCTTCCGGCAATTCCACCTACTACACTACAGACAGCTACGCATATCCATTTAGCACGATGAATAATATTTTTGAATTAATATTATTATTGTTAATATGAGAGCAAATGCTACACCTATATAAGTGATAATGATGCATGTTTTCATCCAATGCGTTAAACTGGAGGGTAGATTTTGAATAAAGTAATAAGATTCTTGGTGCATGTATTTACTATCAGGCTGATTTATCTTCATTTTTTTTCCAGTTAACAGCATGTAGAAGAACAAAACGACGTGAATCTGATCACGCATCCTTCCGAAGCGTTGTATTATTATGCCTGTTGGTAAATAAAGTCCTTCTTCTATATATAATTCAATAATTTTATCCATCTTTTTTTGGTTTATTTTGTAAATGGCTATTGATATAACCAAAAATAAAATAGATAAGAAAAAACATATGGTCATTATCAAATCCAATATGCACATAGTCAATTTCCTATAAAAAAATCTACAGTAAATTCCGCAGCTTTCTCAAATCCATAGTTATCTATAGTCTTCCTGGCTACGTGTTCTTCTAAAAAAGTCTTAATTAAAAAACGGTAAGATATATTTATCATATGTAAGAAATACTATTCCAATAGCGAAAGATAATAAACTGATTAAGAGATAATAACAACAAGAGGAATTATTCTGTGCATATTCATCTCCAAAAAATACTCAATAGCAGATTTACCCATTACATTCTCCATTTTTATTCTTAATGTGATCTCCAAATTTTAGTGCGTATTTTGAGTTGAATTCAGTTAAAAATATAAGAGTATTTATGACATAAAGCCGTTACTGTTGATATAAAGAAGGATATAAAACTTATATTAATGGTGATGAAATATATTTTTATCCAGTGGGTCAAATTGGAGGGTAAGTTTTGAATGAAATCATAGGATTCTTGGGGCATATATTTACTACCAGGCTCATTTATCCTTATTCTTTTCCCTGTTAATAATTTATAGAAAAATACGGCAGGATGAATCTGACCATGAATACCCATAGAATGACCAATGTATGCTGCTGCTGATAAGCAAAAACCTTTTTTCATATATAATTCAATAATTTCATCCATCTTTTTTTGATTTATTTTGTAAATGGCTATTGATATAATGAGAAAAAGATTGAAAGAGATATAAGAAATAACCAAGATGATAAAAGTTATTCTATTCATATTAAAGTCCCATTGAATATTTAGTATGGTTAAGCGTATTTTTCAAACAAGCATATTGCCATTGATATAATGAAGGATGCAACACTTATATTGATGGTAATGTAACATATTTTTATCCAGTGAGTTAAATTGGGGGATAAATTTTGAATGAAATCGTAAGACTCTTGTGGCATATATTTACTATTAGGTCTATTTATTCTTATTTTTTTCCTGTCAATAATTTATAGAAAAATGCGGCAGTATAAAATTGACCGTGAATACCCATAAAATGCCCCATGTATGCTCCTGATGATAAACAAAATCCTTTTTCCATATATAAATCAATAATTTTATCCATCTTTCTTTGATTTATTTTGTAAATAGCTGCTGATATAATGAAAAAACCAATAAAAGAAGCGCAAGGAATAAGTAAAATGATAAAAGTGATTATATTCATATTAAAATCCTATTGAATGTCCAGTATAGTTAAGAATATTCTCTAAATAGAAATGACTTCATTGTTATGAAGAAAAATGCACCACTTATATTAAAGGTGATGAAATATATTTTTATCCAGTGAGTTAATCTGGAGGGTAGGTTTTGAATAAAGTTATAAGATTCTTGGTACATGTATTTACTATCCTTTTCATTGATTCTTATTCTTTTCCCGGTGAGCTGCATATAGAAAAACATTGCAACCTGATACTGACTATAAATGCCCAAAAAACGGCCCATTTTTGCTCCTGCTAACATATAAAGTCCAGCCTCTGTATATAATTCAATGATTTTATTGATGTTGCGCTGATTTATCTTGTAAATAGCTACTGATATTAGGTTTAGCACGATTAATAATAATTTTGAATTAAGATTATTATTGTTGATATTAGAGCAAATGCTCCACCTATATAAGTGATAATAATGCATGTTTTCATCCAATGCGTTAAACTGGAGGGTAGATTTTGAATAAAGTAATAAGATTCTTGGTGCATATATTTACTATCAGGCTGATTTATCTTCATTTTTTTTCCGATTAACAACATGTAGAAGAACAAAACGACGTGAATCTGATCACGCATCCTTCCGAAGCGTTTTATTATTATGCCTGTTGGTAAATAAAGTCCTTCTTCTATATATAATTCAATAATTTTATCCATCTTTTTTTGATTTATTTTGTAAATGGCTATTGATATAACCGAAAATAAAAGAGATAAGAAAAGACATATTGTCATTATCAAATCCAATATGCTCATAGTTAATTTCCTATAAATAAATCTACGATAGATTCAGCAGCCCTTTCTCCGATTTTACTGCCAATATAACCACCAGATAAGCCGCCGCCTGCTATGCAAATTCCAGCCGCTAATCCTTCAGTTGCAATCCCAAGAACAACACATGCTGTGCCTGCGGCAACTCCACTAATATACGCAAGACTTCCTCCTCCTATCGTTCTACCGGAAAATTTACTATATTCTTTGATAGCCACTTTTTCACATTTTCCTGTTTGTCCATAATTACAGGCATCAATAACCTGCCCGGTGGTATCGATAAAATCTAGACCAATAGCAACTCGGCCGCCATATTTCATCCATTTAACCATTTTAGCACTGCGGGTGATTATATGATTATATCCCTTTATCGCGCCAATCCCTGCTTTATCCCATTGGTGAGCAATGGCTTTGGTTGATAACTTTAACGCATGTTTTAAATTAGGATGTTGGTCGATTTTCAAATAGAGTCTGCTAAATTTATTTAATAATCCCTTTAAGTTACCCATAATCAGTTGTCTTTCTACATAAAACTCGGTACTGATAAATTTTCGGTTTAGCCCATTTAACCGATATTCTTTTTCATAAAGCTTTTGTAACTTTGACAGATTTTTTTTGATTTGGGAGAAATAAGTGTCACCCATTGATGATGCGGTGCCAACTAAGGTTCCTCCTTGATCCAGTACATAGTGAAACAGACCAAAATGACGATGCAAAAATGCTGCGGATTCACCAGGCAGAGCTGAAACGGATTGGTTGACTTCATACTGAGATTGTTTCAATAGCTGTATGAGATGCGGGGGATTATAGGAATCTGGATCTGCCACCAGCAGGATTTGCCCCGGTTTCAGGAATCGGTAATTTGAATTTAATTCCATAAAATAGCGGGCCGCTTCGCTATTTGAATGGCTGAATAACAGACTTGCTTGAAAGCTCAATCCTCCGGGTTGCTGTACAACACAGAAACCGGGTTGTATGTTTCTTTTCATATACCCTATTTGTTCCGCTAGTGGCTTTTAACATGCTGGCTCAATGTTAGATAACATCACTTAATCAGATAATCGGATTATCTTCAACATATAGTAAACGGGTCTATAATCTCTACAGAGTGAGAATTCATAGGGGGTTAGGTGATGGATAAATTCAATCTGATGCTGTCCGTTGATATTGATTAATTTATGGTTTTTTCTATACTAAAGTATAGAAACAGTGAAAGAAGTTCGTTTGTATATTTGGCCTGACTACAAGCCTGCAATATTTACATTTATATAAGATAACTAACGATTAATTACAATTCTCTTCTTGAAATCAAAGGAAAATAATTCAGAATGCGAACTCGAACATAAGGTAAACTAAGTAGGTAAGGCTATGGCAAATATGATTTATGTGACGATAAAAGGTGAATCTCAGGGGCTTATTTCTCAAGGATGTTCGACTTTGGATTCCATTGGTAACCGATATCAGAATGGACATGGAAATCAAATTATGGTGTTGCAATTCAATCATGGTTTGACTGTCGCTCAACATGTTAATTATCAGCCGGTAACTTTTATTAAGTTATTAGATAAATCTTCTCCATTGCTCATGATCGCGGCGGCTAATCGTGAAAAACTGGAATTGACATTTGATATTTATCGGACTTCTCAAATAGGCTCACAGGAACTTTTTTATTCCATCTTGCTCACCGGGGCAAAAATTTGCGATTTAAATGTTAATTATCCGCATGTTATTAATGATAATAAAGGTCAACCGGAGGAAGTTGTTTCAGTTCAGTATGTCAATATTACTTGTCGGCATCATATGGCGGGAACATCAGGATATTGTATCTGGGATGAGATGGTTTATTGATAAATGCAGTTTATACCCGTCATCTTTCAAGTTGCCTCTTTGTTGGCTGCACTCACTCACCCCGGTTACATAGTTTTCTATGCTCCCGGGGATTCGCTCCCTGGCCGTCGCGATGCATCTTGAAATCCATAGGGTATATACGCTTAGTTTTCATTTAATAGCTAAGCGTATTTTTAATAGTAAATACATTGCCATTGATATCAAGCATAATATAAGGCTTATATTAATGGTGATGAAATATGTTATTGTCCAGTGAATTGCTGTACGATACAGGAACTGGGTTGAATGTTTCTTTTCTTTGCTCCGGTAGTTGTTTTTAACATGTTGACTCAACGTCAGACCATATAACTTCCTTATCGTTTCGTCACTATCATTACTTAATCAAATGATAAGATTATTTTTAGTTTATAAATCTACACGTTTTTAATTCTACCTCGCTATGTTTTCTTAGAAATCCTAAAGGGTATCGTGCGAATGATTCTGATCTAAATCTCAAAGCTGGAACCTATCGTTAGCACTTTTCCATATTCTCTGTAAAATCTCTCCAGCGATTTTCCTGCCTGAGCGGTACCTCTTAAGCGGGGATAAATAAGGTTTGAATTGGATTTAAGGAACGAAATATATCAATTTTGTTACGTTACACCTTAAAGCGTTTGTGATAGATTCAGCCTTCTATCTATTAATGTTGGTCGATTTGTTGTTTCTACTATAGAGAGTCATGATATGAATGGATTTGCATATTTAGCAATGGCAATTGTTGCCGAAGTTATAGCAACGGCTTCATTAAAAGCCTCTGATGGGTTTAGTAAATTATTCCCTTCTATACTGGTCATTGTTGGATACGGTATCGCTTTTTGGGGGTTATCTCAGGTGGTCAAAGTTGTGCCATTAGGAATTGCTTACGCCATATGGTCTGGCTTGGGTATTGTGTTGGTTTCTATTGCCGCGATATTTTTATATCAACAGAAGCTGGATTGGGCGGCTATTTTAGGTATGGCTCTTATTGTTGCCGGTGTAATGGTAATAAACCTGCTTTCTAACAGCAGTGCACATTAATTAACAATTAACGGTGCCCTTGTTTTCCCTGAATCGTTTTCTGGAGAAGAGATATGTTAAATGCCAGTAATAAGAAAGGATTCCAGACAGTCTTATTAGGGGTACTTTTTAGTCTTGCTGTATTAGCGGGTTGTAGTCGCCAGGCAGGGAAAACATCTACCCAATATCAGGGGATACAATACTTTCAACCGGAAAATTCTCAACCAGAAGTTGCTCTTAGGGACAATGCCAGAGCAATTTGTTCTTATGTGGGTGGTATGCCTGCATTCGCAATACAATTAAATGGCGCGCAAATACCTGTTTGCCAGTTGGCAAATGGAAAGCGTTGTGATGAAAGGGCATTGTTGCAAGGTTCTTGTGCATCAATTTGAGGTAGAAATTAACCAACTTGATATGTGCAGAACATGCCGTTCGGATATCCGGTTATAGGTGCCTTGGGCATGATTCTGCGAGTATATTTGATTCATCAGACAATCATTTTCACCTGTCTGAGTTGGTAATTATTTACGAATAAAAAATTGGCTGATTAATACGAATACAGCAGTAACTAAATAAGCAGCAAAAATACCGACTAACCATTGTGGCATCTCTAATGTCAGGAATTGCCACTGTCTTACTGAACAATCACCTGTAGCTTCGAATACAGAAGGAAGCCATTGGTTTAACGCCAACCATGAAGGGAAGTTTACGAAGAAATCACAGGTATTAAATGGAGAAGGGTGCAACTGCATCATAGTATGTTCCCATGCGAGTTGCAGGCCACTCCAGGCACTGTAGGTCCACAAAATAATAGCCAGCCAGCGTAACGGCGTTTTTGGTGAGATTACACCTAATATCCCAGCGCCCAACACACCAAACAGAGCAACCCGTTCATAAATACACATCACGCAGGGTTGTAATTTCATCGCATGTTGAAAATATAATGCCGAGCTTTCTAATATCAGGGCAGTCAAAATCATTAACAGCCATGCGCTTCGTCCTTGAGAACAGTGGTTCAAAAATCGCATCATTTCCTTTTTTCCATGCAGATTAAGATAAACAATTGAGCGCCTATTTTGCCGATTTACAGGTAACAAAAAAAGTCAATTAAGGTAAATCTGGCTTTTTCGAGGAAAAATAAAACCGTATTGAGCGTAATCATTGCTCAATACGGCATTGGTTGGTTATGGCAAAGCAATTAAGCCCCAATGAACCATCATGTCAGTGACTGGAATTAGCAGAAATTCTACACACAGCAAACCGGCCAGCGTCATGACAATGGTATAAGGTAATGCCATGATCACCATGCGGCCATAAGATAAACGAATCAATGGTGATAATGTCGAAGTCAACAAGAACAGAAATGCGGCTTGTCCGTTAGGTGTTGCAACGGAAGGCAGGTTAGTGCCGGTATTAATCGCAACAGCCAGATATTCAAATTGTTTATGTGAAATCAGGCCCTCTTGCATGGCAGCTCTTGCTTCATTGATATAAACCGTACCGACAAACACGTTATCTGATACTGATGAGAGTAAGCCATTGAACAGATAGAACAGGGAAAGTTGAGAAGTTTCAGAAACCTGTAATACGAACTGAATAAATGGCGTAAACAGTTGCTGGTCAACAATGACTGCAACGATAGAAAAGAATACAGTCAGTAATGCCGTGAACGGTAGTGCCTCTTCAAATGCTTTACCCAGTGCATGTTCTTCGGTAATACCACAGAACGATGTGGTTAG
Source organism: Photorhabdus bodei (assembly GCF_003287735.1). GTDB lineage: Bacteria > Pseudomonadota > Gammaproteobacteria > Enterobacterales > Enterobacteriaceae > Photorhabdus > Photorhabdus kayaii. Next base: position 272,345 of record NZ_NSCM01000001.1, on the reverse strand, counting down.
AATGATGACTGAAAGGCCAATCAGACCAACTTCTGCCAGATGAAATGCCAGCGCGACAATGAGCCATATACCTATTAGCGCTTGAGCAATAAGCTGTGCTTTTTCTTTACGTGTTCGTTTTGCGCTGGTTTTTTTATCGTAATCTTCCAATACCTGTCGGACGCGTTCTGGCAATTCTGTACCATAACCGAACAATTTAAAGTGTTCGACCAGAAAACAGACTAGCAGCCCGCAGAGAAAGACAGGTAGGGTAATTGGCGCCATGCGAATAAAGAAGGTGACAAAATCCCAATTAACGTTTTTGGCGATAATCAGATTTTGTGGTTCTCCTACCATCGTCATTACACCACCGAGTGCAGTACCTATACCTGCATGCATCATCAGACTGCGCAAAAAAGCGCGAAACTGTTCAAGAGTTTGCTTCTTTTTTGCTGTATCAGTGTCATTGTCATGTTTAGCGTTAATTACATCATGCTGATCCGTAATGAAGTTGTTGTAGATAGAGTAGAAACCAAGGGAAACACTAATAACTACCGCGATAACGGTCAGGGCGTCAAGAAATGCTGACAGGAATGCGCTGGCTAGGCAGAATGCCAAGGCAAGCATACGCTTAGATTTTATGGAGAGCAGGAGTTTAGTGAAAGCAAATAATAGTAATTGCTTCATAAAGTAAATTCCTGCGACCATAAATATCAGCAACAGTACAACTTCCAAGTTATTAGCAATTTCATGACCAACTTGTTGAGGTGAGGTCATGCCGATAATGACCGCTTCAATCGCCAACAGGCCACCTGGTTGTAGCGGGTAACATTTAAGTGCCATTGCTAAAGTAAAGATAAATTCGATAACAAGTAGCCAGCCTGCGACAAATGGATTAATAAAGAAGAATATCAATGGGTTGGTGATGAGAAAGATGATGATAGCGAGCTTATACCAATCTGGCGAGTTGCCGAGAAAGTTTTTTACCGCTGTTTTTAGGATACTGGTTTCCATTGCAATTAAAGTTCCTCTAAATTCGTAAAATTGTGTTCTTTAAACAATAATACGCTTTAATACAGAATGTTTTAAGGGAAATGAGGTATAATTAAGCATTAGTACGCTTTCTAGACTACATATACCCAATGGATTTCAAAATGCATCGCGACGGCAAGGGAGTGAATCCCCGGAGCATGGGTAACTATGTGACCGGAGTGAGCGAGTGCAGCCAACAAAGAGGCAACTTGAAAGATAACGGGTATAGCTATATTGAAGTTGCGTATTCTGATATAATTTCATCTATTTTTAGTTGAAAAAATCACGTTGGAATAATAAAAATATGGTCATTAAGGCTCAAAGTCCCGCAGGTTTTGCGGAAGAGTATATTATTGAGAGTATATGGAACGGCCGTTTTCCTCCAGGCTCCATTCTTCCGGCAGAACGTGAATTATCTGAGTTAATTGGTGTGACAAGGACCACCCTGCGTGAAGTATTGCAGCGTTTGGCACGTGATGGATGGTTAACTATTCAGCATGGCAAACCAACAAAAGTGAATAACTTTTGGGAAACATCGGGTCTTAATATTTTAGAGACTCTGGCCCGTCTTGATCACGATCGCGTTCCTGAGTTGATTGATAACCTACTGGCGGTGAGAACGAATATTGCGGCGATATTTATTCGCACGGCTTTTAAGCATAATCCGGGGAAATCATTGGAAGTACTGGCGGAAAAAGAGCATGTGGAAGATAACTCGGATTCATTTAGTATGCTAGATTATGATATTTTCCGTGGTTTGGCTTTTGCTTCAGGTAATCCAATTTACGGCCTTATTATCAATGGGTTGAAAGGGCTATATACCCGTATAGGGCGTTATTACTTCTCTAATCCTGAGGCGCGTAAATTGGCGCTGAATTTTTATCAGCAACTGGTGATATTATGTCGTGATAAATCTTACGATAACGTCATGGAATGTGTACGTAACTATGGTAAAGAGAGCGGTGTCATTTGGCACAGTATGCAAAGTACGATGCCAAGTGATTTGTCTGAAGTGCGTCGCTGATATCTCGTTAGTATTTTTACTTAATTCCAGGCCTTATCCGATCTAGTAGTTTCAAATCAAAATTATTTTGAATTGACCCGGTGCAGAATGCTCTGTACCGGGCGTTTTGTTTCTTTTTTCTGATTCAATCTCAAGCTAATCGTTAATGTCTCTATTTCAGAATGTTATTCTGATTTTTTGGTTTTTGTTTAGGTTTTTATTTCGATTAATTGATGGTTATTGGTATCTTGTGGTTGTTTAATTGATTCATTTTTTTCACTGAAAAACTCAGAATAATGACTTGATATGAAATAATTAGCATGTGGTTCATATCGTAATTATTATCTTAATTTTATGATTTTAATATTAATTTTCATAAGTTGGGTATGTATGAATCACAAATAAGCCTGTTGCATAAATGTAATTTAATTGTGACCTAAATCATAAATGTAGATTATTGACGTGACCGATGATTGTTCTATATTGGTTTTTTATAATCAGCATATTATGCTTGCCTAAAATTTTAAATCGTCCGGGGGCCATGATGAGAATCCTTGTTTTAGGTAGTGGTGTTATTGGTGTAACCAGTGCCTGGTATTTGGTACAGCAAGGTCATGAAGTCACTGTCATTGATCGCCAGGGAAGCGCTGCTGAGGAAACCAGTGCGGCTAATGCCGGGCAGATCTCGCCGGGATACGCGACCCCATGGGGAGCGCCGGGTATTCCATTGAAAGCGATTAAATGGATGTTTCAACGTCATGCTCCATTGGCTATTCGTCCGGATGGATCGCTGTTTCAGTTACGCTGGATGTGGCAGATGCTGCGTAATTGTGATGCAAGTCACTATGCGATAAATAAGAGCCGGATGGTACGACTGGCAGAGTACAGTCGTGACTGTATCAAACAATTGAGGGCAGATACGGGTATTCAATACGAAGGGCGGCAGGGGGGCACGCTTCAGTTATTCCGCACCAATAAGCAGTTTGATAATGCCGTGAATGACATCGCCGTTCTTGAACAGGAAGGTGTTCCTTACAATTTATTAACGGCAGATAAGCTAGCGACAGTAGAGCCGGCATTAGCACATGTCGCTTACAAACTGACGGGGGGCTTACAATTACCGAACGACGAAACGGGTGATTGTCAGCTTTTTACTAAAGAGTTGGCAAAAATGGCAGAAGCGGCGGGTGTAACGTTTCTGTTTAATAAACAGGTCAAACAGTTATTGGTGGAAGGGGATCGGATTACCGGCGTCCAGTGCGAAGATGGTGTTATGACAGCAGACAACTATGTTGTTGCAATGGGCGCTTATTCCACTGAATTACTGAAAGGTCTTGTCAAAATTCCAGTATATCCACTGAAAGGTTATTCATTAACTATGCCTATTGTCGATGCACAACGGGCTCCGGTATCGACTGCATTGGATGAAACATACAAAATTGCGATTACCCGGTTTGATAACCGTATTCGTGTGGGTGGAATGGCAGAAGTTGTCGGTTTCAATTTGAATCTGCTTAAAGCACGTTATGAAACATTGAAAATGGTGGTGCAAGACCTTTATCCAGGCGGTGGCGATATTGCTCAGACTCATTTTTGGACAGGATTACGTCCAATGACACCAGATGGTACGCCAATTGTTGGGCCGACTGAATATCACAATCTCTATCTAAATACAGGGCATGGTACATTGGGATGGACAATGGCATGCGGTTCCAGTCAATTGCTGGCTGATATTATTTCGGGTAAAAAGCCTGCCATTGCATCTGATGATTTATCAGTATTTCGTTATATTAATGGTTTTAATACAAAATTGGTGCCATTTATACCCTATGGATTTCAAGATGCATCGCGGCGGCAAGGGAGCGAATCCCCGGGAGCATAGATAACTATGTGACCGGGGTGAGTGAGTGCAGCCAACAAAGAGGCAACTTGAAAGATGACGGGTATAGACATCAATTACACACTGAACTGAGAGGCTAATAGAATATGCCACGTCCGATTTCGGCAACGATCCATCTTGATGCATTGGAAAATAATCTGGCGATTATTCGTAATAAGGTCGGTAATAGTAAAATCTGGGCTGTTGTTAAAGCAAATGCTTATGGGCATGGTCTGCATTGTATATGGCGATATCTTGATCAGGCTGATGGATTTGCTTTACTTGATTTTCATGAAGCGATTTTATTGCGGGAGCAGGGGTGGCAGGGGGCAATCTTACTATTGGAAGGGTTTTTCAAACCGGAAGATTTACCAATAATTGATGAATATCAGTTGACAACGGTAGTGCATAGCCATTGGCAACTTGAAGCAATCGAAGCGGCCAATTTGAGTAAGCCCATCAATATTTATCTCAAACTCAATAGCGGTATGAATCGATTGGGATTTCCTGTGGATCAATATAGCGCGGTTTTATCATTAGCAAGAGGTATCCGGCAAATTGGGCAAATAACGTTAATGTCACATTTTGCGAATACGGATAATAAGGAGATCGGCGTTACTGAACAACTTAACGTTATTAATTCAGTGAGTCAGGGATTGGATATTTCTCAATGTTTGGCTAATTCAGCTGCTTCTTTGTGGTATCCACAAACTCATAGAGATTGGGTACGTCCCGGTATCGTGCTTTATGGCGCCTCACCGAGTGGAAAGTGGAAAGATATTGCCGATATTGGGTTGAAAGCGGTGATGAGTCTGCAAAGTGAGATTATTGCTATTCAGAATCTCAAGGCAGGAGACAAAATAGGTTATGGCAGTAAATATACAGTGTCAGGCCCTATGCGAGTCGGTACCGTCGCCTGTGGCTATGCTGATGGTTATCCCCGTTGTGCAATGACGGGAACACCGATTATTGTCGATGGTGTTAGGACCCAAGTATTAGGTACAGTATCAATGGACATGTTGTCGGTGGATTTAACACCTTGTCCGCAGGCCCAAATTGGCAGTCGTGTTGAATTGTGGGGGAAAAATTTGCCGGTGGATGATGTGGCGGAGAGCTCTGGAACGATTGGCTATGAATTATTGTGCGCATTGGCAGATCGGGTCCCGGTATCTATACCCTATGGATTTCAAGATGGATCGCGACGGCAAGGGAGTGAATCCCCGGGAGCATAGGTAACTATGTGACCGGGGTGAGCGAGTGCAGCCAACAAAGAGGCAACTTGAAAGATGACGGGTATATATGATGTCGTTAAATAGTCGTCACCGTTTGGTATTATTGCAGGAAATAAGTTACCGTTTTCGCTAAATTAATATATCTTTGTTTTTTCTAATCTGTCTATTTTTGTCAGAATAATTAGGCGGGCACTAAACATATTGTGCTTTTTAAGGCAAAATAGGACGTTATTACTTGGAAATGAGGGAAATGATCTTTTACACTTGATATCGCTAATCGCATAATTGTTTTAAAGGAAATAGTTAATCATGATCAACAAAGCTAAAATTTTAGCCACAGTCGTCACTTTTTGTCTTTCTTCATCTTTGGCTTATGCGGGACAGTGGTCAATTGGTGCCTCTGTTTTAGCTGAGGCATCACCTTATAAGGGGGTAAAGAATAAAGATAAAGTGTTGTTTGTTCCAATGGTTAATTATGAAAGTGACAATTTCTATTTTCATACTTTAGCCGCCGGGTATTATTTGTGGAATCAACCAAAAGATCAGCTATCTTTAGATGTCTATTACTATCCTCAAAATTTCCGCCCAAAAGATAATGAAGATAAGCAGATGAAAAAGTTGGATCGTCGCCATGATACTATGATGGGCGGCTTTAGCTATCGTCATATTGAAGATTGGGGAACGTTGCGTAGCTCTTTTGCTGCGGATACTTTGGGTAAAAGTAAAGGCATAACGATTGACCTGGCTTATTTATATGAATTTAAAAGTGATGATTGGTCATTACAACCAGGATTAGGGGTGGTTTGGAATAGTAAAAAACAAAATCGTTATGAATATGGTATTAAAGATAGTGAATCACGCCATAGCGGACTAGAAAAATATACTCCAGATGATAGTTGGACTCCCTATCTCGAATTATCTGCTAATTATAAATTTAACCAGGAATGGTCTGTATTTATGATGGGGCGCGTTGAGCGTTTACCGAGTGAAATTAAAGATAGCCCAATGGTTAATAAGTCATATTCAAGTATTGTTTGGACAGGTGTTACATATAGTTTTTAATTACTCACGGCGATAATATACCCTATGGATTTCAAGATGCATCGCGACGGCAAGGGAGAGAATCCCTGGGAGCATAGATAACGATGTGACCGGGGTGAGTGAGTGCAGCCAACAAAGAGGCAACTTGAAAGATAACGGGTATATCGAATAGAGACTGAATTCATGGGATAATATTCAGTCTTTTTAATGTGAATGAGTGATATATTTACTGGTAGTCTTTCCGGCAACGGATTAACACCGAAATATGGGCTGGGCTATCATCTTTAGAGATTAGTGGCTTATTGATGCGAGCTGTTTCTACACAAATCATATTTTTATAACCTTCATTGCACATATCTTTCATACTGTTTGACAATTGGGCACCTGGATTCCAGCATACAACATCACTGTGATGATAATGGTGAATTTCAATAGTCCGTTTCAGCGATTTATCCCTTATCAAATTGAAATCTTCCGGCTCGGTATAAATGCGATCAGTGCGACCATTGAAAATAAGATGCTCTGCTGTGATGTGTTGCTCTTTGTCAGCCACCGTATCAATAAAATGTTTACCTAAACCGCTAATCGAAACCTGATTAATATCGCCTATATTCAGATAAGTGTGCAGGGCACAAGTTGCTTGATAATCACCATGGGTTTCTAGCTCCACTTCACAGGTTTCACACAGTTTGAAACGGGCAATCAAGGTAAAATCATAAGGCCACAATTTATGGGTATATTCATTGTCTTTCAGTGTGAAAGTTAATATGACGCCATTTTCATGTTCATTATGTGCGCTAAATTCCCAGGGAAGAATTCTGGCAAAGCCATGACTTGGTGCTCTTGAGAAACCAAACCAAGGCCAACAAATAGGTATACCACCGCGGATAGCGGTACCTGCTGCAAATGCGGTTTTCTTGCTCAGCCATAACCCCGGCTCTTCACCACTGGGTTGCCAGGCGATAAGGTGCGCCCCTTGCAAGCTGATTGCACCACGAACTTTAGGATGAGAGACGACTATCAGTGGAAAGCCATCTATATTTCGTTGACTAATAGCAGGAGAAATCTGTTCTGTAACCGGTAATGAAAAGATTTTATCGTTCATCCGTATAACCTTGTAAAACCAAAGCCGGGATAATGGCAATAGCCCAAGAATAACGCATGTTGTACACAGATTGAAACAAAAGAGCTGCCGGGGGAGGGCAGCTCTTTTCAGACAAAGTAATTACTCAGTTATTTGGAGATGTGAGCAATCAGATCCAGAACTTTGTTAGAGTAACCGGTTTCGTTGTCGTACCAGGAAACCAGTTTTACAAAGTTGTCGTTCAGAGCGATACCTGCTTTTGCGTCAAATACAGAAGTCAGTTTTTCGCCATTGAAATCGTTAGATACGACATCATCTTCGGTGTAACCCAGAACGCCTTTCAGTTCACCTTCAGCCGCATCTTTGATTGCATCGCAGATTTGTTGATAAGTAGCTGGTTTTTCCAGACGTACAGTCAGATCAACAACAGATACGTTAGGAGTAGGAACGCGGAAAGCCATGCCAGTCAGCTTACCATTTAGTTCAGGGATAACTTTACCCACAGCTTTAGCCGCGCCGGTGGATGATGGGATAATATTCTGAGCAGCGCCACGACCACCACGCCAATCTTTCGCAGAAGGACCGTCAACTGTTTTCTGGGTTGCCGTTGTTGCGTGAACAGTGGTCATCAGACCTTCAACAATGCGGAATTTATCATTGATAACTTTAGCCAGCGGTGCCAGACAGTTAGTGGTACAGGAAGCATTGGAAACGATCTCCTGGCCTGCATAAGTTTTGTGATTAACTCCCATAACAAACATAGGCGTGTCATCTTTGGATGGGCCGGTCAGAACAACTTTTTTCGCACCAGCGGCAATGTGCTTACGTGCAGTTTCGTCAGTCAGGAAGATACCTGTTGCTTCTGCAACAACATCAACACCTACTTCATTCCATTTCAGGTTAGCTGGATCTCTTTCTGCTGTAACGCGGATAGCTTTGCCGTTAACAATCAGGTGGCCGTCTTTTACTTCAACAGTGCCGTTGAAGCGACCGTGAGTTGAATCGTATTTCAGCATGTAAGCCATGTATTCGGCGTCGAGCAAATCGTTGATTGCAACGATTTCGATGTCTGAACGTTCTTGTGCAGCACGGAAAACAATACGGCCAATACGACCAAAACCGTTGATACCTACTTTGATAGTCATAGTGTTCCACCAGCTATTTTTTAGTGAATTAAAAATTATTACTAAAGTTACCAAAACCTTGCCAGCCGTCAAGCGGAATCGTGTCAATAGCTGAAAAACATTAGCTTTGAGTTCATCATTTAGACGCTTGCTATAGGGTACTGGCAATCGAGCCGCCCATCATTATCAAGGTGCAGACAGATATTGAAAGTTAATTGGTTAGATATGCGAGTCACATCACAAATAGTAGGATATACCCGTTATCTTTCAAGTTGCCTCTTTGTTGGCTGCACTCACTCACCCCGGTCACATCGTTATCTATGCTCCCGGGGATTCGCTCCCTTGCCGTCGCGATGCATCTTGAAATCCATAGGGTATAGACAGATTCAGTTAACCACTTAAAATAAATTCCACTGATGTAATGTTAATTTTTTGTTATTATTAATCAATTTTATTGAGAACATGAGTCTTATTATTAAGGTGGTCGTTATGACTAAGAATCCTGATGTTTCCCTTTATAAAGAACTAACTGATATTCAGCGTCACGTAACCCAGAATGCCGGGACAGAGCCGCCATTTTCAGGGAAATTGCTACATAATAAGAAAAGTGGCGTGTATCATTGTTTGTGCTGCGAGCAGCCGTTATTTATGTCCGACACTAAATTTGATTCTGGTTGTGGCTGGCCGAGTTTTTACCAGCCTGCCACTCATGATGCAGTGCAGTATCTTGATGATGATAGTCACAATATGCATCGTATTGAGGTTCGTTGCGGTCATTGTAACGCTCATTTGGGGCATGTGTTCCCTGATGGACCGCAGCCGACAGGAGAGCGTTTTTGTATCAACTCGGTTGCATTAAGCTTTATTGATGAAAATACAGGCGAAAAAACAGTAGGTTAATCGTTTTTATTATTGCGGGCATAATCTTAGTTTACGTAAAAAATCGTTTCAGCTAATTCTGGAAAATAGTGAGGAAATATCAATGGAACTGGATGATCTGTTATCTGTAATGACACCAGAAATATATCAACGCCTGGTTCAGGCAGTAGAACTGGGTAAATGGCAGGATGGTGAGCCTCTAACGGTAGAGCAGAAAGAGCATAGTTTGCAAATGATTATGCTATGGCAATCAAGGCATAACCATGATCCGCAACATATGACGATTGGTACTGATGGTCAGTTGGTGATGAAGAGTAAACAAGAACTGAAAGCGATCTTTCAGTCTAAAATGGTGGCAACATTCAAGCCATAATCTTTGGCAAATTAGATATGAAAAGGCTGAGTGTGTAAGACTCAGCCTGACCTTGGATTGATATCAGAGAAGAGCATCTTCTAGTTGATCAAGTTCTATCAATATAGCGCCTTGCTCTTTTAGCTCTTTGAAGGCTGATTGGCTATCATTTGGACTAAGGTTAACCCCTCGACAGCCATCCGTAATGACCCAGGTTTCATAACCTAATGCCAGCGCATCTAGCGCGGTAAATTTCACACAATAGTCAGTGGCGATCCCAATAATAAACAGGCGTTCAATTTGCTGTGTTTGTAACCAGTCATCAAGTCGGGTTTTATTCTGATGGCCGTTGTCAAAGAAAGCACTGTAACTATCGATCTGTGGATTTTCTCCTTTGTGGAAAATTTCAACAATTGCCTGCTTGTTTAGCTGTGGATGAAAATCAGCGCCATGCTGACTTTGAACGCAGTGTACCGGCCACCATACTTGTGGAATACCGTTTAATAGACCGATATTGCCGATCTTCTGGCCGGAATTTACGGCAAAGCTCATATGTTCAGCAGGATGCCAGTCTTGGCTGGCAATAATGCTGATATTGTGTTTCAAACAAATAGCAATTGCCTGATTTGCTGCAACAATGACTTGTTCACTCTCTTCTACGGCTAAAGCGCCGCCGGTACAGAAGTCGTTCTGTAGATCAATAAGTAATAGGGCCGTTTTCATCTCTTTCCTTGATTATTTATCAGCATAACTTAATTCACCACGTAAATTTTGTTGCATTAAATAACGAATTTTTTCATTGCCATAGGGTTGACTGAGTAAATAGTGCAACTTGGTTAAAGTTGCTTCAAAAGTCATATCGTAGCCGCTTATCACCCCCGCTTCAGCCAGAGCATGGCCCGTTGCATACCCTTCCATATTTACTCGGCCAGAAATGCATTGAGTCAAATTAACGACCACGATCCCTCTCTCTGTTGCCTGTTTTAGCTCTTTTAATAATTCAGGGTGTTGAGGCGCATTCCCGACACCATATGAGCGCAGGATGAGAGCCTTAACCGGTTGCATCAAAATATTATTCACAATCTGACTGGAAAGGCCGGGATAAATGGTGATTACGCCAATGGGCTGAGGGGTAATCTGATGGGTAATAAATTTACCGTGACTAGCAAAGGTGGAATCTGTATTGAAGGTTTTAATATTAATACCGGCTTCCATTAATGGAGAACAGTTTGGTGAAGCGAAAGCATCGAAACCGTCGGCATGTGCTTTGACGGTCCGGTTCCCACGAAACAGTTTATTATTGAAAAACAGGCTGACCTCGTTAACCGGGTAATTAGCGGCAAGATAAAGCGCATTCAACAAGTTTGTCTGCCCATCAGAGCGCAGTGCTTCCAATGGGATTTGTGACCCGGTGACAATGACTGGCTTACCTAGATTCTCAAACATAAAGGAGAGGGCAGATGCCGTAAATGCCATTGTATCCGTACCATGCAGGATCACGAACCCATCATAATCATGGTAATTTTCTCGGATATCATCAGCGATAAATTGCCAGTCTTCTGGGGTCATATCAGAAGAATCGATCAATGGTTGATGTTCACGGATGGTGAATGTCGGCATCTCCGGTCGATGAAATTCGGGCATCTTTGTTAATTGGCGTTGTAAGTGCCCGGAAACGGGGATGTATCCTTGAGATGAGCGTTGCATCCCAATGGTTCCACCAGTATAGACGACATAAATAGATTTCTTCTGCATGACTGTACCTCATAAAAAGATCAGCAGGATTATAGGAGTATTGCAGAATAAAAAAAGCCTGACAGGGCATCTGTCAGGCTAAATTAATCGAGTTATTACTAGAATCATGCATTGTTATACCCGTTATCTTTCAAGTTGCCTCTTTGTTGGCTGCACTCGCTCACCCCGGTCACATAGTTACCTATGCTCCCGGGGATTCTCTCCCTTGCCGTCGCGATCCATCTTGAAATCCATTGGGTATAGGTTGTTTAGCGAACATCTCCGCAATTTAAACAGAATGCATAACGATTTTGTGGATCATTCAGATGGCGATAGAACTCACTCTGTTGTTTCACTTCCTGAGCTACCTGCACCAATGGAGCGGGTAGCCAGGCTTGAACTGCTTCCGGCACGATAGCCTGTGCGGTTGTTGTCAACTGGTTCATCAGCAACTCACTGAATGACATTTCAGGTTGCATCCAGTCAAGCTCAGGGTTATCCAATTTCGCCAATTCAGCCGCTTTGGTGACCGCATCATCGAAATCCCCTAGTTGGTCGACCAATCCATTGGTTTTCGCATCATTACCCGTCCACACATGCCCCTGAGCAATGTTATCGACTTCTTCACGTGTTTTATGGCGTGAAGTAGCAACAAGGCCAATAAAGTTGTTATAGCCGTTCTCAATATTAAGTTGCATCAGTGCTGAGAACTCTTTGCTGAGTCCTTTAGTAACAGAAATACCCGCGAGTGGTGTGGTAGAAACGCCATCGGTGTGGATACCAATATGTTCCAGACTGTTTTCATAAGTGGTAATGACACCGAAGATACCGATAGAACCCGTCAACGTACTTTGGTTTGCGATGATGTAATTAGCCGGGGTCGCGATCCAGTAGCCACCAGATGCCGCCATTCCCCCCATGGAAACCACCACGGGTTTATTCGTTGCACGTAGCGCAGCCAGTTCAGTGCGGATAACATCAGAAGCACTCACACTGCCACCAGGGCTGTTTACCCGCAGAATAACGGCTTTGATATTATCATCCAGACGAGCTTGACGGATTTGAGCGGCGGTCGTGTCACCGCCAACCATGCCTTGAGTCTGTTGCCCATCGATGATTGCACCTTGTGCGACAATAACGGCGATATTACCTTTAGATGATAACCTGCCTTCTACTAATTGCGGTGCATAATCATAAATGCTGATAGCATTGAAGTGACGGTTTTTCTCGTCCCAACCAAAGGCTTTTGTCATATCATTTTCAATGACATTGCGTGGCGCAACATAATCGACCAGTTTGTATTTAAGTGCATATTGTGCATTGTCTCCGCCAACAGCACGTAAGTTAGCAATCATCTCATCAGCGCCTGGGAATACTTGATGAACAGAAAGCTTGCGGTTGGTAGCGACAGTATTGAGGTAGTTGTGCCACAGGCCGTTGACCCAGCGGCTATCAGCTTCGCGGGCAGCGGGGGACATATCATCACGCATAACTGGTTCAACGGCTGATTTATACGTCCCGACACGGAAAATATGCGCGGTGACTTTCAGTGAATCCAACAGGGATTTGTAATACAGGTTATTGGTTGAATAACCATAAAGGCCAACCGTTCCTTGTGGCGATAGATAGATTTTATCGGCAAAGGTAGCCAGATAATATTGTGATTGATTATAACTATCACTGATAGCATAAACTGGTTTACCGGAAGCTTTAAACTCATTAATTGCCTTACCGATATACTGCATGGATGGCTGGTCGGTGCCGATGAAATCATCAAGTTTCAGCACCAGACCGGTGATTTTGTTATCGGTTTTTGCTTGGCGAATGCTATCAACAATATCAAACAGGGAGTTTTCCTGGAATTTATTGCTGGATGTACCAAACAACTCACGGCCTAATTGAGTCAATGGAGTACGGCTGGAGACCTGATCCACAATGATACCGGTGAGATTGACATATAATGCTCCTTGATAACTATCTGCCGTTTTGTCTGTCTGTTGGTAAATCAGAAAACCACCAACCACAAACAGAATTAGCATGATAAAAATCAGGTTTGAAATGACTTCTCGAATAAAATTTAATAGTCGCCAACTCCATTTAAATAATCTTGCGATCAACTTCCATAAAATACGCATATCATCTCCAAAAATAGGATCAAGTGAAGCTATCCTAATGATCAGGCATGTAAATGTCAGCTTCAAATAGTGGCATATTGCCTGAAAAGACGGCTTTAGGGCTTTTATTTGTTAACAAATAAACAGAAAATGTTAGCTTATACCAAAATACATTACTTAGGAGAGAAAAGATGGATGCACTAGAACTTTTGTTGAACAGACGTTCAGTATCACGTTTAACAACCCCAGCACCTCAAGGTGAAGCATTACAGCATATTCTGGCGGCGGCAATGAGAGCACCTGATCATGGTGCATTACGTCCGTGGCACTTTATTGTCATGCAGGATGAAGGAATTGAGCGATTCAGTCGATTACTCCATCAAGCAGCCATTGATAGTCAGCTTGGTGCTGAGGCGGAAGAAAAAGCGAAAAATGCGCCTTATCGTGCACCATTAATCATCGCTGTTATTGCAAAAGTGGCTGAGAATTCCAAAATACCTGAATGGGAGCAGGTGGTTTCAGCTGGTTGTGCGGTGCATGCGATGCAAATGGCTGCTGTGGCTCAAGGGTTTGGTGGTATCTGGCGTACGGGTTCATGGACTGATGATAATACCGTGCGTGCCGGTTTGGGTTGTCATGAACATGACAAAATAGTGGGTTTTCTCTACCTTGGAACGCCTGCACTAAAAGCACCAAATAAGGTTACTGCGCCTGATATGACCAATTTTGTCAGCTACTTGTAACGGGGTCTGTTATGTCAACGGAAGTTCGTCTTACCCAATACAGCCACGGTGCTGGATGCGGTTGTAAAATTTCACCAAAAGTTTTGGAAACCATTCTACATAGTGAGCAGGAAAAATTTCTTGATCCTCACTTACTGGTTGGTAATGAAACCCGTGATGATGCTGCGGTTTATGATATTGGCAATGATACCGGCATTATCAGTACGACAGATTTTTTCATGCCGATTGTCGATGATCCATTTGATTTTGGGCGCATTGCTGCCACAAATGCTATCAGCGATATTTATGCGATGGGCGGTAAGCCTATTATGGCGATAGCTATTTTGGGATGGCCTATTGATAAATTGGCGCCGGAAATTGCCCGTAAGGTGATTGAAGGTGGCCGGGCTGCGTGTAAAGAGGCTGGGATTGTACTGGCGGGAGGGCACTCTATTGATGCACCTGAACCTATTTTTGGTTTGGCTGTAACTGGTATCGTTAATATTGGCCGAGTGAAACAGAACAGTGCCGCGAAAGCGGGAAGCCAGCTATTTCTGACAAAGCCACTTGGAATTGGCGTATTGGCCACGGCGGAGAAAAAAGGCTTGCTGTTACCTGAACATCAGGGAATTGCGATAGAAACCATGTGTCGCTTAAATAACTTGGGGATGGATTTTGCCGAGGTGGCTGGCGTTACAGCAATGACCGATGTAACCGGGTTTGGTCTTTTAGGGCATTTAAGTGAAATTTGTGCAGGATCGGGGGTTCAGGCAACTCTCCATTTTGCAAAAGTGCCTAAACTGCCGGAAGTGGAATCCTATATTGAAAAGGGTTGTGTTCCGGGGGGAACTGGGCGTAACTTTGATAGTTACGGTCATCTTATTGGTGAAATGACAGAACTTCAGCGCAAACTGTTATGTGATCCGCAAACATCCGGTGGCCTGCTATTGGCTGTTCTACCGGAAGCTATGGACGAAGTGAAAGCGATTGCACGATGTCATGGCATCGAACTGACCGCGATTGGTGAATTGTCTGAGCAACAGTCAGGCAGAGTACTCATTGAGGTTAATGAATAATATCCATGCGGCTTTTTATTGCAGAAAAACCAAGTCTAGCCAGGGCGATTGCCGATGTTCTACCAAAACCGCATCGCCGTGGTGATGGCTTTATCGCTTGTGGAGATAACCAGTTTGTTACCTGGTGTATTGGGCACTTGCTGGAACAGGCGGAACCTGATGCCTATGACAGTCGTTTTGCTCGTTGGTCATTAGGTGATCTTCCAATCATTCCTGAAAAATGGCAGTTAAAACCGCGACCTTCTGTTGAGAAACAGCTCAACATTGTCCAGACATTGTTGGAAAAAGCCGATGAAATAGTGCATGCCGGTGACCCAGATCGGGAAGGGCAACTGTTGGTGGATGAGGTTTTGGATTTTTTGAAACTGGATGCTGTGAGGCGGAAAAATGTTCGCCGCTGCTTGATAAGTGATCTAAATCCACAAGCGGTAACCAGAGCTGTTGATCGGTTAAGAGATAACCGGGATTTTGTTCCGCTATGTGTTTCAGCTCTCGCTAGGGCTAGGGCTGATTGGCTTTATGGCATTAATATGACCCGTGCTTATACCTTGCTTGGCCGCAATGCGGGGTATCAGGGGGTATTATCTGTCGGGCGGGTTCAGACCCCTATTTTAGGTTTAGTCGTTCGTCGGGATGAAGAGATTGAGCATTTCGTACCCAAAGATTTTTTTGAGGTGAAAGCGCATATTGTTACGCCGAAAGATGAACGTTTTACCGCTATCTGGCAACCAAGTGAATCTTGTATCGATTTTTTAGATGAAGAAGGGCGATTGATACACCGGCCTCTGGCTGAACATGTTGTTGCCAGAATAACCGGTCAACCAGCCTATGTGATCTCTTATCAGGATAAACGGGAATCTGAAGTCGCTCCTTTGCCATTTTCATTATCTTCTTTGCAAATTGAAGCCGCTAAACGTTTTGGCCTAAATGCGCAGCAAGTGTTGGATATTTGTCAGCGATTGTATGAAACACATAAGCTAATTACTTATCCCCGTTCTGATTGCCGTTATTTGCCGGATGAACACTTTGCCGGTCGTCATGCAGTGCTTAATGCGATATCTATTCACGCAACAAATCTGTTGCCACAAGAGTTACTGGAAATAGATAGAAAGAATCGTTGTTGGGACGATAAAAAGGTTGATGCTCACCATGCAATTATTCCTACAGCTCGAAGTAGCCATATAAATCTGACGGATAACGAGGCTAATATTTATGGTTTGATTGCCCGACAATATTTGATGCAATTTTTCCCGGATGCCATATTCCGTAAATGTGTTATTGAATTGGAAATTGCGGGTGGAAAATTTATTGCTAAAGCCCGTTTTCTTGCTGAGGCAGGTTGGAGAACGTTACTTGGTAATAAAGAGCGTGATGAAGAGAATGACGGAACGCCATTACCCGTTGTTGCTAAAGGTGATGAATTATTGTGTGAAAGAGGAGAGGTGGTAGAGCGCCAAACCCAACCGCCAAAGCCATTTACTGATGCGTCTATCCTTTCTGCTATGACCGGAATTGCCCGTTTTGTACAGGATAAAGAGCTGAAAAAAGTCCTTCGTGCAACAGATGGGTTGGGAACCGAAGCAACGCGGGCTGGCATTATCGAACTGTTGTTTAAACGGGAGTTTCTTTATAAAAAAGGGCGTCATATTCATGCAACACCTGCGGGTAGGGCGTTGATCCATGTATTGCCTGATATGGCCGCTTTACCGGATATGACCGCCCATTGGGAGTCTCGGTTAACGCAAATCAGTGAAAAACAGTTCCGCTATCAAGATTTCATGGGGCCACTTGAGGAGACATTGCGGCAATTAATTTTGCAGGCCAAACAGAACCGTAATTTAACCGCTTTTCGTGACTTACCACCACTTCCAGTGAAAGATAAAAAGGGGAAAAAAATAAAAGCAACGAAAAATGCCAAAACAGCTGCGCCATAGAGCGCAGCAATTATTGCATTATTTTAAAAAAACGATTGATATTCGGTGTTAACGGAATATCAAATTTCGAATTCTGCCCAAACTGGGGCATGATCTGACGGTTTTTCCATCTCACGGATTTTGTAATCAATGCCTGTTGCGATACAGCGCTCCGCCAAGGGTTTACTTGCAAGCAGTAAATCAATCCGCAATCCGCGGTTATCATCAAACCCTTTGGATCGATAATCAAACCAGGAAAATTGGTCATTACATTCAGGATTGAGATGCCGGAATGTATCAACCAGACCCCAATTTTTCAGGCGATCCATCCAATCTCTCTCTTCTGGCAGAAAAGAACATTTACCTGTTTTTAACCAGCGTTTTTGGTTGTTTTCACCAATTCCGATATCCAGATCCGTCGGACTGATATTCATATCACCCATGATAATCACTTGTGATTGAGGGGTTAAGTTTTGCTCCAGGTAGTTTTGCAGATCCTGGTAAAATTTCTCTTTTGCCGGAAATTTCACTGGATGGTCACGGCTTTCTCCCTGTGGGAAATAGCCATTAATAACGGTCAATAACCCGTGTGGGGTTTCCATTTCTGCTATGATAACACGGCGTTGAGCATCTTCATCGTCCCCTGGAAAACCACGATACACCGCAAGAGGCATCTGGCGTGTTAACAGAGCAACGCCGTAATGGGCTTTCTGGCCGTAATAAAATACATGATAGCCAAGCTCCCCAACCTCTTCTAAAGGAAACGCGTCATCATGGACTTTTGTTTCCTGTAGACCGATAACGTCGGGTTGATGTTGCTCGATGATCGCAGCTAACTGATGGGGGCGGGCACGTAATCCATTAATATTAAAAGAGATAAATTTCATCTTTTACAGCCATCCAGTAAAAAGACACAGGAACAATAATAACAGATGGATCTTAAAAAGTAACTATTGACAATGGTCAGCACGAAATAGTAACGGATCCCCTAATATTATAATTTGCTGTGAAAAATATAATAATTTGTAGTGAGAAAAAGCCTCTGTTAGACCGTTTTTATCTCTAGTGTTACAAAAATTGATTACTGAAAAATGTAGAACCCTATCCTAATCTTTGATAGAAAATTGAGCTCGTTAGTAATGTTTATATTTTCTAATGGTTGATTGGTTGAGATTAATTTTTGAACCATGATAAACATGAATAATAGAGTTTATTGAGCCACCTATGTATTGAACATACGCTTTTTTTATGTGGTATATGTTTGAGAAGTATTTGTTTTTTTGTACAAAATTTATGCCTTCACAGTATCAAACTTGATTTAGCTGTCATTTGGTGAAGGCTATTTCAAAGAAATTATTTTAGCCACAAGTTATATAGGAACGGTGAATTATGTTTTTTTCTCGTAAATTAGAAGCATTCATGGCAGTGGTGGAAAATGGTTCTTTAAGTAAAGCGGCAAGAGTGATGAACCGTACAACTCCTCCAGTAGCTAAATCAATCAAAGACTTCGAAGCAACATTAGGGAAGCGCCTTTTCAAAAGGGAGAAATTTGGGATGAGTCTGACTAAAGATGGTTTAGAATTATATAATGATCTTAAAGATCTTTATTTACAAGAAAAAGAAATAACTAAAAAACATATCAGTGGTAGTATATGTAACATAGTTAATATTTATTACGATTGGGGGAAAAACAAACATCTTATTTATTTATATAAGGCAGCTGACAGAAATAGCTCACAGGTAAATATATTCCGGTTTAGTTATGATAACATTGAAGAAATAGTGGATTATGACGGCAATACGCTCATTCTGAGCTCAGAAAAGATACTAAGTGACCGTTTTCTTCTCATTCGCAAAATAAAAGGGCCTGAATTGGGAATTTGCTGCCGAAAAGAGTTATTAGATATTGCTAATGGCGATGTGATGCAATTACTAAAGAGTAATACTTGGCTATGCGATCCTGTACTTTATAAAAGTAGCTTCATTAAAAACTTGGAAGAAGAAGTTATTCAAAGTGGTGGAAAAGTAAATATGCGTCAGATGGATAATATGGGATGCTGCATGAATTTCATTTATTCCAGAGATTATATATTTATTACAGATTCTCATCCTGATGAATTGGAAGGAGGAGATGCTTTGAGCTTTGTTCCCATTGAAAAACCTGGTGCAGCAAATCAATGTTATATTTATAAGTCTAAATCACACTCAAGTGTTCTTAATCGTTTTATCGATTCAGTTAATGACATGAGTTAAAATTTATCTACGCGGAGAGGATTATTGTAAGCTCCGCGTTATTATGCGGAGATAATCATAAAGATTTTTCACTGTACCTAAATGATAAATTCATATTTATAATTCTTATTTGAATATTCCGAGTGAATGTTTGGTCGTGGTGAGGAAAAATGGACTGTTCCTCGCCTTTTGGAGCAACTTGTACTACAAGCTCGACATTATCTATTCATCCTCGTCTGGTGTTTGGCACAGCCCATTGTGCATGCACAAATCTGCATGGCCTTTGCTTTACTGCTTTAGCCATGGTGTTGTGGTACTCCAAAAAATAATGTTAGCCTCCAAGTAGTTTTCAGCAAAATTAGTAAACTCCTCCTTAGTGAAGGGTTTTTTAGTTTTTGGGTTGGTGTAGGTCAGTGTTGGTTCTTGAACTGCCATTGTCACCAAATCCAGTTTGCCTTTGTAACGATTGAAAAAGGGATAAGCGTTTTTCATCTGAGCAGATTGATATGGCACGATATCGGGGCCACCGAGACCGATCTTATTTTTCGACGCGAAATTAAAAAAGCGAGACATATACTGATAATCGTTATCCCATTCACATGGCCAGAAATTAACATATTGTACTACGTAGGATTTTTTAAATACCTGGCGGGCAAATTTGATATTATCAAGTTCGGCGGCAAAATAGCGGTCACGGCTAAAACCGGTCTTATCCTGTTTCATGTCAATATCAACGGTGGTTTCTGGTAGATTAATCCCGGTAATACGACCATCAAACTCTTTTGCCAGCTCAGAAAGCAGATCCTGATAGCGTTTGCGCAACGCTGTATTCCACTGAATAGCAACCCAACCATAACCTTGCTCTTTATTTTCACCGGGATTATCAACCTGTGCAACTAAACCGCCTTGATATTTTGTGCCTTGTTGAAGATAAAATGGAATAAACAACTTGTACACCGTCAATATCTTGACGTGCTAACAGAGGACGTAATTGATCGAGCTCATCGGATGAAGTGTAGAGATAGTTTTGTGGTTTTCCTGCGAGGGCAGCGGTTGGCAATAAACTAAAAATCAGAGTAACTGGGATGAGTTGTTTTAGCACCATTATTATTTCCATCCTTAATTGTAGGGGAATGAGCAACAGGCTTATGACCACTTAACAAGGCAGATAGTTCCATTGCTTTATGAATTTATTTAACATCACAACGTTACTTTATTGATTAATTGGTAATTATTTCCCGCCTCTTAGTACTCATTTATCTCTATAATTTGTGAATAAAATCTCATTAAAAACAAATGAATATAATATTCATTGGGATAATAGCGACAAAGCGGCCCATAACTTGCCGAAATGAGCCGCAAAGAAGAAGTGGATAACCAGATTATACCCTATGGATTTCAAGATGCATCGCGGCGGCAAGGGAGCGAATCCCCGGGAGCATAGATAACGATGTGACCGGGGTGAGTGAGTGCAGCCAACAAAGAGGCAACTTGAAAGATGACGGGTATAAATCTGACGCTAAATGGTTTGAATAACACTATATTCATTTATGATCATCTATGTCTAAATGCCAATAATATTTGGATTTATATGTTATTTATTCCTAATATATTTATTATAAAAAATTATAAGGTGATAATATGGGACGTGAATATAGTGAAAAAGAAAAGAAAAAAACTTCAATACCGTTGGGGAATTCTATTGATCAGCATGAAATAGATAATAATCCGTTAGGATCAGGGTTGGATCTAAATCAGATGATGAATAATACTCCTAGGGTAGCGAAAGATAATTACAGTGAAGAAAATGGCGATCTGTTTTATGGCCTTGCTGCTAAAAGGGGAAAGTATATAAGAGATGTTAATCCTAATTTTGATTCAAAGAATCCTGATAGTACGCCAATGATTATAGATTTTTATAATAACGAAGTATCTAGAGTTATTTTTAAAGACACCACGATATTACCTAAAAAATCAGAAGATTTGGTGAAAAATCCTAAAAAATATGCAAGGAATATTAAGGTTAAAGACAGTTTACAGAAAGATATTATTGAAGAGCAAAAAGGAAGATATCCTTTATGGAATGATTATTTTAAAATAGGAGGTGAAAATAAGAAATTTAACATGTATAAAATATTTAAAGAAATAACTAGTAAGTATAATTCTGACTATTATCATGTTTGTTATAACAAAACATGGCTTACCTTTGAACCTAGATTACTTTGGAAAAGAGGAAGTAAGCTTGGTATAGAAATGGCAGCCCGTAATGGGAGAACAAAAATACACTTTGTTCTTGATGGCCTGAATATCGAACAGGTTGTTAATAAAACAAAAGGTTCTACTCCTCTGGAGGCAGGGCCAGGTGAGTCAGTTACCGCGTCTGAATTGCGTTATGCTTATCGCAATAGAGAGAGATTGGTGGGAAGAATTCATTTTTATTGGGATGGTAAGGAAGTTATTGCGCCGTGGGACGAAAATCCAACGTTATGGCAGAATTATATTCCTCAGGGTAGTAATCGAAATATAGCTACTCAGAGAAATGGAGGAGCAATGTCTAGATTAATAGCATTACCGAGAAGAATTTTTTCATCCTTAACAGGAAGACGTTGATAATAATTTCAGGTATCCAATTTCAATCATTATAGAGAGTTTAAAAATGTTCAAAAATGATATACGTGAAAAAACAGCTAAACTTGGCAAAGGTAAAACTGCGGATGAAAGGTTATTGGATGCATTACATTTGGATCTTCCTGATGCAAAAGCAGTTATGTCGGCTTATCAAAAACAGATTCCTGAATTTGATGGTTTTGGTAAAAAAACGCAATTAATCCTTAGCTCTTCAAGGGAATTTGGACAATTGAAACCAGCGAAGCAGCATAATTTCTCAAAACCGGGTTTAAAATCGAATGGTGTCTATGATGGAAAATTTCTTTATGCAAAGAAATCCTTGGAGAATTTCGCTGCTCATGCTGGATACGAGTATAATGGTCATTATTACGATGAATTTGTCAACTTTAAGGATAATAATAGAAATTTAGCCGCTGGAAAATTATTCCCGGGTATTAACCTGATTAAACGTCCGAAATTATCGATAGTGGAAGGTAAATGAGAATGGAAAATACAACAAAGTGATGAGGCCGAAGCTTATAAGATTATTGACATTGAGTCCTTTATTTCAGGGATAAGAGATATGTATGGTAGGGTAAATACACCTTTGCATCCAGTAATAGAATCTTTGATCAGAAATCATATTATCAACAACGACCGTATATTACCGACGATGGCGGGTATTGCTGGTTTGCATGCAGAGGTACAGGCACTGAATAATTTATTGATTTTAGAAGATAAAAAGGTAGGGAAAATTATTGGAAGTCGGAAAATAAGCGAATATATACGGGATATGCTGAAATCATCTATTTTCACTCAGCGATTAACAACTAAACAAGCTGGAGATAATTTTGCTGCTTGCCATAATTGTTCGGGGATATTGTCATCACCCGTCAATGTCGTTACTGGTAAGGTAACAAGTGCGGGAAGTGATTTTTCATCAACATTATCTCGATATAAAACACCGCAAGAATCTCCAATATAAAATAGTATTCTTTTTTATGCCTGAGTATTTAACTTCTCAGGCATTTTACTTGCTTCTTATGAGTGCTTGACGGTGCAATCAAAATACCGAAATTACCGCCGGTAGAAGCCCGGCTGCATTGTGAAATTAACGGGGAAGTGAAAAGCATCACAATCACTCGCACTGCAACAGGCAAGTATTACGCCTCAATACTCTGCGCGGATCTGGCGATGTCCTTGTTGTGGTGTCGAACATGATCGTGATATCAACGCCGCGATCAGGGGTAGTGACCGGGTAGCTGCGATAACCGCCAACAAACGCAGGGCTGGCGTAGCCCCGCATTTACTATTGCTTAAAGCTTTGAGATGACCTGCGACATTTCGTCCTGTTCGCCATATAAAACGATCCCGGACGTGTCGATTTGATTTTCCAACTGACGCAGGTCATAAGCGTTCTGGAGACGCAGCCAAAACTCAGGTGTACTTCCCAGCGCGGCGGCAATACGAATTGCCAGTCGTGGAGTTAACGCAGTTTTACCGGCAAGAAAACGCGATAAGGAAAGCATGAATGGATAAGCTTTGATTTTCTTGATTTCACCTTCAGGCCGAGAAAGGCAATGGCAAAACAGGGGGCAGTCTTCACAAGTTTTGCTCCAGCGATCAGCAAGAAGGCCTTGAAGCGGATTGGTACGAGAATTAAGAAATGGAAAATTCAAACATGGAGCGGACATAATGCCCATGAAATTGCTCTGGCCTTAAATCCGGTGATCAAGGGATAGTTCAACTACTACAAGCACTTTGGTAAGTCAGAACTGTATCCGCTGGTGCGGAGACTTGACTTTGCGCTTGTGCGCTGGGCACGAAAGAAATACAAGAAACTTAGCAGAAGTTACCGGAAAAGCGCAAAATTTCTAAAGAGATTGCAACAGCAAAATCGGGGACTTTTCGCACACTGGTATATTCTGGCTCAGGGCTGAACGATAAGAGCCGTATGAATCGAGAGGTTCAGGTACGGTTCTGTGAGAGCCAGGAGGGGAAGCGCCTTCTGGCTACTCGACCAGCTACCCGGTCACTACCCCGATCAACATCCAGCATAAGGGCATACTGGAATTACAGGCGGCGGGACTCGTCGTTTCTGCCCACAGAGGCCAGCGCGACGGTTGCGGCCTGAGAAGTGGGAAGTCTCGCCGTTTTTTACGGCGAGGAGCAGTCACCCTCCCACTTATAAGGAGGCTAAATGATAGTTTTGCTAATGATTTGGTATTTATAACACTAGATCCAAGATGATGACACCACACAAGCCAATCGCCCATGCAATAGTGGTTGGTATTGACCAAACGATCATCTGTTGTTTGGCATCTTTGATTCCCATCATGCGGTTAACGACCCAGAATAGGCTGTCATTAAAATAACCGAAGAATAACGAACCCATCGTTGCTGCTTGTGCGGCAACCAACATGTTGATCCCCGGAATTTGACTAATAATTGGCGCGGAAATAGAAGCGGCGGTAATCATTGCCACAGTGCCGGAACCTTGAATTAAGCGAACCAGTGTTGCGATGATAAATGGAATCAGCACCGGTGTTAGGGGAAGATTGGCTACATATTGCGCCAGAATGGTGCCGGTACCACTTTCACGCAATACCGCGCCTAACGCACCGCCTGCTCCTGTCACTAATAAAATAATACCGGCAGCCTGTAAACCTTCTTCCAGACGGTCAATGACTTCATGTTTATTGGCTTTTGGCATCAAGGTATAAACCGCCAATAATACACTAATGGCTAAGGCAATAACTGGTGCGCCAAGGAAATCGAATATCTGAAAATAGAAGTTGTTTTCTTGTCCAGTAAAAGTTTCAGTGTTTAATAACAGGCCATTAATGGCTTTAATGAAGATCAAAACAATAGGGATAATAATCGGCAACAGGGAAAGAAATAGGCTCGGTAGTGGTTTGTTCGCCTTCTCTTCCATGTAGCATTGGTGGATTGCTTGTAGATCTTGAGCTTCTTCGGCTTCATCAATGGGTTGAAATTCAGGATATTTTACTGCTAACCATTTGGCATAAAATACAATGCCGATAACGCAAGGTACCGCCAGAACCATACCGGTTAACATCATGGCACCGACATCTACACCGAAAATACCAGCAACTCCCAGTGGCCCCGGTGTTGGCGGAACAGTGTGATGGGTAACAACCAATCCGCCGGCCAAGGCCACGCCAAGCGTTAGAAGATGACGTTTTCCCTTTTTTGCGAGAGCCTTTGCCAGTGGATAGAGAATAACAAAGGCAGAGTCGACGAAAATTGGGATACTGACGATATAACCGGTGATCGCTAATGCCCACTCTTCGCGTTTTTTACCTAACCATTTGATAAAACTGTAGGCTATCTGTTCCGCGGCACCGGAAACTTCCAGCACCCGTCCCATCATGACCCCTAGACCGATAACAATCCCAATACTGCCCAGTGTGGAGCCAAAACCTTTAGTCATAACATCAATGGTATTTGCTGCGGTTAAGCCACCCGTGAGCCCGGCAATCGCTGCGGCAATTAGCATTGCTAATAAAGCATGAACACGGGTACGTAGTACCAGAAAGATCAACGTAAATACGGCAATACCCAGACCAATGACCGGAATGTAGTGTTCCATAATTAGCCTCCAGCTTGGGACAGGTTATTGGAGATAAAAGCACGGATTGCATCACTGAAAGTATTATCAACATGAAAACCCAGTGATAAGCCACGGTTGATATCGAAGTGACCCGGCCAACTGGCAACAATACGGTTAATGTTTTCGTCTGGTTCAAAGCGGATGAGATCCACCGCTTTCTGCCCGGCAATCTCGGCCAGTGCATCAATCATGTCCTGAACTGTGACGCTAATACCCGGTAAATTAACTGTGCGGGAAAGACCAAATTTTTCCGCCGGAATTTGAGCTGCATGTATAAAGTTGCGGATCACGGTTTCAGGGCTGGAAAGCCATAAAGTAAGATCGCGGGAAACTGGACAGATACTGCTTTCTCCGTGCAGAGGTTCACGGATAATGCCACTGGCAAAAGAGGAGGCTGCTTTGTTTGGTTTACCTGGGCGGATACTGATTGTCGGTAGACGAAGTACTCGGCCATCAACA
Source organism: Photorhabdus bodei (assembly GCF_003287735.1). Lineage (GTDB taxonomy): Bacteria > Pseudomonadota > Gammaproteobacteria > Enterobacterales > Enterobacteriaceae > Photorhabdus > Photorhabdus kayaii. The sequence goes on along the minus strand of NZ_NSCM01000001.1, from coordinate 246,249 downwards.
TATCCTTTGCGGGAATAGTCGTTAATTATCAATTCACACATGGCTTTCTGTGCGCCATAGGATGATTGAGGATTAACCGCACACTGATCCGTAATGGTTGATGGTAATTCTCCGCCAAATACGGCCAGGGAACTGGTGAAGATAAATTTCAATTTTGGATTTTTAGCCCGTGCAACGTTTAATAAGTTGCGAGTAACATCAAAGTTAACTTGCAAGCCGAGATCAAAATCGCTTTCAGCGTGACTACTGACAATGGCGGCGAGATGGAATAATACCGCACTGTTTTCATCGATCAGCTTTTCCGCGGCTCCTGATTGAGTTAAATCCAGTGCCAGACACTGAACGCGGGGATCATTAACGGGTGAAACAGGACATTGAATATCGGTCAATATGAGTTGGTCGAAATTTAATGTTTGATTGTTGTTTAGTAAAGCGCTGGCTAGTTGCTGACCCAGAAAACCTGCTCCACCAGTGATTATCATTTTCATTGTGGCTCTCCTTGTTTAATAGCGTTGGGCTATTTACTTATAGGTTATAGGGTATAGTAGGGTTCTTATCCTTTATACGCTGACGGTATGTAATATCAGATTATGTTCTCGTAATTGTTGCTGCACTTTCGGCGGAAGCTGGCTATCACAGACAATATCATCCAAACTCGAAAGCGGGCAGACCCGAAACATGCCGTATTTGCCATATTTACTGCTATCAGACACCAAAACACGTCGGCGGGCGATTTCCAATACTGCTTGTTTGACTAAAACTTTTTCTTCATGCGGCGTGGAGACACCATGCTCCAGATCCCATGAGCTGGTGCTAATAAAGGCAATATCCACATTTAAGTTGCGAAGCAACATAGCGGCGATAGGGCCAACACAGGAATGATTTCTCTTATCTACTAGCCCCCCGGTATGGAACAGATTTAATTGGGGTTTGTTCATCAGATATTGGGTAATGGAAAAATCGTTCGTGATGATAGTGAGGTTAAAACGCTCAGCCAGGACTCTGGCAATTTCAAACGTGGTGGTGCCAGCATCAAGATAGACCACTTGTCCATCTTCAACCATAGATACTGCATATTGACCAATTTCCCGCTTATGACGATGATTAAGCTGGGCTTTTTCATTCCAAGGCAATTCCTGACGTAAAACATCACTAAGTTGCACACCGCCACTGACACTAACGACTTTTCCTTCCTCCTCCAGAGTGCGGATATCCCGCCGTACTGTCATATGTGAGACGTTCATCAGTTTAACCAGTGTACTGATAGAAATTGTCCGATATTCATGTACATAGCGATAAATGAAGTCTCTACGCTCTGATGGAAGCATATCTTCTCCTGATTATTTCTGTGCTTTGGTCAACCAATCCAGACCATCTTCGGTGTAACCAGCGGGGTGATATTCACAGCCCAACCACCCTTGATAGCCCATTTCATCCAGTTTGCTAAATAGCCACGGATAGTTCACTTCGCCGCTATCGGGTTCGTGGCGTTCAGGCACGGAGGCAATCTGGATGTGACTGAATTTTCCCCATAGACGTTCAATAGTGCGTAGCAAATCCCCTTCCATGATCTGGCAGTGATAAAGATCCAATTGGATAAGAACATTTTGCCGATCAATTTTTTTGAGTAATGTTTCAGCCTGATGCTGAGTTGTCAGAAAGTAACCCGGCATATCACGAGTATTAATCGGTTCAATTAATACGTTGATGTTATGTTCTGCCATGACATCAGCGGCATATCGAATGTTTTTGATATAACACTCACGTTGTTGTTCTGGTGTGAATTGTTCATGCAATTTCCCGGCCATGGCATGAACTTGCTTGCAATTCAGAGCCAGTGCATATTTCAGAGCTATTTGTGTACCTTCAACAAATTCTTTTTCACGGCCAGGCATAGAGGCTATTCCTCTTTCTCCCGCCGCCCAGTTTCCGGCGGGCATGTTGAATAGAGCTTGTGTTAATTGATGCTGTTTTAATAGGGCAGCAAGCTCTTCCGCTGCGACTTCATAAGGAAACAGATATTCAACGCCTTTAAATCCAGCTTTGGCTGCACGGGCAAAACGTTCTGTGAAAGGTACATCATTGAACATCATGCTCAAGTTTGCCGCGAATTTAGCCATGACGAATTCCTTGTTTGTTCACTCAGTTTTTGGGTAACGAGTTTCAAGTTCTTGTACTTGCTCTTTATTTAATGTCGTGAAGCCGTGTGGCAATAAGGTTAAATAGAGCCGCGCGGTATTTTCCAATTCCTCTGCGTTGAAAAAAGCTTGCCGTAAAGTTTTGCCGCCGACAACAGGTCCGTGGTTTGAGAGGAGGATTGCGTTGTGTTTTGCGGCCAGCTTCGCAATTTCTTCACCGATTCTTTCATCTCCTGGTGGCAGATATTTGACCAGAGGCAGTTTTCCGACCCGCATTACATAATAGGGCGTAATGGGTGGTAGACAGTTACTTTTGTCCAGATTGGGTAGGCAGGAAAGGGCGGTTAACCAAGGGGAATGTAGATGGACCACCGCATGGCATTCGGGACGGTTGCGGTACATTGCCAAATGCATGGAAACTTCTTTTGTGGGTTTGTCACCGGATAGCCAATCACCTTCTGCATCTAGCTTACTCAGGCGATCAGCTTGCAAGTCACCAAAACTGGAGTTGGTCGGCGTGATGATAATCGTGCCATCTTCCAGTTTGGCGCTGATGTTACCTGCACCGCCACTGCTATAACCCCGGTAGAACATTGAACGAGCCCATTCGACTAACTCTGACCTTAGTGCTTGCTCACTCATGAAACATCTCCTGTACATGCAGGAAGAAATCGATATTGCCGAAGTTACCTGATTTCAATGCCAGCCAATAATTGTGTTGTCGATCGTGTACCCAAGGTACGCCGGGAGCAATGGGGGCGCCGATACTGAATTGTTGGATGTCCAGACTTTGTACTATCTTACCGGCAGTCTCGCCGCCTGCGACAATAAAGGTATTGAATCCTAGCTGACGCAGGCCTTTTACAACGTTGGCGAAGGTGTTTTCTATTGCTTCACTGGCAGTAGTTGCACCATATTGTTGCTGGATTTTCTGTAATGTTTCTGGCGGGTGAGTTGCGTATAGCATCGGTGCCAGATAGTTTTCGGATTGCTGAATAACCCACGCAACCAGCTTTTCGGCATATTGTGGATCATTGATGCATGAATCAATATTTAGGGCTTTAGTTGGGGCGAATTTCTGATATAGAGCAACTTGTTTGTTGGTCATGACGGAACAACTGCCAGAAAGGATCACGGTGCGTCTATTCTCGGCGGGTGGGGTTGCCCCTTCCTGTTGGCATGGCATCAATGGCTTACCGGTGTCTGTGCTGGCAAGGGCAGCACCAAGACCAGAACCACCAGTGATTAATTTCAGCTCTGATGCCGCTTTGGCAATAGGCAGTAGGTCATTCATGGTGAGGGTATCTGTTATTGCGTAGCGTATGTTTTGTTGTTGTAAATGATTTAGCCTCACGCGGATTGCCTGCTCGCCTTGGTGTACACATGCCAGATCCACCAGATCTGCTTTCCCTTGAGCTTGTTGTTCTATTAGGCGCAGTAGATTGGCATCTGTCATTGGTGTCACCGGATGGTGCTGCATACCACTTTCATTAAGTAGTTGACCGTTGACAAATAGATGCCCATGTACAACTGTTCGCCCGTTAACGGGAAGGGCAGGGGAGATTAGCGTGATGTCTGTTTGTAGTTCATCCATCAGGGCATCAGTGACCGGCCCAATATTGCCTTTGCTGGTAGAGTCAAAAGTTGAGCAGTATTTGAAGAATATTTGTTGACAACCTGTTTTCTGACGTAACCAGCGGCAGGATTTCACCGCGTTATTCACGGCTTCGTCTATCGGGCAGGAACGGCTTTTCAGGCTGATAACGATAGCGTCAATATCCTGTGGAATGGAGGTATTTTCATCAGGTGTATCCAATAGCTGGACAACTCGCCAACCACTTTGTGCCATAAAACCGGCGATATCGGTTGCGCCGGTAAAGTCATCAGCGATAACGCCCAATTTAATGGTCATTATTTTTTCTCCGGCAAAGTGATACCTTTAAATGTTTTGATAACCGCGCTGTCATCCCATTGGCCGAAACCTTCATTACTGGCAGCGAGGAACATTTGATGTGCAGTGGCTGATAATGGTAATGGGAATTTCAGATCCTTACCTGTTTCTAAGACTAATCCCAGATCTTTGACAAAAATGTCTACGGAGGATTTAGCAGTGTAATCCCCAGCCAGAATATGGGGAACGCGGTTTTCAAACATCCAAGAGTTACCAGCCGCGTGGGTTACAATGTCGTACATCAGCTCCAAGGAAATGCCGGCTTTGGCCGCCAATGCCATACTTTCAGCTGCGGCAGCAATATGTATACCGGCAAGTAATTGATGGATTGTTTTGACGGTAGAGCCTTGACCAATTTCATTTCCAACATGGTAGAGACGTTCGGTGGTGGCATCAAATACGGGTTTTAGTTGTTCAAATAATGCGGGTTCACCGGAGGCCATAACGGTGAGTTGGCCTTGTTCAGCTTTTAGTGCGCCACCTGAAATAGGTGCGTCCAGCATGTTTAGATTGTATTGGCTAAGACGATGGGCAAAATTTTTAGCCTGTTCTGCGGCAACGGTACTGTGAAGCACAATGATAGTACCGGCTCTTAACTGGTTGACTAACGGTGTTTCGCCTTCAAACAGTATGCTTTCTATTTGAGCGCCATTGACGACAACAAGTAAGATAGCATCTAGCTCTGATGCCCAATTTGCGGCGCTGTTTGTCGCCGTTTTAGCGCCTGCTTGTAGTAGTTGGTCACAGGCTTTTTGGTTTAAATCAAATCCATATGTGGGAATACCCGCGCGTATTAACGCGCGGGCAATTCCCATGCCCATAGCCCCCAATCCTATAATTCCTATTTTTTGTATTGATTGGTTCATGATGGTTCCCTGGTGTTGTTGTTATAATTTGTTATTCTTTTATAATTATTTCACACATCATTTCACAAATATACGATGATTATCACATTCGAAAGCTCGCTGCTTGAAGGTGGTTTTTATTTTAATTGATTGATTTATATGGTTTATTGTTGATTGTTGCAAAATGTTAAGCTTCACATAAAGATGTGATAAGAAATATCATTGTGGGTACATTAAGGTTGGATGAGCGCATGTTTCGTTGAGTCCTTTTAAAGATGTTAATTAGTCTCTGGAGCTGTTTAAGGATAGATAATTTAGGGGGATATATAGGTAGACTGCTTTTGGAGGAATTAAGGGGGTATTGGATGTTAACTTAGGAACTTAGGTTTGTTTGTAAGGCTCGAAGGATATTTATGGTGGTGGGGGAAGGATGACTCGTCACTGCGTTCCTCGCCCTGCGGGCCAACGCGCCGCAAGCGTCGCATTGTTGTTTCGCTACGCTCAACTCGAACCTTAGCGAAGGTTCTCACCTTCCCCCAAATGAGGAGTATGTTCTTATTGGGTTTGTTTTTGTAAGGCTTGAAGAATATTTATGGTGGTGGGGGAAGGATTCGAACCTTCGAAGTCTGTGACGGCAGATTTACAGTCTGCTCCCTTTGGCCGCTCGGGAACCCCACCAGATTTTGAGAAGTATCGCTGTTGCTTACAGCGGACGGAATCATATCAGATGAACCGCTGCTGTAAAGTAGATATTTAAAAATAAGTGATTATATGCTGATTTTCCACCCTTATTGATCTTGTTGTGAGCAAATGATCGGTCTGTTTGTTGGTGGTGGGGGAAGGATGACTCGTCACTGCGTTCCTCGCCCTGCGGGCCAATGCGTCGCCAAGCGCCGCATTGTTGTTTCGCTGTCCCAGTTAATTCAGCTTTAAAGAATTACAGTACGGTTGCCGTAAACAAAAACCCGCTGAGCAAGAACCCAATATAAAGCATGGCTCAGAACATTTTTTTCAACATCCCGGCCCGCTCTCATCATATCCTCAGCCGTGTATGTGTGGTCTATGTTAATGACATTCTGAGTAATAATTGGACCTTCATCCAGATTATCATTCACATAATGCGCTGTTGCACCGATGATTTTTACCCCTCTCTCATAAGCCTGATGATAAGGACGCGCCCCGATAAATGCCGGTAAAAATGAGTGGTGAATGTTAATAATCTGATTTGGATAATGCTGGACAAATTCTGGTGTCAGTACTCGCATGTATTTAGCTAATACCACGTAGTCAGGCTTGTATTGGTTAATTTGTGCAATCAGTTTTTCATCGTGTTGTTCACGGGTTAAACCCTCGTGACTGATTAAATGGAAAGGAATGCCAAATTGTTCAACCAATGATTGTAATGTTGTGTGGTTGCCGATAACCGCCGCAATTTCAACATCAAGCCCGTCATAAGCGCTTTTCATGAGCAAATCCCCAAGACAATGCGCTTCTTTTGTCACCATAATGACAATACGTCGACGCCCCGCACTATTTAATTCCCGTTGAGAACCCACCGGTAGTGCATCATCTAAATCAGCAAGAAATGTCTCATCATTGAAAATTCCTTCAAGCTCAGTACGCATAAAAAAGCGGCCAGTACGATGATCGACGAATTCATTATTCTGAACTATATTCAGTTGGTGTTTGTAGCAAATATTAGTAATTTTGGCGATCAGTCCTTTGGCATCAGGGCAAATAGTGCGTAAAATTTTCTTTTGTATATGTTGGTGCTGCATGAATGGGATTGTCCTTAAATATTTTGCGTTTTCTGTTTATGGGTCTCTTAACCACAACATTTTTTGTATTTTTTACCCGAACCACATGGGCAGGGGCTATTACGGCCAATTTGAGGTTTTACGTTATCAATAGGTTTTACACCATCAATATAGTACCAACGCTGGTCTATACGAAGAAAACGTGAGCGCTCATGAATAAGTTGCTTATCTTGGGATTTCTGATCAAGAAAGCAAGCTGAAAATTCAACATAGGCTTCGTTATCATTTTCGCCTTTTTCAGTTGTAATGACATGTAGTCCGAGCCACTGGGTAACAATAAAACTCTGTTCTATATCTAAACGCCACTTTTCAGCCTGGCAGTCAGGATGCCAACTGGTAATTAGATAATCGGCGTTGTGCTTTACATAGGCACTGTATCGGGAACGCATCAGTGATTCGGCAGTTTGGGCAAATTTTATGTTTTGGAGATAAGGGGAACAGCAATCCGCAAAATCTATTCCATTACCACAAGGACATAGCTCTGTCAAAATAACTCCAATTGTAAAGGGTGAAATACCATTTTTATGGGTTTTCTATTGCAAAGAAACGTAAGAGAACAAATGATAGTCACTTAATTGAACTAATATGAGTGATAGTACCTAAGAAAAGGTGAAGGTCGCAATATTAAGGTAAGGGAGCGTATTTATGGAAAAGGCATTGGCAGGCAAAAAAATTCTGATTGTGGAGGATGAACCTGTTTTTTGTTCTTTGCTGGCAGGGTATTTGCGAACGTTGGGCGCTAAGGTATTAGTCGCATCTAATGGCGCTGTTGCACTACAGGTGCTAGGACGCGAAGCTCATGTTGAACTTATTTTATGTGATTTAGATATGCCGGTCATGAATGGCATTGAATTTATTGCGAAATTGACGAATGAGGGTATTAGCATTCCAGTTATTATTATTTCAGCAACTAACAAGATGGCCGAAATTGATGAAGTGCTTCGTTTGGGTGCAAAAGATGTTTTATTAAAACCAGTTTCAGATCTTAATGAGATAAAAAAATCGGTGTTGGCCTATTTACATCCTACGGTCTTTATGTCTGGTGCGATTGAACAGAATAACTTGAATAAAGATTGGTTAACCCTAAAGCATAATTCAGATGAAGCATTAAATATGCTTAAGCAGTTGCAACCCCCAGTTTCTCAAGTGATTGCCCACTGTAAAGTCAATTACCGAAAATTAAATATGATTGATAATCCAGGATTAATTCTCGATATGGCGGCGTTATCTGACAATGAATTAGCTTTTTATTGTCTAGATATTAGCCGTTCAGAAGAGTATGGTGTGATTTCAGCATTATTACTTAGAGTCATATTTAATAGTTTGTTACAAGAGCATATCATCCACCATTCCCGACGTTTACCCAATATGGCAGGTATTCTAAATAGAATTAATAAGTTACTGGAAGGTGCAGGGTTACAAGGGCAATTTCCATTGCTGTTTGGATATTATCATACAATCAATAAAACGGTTCTGCTCACTTCTGCGGGGTTACATGCCAGTATTAAGTCGGGTAATCGCCAAATCCAATTAGACAGTGGTGTTCCTCTTGGGACATTGAGAACGATTTGTTCGAACCAAGTTTGTTCTCATAGTGCTGAATGGCAATGTCGGATTTGGAATACAAATAGTCAAATAAATCTGATGCTTTCTTCAATGTATTCTGGGTGAATATTACCAAGGTGGAATTTTGTTTAAAATGGATTTTAAACATCAAGTCACGGTAATGTAATTAAGCAGAATGGTGATGTTTATCGAAGAGAATTAGCTGGTATACTCCGCCTATTATGCTTGGAAATCTATCTAATCAGGCTATTTTATTTGCCGCTCTTTAGTACAAAGAGCGGGTTTAGCACTGCTCAGATAAAAGTGATAACTTTTTGAGTGGTCAGAAGGGTGAACCAAGCAGTGAACTTTTGTATGCATTGGTTCCTGCGTGCTGTTCGTGTGCGCGGTTTATTGACATAAAATAATCAGTAATAGTGATACCTTATTAAAGAATTGGCACTGATTTTGAGTTGAAGACGGATTTGTTTCAGCCAAAAAACATCGGGAGAAAGGTTAATGCCATCAGTAGAAAAACGATCAGTAGACAAAATATCAGTAGACAAAATAGTAAAGAAAGCCGTTATTCCAGTCGCAGGCTTGGGAACGAGGATGTTACCTGCTACGAAAGCAATTCCTAAAGAGATGTTACCTTTAGTAGATAAACCGCTTATTCAGTATGTTGTTAATGAATGTATTGCCGCTGGCATTAATGAAATTATCTTGGTGACTCATTCATCAAAAAATTCAATTGAAAACCATTTTGATACCAGTTTTGAGTTAGAAGCTATCCTTGAGAAAAGGGTGAAGCGTCAGTTATTGGACGAAGTTCAATCTATTTGCCCAAGTCATGTCACTATTATGCAAACTCGTCAGGGAATTGCTAAAGGATTAGGACATGCGGTGTTATGTGCCAAGCCTTTAATCGGTGATGAACCTTTTGCTGTGATACTGCCTGATGTTATTCTTGATGAATACAGTACAGATCTGACCAGATATAATCTGAGCGAGATGTTGGTTCGGTATAATGAAACGGGCGCCAGCCAGATATTAGTAGAACCTGTACCTCATGAAGATGTTTCCAGTTATGGTATTGTCGATTGCCAGGGAGAAAATCTGCAACCCGGCGACAGCAAGCTAATTAAGCGCGTAGTTGAAAAACCTCAACCTAAAGAAGCACCATCAAATCTTTCCATTGTTGGCCGTTATGTGTTGTCCGAGAAAATTTGGTCATTATTAGCAAAAACAGCGCCAGGTGCCGGTGATGAAATTCAACTCACTGATGCAATTGCCATGTTAATAGAAAGGGAGCCTGTGGAAGCCTATCATTTGCAGGGTGTAAGCCATGATTGCGGTAATAAGCTTGGTTATATGCAGGCATTTGTCCAATATGGTATGAAACATCATGCTTTAGGCAAAGAGTTTACTGATTGGTTAGTGGCTTTGCAGGATCAAGCTAAAGAATAATCTTGTGGAAATTTTTAGGTATCATATGAAAGTTACAGTATTTGGTATTGGCTATGTTGGCCTGGTTCAGGCTACGGTTTTAGCTGAAGTAGGGCATGATGTCCTTTGCATTGATGTAGATGAAAATAAAGTTGAGAACCTGAAAAATGGTCAAGTCCCCATTTTTGAGCCTGGTTTAGCGCCACTGGTTAAGAAGAATTATGAAGAAGGCCGTCTGAATTTCAGCACTGATGCAAAAGCCGGTGTTGCTCACGGTAAGTTACAGTTTATTGCGGTAGGTACGCCTCCCGATGAAGATGGTTCAGCGGATTTGAAGTATGTCTCCGCCGTTGCCCGTACTATTGCGGAGTACATGGATAGCTATAAAGTTATTATTGATAAATCCACGGTTCCTGTTGGTACCGCGGATAAAGTTAATGCGGTTGTCAATGAGACTCTGCGTAAACGCAATATTGATATCCCATTTGATGTGGTTTCTAACCCGGAGTTTCTCAAAGAGGGGGCCGCTGTTGCGGATTGTATGCGCCCTGAGCGGATTATTATTGGGTGTGACAACGACAGAGTCGTTGACCTGATACGTGAGTTGTATGAGCCATTTAACCGTAATCATGATCGTATGATTGTGATGGATATCCGCAGTGCGGAACTGACTAAATATGCTGCTAACTGTATGTTGGCAACGAAAATCAGTTTTATGAATGAGATATCTAATTTAGCTGAGATGCTTGGCGCTGATATTGAGCATGTTCGTCAAGGAATGGGTTCTGATTCCCGTATTGGCTATCATTTTATCTATCCGGGCTGTGGTTATGGTGGCTCATGTTTTCCGAAAGATGTGCAGGCGTTAATTCGTACCGCAGAGCAAATTGGCTATCAACCCAAGATTCTTCTTGCTGTAGAACAAGTGAATGAGCTGCAAAAGAGTAAATTACCTTATTTTGTCAAACGCCATTTCGGGGAGGATTTATCCGGTAAGACGTTTGCGGTCTGGGGATTATCGTTCAAACCGAATACCGATGATATGCGTGAAGCATCAAGCCGTGTTTTGATGGAAGCATTATGGCAGGCCGGAGCCAAAATACAGGCTTACGATCCTGAGGCGATGCAGGAAGCTCAGCGTATTTATGGTCAGCGTGATGATTTATTATTGATGGGGACTAAAGAAGCAGCGCTTAAGGGAGCCGATGCCTTGATCATTTGTACTGAATGGCAAAGTTTTCGTGCGCCAGATTTTGATGTCATCAAAGAGTCTCTCAAAACGCCGGTTATCTTTGATGGCCGGAATCTCTATGATCCTGAACGCCTGCAATCCCGAGGTTTTATTTATTATGGGATTGGTCGTGGTGCATCCATTAATCCGGTTATCTGAGTAATACAATGAAATTCTTAGTCACAGGCGCTGCTGGTTTTATTGGCTTTCATGTGAGCCAGAGATTATTGCAAATGGGGCATGAGGTTGTGGGTATCGACAACCTTAATGACTATTATGATGTGAATCTCAAACAAGCACGGTTAGATCTATTATTTGATAAGTCAGGTTTTAAATTTGAAAAGCTAGATTTAGCTGACAGAATAGCCATTCCCGATCTTTTTTCGCGACACCAATTTCAGCGGGTTATCCATCTGGGAGCTCAGGCGGGTGTTCGTTATTCGTTGCAAAACCCAATGGCTTACATTGATTCGAATATAATAGGGCATATCAATATCCTGGAAGGTTGCCGTTATAATAATGTTGAGCATTTATTATATTCTTCTTCTAGTTCTGTTTATGGATTAAATAGAAAGCAACCGTTTTCTACAAATGATTCGGTTGATCATCCAGTTTCACTATATGCGGCAACGAAAAAATCAGATGAATTAATGTCTCACAGTTACTCTCATCTTTATCAGTTGCCAACGACAGGCTTGCGCTTCTTTACAGTATATGGTCCGTGGGGACGTCCTGATATGGCTTTATTTAAGTTCACCAAGGCCATGTTATCAGGGCAGCCTATTGATGTTTATAACCACGGTAATATGGTTAGAGATTTTACGTATATAGATGATATCGTTGAATCAATAATCAGATTGCAAGACATCATTCCCACACCAAATGAGAGCTGGATGGTTGAGGATGGGCAAATATCTGCCAGCTCTGCCCCTTACTGTATTTATAATATTGGTAATGGTCAACCAACTAGACTAGGTGATTTTATTGAAGCAATAGAAGAATCATTAGGCATTCTGGCTAAGAAAAATTTTATGCCCATGCAAGATGGTGATGTTCTGTCGACCTGTGCTGATTCAAGTGACATTTTCCAAAAAATAGGGTTTGCCCCAAATACATCTGTGAAGCAGGGTGTGAAGCAGTTTGTAGAGTGGTATTTGAGTTTCTATCATAAGTCTAAATAAGATAAGGAGCCGTTGGCTCCTTATCTATTGAATCAACGACAGTGACCAGAGAGAAGTAAATAGTTGTGTCTGTTTGATTATTAATTTATCTAGGCATTGGCTAGGTGAGTAACTAGCCTTGCTTTACCATAAAGAAATGATACAAAAAACGGGCAACTCGACTAAATTCTTCTCAAGGATACTTATCTCGCTTATACGATAGACGTTAATTCTTTTGTCAGCTAAGTTGTTTTATAATAAAAACACCCTTCTATTTTAAAAGGGTGTTTTTAATTAAATTAACTTGAAAAACAATGGATTAGAGTAAGAAACTTTCCAGCGTTCTTCCTTCTTCTTCAATTGCTTTTTTGATAACAGCAGGTGTACGTCCTTGACCAGTCCAAGTTTTAGTTTCACCATTTGTATCAACATATTGGTATTTAGCTGGACGTGCAGGACGTTTTGCTTTACCAGCAGATTTGCCGGAGCTCATTGTCTGAAGCAATTCGCTTGGATCAATTCCTTGGTCAAGAATCATTTTACGAACTTCTTCCAATTTACGTGTACGTTCCTCTAATTCAGCTTGTACCTGACTTTCTTCTTCACGACGTTCTTCAACAACGACGGTCAGTTTTTCAAGTATTTCATCTAAGAACTCAAGTTGGCATTCTCTTGCTTGGGCTCGTAAAGTACGGATGTTATTTAGGGTTTTTAAATCGCTCATTGTCCTGGTCTCAAATTATTAATGATGATGGCGGATGTGGATATAATAATAGAATGCTATTTTATTTTCTGCAATAGTCAATTTCTCATATTCCGATAAAATGGCTCTTTTTTTTAAACGTAATTTCTTTACAAAAGTTATATAGCGCTTTTTATACAGCTATTTCGATTGTCATTCCCCAATAACATGTTCAGGGTACCTTTAACAAAGAGGGACATGATAATCTCTCTAATTTATAAACCAGGTATATACTAAATCGGTAAGTAATTTTAACTGTTTCTTATCATACCTGCTAAAGCAGGATAATACTAAGTTAAAAAAAACTTATGACTAATCCATGAGTTATCGTTGATTTACTGTTACCGTTTTCTGGAAGTAAATCACGCACATTATTAATTTGCATACGATATGCAACAAATCAGACTGGCTTTCATTTTTTAATTTAAACATGAACATTTGTCATTCAAATGCGCTTTATTACTCGGCTGGTGTGATGGTGGTCATGAATCATTAAGACATCACTAAGCTAAATATTTCGGTATATCAACCAGTACAGCTTACTGAGATGGATAATCACAACTCAAGTTTATGGTAAACTCATCTGACTATATGGCTTTATAAATTTTGTTAAGGGGCAGGGTTGATGGCTCAACTTTATTTTTATTACTCCGCAATGAATGCTGGAAAATCGACATCCTTGTTGCAATCCTCTTATAACTATAATGAAAGAGGGATGAAAACGCTGGTTTTTACCGCGGAAATTGACACCCGGTTTGAAAATGGAAAAGTCAATTCTCGGATTGGATTATCTTCTGATGCGCTTCTATTTAGTCAACAGACAGATATTGGTGAGTTGATCAGAAATGAAAATAAGCAGGCAAAAGTGCATTGTGTGCTTATTGATGAGTGCCATTTTCTCACGAAAGCACAGATTGAACAGATATGTAAGGTGACCGACTACGATGATATTCCGGTTCTTTGTTATGGGCTGAGAACTGATTTCAGAGGCGAGCTTTTCAGTGGTAGCCAGTATCTTCTGGCGTGGGCTGATAAGTTAGTTGAATTAAAAACTATTTGCTATTGTGGACGCAAAGCGAACCGTGTATTACGTTTTGATAGCGAAGGTGCGGTCATTTATGATGGTGAACAAGTTGATATCGGTGGCAATGAAAAATATGTGTCTGTTTGCCGTAAGCACTATATGGATGCTATTAGTGAGGCGAGGAAAAACAGAAAAGACAGCATGTAATGGATAGACTTTCTGTGAAGCGGTCGGATGCTCTGTTTGAGAGTTTGTATTAAGAATAGAGCAGCGGTAAGTTAAAGGGTGCTGATATCAGCACCCTTAAGTGGTATTTAATCAGTTAATGAATTTGTTCTTATTGGCTTTTTTCTGTTGCAACGGTTTCTGTAAATTCTCGTCCATAGTATGAATCCAACAGCAATTGTTTCAGCTCGGAAATCAGCGGGTAGCGCGGATTAGCACCGGTACATTGGTCGTCGAAGGCATCTTCGGATAACTTATCAATTTTTGCCAAGAAGTCAGCTTCTTGAATGCCTGCTTCACGGATAGATGTCGGGATACCTAGCTCAGACTTGAGCTCTTTCAGCCAGGCTAACAGTTTTTCAATTTTTGTGACAGTATGGTCACCAGTAGCAGATAAACCGAGATGATCGGCAATTTCAGCGTAACGACGGCGGGCCTGTGGGCGATCATATTGACTGAATGCAGTCTGTTTGGTTGGGTTATCATTAGCGTTATAACGAATAACATTACAAATCAGCAATGCGTTAGCCAGGCCATGCGGGATATGGAACTCAGAACCCAGTTTATGCGCCATAGAGTGGCATACCCCCAAGAAAGCATTAGCAAATGCAATCCCTGCAATAGTTGCTGCATTATGAACCCGTTCACGAGCAACTGGGTTAGTGGCCCCTTCATGATAGCTGGTTGGGAGGAACTCTTTCAGTAGTTTTAGCGCTTGCAGTGCTTGTCCGTCAGAGTATTCGTTTGCTAAGACTGATACATAAGCTTCCAAAGCGTGAGTGATGGCATCTAACCCACCAAAAGCACAGAGTGATTTCGGCATATCCATGACTAGATTGGCATCAACGATAGCTATATTAGGCGTCAATTCATAATCAGCCAGTGGATATTTCTGACCGGTTGCATCATCAGTGACAACGGCAAATGGTGTCACTTCAGAACCGGTGCCGGAAGTTGTGGTAATGGCGACCATTTTCGCTTTAATCCCCATTTTGGGGAATCTATAGATGCGTTTACGGATATCCATAAACCGTAGAGCTAGCTCTTCGAAATGAGTTTCAGGGTGTTCATACATCACCCACATAATTTTGGCCGCATCCATTGGGGACCCTCCCCCCAGGGCAATAATGATGTCCGGTTTGAATGAGTGCATTTGTTCCGCACCCTTACGAACAGTGCTTAGGGTAGGGTCTGCTTCAACTTCAAAGAAAACTTCTGTTTCTATCCCATGGGATTTCAGCACATCAGTGACTTGATCAGCATAACCATGATTAAATAAGAAACGGTCTGTTACGATAAAAGCGCGTTTTGCACCGTCGGTTGCAACTTCTTCTAATGCCACAGGCAAGGAGCCGCGACGGAAGTAAATTGATTTCGGAAGTTTATGCCACAGCATATTTTCTGCTCTTTTCGCCACGGTTTTGGTATTGATGAGATGTTTGGGCCCGACATTTTCAGAGATGGAATTTCCTCCCCAAGAGCCGCAACCTAGTGTCAGAGAGGGAGCAAGCTTGAAGTTGTAGAGATCACCGATACCGCCCTGAGAAGCAGGAGTATTCACGAGAATACGAGCTGTTTTCATTTTATCGCCGAAATACTTGATTCGTGCCGCCTGATTGTCCTGATCGGTATACAAGCAGGAAGTGTGACCAATTCCGCCCATTTCAACCAATTTTTCTGCCTTTTCTACGGCATCTTCAAAGCTATTACCACGATACATAGCGAGCAGTGGAGACAATTTTTCGTGAGCAAAGGGTTCTACTTTATCAGTCAAACTCACTTCTCCAATCAAGATCTTGGTCCTTTCAGGAACATTAATGCCTGCCATTTCGGCAATTTTTGTTGCAGATTGACCAACAATTTCCGCATTTAGACTCCCGTTTTTCAGAATGATATCTTGAACAGCTTTCAGTTCCTTGCCTTGTAACAGATAACCGCCATGAGTAAAGAAACGTTTACGTACTTGATCATACACTGCATCCACCACGATAACGGATTGCTCTGAAGCGCAGATGACGCCGTTGTCAAAGGTTTTAGACATCAGAATAGATGCAACAGCACGTTTAATATCAGCTGATTCATCAATGACAACCGGGGTGTTACCGGCACCGACGCCGATTGCGGGCTTACCAGAGCTGTACGCCGCTTTTACCATACCTGGGCCACCGGTCGCCAGGATTAGATTGATGTCTTGGTGGTGCATCAATGCAGTGGAAAGTTCAACGGAGGGTTCATCAATCCAGCCAATAATATCTTTTGGCGCACCAGCGGCAACCGCAGCGGATAGAACCAATTCTGCTGCTTTAGTTGTTGCTTTTTTGGCGCGTGGGTGAGGTGAGAGAATAATACCGTTACGGGTTTTTAGGCTGATGAGGGCCTTAAAAATAGCGGTAGATGTTGGGTTGGTGGTTGGCACGATACCGCAGATTAAGCCAATAGGCTCGGCGATAGTGATGGTGCCGAATGTTTTATCCTCAGACAAAATGCCGCAGGTTTTATCATCTTTATAAGCGTTATAGATATATTCGGAAGCAAAGTGGTTTTTGATTACTTTGTCTTCGACAATGCCCATACCGGATTCTGCTACGGCTAATTTTGCTAAAGGGATACGTGCATCTGCCGCTGCAAGGGCCGCTGCGCGGAAGATTTTGTCAACTTGCTCCTGAGAAAAGTTAGCAAATTCACGTTGTGCTTTTTTTACCCTGGCAACGAGTTCGTTCAGTTCAGTAACATGAGTTACAGTCATAAAGAAGTACTCCTGAAAAATATTAAAAATCTTTTAATATCAATGAATAAGTATTTTTTAGACTATTTAACCTGGTGATTTTTTGGTAACTACAGGTTACCATTTGGTATTAAATATATATTGATCTTAATCACATAAATCCCCAAGCTGATTCCTTTCAGCTTGAGTCAGTGATAATTATTATTGATTGGGTTGTAAATAGCGTTAAGAGGTTGAATTTTTAATCTAATAAAAATATCGGGTTAACAACTTGTTATATAAGATATTTTAAATTAAAAAATGCGTTGTGGTCGATGGAAAAGGGAACTTCCTCAGTATAAAGTGAAGAAAAAATTAAGTTTTCTATGATTTTTGGGAGAGCAATCATGAGAAGGTTTTTAACAACACAGCGTAACTCAATAGAGGTTCTTTGTGGGTGACTTACTGCTGGATCTGCCTGGTTACATTAAGTTTTTTGTTGGGCTGTTTGCACTGGTCAATCCTGTTGGTATTTTGCCGGTTTTTATCAGTATGACTCACTACCAAGCCCAATCGGCTCGTAATAGAACTAACTTTATCGCCAATATTTCTGTTGCCATCATTTTATGGACAGCTTTGCTGTTAGGTGACTCGATACTGCGTATGTTTGGCATTTCCATTGACTCTTTTCGTATTGCCGGTGGGATTTTGGTTGTGACCATCGCGATGTCGATGATTAACGGTAAACTTGGAGAGGACAAACAGAATAAGCAGGAAAAATCAGAAACAGCCGTTAGAGAAAGTGTTGGTGTTGTGCCGCTGGCATTGCCGTTAATGGCAGGTCCCGGTGCAATCAGTTCTTGTATTGTCTGGAGTTCTCGTTATCAGGGATGGCAGAATTTTATTGGTTTGATGATTACCAGCGCGTTGTTTGCGCTTTGCTG
This sequence comes from Photorhabdus bodei, assembly GCF_003287735.1. Classification (GTDB taxonomy): domain Bacteria; phylum Pseudomonadota; class Gammaproteobacteria; order Enterobacterales; family Enterobacteriaceae; genus Photorhabdus; species Photorhabdus kayaii. The sequence continues at coordinate 228,477 of NZ_NSCM01000001.1, read as the reverse complement.
CTGGTTATTATTTCGATCCGCACCTTTAGTCGTCAAATATCTTGGGCAAACAGGCATTAACGTTATCACCCGAATTATGGGACTGCTATTGATGTCTTTGGGAATTGAACTGATTGTGACAGGGATCAGAGCGCTATTCCCAGGGTTGCTTTGATATGATTTATGATAAAAGGTGTTAGCTTTCATTCTAGTGAAATTACAAATTATAATATTCTTATCATTTTTATTATAAAGCCTATTTCATAGGCTTTTCTCCCTTCTTTTATCGGTACTTCCTGAATTTTATACAAATAACCCAATATTTTTCTAAATTATTCTTTCCTGTTAGTTCGATGTGTAACTGGTTGCTTCCACCACTGTTTTGTGATGAATGTAGGTTTTTAATTTGCATTGATTGCAATTTGTTAAAATTATGTTTATTTTCATCTTTGGTCTAGCTTTGTTTACTATTTTAGTTAAGTTTTAAGTTAATAATGCTATACATATCAATTTGTTATAATGAATTTTGGGATGTTTTATCAATTAATGTAATAAGTCGTACTAAGTTGCTTGTAAGGATGATTTTTACAATATGAGAGCGATATTTTAACAATAGATATGATAAGTTGCCTTTAATATTTAATCCGTTACTTTGGGCTAAATAATGTGAAGATACCGGCCTTGATGGGATATGTGGAATGAACAGATCCATCAAACTGGAGGTAAAAAATGAAGATCAAACAATTAAAATTACATAAGTTTATTTCCTGTATATTTTTATTATCAGCGTTTCCTGTTACCGCCGTGTCTGCCGTTGAACTTCCAGATGGTGTGAAACTTGCGGATAAACAACAAATTATTATTAATAATGGCGCAGAAGTTGCCTCGCTTGATCCACATAAAGTCGAAGGTGTACCAGAAAGCAACATTATTCTTAATCTCCTGGAAGGGTTAGTGAGGACGGGTTCTGAGGGAGAAGTTGTGCCAGGTGTTGCGACCCATTGGGAAAATCAGGATTACAAGGTATGGACTTTTTATTTGCGTGATAATGCTAAATGGAGTGATGGAACGCCTGTCACTGCTCACGATTTTGTCTATAGCTGGCAACGGTTAGCTGACCCAAAAGTGGGTTCACCTTATGCCAGCTATCTTCAATATGCTTACGTTGAAAATATTAGTGATGTTCTAAAGGGTAAAAAATCGCCTGATCAGTTGGGGGTAAAAGCGCTGGATGATCATCGTTTGCAGGTGACTCTGACGCACCCCGTGCCTTATTTCGTCAGTATGCTCAGTCATACGGCAATGAAACCCGTCAAAAAGGATGTGGTCGAAAAGTTAGGTAATAAATGGACGCTACCAGAAAACTATGTGGGTAATGGGGCGTATCTGTTAAAAGAGTGGGTGGTCAATGAGCGGATAGTGATCGAACGCAACCCGCGATATTGGAACAATGCAAAAACAGTTATTGATCAAGCGACGCTTTTACCCCTTCAATCCGAAACCAGTGATATTAACCGCTATCGTAGTGGAGAGGTAAATATCACCAACAGCGCCATTCCGCCGACTCTGTATCAGAAAATGAAAAAGGAGCTCCCTGAACAGGTTCGTGTCAGTCCATATCTTTGTACGTTTTATTACGAAATTAACAACAAAAAACCGCCATTTACTGATGTTAGAGTCCGCGAAGCTGTCAAATTAAGTCTCGACCGGGATATTATCGCTGGAAAAATTATGGGGCAGGGGCAAATCCCGGCTTATGGTTTCACGCCAACATTTATCGGTGGTGGCGATTTTGTTAAGCCAGAATGGGCTAATTGGACACAGGAGCAGCGCAATAAACGCGCCAAAGAATTGTTAGCCCAAGCCGGTTTCAATCAGGCGAATCCATTGAAATTCACCTTGTTGTACAACACCTCTGAGCAAAATAAACAACAGGCTATTGCTGCCGCTTCCATGTGGAAAAAGAATCTGGGAGCGGATGTGATTTTGCAGAATCAGGAATGGAAAACCTCTCTTGAAAGCCGCCATCAAGGGAATTATGAGGTGACCAGAGCAACCTGGTGTGCCGATTACAATGAACCTACCGCATTTTTAAACATGTTGTTGTCAGACAGTAGTAATAACACCACTTTCTATCAGAATAAAAATTTTGATAGCTATCTGGAACAGGCGCTACTCGCTAAGGATGCTATTGAGCGTAAGAAATTATATCAACAAGCCGAGTTTCAACTGGATAAAGACTCGGTGCTGATTCCCGTTTATTACCGGGTGAGTGTACGGCTTGTTAGCCCATCAGTGGGAGGTTTTTCAGGGAAAGACCCATTGGATTATATGGATATTAAGCGACTGTATAGGATAAAAAATTAGACAGTAGCTTTATTCAAAAGAGTTACTGAGACCCTGCAAACAAAATCGTTCCTTTTGTATGCAGGTGGTAATCCACCCCTTATTTCTGGGACGTCGGCTGATAAAAAGTCTGACGATGTAAAATTGGAGTAGAAAAAGATGATAAACACAACGAAAAAGAGACTACTTACTGTCAGCATTAGCGCTGCACTGAGTATAGTAATGGCAAGTCAGGTCTTTGCGGCAAAAGTGCCTGATGGCGTTCAATTAGCGGATAAACAGATTTTAGTCCGTAATAACGGCACTGAACCACAATCGTTAGACCCGCATAAGATTGAAGGAGTACCAGAATCACATTTGGCGCGTGATTTGTTTGAAGGTGTTGTTATCGTTGGCTCGGATGGTGAAATTTTACCGGGTTCTGTGACCAGTTGGGAAAATAAAGACTTCAGCGTCTGGACATTGCATATGCGTAAAGATGCTAAGTGGTCTAATGGTGATCCTGTCACGGCTCATGATTTTGTTTACAGTTGGCAACGTCTGGCCGATCCTAATACCGCTTCTCCCTATGCAAGTTTTCTCCAGTATGCTCATATCACCAATATTGATGACATCATCAGTGGTAAAAAGAAACCCGATACTCTGGGCGTAAAAGCGCTGGATGACTACACATTGCAGCTTACATTGAGCGAAGCGGTTCCTTATCTGCCAAGGCTTTTGGCTCACACTTCAATGTCGCCGGTGCATAAAGCGACGGTAGAAAAATATGGCGAAAAATGGACTCAGCCACAGAATTTTGTCGGTAATGGGGCTTATAAACTGAAAAACTGGGTAGTTAACGAACGTATTGTGATGGAGCGCAGCCCGACATATTGGGATAACAAAAATACCGTTATTGATCAGGTTACTTTCTTGCCAATTTCGTCAGAGGTCACGGATGTCAACCGTTACCGCACTGGTGAAATTGATATGACTCATACTAATTTGCCTATCGAACTGTTCCAGAAGCTGAAAAAAGAGATCCCGAACGAGTTGCACATTAACCCACAATTATGTACTTATTATTACGAAATTAATAACGAAAAACCTCCATTTAATGATCCCCGCGTTCGTACCGCACTGAAACTGGCTATGGACCGCGACATTGTGACCAATAAAGTAAAAGCTCAGGGGGATATCCCGGCTTCTGGTTATACACCGCCGGTCACAGATGGTATGAAAGAGATGAAACCGGTGTGGTTTACTGGTTGGAGTCAGGAACAGCGCAACCAGGAAGCCAAAAAATTACTGGCTGAAGCGGGTTATAATAAAGATAATCCATTGAAATTTAATTTGCTTTATAACACCTCTGATCTACATAAAAAAATTGCAATCGCGGTAGCTTCTATTTGGAAGAAAAATTTAGGTGCTGATGTTCGTTTAGAAAACCAAGAGTGGAAAACTTTCCTTGATACACGACATCAGGGGAATTATGACGTCGCCCGTGCCGGCTGGTGTGCCGATTACAACGAACCTTCTTCATTCCTGAATTCAATGCTTTCTTACAGTAGTAATAACACAGCTCATTATAAGAGTGATGAGTTTGATAAACTGATGAAACAATCTCTGAAAGTGGCAACAGATGATGAACGTGCTGCTGTTTACCAGCAAGCAGAAGCGCAGTTAGATAAAGATTCGGCTATTGTCCCTCTCTATTACTATGTGAATACCCGGTTAGTGAAGCCCTATGTTGGTGGCTATACAGGGAAAGATCCTTTGGATAATTTACACACCAAAGATTTTTATATTATCAAACACTAACGTTGTAAAGCAGCCCGGAGAGGGCTGCTTTAGGGTCAAATTATTTTAAGGCCAGGGTTGAGGGCCAACACATAGGAACGGGCGATGCTTAAATTTATTTTACGCCGTTGTTTAGAGGCGATCCCGACACTTTTTATCCTTATCACTATTTCGTTTTTCATGATGCGGTTAGCGCCGGGCAGCCCATTTACCGGTGAACGGAAATTGCCACCAGAAGTGCTGGCAAATATTGAAGCGAAATATCATCTGAATGATCCAATTTATAAACAATATTTTGATTACTTAATTCAACTCACTAAAGGAGATTTTGGGCCCTCTTTTAAATATAAGGACTACTCTGTTAACGATCTCGTGGCAACAGCGTTTCCAGTATCGGCTAAATTAGGCGTCTCGGCATTTATCATGGCGGTTGTCTTGGGGGTCAGCGCTGGGGTTATTGCGGCACTTAATCAAAATACCAAATGGGATTATACGGTTATGGGATTCGCCATGACGGGGGTTGTTATCCCGGGGTTTGTCGTGGCACCGTTACTGGTGTTGGGGTTTGCTATTCACCTTAAATGGCTACCGGGAGGGGGCTGGAATGGCGGTGCGCCTAAATATATGATTTTGCCGATGGTGGCATTGTCTTTGGCTTATATCGCCAGTATCTCCCGTATTACCCGGAGTTCAATGATAGAAGTGCTGCACTCTAACTTTATCCGTACTGCGCGAGCTAAAGGGTTGCCATTGCGCATCATTATTTTCCGCCATGCTTTAAAGCCCGCATTATTACCGGTTATCTCTTATATGGGGCCTGCTTTTGTCGGCATTCTTACCGGCTCAATGGTGATTGAAACGATCTTCGGGTTACCGGGAATAGGGCAGTTGTTTGTTAATGGCGCATTGAACCGTGACTATTCGTTGGTGTTAAGTCTGACTATTTTAGTTGGTAGCTTAACGATTTTGTTCAATGCGATTGTTGATGTATTGTACGCTGTTATCGATCCGAAGATTCGTTATTAAGACTGGAGCACGCAATGATAGTTAATAAACAAAATAGCGAAGCTCTGGAAAATTTCTCTGAGCAATTAGAAATTGAAGGCCGTAGTTTGTGGCAGGATGCACGGCGTCGTTTTATTCACAACCGGGCAGCGATTGCCAGTTTGTGTCTGCTATCTTTGATTACTTTGTTTGTGATTCTGGCACCGATGTTAGCTCAATTCACTTATGACGATACTGATTGGGCCATGATGTCGATGCGACCTGATTTTGAATCTGGTCACTATTTTGGTACCGATTCTTCCGGTCGTGATTTGCTGGTGCGTGTTGCCATTGGAGGACGCATTTCATTGATGGTTGGGGTGGCAGCCGCTTTGGTTGCGGTCGTCGTCGGGACCTTATATGGATCATTATCCGGCTATCTGGGCGGAAAAATAGATTCAGTCATGATGCGTATGTTGGAAATCTTGAACTCATTTCCATTTATGTTCTTTGTGATCCTGCTGGTGACCTTCTTCGGACAGAATATTTTTCTGATATTTATCGCCATCGGTATGGTGTCATGGCTGGATATGGCGCGTATTGTCCGCGGTCAGACACTAAGCTTGAAACGTAAGGAGTTTATTGAGGCGGCGTTGGTGTGTGGTGTGCCAACCCGTCATATTGTGCTGCGCCATATTGTCCCTAATGTATTGGGAGTGGTGGTGGTTTATGCATCTTTATTAGTGCCGAGTATGATTCTGTTTGAATCGTTTCTTAGCTTTCTGGGATTGGGAACTCAAGAACCATTAAGCAGTTGGGGAGCACTGTTAAGTGATGGTGCGAATTCGATGGAAGTTTCCCCGTGGTTGCTGATGTTTCCTGCCGGTTTTCTGGTGGTGACACTGTTTTGTTTTAACTTTATCGGCGATGGCTTGCGTGATGCCCTCGATCCGAAAGATCGTTAAGGAGGTAACATGGACAGCGTTAGAAACCAGAAAAGTTCTGAGCCGTTGTTAATTGTTAAAGAGTTGGACGTGACTTTTAGTACCCCGGATGGGGATGTTACCGCGGTGAACAAGCTGAATTTTGATTTACGAGCGGGGGAAACGCTGGGAATTGTGGGTGAATCTGGTTCTGGCAAATCACAAACCGCTTTTGCTTTGATGGGGCTACTGGCCAGAAACGGCAAAATTGGCGGTTCCGCTATTTTTAATGGCAGGGAAATTCTTAACCTTGAAGAGAAAGCGCTTAACCGCATGAGAGCAGAAGAGATATCAATGATATTTCAGGACCCAATGACATCTCTCAATCCCTATATGCGTATCGGCGATCAACTGACAGAAGTATTGATGTTGCATAAGCATATGAGTAAAAGTGAGGCATACCTTGAATCGATACGGATGCTGGATGCCGTCAAAATGCCAGAAGCACTTAAGCGAATGCGGATGTATCCTCATGAATTTTCTGGTGGGATGCGTCAGCGTGTGATGATCGCAATGGCGTTGTTATGTCGACCAAAATTGTTGATTGCTGACGAACCGACAACCGCACTTGATGTCACGGTTCAGGCTCAGATTATGACTTTACTGAATGAGCTGAAACGGGAATTTAATACTGCAATTATTATGATTACTCACGATTTAGGGGTAGTTGCTGGTATTTGTGACAAAGTGTTGGTGATGTATGCGGGGAGAACGATGGAATATGGCTCGGCCCGTGAAGTATTTTATCAACCCACCCATCCTTATTCTATTGGCCTGCTTAATGCTGTTCCGCGTCTTGATGGTGATGAAGCATCGTTGACGACCATTCCCGGAAATCCACCTAACTTATTACGGTTGCCGAAAGGGTGTCCGTTTCAGCCACGCTGCCAGTTTTCAGTAGACCGTTGTGTAAATTGTGAACCAAGGTTAGAGACATTTGGCAACGGGCGTTTGCGAGCTTGTTTTAAAGCACCGGGGGAATTGGTATGAGTCCGATTGAAGAAAGACGTGTGCTGCTGGAAGTAGCAGATCTGAAAGTTCACTTTGATATTAAAGATGGTAAACAATGGTTTTGGCAACCAACAAAAACCTTGAAAGCGGTTGATGGTGTCACATTAAGATTATACGAAGGGGAAACCCTTGGCGTGGTTGGTGAATCAGGTTGCGGTAAGTCGACTTTTGCTCGTGCAATTATCGGATTGGTTAAGTCTTCCGGTGGTTCAGTAACTTGGTTGGGAAAAAGCCTGCTGGATATGGATGATAAACAGTGGCGGGATATTCGTAGTGATATCCAGATGATATTCCAGGATCCATTAGCATCCTTAAACCCGCGAATGACGATTGGCGATATTATCGCTGAGCCACTGCGCACTTATCATCCGAAGATGAAAGGGCTGGAAATTAAAGAGCGGGTAAAAGCCATGATGATGAAGGTTGGGTTATTACCGAATTTGATTAACCGTTATCCGCACGAATTCTCTGGTGGTCAATGTCAGCGTATTGGAATTGCTCGCGCACTTATCCTTGAACCTAAATTGGTGATTTGTGATGAGCCGGTATCCGCGCTCGATGTATCCATTCAGGCTCAGGTAGTTAACTTGTTGCAAAAATTACAACGGGAAATGGGGCTGTCGCTGATTTTTATCGCCCATGATCTGGCGGTGGTTAAGCACATATCTGACCGTGTATTGGTGATGTACCTTGGGCATGCGGTCGAATTGGGCACTTATGATGAGGTTTATCATAATCCACAACATCCTTATACCAAGGCGTTGATGTCAGCAGTGCCAGTGCCTGATCCAGATAAAGAACGAAATAAACACATTGAATTGCTGGAAGGTGAATTACCGTCACCTATCAACCCGCCATCAGGATGTGTTTTCCGTACTCGTTGCCCAATGGCAGATCCTGAATGTGCCAAAACACGGCCATTGATGGAGGGGAGTTTCCGCCATGCCGTGTCTTGTTTGAAGGTTGATCCATTGTAGTTGTTGAGGAACTTTGTAAGACATTCAATGTGAGAGTTACTTTTGGGGTTTTATATCAGGATTCAGACCTGCATTAAAACGGGTAGCTCTCACTTTTTGCAGAAAAAAGAGTAGATCAAAATAACTGACTTTAATTTTTCACTCTTTCCACAAAATATGGTAAATCGGGTGAGATTTTTCCCGGCAAATGAGGATACGGGCAAAAACATCGTTGATCTCGGCATCTTCAGATTCTGCTAGCCCGATAATGACTTCGGCAAAAAAATCGGGGTTTGGATTGAAATCCACGTGTTCAAGCCACTCATCAGAAGGGGGCAGTAATTCTGCGCCGCCACGTATTTCGAATTGTAAGCTAAATAGCAGAATATCAGCGGGATCAAGGTTGAACGAAGCCAGTTCAAGAAAGATGTCATAGGCTTTCTCAAGGGTTTCATCTTCTGTCATTCGGTTATTGAGGTCTAAATCCATAGTTTGTGAGGATCTGTTGTCCATATTGATTTATTTGTGGGTCGTGATGAAGAATTAAAACATGATGAAGTCTTGATTGATACCCCCGTCTTGTAAAGACGAGGGTATTGATCACAGTAGTGGACTAAAAAAGTAACAAATACGCTCAATAATCCGATGCCACAAAGGGCGTTGTTCCCACTCATTGATTTCCAGCAATGTGGAATGGGCGATATAATCGTATTGCACCAGCGTCAGATCATGACCAAAGTTTTCATCATCAATCACCACGGTAATTTCGAAATTTAGCCACAGGCTACGCATATCGAGATTAACGGAACCCACCATGCTGAGTTGGCCATCAACTAAAACGCTTTTAGTATGTAGCAATCCATCTTCAAATTGGTAAATTTTAACACCGGCGTTTAATAGTTCAGCAAAAAATGCCCGGCTTGCCCAACGAACTAAGAAGAAATTATTTCTGCGTGGAACGATAATAATAACCTCAACCCCTCGTAAAGCGGCGGTGCAAATAGCATTTGTCAGGTCATCACTGGGAACAAAATAAGGGGTAGTTAAAATCAGTTGCTTACGGGCAGAGAAAATAGCCGTCATTAAAGATTGTTGAATCAACTCCTCAGGGAATCCGGGGCCGGATGCAATAACCTGAGTTGTGTGTCCGCTGGCCTGTTCAAATGGCATGATATTGTTATCTGGTGATGGCGGAAAGATACGCTGACCTGTTTCCATTTCCCAGTCACAAGCGTAAATAACCCCCATAGTCGTGGTAACCGGCCCTTCCATTCGCACCATGATGTCGATCCATTGCCCAACGCCGGCATCTTGTTTAAAGAAGCGTGGATCGACCATATTCATACTGCCGGCATAAGAGATATAATTATCTATCAAGATAATTTTACGATGCTGGCGCAGATCCATACGGCGTAGAAATAAACGGAATATATTGACTCGCAAAGCTTCAACAAATTCAATTCCCGCCTTGCGCATGATATCCGGGTATTGGCTACGGCAATATAACCAGCTACCGGCTGAATCCACCATAATACGGCATCTGACTCCTCGGTGTGCTGCGGCCATAAGAGCATCCGTCACTTGTTCAACCAAGCCGCCGGTTTGCCAGATGTAAAACACCATATCAATACTGTGTTTGGCATTCTCAATATCTTTGATAATGGTTTTTAGTGAATGGTCATAGGTTGTCAGTAGTTGGATCTTGTTACCTTTAACACCCGCAAGCCCTTGCCGTCGTTCGCAAAGCTGGAATAGCGGTGTCGCGACTTCGCTATTTTCTGTGGCGAAGATATGACGAGATTTGCGCAATTCTTCAAGCCATACGGTTGTTGAAGGCCACATGGCTTTTGCTTGTTCAACTCTGCGTTTTCCCAAATGCAGCTCACCAAATGACAGGTAAGCGATGATTCCAACTAAGGGTAGGATATAAATAATCAGCAGCCAGGTCATGGCAGAAGTGACAGGCCGGCGTTTTATCAGAATGCGTAAGGTGATACTGGCAACAATCAGCCAATAAAAGAAAATAGCAAGCCAACTTAGGACGGAATAAAAGGTTGTCATATTCGGCAATCAATCCTGTTTTGTTCAGACATCTTTGGTGGCGTTTAACATGGTTTCCTCAAGACTCGAAATATACCCGTCATCTTTCAAGTTGCCTCTTTGTTGGCTGCGCTCACTCACCCCGGTCACATAGTTTGCCATGCTCCCGGGGATTCACTCCCTTGCCGTCGCGATGCATCTTGAAATCAATAGGGTATATAAACGATCTAATTAACTTGGTGAATTTACCAAAAAATCGGCAAATATACTGCAAGCATCATACTTGATATTGGTCATTTCGCATTATTGATATAAAAAGTACTATCCAGATACGCCTTGGATATCTTTTTTAAAGGCTTATAATGAGCGTGATGTTTTTATAGGTAGGTTTTATGAAACGTAGTCGGAATGAAGTAGGGCGGTGGCGGATATTACGCCAGAATTTCAACCGCCGTCGCCGTTGGCTGGAAGGGCAGTCAAGACGTAATTTGCGTATTTATTCACTACGTAAATTAGATGGTTATAAGCAGCGTCGAGCTTTATTGTTTGTTCAGCATGGCGAATGGATACATTGAAAAAATAATATTTTTGGCCTTATATTCACGCTCACCTACAATCTTTATTGAATATGATTGCTATTTGCATTTAAACTAGCAGTCATTCGAGGATTGACTATTATGCTGCTAATCAAGAATTCCCTTATGCGCTGGATACATTGGCCAATATTGTTGTCAGTTTGTTTACACGTTTCTGTTGCTGCCGCACTTTTTTGTTCTGCAATACCGGAAAAGCAGCCTGATGCTGCACTTATGTCTGTTGCTATGATTCAGTTAGCTGCCGAGGAAGCTCCTGTTTCAGAGCCGGCAGCGCCTGAGCCTGAATCAGAGCCAGAGGAGCCGGAACCTGTTCCAGAGCCGGTAATTCCAAAACCAGAGGTGAAGAAGCCGAAACCGGAAGTGAAGAAAAAGATTGTTAAAAAGCAATCTGAACCCGTTGAGAAGAGGGCTGAACAACCGGAAAAGCCGTTGTTTAATCAGAATGCATTGGCTAACCGTACTGATAATAATCAGAATAAACCGGTGGTTAAACCGCAGAATGGGCCAAGAGCATTAAGTAAAGCGTTACCTGTCTACCCATCCAGAGCTTCAGCATTGGGCACCGAAGGTTATGTGAAAGTCAAATATGATATTGATGAAGACGGACGGGTAAAAAATATAGAAGTGATTGGCGCTAATCCACCCAATGTTTTTGAAAGGGAGGTGAAAAAAGCGATGAGAAAATGGCGCTTTGAAAAAATACCCGCGATTGGTTATATCACAACCGTCGAATTTAAAATTACGGGTATATCTCAATCCTGATTGTCGGGGAAATGCAAATAAAAAAGGAGCATTATTAACACGCTCCTTTTTCCATTAATGTTTATTCGCTAGTACTGCTAGCGAGTTGGAACTGAGTTTTACCTTCTGGTAACCGACGTGAGGTATTATCTTCATTAACCGCAACATAAGTGAATACCGCTTCGGTTGCACGATAGCGTTGGCCGACAGGTTCAGAGGCGACTTTCTTCACCCAGACTTCGATGTTGATGGTAATCGAACTGTTACCGGTTTTGAGACAATGCGCATAGCAGCAGACGACATCACCAACGGCAACAGGTTTCAGGAAAGTAATACCATCTACTCTGACAGTGACAACACGGCCTTCCGCAATTTCTTTTGCCAGAATTGCACCACCAATATCCATTTGTGACATTAACCATCCACCAAAAATATCTCCATTGGCGTTGGTATCAGCGGGCATAGCCAGTGTGCGGAGGACTAACTCTCCGTTAGGTAATTGTTGTTGTGTCATTGAAAACTTTACTTTATTTGATGAAAAAACAATACCTGCCTACAGACGATAGCAGGCAGGTATCCATTTGAATAAGGTTACTTCTGTTCGCGTGGCAGGTGACGATAAATATATACTACACTGAGCACGGTGAAAACCAGAGTCAGGGCAGTCAGACCAAATACTTTAAAGTTAACCCAGACATCTTGTGGTAACCAGAATGCGACATAAATATTAGCTAGCGCGCAGGCTGTAAAAAACAGCGCCCATGCCATATTGAGCTTATTCCAAACAAGATCGGGTAAAATTAACTCTTTTCCTAGCATTTTCTGAATGAGCGGTTTTTTCATAAACCACTGGCTGCCTAGCAAAGCTAATGCGAATAATGCATAGATTACAGTGACTTTCCATTTAATAAATAGATCACTATGGAAAGCTAAAGTTAACGTACCGAAAACAGCAACCATGATAAACGTGATCAGGGAGGCTTTCTCTACTTTCCGGTAGATGGAATAAGTAATAGCGACAGCTAAACCGGTGGCGGCGATCAACGCCCCGGAAGCGTAGAAAATGTCATACATTTTGTATACGACAAAAAAGACGACTAGAGGTAGAAAGTCTAAAAGTTGTTTCATATTTGAACCTATTGTAATTCCGGCATTTGATTATCATCCGGTTTTAGTCATTGAATGGACTGGCGGCAACAGTATGGTTTTATACCCGTTATCTTTCAAGTTGCCTCTTTGTTGGCTGCACTCGCTCACCCCAGTCACATAGTTACCTATGCTCCCGGGGATTCACTTCCTGGCCGTCGCGATGCATCTTGAAATCCATAGGCTATATCGCTCAATAAAAAAGGTTTTTATCGATCGGTTTCGCACAATTTTACCATAAAGAGCGGCGTAATTAACTTCCGGTTGTCAGTGAACATATAACGCAGCATTATAACGAAAACCCGTTGAAAAATAAGAGGGCATAAACCAGATGCAGTGGAAAAAACTACAGCGTTGGATGCCAGGGTTGGGTAATTTTTCTCCTTATCGCAAGGAATGGTTTAGTCATGATTTAAGAGCTGGGCTTTCTGTCGCCGCAGTTGCTCTGCCAGTTGCTATTGCTTACGCCGAATTGATGGGAATAAGTGCAATTATTGGTCTTTATGCATGCATTTTACCCATGTTCGCTTATGCACTATTTGGTACTTCAAGACAGTTGATTGTCGGGCCAGATGCCGCAACGTGTGCCGTTATTGCAGCGGCTGTCGCGCCATTGGTTTTTGATAATGAAGATGTACGCTGGCAGCTCACGATCGTCATGACCTTAATGACCGGGATATGGTGTGTTCTCGCCAGTCATTTTCGATTAGGCGCGTTTGCTGATTTTCTTTCCAAACCGATCCTGAAAGGATTAATGAACGGTGTTGCATTGACAATCATTGTGGATCAGCTAGCTAAAGTCTTTGGTTTTGCTGGCGTTCCGGCGGGATTGATTGAACGGGTGATCGCATTACCTGTCAAGCTCATGAGTACACATTTACCGACGTTAGCAATGTCTGTTGCTATAGTGTTGATTTTGCTCACTGTGCGTTTCTTGCGTCCGACTTGGCCGGGGCCTTTGTTGGCAATGGTATTGGCGACTTATATAAGCTGGCAATTTGATCTGGAAAAATATGGCATTCAGATTGTTGGCAGTGTCAGCGGTGGGGGATTACCTGTTGTGCCAATGCCCGATTTCCAGCCAGGCATTATGCGTGAGCTAGTTATCCCATCTTTGAACCTTGCTGTTATCAGCTTTGTCAGTTTCATGATGACGGCCCGTAGCTTCGCCAGTAAAAACGGTTATCAGATTGATGCAGATTGTGAACTTAGGGCCTTGGGCATTGCGAACATTGCTTCTGCTTTATCACAAGGATTTGCTGTCAGTGCTGCCAGCAGTCGTACTGCGGTTAATGATGCGATTGGTGGGAAAACGCAATTGGTCTCTGTTATTGCAGCGACTATTATTTTGCTGGTTTTGTTATTTATGACCCGTTTCCTGGCCTATATCCCATTGTCATCGCTTGGTGTGGTACTGATTTATTCAGCATCGTCACTGTTGGATTTACGGCGGATTTGGTCACTGAGGAAACGAAATCATCAGGCATTTACTTTATCACTGTTTACATTGATTGCTGTGCTGGTGGTTGGTTTGATTAACGGTGTTGGTTTCGCTGTTCTACTTGGTTTATTACAGTTTTTGCGAATTATATTCCGCCCGACAGATCAGCTCTTGGGGGTAAATGACCAAGGAATGATTCATTCGATTAATCATGGCAATGATATTAAACCAATTGATGGTGTGATGATGTACCGATTTAACTCGCCATTGACTTATTTCAATGTTAGCTATTTTAAAAAACGGGTACTACAGCATGTTGACAGAATTCAAAAAATTAACAAAACGCAAAAACGTCCGGGTTGGCTGGTTGTCGATGCGGCTGTTAGTTTTACCCATGATGATGTCAGTGTATTTGCTGCTATTGATGAGTTGATTAGTGAATTAAAGGTAAGAGATATCACATTGGTGCTCGCCGGTCGTCGGACAGAACTTACCCGTTGGATAAAACAGAATAAACTGCGAAGTAGTGATGACGATCTGATTGTGGTGCCCGATCTCTATTTTGCGGTACGAATGATCCAAAGTAAGCCTGAATGGTACTCGAATTACATGAAAAGATAATAATTTACAGTTGTTTGCTAGCTTGAATTTCATTAAACAAAGACATATGATTAGATCATAACAACAAGGAGGTTTTAGTAATGCAATCGGATTCAGGTTTGGACGTCTTGCTTGGGTTGCATGGTCAGAGGGTTTATCGGGATGATGGTTATTGGTGGAAAATTGAGGTATGGACAGTTGAGCCAACGAATTTCATTCCACATGGTATTCGTTATAACTTAACGCTACATGACAAATACAACACGCGGGTATTTGGAATGGATAATGCACACGCAATTATTCCACCAAAGAGAAGTCAGTACCGAGGACGATGGGTGTATGACCATGTTCACAGAAACTCTATAGATAAGGGTGTTCCTTATGAATTTATTTCTGCATATCAGTTAATTGAGGATTTCTTTACTAAAATTGATGAAATTATCGCTGAACGCGAAAAAAGAGGGTAATACGATGAAAGCACTCATTGGCGTGATGAATGAAGAACTTATACGCAAGCGCACATTGGCTATTATTAAAGGTGAATATGTTGTTCAGCCTGATGAGCCTAAGATTTGGTTTACTTCCATGATTGCTCTTGCTCAAGTACTTAGCAGTGATAATATCGCGCTTCTGCGTCTTATCAATGAGCACAAGCCAGAGACAATCGCAGAATTGGCTAATCTATCAGGAAGGAAACCAAGCAACTTGTCAGTGACATTAAAGACGCTTCGTCAACATGGTTTTGTGACGCTGGAAAAAAGTAATAGAAGCGTAAAACCAAAGGCGCTGTTTACTGATTTTGAAATAAAAATTGAGCAGGAAATCAGTGAAAGAGTTATGTCATCTTGTGGGGCTAAAAATATAGCAGCTTGAAATAGCAAATTTAAAACAATGTAAATTAACACAATGTAAATTAACACAACGTAAACTTGTTTATAACTTTCAGCCTCATAGTTTTATCACTGTGAGGTCTGATTGAACGATTATTCAGCTATAATAGCGTTATTGAGATCAACAAGTGAATACGAGAAATAAAATAGTCACATTTGATAATTATAATTGAGAAAAATAGTTCTTAATTCCCGAACGTATGATTATTGACCGTTGATCTTCTATTATTTGAGATATCAGATCCTGAATACTTGCTTTATTTTAAAATTTCTTGTTAAAAAACAATATGATTGAAGCATTAAGTATTTAATACCACGTTACATTTTGTTTTTCGATAAGTATATTTTAACAAAGCAAATCATTATCACTTGTACAATAACTATTTAGGACGTTCCAATGAAAAAGGCATTGATAGCCTCAGCAGTGGCAGTGGGTTTATCTGTATTTACATTTGCAGCAAATGCTGGAGAAAGTTCGATTTCTGGTGGCTATGCTCAGAGTCATGTGAAAGTTGATGGTGAAAAGCTTGATGAAAACCCAAAAGGCTTTAACCTGAAATATCGCTACGAGCTGGATAATAATTTTGGTGTTATTGGATCATTTACGCTGACACATCAGGGTTATGATTACTATTATGGCAGTAGAAAGATTGGTACGGGTGATTTAGATTATTATTCTCTGATGGCTGGTCCTACATACCGCTTTAATGAGTACGTGAGTGCGTATGGTCTGGTTGGTGCTGCACATGGAAAGGAAAAGGCAAAGGGTAATGCTGCTGTATTGGGCTATGACGTTGAATATAAAGAGAGTAAGACCTCTGCTGCTTATGGTTTAGGATTGCAGTTTAACCCTATGCCAAATTGGGTTATTGATGCATCTTATGAATATTCGAAAGTAGGTGACTATAAAATAGGCACTTGGGTAATTGGTGCGGGTTATCGATTTTAAATAGTGTTTCCAATGTAGTCGTTCCTTTAAAGGGAATTCAGTCCAACTTTTGCGATCTGTGCAATTTCATTAAGTGACTGAAGATAATAAAGTAATGTTAGGACCAGCTCTCTGTTAGCTTGTTAGATAGTTTATTTAAAGGCTATCGAAATAATGAGAACACAGAGTACGGATTTTCATCAGGGATTATTGAAACCGGATATATGTTTTTGACTACTTTTTGCCAGAAAATCTTATTTATAGATTTGTATTGGTTTAGTGTCCATATATCTATTTAGTTGAAATTGCTAGTCCATGTTTAGCCATGTAATCTGAAGATTATTCCTTTATTAGTTATCACTATCTATTCTAGACAAAATTCCCTGTTGTAAGACAGGGAATTTTTTTGCTTTTATCTCAATAGTGAAGTGATGAAATGCTAATAAGCACAAAAAATATCCGATTAAGATGGAAAGATTATCTTGTTCAGGATGGAAAGCGGTTATTACTTTATCTTGTTAAACGGAAACTTAACAATAAACGGGATTGAGTTGTTTTCTATTGATTATTGATAAATAATCGCGCCTCGTAATTAATCTTTTCTATATTTTATACAATATTAGGGATTTTCAATGAAAAGAGCATTGGTAGCTTCAGTGGTGGCAGCAGGTTTATCTGTATTTGCATTTGCGGCAAATGCCGGTGAAAGCACGATTTCGGGTGGTTATGCTCAGAGTCATATAAAGTTTAAAGATCATAAGATTGATGATCATCCAAAGGGCCTCAACTTAAAATACCGCTACGAATTGGATAATAATTGGGGTGTTATCAGCTCATTTACGTATACATATTTGGGGTACGAGTTTTATGACCGTGGCCGAAAAGTAGGTAAAGCTGATATAGATTATTATTCTCTGATGGCGGGGCCTACATATCGTTTTAATGACTATGTTAGTGCATACGGTATGGTTGGTGCTGCACGTGGAAAGATTAAGGCCTCTAATTTTGTTGATTCAGAGAGTTACAGTAAAACATCTATTGGCTACGGACTGGGATTACAGTTTAACCCTATGCCAAATTGGACTATTGATACATCCTATGAATATTCAAAACTGAATGACATTAAAATAGGCACTTGGGTAGTTGGTGTTGGCTATCGGTTCTAACCGAAATTTGCTAATTAAATATTAATTAGCTCTCTTTGCTATAGAATTCCCTGTTGAAAAACAGGGGATTTTTTTGCGTTTTAGATATATACCCTATGGATTTCAAGGTGCATCGCGGCGGCAAGGGAGCGAATCCCCGGGAGCATAGATAACTATGTGACCGGGGTGAGTGAGTGCAGCCAACAAAGAGGCAACTTGAAAGATAACGGGTATAACAGCTTATTCTGTTTACCCCATAGTTTTATCACTATGGGGTTTTGTTTGAATTGCTATTTTATATTGATTTTTGTTGTGGAGAGGCAATCAGCATATACAACCGGAACAGATAAATCAGCAAAATAGCTGAAATAAGGTTATTAAATATGCCAAGAATAATCCCTGCCATCTCGCTATGAATGAATGTTAGGCGGTCAATAATAAATACCAGCAAGAGCCTTGCGGTCAGCCATAAAAGAATTGCCGGAACCAGCAGGCGAATATTAGCAAATGCCAGTTTCCAGCTTATTTTTATAGAAGCAAAAACGCCGCAACGCTCGGCAGTCATAATAACGGGTGATAACGCCAGTGCGATCGACAAAATAATGCCTGGTACTAGCATCAGCATCAAGCCTAGTTGAATTAGCAGGGTGCAGATAAGCAGTAACAGGAACAGTTTCGGTAACTGGCTTGCTGATAAACCAATTGCCTGTAATGAAGAGATACGATTTCCCGCTGAAACTGCCGCAACCAGTGTCAATACACCACCAACTAGTAATACGCTACCAATCATGCTTGAGAAAATGGTTCCGATTCCCGCACGCATGATCATTGATTGTTGCTCTGGAGTCATTTGAGACACCAGCTCTTGAATACCGGCCTTGCCTGAGGTGGCAAACGTGAATTCTGCTTCTGTCAGCAACTTCATCTGTTCGCTGTCAGGAATAAACAGGTGCCCCAATAAGGTGGTAACCAGAGCCGCCAGAACGGCCAGGGTCAGGGTACTTAACAGTTGATTCTTGAAAAAGTTAAAACTGTCACGGTACAGGGTATTCGCCGTGATTGGCATGAAGACAGCTCCTATCAGGTTAAACAACAATACATAAGGGATGATTGTACCTTGTTATGGGGAAACGTGGATAGTAGAAACGAGATGATACGGATAAATTAATGGTTAGCTGTGATTGTTGATGACAGAAAAAAATTCTTCACATTATATTCTTAAGATAAAAATAAACATAAAATTAACCTTATTAAAACATAATGGAAATATAATGAGAGGAAAGATAAAACATCGGAATGGGTAAAAAGATTACTAACTGATTAATAATAAATAAACTTTGATTTGGATCAAGTTAAAATAATTCCTAATTGAAATAATAATATTATAGATATGCGGTTTTACTGAAATTCTTTGAAAGATGTGATCTGTCTTGGATCATAGTTTCTAATATATGAGTATATTTTGATTGACTTTAAATCACAGGAATGGGATGAATAATGAAAAAAATTTCTGCATTTGTATTAGCAGCGGCAACTTTATTACCATCATTCGCTTTTGCTCATGAAGCGGGTGATTTTATTTTCCGCACAGGTACTGCAACAGTAAGACCTAATACAGGTTCTGATAATGTATTGGGGGTGGGTTCTTTTAGTGCGGATAATAATACCCAGATGGGTTTAACTTTCAGTTATATGATGACCGATAATATTGGTTTTGAATTACTGGCAGGGACACCCTTCCAGCATCGGGTAAGTTTACCGGGTGTTGGTGATATTGCTAAAGTAAAACATCTACCGCCGACATTAATGGCGCAATACTATTTCGGCTCTAAAGAAAGTAGTTTCCGCCCTTATGTTGGTGTTGGTCTTAACTATACCACTTTCTTTAACGAAAAATTCAATGGTAATTCGGCTGTTAAAGATAATAACTTACATAGTCTGGACTTGAAAGATTCCTGGGGTGTTGCGGGGCAGGTTGGCCTGGATTATGAGTTAGATCAGAATTGGATGTTGAACGCCTCTGTGTGGTGGGTAAACATTGAAACGGATGTGAAATTTAAAGCAGGTGACCAGCAATATAAAATTGATACCCGGCTTGATCCGTGGGTATTTATGTTTGGGGTTGGTTATCACTTTTAATAAAAAGATGGGGCAGATTTTGCCCCATTTTTTGTATTAAAGTTGAGTGGCAGACTTCATTTTTGATACAAATTCAGTCAGTTCTTTCAGCATTATTTCTGGTTGAGAAAGATTTTCTTCGATAATTTTAACGACGGCAGATCCTGAAATGGCTCCCGCTGTGCCACTCGCTAATGTTTCTTTTACCTGCTTAGGTTCTGAAATACCAAATCCCTGTAACGGTGGCGCGGCATGATATTCCCATAGTTTATTGACTAGATGATTTAACGGTTTTTCACCTCGTTTTTCTATACCGGTCACTCCTGCTCTTGATAATAAGTAGGTATATCCGCGGCCATAAGAAGCAATTTCACGTAATAGTTCATCTTCCGCGTCGGGGGGACAAATAAAAATGGGGGCAATCCCATGTTTCATGGCTGCGGTACGGAATGGCCGTGATTCTGATATAGGAACATCTGCAACTAATACTGAATCGATATCTGTATCTTTGCAACGGCGGTAAAACTCATCTATTCCATGATGAAAAACCAGGTTGGCATACATTAATAAACCAATAGGAATATCAGGATATTTTGCCCGAACTTTTGTTAATAGTTCAAAACAGAGCGTAGGAGTCACATTTGAGGAGAAAGCGCGCAGATTAGCATTCTGAATTGTCGGGCCGTCAGCCAGCGGATCGGAAAAAGGAATACTTAACTCAAGAGCGTCAGCGCCACCGGTAATCAGTGCATCAATAATTTTCAATGATAATTCTGGGGTTGGATCACCGAGTGTGACAAAGGGGACAAAAGCACCTTGTTTACGGCTTTCCAGTTGTTTAAATAGCTGCTCGTAACGTTCCATTAGATTTCCCCCCTGGATTTTAAAATATCGTGGACAGTAAATATGTCTTTATCACCACGACCAGATAGGTTAACGATCAGTAATTGCTCTTTATCAGGAGCTTGATGGATCATTTTCAAAGCATAAGCCAGCGCATGAGAGGATTCGAGGGCTGGAATAATGCCTTCCTCACGGGAAAGGGTTTTGAATGCTTCTAATGCTTCATCATCGGTGATGGAAACATAGTCAGCCCGTCCAATGCTGTTCAGATAGGCATGTTGAGGGCCAACGGAAGGGAAATCCAGACCGGCGGAAATAGAATAAGATTCTTCAATCTGGCCTTCATCTGTCTGCATCATTGGTGATTTCATACCAAAATAGATACCCAATTTACCATGTTTCAATGGCGCGCCATGTTTACCGGTTTCGATACCGAGCCCGGCAGGTTCAATACCAATCAGGCGGACCGATGTTTCAGGAATAAATTCGGCAAACATGCCAATGGCATTGGAGCCCCCACCAACACAGGCCAACACGGCATCGGGCAGGCGTCCCTCTCTTGCCAAAATCTGGGATTTAGCTTCTTCGCCAATCATACGCTGGAACTCTCGGACCATCGTCGGATAAGGGTGTGGTCCGGCGGCAGTTCCTAATAAATAGTGGGCTTTATCATAGCTACCAGACCAATCACGTAACGCTTCATTGCAAGCATCTTTTAAGGTGGCAGAACCGCTGTGAACCGGAATAACCTCGGCTCCCATCAGACGCATGCGGAAAACATTAGGGGATTGGCGCTCTACATCTTTAGCGCCCATATAAATGCGACATTTCATATTTAAAAGTGCGCAGGTAAGGGCGGTGGCTACACCATGTTGACCGGCACCGGTTTCTGCAATAATTTCGTTTTTGCCCATGCGTTTCGCCAATAGAGCCTGACCAAGTACCTGATTGGTTTTATGAGCACCGCCGTGTAATAGATCTTCTCGCTTCAGATAAAGGCGAGTTTTGGTGCCTTTCGTCAGATTACGGCATAACGTTAATGCCGTTGGCCTGCCTGCATAATTTTTCAGTAGATCTTGAAATTCTCGCTGGAATTCGGGATCTTGCTGAGCGGCAATAAATGCGGCTTCTAATTGTTCAAGGGCGGGAATAAGGATCTGTGGTACAAATTGTCCACCGAAATCACCAAAATAGGGGTTAAGCTTACTCATCATTCTATTTGTCCATTGTTATTAATCGGAACATAGTAATTAATCGGAACACAGTAATTAATCGGAAAACAGTAATTAATTGGAAAATTGCTGTTTATTGGTAACAGCGTAGTAGCTGAAACACTTTATTTAATTTATGACTGCTTTTGATGCCGGGTGCGTTTTCGACGCCAGAGTTAAAATCAAGTCCGCAACAGCCATATTTTGCTGCTTGTTGGCAATTATCTTCATTTAATCCACCGGCGAGCATGATGTTGGCGAGTGATTGTTTTTCAAGTAATTGCCAATCGAAACTTTGTCCGGTTCCGCCTTTGCCGTTATCAAGTAAATAACGGTCAACATTTCTAGCTTTGGTGTGAAATTCATCTTTCGACATATCAATGGCTTTCCAAATTTGACAATTTTCAGGCAATGTTTTTCGTAATTCCGCAATATAAACTTCGCCTTCGGCACCATGTAATTGCACCGCAGCCAGAGAAAGGGCACGAGCGGTATGACTGATGAATGCAGATGATTGATTTTGAAATACCCCGACATATTTGAGATTTGCTGCATTGATAATTTGTTGGGCCTGTTGGATATTAATTTTACGTGGTGAATGTTCAGCAAATATCAAACCACCATAAACAGCACCTGCCTGTAATGCTACTTTCGCATCTTGTGGTCGAGTTAATCCACAGACTTTATTTTCACCCAGAATCAGTTGACGTAATGCTAAGTCCAGATTAGGTTGGGCCATCAAAGCACTGCCAATGAGAAAGCCATTAGCATAATGGCTAAGCTCGCGAATTTGTTGATGCTGGTGGATACCCGATTCGCTAATAACAATGGTTTCTTCCGGTAACTGTGGCGCAAGTTGTTTGGTACGGTTTAAATCGATAGAAAGATCTCTCAGATCACGGTTATTGATACCAATAACTTTAGCTTTTAGTGCAACCGCTCTGGCACGCTCTTCCTCTGAGCTGATTTCAGTCAGCACGCCCATATTCAGGCTATGCGCAAGTTCAGACAGCGTAATATATTGCTGATCATCAAGAACAGAAAGCATCAGCAAAATCGCATCGGCTTGATAATAACGGGCAAGATAAACCTGATAAGGATCGATAATAAAATCTTTGCACAATACTGGCTGGTGAACGGCATCACTGACTAAACGAAGAAATTCATAGTTGCCTTGAAAATATTTTTCATCGGTTAATACAGAGATGGCAGTTGCATAGGGCTGATAAATTTTTGCTATTTGAATCGGATCAAAATCCTGGCGAATAACGCCTTTAGAAGGAGATGCCTTTTTACATTCCAGAATAAAAACGGTCTGTTCACTGTTTAGTGCCTGATAAAAATGACGGTTGCTGGCAACAACAGCATTAATAAAACTTTCCAATGGTTGTTGCTGTTTACGATTAATAAGATATTCGGCTTTATCATTAACAATTTTCTGTAAAATGGTATCTTGCATGATTAACTCCTTGTTGCAAGTGCTATAACTCGTTCATAAGCTCGGCCACTGTGAATGGTTTCGAGAGCTTGTTGGGTGTTATGACGTAAATCTTCCTGTCCATGAATTTTCATTAACAGAGCAACGTTAGCCGCAACGGCATCAGCATGGGCTTTCTTACCCCGTCCTTGTAACAATAAACTGAGCATTTCACGATTATCCACTGGTGAACCTCCTTTTAATGCTGACATTGGATGACGTTGTAAACCAAAATCTTCAGCATTTAATTGATAATGGATAATTTCTCCATCATTAATTTCTGCCACTTTCGTTGGTGCATGCAGTGCGACTTCATCCATGCCACCACTGTGTACAACCGCTGCCCGTTGATAGCCGAGAACCAGTAAGGTGCGGGCAATAGGTTCAACGAGTTCCGGGCTGTAGACGCCAATTAATGCTAATGGCGGACGTGCCGGGTTAATCAAAGGACCTAATATATTAAATATAGTCCGTGTTTTCAGTTGTTGACGTACCGGCATCGCATGACAGAATCCCTGATGATAATGTGGCGCAAATAGGAAACAGATGCCGATTTCATCCAGTGCACTACGGGCACATTCCGCGCTGATGTCAAGGGCGATACCAAACGCTGCCAGCAAATCAGAAGAACCTGATTGGCTGGAAACACTGCGGTTACCATGTTTGGCAATTTTAATATGGCAAGCCGAGGCGACAAAGGCACTGGCGGTTGAAATATTGATACTGTTCGCGCCATCACCGCCCGTTCCGACGATATCGCAGAAAGTGTAATCCGGCCGTGGAAATGGCAGGGCATTTGCCAATAATGCTTGGGCTGCACCGGCAATCTCCTGTGGTTGTTCACCCCGTAATTTCATGCTGATAAGTACAGCCGCGAGTTGTGGTTCACTTAATTCTCCTTGAATAATGGCGGCAAATAGTTGCTGGCTTTCTTGTTGTGTCAGTGTTTGCGCATTAAACAATTTATTGAAAATAGCTTGCATTTTCATCTCCCTTTTAATTTAGTGCCCAAACCAGAGTTTGTTCAAGCAATTTAGCGCCATGAGTTGTGAGAATCGATTCTGGGTGAAATTGAAATCCACAAACCTTATGTTTATCGTGGCGAACGGCCATAACGGTGTCGCCACAACGGGCAGAAATAGTCAGTTCAGACGGAATTAGGCTACCCATGAGAGAGTGATAACGGGCAACGGGTAGAGGGTTTTCCAGATTAGCGAACATAGCTTGATTATCGTGTTTTGCCAGAGAAGCTTTGCCGTGTAGGATTTCATCAGCAGCGGAAATTTTTCCACCATAAGCTTCAATAATGGCTTGATGCCCAAGACAGATGCCGATCACTGGGATTTTGCCGATGACTTGTTGGAGTAATTGAGGCATACAACCTGAGTCAGATGGTTTACCCGGTCCCGGTGAAAGCATCAATAGCGGAGAGGAGAGCATTCTTAATTGCTGCATAATCATTTCAGTTGCAACCGTATTGCGATAGATAACAACTTGATGACCATGATGACGTAATTGATCGACGAGGTTATAGGTGAATGAATCCACGTTGTCGAGCAGAAGAATATTTGCCATTAGAAAGTCTCCTCTGCCTGATGAGCCTCAATAATTGCACGAATGACTGCTCTTGCTTTGTTACGAGTCTCTTCGGATTCTGCTAAAGGTTCGGAATCCAGTACGATACCTGCGCCAACCTGAATAGTGGCTATACCGTCTTCCACGTAAGCAGAGCGAATAACGATACAATTATCCATATCCCCTTTGCCGGTGAAATAACCGACAGCACCACCGTAACTGCCACGGCGTTCGCTTTCATAGTGAGCGATAAGTTGCATTGCGCGTACTTTCGGTGCGCCGGTGAGGGTACCCATATTCATACAAGCTTGATAGGCATGAAAGGTGTCTAAATCATGGCGTAATGTCCCCACGACGCGGGAGACCAGATGCATAACAAAAGAGTAGCGATCGACTTTTGTCAGATCCGCGACATAGCGGCTGCCCGGTTCACAAATGCGGGCCAGGTCATTACGAGCCAAATCGACCAGCATCAGGTGTTCGGCTAATTCTTTATGATCTGTTCGCATCTCCAGTTCGGTCCGGCTGTCAAGATCCGCATCCAGCTCGCCAGCCGCATTGCGCCCACGGGGGCGTGTGCCGGCGATCGGGTAGATTTCAATTTGGCGATTGGACGCATCATATTTAAGCGCGCTTTCGGGAGACGCGCCAAACAGACAGAAATCTTTGTCCTGCATGAAAAACATGTAGGGACTTGGATTGTGGTACTTAAGTTTTTGATAAGCATGAAGCGGTGCCGGGCAGGGCAGAAAGAAGCGTCTTGATGGCACTACCTGAAAGATATCCCCTTGGCGGATGTATTGTTGTAATTGTGTCACCATTTCTGCATAGGTCGTGTCATCCCGATTGTATGAAACTTTCATGGTTGGCAGAGAGATTTGTTGTACTGGTTCAATGGGCTCGGTAATGAGTGCCGCTAATGTTTTCAATCGTTGCTTAAGGCGTTGCTCCTCTGCTTGAGAATCACTGAAAAGAGAGATTTGCAAGCGTGCATTTTTGTTCTGGTGGTTGATCACCAATAACGTTTCTGCGAGATAAAAACAGAAATCAGGGCAGCGTTGAACAGTTTTTACTGCGGGTAATGGCTCAAATCCGGCCACCAGATCGTAGGAAAAAAGGCCGCCAACGAATATCGCTTCTGCGCTTGACGAATTGTATGGTGACGGTTCTTCCGCCAGAGAAAGCAGGGCACGCAATGCATCAAATACGGATACTGCTTTCAGACGATTATCTTCATCTATATTGTGATTGATTGGTGGGAAAATCACTTGAAGAGTATTGTGTGTTATTTCAGATTGGACATTGCTGGAAAATTTGTTGGCCAAAATGGGTAATAAATTTCGGCCATTTTCTGTTAAAGCGTCAAAAGTAACCTGATTGCCGTTGGCACTGATGCGCAAGGCACTATCGATAATTAGCAGACTTTTTAAGTTTTTTTTGCTGTTAATTTCCGCAGATTCTAGCAATAAAGTTGCTGGTCGCTCACCGCAGAGTTGGTTGAATAGTAGCGTAGGATCAGGTTGATAAGCGGTTTCCTGCTCGATTACTGTGATTTTTGGTTGTTTATCCGTCATTTTTTCGTCCTGTCAATAAGTTATGCATATAAAAAAACCCGCTGATTAGGCGGGTTTTGGTAATTTGGCACTGTTGATTTATGTGCGTGACCATACCGCCCTTACTGGGAAGTTATGCCACCAACGGATAGACGTCATAAATACAGCCATTTTCAGTGCCTCTTTAGTATTGATTAGATGATATACAAGACAATATCGTTTTCACTTGTGTACTAGTAAACTGGAACGAAATTAGTGTGTCAAGTATTTTTTGGCGCGTTTATTAATTTGCTGTGTTATTTCTCGAATTTGAAATGACCAACGTTACAGGTAGTGAATTTCCCACAGAATCTATTCAAGAGATAACTCTATTTTAATATTACTAGATAAAATTGAAGGTTAATTTGGCGACATTTTGTTACGGTGTAACATAAAATAATTAATAGTTAGAGATCAGATAATATAGGATACTTAATTTTAATAAAATTATTATCTTATTGTCACAAATAACTTATCATATTATTTTATAGTATAGCTATGATATATATTTGGTAATATTAAGTATGTAAATCATGTTTCATGAAAAAAAGAATTTAGCGATAGTAAAAATTGGTTAAAGAGTAGAATTAGCTGGATTTTGTTTAAGTCAATAGGCAAACGGGGAGAATAGATAATCAATTTTTATATCTGTATATGAAAAAAAGAGGTTTAACCGATATTACTGTGAGAAGTAGTATTCATAACTCTAACATATCGTGTTATTTAAAATTTAGATCTTTATAAGTTAAGACTATGTAATTATTTGTATTTAATACGTTATAGGTATGCCTGAGGAACGATTTTTAATCTGAATACTTATAGATCTCTACTTAATTCTGGCATCGGTTGCCATGATTTAACTCTCTGATGTTTAAAATAATTGTACTATTAGTGGAGTAATATATGAGTGAAAATGAACCAAAAGCAGATAGCCAATTGGTGTATGAAACTGATCCATATAAGGTTAAGGATTCGGAAGAAGGTGCGGCGCAGAAAACTTATCGGTTAAATAGTTTTGATCCTAAAACGGTCGATAGCGCATTATCCTATACCCCAACAAGACTTGCTAAAACGGTTTTTAATATTTATGAGGAGAAGGATGATTTTGGTGTTTTCTGTTATTTAACTGATTGGTCAATTTATGATGCGCGTTTTATTGACACGGCAAGCGAAGATGATTTTAAAAAGAATGGCGGCAGAGGCGCTGATTTAATGCGCCTTAAGGGTGATAAAGATAAAGGAAAGCCGTTTAAGAGAATTATCTTTAGCTTTGCAGGTATTATTGGTGACACTGGGGAGAAAAGAACAACTATCATTGCTGCCGCGGGTGAAAATGGATGGCAAATGGGGAATGCTGAACAAGATATTCTTGAGAATCACGAAGGCAAACCTATTCCAATTGATCCCTGGGCTGATGTTGCAGCTTATCTTAATTGCGGTTTTACTCAGTGGGTGGGCAATCCTGTAGACTTATATCAGCAAGGTAAAGCCCAAGGGGTATTAGGAGGATTGCGCTTACTCAAAGAAGAAAACCCGGATTTGGAAATTTCTGTTAGCGTTGGCGGTTGGTCAATGAGTGGTGCTTTTTATAAAGTTTGTCGTGATGAGAAACTGCGTCAACGGTTTGTTGAGGGCGTTAAAGATTTATACACCAGATTCCCCATGCTAACCCATATTGATCTTGATTGGGAATATCCTGGTTCTGCGGGGGAAAATAATCAATTTGATAAAGATGATTATAAGTACTTTGCTGAGCTTATTAAGGATTTGAAGAGTGCAAATATCAGTAATTTGAAAGGAATTAGTATTGCAGCTTCTGCTGATGTAGAAAAAATTAAAGCAGCGAATATTCCAGAATTGATCGCCGCCGGTGTCAATGAAATCAACTTAATGACTTATGATTTCTTTACATTGGGCGATGGAAAACTTTCTCATCATACTAATCTTTATCGCAATAAGGATGACCAGTATTCTAAATATTCAGTCGATGATGCAGTTAACTTTCTTATCTCTTCAGGTATTAATCCAAAATCAATCTATATTGGTTATTCTGGTTATACTCGTAATGCCAGAACTGCGGAGTTAGAGAGTAAGGATAATGAACAACTGGTTGGTAAATATACTGAGGGAACATCCACGGTAGGGAGTTTCGAATACAGCGTAATTGAATGGACAGATATTATCTATAACTATGTTGATTATGAAAATCAAATAGGTCGTAATGGCTTTACGGTTTTCCATGATCCGGTGGCGAAAGCTGATTATCTTTACAATAAAGATCTCAAAGTATTTATGTCATTAGATACACCACGCTCAGTCAGAGAAAAAGGCCGTTATGTTAAAGAAAAAGGGCTTGGTGGTTTATTTATTTGGAGCGGCGATCAAGATAATGGCTTATTAACAAATGCTGTTCATGAAGGATTGGGTCGTAAAGCAATTAAAAAAGTAATTGAAATGGAACCATTCTATTTCGAAGGTGAGCTTCCTTCTTACGATAAACCGAAAGAGAAAAAGTGTGAAGCATGTATACCCTATGAATTTCAAGATGCATCGCGACGGCAAGGGAGCGAATCCCCGGGAGCATAGATAACTATGAGACCGGGGTGAGTGAGTGCAGCCAACAAAGAGGCAACTTGAAAGATGACGGGTATAAATTAAATTGAATTTATGCTTTAAAAAATCTCACTACTTAAAGTGGTTATAGTCTCTATAACTGTTCTGTTCAGGTGTTTCCGATTAATTAGGTTGGGAATAATATAATGGATAAATATAAAAGCATTTCTCGTGAAAAACAGAATATAACAAAAGTATCACCATTATTAACTGCGGTGGCAGAAGTCAAATCGTCAAAATCGCCATCAGGTTATATGTTATTAAACGCAGTAGAGAAAGAAGATAATTCCACTATCACGCTGGTTAATACACTCCAGCGTCTGGGATATCACTCAATTTTTGATATTGTAGAAGTATCAAAGCAACGATTTATTAAACGCCATAATCAATCTTTATCAGGTCATGCAGAGGTAATTTTTGATAAAGCAGTGAGTGCGGCTAATCAATTGGTACAAAGTTATCGGCAAAGACAATTGAGGGATTACGATGGCGCATCATTAACAAAAGCGAGTCATCAGGCAAGATATTTTTCTTATAGTAATAATGATGCAGATGAGAAAGAAAAATTACCTGATTACAGTAATCTATTTCCTGAGCCTTGGGATAGCTTCTGTCAGCCAAACGCTATTGAATCCCTTGACAGTCCGGTAAATTACCTGCTTGATCTTTATAAGTTTGTACAACAAATAGAGTTAGATGGCTCTAATAATGCCGTGGGGTTGGAGCAAAGGCGTGCTGATATTCCTGACTTATTGCTTAATAGTGATAATCTTTACAAAGAGATCACGGCAATATCTATTGTGAATGATGTTTTGTCGAAAAGTGCCAGGGAATATATTGATCAGACAGGTCAGGCGGAAAAACCGGTTAATCAGGTTTTGGGAGAGACTCGTTTTCCCTTTACATTACCCTATAGTTTACCCTCTCAACAGATCAATAAAGGTTTGGCTGAAAAAGAGACTGAATTAGGTACAGTTATTCAGCAAGTGAATCAACAATTTCCTTGGCATATCTTAACGGAAAAACGTGATCAGGCTCTGCTTGCTTATACTCAATTAAGTAAGGAGCAAATGAGTTTACTGACAGAGAAAAGCCCATTTGCGCAAAACTTTTTATCACGCGAACAACTTATTAATAGCTATTTCAGCACAAGTACAACAGAAATATTGCCTGAACGTGATGTTGCAAAACATGCTTATATTATTCATGCTGATGAAAATATCACTGGCCCGACATTATTGAGTGATAATATTGATAAAGCTTATGATGAAATTGTCGTTACCTGTGAAAATAAAGCTAAAGAGACGATCAAAGTTAAACTTCGTGGTGAAAATGTTCTGACCTATAATCGCATAAAAGCGAGGATGGAGCCTTTCGATAATTCATCACCATTTAGCCGACAGTTAAAATTAACTTATGTAGAAAGTGATAATAGTGATATCGGTAATTTAGATAATGGTCCTTTCTTTGGTGAAATGACAGTTTATGCCGCGATACCCAAAGAAAGTACAAATAATACCACGGTAAATATTGAAGGCATTAATTTTCTGACCATGACTTATCGTTTTGCTATTGCTAAACAAGGGACTGCACAATCAGAATTATTGCCAGAAGCAGAAAAGTTTTTCCAAGATAACTATGGCGTTTCTGCGGATGAAAGTGTGAAATTAACAGAGATTTTATCTTTTGGTCAACAAACAGGATCGAAAGTGACAGCTCTCGAACACCTGTTTAGTAGTGGTGATTTCCGGCCTTTAGTGTCGCCAAATGTGGTATTTTCTAATCCTATCTTCGATAGTGGGCAAACATCAGAACACTTTCCTGCACCTTATCACTATGGTGGAATTTATATAAATGCGGGGCAATTAGACGCATTAAGCATTGTGAGAACGGACTCAGGACGGGAAATAGATGCAGTTTCTGATTTTCGTTATGATCGAATGAACCGCTTTATTCGGTTACAGCGTTGGTTTGCGTTATCTTATCATCAGCTTGATTTATTGGTAATTTCAGCAATAAAAGCTGAGCCTAATAATACCGATTTGGCTATCTCTAATAATACATTAAGAGCATTAGGTTTATTCCGTCATTTATCGACACAATATAAAGTATTACCGGAGACGTTTGCCGGATGGATATATCAAATTACGCCATTTTCTATTAGCAATAATATTCCATTTTTTGATCAACTATTTAATCAGTCTAAACTTTTTGATCAGCCTTTAATTCTGGATGGGAAAGAATTTAATTATACGGAAAATCAAGGAGATGGCGCAAAAACAGTTAAACAATTATGTGCAGGGTTAGCTATTTCTTTATCCACGTTTCAAGTGATTGCACCTATCGTTGAGAAAGCACTGAAATTCCCTTCTGGCAAATTAGTGCGTAATCTTGATGTCGTAACCAGACTTTATCGCTTGGTGACTATTCCACGATTATTTGGTTTTTCTGCGGAGGATGGATTAATTTTGGTGGATATTTTAACGGATAAAAGCGAATATCTGGCAAATATACCGGCTTTAGGAGAGAAAGATGACATCCTCAGTATTATTGCCCAAATGGAGGTTTTAACTTCCTGGCTCACTAAAACGAAACTGACACCGATTAAGCTTTCTCTATTATTAGGTAAAACTCAGCTTCCGGTCGTGCCAACAAGTGGTATGTTAACTTTTTATAAAGGAATTTCTGACGGTCTTACTGATAATGTACGTTTGCAAATCTCTGATTTTAATCGGCAAGAAATAAATGGTACAGATTGGTGGACCATTTTGTCAGATGAAAATGGTGTTTTTGATAGGGATAATGGATTAATCAAAGATATTCCGTTGGTATGGGGAAAAACAGATGAAGAATCTCTGAGGAAAAAGATAGAAGATATTGTAGCGAATAAAAATCCAGATGATAATCAAATTAATATTGTCGTACAGATTATATTGCAAACTAAAATCGCACAAGAAAGTCTATTATCTAGCGCTATTGCGGGTGAATATGGGGTATCAAGAGATATTGTGCCACTACAATTGCGTTGGTTAGGAAGTAGTGTTTATTCAGTGTTGAAAATGGTGTTAGATAATACATCAGAAAAAGTTGAAGATATTAAAAAAGAGTTTCTGGATTTGACCTATAGTCTGTTAGTTTATACCCAATTAATTAATGCGTTGAGCATAGGTAATAATCTATTGTTATTGCGCCTGACAAATCCTAAATGGCTTGGACTAACCATAGATGAAACAACAGAAATATCATTGTCGTTAGATGAAATTTTCCTATTGAATCGCTATCAAGATTTACTGGAAAATGCGACACAAAATGAAGATAAGGTTCAGGAATATTTTACTTTTGCTAACAGTGAAATTTTACCGAAGACGGAAGAGGATGATAATAATTATAAATGCGCGCAATTACTGGCTGAAATTTTAGATTGGAGTCCTGATGAAATTTATCTTGCTTGCGATAAAGGAGGATTAGAAAGAAAACGTGCGATGACCTTATCCCAAATAGATTGGATACGACGGCTACAACAATTTTCTGTGAAAACCAATTTATCCGTTGAGCCTTTATTAGGTGCTGGCGCACTTGATGTTAATTCAGATTTTGAAGCTTTCCAAAGCATCGGTGAAGCAGTAATGGCTGCATTAAAAGCGCAAGGAGATGATGAGAATGTCTAATTTAATTGAAGCAAAATTACAGGAAAATTTGCGTGATGCATTAGTTGACTATTATCTTGGTCAAATTGTTCCGCATGATACCGCTTTTCAATCCTTGCGTGAAAAAATTAAAAATGTTGATGACTTGTATGATTTTCTATTGTTAGACACTCAGGTCTCTTCCAAAGTAAAAACAGCCCGTGTCGCACATATTACCCAATCTATACAACAATATATTAACCGTATTGTTTTGAATTTAGAGTCAGGTTTATCAATGACTCAGGAAGAGGCAGACAATTGGCAGGAGTTTGCTAATCGTTATGGTTATTGGGCGGCAAATCAACAACTGGCTATTTACCCGGAAGTCTATGTTGATCCCACATTACGTTTAACCAAAACAGAATTCTTTTTCCAACTTGAAAGCGCGCTTAATCAGGGTAAGCTCACCGATGATGTTGCTCAGAAAGCAATATTGGGATATTTAAATAACTTCGAAGAGGTCAGTAATTTAGAGGTTATTGCTGGCTACGAAGATGGTATTGATATTGCCGATGATAAGGTCTATTTTATTGCTAAAACACGAACTCAACCTTACCGTTATTTCTGGCGAACTTTAGATGCCAAACAGCGTAATAATCATACTGATGAACTTTATCCTACCGCCTGGAGTGAGTGGAAGCTGATTAATGTTCCTTTGGAAAATGCGTTTAACGGTATTGTTCGTCCAATTATCTTGAATAACCGATTATATATTAGTTGGTTTGAAGTCTCTGAAGAAAAACAAGATCAAGGTAATAGTATTAAATATCGTACCAAACTTAATTTGGCTCATTTAGCGTTTGATGGTACCTGGAATACCGGCACTACCGTTCGTGAAGATTTACTTGATCATTCTATGAAAGAGTTGATTGCGGTTCTCGATCGTAGCGGAGACGTTGAACGTTTAGCGTTGGTCGCATTTGTGCGCTTGCAAGGTACAGGTAATGATGGAAAAGCATACGATTATGACGAAGTTTTTACCTATGTTTGTGACAATTTATTAATGGAAGCAACGGATTTGCCTAAATCCACTTCGAAGTTATCTGATCTGGATGCATATGGCGCTGCTTTAGTCTGGTTCTATTTCCGGGAACCCGCAAATGGTGGGCCGGATGAATATAAGCAATTGGTGCTTTATCCCGTTAATAATAATATGAAATGGCCGATAGCGGGGGAAAAAGAATTTGAAGGACAACTGGGTAAAATAGACGATTTCAAGCTGGATGCGACTTATGTTGACGGGACATTGAATATGTATCTTACGTCCACTTCAACGTATAAATATGATTTTAGCAGAAGCAAAAATATCCTTTATTGTATTTGGTTAGAAGATAGTCAGGGTGAACGCTGTTGGCTGAATTATAAAGTGCTTACCCCGGAAGATTATGATCCGAAGCTGAGTGTCACATTGAATCGATGCGATAGGAGTGATGTGACGGTTGTTACGGGTTTTAGTTTGCCGTCGGAAACTGGAGATATTGCAGGTAAAATTAAGCAAAAATTGAGTGTTGGGAAATTGCTCCGTGACAAGGTTCAGATTAAACAGACTAAACAAACTCAGTATTTGCAATTTCCAAAAGAAGAGCAACCAGAGGAACCATTAGAAAGTTGGTATTCTGACAAGGCGATTCGTTTAAATACCCTGTTTGCAAAAGAATTAATTAGTAAGGCGAGTCAAAAGCTGGATAAAGTTCTCAGTTGGGAAACGCAAAATATTCATGAAGAGCCGATTACCGGTAATGTTTCAAAATCTATCGACCTTAAAGGGGCAAATGGTATTTATTTCTGGGAATTATTCTTCCATATGCCATTTATGGTGGCCTGGCGGTTTAATGTCGAACAGCGTTATGAAGAAGCCAGTCGCTGGATTAAGTTTATTTTTAATCCTTTTGAAAGTAATGACGAACCGGCGCTGGAACAAGATAAGCCACGTTATTGGAATAGTCGCCCGATCATTGACGAACCCAAGAGATTACGTAGTTTAATAGAACCGGCTGATCCTGATGCAATTTCTGCCAGTGAACCTATTCATTATCGTAAGGCTATTTTTAACTTCTACGTTAAGAATATTATCGATCAGGGTGACATGGAATATCGCAAGTTACAGCCTACTGCCAGAACGGTGGCACGTCTGAGTTATGCAATGGCAAGTTCATTATTAGGCGCGCGTCCTGATCTCCAATTAGCCAGTTCATGGCAGCCGATAACTCTTGAGGATGCATCATATAAGAAGAGTAGCGCAGTACGTGCATTGGAGATGATAAGTTATCCTTTGCCTTATGCCCCGGTGGTTCATGATAAAACGATTCGTGCGCTGGATAATGATCTCTTTATGAAACCGATTAATGAAGAGTTAACGGCCCTGTGGGATAAAATAGAAAACCGGATTTACAATTTACGGCATAATTTAACGCTGGATGGTAAAGAAATTTCTATGGATCTTTATGATTCGAAAATTTCTCCTCGTGGATTAATGAATCAGCGTTATCAGCGAGTGGTTGCCGCTAGAAATGCCAGCAAAATGAATTTCAGAGTGCCAAATTATCGTTTTGAACCGATGTTGGCGCGGGCGAAATCGGGTGTCGATACATTGATACAATTTGGCGGCACGTTGTTGAGTTTGTTGGAACGGAAAGATAATTTGAGTTTTGAATCATTTCAGATGGTTCAGAATAATGATCTCTACCGTTTTGCGGTTGACCTCCAGCAACAAGATATCAATATTAACCAAGCCAGTCTTGATGCGTTGCAAGTGAGTAAACAATCTGCTCAGGAGCGGTACGAACATTATAAAAGTCTTTATGATGAAAATATTTCGTCAACGGAACAGCAGGTTATTGAATTACAGGCTCAGGCATCTTCTGCGCTGTTAGCTTCACAAGTATCAAGAACAGCGGCGGCGGCACTGGATTTAGTTCCCAATATTTATGGATTGGCAGTTGGGGGTTCACATTGGGGGGCCGCTTTAAATGCTGTTGCTGAAATAGCAACCTTGAAACATCAGTCTGATAGTACTAAAGCTGATAGCCTCAGTGTTTCTGAATCTTATCGCCGTCGCCGGCAAGAGTGGGAACTGCAATATAAACAGGCTGAATGGGAAGTAAAATCTATTGATCAGCAAATTAATATTCAGCAGTTGCAGGTCAGCGCCGCACGTAAGCGTTTGGCGCAAGTTGAAGCTCAGCAACAACAATCTCAGGCACTGTTGGCGTATTTCTCCAGCCGTTTTACTAATGAAAGCTTATATACTTGGATGATTAGCCAGATCTCAAGCCTCTATTTGCAGGCTTATGATGCTGTTTCATCGTTGTGTTTATCCGCACAAGCCTCTTTACAATATGAACTTGGACTAGGCGAGCAGAATTTTATTGATGGCGCGAGCTGGAATGATCTCTATCAAGGGCTGTTGGTCGGTGAAAATCTGAAATTGGCGTTGCAACGTATGGAACGCACTTACGTTGAGCAAAATTCGCGTAAATTGGAAATTATCAAAACGATTTCGCTTAAATCTTTATTGGGTGAGTCTTGGGAAGATAATCTCAAAGTGCTGAAATCACATAATGCAATCACCTTTAATTTGGATGAGTTAAAACAATTTGGTACGGATTATCCGGGTTTATTTAATCGGCGGATTAAATCAGTTTCAGTGACGCTGCCTATGTTAATTGGGCCTTATGAAGATATCTGTGCCAAATTAAGTTTGTCGGGTGTGAGCAGTTATACGACAAAAGCGGATCTCAAAACCGTTGAAAAAATGTTGAAAGAAGGAATTCGTGCGGAAACGCCTTATACGGTGCGCAGTATCCAGCCTAATCAACAAATCGCTTTATCTACGGGGATTAATGACAGCGGAATGTTCACGCTTAATTTCGATGATGAACGTTTCTTACCCTTTGAGGGGGTAGGAGTAGGATCGAGTTGGAATTTCCAATTTACTAATACCTCGCAGGATTTAGAAAGTTTGACCGATATTATTCTTCATATTCGATATACCGCGCAAGAAGGATCTGCATCATTTGGTCTGGCGGTTAAAGAGTTATTAAAGAAGGAAAACCCAGATTTGTGATAACGAGAATTAAGCATTAAATGAATCAGTCACCTGAATTTAAAATGCTTACTCATTATCTTTAACATTCAAATTAGCCTCTTCTAATTATGTGGAGGCTAAATATAAATCGCATTGGAGTTTATAAATGGTAAATAAATATACTTATACCTCATCGAAATCCATGTCCGACATAAGTGATATTGTTGGTGAACCATTAACTGCATGGAATAATCAGGCAGGCGGCCAAGTTTATAATGTTATTTTTAATAGTGGTGTTTATACCAATACTTATTGGGTTGAGCGCTGGCATATTCCCGATCCTACGGCTAAAGAGGGAACACCGCATAATGCCTGGAAATATATTCGTCCAGCGACGGAAGATGAGATAAAACAGCACGGAAATCCTACCGATGGGCGCGTTGATCCAACCGAAGATATTCCTTCGCCGGTTTTACAACCGGATGCTATTACAGAACAAACCTATCAACGGCCGGATGTTAATTTTAAGTCTGATGGTTCTGCGGGCAATCTTTCTTATACTGCGACGCGTGTTTGTCGCCCGATGTTTAATGAATATGAAAGCGATAAATCCAGGCCAAAACTTTCTGCTTATATTACTGATTGGTGCCAATATGATGCACGTTTGGATGGTGAGGATAAAGGGGCTGGTGATCGGGGAAGAGGGTTTGATTTAAGCACTATTAATGTAACTGCCTATGATAAGTTAATATTTAGCTTCTTGGGTATTTACGGTGATACTGGTGTAAAAGGGAAGAAGATTAAAGAAGTTGCCGATGGCTGGAATAGCCAGAGTGAAATAAAAATTACTGAAGGCCATATTGTTCCTCTTGACCCTTATGGTGATTTAGGGACTGCCCGTAATGTGGGATTACCGAAAGAAAGCGCGAATACTGATATCGGTCCGGGAACATTCTTGCCTTATTATCAACAAAAGAGAGCTTCGGGTTTATTAGGTGGGTTACGTGAACTGCAGAAAACGGCGCGTTTAGCGGGTCATAAACTTGAACTGGCTTTTAGTATTGGTGGCTGGAGTATGTCCGGTTATTTCTCCGTGATGGCGGCTGATGCGGCACTGCGTCGTGTTTTTGTTGACAGTATTGTTGATTTCTTTGAGCGTTTTCCTATGTTCAGTTGTGTCGATATTGACTGGGAATATCCTGGAAGCCCGGGAGAGGAAGGTAATGTTATTAGTGATAAAGATGGAGAACATTACGCTCTGTTAATTAAAGAATTACGTGAATCTTTGGATAGTCGATTTGGGCGAGAGGATAGAAAAGAGATCTCCATTGCTTGTAGTGGTGTAAAAGCGAAATTAAAAACCTCTAATATTGCTGAATTAGTCAAGAATGGTCTGGATAATATTTACTTAATGAGTTACGACTATTTTGGTACCGGGTGGGCACCTTATATCGGCCATCATACTAATCTCTATTCGCCAAAAGATCCTGATCCATCAGATGCGTCTGATTTATCC
Source organism: Photorhabdus bodei (assembly GCF_003287735.1). Taxonomy (GTDB): domain Bacteria; phylum Pseudomonadota; class Gammaproteobacteria; order Enterobacterales; family Enterobacteriaceae; genus Photorhabdus; species Photorhabdus kayaii. The sequence continues at coordinate 190,254 of NZ_NSCM01000001.1, read as the reverse complement.
GCGGAAGTTGCTATCAATTACCTACATCAGGAGCTTGGCATACCTTTGGAGAAAATTCATTTAGGTTATGCTAACTATGGCCGTGCGGGCAAAGGGGCAAATCTTGAAACGCGCGAATATAATAAAACTGGCGATGCGTTAGGAACAATGGAAAAAGGTTCACCTGAATTCTTTGATATTGTTAATAATTATCTGGATAGTGAACACACTCTCGCTAGCGGGAAAAATGGCTTTGTGCTAATGACAGATACCAATGCTGATGCTGATTTCTTGTTTAGTGAAAAAGAGGGACACTTTATCTCATTAGATACCCCTCGCACGGTGAAGCAAAAAGCGGAATATGTCGCTAAGAATAAACTGGGAGGCATATTTTCTTGGTCAGGCGATCAGGATTGTGGCTTGTTGGCAAATGCGGCCAGAGAAGGGATGGGCTATATTGCCAAATCTAATGATGAAACCATCGACATGGGGCCACTCTATAATCCGGGTAAGCCCTATTATTTGAAATCTATTGGTTGGGTGAAGAAAAACGCCGGTTAATTTTTCTTTGCCAATAAAAAGGGATATTACTTTTCTTATCTGTCAGTTTTTTCATTCTTAAAATAATCATGTTCAACCCGATATTCTAGGACTGAACATGATTATTTCTGTAAAACGCGACCATTTACCGTTAAGCTATCCCATCAAGCGTTTTAAGCTATTTGGGCAGAGAAAGGGATAATGACAAATTCAGCCACTGAGTTAGTAACAATTTACGATCTGCATAGCCATACGACTGCATCGGATGGTTTACTTTCACCAGCAGAATTGGTCGAACGAGCGGTGGCAATGGGCGTTAATGTATTGGCCGTGACTGATCACGATACGACAGACGCTATTTTGCCAGCCCATGAATATATCAACCAACATGATTTGCCATTAAAGCTCATATCAGGGGTTGAGATATCCACCTTGTGGCAAAATATCGAGATTCATATTATTGGTCTGAACATTGATATTCAGTCAAATGCAATGATTGAATTACTTAATAAACAATCTGAACTCAGGAAAGAACGAGGAATTGAAATAGGTCGCAAGCTGGCAAAGGTGGGTATTTCCGATGCTTGGGCAGGAGCGAGCCGATTAGCGAATGGTGGACAAGTAACACGCGGCCATTTTGCCCGTTATTTAATTGAAATGGGCAGAGAGCCAACAATGGCGAAAATATTTAAAAAATATCTGGCAAAGGGAAAAATCGGATACGTTCCACCGCAATGGTGTACAATTGAACAAGCTATTGATGCCATTCATCAATCAGGTGGTCAAGCAGTCATTGCGCATCCGGGACGATATGATTTATCGACCAAATGGTTGAAGCGTCTGATTGCCTGGTTTAAACAACATGGTGGTGACGCAATGGAAGTTGCACAGTGCCAGCAGGCACCTAACGAGCGGCAATATCTCGGTCAGTTGTCACGGGAATATGATTTGATGGCTTCGTTAGGTTCTGATTTTCACCAGCCTTGTTCATGGATAGAGTTAGGGCGTAAATTGTGGTTACCCGGTGATGTGGTACCAATATGGCGTAACTGGTCACTGTAGGGGCAGCATAAAATTAAGAGGTAATTTATGAGCCAGTTTTTTTATATTCATCCAGATAATCCGCAGCCCCGCTTAATAGGGCAAAGTGTGGATGTGTTGAAAAAAGGTGGGGTGGTTGTTTACCCCACTGATTCCGGTTATGCGATTGGTTGCCATCTGGAAGATAAAGATTCGATGACTCGGATATGTCGTATTCGCCAGTTAGACAGTCATCATAATTTCACCTTAATGTGCCGGGATTTGTCGGAGATATCGACTTATGCTTATGTCGATAATTCGGCTTTTCGTCTGATTAAGAATAATACTCCGGGCAATTACACGTTTATTTTGCGTGCGACGAAAGAAGTACCTCGTCGTTTGATGAATGATAAGCGGAAAACCATCGGGTTACGTGTTCCATCTAATCCAATTGCCTTGGCGCTTCTTGAACAAGTGGGTGAGCCATTGATGTCCACTAGCCTGATTTTGCCGGGCAATGATTTTGCTGAATCTGATCCTGAAGAAATTAAAGATAATTTGGGAAAACGGGTTGATCTGATTATTCACGGGGGTTATTTAGGGCAACAGCCTACCACCGTAATTGATTTAACCGAGGATACGCCGGTTGTAATACGGGAAGGGGCTGGCAATATCACGCCATTCTTATAAGCTACGCAGTAATTATTTTCAGAATCTATACTCAATAGATTTCAAGTTGCAGTGCGGCGGCAAGAGAACGCATCCCCAGGAGCATAGATAACTATGTGACTGGGGTAAGTGAACGCAGCCAACAAAGCAGCAGCTTGAAAGATGAAGGGTATATATAAATCCTGTGTATTATACGCAGGCTTTATATTTTTGATTTTTTAATTGAATAGAAATGGTTATTGTTGTTTCGAATTATTAATACTGACTCAATAAAATAAAATTATCATCTATTTAATAATTAAGTTGATTTTAATAACGTGATAAGGAAGTATTTACCTCACCCAAGGTAAGTTTATTTGCTAATTATTTAATCATATTATTAGGTAAAAACCTTTGGGCTGGCTATTTAATATAAATAACAGCGTAAGGTTATCCATCCATTATAAAATCAAGGGATATTGAAAATGTCAGTTATTAATTTCTCCGATAAACCAGTTGATGTCGCTAATGTTCATACATGGCCGAAATCACCAGATAGAGATTTAATCGCATGTGGACGTGACGCATATGCTGAAAAATCAGTGCAAGAAGCATTGAGCGGAGATCCTGATAAAGCGGTAAAATTAAGTGAATTAAATGATATTCTGGCTTCCTGTGAACCTTTTGACTTTAAAGGCGTCACGTTATATGCAAAAGATCCGGTATTGGCCTTAATTAAAGCGTTATCAGAGAAGAGTGCCTATTTAGTCGATGATTCATATCCTCCTGAGCAATGGCAAAGCGGGGGCGTTGATAAGCATAACCGTATTAAAGATTTTATTGAATCCCCTAACATGTTTATTAAAGGGATAGAGATGATCGATATGGGCCAGCTTTATCTTGGTAATTACGGTTTTGTTAGCACCATTGGGGCAATTGCATCCCATCCTGAAGGGCATAATTTGTTATTTTCTGCTATCTATCCGCCGGTTTATAACCCAACGGGGGTTTATACCTTATGGATTTCAAGATGCATCGCGGCGGCAAGGGAGCGAATCCCCGGGAGCATAGATAACTATGTGACCGGGGTGAGTGAGTGCAGCCAACAAAGAGGCAACTTGAAGGATGACAGGTATATTCGATCAGAATCATCAATCAATCGACAATTGGTTATTTATTGATTGACGATGATCTGCCACGAGTTAGTTTTTCTGCTATGGAAGATAAAAATGAGTTTTGGTATTACCTGATTGAAAAAGCATTTGCGAAATTGCATGGAAGCTATGAGAATTTAGGCGGCGGTAATGAAATCTATTTTGGTATAGAATCGACAGCAAATACCAGTATTAATCGGGGTAATCAGGATCGTATTTGGGATGAAAAATTTATCGATATCTTCAAAATAAAACATCATGTGACTTATCAAGGAACGGGTTACTCTACGGATTTGGTGTCAGGTCATGCTTATTTAATATTAGATGCTCAGCAATGGAATGATATTAAGTTAGTACGATTGCATAATCCGTGGAATTTCGTTAAATATAACGGTCCATATTCCCCCGGATCTACTGAATGGGAAAATATTCCAGAAGACGTGCAAAATGATATATTCCAGAATAGCCGATTTGAAGGAAAATCATTCTGGATGCCATATGATCTCTATGTTAATAATTTACCAAAAATCAGCGATATGTATTTCAGAGAAACCGTTCCTGATTCACTGAAAAGTATTGCAAATCCATCACCAATTCAAGAGTGATAGGATATCAGTTTTGTCAGGATTGATTTGTAAGCCTCTAATTTAATCTTAGTGTTTGGCATGAATGGAAATTTAAATAAAATTTAATGAAATGGTGGCCCCAAATTATAAATTTCAGGCCACCATTATATTGTTTGAAATTATAGTTATTAATTAATTTGATAACTGAAAGAATAAGTGGATAAGTCAATTTGATTATCAGTGCACCTTTTTTCCAGGCGGGCAGCGAGTTATACAACAACCCTAAATCGTTCTGGTTTTCTGTCGTGCGCCTTCGCCAGCGATAGGTTTAATTGTGCCATCTTTTAAGCTGATTCGGCTAGCACCTTGCGTCAGGGACAGGTTATTCGCCTGAATTTTTCCATTTAATTCCGTTGCCCGACTGATAATATCGACATAATCCGTCGCCTTGCCATCTAACCCTTTGCCGCCAAGGGTAATCTGGCCTGTTTTAACTTCTAAGGCTTCCAACGCGCCCTGTTTATCAAATTGAGGTTTACCCGTGGTCAGTGTTGCGCTCGAAGTATTAATAAAACCACAGCCATCACAGGTAATGCCGTTGGGGTTAGCAATCATCACATTGGCTTTATTGCCGAAAATCTCCAACTGGCCTTGTAAATTAGATTGTCCGCTGCCGGTCACTTCATTAATAATCAGTTCTGCCGCTTTTCCATGCAGATTAGGGTTAGCGTTAAGTTGCCCCGCCAGTTGCGATTTAGCCGCTTGCGTGGCGTTATTGAGTACGGTGCCTTGAGTGACAATGTTAAATTCTTTATAGGTGTTGTGGGATATCCCCGCGTCATTCGGCGTGGCAATATTGACCACCGGGACGTTGCTTTGGTTTTGTACCTGTGTCTGGTTATTATCCGGTGTTATTCCTGCGGCAATCGCCGGGTGGAGCGGCTGAATGGCGGTAAGGTAAATTAAAAGATAACTCGTGCCTCTCGCCACAAAGTTGTTGCGTTTACTCATCATACTATCCCTTTTGTTTAATTTAAGTGTTAAAAAGTCAGTGATGCTGACCAATAAGTGACCTGAGCATCCGTGGTCGGGATTCGGGTATAAAATGGTCATTTACCACAGAGAATATTGATTATTTAATAGTTACGTTATTGAATTATTATAATGTGTAATTAATTGGCCGTCAGAATGGATAGTATGAAATATGATCAGTGTTGGGTTTTTTAATCCTGATAATGGGGAATCTGTTATATTAAATGTCGGTAAATCGCGATAAGGATGGAGATATTGTTCCCTTACGCCAGTCATGATGTTTTCAGTTTTCGCGTGATGGGAATTGCTGGTGCTGGATTAGAATCATTGTGTCTGAAATTAGTGTAGAATGCTCGGCCACGGATTAGAATGTATGAGCTATTTTCTAGCATTCTATGCTATCAAATGTATTAAAATCAGTTTGTTATGATTGAATTCTATCATAACGTATTGATTGATATATAACACGACGCCTGTGAAGGCGACAACAGAGGTTGCTCAATGAGCGGTAAGATACAGAAATCTGAAAAGTTACAGAAAATTCTCGCGCGTTCCGGTCACGGTTCCCGCCGCGAAATAGAAGGTTATATTCAACAGGGGCGCGTCAGTGTTGACGGTAAGATTGCAACTTTAGGTGATCGCCTTGAAGTTCAGCCCGCCACAAAAATCCGCCTCGATGGTCGGGTATTAAATATCAAAGAATCACAAAAAGCGGTTTGCCGTGTTTTGGCTTATTACAAACCAGAGGGTGAGCTTTGTACTCGTCATGATCCAGAAGGACGGCCAACGGTTTTTGATCGTCTGCCTAAATTGCTAGGTTCCCGCTGGATAGCGGTTGGGCGTCTGGATGTGAATACCTGTGGTTTATTGTTATTTACCACGGATGGCGAACTGGCTAATCGCTTGATGCATCCAAGCCGTGAAGTTGAACGCGAATATGCTGTCCGTGTCTTTGGTGAAGTTGATGATGCCAAATTGAAACAACTGGCTAAAGGGATTCAACTGGAAGATGGTCCAGCTTCATTCCGTACTATCGCGTTTAAGGGGGGGGAGGGGATGAATCAATGGTATAACGTCACGCTGACAGAAGGACGTAACCGTGAAGTTCGTCGTCTTTGGGAAGCAGTTGGTGTACAGGTGAGCCGTCTTATTCGTGTGCGTTATGGGGATATTAGTTTGCCAAAAGGCTTACCACGCGGGGGATGGACGGAACTGGGTCTGGAGCAGACTAACTATTTACGCCAATTAGTGGATTTGAATGAAGAGACGGTTTCCAAAGTGGCCGTTGGGCGTGATCAACGCCGTCTTAAAGCTAACCAAATCCGCCGAGCGGTTAAACGCCATGCTCAAGTCGCATCGCGTCCATCGGCAGGTAAACGCCCGGGCAGTTCACGCCAGAATGCGGGGCGAACAACCGCACCAAAAGGTCGTTAAGTTTTCTGGGTCTCGTGTGTCATAACGGGGCCTTTTTTACCAATCGATCCCTTTTTGTGCCTTAATGCCGGCGTCAAAGGCATGTTTTACCGGGCGCATCTCTGTCACGGTATCTGCCATTTCCAATAATTCACGATGACAACCGCGGCCGGTGATAATCACGGATTGGTGTTCCGGTCGGTGGTTGAGCGCAGTAATAACTTCTTCCAGAGGAAGGTAGCCATAACTCACCATATAAGTCAGTTCATCCAAGACAACTAGATCCAAATCGGGATCAGATAACATCTCTAACGCATAGCGCCATACCTGTTGGCAGGCTACAGTATCCGTTTCCCGGCTTTGGGTTTCCCAGGTAAAACCTGTTGCCATAACATGAAAATTCACCCCATGCTGTTCCAGTAGATTTTTCTCGCCATTCTCCCATTTCCCCTTGATAAACTGGATCACACCGGCGCGAAATCCATGACCTATCGCTCGGGTCACGGTGCCAAATGCCGCAGTGGTTTTGCCTTTACCATTGCCGGTAAAAACGATGAGAATACCCCGTTCTAACTGGGCGGCTTCAATACGAAAATCCACTTTTTCTTTTAGGCGTTGTTGCCTTTTTTGATGTTGGTTGTCATTGATTGTCATTATTCGGCTGGTCCTGCTTTGCGTCCGGGTTGGGCATCAAAACTGATGCCTGTTTTATGCAGACTATCGCTGCCCATAAGATAAAGATACAGTGGCATAATATCTGCCGGTGTTTTCAGTTTAGCAGAATTTTCGTTAGGGAATGCGCGGGTGCGCATATTTGTGCGTGTACCGCCGGGATTAATACAATTAACGCGTAGAGAAGTGTGTTTATATTCAGCCGCTAAAACTTGCATCATGCCTTCGGTTGCAAATTTAGAGGCGGAATAGGCTCCCCAACCACAACGACCTTCGCGGCCAACGCTCGAACTGGTAAAGATTAATGATCCGTCAGGTGACTTCAATAATAGCGGTAATAAGGCTTGCGTTAACATAAAGGCCGCATTGACGTTGACTTGCATAACATCATGCCATAATTGCACTGGCTGCTCTGCCATCGGTGCGACAGCTCCCAGTAATCCGGCATTATGCAATACGCCATCCAGATGCGGATAATGTTGCGCTAAATCGCCAGCGAATGCCTGACACTCTTCGGCTGTGGCGGTAAGCAGATCCATGGTGTAAACAGTTGCAGGGGCACCACCTGCTTGTTCAATCTCTTTTTGGACAGTTTCCAGTTTGTGTGTTGTTCTGCCAAGTAAGATCACTTGTGCACCGTAACGGGCGTAAGTCAAAGCCGCTTCACGGCCAATACCCTCTCCAGCACCTGTCACCAAAATAATACGTTGTTGTAGGAGGTCATGTCTTGGTTGATAATGTAACATTTGAAGATTTCCTGTTGTTGACGGCGCGATTTGTTACCGTCGGAGGCCGTTCGGGCTATCAAAACAGAAAGTGATATATTGAGTCAAATTTGCCAAGGTTGATTGCTCAGGAGATAAACGGAGCATAGTTGCTGTGTTGGTAGTTATTTGTTTTTAGCTAATGTATAATTTTTCTTCGTCAGAGACTGAGTATTTAATCCAATTTCATACCGGAGTGATTATGAGTCCAATACAAACAGAAAGAGCAGCCCTTCTAATTTAATCAATTTGTTAAATTTTACATTAGAAGGGGAAAACATGAATTACTCAAAGGTTGATATAGATCTCTGGGATAGGAAAGAGCATTTTTTGCATTACCGTAATGTTGTGCAATGCGGATTTAGTCTAACAGCAAAAATTGATATTACCCATTTGTTATCTTCGTTGGTAGAAAAACAATATAAATTCTATCCAACCATGATTTATTTAATATCAAAAGTTGTGAACTCTTATTCTGAGTTCAGAATGGCTATAAAAGATGAAGAATTAATTGTATGGGATGGTGTAAATCCTGCGTATACAATCTTTCACAAGGAAATAGAAACATTCTCAGCGATTTGGACTGAGTTCAATTCTGATCTGTCCGAGTTTATGAAAAACTATTCTGATGATTATGAAACCTATAAAGATGATCTTTGCTTTTTTTCTAAACCAGAACTACCTGAAAATCACTTTCACATATCATCAGTGCCGTGGGTAAGTTTTGATGGATTTAACTTGAACATTGCAAGTTTTATCGATTATTTTCCACCCATATTTACAATGGGAAAATTTTACCAAAATGGAAATCAAACTCAGTTGCCTTTGGCAATTCAGGTGCATCATGCTGCTTGTGACGGTTTCCATGTGGGGCGTGTTATTAATAAATTACAAGAGCTATGTAACGATTTTATTTAGTTAAAGACAACCTGAATTATTTATGGATTAAATATGCCGCGCATTTAATGCACGGCATTATAAAAAAATTCAGAGAGATATAAAAAACAGAGCAGCAGCGCTGGAGATAAAATCTCAACTGGAATAAAAACAACGGCAGATAACACCGATAATATTACTGTTTTTTACGTTTTTTCCTGAAATAAAAAAATAACTAAATATTGCAAATAATATAAAGAAAACAGTCAATTTTACTACATTTAATAAAATGAATATCATAGTCTTTTTCTCTCATTAATGAAGTTTGGGGTATATTATTCCCGACGTCTTATCAATGTAGTCAGCGAACCATTGCATCATCTATAGCGATAACGGTCTCTTTTCCCATTGTTCGATAATTTCCTGCTTCTCTTTCAGATAGTTGTAACGATCAAGTAGTTGTAACAGTCAGGTAGTGGTAACAGTCATAGTGCTTGGTTGAAACGCCGGGTTTTTGTGATTCTGCAATCTAATCCCTCATTTTTGAACTGGTCCCCCATTTCTCTATCTAATGGTGTAGAATTAGCTACTGAGGCCGATATACTGGACGTTTTTATTTGTACATATTCGTATTTATTGAATGAGAATTAATTATAATATATTGTTTTTAAATGAAAAAAATTAAATGCATTTATTGTAAATTCATAGTCTAAGAAACAAAAGGTGGATTTTGTGGAGTACTTATCTCTTTACGGGTTGTTTTTAGCCAAAGTAGTTACATTGGTGTTGGCTGTTATTGCTTTGGCAATATTCGGTATTGGCATGGGAATGCGGAAATCCTCGCTAAAAGGAGAACTGAAACTCACCGACCTTGGTGAATCATATCGGGATAAACAGCGTCAAATGCAGCGGGCACGTATGACGGAAGCGGAAGGAAAAATCTGGCGGAAAGCGTTTAATAAGCAACAAAAGCTCGAATCCAAGCAGAAGAAGAGTGACGCTAAGGCCGGTCATAAAGGGTTACAGAAACCTTGTCTTTATGTGCTGGATTTTAAAGGAAGTATGGATGCACATGAAGTCGATTCATTACGTGAAGAGATTAGCGCAATTCTGGCCGTGGCAGATGCAAAAGATGAAGTGTTGTTACGTCTGGAAAGTCCCGGAGGCATGGTGCATGGCTATGGATTGGCGGCTTCTCAGCTTGCCCGTTTGCGTCAGAAAGGGATTCGCTTGACTATCGCCGTAGATAAAGTTGCTGCCAGTGGGGGCTATATGATGGCTTGTGTTGCTGATCGTGTAGTTGCTGCACCCTTTGCCATTATTGGTTCTATTGGCGTGGTCGCTCAGATTCCGAACATTCATAAGTTATTGAAGAAAAATGATATTGATGTGGAACTCCATACGGCTGGTGAATATAAACGTACACTGACTGTGTTGGGGGAAAATACAGAGCAGGGTCGGAAAAAGTTTCAGGAAGATCTGAATCAGACTCACGAACTATTCAAATCGTTTATTCATACTCATCGCCCATCACTTGACGTGGAGAGTGTGGCGACAGGCGAATACTGGTACGGCTCACAGGCGAAAGAGAAGGGATTGATTGACGAAATTGGTGTCAGCGATGATTTGTTGATCGCTCAAATAGATAACTGTGAAGTTATTGGTGTCAGTTATACACGCCGTAAACGCATGGTAGAGCGTTTCACCGGCAATGCAATGGAAAGTATTGATAAACTATTATTGCGCTGGTGGCAAAGAGGGGAGAAGCCTCTGCTTTAATTAAAGTTCCGCTATTTTGAATCAATTATCTTGGCGTACCCCAAGGCGTTCTATTTCGACGTTCAGGGGTACCTTGATATATTGCTTAATTGTAGTGCTAATTGAATAGAGTGACGCTTATTCTCATGATGTTATTCCTCTGAAAAGTCAGGTATTTTGGCCCTGTTAAAATATTACAGGTGTTACATAATTTGCTTTACATCCCCCTTCCTGCTTGTGATGAGCCGCAGGCTTTTCTACACCAATAGTTGATACTCTGGCTTTGCGTTTATGTGTTCTGTCTGGCTGATTTTCAAATAAATACAAGTCACTTTTGCACAGCGTTATTGGCGTCTTTAAACGCATTATGAAAATTCCCGAAGAATGGCAACTTACAATAATATTCATAAGGAAATAAAGTATTATGGCTATTTCACAATACGATATTCATACCAGTCATGCTGTCATCTCTGTTGCTGATACGGGAGGTGATGGGTTACCGGTCCTCCTTATACACGGTAATTCGAGTTGCAAAGACGTTTTTCGCCATCAAATTAACTGTTTTGGTGACGAATACCGGATTTTAGCGATTGATTTACCAGGGCACGGTGCTTCATCAAATGCAGTGGACCCTCGCCGGACCTATTCGATACCTGGTTATGCTCTTTGCATCATCGAAGTACTGGAAAAATTAGGCATCGATAAAGTTGCCGTTTTCGGATGGTCACTGGGGGGACATATCGGTTTAGAGCTGATCCCGCGATTCCCAGGGGTTGTTGGGCTAATGATTTGTGGCACGCCGCCGGTTAGTCCAGGCGCGGAGAATGTCAGTCTTGGATTTAAACCAAGCCGGTTTATGGCAATATCGGGTAAGGCTTCGCTGACAGAAGAGGAGATTACGGATTATACTCTGGCGTTGTATGGAGAAAACGCACTTTGTGAGCCATTTTTGAGATCCGCAGTGGCGCGGACCGATGGTTTGGCCCGGCAGTATATGTCTGAAGCGTCGGTTTCACCGGACGTTATGGATCAACGGTTATTGGTTGAAACAAACCCAACACCACTGGCTATCGTTAATGGCGCAGAAGATTTATTCGTTAATATTGATTACATTAACGGGATAACCTACAAAAATCTCTGGACTGGTCAGGTGTATAACTTGCTCAACTTGGGACATGGGCCATTTTGGGAAGCACCAGAGCTGTTTAATCGTTTGATGGCGGGTTTTCTCTCTGATCTCACCTTAGAAGTGTTGTAGTTTACCGTCAGAGCTGTTTTATACCCGGCAGATATATTTTTATACCTGTCACCTTTCAAGTTGCCTCTTTGTTGGCTGCACTCACTCACCCCGGTCACATAGTTATCTATGCTCCCGGGGACTCGCTCCCTTGCCGTCGCGATGCATCTTGAAATCTATAGGGTATATATCGTTTTTATATATCTGCCTATTCGTTGCTCAATAAATTTTTGTTATTAATTTTCGAGATAATATTGTTTCGACAGGATATGCGTCAGGTGTTTGAACATATTGAAAATAGCAGTACTTTTTACTGTGGGTAAACCATTTTCCCTTAGAAAAAATTCACCATTAATACTAATACATTTCCTTTTTGTTTTACGCTACTTATATACATGCCATGAATAAAATCTTCACGTTGGTGGATAATATCGCTGGCTTTTTTTAGTCATTGTTCACCTTTAATCGGTGTTGTTCTGTTTTATCTTTTTCTATCCTTAATCAAAAATAATTTGTTGCGCATCATTTTTTATCAGGTAGAGTGTGAACTTTTCATCATGCAGATGGAAGATTTTGTTTACGGTGATCGCTTCATTCATTTGCATAGATCATGGGCGGTATCTAAAATACCTTAGATAATTCAATATGTTTCGAGTTTGGGAAAATCAACTGAATAAAAATGAGTTGATATATTGAGAATCTATCGCAATATAAAAAGAGGTTTTAAATACCGTGATATGGCGCAGTGAATTCCACCATCTGAAAAGATAATTAGGTAAAGATAACTATGGGTAAAGCTCTTGTAATAGTGGAGTCCCCGGCAAAGGCCAAAACGATCAACAAATATTTGGGGAGTGACTACGTGGTGAAATCCAGCGTTGGTCATATCCGTGATTTGCCGACCAGTGGCTCAGCCAGCCAAAAGAGTTCGAGCTCATCTACCGATAAGTCTAAGAAGAAGGTTAAAAAAGATGAGAAAGCTGCATTAGTCAACCGCATGGGCGTTGATCCATACCGTGGTTGGGAAGCGAATTATCAGATTTTGCCGGGCAAAGAGAAGGTCGTGGCAGAGCTAAAATCACTGGCTGAAAAAGTTGATCATGTTTATCTCGCAACGGATCTTGACCGAGAGGGAGAAGCCATTGCATGGCACTTGCGGGAAGTGATTGGCGGTGATGGCGATCGTTTTAGCCGGGTTGTTTTTAATGAAATCACTAAAAATGCCATTAAACAGGCATTTGATAATCCGGGTGAATTAAATATTCACCGGATAAATGCTCAACAAGCTCGCCGTTTTATGGATCGAGTCGTGGGTTATATGGTTTCTCCGCTACTGTGGAAAAAGGTGGCTAGAGGGCTATCTGCCGGTCGTGTGCAATCGGTGGCGGTGCGCCTTGTAGTAGAAAGAGAGCGTGAAATTAAAGCGTTTGTACCGGTAGAATATTGGCAATTACATGCTGATTTGCTGGCGAAAGGCGAAATTTCACTGCATATGGAAGTGACCCATCAGCAGGGTAAACCGTTTAAGCCGGTTAATAGTGAACAAACTCAAGCCGCCGTCTCTTTACTGGAAAAAGCCCGTTACAAAGTGATCGATCGTGAAGATCGTCCAACCTCCAGTAAACCGAGTGCGCCGTTTATCACATCTACATTGCAACAGGCGGCCAGCACGCGTTTAGGGTTTGGTGTTAAAAAGACCATGATGATGGCTCAGCGTTTGTATGAGGCCGGATATATTACTTATATGCGTACCGATTCAACTAACTTGAGTCAGGATGCGCTGGATATGGTTCGTGGTTATATCAGTGATAATTTTGGCGATAAATACCTGCCAAAAGCAGCCAATACTTACAGCAGTAAAGAGAATTCACAGGAAGCGCATGAAGCGATTCGTCCTTCCAGTGTTGATATCATGGCAGAGCAACTGAAAGACATGGATGCGGATGCACAGAAGCTGTATCAGCTAATCTGGCGTCAGTTTGTGGCTTGTCAGATGACACCGGCGAAATACGATTCCACAACATTGATGGTACAGGCGGGTGATTTTGAATTGCGGGCCAAAGGTCGTACACTGCGTTTTGATGGCTGGACAAAAGTGATGCCTGTGTTGCGCAAAGGTGATGAAGACCACACGTTGCCGGTTGTTGAAATTGGTATAGAACTTGATTTGCAACAACTGATCCCAAGCCAGCACTTCACCAAACCACCGGCACGTTACAGTGAGGCATCCCTGGTTAAAGAGCTGGAGAAACGCAGTATTGGTCGCCCATCCACTTATGCTTCCATTATCTCCACGATTCAGGAGCGTGGTTATGTTCGCGTGGAGAGTCGCCGTTTTTACTCGGAGAAAATGGGAGAAATTGTTACTGATCGTCTGGAAGAAAATTTCAACGAGCTGATGAGTTATGATTTTACTGCGCGAATGGAAGATCAGCTTGATCAGGTTGCAAGTAACAAAGCCGAATGGAAAGGGATTCTGGATGAGTTTTTCACAGATTTTAGTGAACAGCTAGACGTCGCCAATAAAGAGCCGGAAGATGGCGGTATGCGGCCTAATCCGATGGTAATTACCTCTATTGAGTGCCCGACATGTCAGCGCTCTATGGGCATTCGAACGGCAACCACTGGTGTTTTCTTGGGTTGTTCTGGTTATGCGTTATCACCTAAAGAGCGTTGTAAGCAGACGATAAACCTTATCCCTGAAAATGAAATTCTTAATGTCTTGGAAGGGGATGAGGCGGAAACCAACGCATTGCGCGCCCGTCGTCGCTGTAAAAAATGTGGTACAGCGATGGACAGTTACCTTATTGATAGCCAACGTAAGTTACATGTTTGTGGTAATAACCCGGCTTGTGATGGCTACAAAGTGGAAGAGGGTGAATTTCGCATTAAGGGATATGACGGTCCTGTTATCGAATGTGATAAATGTGGCGCTGAAATGCACTTGAAAATGGGGCGTTTTGGTAAATACATGGGCTGCACCAATGAAACTTGTAAAAATACCCGCAAAATCTTGCGCAGTGGAGAAGTCGCGCCACCAAAAGAGGATCCGGTTCCGCTACCAGAGCTTCCTTGTGAAAAATCTGATGCCTATTTTGTATTGCGTGATGGTGCGGCCGGTGTATTTTTAGCAGCAAATACTTTCCCTAAATCCAGAGAAACCAGAGCGCCGTTGGTAGAAGAGTTAGCGCGTTTTAAAGAACGTTTGCCGGAGAAATTACGCTATCTGGCTGATGCGCCCGTGGCGGATGCTGAAGGTAATAAAGCAGTTATCCGTTTTAGCCGTAAGACTAAGCAGCAATATGCTTCTTCAGAGAAAAATGGCAAGGCAACGGGGTGGAGTGTGTTTTATGTTGATGGGAAATGGGTTGAGAAAGACAAAAAGTAACAATTTCTGACAGAATCAACACTCTCTTTTTCTCAGAAAAGGGATTATTTTCTTCTATTAAGCCAACCTTATAGGTTGGCTTTTTTCGCCTATTGGCATTATCTTAAAATATATGAATTAGAATCCGGTTAAACATTCATTATGAATTTTTAATTATTCGTTATATAAATATATAATCGTGTTATAGTGGTTATATGCGACAACAATATTATTTCTATTCGTTATAATAAATAGCAAACAGCAATATCAGTCCAGATTTCTAAGTCATAATTGTTCACAGCGTTTATTTTGGGATGGTGTTTATATGAAATTGCAACAGCTTCGTTACATCGTGGAGGTGGTAAACCACAACCTCAATGTTTCATCTACGGCAGAAGGACTGTATACCTCTCAACCCGGTATCAGTAAGCAGGTCAGAATGCTTGAAGATGAATTAGGTATTCAGATTTTTTCCCGTAGTGGTAAACACCTGACACATGTTACTCCCGCAGGTGAAGAGGTTGTCCGAATTTCTCGTGAAGTATTATCTAAGATTGATGCAATACGGTCAGTTGCTAGTGAACATACTTATCCGAATCGTGGTTCGCTATATATCGCTACTACTCATACACAGGCCCGTTATGCATTACCTCCTGTGATTAAAGGCTTTATTGAACGTTATCCGCAGGTCTCTTTACACATGCATCAGGGGTCGCCAACACAAATTGCTGAAGCTGTCAGTAAAGGTAGTGCTGATTTTGCTATTGCAACTGAGGCACTGCATTTATATGAAGACTTGATAATGTTGCCTTGTTACCATTGGAACAGGACGCTGGTGGTCACGTCGGATCACCCGCTGGCAGGTAAAGAGAGTGTTTCAATTGAAGAACTGGCTGAATATCAACTG
This sequence comes from Photorhabdus bodei, assembly GCF_003287735.1. Lineage (GTDB taxonomy): Bacteria > Pseudomonadota > Gammaproteobacteria > Enterobacterales > Enterobacteriaceae > Photorhabdus > Photorhabdus kayaii. The sequence goes on along the minus strand of NZ_NSCM01000001.1, from coordinate 174,321 downwards.
GTCACTTATACATTTGGTTTTACCGGTCGTTCTGAGTTAGATGTCGCGTTCGATAAAGTGGGCTTAAAGCCTAAAATTGTTTTCACTGCGACGGATGCCGATGTCATTAAAACTTATGTCCGGTTAGGATTAGGTGTGGGGGTTATTGCCAACATGGCGGTTGATCCGGTGCAGGATAATGACCTTGTTTGCATTGATATGCGTGATAAATTCAGCTACAGCACAACTAAGATTGGTTTTCGTCGCAGTAGTTTCTTGCGCAGCTACATGTATGATTTTATGTGGCGTTTTGCGCCTCACCTGACGCGTGATGTTATTGATCAGGCAGTTGCTTTACGCTCAAATGAAGATATCGAAGTCATGTTCAAAGATATCAAATTACCAATCGTATAATGAAATAATTAGGGAGCTAATGATTGCTATTGGCTCCCTAATTTTGCTTATCAGATCGGTTCAAACTCACCACTGAAGAAATCATCAGAATCTTCTATTGATGTTTTTCTTTGTTTGTTGATGAAATTATCAAAACTGGCTTTAATCTCAGGATTTTCGAGCGCCTCATAGTCTAAAACCGATATTAAGGATGAATACTCAAAATCAATATAGATATTTTCATTAGAAGCACAACTTGATAAAAAGTTTGAATTAGTGCTATCAAAATTAACTCGATAAAGTTTTAGTTTCGGAATATATACGGTCTTCTCTCCTACAATCAAGGTATCGATAGCAATCGTTAGTGTCACAGTAGAATAGAAGCCTTTATTTTTCCGTATGCCCAAACGAATCGTTTCCCCTTGCTTGGTAAGAAACTTAGCGAAATCTGGCAGCATATCTGTATTTTCGAATACAACCACATTCATAATGAAATTAAGGAAACTTTTTGAGATGCTTAAACCATTTAATGAATCGGTGTAATTTTTAGATTCAACTTTGCTAGTACCCATTAGAGGTAATTTGTTAACGACTTTAGTCCAAAAGTCCATATCTGTTTTATATTGCTCTCCATACTTTTCCGCGTATTTATTGACATAATTGGTTGCGATGGAGGATAGTACAATTAATGTTTGACTTAAGGAATTAGTTTTATCTATTATTTCTGGTTTATCAGATAATTGTTTGGCTATAATGAACTGAACTAAACCATCCTTTTCATTATATTTATTGGTATTTTCTATACTAAAATAAGCGTCGTCGATGTGAAAAAACGTATTAGCTTCATTGATTTTTGCGATATGTTCCTGATTATTTGTAATTGCGTTTTTTATATCCATTATTTTGTCCTTGTTTTTTTATTGATAATTTGAATCCAATTGAATTGTCAGCGGGTTAATTCTAGCTGATTATCATTCGATTGTTTACTCGACTAAATTATCAAAATTTATTACTGAAATTCTGATAGTTACACTGAATTGATTCATTGTGCGGTAATGAGAAGCAAATATTTGCTTATATGTTATGTTTAATTTGTGCCATTATCATTAACGGCTAGGCACTAAGGTTGTTTTGAGTTATGCCAGTATAAGAAGAAGGAGGAGTTATGTCGTTTGATTTAAAAAAAGTTTGTGTTTCAACACTTTCCGCTGCAAGTAAACAATATGATTATTACAGCTTACCACTGGTTGCTAAACATTTGGGTGATATTTCCCGTTTGCCCAAATCACTGAAAGTTCTTCTGGAAAATCTTCTTCGCAATATCGATGGCAATTCTGTTGTTGATGATGATTTGAAAGCAATTGTTGATTGGCAAAATACCGGCCATGCAGACAGAGAAATTGCTTACCGGCCGGCACGTGTATTAATGCAGGATTTCACCGGAGTGCCTGCCGTTGTTGATTTAGCGGCCATGAGAGAAGCGGTTCAGCGCCTTGGTGGTAATGTTGAACAAGTTAATCCACTATCACCCGTTGATTTGGTTATTGACCATTCAGTTATGGTGGATAAATTCGGCACGGAAAAAGCCTTTGAACAAAATGTTCAATTAGAAATGGAACGTAACTACGAGCGTTATCTCTTTCTGCGTTGGGGGCAAAAAGCTTTTAACCGTTTTCGTGTTGTCCCGCCCGGAACCGGGATTTGCCATCAGGTAAACCTGGAATACCTGGGTAAAACGGTTTGGCATGAAATGCATAACGGACGAGAGTTGGCTTATCCTGATACCTTGGTTGGTACCGATTCTCATACCACCATGATCAATGGTCTCGGTGTTCTAGGATGGGGGGTGGGCGGTATTGAAGCTGAAGCGGCCATGTTAGGACAACCTGTTTCCATGCTTATTCCTGATGTGGTGGGTTTTAAACTTACCGGCAAGTTACGCGAAGGGATTACTGCAACAGACCTTGTACTGACAGTGACTCAGATGCTGCGTGCCCATGGTGTGGTCGGGAAATTTGTTGAATTTTATGGGGATGGGTTAGCTGATTTGCCGCTGGCAGACAGGGCAACCATTGCCAATATGTCACCGGAATATGGTGCAACTTGCGGTTTCTTCCCGGTAGATGATATTACCCTGAGCTATATGCGATTGACAGGGCGTATAGAACAGCAGATTGAGCTGGTAGAAGCTTATTGTAAGATCCAAGGATTATGGCGAAATCCTGGTGATGAACCGGTATTTACCAGTAGTCTTGAGCTGGACATGTCGACGGTGGAAGCGAGCCTCGCTGGACCGAAACGTCCACAAGACAGGGTGGCTTTAGCGCGAGTACCTCAAGTATTTCAATCATCCGTTGATCTGGAAATGAATAAATCCCAGGGGAAAGCCATCTCAGCGCCAGTTAATCTGGATAACCAGAAGTATGAGTTAGAAGAGGGGGCTGTCGTCATTGCTGCGATTACTTCCTGTACCAACACATCTAATCCCACTGTGCTGATGGCCGCGGGGTTGTTGGCGAAAAAAGCGGTTGAGAAGGGGCTTAAACGCCAACCGTGGGTGAAAACCTCACTGGCGCCAGGCTCGAAAGTGGTGACGGATTACCTTGAACTGGCGGGCTTGATGCCGTATCTGGAGCAACTGGGCTTCAATCTGGTAGGTTATGGTTGTACAACTTGCATTGGTAACTCTGGGCCACTGCATGAATCTATTGAAGCGGCGATTAAGCAAGCTGATCTTACCGTCGGTGCCGTCCTTTCTGGCAACCGAAACTTTGAAGGCCGTATCCATCCTCTGATAAAAACTAACTGGCTAGCGTCGCCGCCGTTAGTCGTGGCGTATGCTTTATCCGGAAACATGAAAAAGGATTTGACTAAAGATCCTCTTGGTCAGGATCAACAAGGCAATGATGTCTATTTGAAGGATATCTGGCCTGATAGCAAAGAAATTGCTAAAGCGGTTGATCAAATTAAGGCTGATATGTTTCACAAAGAGTATGCGGAAGTCTTTGATGGTGATGAAACATGGCAGTCGCTGGATGTTGCGAGTTCTGCAACTTATCACTTCCAGCTTGATTCTACTTATATTCGCCACCCACCGTTCTTTAGTGAAATGACAGCAGAACCTGAAGCGATAACGGATATTCACGGCGCGAATATATTGGCTATTCTTGGGGATTCTGTAACCACAGACCATATTTCTCCGGCGGGGAATATCAAAGCTGACAGCCCGGCAGGGCGTTATCTTCAAGAACATGGGGTTGAACCTAAGGATTTTAACTCCTACGGCTCAAGGCGCGGTAATCATGAAGTCATGATGCGTGGAACGTTTGCTAATATCCGTATCCGTAATGAGATGATTTCTGGTATCGAAGGAGGATATACCCGCCATATTCCATCACAGACACAATTAGCGATTTATGATGCGGCTATGCGTTATCAGGAAGAAAAAACACCATTGGCTATCATTGCAGGCAAAGAATATGGTTCTGGTTCGAGCCGCGACTGGGCAGCGAAGGGGACTCGGTTATTGGGGGTTAGGGTGGTGATTGCGGAATCATTTGAGCGTATTCACCGTTCGAACCTGATTGGTATGGGGGTATTGCCATTGGAATTTTCTCAGGGCGTAAATCGTAAGACATTAAATCTGCGAGGTGATGAGACAATTGATATTGAAGGGATGAATGACCTCAAGCCGGGACAGATTGTTCCGGTGAAAGTGACTTATTCGGATGGGCGTCAGGAAATCATTAATGCTCAGTGTCGTATTGATACCAGAACTGAATTAGATTATTTCCACCACGGTGGTATTTTGCACTATGTTATTCGTCACATGCTGAAATAATTTTTATACCCGTTATCTTTCAAGCTGCCTCTTTGTTGGCTGCACTCGCTCACCCCGGTCACATAGTTTGCTATGCTCCCGGGGATTCACTCCCTTGCCGTCGCGATGCATCTTGAAATCCATAGGGTATACATCATACTAAAGACGGCACTGATTTATTTGAGCGCCGTCTTTTCCAGCTAGCTTACTGAGAAACTAACTTTGCTCAGGTAACAAATGACCCATTTTTCTGGCTTTGGTATCCAAATAATAAGCATTTTTAGGATTCCGGCCGGTAATTAATGGAACACGTTCTACAATATTAATACCTGTTTCGGTCATAATTTCCACTTTTTTGGGATTATTTGTCAGCAGACGAATAGCTTGAACACCGAGTAATTTATACATATCTGCACATAAGGTGAAATCACGCTCATCGGCGGCAAAACCTAACTGATGGTTAGCTTCTACAGTATCGATACCGTTATCCTGTAACGCGTAAGCACGAATTTTATTGATTAAGCCAATATTACGACCTTCTTGTCGATGATAAAGTAATACACCTCGCCCTTCTTTAGCAATTTGAGCAAGGGCGGCTTCAAGTTGAAAACCGCAATCACAACGTAGACTAAACAGGGCGTCACCGGTCAGACATTCTGAATGGATCCTGGAAAGAACAGGTTCATTGCCAGAAATAGTACCGTATACTAATGCGACATGATCTTGACCTGTGGCGATTTCTTCAAAGCCGACCATTAAAAAATCACCCCAAGGAGTGGGTAACTTGGCCTCAGCGACTCGTTTTAATTGCATTTTATTGTTCATATGTTGATTCAGACTCGTTACAAGAATAGATGTGAAAAACAATACCGGTCTGGGAAATCAGCGGACACTGCGTAAAAGATTTTCTCTGATTATAATGCGGCTATATTTTGCCATATTTACCGCGAATTATCCGTCAAAAACTTTCAAATAATCATATATAAATGGCTGTTATAACACTAACATGTTAACACTGAACAAGTTTTTAAAATGTGTATACCCGTCATCTTTCAAGCTGCCTCTTTGTTGGCTGCGCTCACTCACCCCGGTCACATAGTTATCTATGCTCCCGGGGATTCATTCCCTTGCCGTCGCGATGCAACTTGAAATCCATAGGGTATATAAAATAATCCGGTGCCAGATATGAATCCATTTACTAAACCTATTATTATCGCAACCCTGATTTTATTGTTACCACCTGTAGCTGTATTATTGGCAGGTTGGCAATGAGAGACCGGATATGCTTTTCCTTCTAGGTATATACTGTTTGCTGCAAGTTTGTCGCTACTTTTAGTGGGTTTTTTTATAGTGGTTTTTTTATGGTCGCGTCGTCACTCAGAAAAATGGCGGTTGATTAACGACAAAAAGGATTTGGCGGTGTCATTGCTTCTTATTTACACTTAATCGATGGGAAGATATCGCAAAAAAGCTGAAAGACGCATTTATCATGATAAATTGCTTCCTTTATCCAGACTGGAAATGCTAATTTAATGAGCCGTTATCCAGCATAATGTCCAAGCAACAATAGATAACAGGAAAAAATGTGAAATATTTTCTGATTTTATTACTGGTATTGGTGATCTTTGTCATTTCGATGACTCTTGGATCAAATAACGAACAGATCGTTACATTTAACTATCTGATTGCTAAAGGGAATTACTCTATATCTACACTTTTGGCTGTATTATTTGCTAGCGGTTTCGTGTTAGGTTGGGTTATCTGTGGATTATTTTATCTTCGTGCTCGTTTGTCATTAGGAAGAGCTGAGCGCAAGATTAAGCGACTTGAAGCGCAACTGGAGCAACCTGCTGAACCTTCGGTTACTCATTCATCGCTTGCACTTAGCAAGGAATAAACCCCTATGTTAGAGCTGTTGTTTCTGTTGCTTCCTGTGGCCGCTGCTTATGGCTGGTATATGGGGCGCAGAAGTGCTCAACAGGATAAGCAACAAAATGCTGATCGCTTATCACGAGAATATGTTACCGGGGTTAACTTTCTCCTTTCAAACCAGCAAGATAAAGCCGTGGATCTGTTTCTTGAAATGCTTAAAGAGGACAGTTCTGCTTTTGAAGCGCATTTGACTTTGGGGAATCTATTCCGTTCCAGGGGAGAAGTAGAGCGGGCTATCCGCATTCATCAATCTCTCATGGAAAGCGCTTCTCTGACATTTGATCAGCGTTTGCTTGCGACGCAACAATTGGGCCGCGATTATATGTCTGCGGGTTTGTATGATCGTGCTGAAAATATGTTCTCTCAATTGGTGAATGAAAAAGATTTTCGACAAAATGCGTTTCAATCACTGCTGACTATTTATCAGGCAACCAGTGATTGGAAAAAAGCCATTGATATTGCTGAGAAATTAGTCAAATCCGGCAAACATGATTTACGGGAAAAAATTGCGCATTTTTATTGTGAACTCGCTTTACAGGAGATGAGCGGTGATGATCTTGATGAGGCTATCGGTTATCTCAATAAAGCGGTTCAGGCAGATAAAAACTGCGCCAGAGTTTCTATCATGTTGGGGCGTCTGTTTATGGCCCGGCAAGAGTACAATAAAGCGGCGGATGCTTTAAAATCTGTTCTTGAGCAGGATAAACAATTGGTGAGTGAGGTGTTACCTATTCTCCAGGAGTGTTACCAGCATCGGAATCAGCTTGATGAATGGGAAAATTTCCTGAGACGTTGTGTCGAAGAGGATTGTGGGGCAACGGCCGAGCTTTTGCTGGCTGATATTATCGAGCAGCAAGAAGGGCATGAAGTCGCGCAAACTTACATCAATCATCGATTGGAGCGTCATCCGACCATGCGCCTATTTTATCGCTTGATGGATTACCACCTGGCCGAAGCAGAAGAGGGTCGGGCGAAAGAAAGTATTATCTTGCTACGGGACATGGTTGGTGAGCAAATTCGCACCAAACCTAATTATCGCTGCCATAAGTGCGGCTTTACTTCTCATTCGCTTTATTGGCACTGTCCATCATGCCGTTCGTGGGATTCGATTAAACCGATCCGTGGATTAGATGGTCAGTGACAGTGTCACCATAATATTGCTTTGTTAGTCAAAAAGGTTAAAAAATGACATCTCATACCTTAACATCGTTCGGTAGACAGGTTAGCTCGCCTGTCATTGTTGCTTTAGATTACGACAATCAGGATGCGGCGCTGGCTTTTGCCGATAAAATTGATCCACAGGATTGCCGTCTGAAAGTAGGTAAAGAGATGTTTACCTTACATGGTCCGCAGTTTGTTAAGTTGCTGCACCAACGTGGTTTTGAAGTATTTCTGGATTTGAAATTCCATGATATCCCTAATACCACCGCCAGAGCGGTAGCTGCTGCTGCTGAGATGGGGGTTTGGATGGTAAACGTACATGCGAGTGGTGGTGCCAGAATGATGACAGCGGCGAAAGAGGCGCTGCTACCTTATGGTCATGATGCGCCGTTATTAATTGCTGTCACGGTATTAACCAGTATGGAACAATCGGATCTGCAAGGTATTGGGATTGATATGACACCAGCGCAACAGGCTGAAAGGTTGGCAAAACTGGCTCAGGCATGTGGGCTGGATGGTGTGGTTTGTTCTGCGCATGAAGCTCAGCAACTGAAAAAGGTTTGTGGTCAGCATTTTCAATTAGTTACTCCCGGAATTCGCCCGACGGGCAGTGATGTGGGTGATCAGCGCCGTATCATGACGCCAGAACAGGCGGTATTGGCTGGTGTTGATTATATGGTCATTGGGCGTCCGATTACCCGTGCCGCCGATCCTGCGGCCGCATTGCGTCAAATTAATCAATCTATTGCGGGAGTGATTAATGCAAGATAATAATTCTCGGTTGGTCTATTCCACAGACAGAGGGCGTATTCAGGAAGAAACGGTTAAATCTCAGCGTCCAAAAGGAGATGGTATTGTTCGTATTCAACGTCAAACCAGTGGTCGTAAAGGAAAAGGGGTTTGCGTGATTACCGGGATTGATGCTGATGATCAGACACTGATTAAACTGGCGGCTGAATTGAAGAAAAAATGTGGCTGTGGTGGTTCAGTAAAGGATGGCGAAATAGAAATTCAAGGTGATAAAAGGGATTTATTGAAACAATTGCTTGAAGCCAAAGGTATGACAGTTAAATTAGCTGGTGGTTGACAGAAGGGCGGATATTCGCCCTTCATTCATTTTATTTCTTGGTCTAATTGTTGGTAGTGTTTTAAGATATTTATCAATAATATTCTTAAAAATTTATTATTAAAAATAATTCACAATAAAGAGATAAAATAGAATATTGTAAATATTCTATGAAAATAATATATTGATATTGTTTTTTCCTTTTAAAAATAAATTTCTATTTTTTAGTTGATATAATAAGCAAGAAATGGCAGTAGGAAATTTAATATTATCTCTTCATTTCTCTGATAAGATCATTATTAAAGGGCATTTTCGTATGGGAATGAGCAATTTTGATGATAAAGGCGACAAATATTGATAATTGTTTTTTAAATCATAGAGATAACAATTTAAATCCATTTTTTTAGTAAAGAGGTTGACTATGGAGAATGATCGTTCTACCATGAAAAACATGGAAGGTGAGCAGGTGCCCAACATCAGGGAAAACATGTTGGATGTTGTAGAGGAATTAATTTACACAAGGGGGATTGCGGCGACGGGTATCGATCTGATAACGCGCACGACCGGTTCTTCACGTAAGACAATTTATCGTTATTTTGGTACGAAAGAGGGGTTGATTGAAGAAGTTCTTCGTCGGCGAGATGAACGATGGATGCGATGGTTTACCTCATCAATAGCCGAATATAAAACACCTAAAGAGAAATTGCTGAATATTTTTTTGGTATTACAAAGATGGTTCGTAAGTGATGATTTTAGAGGATGTGCATTTATTAATACATCTGGTGAACGCCCTAATCCTGATGATCCGGTAAGAATAATTGCTAAGGAACATAAAGAGAAAGTTTTTACTTACGTGCTGTCTATTTGTGAAGAAATATCGCCGGATTCATCAGTGGATTTAGCGAGGAAGCTCCTGCTCTTAATAGAAGGCGCTATTACAACTGCGCATGTGATGAATGATACACATTATGCTTTAGAGGCGATGAATATTGCCGAGGCATTGCTGAATAAATACGATGTGAGTTAATGGAAAATTTAATTAGGAGACAATATGTCTAATACAAAAGAAATTCGCCAGCCGGTGCCGCCATTTACCCGTGAAACCGCTATTCAGAAAGTTCGCTTTGCGGAAGATGGATGGAATAGCCGTGATCCTGAAAAAGTTGCATTGGCTTATTCATTGGATACCCATTGGCGTAATCGTGCTGAATTTGTACATAGTCGTAAAGAAGCTCAGGACTTATTAGCCAGAAAATGGGCGAAAGAGCATGAATATCGATTGATTAAAGAACTTTGGGCGTTTACTGAGAATAGAATAGCGGTTCGTTATGCTTATGAATGGCATGACGATTCCGGTAACTGGTTTCGCTCATATGGTAATGAGAATTGGGAATTTAACGAAGATGGTTTGATGTACAACCGTTATGCTTGTATTAATGATCTTCCGATAAAAGAATCTGAGCGCAAATTTCATTGGCCTTTAGGTCGCCGCCCTGATGATCATCCTGGATTATCTGAGTTAGGGTTGTAATCCTTTTCAGACGACAGTCGAGACGTGGCTGATGTGCAGTACCTCCGTCGGGGCCTTCTGATTAACGGAAGAATTCAGAAGGCCTGCACCTTGAATTTATCGTTTAAGATGAGACAGATTACGGTTAATGCGGCATTACGGCGAAGGAACCGGTCCATAAGCAGCCGTCCCCAGCCATCCGGCAGGGAATCTGCGATGAAGCCAGGAAGCCAGTCCTCAAAGTGCTCAAAATTCGCGTAAGTATCTATGGAAACACCCACTGTTCCCCACGACCACTGTAGATCACTTGTAGCCGACTCAGTGATCGGTACTGAAAGTTTTGTGTCGTCATTTTTTTGAGTCTCCTGATTGATGAGCGCGGCCATGGCCGGAGGGTTTCCGAGACGAACGTTGGGTTCGCCGGGCGCGCTGGCGAACCGGTGCTTTCATGGCTTCGAGCTGTGCAATGCTGATCTGTTGTGGCGCAAACAGGGATTTAATTTCGTTCTCCAGACGCAGAGTAAAGACGACCTTCATGAAATTCTCAAGCGTGCCCCGTCCGCTGCCTTCAAGTTTTTTGAGCGCAGAGACGGAAATACCGCTCCTGAGCGCTAGCTCTGTCTGGAGCATGTTACGCCGTAACCGATGCTCCCGGAGGCGGTGCCCAAGTTCTGCCAGCAACTCTGGTTCGGTATAAAGTATTAGAGCCACAAATACACCTCTTAAGTTTAAATTTTATAGTTAAGAGACTTTATTATACCTCTTATTTTACTAAAATATGGTATAATCCACCGCTGATGATTCACGATATTTAAGGAAAAACAGAGACTGAGGGACGAGAATGATGTGGTTTTATCGGGATTTGACCACCCGGGACATCCCAATATGTTTCAAACAGTTCATGAATCTGGTTTATTCGTGTTGATCCCCTTAAGGATTTACTGTCATACTTACCTATACATCAAATTTTAAAATGTGAGGTAATATGGCAAAACATCCTGTAGAACAATCACCTAAACTTAATTTTTCAAATTTAGATTTTGTTAAATTCGGGGAATACCTCAGTGAATATAGTATTGTTGATAAACAAGGAAGATACCTTCATTGGAGTCAGCTTAAGTGGCGAGTTCCTAGTAAAGAAGCTGAACACATCTGGTATGCGGTAAAGTTCTGTAGAGATCAGGTAAAAAAAAGTACGGGCTTATTTGATAAAAGCGGGAATGAGTTTAGTTTTTGTATACATGATGCACTAGAACCAAAGTTGCACAAAATTGTACAACTTGGTGCCGGTAAAGTAGCTGCAATTGCAGGATCTCAAGCATCAGATAATGTTCAACAGAATTACTTAGTATCATCTTTACTGATGGAAGAAGCCATCACCAGCGCTCAATTGGAAGGTGCGGCAACTACCCGAGCTGACGCAAAAAAAATGCTAGAGGAAGAATTAGCGCCCAGCACTCCTGATGAGAGAATGATTCTGAATAATTATATGTTATTAAAGCTAGCGGATAAAAGAAAACAAGAACTCCTTACAAGGGATCTGATGCTTGAATTTCACAGAATAGCGACTAATGGCGTATCTGAAAACGAAAATATACCGGGGGAATTTAGATGCAGTAATGATATCTACATTGGAAATGATGACAATCCATTATTTTACCCGCCAAACTATAAGGAGTTAGAAAATAGGTTAGAAGAATTATGTGCTTTTGTTAACGAAAATCATAATGGAGAGGATGGCAGGAAATTTATACCACCAGTAATAAAAGCGATTATTCTTCATTTTATGATGGGGTATGAACACGCATTTAGAGACGGGAATGGCAGAACTGCAAGGGCAATATTTTATTGGTATATGCTAAAGAATGGATATGATATTTTTGAATATATTTCAATAAGCAAGGTTATCAAGGAGCACGCTAAGGACTATGGTATGTCATATCTTTATGTTCAAAAGGATTATGGGGATTTAACTTATTTTATCGATTTTAATGTTAATGTTATTCTAAACGCATTTGATGAATTACAAGAGTATTTAAAAGTAAAAACAAAAGAATTTTATGAAATTGTCGATGTGTTGGAAAATTCAAAGTATAAAAATAAGCTAACCTTCATTCAAAAAGATTTAATTAAAAAAGGTGTAAAAGAACCCGGAAGATTGTTTAAAGTGAAATCGGTTCAAAATGTATATGATGTTAGTGAAAATACAGCCAGAAAATTACTTAGAGAGCTTGAGGCAATGAATATATTTCTTCCTATAAAAATAAGACGGACAACTTATTATATTGCCCCCGCAGATCTACGTAGTAGGCTAAATAAGATATCAAAATCGTAGGATGCTTTTTCTTACTCCTCACGGCGCGAGGAATAAGGCTGGATTCCCATACCAAGTGCAAAGATTTTCTGACAGAAGTGTTCGTTCTCGTAATAATTCCTAGCGCAGAATTAACACAGTTTAAAATAAATAAGGCGAGAAAACATTTCCCGCCTTAATTTAGTGTTTCAAGTAATACAAAAACCTTTTAATTATCTATCAATAAGAAAGGTGCTATGCCGATAATTTTTTCTGTTATGAGATTATGATGTAGATTTACCGCAATAATAGAATAAATAATTGCTCCATCCGGCGTGAGAGTCGCCGATCGTTTAGAACGTGAAAGAATCACCGTTGGTTGTAGTTTGGGTTCATAACCACCGCCAAGACCGGTATCATGTACTGATTTCATATTTATTCTGTTTAATTCTTCACGACAGGCAACAAAGGTTATTTCATCATATTTTGCCATCCTTTCGTCGGTTTTCAGCAGCGTAAAAATATCGGACAATTTTTTACGATTCCCCGCTTCCGGGCTGACTAATAGTGTGTCATATTTATTGATATTCGTACTGTCTGTTCTATTTTTCCATACTGCCGCCTTCACTTCCTCATCAGGCATTTTCTCATAATATTTGATACCGTAATTTCTTACCTTGCCATGATTAACTGTATTGGCTTCTACTCCAGTGGCTAGCAGATAATTTTCAATATCATTGGTAGTCATATTCTGAATATCGTTCACGGTAAACGTTTTATCACCTATTCTTACATTAGCCAGACTTGCTATGTTGCCTGCTTTAATTGTTGCATAAGGTTGTACAGTCAAGCCGCTATTACCCAATGTAACATCAAAGGGAGAATTCAATGGACTTTCCGGTGCTTCCAATAAGGTTTGACCGTGAGGACCAAGAAATTGAATCGTTTTTCCCGCGGGGACTTGCGTCGTTGCACTATCAGAGAAAAAATATCCATGTGAACTCAGCATTAATCTATTCGCCGGTTCATTAGGTACTGTCCATAATTCGAATGCACCGCCAAGCTCAATTTTTTGTGGTTCAAGTTGAGGATATTCTTTTTTTAAAATCTCAATTTTGAATTTTGCTTTTCTTTTTCTAATATCAGCTAATCCAATATCTATATCCATCCCTGGTTTTTTATTCTCTTTTCGCCATTCCTTCACTCTATTACGGTAATCAGTAGCTGATTCACCGGGCATTTTTTCAGGTTTTCCACTTCCCACACCCATGACATTACGGTGTGATTCATTTGTGCTTATTCTAGTACTTGTTAATGGGATTTGACTATCACCTTTACCATAATAAGGTTGAATAACATACTCGCTTTCACCTTTGAATATGGCATATTCTGCTCTGAATCTATTTTCAGTCAATAAGGCAGAATTGTTTTCTAATAAATAGCCAGAATTACTGAAATCAAATAACGTATTTTTATCATTGGAGTAATATTTTGTTCCCACAATGCGTGATTCTTCCAGCAAAGAAAAACCGCCACTAACTTTTTGATCAATTATTTTATTATCGATAGAGGTAAACCATGTTGGGTAACGATTATAATAGATATGTAGCATCTCATGATATAAAGCGATAGCAGGTTCACGGGAACGCCAGGGCTCCTCGACAAGTTTTTCTTCTGTGCCAATTAGGTGATTCTCTGGGTCAAAGGTAATACTGCTACCGGCGCTATTACGGGCATAAAATTGACCATCTTTTTCGCGTACAATGGCATCCATCGTCGGTGGTTGTATATTTAAACCTTGTTTTTCAAGCTCCTGAATAACGATATTTCCGGAAGGGATTTCACTTATTTCATCTAGTACGTGAGTGACTTGATTAATAAATAGATCATTACCTGTTATTGTGATCCCGACAGGAGGAATATCTACACGGTTACTCTCTATGGATGTGTATTGTATAGTTTTTTGGATATTACCCGAAGAGTATTTTGGCATCGGTGTGCTAGGTATTTCTTCAATGGCTAGGGCAATTTTATTGATTGCTGATGCATTAGGTAATTGATTTCCAACAGGATAGATTTCTCTCAATAGATAAGGCAGTTCGGTTTTGATGGCATTAATTTTTTCAGCCGAAATACTGAGGTTTTTTGGTAATGGATTGTTTTGTAATGGTAAGGTGACTTCACGTATCCAGGCTTGTTGGATATTCACTATCTCTGTGTTGAGTAGGGCTTGTTTATTTCCAAGTTTTAGGGATTTCTCCAAGAAATGGGTTAATGTGTCAGTAATATCTGATAGTTTATCGATATCATACTTTTCATGATCTTTGAATGCAGTATTGATATGAATAAATGCATCCAATATTTTATCATTATTAATATTACTGCGTGCTGCTTCAAGTTCCTGATCTATTTTTTTACTCTGCTCCAGGATAAGAAATTTATTAGATACATCGGTATGAGTAATCCAATGGCCATTTTTATCTAATTTCACCGCAGGCCAGTAACTAAATTGTTCTGGATAAGCCGGGTTGGCTACGCGCCAGGTGTGGTTTGCTTCATCCCATTTGACTTGATAATCAGCACCAGATTCCTTTATATAGTAGTTCTGTTTAATTGCTGTTTCCACATTAGCAGGGCGTATTGAATAGATCCCTTTATATATTCCCTCATTTGCATGAGGGACCATTTCATCGAGTGAAATATTGCTGACTTTCCATTCATTTTTAAGTTTACCAATCCCTCTGGTGCTTTTGCTAAAAATATCGGCGAAACTTTTCTCAAGTTTAATGCTATTTTTTATCATACCTACTGCGCTTACAACTCCTCGGTAAGTTAAGGTCAGTGTTGATCTAATCGGTAAAGGTTCGATTAAATCAATTAATCCGCCGAGCAGAATGCGAGAAGATTGACGTAAAGTGATTACGCCATGCTCTGGTAATGTTCTGATAACCGCTGTAATTAAAGCTCTTCCGGTTAGACCGGCTTGTCTGAGGCGCAATGTGGTCTGTGTGACTTTTGCAGCCATTGATTCAGTCAATGACATACCTAGGGTAGCAACAACTAACAGCACATTTGCTGTATCAAAGACAATGGAGCCAATATCCTCTCCAGTTAATTTATATTCACTATCGGTTGTTGCTTTATAGATAACATTATAGAAAGGAATAAGAATGGTTGCCGCGATATGCCAACCAGAGGTAATATCCAGGGCCTGTTTACTTTTTATTGCAATATCGTTTAAGCCTTGCTGTATTATCGTTGTGGTAACAGAAAGTAAGTTCTCTTCTTTATGAAAATTAAATTTAGGTGAACCTGTGAAGCTAATTCCGACATTCATTCCTGAAGTTATACCATAATAATCATTCCAAAATGCGTCGTAAGAATATTTATATCTGTTTGTTTCTGAGAAACCACTCAAGGTTTTGGCCCGTTCATAGCCAATTGGGAAAAGTCTTTTTCCTGTACGAACCATTCTATTTGCCATTAATATCCCCATGCCTATCTCTATTTTTTGCTCAATTAAAAATAGTGCATTGGGTCTAGACATAGCACGTAAGGTGGGCTGGCTATCAACTTGTTGTTGGGAATATTTTCTTGCTTTCACTCCTCCTTGTATTGTTGAGACAACCAACCAATTACCCTGATACATTTTTATCATGGCGACATTTCCCATGCCGTGTTCGACTGAATAGAGAAAGGCTTCTTCTGGTGGATTAACAATCTCTTCGGCAGTTAATTGCGCAGCCGGAGATGAAAGTATTAACTTACTGAGTGAAATGGATTCATAATGACTGTATTTGTTTTTATAAACATTAAATTGCTCATTAAAATTATATTGTGAATCAAATTTATCTCTCTTTTTGAAATCAATAAAAGAAAAATATCCTGCTGGCTTTACGTTGCTTTTATTGAAAGGATTAAGTTTTTGCTTGTCATTTTCAAATGATTTTATTGTTTCTAATGTAGAATACTTAAATGCTTGTTCCTCATTGGAATTCTCTTTTCTCATTCGATAAATGATTGCGGCTGTTAAAATAATACAGCCTTCCATTTCAATATGTTTTGATTCTTGAGAAAGAACATGATCAGTATCATAGTGAATGTTATGTTTTTTAAATAATAATTCAGCCTGATCTTGGGCAAAAATGATATCGCGATAATCACCATGACCTTGAGTCATTTTTCCGATTTTAGGGGCAATCTGATATAATAGGGCACCTAATGAAGATAAGACTAATAAATGATACTTAGCAGCTTGTAGAGTTTGTAGTTCAAAAATATCTTTCTGACTATACTCGGTACGATGTTGTTTTTTTAATGCTACCTCTTCTTTGGCTAGTAGAGCTAATAATATGTCATCTCCAATGCTGATACTTTGGTTTGTTTCTGGATGAATAATCGGAATGCCTGGATTAATATTATTAGCAGAAATTAAACTATTCACCTTTTCAATGCCTTTTTTATAGGATTTGAAAAGATCTTCTTTATCTTTGATTCGTTGGTTATAATCTGATTTTTCTTTATCACTTAACGTTACATTGCCATCTGACATAAAAGTTAGCAATGCATCTGAATAGACCTCATCATCGATTTTTCCGGTAGAGAATGCCTGACGATATATTTTTAGTAAAGGTTCTTCCGCATTGATACCCAGTTCCTGCCATATATCGGCTTTAGTTTGATCTGAATTGACTTTATTTTTATTTATGCTTGATAATTTTTCATGAATTTCTATTTTTGATATTAAAATATTGATTGCTGTATCGATATCAAAACTATCATAATTTTTTATGAAAAAAAGGTTGAATATATTGTTAATGTTATGCAGTAACTCAGAGTATTTTATTTCGGAATATTCATTGAAAACGGCGTTCACAGCTTGTTTTAAATTTTGTTGTAATTTAGTTGAGTATTTATTATAAGAAAATAAATTTTCTATGATATATAGACTCACTTTTTTAATATCAGAGGTTATCCAAGTTGGATAGTCTTGATTGCCTTTTAATAGGTAAGTAAAAATATTATCACTATTTTTATCATTTTTCGTATTATATTTAAAATACTCTCCATTGACCACGGTATATTTATTTTCTTTTGATTGATAGGCATCGTTTTTATTTTCGACATCATATTCAAAATGTGACATATAATCCTCCAAGTTGATTAAATTTATTATTTATTTAGCTATATAGCTACCGTATCCATCTGATTTATAGAAATGATTGCTCATATAAAAATATTATTTTTTGATTTTAAGGTCACAATCGTAAGGCAGGGTGATTATAGTTGATCTTGGTTAATATCAAATATCAATTAATAACATCATAAAATTATTAATTAGTATAACTATATATAAATATTTATTTATAGTTTTTTATAATATGGTCAAATATAAACCAATATATCCATTGATAGGTGGGTTGAAAGGCTTCTGTAGCTAATACGGGATGTTTATTAAAGTTACTCTGTAGTGAATAGTGAATAGTGAATAGTAGGAATAGTACATATTTGTAAAAAAATGGAAAGAGAAATGTTATTACTGTGAGGGGGTGATGCTAATTAAATATTTTGGATTGATTGGAATGCAGCCGTGTAATTGGAGAAATAACGTAGTTAAATCACGGCTGTAAAATTTAAAATAAACTGATTTTATCCGTTATTATTTGGCATAGATATTATTCGCTGTAGACGCTTTTTCTAATGGCTCACAAATACTCTCTTTTTCAATACAGACTTCGCTATCACAGCAATAGTCTTGCTTCATGATAACTGGTTGACGTCGGGTTTTATCTAAAAGAAGGCAGGTGACATCAGGTCGAGAATAGTGTCCAACGGGGTCTGCAACCGCTTTTGCTAAGGTAATCGCACTTAGATCGATATCTGCATACAGTAACCCTTCTTCATTTTGGGGTAATGGCTTGGCAAGTTGCTTGCCGTCCGGACCGTATATACAGGCATAACCTCCGCCTATTTCAAGCAGAGATTTGTGTTTTTCAGTTTGGCACATCATATCGATCATTTCTTGGGAAACCAGAGCGCAAGCGCCAATGAAGAAACATTGACCTTCTAATGCATATACGCTGCTTACTGCCGTATTCATTTCACCGGACAGGCCATGAACATGTCCTTTATAGACAGAAAAACTGGGCCAGGCACCGATATGGATTTGTTCATCTTGGGCAAACATCGCGTATTTTGATAGAGGTTGGATATGTTCCCAGCAGTTTAGGGCGCCAACTTTACCAAGGGGCGTCTCAACAACGCTCAGGCCACTGCCATCACTTTCACCAAAAAGTGTTCTTTCTACATGAGTAGGTTTTAATTTTCTCCTTGCTAATAATGTTTTGCCGGTCTGATCAATGATGGATTGGGATATATAAAGAGTGCCTTTATCTTTCTCGCTGAAACCAAGCACCACCATAATATTATTATCGGCGGCGGCCTGTTCAATACGTTGGTATTGATGACTACCGATAATTAATGAATTGTTGTGATACTGCTTGAGAAATTGCATGCCCCAGAGAGGGGAATCCAGCCAGAGGAACCACGGATAGCCCGGTATCCAAGTTTCAGGGAAAGCAATCAACTTAGCACCATTATTAGCTGCTAATTCAATTAACGTGATAGTTTTTGCAACGGTAGCTTCAAGATCAAGGAAAATAGGTGCAGCCTGAACGGCGGCAACACGATATGTTGTATTTGTTGACATAGTTAGTTATCTCTTTGGTGTAGGGGTATCCATCATAATGTGGATTTTAAGTCCAATGGTATAGAATTTACGCTTTATTTTAGAATATATAACTGTGTCCACATTTTTTTAGTAAAAAATACCCTTGTTTTATATTATGTTATTTTTGTATGCAATAATTGCTATTTTTTTATAGAAAAAACTTATTGATGCGTAAAAGTCAATATATCGATCTAGAATTATTTGTCTGATATCGGTCATAAATCAAACTACTTCGGAGCTATAATGTTATTTTTTGATCATTGAAATTAAAAAAATCCCTGACAATATTTGCCAGAGATTTTTTTATAAAAGACTATTTTTATGTTTGATTAATGGAAACTTGTTCTTTTTTACCGCCTTTTAGTCCATTCAGGAGGGCTGATAACTAGTCGATCAATTTTTTTTGATTGATAGCAAGTGGCCAGGCAATGAGCGATCTTCATATTGCCAGGTTTGCACCGTACTTGTTGCATTTATGTTCAAAACCGGACGAGCTTCAATATCTCTTAGTGTCACCGTGCACCCGGCATCGGCGCTGATTGTACTCAGTACTGTGCCTGTCAGGTCATACTGCCAGTCGAAATTGGGTTGTACGGTACTATTTGTTTGCATCAAGTCATATAAACGAGGGTCGATGCTTTGAGCCAGATTTCCGTGTAAATCATATTGATGGCGGGTAATGAGTATATCGGTATCGCCGCCCTTTTGGGCACGGTGGAAAGCAATCTCTCGCACGGTCAATCCTCGATTGTCCAATACATTGACTGTAGGCGTACCGGCATATATGGCCGGGTCGAAGGTGGATGTCATTTTATTTATGCTCCTTGATTTGATGGTTGTCCTAAAGAGAGATGAAAGTGGAATTTGGAGAACAGTGTTGCTATTTATTTAGGTGAGCGTTGTGTGTTCCAGATATATTATTTATAGATTAACAATATATTAATAATTGGAGTCTATTTTTGATAAATAATTGCGATTATCATATATAGATCTCGGAAAATATAATCATTCTCTTCCCTTTAAAGGAGAAAATATTCTCCCGAAGAATGTATTTAATCTAGATATTCTTTCACCATTTCCTTGAGTAGCTATGTTTCTTTTATTACTCTTAGGGACATAATTTTGCCATAGCTCTGGATCTTCATCCCACGGTGCAATTGTCTCTTTATCATCCTTGTAAAAATGAATTCTTTCTCCGAGCCTTTCTCTATTTCGATAAGCGTAACGTAATTCAGAAGCTGTAATTGATTCGCCAGGACCGGCTTCCAAAGGAGTAGAACCTTTTGTTTTATTAACGACTTGTTCGATATTCAGACCATCAAGAACAAAATGTATCTTTGTTTTTCCATTTCTGGCGGCCATTTCTATGCCTAATTTGCTGCCTCTTTTCCAAAGTAATTTAGGTGCTAATGCGGCAAGAGCCCATGAGTGATAATAGTCAGAATCATACTTACTGGCTGTTTTTTCATATATCTTAGAAAGATTAAATTTAGGATTTTTCTTTCCGGTATTAAAGTAATACTCCCATAGAGGATACCATCCTCTTTCATCTGAAATTACATCCTGTTGTAATTTATTTGACACTTTAATGTTTCTGGAATATTTTTTTGGATTATCGAATAATTTTTCTAACTTTTTACTATTATCTTCTGGTTTTTTTCCTGAATGCCTATTCCAAATATTCTTTGAAATACTATTATTATAAACATCTATAATCATCGGAATACTATTAGGATTTTGTGAATCAAAATCAGGATTAGCGCTTCTTATATAGCGTCCTCTTTTAGCAGCAAGTCCATAAAACAGATCGCCATTTTCTTGATTATAATGGAATATTTTAGGACCCAATTCCAATTGGCTAGTAACATCCATATTTTTCTCATTATTTTCAACAGCATCATTCAATTTGATTTCCGGCTTTCTCTGTTTTTCTTTCTCATTATATTCATGTTCCATATTATCACCTTTAGGTTAATTCTCTGTTAATTATTCTGATTTATAATTACTAAAATCTTGTTTTATCATCTTTGCAGTTGTTGGAATAAGTGTTTATATCTTTCAATTATTTAATGTTATTTCTGATATTTCAAAAAACATATTTTTTAAGGCTTAGTTTAGCCTATTTATTTTTATTAACTATCAGTGCGGGATCTTGTATTGCTTGGTTTTTTCCTCATTCCTACCGTAGCAACTGTTGCCCATTCTGAAAAATGGCACTTATAGTCGAATCTAGCTATCTATTTACTCAGGGTAAAATATAGTCTTTTTTTCAGTGGATTCCGTGCAAAGCATTTTCTGTCTTGACAGAAAGAGGGGAGAACCGGTTCGCCCTCAGTTCGGTAAGTGCGTAGAGAAGACGTCCCATCCTACCATTACCATCGGTGAAACCGTGAAAACCGACGACAGCGGCAAAGAGTTGTTTACCAATCTGGGGATCTTCCTTATCTAATGTTTCTAAATGACGCTCCAGCATTGCGGCACCGCCTATACTAGAAGGAAGGCTTCCCCCGCTGATTGCAGGACCACGATAATCACGCTCTATGTTTGGAACTAATCTATGATGAAGTTCCTTAAGGACTTGGCTATCAGCGAGATCCTTCCCATTATGAGTATACTCCTTGAGTAGCGCGGTGAAGTTACTCCACTCATTACCGCCCGAAGTGGATGCCTTAAGGATCCAGGCAGCAGCGCGGTCAACATTATCAGTTAACTTACTAGGGTTATAAAACGTTTCAGGAAGGGTTTCCGCGTAAATGCCCTGGCTAAGATCTTTGCCTTTTATAGCTTCCTGATGACGTTGGGCTGCCAGTAAGTTTTTCTCTTCCATCATCAAAACTGGCTCAAGATTAGCGATAGCATTAGCTGCCGAAGGTTGCTTACGCAATTGTTCAAAGTTGACGAAAGACTGTTCAGGGGCAACTAATTTGTTGGTCAATTGAGCTGTTGCCTGGCACCCCATCAGATCCTGTAATTTTTTACCGGTCTCTGTATTTTGTAGCGATTCTGACATAGCCCGCTGTAGCAGAAGAGAATGTTCATCCGACGCTACTTTCGTCGTTTTATGTATATCTACTGTTCTTAATCGCTCTAGTACCTGTTCTGGTGTTTGCAAACTGTTATCCTTAAACAACATACGAGCATGATTGACCGAATTTGTACTCTGTAGACGCTGTTGTTGCGCCTCTTCTGTAGAAAAGAGAGTTTTCGTCGCTTCTTTGGCCCTTGAAGCGCTACTGCCATGTAAGAAAAGTTTATTTACCCCTTCAAAGAAACGGGCGAAGTGGTTCTTTTTTGGATCCGTACGCAGAACCTTTTGTAGATCTACATCAATATGATATTCACGGCCGGCAATTTTTAGTTCACCTTCGTCACGAACTTGTTTTTGTTTTCGTGATGAGGAATTCTTTAATGCAGCAAGATTCTCAAACTCGAACATAGATTATTCTCCTATTAGAGAGACGATTGTAAGGTATTTTTTTGTTTATTTGTAGTCATTATTTTAATGATATTATATTCCGCTATAGATATATGATTGATTAA
This sequence comes from Photorhabdus bodei, assembly GCF_003287735.1. GTDB lineage: Bacteria > Pseudomonadota > Gammaproteobacteria > Enterobacterales > Enterobacteriaceae > Photorhabdus > Photorhabdus kayaii. Next base: position 151,897 of record NZ_NSCM01000001.1, on the reverse strand, counting down.
ATGACAATGCTAAATTTCAATTAATCTATCAGCCTTCTCTTCAACAATTATAATGCCTATGCCTTTTATCTGAATCACGGCACCCTGACGGTTTTTCCATGTTGAGATAACGTTTTTTATTTTGGATGAATAACCTGAACGAATAATACCAGAAACTTCAAGAATTACGTTTTGATTATTCTGGTTTTCATTATTTTCCTTAGCGGGTTTGGTTGTCAGATTCACTTTTGCAAGGGCATAGTGAACATCATCTGTGCCACCTAAATCGGCACACAATTTGCTAAATAAGGCTTGGTTTATTTGCGAATTATCCAGATTTGACTTCTGATCCATAGAAGTGGAAATTTGGCTGATTGGTTTTATGACCTCTTTAATATTTTGCAGTTTCACTGGTGCGGTAATTGAATATAATAAAGAAAGACGAGGACGATTGCCGAGCGCTTGCCAAAAATTACCCAGGCTATTTAGATTTTCTTGTGGTGGAATGACTCTGGTATATGCGCCAGGAATTTTAGGTAATTGTCGGTTGTTAACCAGTGCATTTAAAATAGCTGTCATGACGCGTGCAGCTTGATTATTGGGCTGGCTGTCAGGATTGGAACCGTCTCCTGATGGTTGGTTTGAATGCCAGTAAGTAATTAAATAGTTATAATTAATATTTACCCACCCAGACAATAATGAGCTGGTGGTAGGATTATAACTCCTTGGCTCCGCAGAACGTAATTGTAGATCTTCATGTATATCATAAAGAAATACACTGACGGTAGGTTTAGCAGGAGTTGAGTTAATTTCCGGTAGATCAAAACGGATATCAATTATTTGACTAGAGGTGTTTAGATGTTGAGATAAAATTTCATGCAACGCGGTATTAACTTCAACAATCGCATTATTAGGATCAATTATGTTTGTCATATCGACTCCAATCTTATTAAATGTTTAAAAAAATAATCGGCCAGTTTTATTCAATTCGAGAATAATTGCCCGTTCTATGTGTTTATTGTCAATTTTTTCACTATTATCATTTTCGGCTAATATTGATGATAATAAAGCAATGTTACGGATATTTGCACCTGTCAGATCTGTCTGTTTAGACAAATGGTCAAAATTAAGTTCGTCTGATAAATGTAGTTGTTTAGGCCAAATTGCCTGCCACATTTGTTTACGTAATATTTCATCGGGATAAGTAAAATGGGTAATAAAGGTAAAGCGGCGGTTAAAAGCGCTATCTAAATGACTACGATTATTAGTGGCTAAAATTACCAATCCCGGATAATTTTCTAATCGCTGTAATAGGTAAGAAACTTCAATATTAGCATGTCTGTCTTGAGAATCTTTGGTTTCACTGCGTTTGCCAAATAAGGCATCGGCTTCATCGAAAAACAGCACGCCGGAATCGGCTTCGGCCAGATCGAAGATTCGAGAGATATTTTTTTCCGTTTCACCGATGTATTTGTTCACCACGGTAGAGAGATCGACTTTAATCAGATCAACGCCAAGATGTCCGGCAATCACTTCTGCGGCCATCGTCTTTCCGGTCCCTGATTCACCATAAAATAGGGCGCTAATACCGGTACCATAACCTATTTTCTCCTGAAAACCTGCGTTTAATATTTGGTTTCGGTAATTAATGGCGGCAATGATTTCTTTCAGTTGTTGAGTTAATCCCTCTGAAATCACCAAATCATTAAAACTGCGTCTGGGTGTTATTCGTTGGGCTAATTTACCGAAATTTTGTTGGGCGCGGAAATTTAATGCCTTACGCAAATCGATCTCCTTCAATTGATCTTCCGGTTGCCGGAGTATTTGATATTGGCAGGCTTCTTTAATAATTAACGGTAATGTTTCCGGTGTAAATGAAAAACGTTGGCATAACTGAGTAAGATTAATTTCCCGATCAGCATTATTTGGCAGATTTTCTGTCAGTATCGCTTTTTTCTCTGCCGGCGTGGCTATAGGCATCTCAATTTGTACCATTGGCAGATGTTGAATCCATACAAATGAATCTCCCGGTTCTACCAGACAAACTACACGTAATTTGGGTTGATTTAGCAGGGTGGATAATTCGCTTTGATATATTTTCTTTTCCCCTGCAAGTAAAGAAAAATTACGGATTAATAAGCAGGCATCGTGTAGCCGGGCTTCCCGTATTACGTCTGTTAACAGGTCAGGTTTAGTATTGATATTCTCTTCGTCCGGTAGATGGGCTAAATCGAGAATTAAGGTACTGATATCATGAAGTGCCATAATGTTACTGACCGCTAATTCTTGGGCGCTGTCTTGTTTTCCTTTGAGGATCACCAGTGGGCGTACTTCATCTATCTCATTTAACAATATCTTTTTAAGTGAATGATAAAGGGTTTGCGGATACCAAGTCTGTGAGACGGAAGAATGCCAATAAGCACAAGCTATCAGGGGAGGTAAAATAACCCGTTGGCCGGATAAAAAATGCCAGACGGAACTGTGTGTTAGAAATTGCGTTTGCAGCCAAATGGGGTCCTCGTCATTATTCAGTTGTAACAGATGATGATTGATTAATGGTGTTTGAGGCAGAAAGCTATTTTGCAGTAATTGCCAATCACTTTGGCGTTGGCTAAATAATTCAATTGCTAAAGCAAAACTGGGCCACTGTTTTTTACTGTTACCGTGCAGAAAAGCAAATAGTGCATGATAACGACTGTCAAAATGGGGTAATAAACCTAATAGCAAGATATCGCGTTCAAATTCAGTCAGTTCAAAACGCTCAATCAACAATGATAATGTACCGGTAATAGCTTTATTCTCTATTTCCCCATGATCAATAATATCATACTTTTTTAACCAGTGAGGCATGCCTAATGGTTTTATCAAACGTTGCTCTATTTCATCTTCGGTCAGTAAAAAGCTCTCCGGTAAGGAATCGTACCAATTTCCCTTTTGGTAATAGTAGCGTTGTAATAGTAGATCAATACGCTCCAGATGAGGATAAATCCAATGCAATTCTGCTGCCATACAGTGGTTATTTGTCAGAGGGAAGTTCATATAAACCTTTTAAATAGTTTGCCAGTTGATTAATAAAGGACGATCCAGCCAGGGCAGTTTGGCGATATTTAATGGCCAGGGCCAGTCAGATAATAGTGCATCAAACGGTTGATGTTGTACCGTGATATTGATTTCTTGTTCATCTATTCGTAATTCACCCGGTCGTTGTAAAAACAATTGGCGAACATCATTGTGACTTAATTTTTTCCAGGCAGGAAGTTGGCTGATAACTGTGTCCAACCATTGATCTATTATTAACTGTTTCTCTGGTTCAATGGATATTGATTCGATATTTTCGTCAGCCATTAGCCCACATAAAATAGAGTTTAACCCTTTACGTTCTATCGGTGCTTTTTCAGTTCCCCAAATGAGATAATCAAGGATAATAACAGCACTGAATTGAGCTTGACGATGGATAAACTTCTGTTTTTCAAGTAGACTAAGTTGATTAAACAGCGCAGGTAATATCGGCCATAAAACTAATATTCCAGCATTGTTTATCGGTTGTTCAGGTAATAAAATTGGTTCAGGGAGTTGTGTGTTGTCATTTCTAGGCTGGTTATGGTTATTTTCTCCTATTGTAATATCGTATTTCGACAGATATTGATACTCTTCAAGTAATAGATGTTTTTTACAGTATTGTGAAACTGGTGCTGTTTGCCAGAGTTGTATTAACCAGTCATTTAATGGAGTGTGGCAGGTTATAGCCTGACGAAATAGCGCAATAACAGATGCTATATTAATCGTGCCGTTATTAAATTCAGCCGTGATACGTGAGATAATTTTCTCATCGGGTTCAGGTATTTCTTGTGTATTATGCTGTTGTATATATTTCAGAGCATTCAGTATTAATTGCCAGGAGGAAACTGGTTCCTCCTGATGTTGCGGTGTGACTGTGTTCTCCGATAATTTTCTATTAATGGCAGTTAATAAAGCAGGTTCTCTGATAGCCAGAATGTTTTTCAGACTGTGCTCAGATAAACAGCTTTTTGCTAATAAAAGTGTCCAGTTATTTTGTATATGAGATAATTGGTTAATTAATTCTTTAATGTTTACATCAGTAATTTCACTATTCTTCGCTCCTGCTATTGGGTTTGATATGGAATTTTGTTGCTGTAAGTAATGGATAAATTTCTCAATATCAGCCTGATTATTTACCTGATATTGGTTTAATGCTTGACTTAATGTAGCATTAAGCCGAATAGGAAACAATGAATTAAAATCATCTAATCTTATTTCTCCAAGATTCAGGGTGAGTACCTCAAAATAGATATTTTGATTAATGATATATTGGTTAAAATAGGAATTGATTAATTTATTTATACTGGATTGTTTAAGTAGGGAACCATGTAAGACTTTTTTAGCTACCTGTGCATTATTAGCTTCAATAGTAATGATAATCCTATTTAACAGATTTATCTCTGAAACCATATTAATATTCTCTTTGAAAATAACAGATATAGAGAAAACTGAGAGTGAAATATTTCATAGAATCGTAAGAATCATTGCCACAGGATATTAACATACTAAAATAATTTATGAATATTTGGATTCATAGATATCTACCCGTCATCTTTCAAGTTGCCTCTTTGTTGGCTGCACTCACTCACCCCGGTCACATAGTTATCTATGCTCCCGGGGATTCGCTCCCTTGCCGCCGCGATGCATCTTGAAATCCATAGGGTATCTTTGTAATATCATAAAATAATCCTTATGCAATAATTATTTCTTCACTGTATTCTTCTACTGAAGCAGAAGGTTTCTTTCCTAATGTTAATGTTTCTAGAATTTTATATGCGTGATCGCCTAAAGGAGCGCCATTATTTTGCCAAAGTTTATAAGTGCTGGCAAATTTTTCGAATTCTTCCGATGATAGCCAATGAATAACGAGTGAGATATGAGCGGGCAGTTCAGCTAAAATTTCAGTTTTCACCCAAGATTCTAATTTGTAAAAATCAGTAGTACCGCTCCTAATGCGTTCTCGATTCAGTACTATGCTGACTACAAATGAAAAATGGTCAGATTGGATATATCTTTTTCCTGAGAAGTACCAGTAAGAGTGCGACTCATTGTTTTCCAATGGAAAATCATTTATTTGATCTATGTTTTTTTCAACTAATATTCGTTTCTCTATGCGATCAAATTCTTTTACCTGCGTTTTAAGTTCATAATCAGGGTCAAATTTTAGTGTTATTTCATCATCCGATTCGAATATATCAAAAGGAAAACTATCGTAAGGAGTATCATCGGGTTGTTTTCTGATGGTAATCCAGAGTTCATTTTCATTTGAGGTTGTATCGGTAGAAATTAATTTATATGTTCGTTCCTTTCTGAATCCGTAATCATAGCTTGTGTAGGACAAGCAATAGTGTGATATATATTCTCTTGGTGGAAATTTATTTTTTGAATTTATATCTTTTCTAAGTAATATCCGGTTATTAGCACTATCAAGTTGTACAATTTGGGTTGTAAGTTCATAATTGGACTTGATTCTTATTGTGATTTCATCATTGTTTTCGATCATGGCAGGGAAGGAGTTTTGGTCATTAAGGGTAATCCATCGTCTATTTTCGGTTTCTTCTTGACTCTTTTCACTGTCATAAACGAGTTGATAATCCATATCTTCTATCCACACGGAGCTATTGCGCCAGTGCAGGCTATTGCGCTGCTTAAATGTGTTTTGCAATTTGTCCAGATTGTTTCTTAGATCATTATTGTTATTGGTGTTAATAGTGAATGTATCTCCTGTCACTTCAGTGATCATCAGGTTCAGAAATTTGGATATATTGTAGCCTTCTCTAAATTCCAGATTAATAACTTGACCTTGCATTAAATGGCCTGCTGTATCAGTTTGTGTAATCATGACTTGATCATTTTTAATTTCTAGATTATCAGGTGTTTGGTCATTATTGAATTTTTCATTAGGTTTTATTGGTAAGAGTTGACGATGTTCAATTAAATAAAAAGGGAGTTTATCCAGTTCTGGTGTTTCTTTGAAACATTCTCCTCCCAGACCCAATCGGGCGGCAATGCGTTTTTGCAGCGCTGATACTTTATCAATACGAATATTATTGCGTTGATAGGCTAAGTCAGGTTGTTGAGAAAGATATTCGCGCTGAGTAGATAGAAAATCTTCCTGAGAGTTTGAGTCTTGTGATAAAAGAGGGGTTGCACATTGCGCTCCAAAATATCGCAATAGATAGTCTAACATCACTAATTCTTTAGTATAGTTTTTATCATTATTATTGATTTTAGCTTCATTATTCATTTGATTAATTAAATGAGGCTTTATGTTTTGATGAACATTTTGAGCTACAGTATTTTCTTTAAAAGGCCATTGAGTACCACGTACAGTATCTCCCCGTTGTTTAAAAGCCAATAGTTTTGGTAACAAGGCGAGATTGGCACAGTTATTAGCTAGAGTTTGTTCAAAAGGTAACATAAACTGATGTAATTGTATTTGCTGTTGGGTATTAGTTTGTAATCCATAGCAAGCGGGTAATTTATTTCTTACTGGATAATAATCCAGGACCTTACGATATTTACCCCAATCCAGTAATTCAGGTTGTGTCTCAATTAGTGGCTCTGCAATGAGCTTTTCCTCTACATCTTGTTTGGAAACAATAATTTTGATTCCACCTTTGGCTGTAATGGTGAGTGGGCTATTTGGTGAGGTGATCGATTGTAAGGGATCGTTGCCCCATAGTCTGGGATAGTACCCATGAATGATTGCCCATGACCAATTATCATTTGGTAGTTTAGAAATTCTTTCATTATTCCCATCTAACGTGAATCGGGTAATTTTCTTGATTCCTTTGATCCTCAGTAATTGATTAACTAAGGGACTTAGATTTAGTTCTTTAGATTTAGTGTAATCTTTAATTGAAGGTAATTGAGGTATCCAACCATGATGTAAATAAGGCCCATTAAAAATCTCTTCATTACTGTAACCCATTTCTTTCATGGCTTGAGTGGTATAACGTCGCGGTTTTTCAAGCACCATTTGTTCTGCCGTTGTATAAACTTTAGCGAATATATCAGCAATATCTTTGACGTCATCATCAAGTTGAATATCAATCTCCAATGGTATATCGATGGGCTCCAGCCAAATAATTTTACTGACGGACTCCCCCAGATTACGATTGTCCCTTAGAAAATTTTCCAACTTTTTTTGAGCTTGAATTTTATTATCTTGAATTTTTTCAGTTTCCCGACTAGGGAGTAAATAAAGCCAATAGTTTCCCCTTAGTGTTAACTGTTTGCTGTATTGGTTTTTAGTGAAACTGTATTGTCGTTTTTGTTCGTTATACCAGTATGTATAGCGTTGATTTCCAGGTTCACGAATAATCTGTACATCGTTAAAGAGAAAATAGCCATCACTTTTGTCGTTGCTGTGCAAATCCAATAAGGCCCGGCGATAATCCTCTTCGGTGATGGGGCCACAAGTCAATATTTGTTGTGGGCCAAACTCTTGAGGGAAAATACCATCTCTGGATGTTTGTTCCTCTTGTTTAGGAGTAAGAAGATCTTTCAGTGGTAATGAATGGCGGTAAGCTAAATCAGATGCACCATAACAACAAGCTTCTAATAAGGTGATGCCTGGATCATTTTCCCCCATATCGTTCCAACATTGGCCGGATTGTTGTTCAATAACGGTTTTTGCTTGGGTAAGTAAAGTCTCAAAGGCAATATTATCTTTAATAATGGGAAATAGCATATTTCGATTATTCATTTGTTAACTCCTTCGTTTAGGGGGGTATTACCAGACTAAAATCAATACTTCATCATCGTCGGCTTCTATACTTTTACCTACGGTATCTGTGGGTGGATTGCCTTTTTGCAAAGTCAAGCTAGTGACCCGTTCAACGCAAGGTGATTGTTGAATCGTGGCTAATAACTGGTAATAGTCAATGCGATTACCTGGTGTTACGCCAATAGCAATATTTTCTCCCCACGGCATGTAGATTCGACTCAGTTCCTGTTGTAATTGATGGCGGCCATAATCGGGATTAACTCCTGAAGCAAATACCAATTCATAGCTAATCGGGACATCAACGTATGTGGGATTATTAATTTCAATGGTTGTCCAGGGGCTACTTAATTGATCTAACCATTCGACCATTTCAGTTAATCGAGCTTGGTTCAATTCTGGACGAAGTGAATCATCATTATCTTTGTAACGATTATCAGGGATGACGATTAATTGGCGCTTTTCTGGTGCTGGTATTTTGGTTAATTCATTGGTAGAAGGGTATTTGACATCAAATATACTGACAAAACGCTCTTTTAGTAAGGTGACAATATCGCCCCAATTTAATGCTCGATTACGATGGGACAGCCGGGCGGGAACCCGTTTCAAAAAGGTTTGCTCGTCTTCTTTCGGACGACCATTCCAAGATGCCCAAGGTTGAGCCACTTCACTGATTGCAATAAATGAGTTCACTGGCTGTTTAATGCTGTTAACGGCTAATCCGTTGATTAAGTGATCTTGTTCTACTGTTACTGTGTTGATTAACGTGGCTGTTGTGGCGTTATATAACAATCCTTTAATTCTTGGGTAATCTGGAGGGACTATCTTTATCTGCTTTTTCTCCTGTTCTATTTGTGCTTTCAGCCAGTATCTCCCTGATGGCATTTGAGAGGTTTGGTTTGAAGCATCTTGGGGTAATAGGATACTTTGATCTTCTGATTCAAATAGATTATATGTTTGGTTGTAAGTTGATCTATTTAATAATTTCCAGGTATTTCTTTGACTCAGATAAAACCAAGACAAAGATAGATTTTTCAGGCCCTTTAGCTGCCAATATAGAGAAAAAGTTTGCCCTGGTGATATATCGGTAAAACCTAAATAGAATGTATCGTGAGTTAATGGTGTTATATCTTTTCCGGCTTCGCCCTTGCCAAAAGGCGTGAGAGGATAAATGGAGAATTGTCGACGGAAAGCTGTCGCACTGAATTCCACCTGTAATTCACTGAGTTGTGGGGTGTAGGGTTGTTTTTTACCTGTAGGACTTTGCTGGTATTGAGCGTGCATAAAGTCTTGCTCAGCGAGTTTTATTTTTATATTAATTGTTTCATGGTTGTTTGAATAGAAATAATCCTTGTTAGGTAAGGTAAAAGTCAGGCTTTTTCCTTGTGGTGCATTTTCGCCATCAAATAATGACAGAGTTTCATCAAGTTTTTTCTCTCCTCTGTAGGGAGTGACAAGATAGCCTTCCACTTTAAATACATTGTTATTGGTAGGTTTATTAGCATATCCTTCATACCTCGATGAAAAATTCTCTGTAGGTAAGTTGACCCATTGAGGAGTAATAGTGAATGTTGTGTTCGATGTATATTCAGAGTTAATCCATTCGGGGAGAACTACCTTCGGACTAAAACTGGAGCCCAGTGATGGCGATTGGCCAAAAGGGAAATGAGAGATTTCTGCTTTTGAATTGTCGGAAGCAGAGAGCACGATGTTGCTGTTAATACATATTTTATAAATCCAGGGTAAAGTGAAACCCTCAGTAGTTGTCAATTTTAACAATGGCGTATCGAACGTCATATTATCCAAAGCATTAGGGGGGCTGATGGGATCATTGTTATCATCGTCTGGTAATTGCAACTTAATACTATCAGTGTCACTGAGATATTCGACTGACAGTGTTAACCAATGATTCCCTGAACTTATTTTAGCAGCTATATTCTCAGAATTACCTTCCAATTTACTTCCCAAAATTAATGTAATGTTGAGCCCTTTTTTTAGAAATGTGAATAAAGGCCAAGTAATTAGGTAGCCGGATAGAACCGGGATATCATTGGATGTTGGATTAAAAATTTGAATCCCATTTGCTGGTAATTTCATGTTATTTGAAAGGTTAAGAGGTGTTGTAGATTTCCAGCCATCGTTATCTTTCCGATGCCAATACAGGTCGGTTAGTATTGCTTGATTCGTCTGTAAAATTTGTGCCTTCACCCAGTACCGTCCCTTTGGCATTTGAGATGCTTGGTTTGAAGCATCATGTGGTAATAAAGTACTCAATCCTCCTCGGTCAAATAGGTTGCGGGTTTGGTCGTGTACTAAATTATCTAATGGACTCCAGGTATTTTCTTGATTGAGATAGAACCAGGATAAAAAGCGTTCTTTAATACCGTCTAATTGCCAGTACAGAGATAAAGTTTGCCCCGGTAATACATCAGTAAAGCCTAAATAAAATGTGTCACTGATTAATGGTGGTGTTTCTGCGTTTGCTTTGTCCCAACCAAAAGGAGTTAGGGGATAAACGAAATATTGCCCAGTTTTGATTTCTGCTCTGAATTCAATTTTCAATGAACTGATCTGAGGAGTATAGGGTTGATTTTTACCCGTAGGATTTTGCCAATACTGAGAATGCATAAAATCCTGCTCAACTAATTCTATGCGTACTGATGCAGGCCAGTCATTGGGTGAAGAGCTGTTTGTAAGGGGATAATTCATTGTTGGCAAGGTAACTTTTAAGCTTTGTCCTTGTGGTGCGTCTTGTCCATCGAACAATGCTTGTACCTCATTGAGCTTTTCTCTCTTTTGAGGTGTGATTAAGTAACCCTGTACTTTAAATTTACTATTGTCCGGTTTAGTTTCATATACGCCATACCATTTTGAAAAGTTTTGTCGAGGTAATCCCACCCATTGAGGAGTAATCGTCACTGTTGCGTTTTCAGTGTTATACCATTCAGGAGCAATCAAATTAAAACCGGAACCTAGTGACGGTGATTGTCCAAAGGGAAAATTAGTCGCACCTGCGTTTTCAACACCTCCATCAGAGGAATAACGTACATTACCGTTGCCGTTAATGCTAATTTCAATACCCGCGATCTTGGGTAGCATAGCTCCCTGAATGGTGCCTAGCTTTAATATGGGGACATCAAACTCCATATTATCCAAGGAATCAGGGGGGCTGATGGGTTCATCATTAGCTGATAAGCTTAAGATGAGTTTAAGATTGGTCTCTGCTTTTTTTACTAGCAGTGAAAGCCAATGTTTTCCAGAACTGATCTGAGCAGTAATGTTGTTAGGATTACCCATCCACTCATTTGCTAGAGTTACCTCAATATTACGCACTCCTTTCGACATAGCAAATAAAGAAGAGGTAATCAGATAACCAGACAAGATTGGGACATCGTTGGGTGTTGGGCTAAAAAGCTTAATACCGTTTTCAGGTAATTTAATATTATCTGAGTGGTTTAGTAGTATTGCCGATTTCCAACTATCATTATCTTTCCGATACCAACGCAGGTCGGTTAATTTTCCTTGGTTCGCCAGTAGATCAGCATCTGATGCATATTGTAACGGATTCCCAGCGCTATCCTGCCCGGCATCAAACAGGGTTCCTTTAGGGATAAGATATTCTGCCTTATCTGTATTTAAGGTAATGCCTAAAGCAACGCTATCCGCTTGTGCATTTCTCGGTTTCAATCCTAATAATTCCCGATAATAAAGATCACGATGCCGTGCCGGAAAAGTATTAAATAAAACTTTGGTTGTTTCTAAAAGTTTTAAAAAAGCCAACACAAAAGCTTGATGTGCCGGTAAATGTCCATCTGCTTTATTAACGTTTTGGTAAAGATCGGCTAATTTTTCAGGACTATTTTCCTGAATAAAATAGAAACTATCCCAGAATTGTTTTTTCTCTTGATCAAAAGGGATTTTTTTAGCGTATTCTTGTAGCCAGTTTAAAATATCCAGCGTACTTCTTTCATCAAGTTTAAAATCTGTCTCTGGTACGATAGCGGCGAGTTTGTTTTTTAATTCGGTGAGTCCCATATTATACCACCTGTTATTTGAATATATGGCTGATAGCTATTGCGGAATAGAAACGTTGTTTAATAATGATTTTAAAGAGTTATTTATCCGGCATTGACAGCATATTGACTGGCAATAAAACGGCCTTTTCCCATACTGGGGGTTGTTATATCCGGTACACCTGACGGATTAATTGCCGGTTGTGTCGGAGTAAAACGGGCGGTAAATTGCTGCCCGACAACAATTACCGTGGCGTTACTGCGGCAAAAGTTGACTTGTTGGCTGGCATCCAATTGCGCAATGGTGACTATACCCATGCCAAGTGTTGGGTGGCTGGGGGTAATATATTGCGCTTGAAGTTGTACCTTTTTTTCATCACCCACAATAGCGATCTTTTTGCCTTGGATTTGAGCGTGCCCGCTGCCTCTGATAATTGCTGGTCCCAAAATGGTGACCTGCCGGTTGCCGAATAAGGGTTCAAATAGCAGGCTATCGCCATCGATGATCAATTGTTTGCTCATAGGCTCACCTTTGCCCGACCTTCGTTGACTTCAAGAATGCCTTCAAGCTGTTGACTAATTTCACTGCCTCTTAGGGCATAGGTCACTTGAATATGTAGAGTATTAGGTGATCCTGTTTTCTGAGTTACCTGAATATCGGTGATTTCAGCACGAGGTTCATAGCGCAGAACTCGCTCTTCAATACGGGTTTGAATCTCCGATAACAATTCATCACTGATATTTTCAAACATATAATCATTCAGACCGCAGCCATAATCTTCACGCATAATCCGTTCACCGGGTTCAGTTAGAAAAAGGATTTTCATACTTTGACGAACATTTTCTGCGCCTTCTGCCATTGCTACGCCTGTTTCAAGAGAAAACTGTGGTGGAAATTTCCAGCCGCGACCATAAATATCGGCTAATATTGAGTTTGTCATTTCAATACCTCATTACTGTGTTAAGTTAATTTTCGAGCCCTTAATATCTACCCCGGATTTTCCTGTAGCTGACAGAGATTTTTCTGCTTGTATGTTAATTTCCTGGGCCTGAGTGATGAGATTTTTAGATGAATTGAGCGTAATATCTTTATCCTGTTGCAGAGAGACTTTATTTTCTCCGCTATTAAGTGCCACGGTGTTTTCTTTATTATCGAAGATTAATGCCTGTTGTTTATCTCCTCGTTTGATTACTAAGGTTTTCATTTGATTTTTTTCACTGGGTTCTACCGGCGATTTATTTTTAGGATTATGCATGGAGCCTAATATCACCGGAAAACGGGGGTCACATTCAAAGAAGCCGATAATAACTTCATCTCCCGGTTCTGGATAAAAGCAGAACCCACTTTCATGACTGGCATAAGGTTTACCTAAACGGGCAAAGAGTACGCCTTGGGTTAAGTTTAATGCCGGTATTCTGACCGGGATACGGCCTAGCGATTGGCTGTCTTGCTGATATTTTTCCACGATACCGATATGTAACTCTTTTACCTGTGGCACCGGAGGGTCTATATCCGGCGACATGCCTAAGGTTAATCGGGTGCGCCAGCCTTGCCGCTGGTTAATTATCTGATTTACACCGGTGATAATCCCTTGACCATCTATTCCCTGACCAAAGCCGTTTAACGCCAGAACATTCCCCGGTTGGTAATGATGACTGCCTTCGATTTCAAAGCTACCGGATATATTATGACTGCGTAGGTTATCCATAATGCCTTGAGCAAGATGTTTGGCTTGTTCATTATCCAATGGATAGCTGTAAGCCCATTGCCACTCTTTATCAGCTAGCGCAGCGATACTGTCCACAGCCAACTTGTCGCTGCCAAGCTTGCTGTTTTGGGTATTGATTGCCTGAGAAAGCTTTTGTTGAGTCACATCCCAGGCACGTACACTCACGGTTTTAGGGTTGTGTTGGTTATTCCACTGGAGATCCGCTTCAAATAGCACAATGTTTTGATCGCTGGCATGCCGATGAAGGGTATGCACAGTTGACTTATTCAGTGCCTTAGGTGTTATCAAGGTAACTGATTCATTACCGGGCAATAACCAGGTGTTAGTCGCAGTCAATCGGCTTTTTAGGAATGCCCAGTCATTGCAACGAAATTGCACCATTTGTTCATGAACGGTTTTGAGTTGCGGTGCCTGTTTTATCGTCGTTTGGATGCCATTCTGATTAAAGAGTTTTTTGATAATCGCCTCATCACTCTGTTTATTAAATAGCTGTGAGTGAAAGCTATGGGTTAATTTTTGCAGGTGATGTTTTGCTGTCAGAGTAATGATGCTGTCTTGACCTTTAAGCCCTAGAATTTGCCGCACGATAACGCCTTTAAATAACACGGTTTTTTGTATCTGCACGATAACTTCATGATTCGGGCGACAGTTTGCCAATTCAGCTTGCGTCTTGGCATCAAAAATATGACTGGCATCACCGGCTATGCCTAAAGTGATGTTGGCCGAAGGGATGCCGTTGATGTGATGGTTGGTTGTCAGGCTGATTACGGTAAATTGGTTGAGTGTCTTACCACCTATCTTGATGATTACTGTGGGTATTTTCATGTATCCCTCCGTGCTTGTAAGGTTTGCCCGGGGGTAAAGTCATCAAGATTATCCAGATCGTTCTGCCAGGCCAGAGAGAGATAATCGATACCGCCTGCCAGAGAAGCGCCGGCGCCTAAAGCAATCAAGGGTAAGGAGAGCATGTCTGTGACGCTAACCGCAGTGGCCGGTGGCGATTTTAACTGCCGCTCGGTGTCCTGAATCACCAAGCTTTCATCTGCCACTAAAGATAAGGTCGCACTGGCTCGTAATGGGGTGGCGTCCCGGTCAAACAGGGTGTAGTTGATGGCAAGGCCACTGGCCCGGCAGGCAAAATAGCCTTTATTTTCCCAGCGCATTTTTCCCCATTTGATTTTAAGGAAGTGGGGTACTTTGGTGCTGGCATCAACCGCACACAGGGATTTTAAGGTCGCAAGCTGTGTTTCTATTGGTGTGCTATTGCCGGGCATCGATGCATCAAACAGCAGGACTAAGGATAATCCAGCCGGTTGGGATAACACATAGCGGCTGCTTTGGCTGGCACGATTGACACTTTCATCCTGTTGGTAGCGGGTTTGGTAATCAAGTTGGATTGCATCGGGGTTGTACATGGCTTGTAAGCTACCCACGGAAATTTTGCCTTCCCGGTCTTTGAAGGCTGTTAAAGTGAGTCTGGATAAACCGCGTTCAATTAAACTCATAATCGCCTCCTGTTTCACGTAATGCCTCTAACACCTCCCGTTTCACCATCTCAATCAAACGGGCGTTATCCAGTCTTTCCTGAGCTAATGTGCGTGGGGCGTGTTGATCACTCGTCGGATCGGTGACTTTCGCCTGAATAATCAGTTCCTTAATTTCTACAGTCATGCTTTTACTCCTAACCAGCGCATATCCTGATAACGTAGTTCTAGTGAGCTCACCAGCACGGTGTTGCTATTAGCATCAAAGTCGCTGGTGGACCAACGGACGGGGAGTGCGTTACTGACGGTCCAGCTTGCTACAGGTAACGTGTTTTCGTTCAGCAACATGATGATGACATCGGCATACACCGCTTTCTCACCACGCAGCACGCGATCAAATATTAAGGTGAGTGGGGTGATGGTCATGACACCACGTTCCAGCACCAGACTGCCATGCTGGATCTTCTCGGCTAGCCAGACATTTCTGGCGTTTTCTCCGCCTTGGCTGTGTTGAGTGGTTTGTAGTTCTCGGCTCAGGCCCGATATGCGCTGAAAGGCGATATCAAGTGGACTGGGAATATTGTTAAACAGAAAACTGGCGATAAAACGGTGTGATACTGACGGGGTGTATAAGTTGTACATGTTTTTCCCCTGTTGAGATTAGCTAGATACAGTATTGTTACGGATATCAAACGTCAGACTTAGCTCAATAAATTCCGCCGGAATTAACAGGGCCAGCTTGATTTTCATGATCATCTTTCCGGCCAGGATATCGGTTTCACTCATTGATTCATTAACACCCAGTAACACTTCAAGTGCTTGATCTTCCTGAGTGCCGCGCAATCCACCTTTTAACCATAACTGACGTAGCCAGTTGTGGGCCTGACCTTTAAATTTCATCCAGGTAATAGCGTTATTGGGTTCAAAGACGAAGGCTCGGCCAAGTTGGGTCATGTGGGTTTCGATATAGGAAACCAGCCGGCGAATTTGGATATAACGCCAAGGGGAACCCGGCGTGTTGTCTAGCGTGCGGCATCCCCAGATTTTAATACCTTTGCCCGGGAAGCTACGAACCAAATTCAACGAAGTGCCTTCTTGATTAAGATTAAGGAGGGCGCCTGCTTCAATGTAAGAGCGTACCGGGCTGATCACTTTGGCTAAAGCGACATTGGCAGGGGCTGTCCATACGCCTTTTTGGTTGTCATTGCGTTGTATAACAGCGGCGACCGCAGCGGTAGGCGAAAGTACGATATGTTTATCTCCTTCCTGATAGGTGCTTATCAGCCTTGGCCAATATACGGCACCCCATTGTCGATCACTGGAAGAAAAATCAGCCAGACAATTAGCAGCTAATGTTGGATCGTCTGGGGCATCCAGTAATCCCATGATGCTGCGTCGGCTTTTGCAAAGTTCAAGTATTGATTGCCAAGATTGTAGCCAAAGGTCTTTTGGAGTGTTGGTATCACTAAAACGAGCAATATCAGGTACAACAATCAATGTAATTTCGTTCTCTGCGGAAATGGCTTGTTTCACCCAGTCCTGTTGTAGGGCGGTAATCAATAATTGAAAATCATTTAGCGATTTATCATGGCCCAGTGATAGGACATAAGCTTGCCGACCACTGTTTTCAAAGAAGTGGCGCACTGAATAATAGGTTAATCCTGATTTACCAAAATGTTGGGTAAAGTCAGTCAGGCTGTTTAGTTTAATGGCGGTTTTATTACTTGAGCTTTTTTCGGTATAACCAATAAAAACGGGGACACCGATAAATTCATTGTTTGGTGGCAGAGATATACGGCTTTCCGTTATCGTGACGCCCGGCTGTTTTGTCTCTATTATCATTGTCATCTCCTCAATGGCTGAATGGACGCGGTGTTAAACCGCGCCTCAGTACGGTTACTGTGCTACATGTTGTGAGAATTGAAGGATAATAAATTCAGCCGGACGAACCGCCGCCATACCGACTTTGACAATCATTTTGCCTTGCTGAATGTCAGCGTCGGACATGGTGATACCTTTGCCGATTTGGACAAAATAAGCTTCTTGTGGTTTATTTCCTGCGAGTGCTCCTTGTTGCCAAAGTTGATAGAGGTAGTTGTCAATAGCTGTTTGTACCCGTTTCCAAGTTGGCTGGCTATTAGGTTCAAATACCGCGAAACTCATGGCATTTTTAATGTCTCGTTCTGCACTATTAAACAGGCGGCGAACCGGGATATAACGCCAGTTATCACTGTCATCAAGGGTTCTGGCTCCCCAAACCAATGTGCCGCTCTTAGGAAAGTTGCGGATCATATTTAACGCTTTATCTTTGTTATATTGCGCTTGCAGGTCATCAGTCACCGGATATTTAGGTTGTAATCCTCCCTGAATCGGAACGTTAGCTGGCGCTTTCCAAACACCACGACTGTTATCGACACTGGCATAAATACCGGCCATCACAGCACTAGGAGGAATATCAACGAGGGCTTTTTTTTCTCCCCATTTGGCCGTCAACCAAGGGTAGTAAACGGAACCATAAGCGGTAGCGGTATAAGATTTGAGTACTTCGTTTGGTGTTTTTATATTGGTATCATCCTTTGGGCCATCAAAAATAGCAAATAACCCTTTACCTGATTTACAAAGTGTGGACACGGCATCATTGATATCTTCTCCGGCAGCAACCAGTAATGTGATATCGTCGAGTTTTGGAACTTGTTCAGCTAAATCTTCGGTTCTGACGAGGTAGCTATATCCACCGCCATTAATAAAATAGGCTCTCAATGAAATATCAAGCTTATTGGAATGATCAAATTTTCCGTTTTTTAATTTCAAATACTCCAGCCAGCTATTAATACGAATATAGGTATTAGCTGATATTAATGAATTGTCGTTTTTGACAGCAAAAACAGGTACTGCTGTTGCACTGGAACGAACAGAAAGTGACAGTGAGGCGTCTTCTTCAATATAAACGCCGGGATAAGTTGTTGATGTTGGCATATATTGCCTCCAATTATTGGGCGATATTTTGTGTGAACTGTAGGATGATGAATTTAGTTGGACGGGTGGCGGTTATGCCAATTTTGAGCATCATTTTTTCCCGTCTGATATATCAGTTATCGTGATACTTTAAGCAGCCTGAATGGTTACCCGATCTGCGGTGAGTTTTATTTCTTGGACCGCAATATCATTGCTGGTGGCATCAAAAGAGGGGGAGGTTAATGAAGTTGGGAATGCATTTGCTACGCTCCAGCTCATTAAAATTTCGGTACCGGCTTCATTGGTCAGGCTAATTGAAACGTCTTTTTTCTCAACTTGATTAAGCTGAATGGAATTAAGCCAGTCAAAAAGTTTGGTATCGCCAGGGAATACCCCTTTACGCAGCGTAATATTGATCAGTTGACGCTGGCCCGGCATTTTATAGTAATTACCGGTGCCATCTTTGTACTCGATGACATCATAAGTAATATCTAGTCCCGAAACGCTGTTGAAAGGGATTTGTTCATCACCAACGGAGACAACAAATCGATAAGTTGGTATTGGATAGTCAACAGCAATTTGTTCTGTTGTTATGGTCATAGTTATTTCCTTTATTTTTCATGTGTATTACATGTTAAGCGCGATTATCGCTTTATTTCTCTTGGCATTTAGCAATAGACAATAGCTACCGCACTAACCTGTTTTTCTTGGTTACTCTTTATATAGAAACGTTACTTGGTAAATTTGAGATCACATGAATGATCACGTTGGATTATAGTCAACTGACGTTAATTTCAAATATCAATTATTAATATTTAAAATTATCAATCAATAGAATTATTTACATATAAATTATTTTATAATCACATGGTTATATTTTTCTGTAAAAGGATGAATAAATGGTGTGTTATAAATTTTGATATATAAAAAATACGATATTTAGGCAAAGCGATTTATTAACAGAGGGTTACGTATAATTCTTTTTTCAGATTTAATATATCAGGTTATTTGATTTTAATAGTGTAGGAAGGAGATTAATGTTGTTATTTATAGTTTTCCTATAATAACAACTATTTTTTGTTGTGATGCTAATAGCGATAACCTGGATTTGTTTCCTTTACTTATTTCCATATTCCTATTTATTATTATCAGGCTATGATTCATATCGTTTGGATTTTATGGATAAAGTTATTTCTAGTTTTAGTCATCTAACTAATTTGTCTAAAGGAATGTTATCTTATGAATTACAAATGATTATTAACCATTTCAACCGCAGTATCGTTTGCCGTTCTTAGTCCTTCATCAATTTGATTATCTGGCAGTGCGGTTGAATGGACCTAAAGCTGCTAGTAAGAAATTGGTGATGAACATTAATCTTACCGATCTCAATAAGCGTTATACATTGACCGTGGAAAATGGGTATTGAATTATACAGATAAGCAGGTGGCGCAGGTCGATGTCACGTTGACGTTAACCAAAGCTATTCTGGATAAAATTCACTTGGGTAAAGAAGAATTTGATAATGAGGTGAAAAAAAGGAATGTGAAAATTAAGGGAGAGCGCACTAAGTTTGATGAGTTTATCGGTCCGTTGGATAATTTTCCATTTTGGTTCAATATAGTGACACCCCGCGCAGAATAAAATGTGATGTAATTCTTCCCTTTGATTGTGGATTTTTAATAACAAACTACAGCTTAATCGCTGTAGTTTGGCGCAGAAAGTGTTGTGAGAAAAATCAGACCGTAGGGCGGGCGACAATATTACGGGTTTCCATTCTGACTTCATCAATACGAACATCAATAATATCGTTCAATTGGTAAGCGACTTCACCTTTGATAATCACTGTACCGGTCTCTTGGCTACATTGCAGCTCATCACGCACCGCATGTAGGAATGGTGCCGGTATAAAGGCCACTGCACCGTTATCGACCAGTCGGACACGTAAACCACCACGGGTGATATCAATGACTTCCGCGGTAAATCGTTGTTCTGTTCCTGCGTGTGGTTGCAGGAAGCGGGCATACAGCCAATCCCCTACATCACGTTCAGCCATACGATTCAGTCTGCGACGTTCAGCCAGTTGTAAACAGGTTTCTTCTGAGGGTTGTTCCACATCCGTTTTTTGAATAATCGCTTTCAGTAAACGATGGTTAATCATGTCGCTGTATTTACGGATCGGTGACGTCCAGGTGGCGTAAGCATCAAAACCGAGACCAAAATGAGGGCCGGGTTCAGGTTTAATTTCTGCGAAAGTCTGGAAACGACGAATGCGACTATCAAGGAATTGTGTTGGCTGTTTATCCAATTCACGGCGTAATTTGCAGAAGCCGTTTAAGGTTAACAATTCTTCTGTGTTAGCATCGACACCATTTTCTTTCAGTAATTCAACCACTTGTTCAATTTGCAGTGGCTCAAAACCCATATGGACATTGTAAATACCAAAACCTAACTTATCGCGTAGTATTTTTGCGGCGCACAGGTTAGAAGTGATCATGGCTTCTTCAACAATACGGTTAGCTGTGCGGCGTTGTTCTACTACGATATCCAGTACGTAACCATTATCATCGAGGATGAAGCGATAATCAGGACGATCTTTGAAAATAAGCGCATGTTGGTGGCGCCATTGGTTACGGCGATCACTCATTTCCTTCAGGAGCGTGATTTGAACCTTAATCGCTTCGGAAGCAGGTTCCCAAGTCCCGGTTTCTTCCAGCCAGTCAGAAACTTCGTCGTAAACCAATTTAGCTTTTGATTCAACCCAGGTAGAGAAAAACGCAATATCATCACCCAGTTGACCATCTTCCAGAATAGAAACTTGACAAACCAATGCCGGACGGCGAGCGTTAGGGCGCAGAGAGCATAAATTCTCTGACAGATCGCGTGGCAACATGGGGATATTAAAACCCGGCAGGTAGTTAGTGAAAGCACGTTGATGGGCGATTTGATCCAGTTCGCTGTCAGCCGCAATATAAGCTGTTGGATCAGCAATGGCGATGCTGAGTTTCAGGCTACCGTCATCTTGTTTAGCAATATGCAAAGCATCGTCCATATCTTCCGTGGTTGCACTGTCAATAGTGACAAAATCCAGCGACGTTAAGTCAATGCGCTCAAGATCGCCATCGTTCATCTGGCAATCGGCAGCCATGGCGGGAGCATCACGTTCCAGGTTATGGCGAGTGAGTGTTACCCACCAAGGGGCGTAGTGATTGTCGCCTTCAGTGATATAGCCGGTAATTTCTGCATGAAAACCACGGCTGCCTTTCAATGGATGATGACGCATTTCAGCGACAGCCCAATCACCATGTTGAAATGGATGAGTGACCTGATTGGTCGGCCGGCAAGGGATAGCATCTTTTAGCAGTGGGTGATCAGGAATGATCCATAAACGGTTATCATTTTCTTTTTTCTGGATACGGCCAACGAAGCGACTTAGAAATGGTTCGACCAATGTTTCTGGCTCGGCGATCTCTCTTTCTTTATCAGTATGAATAGCGGCAGTCACTCGATCGCCATGCATAACTTTTTTCATGTGTGGGGGAGGAATAAAATAACTTTTTTGCCCATCGACTTCTAAGAATCCGAATCCTTTTTCGGTACCTTTGACCAAACCTTCTACTCGAAGTGTTTGGGAATGAAGTTGCTGTTTTAGCTGTGCAAGCAGCGGGTTGTTTTGAAACATAATATCCGCGGAGAAAGTTGAGGGTTATTATCAGATAGTTTTTTAGAATAACAGTTTTACGCGAATTGATGGTGTCGAGCAAGCAACATCTGCAAGATAGCGTAAAACAGTATGGAAATTGCAATGAAAATTACAATAGTTACTCAGGGTAAATTTTTTCTTTAAATTCACATAGATCTTCAATAATACAGGAACCACAACGAGGTTTACGGGCTATGCAGGTATAACGACCGTGTAAAATAAGCCAATGATGACAATCAACTTTAAATTCAGCCGGGACAACTTGCAGTAATTTATTTTCGACTTCATTGACATTTTTACCGGGCGCGAATTGAGTACGATTACAAACGCGAAAAATATGGGTATCGACTGCAATAGTCGGCCAGCCGAAAGCGGTGTTTAATACCACATTGGCTGTTTTGCGGCCAACACCTGGCAATGCCTCCAATGCAGCACGATCTTCGGGAACCTCGCCAGCATGTTTTTCCAGTAATATCTGGCAGGTTTTAATTGTATTTTCCGCTTTGGTGTTATACAGACCGATAGTTTTTATATACTCTTTCAGCCCATCTACACCAAGGTCAAGTATTGCCTTGGGGGTATTAGCAACCGAATAGAGTTTCGCTGTGGCTTTATTAACGCTCACATCTGTTGCTTGCGCTGAAAGCAGTACTGAAATAAGTAACTCAAATGGTGTTGTGAAAACTAATTCAGTTGTTGGCTTTGGGTTGTTATCCCGTAAACGCGTTAAAATGTCGATACGTTTCTGCTTGTTCATATCAAATGGAACTGTCCTATTCTGGTAACATGGTTATTGCACGGCTTTTTTCTTTTAGTGCCCTAGTTTTCATTTTTTCGTCAATAAGATATTTCGCTGCCAGCATTAATCCCAAACCGATAAAAGCGCCGGGTGGTAAGATCGCTAACAGGAAAGGGGAATCCATATGAACGATTTCTATTCGTAATACCTTAGCCCAATTACCCAGCAGTAAATCAGCGCCATCAAATAGGGTTCCATTGCCGAGAATTTCTCTAATAGCACCAAGAACAAACAGGGCAAAAGTGGCTCCTAATCCCATTGCTAAGCCATCAATCGCAGAGGGCATAATTGGATTTTTCGCGGCATAGGCTTCAGCACGGCCGATAACAATACAGTTAGTCACAATCAGAGGAATGAAAATCCCCAATGATTCATACAGACCAAAAGCGTAGGCGTTAATCAACATCTGGACAGCACTTACAACCGAGGCGATGATCATAACATAAATTGGAATACGGATCTCATTGGGTACCCAACGACGCAAGCTGGAAACCGCAATGTTGGTACAGACTAGAACCAGTGTCGTTGCCAGCCCTAAGCCGAGCGCATTGGTTGCAGTGGAAGATACGGCTAACAGTGGGCACAATCCTAGCAGTTGTACTAAAGCGGAATTGTTTTTCCATAGCCCTTGGATAAATAAGTTTTTGGTTTCACTCATGATTTTTCTCCACAGGATTCTAGAGAAGAGAGATGTTTAGGTATAGTTTGTAAATAAAGTGTGGTTCGTTTGACTGAGTTTACCACGGCGCGTGGGGTAATAGTGGCACCGGTAAATTGATCAAATTCACCGCCATCTTTTTTCACTGCCCAGTGCTGGTCATGATTTGATGTGATGGTTTTCCCTGAGAATACATTAATCCAGTTTGAAATCCGGGTTTCAATTTTATCCCCTAGTCCTGGGGTTTCATGATGTTCTGTAACCCGTACACCAAGTACTTTTCCCGAGAAATCTGCGCCAACCAGTAATTGAATAGCACCGGAATAACCATCCGGTGCAGTACTTTCTAACGCTGCCGCTACGGGTTGATTATTTTTACGGGCTAGATAGAGACGATGAGGTAAGTTATTGCCCAGAGCATCCGCATTGACTAGATAACATTCGTTTTGTATATCATTGTCGTATAGGGCAGGCGGAATAACCTGATCAAGCAGCGACTTGTGCTGTTGTGCGGCTTGTTCTGCGATAGTACTTTTGGTGAGTGAATTCACGACAGCCGTCAACCCGGTGGTAATTGCAGCAAAAATGGCTAGTGTGATGCCGTGACGTCGCATGGTTTCTAACATAACGGCTCCTTATTTATGCCCGTAAACGCGGGGTTGGGTGTAATGGTCAATGAGTGGCACGGTAATATTCGCCAATAAGACCGCAAATGCTATGGCATCAGGATAACCACCATAAACACGGATAACCCAGACTAATAAACCGATCATGGCACCAAAAACCAAACGACCTTTGGGTGTCGTGGAAGCACTGACGGGATCGGTTGCAATAAAGAATGCACCTAGCATGGTTGCACCGGAGAACAGTTGTAATAATGGTGGCGAATAATGAGATGGATCAATCAACCAGCTAATGAGTGCACATAAGCCTAATACCAGGATAAATGCCACAGGAATTTGCCAGGTTATCACTTTTCTGTTCAGCAGAATCAACCCACCAACAAGATAAGCAATGTTGACCCATTGCCAGCCAATGCCAGCCAGAGATCCTTGCAATATAGGTTGGCGAAGAACGTCATCAATATTGTGAGTCAATAAACCGGTTTTGAAACTATCCAGCGGTGTAGCCTGGCTGATTCCATCGAAACCTTGTTGCAACTGCTGTAATGTTGTGCCATCGGGAGTATGACCGCTGAAGATCACCATCAGACTGTCTAGCGGTGTGATTTGTGTTGCCAGTAAATCCATAGGAGGCAGCCAGCCGGTCATTTGCACTGGGAATGATATTAGCAGTACGACATAACCGACCATTGCCGGATTGAATGGGTTTTGACCAAGGCCACCATATAAGTGTTTGGCAATAATTACC
This sequence comes from Photorhabdus bodei, assembly GCF_003287735.1. Taxonomy (GTDB): domain Bacteria; phylum Pseudomonadota; class Gammaproteobacteria; order Enterobacterales; family Enterobacteriaceae; genus Photorhabdus; species Photorhabdus kayaii. The sequence continues at coordinate 127,419 of NZ_NSCM01000001.1, read as the reverse complement.
GCAAAGGCAGTTCCCAATACAATCAGCCACCAAGGAGCCAGTGGTGGAAGGCTGATCCCTAAAAGTAAACCTGTCAGTAATGCAGAATTATCCTGCAAACGAGGCATAATTGCCTGTTTACGCAAAGATAGGGCAAATGATTCTGCAAGTAGGGCGGTAATCACTGCAAGCAGGAGCTGGAACAAGGTACCGTAACTAAAGAAGTAAGTTTGTACTGCAATACCGGGGATTGCTGCCAGCACAACCCACAGCATAATGCGGCTGGTACTTTGCTGATCGTGTGTAAAAGGCGAACTTGCGACTTTTAGTTTTTTATTGTCAATCTGAACGGGTCTGAATTTCATTTATAACAATCACTATTCTATTGAAATTTTCTGTTGTTCCTGAGCGTCTTTTTTGGCCTTAACCCTGGCAATAGCGGCGGCGACGGCAGCTTTACGCGGATCGGTTTCTTCCGCTGACGGTGTTTCTGCCTGAGTTTCAGTTAATTGCTGTGTTTGGACTTTCTTGGCTTTAACACGAGCAATGGCAGCCGCGACGGCAGCTTTACGTGGATCAGTTTCTTCCGCTGGCGGTGGTTCTGCCTGAGTTTCAGTTAATTGCTGTGTTTGGACTTTCTTGGCTTTAACACGAGCAATGGCAGCCGCGATGGCAGCTTTACGCGGATCAGTTTCTTCCGCTGGCGGTGGTTCTGCTTGAGTTTCAGCTAATTGCTGTGTTTGGGCTTTCTTGGCTTTGACACGGGCAATAGCGGCAGCGACCGCATCTTTATGAAGATCTTGTTTTTCACTAGCAGTAGTTTCTGGTTCTCTCGCTTCTGGTGATGGTGTTACTTCTTGATTTTGAGCTGCTTTCTTCGCTTTAGCTCTGGCAATTGCTGCTGCTAATGCGGCTTTGCGTGGATCTTCTGCACTTGGTGGTTCAGATGGAGTAATACTAATATTTTCCACCGCCTGTTTTTCCGCCTGACGAGCGCGAAGCTGCTCTTTTCTTGCCTGACGAGCAGCTATTACTGCGGCATTATTAGGTATTTGCCCCGGTTCTATAGCAACAATTTTACCCGCGTTAGCCTGTTTTTCCTTCACGCGGGAAAGCGCATCTTGTACAGCGCTCTTATCTTTATTATCAATTTGGACGTTCGATTTTTTGTGCCTTTCCTCTCGGGCCAGTTTTTCTCGTTCCATGCGCGCCTGCTTAGCTTCGAAACGAATTTTGGCTTCGGTTGAACGGCGGTTTTCCTGATCCAAGGCCCGAATTTCAGCTTTCTCTTGGCGATAATATTGCACTAGAGGAATATTGCTTGGGCAGACATAAGCACAGGCGCCGCATTCAATACAGTCGAACAGATTGTGATCTCTGGCTTTTTCGTGCTCTTGTCCCCGACTGAACCAATAGAGCTGTTGTGGCAATAAACGGGCAGGGCAGGCTTCCACACATAATCCACAACGGATACAAGCCTCTTCCGTTGTATTTGAATCCATTTCCTGATGGGATGGAGCCAGAATACAGTTACTGATCTTAACGATGGGCACGTTGAGGTCAGGTAGCGTAAATCCCATTAAGGGCCCACCCATAATGACCATCTGTTCGGATTGTGGTGCAAAACCGGCTAACTGGAGAAGAAATTGTACCGGAGTACCGAGCCGCGCCCAAAAGTTACCCGGCGAGGTGATGGCTTCGCCAGTAATTGTGACGATGCGCTCAATCAAAGGTTCTCCATCAATAATGGCACGTTTGATTGCAACCACTGTACCTACGTTCTGCATCAGTACACCGATAGTAGAGGAACGGCCACCGGAGGGGACTTCTTTACCGGTCAGTATCTTGGTCAGTTGTTTGGCACCGCCAGAAGGATATTTGGTTGGGATAACCCGGACGATAATCGATTTATCGCCCTTTAGAACGGTTTTGAGTTCTTTTATTGCTGCTGGTTTATTATCTTCGATACCAATCAGGATCTGCTCCGGTTTAAGCAGATGTTCCAGAATACGAATGCCCTCAATAAGTTCGCCGGCATGTTCCTGCATCAGGCGGTCATCCGCGGTGATATAAGGCTCGCATTCTGCGGCATTAATGATCAGTGTCTTAAGACCATGACGGCCGTTTTGTAGTTTGGCTGCGGTAGGAAAGCCGGCTCCACCTAAACCTGCGATACCGGCCTGATGGATTCGGTTAAGAATCGTATCTGCATCCAGTGATTGATAATCCGGTGCTTGAATGCGTTCACCCCATTGATCTTTCCCATCAGGGCGCAAACGAACGCATAACTCTTTCAACCCGGATGGGTGCGCTGTAATACACGGTTCAATGGCAATGATTGTGCCGGAAGTCGATGCATGCACCGGTACAGTACGACCAGTGCCAAATGTCAAAGGTTGGCCTTTAAGCACTTCATCACCCACTTTAACCAGCAACTCGCCTTCCGTACCCAAATGTTGTTGCAATGGGATGATTAACTCTTCCGGTAGTGGCGCAATGCGTAAAGGGGTCTGGCTGGATTGCAGCTTCATTTCAGGTGGATGAATACCACCGGCGAAATCCCAGATTTTATTTTTATTGAGCAAATTAAATAAATTAAACATGGTGTTCAGCCTCAATATTTTTGACCGGGATACTTTTAATGGAAGTGGCGAGAGGTGGCTGAACAGGAATATTTCTAACTGGAATAGCTTTTAAATCCCATTTCCAGTTGGAAGTGGTTGTTGCTACAGGGATCATCGTAATACAGTCTGTTGGACAAGGAGCAACGCACAGGTCACAACCGGTACATAAATCTTCAACAATGGTATGCATGGCGCGTGTAGCACCGACGATAGCGTCTACAGGACATGCCTGAATACATTTAGTGCAACCAATGCAATTTTCTTCATCAATAAAGGCGACTTTGCGTGCAGGGTTTTGTACGTTTGCATCACCATCCAATGGTTGCGGATCGATACCGAGCAGCTCTGAAATTTTCAGCATGACTTGCTCACCACCCGGTGCACATTTGTTAATCATCTCGCTATTATTCGCTACGGCTTCAGCATAAGGGCGACAGCCTGGGTAACCGCATTGTCCACACTGGCTTTGCGGCAGAATATCATCAATGTTTTCAACAATGGGGTCCTCTTCCACCTGAAAACGGCGGGCAGCAAACCCTAGGATTAACCCAAAAATTAACCCTAGTGCACTGAGTGCACCAATAGCAATCCATAACGATGTCATCAGAATTTCACCAAACCACTAAAGCCCATAAAAGCCAAGGACATTAAACCCGCAGTAATAAGACCAATAGATGACCCCTTGAAAGGGGCGGGTACATCAGCAACAGCCAGACGTTCGCGAATAGCGGCAAACAATACCATAACGAGAGAGAAACCGGCGGCGGCACCGAAACCATAGATAGCGGATTGTAAAAAATCGTGTGATTGATTGATATTCAGCAGCGCCACACCCAGTACAGCACAGTTAGTCGTAATCAACGGCAAGAAAATACCCAATAACCGGTATAACGTCGGGCTGGTTTTGCGTACAACAAGCTCTGTGAATTGCACCACGACCGCAATGACAAGAATAAAGCTCAGAGTACGCAAATAGATTAAGTCCAGTGGTAATAAAATAAAGGTATTCACCAGCCATGAACATACAGAGGCTAGTGTCATGACAAATGTTGTCGCAAACCCCATCCCGATGGCAGTTTCCAGTTTTTTAGATACGCCCATGAAAGGGCATAAACCGAGGAATTTCACCAAGACGAAATTGTTAACCAATACGGTTCCAACAAATAAAAGAAAATAGTCAGTCATTGCTGTGCCTGAAAATGAGTTTGTTGACTTTTTATTAAATTATAAGTATGCCCTCGTTTTACCAGGGGCAATCTATTGTTAATGATAACAACCAAAGAAAGTTGAGGTTATCGATCTTGTGTGAAAGTCATTTTGACTCGATGAGAGCGTTTAATGTAGGGGACAAAAATAGCAGTTGCCAATAGTGGCCATGCTAATGCACGCAAAGCTATTTGATCAGGAATAGGGGAGAAAGCGAAAGTTTTCAATGCAATTAATACGGTAACAATAAGCCAAATAATAAAAATTTGGGGAAATCTTTTTGATCGAATGAAAAGCAGTTTCAATACCCATAGGGTGTAACACCACATTACCGCAGTAATGGCAACAGAAAGAAACCACATTAAAGTAAAGTGATTATTCCCGGCACTCAATGCATTGTTTTGACTAAAAAATGCCACAATATATAAGGCGAGCATTATACTGGCGCTGAAAAAGGTCATAATCAGATAAGCCGCCGGAGCCAGAATCCAACCATTAATTCGGTGGTAGTCATTGGTTTGATACATAAATCATTCCACTTGAAGCTATACGAAAAAAGAATAATAGGCGATTCTGATGACTTAGGAAATAGATTGATTGAAAGATCTTCAAGAGTAAATTTAGAGATAGTTTGCGAAACGGTCATCACCGATGATATTTTTTACGGATGCTGAATTGCTGCATATTATTAATGAGTTTGAGGGGCTGTTATGCGTGAGCTGTTAAAGGTTGGGTTGGTGGGGTATGGTTATGCGAGTAAAACGTTCCATGCACCATTAATTGCTGGCACTGCTGGTGTTAAATTGGCCGCTATTTCCAGTAGTGATGCTGAGAAAGTGAAATCAGATTGGCCAAATATCCCGGTGGTATCCTGCCCTGAGGATCTTTTTAATGATCCCGACATTGACTTAATCGTTATTCCGACACCTAATGATACGCATTATCCTCTGGCACAGAAGGCATTGGCAGCGGGTAAGCATGTTGTGGTGGATAAACCGTTTACTATCACCGTTGAACAAGCTGAATCTTTAAAAGAGCAGGCAGAAAAAGCGGATTTATTACTTTCTGTATTTCATAACCGTCGTTGGGATTCCGGTTTTTTGACGATAAAGTCGTTAATTAAAGAGAATCGTTTGGGCAAATTAAAATATTTCGCATCCCATTTTGATCGTTATCGTCCGGTTATACGTCAAAGATGGCGTGAAGCGGCAGGGCAAGGAAGTGGCATTTGGTATGATTTAGGCCCTCACTTACTCGATCAGGCGGTTCAACTGTTTGGTAAACCGCAATCTATTACGGCTGATTTGGGAATGATTCGCCCACAAGCGGAAGCGGTGGATTATTTTCATGCATTGCTGAATTACCCGGATATCAAAGTAGTTCTTCATGCAACAACTGTGGCGGCGGCTGAATCTGCTGTTTATACGTTGCATGGTATGGAAGGCAGTTACGTAAAATATGGTCTTGATCCTCAGGAAGAGCGATTGAAAGCGGGGGAAAGGCCACCGCATGCTGATTGGGGATATGATATTCGTGACGGTGTTATGACACTGTTAAGTGGAGAGGAGTTAGTGACTGAACATGTGCCGACTTTGCCTGGTAATTATTCTGCTTATTATGTTGCTATCCGTGATGCGATTACGCTAGGTAAACCTAATCCAGTCACGGCAAGTGAAGCCATTCAAATTATGAAATTAATTGAAGCCGGTATTCAGTCGGCAAAACAACAACGAACAGTCATTATATGAAAACGTTAATACTGTGTGATGAGAAGATTGGACGTAACCAGTTTACCGGAGAGGTAATTGAAAACAGTAAATTCCTTAACTGCGATTTTTCAGGGGCCGATCTGAGCGAAACGCAGTTTATCGGTTGTCAGTTTTATGACCAGGAAAGTCAGATGGGGTGTAACTTCAGCCATGCTGTGCTAAAGGACGCCAGCTTTAAAAGCTGTGATCTGTCAATGGTTAATTTCAGGAATGCTAACGCCCTTGGTATAGAGATCAGGGAATGTAGGGCTCAAGGTTCAGATTTTCGTGGAACCAGTTTTGTGAATATGATTAGTTCTCGTGTCTGGTTTTGTCGTGCGTACATAACCAAAAGTAACTTGAGCTATGCCAACTTTTCTAAGGTTATTCTTGAAAAGTGTGAGTTATGGGAAAACCGTTGGAACGGTGCGAATATTCTTGGTGCAAATTTCAGTGGCTCCGATCTTTCTGGTGGTGAATTTGCCGCTTTTGATTGGCGTGCAGCAAATTTTACACACTGTAATCTAACTAACTCAATGCTGGGTGAACTCGACATTCGTAGCATTAATCTGGAGGGCGTGAAAATCGATACCTATCAAGCGTCGGAGCTGATGGAACGGCTTGGTATCGTGGTGATGGAATAAACTCCCGCAGAATTTCTTAAGATTTGTCTATTTTCAGCTATTTAATTCTTAGTAGTTAGCTTGGTAAACCGGGCTAACTATTTGCAAAGCAAGGAAAATGATAAATGATTTGGTGGCAAAGATTAAAAATAGATCCTTTTTTGATGGTATTAGTGACGGTAGTCGTTATTGCGACATTCTTGCCTTGCGAGGGAGAAATTAAAGTCTGGTTTCAACGGCTAACGACGGCTGCTATTGCTTTGCTGTTTTTTATGCATGGAGCTAAATTATCCCGTCAGGCCATTATTGCCGGCATGGGACATTGGCGGCTTCATTTAGTTGTTTTTCTCAGTACTTTTGTCTTATTCCCAATTATCGGATTAGGGTTGAATTTGCTAGTACCCGAAATCATGACATCAACGATTTATTGGGGATTCCTTTATCTTTGTGCATTACCGGCTACGGTTCAGTCAGCTATTGCTTTTACCTCTGTTGCTGGTGGTAATGTTGCCGCTGCCATTTGCAGTGCTTCGGCGTCCAGTATTCTGGGCGTGTTTTTATCGCCAATATTAGTCGGGTTGATGATCCATACACAAGGCGAAGGCAGCCCCGATACGCTGGAAGCAATAAAATCCATAATTCTTCAATTGATGGTTCCTTTTATTATTGGGCATTTGTCGCGGCCATTGATTGCCCGTTGGGTAGAAAAACATAAAAAACTGGTTAATATGACTGACCGGTCATCGATTCTTTTGGTGGTTTATGTGGCTTTTAGTGAGGCGGTGGTAGAAGGTATCTGGCATAAAATTGATGGTTATTCGCTACTGATGATTGGGGTGGTTTGCTGTGTTTTATTGGCGGTTGTGTTGGTTATTAATACTTATATTGCCCGTTGGTTAGGTTTTAATAAAGAAGACGAAATTACGATTGTTTTTTGTGGTTCGAAAAAGAGTCTGGCTAATGGCGTGCCAATGGCAAATGTTTTATTCCCCGCTGCGACGGTTGGCGTAATGTTGTTGCCGTTGATGATTTTTCATCAAATTCAGTTGATGGTGTGTGCCGTATTGGCGCAACGTTATGCCAAGAGGTTAAAATGGAGATAGATATAAATATATACCTTATGGATTTCAAGATGCATCGAGGCGGCAAGGGAGCGAATCCCCGGGAGCATAGATAACGATGTGACCGGGGTGAGTGAGTGCAGCCAACAAAGAGGCAACTTGAAGGATGACAGGTATAGTGAAATATTATGATTTACAGAGCCTCGTTATCCGATAAGCGCTTTTGCTTTAGCTCTTATATCTTCTAGTTCTGAAGAATTAACATTGCCTTTTTTTGTCACTTTTCTGGCTCGCCAATCAATGCATGTTACCTGGTCAGCTAAGGCGACACTATCGTGGCTTCCTGATAGTTCAACTTCAAAAGGATAATCTTTTGCTTTCGTTGTGCAAGGAACACAGAGTAGTAACCCCACCTTATTGTTATATGCAAATGGACTCAGTACTACTGCGGGGCGATGGCCTCCTTGTTCGTGTCCAGTCACAGGATCAAAGTCAATCCAGATAATATCGCCAGCATCAGGCACAAAACGAGAAACCATCAGATCAATTCCTTACCCACTGGAGAACCAAAATCTATTTTTTCATGAATATTTTCCTGCGTAATTCCGGCTAATAGCGCATCTAGAGAATACTTTTTCACCCTGATTGGAATAATCATAATTCGACCATCTTCGACAGCAATATCAACAGTATCATCAACATTAAGTGAGGCGGCTTGCATGATAGCTACCGGAAGACGTACAGAAGGGCTGTTACCCCATTTTTTCACTACTACTCGTGCCATTTTTAAATCCTTAAAGTATCAACAATGAAGATACTCTATCAGTTTTAATTTTAAGTATCAACTTTGTCGATACTCTACTCCAAAAACAGGATCAGTGTCACCGATCACACTTTTAATCCCCGTAAGGGCTGATGTGCGCGGGGATGTGCTAACGCCAGCCCCGATAACAGCCAGTTCAGTTGCTGGCGTGTAATGTGTACCGTGCCGTCTGACACCGGAGCAGGCCACTGAAAGCGGCCTTTTTCCAGCCGGCGGTAGTAGAGCCAGAAGCCATTGGTGTCCCATAACAGGATCGGAGTCCGTTGGGCAGAAAGAGCGTGACGGTGTGTCCGGCCTTGGAATGTTCCTCAACCACAACGGAATGCAGGTGTTGGGGCTCGTGCTGTTGCCGGAGCTTTTTTGTCCAATAGTAAAATGTGGCCAGATTAATCTCATGGTGCTGGCAAAACGCCGTCACCGTTAGCCCGCTCTGCTTCTGGGAAGCAATGACTGCCGCCCAGTGTTGCTGTTTTTCAGTGAGTGTCATAGTGGTTTGTCTCCTAAATAAAAAAGAAAAAACACTATGACAAAAGATTAATCAGTCGGGTATGTGGGGTTAATTAGGCGTTTACGAGTTCCCGCCAATTTTGACGATATGAACAGCACCGAAATTATTGATATGTTTGAAGGAAAATACTCCTAATGGATTTGTTGTTAGATACTAATATCCCGCTGTTCATGGCATATGAACCGGAAAAATTGAAAGCAGATATTGTTGATATACTTGAAGATACCGACAAAACTCTTTGTTTTAGTGCGGCGTCAGTATGGAAAGTGGTCATCAAGAATAGTCTCAACAAGCCTGATTTTTCCGTAGATCCCAAACAGTTCAGGGATGGGTTGTTTGAGGCTGGTTTGATAGAAATCCCCATAAAAAGCGAGCATACGCTTGCTGTGAGCGATTTACCTGAAAAACTACATAAAGACCCGTTTGACCGGTTAATTGTCGCTCAGGCGAAGCACAACAAGATTCCACTGATCACAAGTGATAGTAAGCTGATAAATTGTGTCAGTGATTATATAACCGTGATCCCTAATAAATAGCCAAAATAAGTCAGGAATGGAATCTCCATTCCTGAACTATTTATATTTAACGACTTGCTGCTTTCATACGTAATGCCTTTTTTTCCGCATCACTGATAAAAGCGGTTTCCAGCCCATTTATCTGAGCCTGGCGAATTTGAGCAATAGATAAACCTGCGGCAGGTGCGGCAACTTCATATTCGTGGCGGATATCGATGCCTTCAACGGCCGGATCATCGGTATTAATAGAAGCAAGAATACCTTTTTCCAGGAATCGTTTCAGTGGATGGTCCAATAAAGAATTGATGGTGCTGGTTTGAAGGTTTGAGGTTAAACAGGCTTCAATACCAATACGGTTTTCAACCAAATAATCCATCAATACGGGATCGGTAATGGCTTTTACCCCATGACCAATACGAGAAGCTCCTAATTCCCTAATTGCTTGCCAAATACTTTCAGCACCAGCGGCTTCGCCGGCATGAATGGTTATATGCCATCCAGCGTCACGGGCTTTGGTAAAATGAGATTGAAAAAGATGGCCGGGAAAACCTAATTCGTCACCCGCGAGATCCAATGCGGTAATATGTTGCCGGTGAGCCAGCAGGCTAGCTAATTCCTCAGTACAGGCTTGTTCACCAAAAGTTCTGCTTAAAATTCCGATAAGACGGATGTCGATATCGTTATTTTGACGGGCAGAACGGATACCATCAATAATCGCTTCAACGACCCCTTCAACCGGCAATTTGTGGTTCATCGCCATGTAATAAGGGGAAAAACGTAATTCAGCATAATCTAGCCCAGTATTGATGGCATCTTCAACATTTTCGATAGCAACACGACGACAAGCGTCCAAATCAGCTAATACTGCCACTCCCCAATCAAGTTTTTGCAAAAAACTTACTAAGCTTGGTTCATTTTCAATAATTTGTACGTGAGGGAGTAGTGATTCCAGATCATTTGCTGGAAGCTGAATATTATGCTGGTTGGCAAGATCTAAGATAGTCTCCGGTCGAATATTTCCATCGAGATGGCGGTGTAAATCTGTCAGTGGGAGTTTTATGTCAATCACATTCCAGTCCTTTTTTATATAAAAAAGCCAGTCACATACGTTGACTGGCAATTTAACAAAACGTTTATGGGCGCGTTTTATTGCACAGGTTTCACAGTACCTTCTGCTTTCACTTTTCCATTGTCGTGGGTGTCGCCTTCTGGCACTATTTGTTCTGGTTGCTCTGGTGCTTCATCATCAGAAGGGTCGGATAAATTGTATTCAGACATGAACTGATGTAAGGGCATTTTCTTACCATTCATTTCTACATTACCGTCTACATAGTTAAATTTAATGCTGATAGCATCTTTATCAACCGTGGTAATTTTAAATAACTGTCCTAATTGTTCAAACTGTTTTATCTGTTGTTCAGCATTATGTTCAGCTTTTGCTTTATCCACACCATTCATTATCATCGACTGAGTAGCGAACTCAATCATCATAGGTTTTGGTAATGTGACATTCAGAGACATGTTTTGAATTAAAGTGCGAATAGCTTCTTCTGTTTTCATTGAAGACAAGCTACTTTTATCTTTCGGCAAGCTCTTCAAACCCACTTGGTAATTAATGGTGCTTTCACCTTTGGTATTCTTCCAGGTCAATGGCTCAATACCAAATTGTGGATTGTTTTTCAGCAAAATAGGCAGGTTAGAAAATACCGCGTCAATAATCGCTGTGTTTGCCGCATCGGAAGAGAGATCACCAGACGCGAGGGATTTAGCTGTGGCATCATTATATGCTTGGGTGAACTTACGGACAGATTCACCATCCAGACGATCCGCAGTAATTGCAAACTTACCAGAACCAAAATCAATGTTTTTCAGTTTAAGACCATCCAAACTATAAGTGATTTTTCCTTTCAGATTAGTTTCATCTTCACCGATATTTGAATCTATTTTAACTCCGGAAAGCATCATATCTTCATTGCCGATGCCTTTTAGGCTGATTTCCTGAATTTTGATGCTTTGATCGCCAATATAGATATCAAATTTGCCTTTTTTGTTAGCTAGGTTTAAATCAATACCTTTGACAAGGAAATTTTCGTCATTTTTATTGATGACTAACTGGTCACTCTTGATTGCCAGTGATATCTCTTTCAGATCACGGCTGAGATCGGAAGTCAGTTTGGCGCCGGAAAAATTGAACTTAGCACCATTTTTTTCAAAATCGACAGGGACGATATCAACATCAGAAATAACAGAACCACTATAACTGACACGTGAATCAGAAGTGAATAGTGATTTTCCTTTAGTGATTTCAAACAGGGATTTTAAAGATTTATTATTTTCCAGCTCGGAATGAACGGAAGCCATACTAGGAATTAAGGTTAATTTTTTCACTTGTGCAAGTGGGAAAGGGCCGTGATCAATCACCGATTTAATTGAAATCTCTTCACCGGGTTTGATTTCTGCGTTTTTAACGCCGTCTTTAGCTGTCAGAACAAGACGGACATCAGAACTGAACACGCCACGGTGGAAATCTTTACTCTGTAACATCAAGCCTGTTTCAGGGAAGGCTTTTTTCATCTCAGCATTGGCGCGGGAAATAGATTGATCTATACGTTGTTCAATCTGTTTGCCTGTATACCATGAAGCTCCAGTCCAGGCTGCTCCCAAGGCAACAATAATGCCTATTGCCACTAACGATTTTTTCATAATGCAAATCCATCCTTTTAATGCATATTTTGCAGGTAATATGCATTCTCTTGGTATAAAAATGGCCGTTAACACAGCTTGGAGTGTAAGTAGTGCTTAACAGCGCCTGTGAATAAGTTTTAGGCCCAGATTGGTATTATTAATTAAAAACCCGAGCAGTAAAACCATCACCGTGAATTATCACAGCCTTTTCGGCAGCAGATATGAATACTGACTCACCTGGGAAAATTCTCAATTGGTGTTCGCCAGATTGTATAACTGTTTGACCTTCAACACAAAAAACAATCGATGCTGAATTGTTATCAAGCGTAATTGACTGTTCCGATAGAGAATAAATAGAAAATGCAAAATCATCCACTGGAATCGGGAAATTTTTAGCTGTTTTTTCCTGTCTTGGTAGCATAAATAAGGTGTTTGTTGGTTTTGAAATAAAGTCAAGGTTTGCCATTAGCTCAGGAATATCAATATATTTGTTGGTTAAGCCCGCTCGTAGGACATTATCTGAGTTTGCCATCACTTCAAGAGCAACGCCTTCCAGATAAGCGTGAGGCGTGCGGGCGCATAGAAACATGGCTTGACCGGGTTCAAGTTCGATGACATTAAGTAAAAGTGGAATAAATAGGCCATTGTCGTCAGGGTAAAATGCCGTCATTTTTTTGATGGAATCCCAAGGTTCTCCGAGCCGACTATTCAATGCTGATTTCAATACGCCAAGAGCTAACTGCTTTTGTTTACCACTCATATTCAGTAATTGGGAAAATAAGCAGGCAAGATTCTGTTCATTTGGTGTCTGAATAAAGAACGGAATTTTGGGATGAGCCGCAGTAATAAATTTCAGTAATTGCGCGATTTCGTTTAATGGACGGAACCCATTCATTGCCCGGAAAGGGGTAAGGGCATAAACCAATTCGGGCTTATGGTTATCATCTTTGTAATTTCTTTCCGGGGAATCCAACGGAATACCGGCGATATTCTCTTTGGCAAACCCCTCTTCTGCGGATTTTTTATCAGGATGAACCTGAATTGAAAGAGGTTGAGCGGCGCACAATACCTTAAATAGGAAAGGCAAACGGTGAAAGCTATCTGAAACTTTTTTCCCCAGATATTTCTCCGGATCACTGGCTATTAATTCATTTAAGGCAATGGGTTTTCCCGTTTCTGGATTGACTACAAGTGAACTGCTTTTAGGATGGGCGCCCATCCATAATTCAGCCATTGGCAGATTATCTGGATTTTCAACACCATAAATATCCATCAGGGCGGTTTTGCTTCCCCATGAATAGCGCTGGATCTGATTTATCATCTTCAACATGGCCGTTACTCTCTTTTTAAAAAAATCAATCTATTTCCTTTCTACCACAATACGATAAATACGACTTGGTTGGCATAATCAGGAACTAATATGTGGCATGATAACAGAATGCTAATTAGTTTATCTGCAAAGACTGATTATACCCTATTGATTTCAAGATGCATCGCGACGGCAAGAGAGCGAATCCCCGGGAGCATAGGTAACTATGTGACCGGGGTGAGCGAGTGCAGCCAACAAAGAGGCAACTTGAAAGATGACGGGTATATGCATATTCGATTATTCTGTGTGTTAAGGAGAGATAGTAATGGCAGCCACTCGCATTGAAAAAGACTCAATGGGGCCCATCGAAGTACCTGCTGACCAATTGTGGGGAGCGCAAACTCAACGTTCACTTGAGCATTTTCGCATTTCGCAGGAGAAAATGCCGGTTGCATTAATTCATGCTCTGGCATTGACCAAACAGGCTGCGGCCAGTGTCAATATGGATTTGGGTCTTCTGCCGCAAGAACGTGGTGAAGCAATTATTGCTGCTGCGAAAGAGGTGCTGGAAGGTAAACATCCGACAGAATTTCCTCTTGCTATCTGGCAGACCGGTTCTGGAACACAAAGTAACATGAACATGAACGAAGTGTTGGCGAACCGTGGAAGTGAGATCCTTGGCGGGGTGAGGGGGAGTGAACGCCTTATCCATCCTAACGATGATGTAAATAAAAGTCAGAGTTCTAACGACGTTTTCCCAACAGCAATGCATGTTGCCGCGGTTATCGCGCTGCGTGAGCACCTTATTCCTGAGCTGAAAATATTACAAAAAACATTGGCTGATAAAGCTGAAGCTTATAAGGATATCGTTAAAATTGGCCGTACACACTTGCAAGATGCGACGCCATTGACCCTTGGTCAGGAAATTTCTGGTTGGGCGGCAATGTTAACGCATAACCTAAAACACATTGAAGACAGTATTCCCCATGTTTGTGAACTGGCGCTAGGGGGAACTGCGGTTGGCACCGGTTTAAATACTCATCCTGAATATGCTGTTCGTGTTGCTAAGAAATTGGCTGAACTGACCAACCATCCGTTTGTTACCGCACCAAATAAATTTGAAGCCTTGGCGACTTGTGATGCTCTGGTTCATTCTCATGGGGCATTAAAAGGTCTGGCGGCATCCATGATGAAAATTGCAAACGATGTTCGTTGGTTGGCTTCCGGCCCTCGCTGTGGTATCGGTGAAATTTCAATTCCTGAAAATGAACCGGGTAGTTCAATCATGCCAGGTAAAGTTAACCCAACTCAGTGTGAAGCGGTGACGATGCTTTGTGCTCAGGTGATGGGCAATGATGTTGCTATCAATATTGGTGGGGCATCGGGCAACTTTGAGCTGAATGTGTTCCGTCCAATGGTGATTAATAACTTCCTGCAATCTGTTCGCTTGCTGGCGGATGGTATGCGTAGTTTCAATGAACATTGTGCCGTTGGTATCGAACCTAACCGTGATCGCATTACTCAGTTGCTGAATGAATCTTTGATGCTGGTAACAGCGCTGAATACACATATCGGTTATGACAAAGCCGCAGAAATTGCTAAGAAAGCCCATAAAGAAGGGCTGACATTGAAACAATCGGCGATGAAACTGGGTTATCTGACAGGCGCTGAGTTTGATGAGTGGGTTCGTCCGGAAGATATGGTTGGCAGCTTGAAGTAATTGTTGTTTAGCCATGAAAAACTGACCGGAGACGAGTGCTCCGGTTAGTAGAATGTACGGGATACATTCTGTGTAGCTATTAGTTATACAACTGCTATAATGACTGCCTACCAATTTGCTACACAGGTGATTTATGAGAACACAACCTAAAGAAACCCCGATCAACATCCGGGCGAAAGCCTTCCAGAGGGAGCTTATTGACCATGCAGCAAACCTGCACTCAAAGACCCGAACTGATTTCATCTTGGATGCTGCCTGCCGCGCAGCCGAAGAGGCCATACTCGATCAGCGCCACTTTTTCGTTAACGACGAAAAATATCATGCGTTCATGCAGATGCTGGAGCAACCGCTTTCTGATAATGCAGGTTTTAAAAAACTCATGGGATATAAAGCACCATGGGAATAAGCGCACCTGAAATATTAACAGTTGAACATAATATAAATGATTTTTATTGCCAGCATGAAACATTAAACGAATGGCTTTCACGCCGGGCTTTAAAAAATAATAAGCTCGGCGCGAGCCGCACATTTGTTATTTGCAAGGAAGGCACAAAAGACGTTATCGGTTATTATTGTCTAAGCGCCGGTTCAATTAATCATATTGAATCTACACCATCGCTTAAACGTAATATGCCAGATCCTATCCCTGTAGTGCTTCTCGGCCGTCTGGCTGTCGATATGGAATATCAAGGGAAGAAGCTCGGGGCATTGCTTCTCCAGGATGCTTGGAAGCGTGTCGTCAGCACGGCGGAACTGGTGGGCATTTCAGCTATAATCGTCCATGCACTTGATGAGAGCGCCCGAACGTTCTATACGCGTCTTGGCTTTGCCCAGTCACCATTGGAGCCATACACGCTGATGCTTCCATTAGGCAAATAGAACTAATTGCACTAAATCTCACGATATAAATGTAGCCTTGGAATAATCAACTCCAATGGTTTGGCTTTGGGTTTATAACGATGCACTATGGCATTGGCATCATAGTTAGCAAGTCTACCTATCTTTGGTTGGTTATCGCCATAATTAACATAAAATGCAATTATTGGCAGGGGACAAGCATACTGCACCTGTTTTTGTTGTTCCGCATACCAGACTCGTGCAATGGGCTGTACTTTCACTGGACGTTTGATTTTTAAAACCACATCATTAGGTAATTTTTTTATGTCGATAATTTCTTTGGCGACTAATGCTGCCCACTGTTCACGAGAATAGGGGGAAACTGCTCGTCCCGCGTTATAGCTTTTCTCTAAACGTTGTAAAATTTGATCTTTTGTGACTTTATTGATGATATTTTTATTTGCCCAACCAAAGCGAACTGAATCGGGATTGATAAGGGGAGTGATGGTTCTGTAAGCGTTTAAAGTTATCAAACCATGTAACTGACTGTGAACAAACTCAAACCGTTGTTCTTTATCCACTCCTGATTGTACAGTTACGATATGTTCAAGTTCTGCTTTCAACTTATTAATTTCCTCAATCAACAGTAAAGCAGAGCGATATTGTTGTTGGTTCACAGAAAAACATAATACACCGGGAAGACGAACGGCAGCTTTACTGCTGATATTTTGGTTATTGTGATATATAAATAGCTTCTGGTAATGATTTAACCCTATATTTAGTGCGTTATTACCCGTCTCTTCATTAACAATTATTTTCGTTACTGGCTCATGTTCACTACCTTTTTCTACATCAGGCAGAATAAACACATGAGCGGCCAACAAAGAATAGCTATTTAATTGTTCATATAGTTGTTTCAACTTACTCTCTTGTCTTTGAAAACAACTATTCAAATCTTCAATTGATAAATATTTACTCATTTGAATAACACGATTAGTTACAACATACTTTTTATTATAAAACAAAAGGAGAAAACATCAAACTCAAATATGTCATATGTACATTCAACCACCTATAAAACTTGAAGCCAACAATGTGGTCAGGAATGTCACTGAATGATACCACTGAGAAAAAACACAAAATATCAATGCATTGAACGTTACTGTGAACAAGACTGTTTGGTGGAAATGTTCATTTCAGCAGCACAAAAACAATGCCAGGGGATGGGATGAAGGCGGATTTTTACTGTCACCTTTGTGCCATACGCCACACAAAGCCATTGAATATTAAAATTCAAATAAACAATAAAAGTTATAATATCCTTGTGTCGAAATTCATGGTTGGATTGTCGATGTCATTTATTATGAATTTTTTAGATATTTATATATCAGGATACTGATGTTGATTATTGAGCTTCATTAAAAAGACACAATAATTAAAATATCTACCTAAATGAATGTGAATACCACATAAACTAACGAAGAATGATTATGGGAATACTCACAGGCAACGATACTCCGATCCCAGGAAAATCCTATATTATTCATCCGTATCCAGCGGGTGATTACGCGACTGCTGTAACGGTGGCTAGTAAGTTTCATGCAGCGCCGGGGAGCGTGTCATTGGCAATATGGGAAAGCACTATACTACACCAAAAATTTGAGTGCGTCTGGGAAGGAAAGAGGGGAGGCTACCTTGGCTTTATTTGCCGGGCATCCCCTGTAAGTGATCACGGGGCTTACCTTGGCTACAACGCTCACGAGATACTTATCTGTAAAGCTCAGTACCAACAAAAATGGGAAGATATGGCTGTGGTTAAGCGTTCGTCTGGAGGATTCGAGTGGTGTATGAGAAAAGATGACCATTTTGCATTTGTTGGAATTCAGGGCAACATACAACTGAAGATACTTAGAGACTTTACCACGACATGGGGCTTCACCGAGTGGTTCTGACCTCTAAATTCAGCACTTAACTGCTGAATTTGTGGCCCGAACAAGTAGTTCGGGTTATCTCATCGGTGCCCACGAATATTAGGGAGGCTTAGGCATAATCTGTTTTTGTTTTGATTATGTTAATGATATGTAAGTTAATTTAATCTATAAGGAAGGGTGATGAGACGAAAAACAGGGTTTTTCTTTGATGAACATTGTTTTTGGCATAGTACTGGCATGCATATAACGACGTTACCTGTCGGTGGTTGGGTTCAACCTACTTCTGGAACTGCACATGCTGAATCGCCGGAAACAAAAAGGCGGCTAAAAAATTTGATGGATGTATCAGGCTTGAGCCACTCTTTGCACCTTTCTTCGGCATCGCCTATTGATGAGCAAACGCTACGTAGAATTCATCCGGAAGAGTACCTGAAGCGGTTTAAGCAAGTCAGTGATAATGGTGGAGGAATGCTTGGTATAGAAGCCTCTCTGGGACCGGGAAGCTATGAAATTGCTAAGCTTTCAGCCAGCCTTGCTTGTGCGGCGGTGGAAGCAGTGCTTAGCGGTGAGCTTGATAATGCTTACAGCCTTTCTCGACCACCAGGTCATCACTGTTTACCTGATAAGTCCATGGGATTTTGTTTTCTAGCAAATATCCCATTGGCAATTGAACAGGCAAAAGCACGTTTTGATTTAAAACGAGTTGCGGTCATTGATTGGGATGTTCATCACGGTAATGGTACTCAGCATATTTATTGGGAGCGTTCTGATGTTTTGACCATCTCGATACATCAGGATGGTTGCTTCCCTCCAGGATACAGCGGTGAAGATGATATTGGGGAAGGTGAAGGAATAGGTTATAACCTGAATATCCCATTACTTGCTGGAGCCGGACATAATAGCTATATCTATGCAATGACACAGATAATACTTCCAGCGCTTGAACGTTTTAAACCGGAACTGATTATTGTTGCCTGTGGCTATGATGCGAATGCGGTGGATCCTCTGGCCAGGATGCAGCTCCATAGTGAAAGTTTTCGGGAGATGACCCAGCTAGTGCAACAGGCAGCAGATAGTTTATGCGACGGAAAACTAGTCGTTGTTCATGAAGGCGGGTACGCAGAGTCTTATGTACCATTCTGTGGATTGGCTGTGCTTGAACAAATGAGCGGCATTCGTACGGAAGTCAAAGATCCAATGTTAGATTCTATACGCTTGCAGCAGCCAAGAGCTAAGTTTGAGCTATTTCAACAACAACAGCTTGATAAACTTAAAGAAAAATTCGGTCTTTGAGGTTTGTTCCACATAGTTTGGGAGCAAACCTATATAATTCGATAAACAGGAACAGCATCATGCTGTTCCCGATAATAGCTATTTTATAATCAAGCAGGGCTAATTGTTGTGTCAATTACTTGGTAAAATGCATTTAGGGTATCTGAGATTGTCCAAATACCCAGTATAACGTGATAGCCTTGATAACCCTCTGGTAAGGTACATTTATTAATAACTCGGCTGCCCGGCATTTTTTCCTGATAATCCTCAAAGCAGAAAGGTGTACTATTAAATTGCTCTCTGGTTAAAGGTTTATTGGGATCCCAATTAGGTTTGGTAATAAAATATTCCCAACTTGAGGTTTTGTGTTGAATCATAATTTCCCACTGAAACTCAATATCACCGGCAGTAATAGGAATTTTTCTCCAGCGATCTTCGGTTTGAACATCCAATGAGCCAAAATGACCAATGCCAGCGCTAGCGATATGGCCATCTTCTGGACCAGTTTGCGGAAAGCCTTTCTTAGCTTCAAGAGATTGAGGCTCATACTTAACCAACCCACAATCCGTATTTTGTTCATTTCCCTGTGCAGAACAAAGGAATGCACGACTTCCTGGGCTATCAATATAACCATGAGCCCATGCGCCATTAAATAAAGCTGTAATTATCGTAGCGGCTAAAGTCATCACTTTCACTTTATGTTTATACATAATAGTGTCCTCCATTTTACAGGATAATTTATACCCGTTATCTTTCAAGTTGCCTCTTTGTTGGCTGCACTCACTCACCCCGGTCACAGAGTTATCTATGCTCCCGGGGATTCGCTCCCTTGCCGTCGCGATCCATCTTGAAATCCATTAGGTATATCTACGACAAATAAAGCCCCAGGACTTAGCTATCAATTCTAGATAAATATAATATGATTATCCATTTCATAAATTGATTAATAATCTAATTATATTAAGTTATTGAAATTTTGTTTGAAATATGCCTGTTACTATTTTTTGTAATATAAAACGATATGATTTTTATAATTTATTCGATATGGTTCATATAATAGACAGTTGATGCATCTTAGGTAACGGCCGCTATCTTAAAAACACTTATTCATAGTTATGGTGATATATTTCCATCAGAATATTCCTATGAAGATAATTTAAATAAAAAATTATCTATATAAGAATTGATGAAAATATTAAATCATCTCATATTACGGTTTAAAACAACCAACCTGTCCAAAACCGTAATATCTACTTAAGTACTACAATAATATTCTACTAATGTTTAATAACATAAAGATCTTTTGTCGACACAAAACCCAATGGGCTCATATAATATCCACCAATATAAGGTTTGACCAATCTGACGCCGATATAGTAATAAACAGGAATTGCTGGTACATCTTTTGCCAAAATATCTTCTGCTTGCTGAAAATATTTTCGATCATTTGTTGCCTTAGCTTTATTTATCAAATCATCATAAGTATGATTGCTATATAATAATGTATTATTAGAACTATCAGTAACAAAATTATTTAAAAACGAGGCAGGATTATCGTAATCAGCGATCCGTGCATATCTCACCATCTCAAAATTACCTTGATGAATAACATCCAACATAGCTTTTCGTTCTTGGTTCTGCAAAATAATATCTACATCCAGACTTTTTTTCCACATTGAAGTCGCCGCAATAGCAATCCGTTTATGCTCTTCTGACGTATTATAAAGAAGTTTAAATTTCAATGGGTTACTTCTATTATAACCCGCTTCATTTAATAACTTCCTAGCTTTCTCAATTCTTGCTTGTTGTGTCCATGATGCATAATCAGGTTGCCCTAAATTCATTCCTCCAGTATTTGGTGGAGTATGATTATAAGCAGGTTCTTGACCTTGCCCCAAAACTTTATTCGCTATAATCTCTTTATCTAAAGCCAAATTTAATGCCTGTCTGACTCTGAAATCATTAAAAGGTGCTTTTTTATTATTAAAATCATAATAATAAACACCTAATGCTGGTGTGATATGAACTTGATTACCTAATTTTTCCTTTAAGGATTTAAATAAAATCGACGGGATATTCTTGGTGATATCAATTTCTCCGGCTAGATAACGATTGATATCCGCCGTTTCTGATGCTATTGGAAGGTAAGTGACTTTATTAATAACAGTATGAGCACTATCCCAATATTGTGAATTCCTGATACCCACAACTTTCTCATTAACAACCCATTCGGATAACTTAAATGGTCCACTACTGACAAATACATCGGAATGAGTCCACTTTTCGCCATACTTTTCAACCGCTTTTTGGCTTATAGGTACCATAACAGGGTAGGCCAACATCTGTAAAAAATAGGATACGGGTTGTTCTAACGTCACTTCCAAAGTTAAATTATCCAGCGCTTTTACACCTAATTCATCGGTTTTTTTCTTGCCAGCAACAATATCTTTGGCATTGACTACATGCATGTTTCCAAGATAACTGCCATACGGAGAGGCAATTTTGGGATCAACTAAACGTCGCCAGCTAAAAACCACATCATGGGCAGTAATAGGGGAGCCATCAGACCACTTTATTCCTTTTCTTAGATGAAATAACCACACTTTATTATCTTTGGCTTCCCAACTGACCGCTAAATCAGGATTGATTTTTCCATCACTGCCCGCTCTGATTAATCCACTAAAAAAATCATGAATAATATTAAATTCAACATCATTTTCAACTTTATGAACATCAAGAGACACAGGTTCTGAACCATTATTGCGAA
The DNA here is from genome assembly GCF_003287735.1 of Photorhabdus bodei. Taxonomy (GTDB): domain Bacteria; phylum Pseudomonadota; class Gammaproteobacteria; order Enterobacterales; family Enterobacteriaceae; genus Photorhabdus; species Photorhabdus kayaii. Next base: position 105,811 of record NZ_NSCM01000001.1, on the reverse strand, counting down.
CGATATCTTGATTAACTGACAATAATGTACCTGCTGGAATAATTACGGCATGAGATAATGCCAGATTGCCAAATATAATACCTGTGAATAAGGATATATTCCTTAATGTTTTATTCATCGTTTGTTCTCCAAGAGAATTTCATTTTGGGGGTATCTATTTCAGGGAAGTCAATTTTTTGATAATTAAGGTTTTTATATAATTTTGCAAACCAAACCTCAGAATGTTTATGACTATTTAAGATATTAAGTTAAAATTACGTGATTCTATTGAATACCCTATTTTGAATGTAAGAGGTATAACTATAATTAAGTATTAGCATAAAATACTTAGCGCTACTTCATCAATATCATGAAATTTAAGCAATAAATATAATTTGTTTTTTAATTATACACCTTGAAATATTCACTCATCACATGAATTATTTTAAGGCATTCATTTCAGCGTTAATTTATTAATCAGATTTAGCAAAAATTTTCAATAAAATGTGATCTATACCCTATGGATTTCAAGATGCATCGCGACGGCAAGGGAACGAATCCCCGGGAGCATAGATAACTATGTGACCGGGGTGAGTGAGTGCAGCCAACAAAGAGGCAGCTTGAAAGATAACGGGTATATCAGCATTTAAACCCTTTTTCCTAAATAACATTCAACGGATGAGATGCAGTGTGGAGGCTAATATGAAACATAAAAAAATAAGTGATGAAGCCGATGAACAGAATAATGACCTGAGGGCCAGCCGTCGTCATTTTATTCAAGCGAGTGCGGCGCTTATATCTATTCCCTTTGTTTCTACCCGCCAAACAACCGCCGGCGAGAAAACAGACCAGAGCTCACTACCGATTAATGTTATTGATACAAGTGAAACGAAAGTCATACCCACCTGTAGTACATTTGATTGTGGAGGAAGATGCGATATCCGAGCTCATGTCCGAGAAGGTGTTGTCACCCGCATAACCACCAGACCTGATCATGAACTTGATGAAGCAATGCCGATCATGCGAGCTTGCGTCCGCGGCAAGGGCTATCGCAAATTTGTTTATCATCCTGATCGTTTAAAATATCCGATGAAACGAGTTGGTAAGCGGGGAGAAGGAAAATTTGAACGAATCTCCTGGGATGAGGCGACAACCATTATTGCGGATAAGCTAAAAAGCATTACTGAGAAATATGGCCCAGCTTGCCGCTATGTTAGCGTTAATACCGCGATAATTGGCGGTGTATCATCAGGTGATAAAATGTTACGTCGTTTACTCAATATTACCGGCGGACATTTACAATATTACCATTCCGTGAGTATGGGCAATACCGCGGCAGCCACGCCCTATACCTATGGCGTAGCAACTTCGGGTAGCACACTGGATACCTTAGAAGATACCCCGTTGGTGATCCTTTGGGGCCATAATCCGTCTGAAACTATTTTTGGTCACACCAATCACTATTTCCAGAAGATGAAAAAAAACGGCACCAAATTTATTGTTGTCGATCCCCGTTATTCTGATTCTGCTTCCTCATTGGCTGACCAATGGATTCCTTTGCTGCCAACAACTGATAACGCATTAATGGATGCAATGATGTATGTGATTGTCAGTGAAAATTTGCACGATAAAGGGTTTATCGATCGCTATACGATTGGTTTTGATGAAAACAATATGCCGGATGGCGTTCCTGCCAATGAATCTTTGGTTGCTTACCTGACAGGCGCTAAAGATGGCATTGTAAAAACACCGGCATGGGCTGAAAAAATCACTAAAGTGCCGGCAAATATCATTCGTCAACTTGCCCGCGAATATGCCAGCACGAAACCCGCGGCGCTGATTCAGGGATGGGGGCCACAACGTCATATCTGTGGTGAACGTGTTGCACGTGGTTCAACAATTTTAGCCACAATAACCGGTAATGTGGGTAAAAAAGGGGGATGGGCAGCCGGTTTCGGTAGTGTTGCGGGTAATAAATATCTCTACGGACTTGATCTTGGTAAAAACCCGGTAAAAGAAAAAATCTCTGTAATGAACTGGGTCCAAGCAGCCGATGATGCCAGTAAAGTGACTCCGGCAGACGGTTTAGTTGGTGCAGATAAGCTGAATACCAATATCCGTGTGTTATTCTCACTGGCCGGTAATTACCTTGCAAATCAAAACCCGGATATTAATCAGGCAGTAAAAATATTGGCAGATGAATCTAAAATTGAATTCATTGTCTCCAGTGATCTTTATCTAACACCAAGCACCCGATATGCTGATATTTTATTGCCGGAAACCAGTTTTATGGAACGCTGGAATATTGCCTATCCTTGGGGCACCGGCAGCTATTTCATTTTGTCATCAAAATTGATTGAACCTGAATTCGAACGGCGTTCTGATTATGAATGGATACGTGAAGTGGCCGAAAAGCTGGGAGTTGAACAGGAATTCAGCCAAGGTCGTGACGAAAAAGCGTGGATAGCTCATATTATGGAATCTAATCGTCAAGCTATGCCAAAAGAAAATTTACCTACTTTTGAGGAATTACAACGGACAAACAAACATCTTTTCAAAATACCGCCTTATGTCGCTTTTGAAAAAAATATTCGTGACCTAGAAAATCATCCATTTCCAACACCCTCAGGAAAAATAGAGATATTTTCTAAGCGTCTATACGACATGCAACATCCTGAGATCCCTGCATTGTCACATTATGTACCTGCATTCGAAGGGCCGGAGGATAAATTAACTGAAAAATACCCGTTGCAATTAATTACCTGGAAAGGGAAAAACCGCTCTAATTCAACCCAATATTCAAATCCTTGGTTAAAGGAAGTACAAACCCAGAGGTTATGGATTAATCCATTGGATGCGCAAAAACGCAAAATTAAACAAGGGGATTTAGTTCGGGTATTTAATGATCGCGGTGTTTCTATGATCCCGGCGGAGGTAACTCAACGTATTATCCCCGGCGTGGTGGCAATGCCGACCGGCGCATGGTGGCAACCGGATAAAAATGGTGTTGATTGGGGAGGTTGTGTCAATGTGCTGACATCATCCCGTAAAACCCCGCTTGCACACGGAAACTCTCATCAAACATTATTGGTTGAGGTCAATAAAGCATGAGTGAATGTATATACCCGTCATCTTTCAAGTTGCCTCTTTGTTGGCTGCACTCGCTCACCCCGGTCACATAGTTACCTATGCTCCCGGGGATTCTCTCCCTTGCCGTCGCGATCCATCTTGAAATCCATTGGGTATATACCTGTCATCCTTCAAGTTGCCTCTTTGTTGGCTGCACTCACTCACCCCGGTCACATAGTTATCTATGCTCCCGGGGATTCGCTCCCTTGCCGCCGCGATGCATCTTGAAATCCATAAGGTATAGAATAATAAGGCTTGTCGCCGTAGTCGCAGTTAAAAGGCTGCGACTTCAGTCGCGAGTTATTTAACGTAATTTCTCTCAGACTTCGTTTTTTAATATTGATGTTGCAAATTGAGCAATCTCTGATATTAACTCGATTGTAAATAATCCTGCCGAGAAATAGCCCCCAAATCTTTTCTTTCAGTTAAAAAAATCATCGATCCTGCTCACAGATCGGCATATTTTCCTGAACAGGAGTGTCGAGAGGTACATCTATGTATCTAATTACTCTTTTATTTTTGTTTTTTAGTTGAAAAATTAACATCTATACAACAATTGAACATATTAAGTTATAGGTTATATTTTATGTTATCCAATCCATCAGGAGGTAACCATGGCGGTACCAACGCTCAGGCATTTCATTAATAGTCAGTATGTTGAATCTAAAGGTTCCGAATATTTTGACCTAGTAAGCCCGGTCACAGGTGAAATCTATGCGCGTTCTCCTAACGCGACTGTAGCGGATGTTGATGAAGCTTATGTATCGGCTAAAGAGGCATTCAAGATCTGGAGGCGCAGCACACCGTCAGCTCGTCAGCAGGCGTTGCTGGCATTAGCCGACGCGGTGGAAAAAAACTCTGAACGTCTGATCGAAGCGCAAAGCCGCAATACAGGGCAGCTCAAGCATCTGATTGCCTCTGAGGAAGTTGCGACGTCAGTGGATCATATCCGTTTCTTCGCTGGTGCCGCCCGTTTTCTGGAAGGCAAAGCGACTGCTGAATATCTTCCTGATATGACGACCAGCATCCGGCGCGAACCACTGGGCGTGGTGGGGCAGGTTACGCCGTGGAACTACCCGCTGATGATGGCAGTATGGAAGATAGCACCCGCACTGGCAGCGGGTAATACCGTGGTACTCAAACCGAGCGATACCACGCCGGAAAGTACTCTGTTGCTGGCTGAACTGGCCGCTCCGTTCTTCCCGATAGGTGCATTCAACGTGGTGTTGGGTAATGCCAGCGCGGGTGCTCTGGTCGTTTCACACAAAACGCCAGCTATGGTTTCCATCACTGGTTCCGTGCGCGCAGGTTTGCAGGTTGCCTCTTCGGCGGCGGCTAATCTCACCAGAGCACATTTGGAGCTAGGTGGCAAAGCGCCAGTGGTTGTTTTCGCCGATGCAGATATGGACAAAGCGGTGGAGACCATTGCTACCGCGGGATATTTCAATGCGGGTCAGGATTGTACGGCAGCCTCGCGTGTGCTGGTGCATGACTCTGTTTACGATACCTTCGTCGCCAAACTGGTGACGGTAGCTAAAGCTACCCGCTTTGGCTATCCAGAAGATGAAGAGGCGCTGTATGGGCCGCTCAATAATGTTCGTCAGCTGGAGCAGGTCAAAGGGTTCATTGCACGTTTGCCCGCGCATGCCTGTATCGAAACTGGAGGCCGTCAGGCCGAACGTTCGGGTTATTACTTTGAACCTACGGTAATTACCGGTCTGGAACAGCACGACGAAGCAATCCAGACCGAGATTTTCGGCCCGGTTATCACGGTGCAGAAGTTCCGCGATGAACAGGATGCCATAGAGAAAGCTAACGACGTGAAATACGGACTGGCCTCCAGTGTCTGGACCCGCGACCATGGCCGCGCGTTGCGCCTGTCACGTGAACTCGATTTCGGTACCGTCTGGATTAACACCCATATTCCTCTTACGGCGGAAGCGCCGCACGGCGGCTTCAAGAACTCCGGATATGGTAAAGACCTGTCGGCTTATGGCTTCGACGAATATACGCGTATCAAACACGTGATGAGTTCCAACGACTGACACAGGACATCCGCAATGATTCAGAATAGATCTCCACGCGACTTGGTGTCGCGTGCGCACCACGAGCTGTTTACTGACCGTGATCTAGGGGCGCTTGAGCGTTATTTCGCGCCACATTTCATCGAACATTCCCCGTTGGTCAAAGATGGTCTTGCCGGATTACGTGAGCTGGTCTGGACACATCCCGAACTGCACCACGAAACGTATCGTGTATTGCAGGATGGTGATCTGGTCGCCATCCACGGTCGTTTTACGGGATTAGATAACTGGCCGTTGGTTGGTTTCGATCTGTACCGGGTTGCCGGCGGCTTAATCGTAGAGCACTGGGACGGCTTGGTGCCGCAGGCTGCACCCAACGTCAGTGGCCGGACTCAGTTAGACGGCCCGACTGAAGCAGGCGATGACCATGACCGAGAGAAGAATCGCGAGCTGGTGGTCAACTTTTTTACACGTACCCTGATCGAGGGTCACTACGAAGAGTTTGGAAACTACACTAATGGTGAATTGTTTCGCCAGCACAGCCCCGATATTCCCGATGGTACGGCGGCACTCATCTCGTTTCTTAAGCAACTCAGGGATGAAGGGCAGGGGCTGCATTACACTAAAATTCACCGTACGGTAGCCGATGGGCAGTTTGTTCTGACCCATTCGGAGGGAAGTATCGTCGGAGCGCGTCACAGCTACTTCGAGCTATGGCGCATTGAGAACGGCAAAGTGGCCGAACTTTGGGATGCTATCACCCCGGTACCGGAGGATGCGAAAGCGCTGCATCGCCACGGTATTTTTTAGCGTTGATCGATACCCGGCGCGAAGCTTGCGGTCGCGCCGCAACCGGATGCCCATACACAGGCAGATATGCTGGTTTCGACGCTGGATCGGTTACTTCTACCAGCTTTGGATAGCTATTCACATCGGGCGTCTGTCTGTTGAAGCTCGCTTATTTCAGAATCTGCTACCTCACAAGAGGGGATAACAATGCACTGGTATTTAAATGTATTAAAGAACTATGCATGTTTCAAAGGGCGAGCCAGGCGTAAAGAATTCTGGTATTTCTTCCTGTTCCAGATCTTGACTGTATTTATTATCTCTTTCCTTGAAAGCTACTTTGCCGTTGCCAATCCTGAAACTTATATGGGCTGGTTCAGCGCTGTCTATCTGCTGCTCACGTTTTTGCCCGCGCTAGCAGTGAATGCCCGCCGCCTGCACGACATCAACTGTAGCGCTTGGTGGTTACTGCTGCATCTCATACCGTTTATCGGCACTGTTATCCTGCTGATTCTCGCCGGCCTGAAAGGGAGCCCTGGCAGCAATAAATACAGCTCAGATAGCCGGACTCACTCATAGGGAAACTCTCCAGACCAAGCCAGCAGGTGATTTCAAGATCATGACAGGAGTGTTGAAATGACAATGAATAGAAGAGACTTTATTTCTACCGTCGCGACGCTCGCGGGGGCAGGAGTGCTTTCATCCGTATTTCCCAACTTATCCCTGCTCGCCAGGACCTTAACCGCGGCCGATGCTCCGGCCGTCAAAGTTGATAAGCTCCGGCCAACACTGTTGGAGGATGCACAGCATAGAGCCAGCCGGTTGGGGCTGGATCCGCGCATCTGGAGCTGGCATAAAGACGCTGCGGCTGGTGCCATGCCAGCCAATTATTATGAAGCTTCTTTGGCTGACTGGCCCACTTTTGGAAGCCTGCCTGAAGACCAGAACTGCGAAGTTGTGGTTATCGGCGGTGGGTTGCTGGGTGCTTCCACGGCATTGCATCTGGCTGAAGCGGGAGTGGACGTGATTCTGGTTGAAAAGGATAACATTGGTTCAGGAGCTTCTGGCCGCAACGGGGGACAGATAACCCCTGGGCTTGCACGCTGGGAAGCTAAAACCATACTGGAAAAACTTTCATTCGATGAGGCTAAACGCTTATGGCGTTTTGCCTCTGTTGAAGCGATGAATCTCGTGGATGAACTCCGTGAGCGTTATAGTTTTGAATGTGACCGCAAATATGGTCATATCACTGTTGCGGTGCACGCAGGCCACATGGGGCCGCTGGTGGCTAATGCCGATGCCCGGCGTCAACTGGGAGACACGGCGATGAAGGTTATCGGACCGCACGAATTGCAGGAAGAGTATGTGCGTTCGAGCATCTACCATGGAGCAAATGTCGACAGTATCGGTGGGCAGGTTCACCCTCTGGCACTATTGCGTGGCCTGGTTTATGGTTTCGCCAGACTGGGTGGGCGAATCTATGACAGCACGAAAGTGAAGGGCATCAGGCAGGATGCTGGTGGTACAGTCGTAGAAACTGAGCGGGGAGCTATCAGGGCAAGTAAAGCTGTGGTATTGGGTGTGCATGTCTCCACGGGTGAGTTTATCTCCGGCCCTTCCACCACGGTGCCTTTTTTCTCCTACGTGGCGGTAACGCCGCCGTTGCCAGTGGATGTCAAAGAGCTGATCCCGTCGAATCTGCCGGTCTACGATACACAGTTACAGGTCGACTACTATCGTGCAGTGCGCAACAACCGCCTGCTGTTCGGTGGACAGGGTACTGGCAATTCTTGGTCACCACGTGATGTGAACAACTATCTGCTTGAGCGTATCAGAACCGTGTTCCCGCAGTTGGAAAAAGCCGAACTAGAATATTCTTGGGGCGGGATCAGCGATCTGACCTTAAACGGTGCCACCGATGCCCGCAAGAGCGACGACAGAGTACCCGTGTATATGGTACATGGCTGGAGTGGTCATGGCGTGGCGCAGACGGTGCGCATTGGCAAAGCTATCAGCGACGATCTTACCGGACTCAACGACGATTTTACCATGCTTACCTCCATTGACCACGCGAGTATCCCGCTGGGCTCCTATCTCTCTCCGGTAGCCATTCCGTTGGCTAAAGGTATTCTGGGAGTGATAAGCACGCTTAATCCGGCAGAGATAGTTTCGTTCTGAGCAACAGGGCGTAGGGTTTCGGAAGCCAATGTCGGTTATATTTGCATTGGTTAATGATTGTATGTGTGTTTTTTATGCTATCCCCATGATCTGGATCAATAAATATCTCAAATAGCGCCTGTGATAACGCGATACTAATGAGGAACATCAAATGGACCGTATGCTAGAAGGTAAGGTTGTCATTGTCACTGGCGGCGCAAGTGGCATCGGAGCAGGCATTGCTTTAGCTGCGGCGCGTCATGGCGCAGCAATCGTAATTATTGGCGATATCACTGATCAGCCTCGAGAGGGAGGAACACCAGTGCTTCAGCGTCTCAATTCGCTTGGTACAAAAGCCATATTCCACCGGTGTGATGTCACCTCACGAAGTGAGATGGACGCCTTGGTTGATGTCGCTACACCGTTCGGCGGTGTTGATCTGATGGCTTGCAATGCAGGAATCGCATTAGCTACCGATGGCCCACAGATTAGTGCAGATGATTTTCACAAGCTGCTTACGGTCAACTTGGATGGCGTTCTATTTGGCGCACAGGCTGCTGCTGAACAGATGATAAAACTAGGTAAACGCGGAAGTATTGTGGCAACGTCAAGTATGGGGTCCATTAGAACAGGACAACTTACAACCGCCTATTCCACTAGCAAAGCTGGCGTGAATATGATGGTGGCTGCACTGGCCGATGCCTTCGGGCCGTCAGGTATTCGTGTTAATGCAGTCTGCCCAGGACTGATCAATACAGCACTTCCTCTTTCCTCGCCGGAAGTGGCGAAAATGTTTGATGGGTTACGGGAAAGGATGCCTCTCCGAAGATTGGGAGAGCCGGAAGAGGTAGGAAATGCGGTCGTATGGTTAGGATCGGATCTCGCATCGTTTATAACCGGCGTATCACTGCTAGTCGATGGCGGACAAACGGTAGTACTGTGAGAACACGCATTTTTGAGCAGTTGATATATTCCAAAGGAGGGTTATGCTGGAATTTTTTATATAGAATCAACAGAACCGAACATTTTCGCCAGTTTTACCAATTGAGCAATTTCATCATTGGAGGCACCATTTCTGAGGATATCCAGTACCATCGTGGATTCAGCCAGATCGATACCAAGATTAAATGTCTTGATTTCACGCAGGAAAAAACCGCACTTTTTTACACCACTGACTGGACCTAGATTAGCCAGTATTTCTGGGACACCTTTTAAATATCCTTTATTGCTAGTTTTTTTATTTACCGAAAACTGAAATACAGGATATAAATTCTCTATTCCCCAATTTAATACAATGAGTTTATGATTTTCACCATACTTATTTACTGTTGGGCGGGTCACTCCTAATATATCAGCAACCTTACTGGACTTATAAACACCACCATATTCCCCAAGATGGGCAAGAAAAGCGTTTCTAGTTTCGATAAATTCTTCGTGTTCCTTCTTTTCCGGTGTGATATTTGCCACTATTTCAATATAGTTAGCTCGTCCTTTGACTTCTGTCCAAAATTCATCATCAGAGAGGGTTAACAACTGGGAAATACTTTCTGAATCTTTGTTTTTAAGCACATTAATAAAATGATCAGCAAGATTGATGATGCGTGCTTTGACCAGTTCAGACTGATCAAATCCGCTTTTCAATTTTACTGTCCGGTCATTGGGTTGTTTTGCTGATGTTTCCATTAGCACCTCAATGGTATTTTACAATTTTGAAAATTAGCTTATAGTAAATTGTAAGATAGGAAAGCTTTTTCACCAATCTCTTTTTAAACAGTCATATTAGTTGGTGATGCGCTAACTCAGTACGGTTTTACTTTTACCACTTTGATATTTCTATATTTTTAATCGTTTGTGAAAAAGTTTCAAAGTATAGAGCTGAAGAGTTAATATCGGTTTATTTTGCAGTTTTAACGATAGTCATAATCCATATTTATTTTAATATGAAGTTTTCCAGATAAAAGTGAACCTTATTATAGTATTAAAATCCAACGATACGAAAACATACTCTATGGAAAAGAGCATAATAATTTAATCAATTCCAGACTGAAAACAACTCGCAGGTATATTATAAGAGGATAGCTATGAAAATTTGTAGGATGAATTATAACGATCTGTCTGGTAATGGGCGAAATGCTAAATTTCACTGTTATGGTGTTGAGATATTTGACGTTTTTTCCGGTTAAGATCCATGCGTCACCAGGTCTGAAAGAAAAATCGAAGTGGATGTGGATACTGGAGGTTGAAATTTACTAAGATTATCTACCGATAGTTCAATCGCAAAAATGGTGAGTATTAGTTGACTTGGGCAAGGTTACAACTGATCCTTAAAATGCCAAGTTATCTAGCAAAATGGAAAAACCTGTTTAAATCTCACTTATCATATTAAACATAACCCAATAAAAAGGATCGTCAAAAGAAATAAGAGGTATATATGCATAGCCAAATTAATTCATTGCCCCAATATATGTTAGCGATCAGCATTATTAAGCCCGGAGGCCCGGAGAAATTGCATCTGGTTCAGGTTCCGCTGCCGCGGCCAGGAAAAGGCTACTTGTTGGTAAAAGTAGCTGCGGCAGGTGTTAATCGGCCTGATATATTTCAGAGAATGGGTTCTTACCCACCACCCCCTGATGCATCACCATTACCGGGTTTGGAGATTGCAGGAGAAGTGGTTGCCAAGGGTGAAGGTTGTGAACGCTGGAACCTTGGTGATAAAGTTTGTGCCCTTGTTGCCGGAGGCGGTTATGCCGAGTATTGTCTGGTACATGACTCCATTGCCTTACCCATCTATAGCTTGGATTTTGTTCAGGCAGCCGCATTGCCAGAAAACTTTTTTACCGTCTGGGCTAATGTTTTTCAGACTGGCAAACTGAAACAAGGAGAAAATTTGCTGATTCATGGTGGTACTTCTGGGATAGGTAGTGTCACGATTATGTTAGCAAAAGCCTTTGGCACCAAAGTCATTACTACCGTCGGCTCTGATGAGAAAGCTAAAGTTGCACACAGTTTAGGTGCTGACTTTGTTATTAATTACCATAAAGAAGATTTTGTTGATCGAGTATTGAAAATCACAGGTAATCATGGGGTTGATATGGTTGTTGATTTAATCGGTGGTGATTATGTCAATAAAAACTATAAGGTTGCTGCTAAATTCGGGAGAATTATTCAAATTGGTATGATGAAAGGAGACCCTGAAAATCTTAATCTGATGCCCTTAATGCTAAAACGTCTGACTCACACAGGTTCTACATTACGTTCTCGCAGTGTAGAGGAAAAAGCAGAGATAGCCAGGGAATTGGAACAACAGGTCTGGCCATTATTGAAATCAGGAAAAGTCAGTCCACTAATTTGTAAAGTATTTGATCTGAAAGATGCTGCTGATGCGCATCGAATGATGGAAGCCGGTGATGTTATCGGCAAGGTTATGCTGGTAAATGTATCATCTTAATAGTACTTCTGCTTAAATCAGGGCTATTTTAACTTGTAGCCCTGCATTTTATCTATTAACCTCTTCGCGTTAGAATAAACACTCATATTTAATAAGGTAAATGACAAATAAATCTCTATTTTCTGATTGGTTTTTATTCGTTCTTTGTCCTTGCGCACAAAATCAGAATTTATATTCAACGTCATTGTTAATATTTTAACAAATATAGTCTATATCTATTAACAAATGATCGTTTATAGATATATTAATGATTGATCTATTACACCTGATAGATTTTTCTGAATATTTAGAATAATGAGGTATGACCAACTATTGATACGTTAGGTGGCATACAATTTTCTGTCTGCTTATCAGAGGATGATAGTGATTTCATTAACAAATAAAGAATTTCAGAATCTCTCTGTTGCTGACAGCCGTTTTTGTTAGTTGGAAAAGGGTATGTGATTATGACCAAACAGTTTACTTCGCACTTAAACATTGATGCGTTGTTTTTAGGCCCTAAATCAGAAAATGCGGTTTTTTTTAGAGAAATGATGGAATATGCCGTAAGTGAGCACATGCACTGGCGTTCTGATTTTCACCCAGAAGATCCCGCCTTGGTAACCTCAGTTGATCGTTACGCACCTGATTATAGAGAAACCCTTTATCGGACAGAAGGTATTCTGAACCAGCTATCCGCCAAATTGAAAAACACCTCTGTTCCCTGGTTTTCTCCTCGTTATATGGGGCATATGAATGCCGATACCTTGATGGTTTCCAATCTCGCTTATGTTATGGCTATGATGTACAACCCGAACAATTGTGCCCACGAGTCATCACCGACAACAACGGAGCTAGAAATTGAAGCCGGGCTAGATTTATGTCAGATGTTTGGTTATGACCCTCGCCGAGCTTGGGGACATATCACATCGGGAGGAACTGTCGCCAATTATGAAGGGCTATGGGTTGCACGTAATTTAAAAACCATTCCTCTTGCTATGGCACAGCATCCGCAATCCAGTGATTTGGTTGCAAATAAATCAGAACAACAACTGTTGAATATATCTCCATCAGACATTCTGGATTTAACGGATGAATTAAAAAAGCGGGGCATTTTCGAAGAAGTTCGTGAACTTTCTTGCCGTGGTGTTGGGATAAAACAGGGAATGTTTGGCAAAGTCTTGGTGCCGCAGTCGAAACATTATTCATGGATGAAAGCAATGGATGTTCTAGGGATTGGTCAACAGCATATTGTGCCATTGCCGGTCGATGCAAATTATCGTACCGATGTTGAAAAAATGCGTGAAATTACGTTCAGTCTGATAGAGCAGGGAGAACCTATTCTAGCTATGGTAACCGTAGTTGGAACTACGGAAGTCGGTGCTATTGATCGAGTTGATGAAGTTATTGCGTTGCGTAAAGAGTGTGAAGAGCGTTATGGCGTCTCATTTTATGTGCATATTGATGCCGCTTATGCAGGTTATGCCAGCGCAATGTTCCTTAACGAGCGGGGAGAGTTTATGGAATATGATGAACTTATCCGCCGTTATCGTGAATTGGCAATCATTCCGGAAGATATTATTTGGCCTAAACCTGAAATTTATCAAAGTTTCCGGGCCATGTGTCAGGCTGATTCAATCACCGTAGATCCTCACAAAGTTGGATTTATTCAATATGCAGCCGGTGCGGTATGTATGAAAGATAGGCGTATTGTTGACCTAATTTCCTACCGTGCAGCTTATGTTTTTGAAGATGTTGATACTCAACAGGATCAAGCCGTTAACCGGCGTGTCGTGCTCGGTGCTTCTATTATGGAGGGATCTAAAGCCGGAGCTATCGCCGCCGCAATTTGGGCTGCGCATCGATTGGTTCCACTTAATATCAGTGGCTACGGAAAAGTAATTGCTGCCGGTATTGTGACGGCCAATTGGATGGTTAAAAAACTTTTAACCACAGAACCATTGGTTGTTGATAAACGCCGGTTTGAAATTCATGCCATGCCGAATCCTGATTTCCATATGGTCAATTTTACTTTTAAAGAGCAAGGAAATGATGACTTAATGCATCATAATCGTCTTAATAAACGGATGTACGAACTTTGTTCATATGCCTCTGGACGCACTTATACCAATGATTTTTTGACTTCTTCCACCTCCCTTAGTTATGAAGAGTATGGTGATACTCCCTGGCATTATGTTGAACGTTGCGGTTTTGCCCAAGAAGAATGGCAGAAAGTCCACAGTTTATATGTCTTACGTGCTGCTGTGATGACTCACTGTTTACATAATGCTGACGATTTTGACGAGTATTGGGAAAGGCTCCAGAAAATTTTTATTCAAAAACTGACTCAAATTGTTGATGAAGAAGAAAAAAAGAAAGTCGCCTGATTTTCTATTATTAAATATTTGCTGTTGATTCGAAGGGAAAAAACGTGAAGAACCGTACTTTTGGCAGTACTTTTATCATAGCAGGAACAACCATCGGCGCTGGTATGTTGGCCATGCCATTAGCAACCGCCGGTGTAGGATTTGGCGTAAGTTTGATCATGTTGGTTGGCTTGTGGGTTTTGATGAGTTACACCGCGTTATTGCTGGTTGAAACTTACCAATATGAATCCCCTGATACGGGGTTAGGGACACTTGCTCAACGTTATCTTGGCAACGGTGGCAAAATGTTAGCCGGTTTCAGCATGATGTTTCTAATGTATGCATTAACATCAGCCTATATTAGTGGCGCCGGGGAATTACTGACAGTCAGCCTCAACAAATGGCTGAATCTATCTCTTCCTGCCTCAGTAGGTGTTATCCTGTTTACAGTGATTGGCGGAGGAGTTGTTTGTATTGGCACCAGTTCAGTAGATATGGTTAATCGGGTTATTTTCAGTGCAAAAATTATTTTCCTAGTATTGATGTTGGGGATGATGATGCCACATGTTCAGCATATTAACTTACTGACCATGCCATTAGAACAAGGATTAATACTATCTTCAATTCCTGTGATATTCACATCGTTTGGTTTTCACGGTAGTGTTCCCAGTATTGTGAAATATATGGATGGCGATATTCGTCGACTCCGTTGGGTGTTTATCATCGGCAGCGCGATTCCGCTATTTGCTTATATTCTCTGGCAATTGGCGACACTCGGAAGTATTAATTCCAGCACATTCGTCGATATCTTAGCTGAAAACGCAGGGTTGAATGGCTTATTACACAGCATTCGCGAAGTTGTTGCTTCACCGAAAACTGAGCTTGCAGTACAAATGTTTGCCAACCTAGCGCTCGCAACCTCATTCCTCGGTGTCACACTTGGCCTGTTTGATTTTCTGGGTGATCTGTTTAAACGCAAAAATAGCGTAGCCGGGCGTATGCAAACTGGTTTGTTAACTTTCGTTCCGCCGTTGATTTTCGCGCTATTTTACCCAAAAGGATTTGTGATGGCGTTGGGATATGCCGCGATCGCGCTATCAATTTTGGCGTTAGTATTGCCTAGTCTCCTGGCCTATAAATCCCGTCAACAAAATGAACTTCGATATCGGGTACCTGGCGGTAAACCTGTACTCTTGCTGGTATTTACCTGCGGTATTGCAGTAATAGCAATCCAGATTGGCATAGTGAGTGGAATGTTGCCGGAAGTAGGGTAAACACTGAGTTATCGAAGATAAGTTCTTTTTTGACCTAAAGCGTATTCTCTGACAGACTGCTAGCATAATAGACCTATTAGCGGAGACAATTATGAATCATACCCGTTACGAAACTGATGTGGTCGCTTGGGCAAATGAGCAGGCAGCGTTATTACGTGCCGGTAAACTCTCTGAGATTGATATAGCCAATATTGCTGAGGATATCGAAGACGTGGGCAAGAGTGAGCAGCGTGAGTTGGCTAGCCGCATGGCAGTATTAATTGCTCACTTATTAAAATGGAAATACCAGCCAAGTGATAGAGGAACAAGTTGGGAAAGAACAATTAAAGCGCAAAGAAAAGAGATTCTTTATGATTTAAAAGAATCACCTAGTTTAAAGACAAAGTTAGATGATTCAAATTGGGTTGATGTTGTCTGGTCTAAAGCCGTTGCCTCAGCAATGAACGAAACCGGGTTAGACGTGTTTCCCGATGTATCCATTTGGGGTATGTCCCAGATACTGTCCCCTGAGTTTTATCCGGAAAACAATTAAGGAGTTAGATCATGGCGAAAGAATTATTTACTGCCACAGTAAAATCTGTAGCTGGATTGAAAGTTGAATGTACATCAAGAGATTTCTCCTTTTATTTGGATGAACCGCGTAATTTAGGTGGTACTGATCAGGGGATGAATCCAGTTGAAGCTTTACTCTGTTCTCTCGGGGCCTGTAAATGTATCGTAGCAAAGGCTTTTGCTAAACTGCACAAAATCAACTTAATTGATATTCACGTTGATCTGGAAGGTGAGCTTGATACTGATGGTTTCACTGGTAGAAATAAACAAGCGAAATTAGGTTTCTCCAAAATAGTGACAAAATTTCATATTAAAGCTGATAATAGTGAAGAAGAAATTCATGCCTTTGTCGACTTTATTAATAGAACCTGCCCGGTTCATGATACCATCGAAAATGCACCAAGTTTCGTCACTGAAATATATTGCGAATAAGATAAATTCTGAGTTGAAATAATTCTGAAAAGGAAAAATCATTTAAGATAATTTAAAAATCCCTCTACTGTAAAGTAGAGGGATTCGTTATAAAGTTAGGTAAATCAATGTTTATTTATCTCTTTATCCCATTGATAACAGCATAAGAAATAATTACTATTGTTTAATGACGTAAACTGTAGTTATATTACAACTTACATTTTCTATACCAACTTTAATATTTAAACCCTGTGCATAAGCCTGGCTTAATAGCTTGTTAATGTTATCAGCGCTTGATCCTGACCAAATATAACCTGGTTTTCCACAGTTACCGGCTAAACTTCCACTGAATGTATAAAAATAATGTGCAGGATTGTCCCAATCAGCTTTAATTTCTGCGACTCTGACAATGCCACTATTCGTTTCCGCAGAAAATGCAGGGGCGCTAATCATACCAATGAAAATAAATAACATAGATATCAATTTTTTCATATTCTACTCCTAGTTAATAATAAAGAAAATCTGACGCATTTGAAGTGTAAATTATGCAAATAATCTTTGCACCAACTTCACATTAATATAATAGGTGCCTCGCATGATAAATAATGCCAAAAGTTTTTTCATTAAAATTAAGTAATTGATAAAAGTAACATGGTAATTTTTATCTATAAAAATAACATTGTTTGAAATAATAAAAAACCTCTACCTACAATGGTTCATAACTAATTCACCAACTAGTTATATTAAAACAACAAAAATCCATTCTCATAACAAACTATTTATATCAATATAATTTTTACGATGAAGATAAAATGATTAATCATCTGTTTAAATAAAATAACAACGATGAATTATTTACTTGATAAATATGTTTTAATATCGCTTTCTCTACTGGACTCTAAGAAGAAAAATTTTTAACAAATCACTTCTATTAATAAATTTTTTAACGTAGAAGTGTATATTTCTGGTGTATTCCATTAAACTATTAAATAGTTAATATACCCGTCATCTTTCAAGTTGCCTCTTTGTTGGCTGCACTCACTCACCCCGGTCACATAGTTACCTATGCTCCCGGAGATTCGCTCCCTTGCCGCCGCGATGCATCTTGAAATCCATAGGGGATATACATATTATTATTCTAGTAAAAGGCTCCATCGATATGAATAAATCATTGTGCAATTCAGAATCAACATTAAAGTCTTATTTAGGCATAGGAAATGAGGGAGTATCTGATAACCTTGTAGCGGTACTTAAAAGCAATTGTGACAATTATCAGTCGTCAGTAAAAAAATTCATAGAACTTCTTAAATATATTCAAGATAATAATATTCACACGAAACCATTTAATGAATTAGTTGCGCTTCATGAACTTGTAGCTCCACATGATTGCGCTGTAGTTTCTATGCTATCAATTCATTTTAATTTAGCCATCGGCACTATCGCTAACTTAGGAGTGCAAACTCCATATGTGGAAGATCTTTACCAAAAACTTTGTTCAGGTCGTGCCATTGGAGTATATCTGGCGACTGAGCTAGCTCACGGGAATGATCTAATCGCAATCGAAACACAGGCTAATTATCTGCCGGAAAAAGGCGTATTCATGTTGAATTCACCTGGTCCAAATGCATATAAATTTATGCCTAATACCATGCCTTGTGAATTACCTAAAGTGGCTGTAATTTTAGCTCAGTTAAATGTATCAGGAAAGAAATATGGTATTTTCCCATTTATTCTTCCTCTATCTGAAAATGGAAAATTAACTCCTGGCGTTAAAATTACTCCACTTGGCGATAAGCCAGGGCTTCATTTAGATAACGCAATAACTTCATTTGATAATGTCGAAATTCCTTTTGAAGGGATCCTTACGGGCAATATGATAACACTGACCAGGGAGGGTAAAGTATCATTGCATACTAAAGAATTAAGAGAAAGATTTTCGTTAATTACAAATAGAATACATTCAGGCAAGTTATGCATGGCAATGATCTCAGTTACAGCGGCCAAATCAGCTCTTCATATAACTAGCACATATGGAAATAAACGACAAACATTCGGTTACTCAGGTGCTATGCCAATAATTAATTATTCTCATTTCAAAGAAGGTATTGCTTGGGATACCCTGAGCACAATCACTCATGCGTTATACTTAAGAGAATTAACAAGAAAAGTTTCAGCTATATTATCAGAATCAGTTAAAAACTTTAAGTTTTCAGATGAACTACTTATTGAAATCATTACTACCAAGTCCCTGTGCACATGGCGTACACAAGAAATATTAATTAATTGTCGTGAGCGTTGCGGCGCACAGGGATTATTTACTGTTAACAAGATATCCCATTATTTGATATCTAATTTTGGTACGATTACTTCGGAAGGTGATAACCTTGTATTATCACTAAAAGCCGGAGGGATGATCATTCTCAATAAGATGAAAGAAATAGAAAAAACATCTTTCCAACATAATCTATTTCCCATTTTAAATGATTATATGAACTTTTTATATAAAAAACTAAATGGATTAACAGTGAGTAGCAATAAAAAAATAAATTTAGATATGCTTAATAAGCATAGTAGGGATTTTCTAGAACTAAGCCAAACATATGCCGTTTTATCCGTGGTAACGACCATTATTGATACATACCACAACAATAATGATGATGATTTTTATATGATCATCGAAGGTTATCTTCTCGACTGGATTCATCGTAGCATGAGCAATCTCCTGAGAAGTGAAGTGATCAATTTACAAGAATCTAAAAAAATAGACGAGAGACGCATTGAGTATATACGTCAGCATGCAGACAGAATAAATGATTATATTTCCAGTTTTGGCGTGGATAAGGCTGGAATCGAAACGCCAATATCCAGTGATGATTATATTTCCTGGTATGCAAATAATCACCATCAATTAAAAAACAATTAACTATAAAACAGGTTTAAATGCGAGACACTGTTGTGAATATATACCCTATGGATTTCAAGATGGATCGCGACGGCAAGGGAGTGAATCCCCGGGAGCATAGATAACGATGTGACCGGGGTGAGCGAGTGCAGCCAACAAAGAGGCAACTTGAAAGATGACGGGTATATAGAAAAATTCGGTGACCAGCTAAAAGGTCACCGTTAATGAAAGGGCGATTACCTATAACCCTATGGATTTCAAAAGTTGCCGATAATAAGAAAAGGCTTACGGATACCCGCTTTTTCAGCTTTCCTGCACTGATAATCGAAGTCGTGATATGCATGTTGCATCCGCTGAACTGTAGAATAACCATGAATGTTGAAAGAGGTGTTGATTAACGCTGCATAGCCAGTTTCATTTTCAACTTTCTGTAGTATTTCGACATCAACGTCTAATTTGACCACAAGCGGCCTGCCAGTGGTTCTACCATCATGCATTTTATGCATCACTCCCTCATATTTTTCTTCAAGTATATTATCGTTATAACTTAGCGCAATAATCATGCCATGAAGTGAGCCTGTTACTCTGTTTACTTCTTTAATGTTAAAGAGAACCGGCAAATTCTCTGATCTTAATACAGGGGCCATTGGCATATGGTCATCCCGGCCATTAAGAAGGTTAATTTCTTGCTTCAACTCACCAGTCGGTAAACACAACGTGGAGTTTGACATAAGTGCTCTGGGACCTAATTCTCCCCAATTTTTTACTGTATTGATAATATATACCTTACTCACATAGTGAGCTGTATTTTCAATAAAATCAGCTTGATTATCTGTATAAATGATATTCTTTGCATATTTACCGTTGTACGGCAAAGATAAATCACGTTTTAGCAATAATAGATTTACGCTTCTATTAGATAATGTATTATCAAGAGTAACAGCACCTGTCATTGCATGCACAATATCACCAGCAAGGGGAGAGCAGCAGATATCTCCCTTTATGCTATTCAGTAAAACATTATTGAGTTTGACATTGAAATGAACGCCACCACCAACAATCAGGTTTTCAACTTTTTCACTAGCAATGAGTTTTACCAAGTAAGTTTCTAAAAACTTGTTCGCAATATAGGAAGAAATAACACGGATCTCATATTGACTTAATCCATTTAAGTACCGCAGCAACCACAACGGCATTCTCACATGCTTCACGGCCATTTCCTGCATATATTTAACAGAAAAGCCATGTAAAATAAAAAATGCTGATGCTCACTTTTTTCTAAAAGAATTTCTGGCGGAAACTTCTTTATCCCCAATAGGGTAACAGGCTTACGAGAATTGCTCCATTCAAGCTTTTCTATGTTGAAAAATACTCATTTCATTATGTATAGCAGGTGGCGCAACGAGAGAAACGTTAAAAGCGTACGTTGCCAGTCAGAATACGCCGGAGTAGCCAGCCCTCAAGCCCTTTGGGCTTTTCGCCTGATATTCCCATCCACACTGGGCTAAGGTTTACGGCGGTTTTTGCTAAGTAGATAATATGTTGTACATTGGTTGCGGATATTATAACTTTGGCAATGCATGGCGATGACTAACTGATAAGACAGAGAAAACGGATTGTGGCAAAGAAAGAAAAACGACCTCACCATGACGCGTTATTCAAACATTTTTTAACGCAGCCTGAAACGGCCAGGGAGTTCTTATCCCTTTATCTGCCCGAAAAGGTCCAGTCGTTGTGTGATTTAGCCACATTGAAACTGGAACCCGGCAGTTTTGTGGACCGGCATTTACGTCAATTGCACAGTGATGTGCTCTACTCGGTTGAAACGGCTCGGGGACAAGGTTATATCTACTGTCTGATTGAACATCAGTCCACCCCTGACCCGTTGATGGCCTGGCGGTTGATGTATTACGCCATGTCAGCCATGGCGGCTCACCTGAAAAAAGGCCATACTGAACTCCCCTTGGTGGTGCCTCTGCTGTTTTAGTTACGCTATATTTTACTGAATGGACATACGCTGGATCTCTCACACTTTGTCCATCAACTGATTGAACAATCTCCGGAGCATGAAACGATGTTGATGACTATTGCAGAACAGCTTGAACAAAAAGGGCGCGAGCAAGGTATCGAACAAGGTATTGAGCAAGGCCGAGAAGAAGGTAAACTGGAAACGGCTCGTGCCTTATTACGGCATGGCGTGAGTTTGGACATTATTGCCACCAGTACCGGACTGAGCCGGGATAAAATTGAAGCGTTAAAGCATTAAATTAATCTTCTCTTTCACAGTAAAATGCCGATATTCAAGATCGGCATTTTTGTTATTAAACTCAGGTGGTCAGTAACTCAATATTATGTTTCAGATTCATTTTTCTCTTCAGCTAATTTATCAGGCACTTCTTTAGCAAACTAATTATCACTATCAGCATTTTTTAGTACCTGATCAATAATTTGTTTATGATCACCAATCCATATTTCTATCATGAATGTGTACGATTAAAGGGGCGTAAAAGGGGTTGATATCGTACTATTTATATGAGACAACTTCATTCGAGATCCAACCGCAGTGACGAAATTCATTTTTACTGTCCGGTCAGCGATCCTCATACGGACATGATTTGCATGGAATCAGGATGATGACTCATCATATAGACCAAACTGCCAATAAAAGTAAAAGACTCTCTGCCTTAACGGATGCGAAGCAATTCTCCCTGTATGCGCTTCCTAATTTTGATGAAGGCCTACAGTTGGAATTTCTGTCGCTGTCAGCAAGCGAACTGGAGCCTACTACAAACCGGTCGGCTTTGTATTCCCAAATTTACTGTGTCCTGCAAAGCGGTTATTTCAAAGTTAAACACGCTTTTTTCCGTTTCGTTTTGTCTGATGTGGAAAGCGATTATACATTTGTGATTAATCGCTACTTCCGTCATGCCGCCCCAGTTGCCAACCATGAGTATTACACTCAACGTAAACTAATCGCAGAATTGTTTGGATATTCTCTATGGTCTGAGAAATTTAGGCAGCAATTATCACAACGGCCTATCGCCAAATGTCCGAATACCACGCTATCGAAATGCCTGCGTCCGTTCCAGCTGACATTCGATACTGATAAAAAACCAGTCGGTCTACATTTTATTTTTAGAAGGATAAAAGTAAATGTCTTATATTCAATCGCATTTGAAGGGAGGGTGTTGGTTTACCCTCGGTGACAGTATAACTGAAAGAGGGTGGTATCAACCAATAGTGACTAAAAATTTAGATCTAAAAGAATGGAAAAACTACGGAATAGGGGGAACATGCATAGCCCAAAAAGATAAAAATGACAATTCAGCCATGTGTTTAAGATATGAAAAAATGGGAAGCAATCCAGATATTATTACAATATGGGGAGGGGTAAATGATTTTGGATTTGACTTTGGCTCCAATGGAGGAGTGGAAATAGGTGATTATAAAGACAAAACCCCTTTAACATTTATTGGCGGTATGAAATTATTAATGACTGGAATTACCAAAAAATACCCATCAACGAGAATAGGGTTTATTATAACAACGCCAATATCAGTACAAAGAGGCATGAACAGTAAAAACGCCAAAGGGTATTACTTGTCTGACTATTGCAGCGTTTGTCGGGAAATCTGCGAAAAACACTCCATCCCATATCTGGATTTGTTAAAACAATCTGGATTCAATGAAGGCAATATCGATATTATGACCAGCAATAGCTTGGGCACAGTGTCCGATGGTTTGCATCCATCAAAACTAGGTATGACCAGGCTTGCCCCAAAAATTTCAAACTTCATTTTATCTATTTAAGAGACAAAAAATGAGAATATTAGCCATAGATTTATTAAAGATAGTTTCTATATTTTTCGTTGTAATTTCTCACGTTACTTTATTTTTCTTGTTGCGCGATGATAATGACGTGGTTTTGTATTTTCTTAGGCAGGCCGGTCAGTTGGGGGTCTCGTTGTTTTTTATGTGCAGTGGCTATTTCTTACTAAACAACAAGCATGAAAAGCAGGTGGATTACATCATTAATAAATCCAAAGGGATATTAACTGTATTGTTGTTTTGGCTTATATTTTATTATCTGTATGACACATATTTTATCAGTAAATTTACAACAGTGCCTACTATTAATTTTTTAAATTATGTTAATGTTAGTATAACCACATCAGATGCTACCCATTTATGGTTTATATTTGCAATTGTCTCTCTATATATATTAACACCACTAATGCGTAACACATTTAATGAAACAAATGCAAAGGGGATTAAGAAAATACTCGTTATAATGCTTATAATTTCTAATCTTACATTGCTGAATGCACTAACAGATTACAAATTCTCTTTTTCCCTAATCCCATTCAATATTTTGTTTCCGTTCCAATCTGAGGGTTTGATTAGTTTCTTGATAGGTGGATATATAGGGCTAACGAAACCTAAAATAAAGGCTTTTTCCTGTAAGCATATAATACTTCTGGTATTTTTTATTATATCATTGATATCTTTATCAATCATTTCATCCAAGACGGGGATGACTTTCTTTTATGGGAAGTTTTATAATGTATTCCTTCAAGCTTCTTCGGTGTGCCTGTTTTTATTCTTGGTTAATTTAAATGTCAGAGAAATACCATTCTTAATAGATGACATTAGCAAGAATATACTAGGAATATATCTTGTTCACAATATTTTTGTTATTGAAATACATAACGAATTTATCCATAATTTCTTATTAAAAAAATTTAATTACATAAATGTATATGTTTACATAATAGCCTATTCCTTGCTGGCTTTTATCCTGTCATATATATTATGTGTTTTGTTACGAAAATCAAAAATAACATCAAAAATTATAACCATCTAACGTTATTGGCAGGGAGAGCCGGCATACCCGTCATCTTTCAAGTTGCTTCTTTGTTGGCTGCACTCACTCACCCCGGTCACATAGTTCTCTATGCTCCCGGGGATTCGCTCCCTTGCCGCCGCGATGCATCTTGAAATCCATAGGGTATATATTTTCTTGGTAGTAAAGTGTATTGGCTAAAGGAAGGCGTTTTACAATTATCACAGACCACACAGTGGCTTGAAAAGTAAAACGCCTTATGAGACTCCCGTTGAAAAAATGAGAGCTTAAAAATGTTCTGTCAATCGAAGTCAGAGATCACTCATCATATATTTTTATAATGAGTTCCAACACTATGAACCGTCATTGTATTGTCAGTATTATTTTGAGTGAAGGTTACCCTGTCTTCTTTGCTTAGCCTCACACTATATAAATTATTCGGCAATTTTTCCAGGTTACTGCCGCTTGCTGTACCAATACTTTTTGCTGCTGTCAGTGGATCGTTACCCTTTTGTACCTCTTTTATAAATGAACTATACTTTTGTTGCGCAGCACGGTCCATATTATAAAATCCATTCCTGGATTTATTCTTTTTAAGTTCCTGAAAACTCACTCTCCATTTAGGTGGTTCAGTTGGGCTGGCCAAATAACCGATTCTACCATCAGGTAACTTCTGAGGTGGTCTAAAGAAAGGTTTAGAAAGCTTTTTTCTCTCAATATAATTCTCTAATGATTTAGACTCTAACCCATTGTAAAAGTTTTTCGAAAAAATCCTCCTTCCTAGTGAAGTTACAGCAGATAAGATAAATAAGAAATCAATTAATTTAAAAAATCTTGCGGCATTTGATTGTTGATTTTCCTCCAGTGGAATTTCCTGTACAGAGAAAAAATATAGTGCTAATAATTTATCGTCATCTGAATAAGCACTCAATGGTTTATTTTCAAGTTCAGGAACATTCCAAATGTTTTGAGGATATTGACCTTCAAAATCCAGTTCATTCTTATAAAAACCATTTGCCATATCTTTAGAAATTTGATCACCATTTTCACCTAATAGTGCAGATGAAAGATTAGACATATATTCTTGATAAATTCTCTCAGCAGTCTCTTTATTCTTATAATAATCATCAGGAAGTTGAGATACATTATGAATACCACTTACAGCCAAAGCGTAAGCTAATATTATTTTCTTAGCTCGATATTCAATTCCATATGATGCTGTATGACCCTCATCTGTTTGCTTAAAGTTTAGTATACGTACTATATCTCCTGCTATTTGCTTTTCAACGGGTGGATATCCACTTCTATCATCAGGTGTTAATTGTATAACCATTATATTTCTCCATTATGTTAATGTTTATTTGAACTATGAAATTTCTGGCAGAAAACTCCGCAATTTTTCGCTGCTAATATAAATTTCAACTTTAAATATAGAGTTTTCCCTAGCTTTTTAATGATTAATTTCAATGTAAAATTAACTTACACAAGAATTATTAGCAAGCTTTTATTTTGCCATTTTTCGTTGATTTTTTTTCATTTAAATCATTAGGTTAATATTAGTTAAATAAAAAATGAAATGAGTTAAATAAAAACAGAGGATACTAAAAACAAACTGTACCAATACGGACTTGAAGAATAGGATAATTTTATGTTAACAAAATATTTTTAATATAGTCACGGCTGGTTGTGTAAATGTAAAATAATCATTGCGCATGGCAGGAAATAGGCAATTTTCGATTCTTGTTAATAAAAAACTCACCTAATAAATGATTTTCATTGAGCGTTTTTTTACTAATAAAGCCCCGTGTAAACGAGGCTATTTCTGATATACAAAGTTATACAGGTTCCTTCAATACACCACTGTGCAATATTTCAAGTCCTACGGCGCGATATAACTAGCTTATCCTTAGGACGATTCACCCAATCGGAGGGATCATTGTTGAAGTTATCCGCCAGTAGATAAGACGGCGTTTTAGCTAACCAATCAGAAAGTGAAATATCTTGGTAGATACCGTTATCTAGCACAATCAGTACTTGAAGATCATCATTACCAATATTTTCGATATAGTGACCAAATCCCAGTGGCACATAACCAACGTCGGTCGGCCCATATTTTGCGGTTTGGGCGTGTCCGTGGGAACTAAACACGGTCATACGTCCTTTGCCTGAAATGTAGTATTGCCACTCGTTGGCATTAGGGTGCCAATGTAGTTCACGTATAGCGCCAGGTTTGATGGTCTCGATGAGGCCAGTGATCGTTGTAGAAATGGGGAATTCCTTCGATGATGCTCGATAAACACTCCCTGCGTCGTTCTCGAAGAAGGGTTTATTCTTCAAGAGTTCATAACGGTGGGTGAGTGGGGCATCGTTTAATCCGCCGTCATCGGCGGGTAGGGGAAGTTTTGGCGGGATAGCGCCACCGACGATGTAAGCTTCACCCTGTTTGATTTTAGAAAAAACAGATGCTGGCATGTTGACACTTTTCTCAAGCACCTCTTTCGGCACATGCGTTATCCAATCAGTGATGCTAAAAGTGCCAAATTCTGAGAAGTGTCCGTTATCAAAAGTCAGAATAAAATGCGCGCCATCTTCAAGCGCCTGAATGGAATGACCATGACCTTTGGGAAAATACCATACATCACCGGGACCAAAATCAGCTACTTCACTTCTGCCCTCCGGATCAATAATGGTAATACGAGCATGCCCTTCAAGCATATATGCCCATTCAGCGGCAACAGCATGCCAATGGAGTTCACGCACGCCACCCGGTTCAAGCATCATATCAACACCCGCAATCCCTTCAGATATCGGGAATTGTTCCACCGTAGCTTCCCGTGCCCATCCATTTTCCAATACCCGTTTTTTACTATCGGTGAATTTATATTTATACAAACTTTTAGCATTTGTGGATGGTTTACTATTACCAGCGGCAGCCGTATTGTGCTGTTCATCAGCAACAGCCGTTTTAATCATACCGCCCATGCTAGCGGCCGCCGCGCCAATTGCGGATGCCTTCAAGATATCACGACGAGAGAACATATTTATTGCCTCCAATTAAAATGGGTACCAGCAAGAATAGTTGCAAGCTGATATCTATTTATTTGATTTTTTTAAGTTAATGGTTGTCACTGGAAGGAAAAATTAGAAGTGACTGATTAAGCATAGTAGAAAATTAGTCGTCTAGGGAAAACCAGAGACAGATCTGGTTTTCCCGGGGTTTGGAAGAAAAAGTGTTATTACTTCATTTACTCTTTTTTGCCAGAGCAAGGGCGAACGTATTTCATAATGCAGTCAAGTTTTTCACAAGTTTCCTGCCACTCTCTTTCTGGTTTTGAATCTCTGACCAATCCTGCGCCAGCCTGGAGCCAACAGCGCCCTTGATGCTGATAGAGAGAACGTAATACCAGCGCCGCATCCAGTTTTCCTGAGCTATCCAATAACATGACACAACCACTATAAAGTCGGCGTGGTTCATCTTCATAACGTGAAATTGCCTGTAAAGAAGGTTTTTTCGGTATCCCCGAAGCGGTTACAGCCGGGAATAGGGCGATGAACGCATCCCAACGATTTTTGTCTGTTTGTAGTAATCCTTTTACCCGTGATGCCAAATGTTGTACTGAACCTCGTTCACGAATCGCCATAAACTCTGATACACAAAGTGTGTCAGCCTGACAAATCGGTGCCAGTTCCTCTAATGCTAATTTAGCCGAAACAGCATGTTCAGAGATCTCCTTCGGGTCAGAAAGCAAATCTGCTCTCAATCGTTGATCCTGATCTTTATCATGTGTCAATGCTCTGGTACCAGCCAATGGTTGCGTGCTAACCCAGCCTGAACTATCCGCTTCAACTACGGTTTCTGGGCTAAAACCATAAACAGAGAAATCTTCATCACGTAAGAAGAAGGAGCGAGCAGGTGTGTTAGCTTGGCGGCCTAACCAGTAACTGTGTGGCATATCAATATCCGAGCCAAGTTCAACTCGACGTGACAGGATCACTTTTTGGTAGTGACCCGAGGCAATGTCCTTAACCGCATTGGCGACATTATCCTGATAACGTTTCGCTGCGTCTGATGTACTGATAATTTCCATATCTTTTGTCCACGGGAAAACAGGTGTACCTAATTGATCAACCTGGCTAATTTTTTCCCTCAATATGGTGAGTTGACTCTCTTCGAGAGTTCGTATCAGAACCTGTCCTGGAGTTATACGAAATTCATGCTGTGGAATAGTGATTTTTATTAATGCTTCGTTTTGTTGTGCTAATGGCAGTCCATATGTCATATGGGAGAATTCAAATAAAGTTCTTCCATAAGCCCGCCAATTCTGAATAGGAAGAGCATTGAGCGCCTGTTCAAGTTTTTGGCTTAATGTGTTGATATCGTATGGATGACGATTACCTTGTGGATCAATTAATTGTCCCGATGCATCTGCACTAATGGTTGCTGCACAGCCTATCCCAAGTGACCATTCACCTTTTGTTTCATAGAGCATATAAGGTTGTGCATCGTCGTCTGAAAGCAAATGTGTGATCAAATCTAACGGAGTGCTGGTAATAACAACAGTTTGTTCATGATATTGCTGCATTGGGCGACCATGTTCTGCTTGTGCCATCTGTACCAAGCGGCGTTTATCAATTTTTCCCACGGTGGTGAGTGGCCAATATGGGACAAACAACCATTGGTCAGGAATTTTATGACGCTGAACCCCTTTCTGTTGTAGAAATGCCGCTATCTGCACCGGTTCCGGTTGATTGCCGTTGTTAGGTAAACAGGCGCAGGTTCGTTCACCCAACAGTTCATCAGGCACAGAAATGACAACGGCATCATCAATGTTAGGGTGTTGCAGCAGCAAGGTCTCAACTTCTTTGGTCGAAATTTTCTCACCACTGCGGTTAATCTGCTCTTTAATTCTGCCCTCAACGATCAGGTTGCCATCTGAGGTCATACGAACCAGATCGCCGGTGCGATAGAACCCATCGGCGGTGAAAGCCACGGTATTATGCAGCTCTGCACGGTAATATCCCGTAATAGTGTAGGGACCACGTGTAATCAGTTCTCCTACCTCGCCGGGTACTACAGGTTGTAAATTGGTATCAACAATTTTGATCTCATCTTCTTCTGATAACGGACGCCCTTGGGTATTAATGATGACCTCATGGGGATCATCCAATCGGGTATAACAGAGTAATCCTTCCGCTGTACCAAACACCTGCTGCAAAGGCCCAAGGCGTGCTATTACTTGTTCCGCTAGTTCTGGTGTCAACCTGCCACCACCCACTTGTAAACAGCGTAAGGATGAAAGATCGCTTTGTTCCCAGTCGCGAGCCTGTTCCCAGAGCCGAGCCAGAGCTGGTACTAATGCCAGATGGGTCACTTTGTGTTGCTCGATTAGCGGCATGGCCTCATCAAAACTGGCGGTATCACTCAGAAGGACACTTCCGCCCTGGGAAAGGGTGCCCAAAATACCGGGACTGCCTAGTGTGAAGTTATGTGCCACAGGCAGTACGGCTAGATAGACACTTTCTGTATTTACCGTACACAGACGGGCTGACAACACAAAATCATAGGTATAAGCATCGTGAGTACGGGGAATGAGTTTCGGTGTACCAGTTGTTCCGCCAGAAAGCAGCAATACAGCAATATCACCATAACTTGGGCCGGGAATATTTACCGGTTCATCATCAATGGATGCCAATGCGGTAAATTCTTCCGCTTCTCCATCAACAATAATGTGTTTTAGATCGGGGCAAGATGCCACAATTTCTCGTGCCATTTTTCGGTAGTCAAAATCATGGAAGCAATCAGGGATAATGTAAGCAACCGGGAGTGCAATCTGGCAAAGGGCATGAACATCATGAGTCCGCTGTGTCGGCATTAATAACACCGGATGAGCACCGAGCCTGAACAGGGCAAAACAGGTAACGACAAAGGAGATACGGTTAGGCAGTTGTACCATAACGTTATCCCCACGACGGATCCCACGACGAAATAGTCCGCTGGCCAATCTCTCTGCGAATTGGTGCAATTCACGGTAAGTTAGTTGTTGTTCTTGATAGATCAGCGCTGTTTTATCGCTCCAAATACCAGACCACCCGGCAAGTTGTTGGTCCAGCGTTTTGCCATTCCAAAGGTAGTCTGGCGTCATAGTAAGTGTTTTCCCTAGAACAGAAAAAGGTGCCATTATGCGAGCTCCTGTAAACAAACATATTGTATAAATTGTGTAACGTGGCGAATAAAATTCTCAGGTTCTTGAGTAATATAAAAATGGTCGCCTACAATCTCCTTGTAGCGATATGAAAGGTGTTGCTCTCCGTCTGCAAGCCATTGTTGCCACTGCTGAACTTCTATCGCGGAAGCCTCTTTATCTTCACTGCCATAAAGCAGCAATGTTGGTGTTTGCAGTTTTACCGCGTCAGTCTGAACGAGCCGGTGATAATGTTCCGTAGCAAGAAAATCAGCCCGTAGCATCGGCAAGAACAGCGCAAGCAAGCCGGGATCTTCTCGCAAAATCGGGCTACAACCGCCGATATCAATCAATTGTTCAATAAACTCATGATCAGGTAATCCGCTAAGTTGGCGGCGGGATTGAAGATGAGGTGCATGGCACCCCGAAAGCACCAGCGCCTTGGGTGAACAATTTTGTTGCTCAAGGCGTTGGCAAGTTTCAAAAGCAACTTGAGCCCCCATACTGTGACCGACAAGTATCAGGTTCTCTCTTTGTGCGGAGGTGAATGACACCATCAGGTCAGAAAGTGATTGCGCCAATGTCGCAATATTGGTGGCCGCCTTTTCCGTCATCCGACTGTCTCGTCCGGGGTAAATCACTAGTGAAACCGCTATATCTGAATTTTCTAGTGTGGACCAGTGGCGGAATGCACTGGTACTGCCCCCGGCAAAGGGGCAGATTAACAGCGTGTATTTGGGTTTGCCGTGAGTCGTCAGGCAAGGACGAATCATCGGGTGTGTAGGGAGTGCCCACGTCATCAACATTCTTCCTTAGTTAACATCAATTTTGCTGGCTCAATCCAAACAGGGGACGATAAATCCTGAGTAACAGGCTCTCCCATAATACGCAAAATTTGTTGCCATAAACCTGCTAACCGCAGTTGGTAATCGTAAGCAAAAGCCGGTGGGCAGAGGGCACCGTTCAATACAGAACCTAAGGTATTGAGCAGAAATGCCACACCTTTAGCACCATCACATTCAAATGCTGTCATCCAGTTTTTGGTTGCCGGACAAAGAATTTGTGATGTTGCTTGGTGCAGATAGTTATCATCCGGCTGGCTGGCATTCAGGTAGAGGCTTTGTTCGTTGTTCAGATGATCAGGTGCATGAAGAACGGGTGTCCAGATGACCGGCCCGTAACTGGCTTCCTGCGTAAGATAACCGACAGGCCAGATCAGCGTCATTTTATGCATTACCAGATTGTGCATATCGGGATCTCTCGGGTCCAGATAGGATTGCACGTTTAATGTTACTGTTGTCCCTGCGAAGCTAAGTTCAAAGCAATGAAACGCACTGCTTCGCTGACCGACATAGACTATCTCCATCTGTTCCGGACAGTGACATGCCTGTAACAACAGATCGAGAGCGGAAAATAGCAATTGGCGACTGGTTGTCAGATAACCACTTACCGGACGTTGCTGTGATAAGTGAGTGATTTGTCGCGCCGCATGTAACCAACTTCTTCCAGCATGACATTGGCTATAAAAGCTATTTACCCAAAACATTGCATCATGTTTGTTTGCGGTTAATTGATGTCTTTTAATGGCTTCGGCATCAAGGGGGTGTTCCTGAATGACAGAAATTCCACGCGCCAAAAGTGCCTGAGTGAGCTGATCGCCTTTGCCGCCAATAACCTCCGCCCGTATTACCACGCAGGCAATATCAATATCATCTGGTAGTTCATCCAGTGAGTGGAATAGGGGCACATTAAAATCACAGGCAAGTTGCTGCGAGCGAGCACTGCCCTGTGCCAAAATACCGGCTAATTCCAAACCAGACTGAGGTTGTAAGAACGCATTAAGATATAATTCGCCAAATTTCGAACCGACAATCAGAACCCGCCGTGACTTTATCATATGTTCTCCTTAACAAGATTAGTGGTTGGTACTGAATTCAAGATATCTTTCAGACAAGTAACCAATGAGCCAACATGTTCATGTTGGAACAAGGTGTAATGATCGCCCGCAAGTTGTGTCACATTGACTGGCCCAAAAGCCTGCCAGCCAAGATCGATTGAGGCGATAGTGGTTGGATCGAGATAATCCATAAAATCAGGTAGTGCCTGTGCTGCCCGTATAAGCCAGAAAGGCTGTGAAGTCTGCGGCGGACAGTAGTCAAGCAACGCATTCAGGTTATGACGCCACACGTCATAAAGTGCGGTCAGCGAGCTATCAATCTGGGCAGATTGCGGCAAGGCATCGTGCAACGCATTAAGGAAAGTCCTAGTATCGGCAGCGATAACATGATTATTCAGCGTCAGACCAGGGAATTGCCCCTGCAAATCGAGCAAGAAATGACGATGACAAAATGTTTCATTCAGCGTCAAATCGGTGCGCACATTTGGCGCAAAGCTGTCAATCAGGATACATTGAGAAACACTTTCACCCACCGCACGTAATTGATGAGCCATTTCATAAGCCACCAATCCACCGAACGACCATCCTGCCAAGGCATAAGGTCCTTGTGGCTGGAAAGCTCGGATTTGACTGATATAGTCAGCCGCCAACGCTGCCACAGAAGGAGTATCTGTATTTAAATTATCTGGCGAAAACGCCAACCCAATCATGCGTTGGTCACCGAAATTGGCTGCTAAATGACGATACCCCAACAGATGCCCACCAATAGGATGGACGATAAACAGGGCAGGTTGTTCAACGCTTCCCTCGTTCAATATCACCCCTTGGCAAGGGTTTTCTGGCTGATGTTCAATGAATTCAGCCAAAGAGTGTACGGTATCGTAAGTTTGTAACAGGCTGAGTGGATATTGACGGTCAAAAGTCTGATTGATTTTCACCATTAACCGTACCGCCGCCAGAGAGTCTCCACCTAACGTAAAGAAACTCTCATGCACACTGATAGCTTGTTGTTCCAATACTGATTGCCAAAGGTTCAACACAGCTTGTGCTGTCACACTGAGAGCAACCGACGATGCAAGATTGATTTCCTGTGCTGCCTCCTCAACCAAAACTGCCAATGCGCGTCTGTCAATTTTGCCGTTGTCGGATACAGGGATCGTATCAAGAATGATAAATCGCTGTGGACACATCCAGACGGGCAAGGTCTGTTGCAACCAATGAGGCAGAACCGGTAAAAGCTCTGTAGATAGCGGGGCTTCATCAGATAAACGCACACCCGCAACGAGTTGCAATGCACCGGTTGACGTAGTATGTGCAAACGCTAACGCTTGTTGTATATCCGGATGCTCGCATAAGCGGTGCTCGATCTCGCCTAACTCAATCCGATAGCCACGAATCTTAATCTGATGATCATTGCGTCCCAGAAACTCAATATTACCGTCTGGCCGCCAGCGCCCTAAATCACCAGTGCGGTATAACCGTTCACCGGTTTGAGGATGGGTAATAAAGGCTTGTGCAGTTTTTTCTAAATCAGCCCAGTAGCCTAGCGCTAACCCTTGTCCACCAATATAGAGTTCCCCCGTTACCCAAACCGGGCAGGGTGAAAGCGTTGCATTAAGCACATAGAAAGTCTGATTAGCCAGTGGTTTTCCATATGGAATGCTGTGCCAGTTTGGATCAACCTGAACGATAGGATAGGCAATAGACCAGATTGACGCTTCAGTTGCACCGCCCAAACTAAGAATATTCAGGGCAGGGTGAAGGGCAGATAATCTTTCTGGCAAACTGGTTGGTATCCAATCACCACTCATCAATATCCAGCGCAGACTCTCCAAGGAGTGCGGATAATCTCTGGCGTACTCCTCAAGCAGTTGGACAAATGCCGGAACAGAGTTCCAAACTGTGACTGATTCTTGTTGTAACCACGTCAATAACTTGTCAGGTTGTCGGCTGTCACCAGGAGAAGGAATAACTAGTTTTGCCCCACAACTTAAAGTACCGAACAGATCATAAACTGAAAGATCGAATGTCAATTCTGATATTGCCAGTACGCTATCGTGTTCATTGAGAGCAATACGTTGGTTAATATCAAGAATGGTATTAACCGCACCTTGATGATCTATCATCACGCCTTTCGGTTTGCCAGTAGAACCTGATGTGAAAATCACATAAGCCAAATCCTCAGGATGGGCAGACAAACGCTGTTCACCGGTATTTTTCGGCAAGCGGTTAAGTAATATTTCATCCAGAGAGATAACCTGCACACCATCAGGCCAACTCAGCTGTTGAGCAAACTTAGGTTGAGTCAATACAATATCAACTTCCCCTGATGCCAATAGCTGATGGATGCGTTGTTGCGGGTAGCCGGCATCAATAGGTAGATAAGCCCGTCCCGCCAATAAAATCGCTATAACCGCGATAATCTGTTCCCAACCTTTTTCCATCACCACGCCAATCAGAGGCGAATGCTGATTTTCTTGTGCTTGTAGATGGGCAGCCAGCGTCAGGCTTTGTGACCACAAAGTGCGGTAATCGATTTGACGATAAGCATCGACTACAGCGGTACGTTGTGGGTAGCGATTTACCGCCTGCTCAATTAACGAACAGATCGTATGGGGCGGAAATACATTCTTTGTCGCATTACTATCTTGGCACAAAATCCGATCACTTACCGGGAGCCACTCTGGAAGTAAGGTGCTCCATTGGTAATCGGGTTCAAGCAGGGCGACGACACTAGCTTGATAATGCGCAAACATGTTTTCTGCAACTTGTGGCTGGAACAGTTGCGGCAAAATTGCCCATTGAATGATAACGCCACCATCTGAACCGGAAATCAGCATACAGTCGAGATAAATATGCGGTGTTTGCGCACCAAAGAGATTCAGCGTTCCCAGCCCTGATGGCCCCTGGCCCGCAGTACCGGTTGTATCGTTGAACACAATCGGCATACCGGCGTTTAGATTGTGACGGTGCTGATTTTTCTCTCGGAGTACCAGTTGTCCGTCAAATAGAGCATGTTGCAGATCAGCTAACCACTGTTTCTGTATCCGACTTAGCGCGTCACTGAATCCTGTGCTATTGCGTAAATCCACTTCCAATAATGATGTAGTAGACAGATTTCCGACCAGCGTATCGCAATGTTGCGGCATTAACAGTCGGTTGCCATGCAGAACATTGATGGTGAAATGCTCGCTGTTGCTCCATACCGCTAGAATATGGGTGAATAACGTCAGCATAACCTGTGATGGTGAAGCTCGGTATTCTGCTGCACGTTGTTGCAAACGCCGCCATTGTTGCGGACTGATATATCCCGTCAGACATTGTTGATTAAGTTCTTGTGACTGATGATCTTTTAACGGTAACACCGGAGCATCAGGCAGATAAGGTAAGCGATTAAGCCAATATTGCCGGCTTTGTTGCCAGGCTTCCCCCGTTTTCTCATCTTCCAGTGCTTGAATATAGTCACTAATAGTCGCTGCCGGTGGTTCTGGCTGCCAGTTAGGTTCCTGATATCCGCGTTGCAAATCGCGTAGGATTAATGTCAGACTTTTGCCATCGGCAACCAGTAGGTCGATAGTCAAATGCAATAAACATACCCGGTCATCAGTACGATATAGCGTCAAATCAAACAGCGGCCAGTTATCGCTAGGAACACCTTTAGTGCGCAAGATATCGCGGGCATCAGCGAGTTTTGTCTCGCGTTGATCAGGCATCATGTTACGACAGTCAATTACCGTCGGGGTATAGCAGGGCACTTCCGGCAGAATATGATATTGCCCATCCTTCACATAGCCACGTAATTGCGCATGATGACTCACCACACGGTTCCAAGCTGTGGTAAAACGTGGCAGATCAAGATCGTTGATAGCCAATTCAGCGTAGAAATGCGCAATACCGTTACCAAATTGGAATAGCTGGCTTTCGCCTAACCAATAGGCATATTGCAACGCAGTCAGTGGAAGCGTCTGCTCCGATGCTGGCTTAGCCTCAAGTGGAACAGCCTGTGTAGTGGGTGTTGTTTCAACTATTCGCAAGGTGTGACAAAACTCACTCAACTTAGGATGTTCAAAAAGCTGTTGCAGATTTGCCTGTTCGTAACCTTGACGACGCAATTGCACCACCATTCGGGTAGCAATTAAGCTGTCACCGCCACTTTGGAAAAAGTCACTGTGGCGCTGTATTGGCTGAGGAAGCAGTGAACACCAGAGCGCGATTACCTGCTGCTCTATATCATGGAGCTGGTTATCCTCTGTTTCCGGTTGTACTGCTTCCAGAGTTGATCGCTGTGCTACGCTCTCTTTAGCGGTCATGATCAATGGTAATTGTTCTTGCTGTTGAACATGCAATGAATAAGGCAAAGTGGAAAATTGTGCCGCTATTTCACTGATATTGAGCCGTGTTTGCCGTTCAGCCCGCGCCAGAATCAGTTGTTGATGCAGTTCTGGTCCATCTTGCCCCGGCCATTCCAATGAAACCCGATAGCCGGATTTCTCCAAGCACTTACGCCAGTCCGCAAGCGCCATCAATGCACTATCGCCGCGATCATCACTCCAGGCATTAATGCCTTCAATAAAACCAACACTGGCGAGTTGCATCGCACTTTCGCGTTTCGTCGATTCAATAATCAGCAACCATCCACCGGTTTTTAGTAACCGTGACAGGCGTTGCAAGGTGTTTCGCAGATGGGTTGCATCATGTAACACGTTAACCGCCATAATCAGGTCATAACCGGATTCAGGATGCTGGCTAAAATCAATACTCTGATTAATATCGAACAGCGCAAATTTTACAGTTTCTCCATAATGATTGAGCAACTGGCGTGCATCATCCAGGAATAGCGGCGAAACATCGGTAAAGTGATAGCGTTCAATCGATTGTGCATTGTGCTTAAGCACCTTCGATGAGGTTGCTCCAGTTCCTGCACCGACTTCCAGTACAGTGAAATGATCAGATACTTGACTCAATTGCCGGACAATTTCAGCGGCAGTTTGGTTCAGGCATCGTAACGCTGGATTCTCACTATAGAGGCTGGCAGTGGTCTGTTTATCAGCAAACAGCAGTTCCAACGCATTACCTCGCCCGGCAAGCAGGGCATCATGTTGCTCGATACATGTTGCAACATAACGGCTAATCGTTTGACACCATACGGCATCGTCCAGTTTTGCTGTAGGTGCAAGAACATGAGTAAGCGGTTGCAGACAACGGTATCCATCAGCGTTTTTTTCAATCAATCCTTGGTTGTTTAATAACGTCAGCCATTGGGTAAGAAGACGCTGATACTGTGGTGCCAGTTGTAAACGTTGTTCAATCTCTGCACGAGAGTGACATTGCTGAGGATAAGTGAACAGATTATGACGCAGTAATGTCTGGCTCAGGCCAAATAACGCTTGCTGCTCAATGTGTTGCCAGGAGCGCTCAAATGCCTGTTGTTCAGCTAACTCAGGCAGCGGTAACTTATCAGTGTTTATTGCCAATGGTTCTGGTAGCGATAATGGCAAATTATCTTCCGCCACCAGCCATAAGTTATAACCTTGCGTGTCGTCCTGACGTGGCTGAATTTCCGCCAACCGTACTTCAGGTTTAGTACGCAAATATTGTTCAGCTTGATGCAATTCAGGTTGTTGCGGCCAGAAGTTATAACGTGCATGACCGGAAGGGGGGATATGAAGATCATAATGTTCTATGCAGTCAGGCTGATGGCAAATTTGCACTAACAGAGCATTATAAGCGGCAAATAGTGCTTCAATAACCCCCGGTGCCAATACATCATCCATGCAGTACCAGTTAAACAGTAAATCATCATCCACTTCCATGACCTGATGATCCAGCCAGACTTGCGGGGTTTGACTCAGAACAAAGACTGGATCACCCAGTAACTGAGTGATGGATTGTTTAATGGCGACGCCTTCTTGTGCCATTCCCAACATGCTGGTGAAAACTACCGGCGTCAGCGGTTGCCTGCTTTGAGCTTCACCATTTTGTTGGCGGCCAAGTTCTCGCAACACCTCAACGCCATTGACATAGTTGTGGCTCAGTCGTTGCCACAGCAAAGCTTGTGTTTTCTCCATGCTGGCACGCAAGGAGGTTATTTTGCGTAAATCAAAATCCATCAACATAACTGAGGTAAAATCACCAATCAGATCTTGAACCTCTGGATGGAAAGGTTGCCGGTTAAAGAATGTCAGGTTGAGAGTAAACAGCGGATGACGGCTATACCATTCCAGAGTATGAGCAAACAGCGTCAGCAGACCGGCAGAAGGAGTCACGCCCCATTGTTGCCAGCGTTGTTTAAGCATTTGCCAATCAGATTGTGCTAATCGACCTTCATAAGTTGTGAATTGAGGCTGACTACGCTGGGGCAGTTGTGGATTCAGCGGTAATCTTGGCGCCGGAGGCAATGAAGGTAATTGTTCCTGCCAATATGCCCATGATGCCTGCCACTCTTTATTTGCCCGTTGAGCTTGCTCCGCCATCACATAGTCACGGAAAGTAAACACCTGCGGGATCAGGGGTTGCTGGTGGTAAGCGCGTTGCAAATCGTCCATCATGATCCGGAAACTCTGTACGTCAAACTGCAACAGATCCAGATTCATATGTAAGCGACAACGTGCATTCGTTAGCAGAGAAACAGAAACTTCAAACAACGGCCACTGTTCTGCTGGCGGGACTTGGTAAGAAAGCGTATGACGACGCTGAACCAGCGCCTGTAGGCAAGCGGTTTCATCCAACATCCGCAAATCATCTTGTGATAACACATACCAAGGCGTTTCAGGCAAAACTCTTTGTTGTCCGTCTTCATCCACGACCATGCGCAACATGCCATGACGCTGAATTAAAGCATTCCATGCCTGTTCAAAACGCGGAATATCAAAACTATCCAGTGTCAAATCCCATTCAAATAGGACGTGACACGCGACACCGCCGAAATCAATGG
This sequence comes from Photorhabdus bodei, assembly GCF_003287735.1. Classification (GTDB taxonomy): domain Bacteria; phylum Pseudomonadota; class Gammaproteobacteria; order Enterobacterales; family Enterobacteriaceae; genus Photorhabdus; species Photorhabdus kayaii. Next base: position 66,948 of record NZ_NSCM01000001.1, on the reverse strand, counting down.
CCTGAGTACGACCAATCCAGTAAGCGTGCTGAATGGGTGTTAACGGGAATGGAGCATGACGTTGGGCGCTGTCAATAATGATCTCAGGCTGAGAACAGGTTACTGGTTGTTCAGGTAATGCGTCGCCAATAAGCCGATTAAGCCCCTCTAAAGTCATATTCTGATAAGCCAACTCGGCAGTTAATCTGAAACCAAATTGCTGGTGGATCACCGCATTTAGCTCCAGGAACAGCAGGGAATCCAAACCAAATTGCAGTAAGTCCTGTTGCGGTGCCAAACATTCAGGCTGTTCTAATCGTAGCAATACAGCAATACGTTGACGCAACCAATTAAGCCGTTCTTCACTGTCCTGATACAGCGTGTTATCGACAGAGTGTGAAAGAGCTGGGGTTGCCACTGGATGGATATGAGCAGTGTCAGCCTGTAAACGTCGCGAAATATCAGGATGATGCTCATCTAACCGTATTGCCAGATAGCAAGGAGATGCGGTACGCAGAGATTGATTAAAATGCCAGATACCTTCATTGACGCTGAACGGTAACATGCCATCTTGTGCCAATTTTTCCACTAATCGCCGCTCGCGGGCCATACCAACGCCACCCCAAACACCCCAAACCAGTGTTTTTACCACCAACGGACTCGGTGCTGTCAGCGCCAAAGATTCCAGGTAAGCATTGGCAACGGCATAAGCACCTTGCCCTTGAGCACCTAACATTGATGCGGCAGAAGAATGAAGCAACAGATAGTGTGCATTATGTTGCTTAAGAGCAATTTGCAATGCCGATGCACTTAGGGCTTTTATCGATAACATTTGTGACAGACGTTGAGGTTCAAGTTCTGCCAACTGGGTGTGATCAGCGATACCCGCCGCATGAATCGCCCCGGCGATACCATCCTCTTGTGCCAGCGTCCGCACTGAATTTAACAAAGCTGGCGTATCAGTAACATCAACGTTAATCCAGCGGATCTCACATTCAATATTCAGTGATAACTCTTGAACAAAAGCATCCCAATCCGCATGTTGACGACGGGCAAATACCGCGATTCTACGTGCACCTTGAGCCAACAACCAACGGATGGAAATCTGACCAATTCCGCCCATTCCCCCAGTCACGATATGCCAACCCTGATGAGGAATCGACATCGGCTGTTGAGAAAGCAGTAAGGATTGACGTTGTAAAACGGGTACCGAGACTTGGTTGCCACGTATTCTCAGCCAACGGTTATGTTCACTTAAATATCCAAGCGCTAATGACAAAGCGTCAGCATCGTTGATATCAGCAATATCAATCGCTTGAATACGACGATGGGGATATTCTTCAACTGCGACACGTAACAATGCCCAGACAGCATATTGAGCTGGATTGATATTCTCTGGTGATAAGGTGGTTTCCGGTTGAGCGCCACAGGTGACAACGGTTAATGGTATTTCTTCATCACGTTTTAGTTCGGTAATAACTTGATTGCATAATTCAAGTACATCACTGCCAGTAAGCAGCAATAAGATATTTCCGCTTTCTGGCTGTAAATGAATACCCGCCTGACACCAATGATTAACTATCTCGTCATTCTCAGTTGAAGAACGGAGAGTATATGCCGTTGAAGATCTTGGGTTATCTGTGATGTTTATTGTACGCCAGTGTAGGGCATAGTGGGTATCGGGACACGGTTGTGGTGCGGGAAGCCATGAGTTGGTTGCAGCTTGTGTTGATACAAACTGACGCGGCAGATCGCAACGATCGCTTAACAGGGCAAATAGACGCTCACCCGCATAAATCAAAGCAGGGAAAGCAGTGAGTAAACGTGCCTCTAATAATCTGCGTTTGGCATATGGCAGGGGACGATCAGGACGATACATTTTACTTGTTGTTGGCCCAAAAACTTCCCGGTAATAACCTTGCTGGACGCAATAGGTTAACAATTGTTCCAACAAAGGGCGCCAACGAGGTTGCAGACGGCCAGCCCGAATAGTGTCGATAGCACTGAAACCTTGTTCAGTATCACGCCCATGACATTGATATACCAATGCATCGGTATACAACTCACGTAGTGTTGCAGCATCGGGGTTTTGCTCAATGGCAGGATCGAGCAAAGCATTTACATCAAGTCCAGAATTGATATTGGTTGTGGGCTGCACAGATTTGGTTGCAGGGAAGCGATAATGCTGCTCATCAAATGGATAGAGCGGAGCATGACATTTTTCCCCAGTAAGCGAGAAAAGATGCGGCCAGTCAAGATGCACACCAGCACAGTAAAGTTGCATAAGAGCCGTTTGCTGAGTTGTCTCTGGAGAGCCTTGACGCTGTACGCTAGCAATCCAGGTTTCCTGTGGCAGACTGACACGCCGCCCGATGCCAGTTAATTGTGCATCAGCCCCCATCTCCATGAATAATGTCACCCCTTGCTGGCGAGCAAATTCAACCGCCGGGTAATAGCGTACGGTCTGACGCATATGGTTACGCCAGTAGTCCGGTGAACCTAATTGTTCAGCCGTTGCAATATTGGCTGTCAGGGTAGAAATCAGCGGAATTTCCCCCAATGTAGGTTGCAACTGGCTACAACGCAGAGAAAACGCCTCCAGTACGCCATCAAGCATGGCTGAATGTGCTGCACAGGCAACGTTTAGACGTTGGCAACGAATCTGCTGTTGTTCCAGACGTTGCGCCAAAGTAGCAATTTCCGTCGCTGTACCGGCCCAAACCCAGTGTTGTGGGCCATTGCAAACCGCCAAATCTAATGCCAGCGAACGAACGAACGGAAGTACTTCTTCTTCATTGGCAAAAACCGCCAGCATTGCGCCCCCTTGGGAGCAGCTTTGCATCAGTTTGCCTCGTACCGCAACGAGCGGCATCACCTGTTCAGGTGTGAGAATCCCGGCAACAACGGCAGCGGCAAATTCGCCAACCGAGTGCCCCAATACATAATCAGGCTTCAATCCAAGCGCCCGCCAATGTGCCGCCAGTGCAATCTGATGCGCCACAATTGCCGGTTGTGCGTATTCTGTGGTGGCTAATGCGGCATCATGCTCTCCGAACATCACGGCTTTTAATGGCAATGCCAACTTTGATGCACAGGCTGCACAGCAACGATCCAACATAGCGGAAAAAACAGGAGAGCTGGCATACATTGCTTTTCCCATGCCAGACCATTGGCAACCTTGGCCGCTAAATTGCCAAAGTTGCTTACTTTCGCTGTTGATTTGCCCACTGAAAACATTTTGTGTTGGTTTCTTGTTGGCAAAAGCGGATAAATTTGCAGCACTCTGTGGCGTTAGCGTCAACGCTAAACGCCAAGGTAATGAAAAATCACGCCCCTGTAATGCGGTCCATGCCAAATCTGCATGATGCTCTGGTGCACCATTGAGCGCAGCCGCATAACGTTGGGCCAATTGACGTAATGAAAATTCAGAAGCAGCAGAGAGCAATAAAGGCGAAGTCTGCGCATGATGGACACGGTGACGACGTAATTTTTCTGGCAATGATTGCACGACGACATGACAGTTAGTACCACCAATACCAAACGAAGAGACGCCCGCGGTACGTAATGCTTGTGTCCAGCGTTGCCCTTGTGTTGCCAGCTTGAATGGACTTTGTTCCAACCGTAAAACTGGGTTGGGTTGCTGAACATTGATCGTCGGTGGAATATGCCCATGCCAAACAGACAGAACCGCTTTAATCAAGCTAGCAATGCCGGCAGCCGTATCAAGATGGCCCATATTGCTTTTCACTGAGCCAAGATAACAAGGCGGTACCGCCACACTACGGTCAGAAAATATGCTGCGTAACGCGTCGACTTCTATCGGATCGCCAAGAGGCGTTCCTGTGCCATGTGTCTCGATCATCCCAACATCATCAACACTGACATCCGCCAGTTGAAGTGCTTCGATAATAACGTTGCGCTGACCGTTAACCGAAGGGGCAGTAAAGCCAACTTTCTCATTGCCGTCATTATTAATTGCGCTGCCACGTAGCACAGCCATGATGGGATCGCCATCGCGCAGAGCATCACTCAAGCGTTTTAGCGTGACAACACCAACGCCATTGCCACCATAGGTGCCATTTGCTTGGCTATCAAAAGGGCGACAATGCCCATCAGGGGAGAAGATCATTCCCGGCTGATACAAGTAACCACTTTCTTGCGGGAAAGAAACTGCCACACCACCAGCCAACGCCATGTCACACTCACCGGCACGCAGGTTTTCACAAGCTATATGTACGGCAACCAGTGAACTTGAACACGCTGTTTGTACCGTCAGTGCCGGGCCTTTTAGGTTTAATTTATAAGCGGTACGTGTCGCAAGATAATCTTTATCGTTACTGATTAACGCTTGAAGCCCTTTAACTTTGCCAACATCAGTCATGGAAAATTGTGACCATGAAGGCCAAGTACTGACTCGGCTACTACCAAAAACACCGGTTTTCAACGGGACATGGCGTGGTGCATAACCAGCATGCTCAAGGGCATGCCAGGCAGTCTGGAGAAAAAGACGCTGTTGAGGATCGAGCATCTCCGCTTCCTGACGTGAATAACCAAACAGCGAGGCGTCAAATTGTTCCGCCTTCTCTAATATCGCTGCCCGATTGACAAAATTTTCACTCTCAATAACTTCAGGAGGAATACCTGCATCTAATAATGTTTGACGGGAGAGTGGAACAGTACACTCAACTCCGTGTTGCAGGTTATGCCAGAAAGTATTGCTATCTGGTGCCTGCGGGAAGCGGCAGGCAAGGCCAATCACTGCGATAGGATCGCAATTATCGTAGTGAGGTGTTAAATCAGTCATTATGCAGCTCCTTTATGACGTTTTTCCCGTTGTTGCAAACGCTTTTGTTGTTGACGCCGACGAGGGGTAATCGACTGGCGATTTCCGTCGTGGGGATCCTTCCGGCAGCGCAAACTGAGCGTCTCTGCTGTTGGATAAGCAAATAAATCAGTCACGGCAAGATGATAAAAACCCGCATGTTGTAATTTGCTATGCAATTGAATTAGCTGTAGCGAGCTGGCTCCTGCCTCAAAAAAGTTTTGTTGTGCGTTAATAGGATGATTTGTTATAGACAAGAACAGGCGTTGAATTTCGCTGCATATTTGTGGGTCATATCCCGCTGAACGCAGTGATGGCGCAATGGTAACAGCAGTATTTTCAACCATCACGGATTGCTGGCGTGGCATCAGTTGTTCCAGTACCGCATGCCAACTTTCTGGCTGTGCCGCAAGGGTACGCAACAGCGTCATGTAGCTATTGAACATGTTTTGCAACTGACGCGGTTCAAACAATTCTTCGACAGCATCCCAATTTAGACAAAGTTCATTATCAGATTCATAAACCTGGTGATCCAACCAGATTTGTGGCGTTTGGGAAATACCCCAAACGGGTTTCATCCATGATGAATGCGAAAGAAATTGCCCTTGGTGTGTTCCCAATGCACTGGTGAAAACGACCGGCATAATGGCCGCATCGGGGCTACGGCTCTGTGCCAATTCACGCATCACTCTAATTGCTGAAATGTGACGGTGATCCAGATCCTGCCAGAGCTGTTGTTGCAATCTACGGGCACTTGATAACCAATTTTTCTTCGGGTGCCAGGCCAGTAATGACAGAGAAGTGAAATCACCCAGAATGTGATTAATATCTTCATGCCAGTGCGGACGATCGAAAAGGGTAAGGTTGAGCGTTAGCTCCGGTTTAGTACTGAATGCGGAAAGAACCGCTGCATAAGCCGCAATTAATAGCGCGGAAGGCGTTATCTGATAAGGCGCTGCATGTTGTTTTAACTGGCTCCATTCATATGCAGATAACCGATCGCTATAGCGCACAAAACGTGGGGATTGAACCTCTTCCGGGGCAATACGCAGTGGCAATTGTGGTGCCAGTGGTAATGTTTTCACTTGCTCCTGCCAATATTGCAGCGAATGCCGGTGCGTCGGCATTTGCTGCTGGCGTAACACACAATCCCGGAATGTCACTTTCAATGGTGGCAATTCATGTTGCTCGTCGAGATAGAGCTGTTCTAATTCGGCCAGCAATATCCGCATGCTCAACCCGTCTAATAGCAGATTATCCAGACTGACAAATAGCCGGGAGATAATTCCATCATCTTGCGCAAGCTGGAAATCGAATACCGGCCAGTTGCCGGCATCTAATACCTGATGTGAAAGCTGTTCACGTAATGTGTCGGCCTGCGTAATATTGGTGAATTGATGTTGTTTGACAGAGAACTGCGGGACATTTTCTAATACCTGTTGCTGCCCATTAACAACCACGGTTCTCAGCATTGGATGACGCTGAATCAGACGATTTAGCACCCGATTTAAACGTTGAACATCTAATTGCTCTATCCGGTATTCAATAAAGAAATGCGCGCCAACACCACTTAAAGCGAAACCCGGATGGCGCCCGACCAAATAAGCCTGCTGAACTTCCGTGAGTGGGAAAGGGTGGTATTCATTTTGCTCTTTCGGCAGAGCACACTCTGCTGATGAGGTTTCAGCCAGAGGAACCAGCGTAGCCGCAAATGTAGCTAATTGTGGGTTACGGAAAAGATGGCCCAGTTCACCTTTGAAGCCTTGTTGTGTCAGTTCACCAACCAAGCGTGTAGCCAGAAGACTGTCTCCACCAAGTTGGAAAAAGTCACTGTCACGGCCCAGTTGCTCTGTATTGAGCAAACGTTGCCAAATGTCAGCAACGGTTTGTTCAACTGCATTTAACAAAACCACTTCATTCCGGCGTGATGATGTCTCTGTTTTTGTCGCAGACTGTAGTTCTTGCGACAGCGCCTTACGATCAATTTTGCCGTTAGGTGTCAGTGGCAGGCGAGGAATGATATGCAAGCGCTGTGGAATCATATATCCCGGCAGATGTTGTGCCAGAACAGACTTAATTTTTTCCCGATCTGGAATGGTGACACTGTCACTTGACCGCATCAATAACACATTAAGGTTACCGATGGTAATTGGCGTTTCAGCCTGTAATGGCAATCGTTGTGATAATAGCGATAACCACTGTGACGCAGAACGTAATTGAATACCTTGAGGTGAAAGCAATTCAGTCGTAATCAGGGAGAGAGACGATGCCTGTTGCAACTCCATTACCAATATCAACGCGCCAGGTTGAGCAAGGGGTACCAATTCCTTGACACAACATGCGGGATCTTCTTCCCGATGTAATACGTTATTCAGCAGAATAATATCAGCCTGATGTTGCAGCGATTCAGGAACTTGTTCAGGCCAACGTTGTTCAGACCAATATTGTACTGATGCATGAACATAACCGCTCAGCCGTGTTCGCGCCTGATTGACCAGTGCTTGAGAACGTTCAAAGCCGAGATAACAGAGGTGCTGATCAGTAATATGCTCAGCCAACCACTGCGCACAGCGACCGCTGCGAGCATCAAACTCCATCAAAGTCACGGGGCGTTGTAATCGCTGAGAAAGGGCAGTGATGACCTGTTGCAACCCTGCTAACCACTGCTGGGTTTCTGGCAATACAAACAGTTGTTGTTCCGGTGCGAATTGCGGATCGTCAAGTAATGCGATCGCCGTCTGTTGCCCGGTAAGAACATCATGTAACACAGCATGCCAACGTTCCGGGATACCTATCGCCTCATTATTGGATGTAGCAGGTAACCATCCGGCCTGATATATATGCTGTGTAGATTCAACTAGTACCTTACATTGACAAAGATATGCCAACATACAGGCAAACCAGTCATGGTATTCCGGTTGGGGCTGATAGCGCTTCAAGCAATCTGTCAATGATTGCGGTGAAGTAAAGGTAATACCGTGACGAGATAGATGTTCCAGCAGGAACATTGCAACTTGAGGTCCACTGTTATCCGTGGTTATTGCGTGCGTTGCAGGGAACAGTTCGCGATAGCCAGCCGGTAACTGAGGCGCACGATTTATCCGTTGGCATAAAGAATCACCATCCAATTCAAGGAACGCCACTAGCGACTTCTCTTTTTCGCCACTGGCGAGTGCCACCCCTTTACTGATTCCGATTACCTGATTAAGTGCCGCATCAATTTCTCCCAACTCAATTCGATAACCACCAATTTTTACCTGACTATCACGACGTCCCAGAAATTCAAGCCAGCCCTCAGGATGGTAACAACCTAGATCACCGGTGCGGTACCAGCGTTCCCCTTGATCGACAACAAATTGAGCGGAAGTGCGTTCTTCATCATTAAAGTAGCCTAATGCGACACCGGCACCACCAATCCAAAGCTCACCGACAACCCAGTCAGGACAATCACGGCCATCTTCACCTACGACACGGTAACGCTGGTTAGCTAAAGGATAGCCATACGGAATGGAGCGCCACTGTGCTTCAACTTCTTTGACGATATATTCGTTTGACCAAATAGCCGCTTCTGTTGCACCACCCATTGCACTCAAAACACCATCAGGATTGAAGGCGCGGTAACGTTCAGGCAGTGACAAGCCAATCCAGTCCCCGGACAACATCACAGTACGAAGTGCTTTCGGCGCATCGACCTCCATGCCTTCGCAATAGGTCAGTAACATATCGAACAGTGCGGGCACACTATTCCACAACGTCACATGATGACGCGCGATCAACATTTCCCAGGTTGATGGGTCACGACGCTGTGCTTCATTAATTAATACCAGCGCACCTCCCGCGGTGAGAATACCGAAAATGTCATAAACGGAGAGGTCGAAATGTAGAGCAGAGAGTGCCAATAACCGGTCGCTACTTTGGACCTGATGACGGCGATTAATATCCAAACAGGTATTGAGTGCGCTCTGGTGGCTGATAACGACTCCTTTTGGCATACCGGTTGAACCAGAGGTATAGATGATATAAGCCGGATCAGTAACCGCACGCTTAACCATGTTTGCCAAAGGTGGCCATTGCTCATCCTGATGCCAGGAAACACAGTGTACATCTTGTGACCAGTCATCATTGTGTTTTTCAAGATCAATGTGTTGTTCAGGATCAATGATAACGACACGAATTCCAGCACTTTCGCAGATAGCACGACGTCGGTTTACTGGCTGATCAACAGGAACCGGTACATAAACGCCGCCGATATAAAGTATCGCCAATACCGCAACAATTTGTCCAACGCCTTTTTCCATGCTAATGGCAACCCGATCTCCCGGTATAACCGACATTTTTTGCAACACGGTTGCTAACCAGCGAGCGGCCAAACTTAATTCACCATAACTGATTTCCTTATTATTAGTCACCAAAGCAACAATATTTGGTGTACGTTCTGCCTGCAAAAACACACCTTCATGCAGAAGGGCATCCGGCAAAGGTTCAGTTGTGTCATTGATCTGATACCGAAGCTGGTATTGTGATTTAGGCATCAGATCCGGTAATTCTTTACTCCACTGTGTGGCGTTTTCCGTTAGATGTTCAATGAACCCCTGATAAGCGGTAAATAAGGTATCCATTAACCCATCAGGGAAGAGTTCATCGTTACTATCCCACTGAATATTCAGCGTGTTTTCATGTTCAAATGCAACGAAATCCAGCCATACCTGAGGTGTTTGTGATATTCCCCAACTTGGTTTTCCCAGAACATCACGGGTATTTTCACCATATAAAGGTCGGCCTAAATTGCTGGTAAACACAATTGGCGCGCCATATGGATGACTACCGCGTTTTTTAAGTTCACGTAAAACTTCCACACCAGACCAATGGCGGTGTTCGTAAGCTTCGGCAAATGTTGCCTGCGCATCTTTAGCGAGTTGGCAGAACGGCAAATTATCAGCAGGAATATCTAATAGCAGAATATTAGTAAAGTCGGCCAGCAGGCTATCAACTGCGGTGTGCAACAGCGCTCTATCAAACAATGTCAGGTTAAACAACAGGCGGGGGGCATGATTCCAGCGACATAATAAACCAGCAAATGCGGTCGCCAATGCCATCGTTGGCGTAACACCGTTTTGTTGAGCAAGTTGTTTAAAACGTTGCCAATGTTCAGGAGCCAAGCGGAAACATCTGCGCTGAATGCGGACGTTTTTTATTAGGGATGGATCCTTAGCCAAAGGGAGTTGCGGGGCAGGGGGAAGGATATCTAACCGGTTACGCCAGAATATCTCTGCTTCTTGTCGAGCCTGCGCGAATTGAGCCTGATATTGCGCTAAATAGCTGCAAAAATCGTAGTCGGAAGGGATAACAGGCAGATTACGTTTAACAATTAATGCCGCCAGTTCAGTAAAGAACAGGCTAAAACTAGCGGCATCCATGATCAGCAAATCAATATTAGCGTGCAACCGGTGCTGATTCTCACCAAACAGACTTAGCTGAATATCGAACGTTTCCCCTTGCTCAACCTGTAATACCCGATGGCTTAGTTGTTCACGTATATTATTCAGCGCTTGTTGCTGTTCTTCTGCTGTCAAGCTGCGCAGGTCATGAACCGTTAATTTTTTCCAATAAGCATCAGCCATCCCTTGCTGGCGACCATCGGGCAAAAACCGCACTCGTAACATCGGATGTCGCTGAATCAACCTATGAATTGCCGCTTCCAGTTGTTCAGGTTCCAACCCGATACCGTCAAATTCTTGATATAAATGGCAACCTACTCCTCCCAACGTCTGCTCTGGCGAACGCCCAACAAAATAAGCATGTTGTACTGCGGTCAGCGGGAACGGACGAGCATCTGTAATCAGTGGCTGCGCTGCGTCAGGCTTAAGTGCTGTGTGAGTAACAGGCGCATGACGTTGCAGAAGCTGGCTCCAGGCATACAGTGTGGGTTTTTGATAAAGTTCACGAAGGGTGACGCGATATCCTTGACGCCTCAACTGGTTTAACAATGCCATCATTTGCATTGAGTCCAGCCCTTTGCGAATTAAATCATCACTATCATCCACCAGTGTATTTTTTTGAGTAAACAGGCCAGATATGATCTGACGCAGTGAATCTGGAGAGACAAGATCCTTGTGCATGAAGATATCCTATAAATAATGACGGTTATAAAACGGGGGGGGTTACGCCTTATTTGGCTTATTTGGGTATAGATGCCAGTGCTCCTCTGAGCCGAGATGGTTTTCCCAAAGGGATTGATAAAGTGAACAACGTCCTAACAATTCGTTGTGAGTTCCACTATCACAAAGGGTTCCATGATCCATCACCAATATCTGGTCAGCGCGGGTTATCGTGCTCAGCCGATGAGCGATAACAAAAACCGTTTTATTCTGGGTAAGAGAATCAAACGCCTGTTGGATCAACTGTTCATTTTCGGGATCGAGAGAAGCCGTCGCTTCGTCGAGGAATAAAACCGGAGATTGCTTTAAGATGGCGCGGGCAATGGCAAGGCGCTGACGCTCGCCACCAGACAGCGTACCGCCATCCACCCCTAGCGGTGTATCGTACCCTTGCGGTAATGCCATAATCGTATCGTGAATATTGGCAAGGCGAGCAGCCTGTTCCAGTTCTAACTGGGTTGCACCGGGATCACCCAACCGGAGATTGTTAGCGACGGTATCCTGAAATAGTGCGGTTTCCTGAAATACCATAGTAACGGTGTCATACAGTGCCTGGGTTTGGTAATGATGAATATCATTCCCACCCAGACGGATTTCTCCCTTATCCAGTTGATAGAAAGAGAGCAGCAGATAAGCCAGTGTGGATTTCCCACTGCCACTGGGCCCGACAATAGCGGTCATACTGCCTTGCGGCGCATAAAATGACACATTTTGGATAGCGGGTTGATTCGTACCTGGATAGCTAAATGAGATGTTATTCACTTCAACATCATATTTGTCTGGCGCGGCTAGTGGCCCGGAAGCTTGCGTTGCAACGGCTTCTATCTCTGCAATATGGGTTTCACCTACTTGCGTTAAGGCCGTAATATTGAGTAAGGGGATGATCCCACGTAGAGGGGTCATCGTGGCAAACAACAACAGAATCGTGATAAGTATTTCTGAGAGTGTTAATGCTTCTGGTGAATTAAAGCGCAGAGCGCCAGCCAGAATGCCAACGACCACGCTGGTATCAATGATGATGTAAAACAGGCTCAGTAGCGGAATACTTCTGAATACCCCACGGCGGAATGCGACACGTAATTGGTCGATTTCGCGGTCAAAACGCTGCTCTACCGTCGTGGTCGCTGCCGCAGCACGAATAAAGGACATACCTTGGGCGTACTCAACGATTGCTTCGGATACATCAGCCATCATAGTGGCACGCAAGCGCAATATTTCATCCAGTTTTTTACGGATAGCCCCCAAGATGAACATCCCAACCATCAGCACTAATAATGCACTACCGGCAACCACCCAATCGAACCAGAATAAAGCCAGGTAGATGAGAGTCAGCATCATCACCTGACAAGCGATTTGCGGTGTGGTATAGGCTGACTGATTTTCCTGCCATTGCACATCTTCAGATAACGTCAACGCTATTTTTCCAGCACTCAATCCCCGAATAGTGGCGACAGACATACTGACAAGGTGTTGTAGCAGAGAACGACGAATTTCTATGCCTAAACCATAGGCGGCAATGGTGAGTTTACATAATGCGCGAGCCATAAAAGTAAACCGCAGCAACAGTAAAATAACCAGTAATCCCAAAGTGATAAGCGGCAACATAGGATTGTCACTTTCCCCTAGATGGGTAATAGCCCAAGCAGCAATAGCAAGTTGAGCCATAATCGCAACGGTATCAAACTGTTTATATAACAACCCTTTAAACCAAACTCTTTGCAGTTTTGGTGATAGATGTTGCTGGAGACGATTAAATAGCCCCATGATAATTTGCTCCGGTCCCGGTTTTTTCTCCCCGCCAAGCAGCCCACTGTCTGGCGTATGCGCCTTGCTGTGCGACCAGTTCTTCATGGGTTCCTTGTTCGATAATCTGTCCTTTATCTAAAACCATTATTTGATCAAGATGACGGATAGTCGGTAGACGATGGGCAATGACAATCACTGTCTTATTGCGGCATAGAGCATTGAGCGCTTGTTGCATCTCTTTTTCACATTCTGGATCGGCATAGGCTGTAGCTTCGTCCAATACAAGAATCGGGACGTTTTTTAGAATAGCGGCGGCAACGGCAATACGCTGTTTTTCACCTACCGATAAACTCACGCCACCGTTCAGTACGGTGTCGTAGCCTTGCGGTAATTGCTGAATAAATTGATGTGCTTGCGCTGCGATAGCAGCCGTTTCAACTTCGGCCTGTGAGGCATTAGGACGGGCTAATCGTATGTTATTAGCCACCGTATCGTTGAACAGAAACACACGCTGGAAAACAAAAGAGACGTTATTGCGTAGTGTCGGTTCATCCATATTACGGATATCAACACCGCCAATAGTAACCTGACCATGCTGAGGGTCCCAAAGACGTGCGATAAGACTCGCTACAGTAGATTTACCCGAACCACTGGCACCGACTAAAGCTAATGAACTGCCCGCCGGTATAGAAAATGAAATGTTATTTAATGCATTCTCCTGCTTATCCTGGTAAGAGAAACTGACATTGTGCAGAGCGACGCTGTGATCGGCTGGTGTTTGGCTTTGGGTACAAGGTGCCAGTTCAGGTTGATTCATTAACCAACGATAGCGTGTGATCAATGCCTCTTGCTGTTGCAAACGTGTCATCACAGCGAACATAGATGAGGCAATATTGCCGAATGCCATTGCCGCCAAAATAAAGAAAGTGAATTCGAATAAAGTGATCTCTTGTCGGTTCAATAACCAGACCGCCAAAGGGAGGACAAACAACAGGTTAGCACTGGATAACACGAAAAACCGACTGGATTTGACCTGTACTTTCTCAACCCAAACATCAATAATCCGAGTCAGGGCAGTAAACGCTTTCTCAGCGCGTTGCAACGCAACCTTGCCGCCTGAATAGGTTTTGACCACGGGAATCGCATTAATAACTTCACCCATTGTTGAAGCAATACGGTTTTGGGCTGCATAAAAACGCTGAGTTGTCGCTTGAACTTTTATCTGAATATAGACGAATAACAGGCAGGCACCCAAAGTTGGCGCGAAAGCTGCTAAGGCTAACCGCCAATCAATGGCTAACATGACACTCAATGCAATCAATGGACCGAATAAAGTAGCAGACATCTCTGGAATGATATGGGCAATACCATCTTCAAGCTGTTCGACGTCATCTAGCATCATCTTTTTTATTTCAGTGCTGTCGGTCAGCATGAAAAAGCCCAGAGGGACAGACTTCAACTTACTGCTGATATTGCGGCGAACATCAGCTTGCACATCGGCAGCGATCAAATGAGCAAAAAACGTTGAACCACTAAAGGTCAACATAGCGGCAAATGTAAATCCCAATAACATAGCGCCATAATTCAATAGCGTGTCATATTGCCCGTCATAGATGGATTGGGTGATGAACCCGGCAACCGCCGCCGGCAACATTTGCAGGCCGGCGGAAAGAATGGCAAGTGCAATAGCAACGTAACTCAACGTGCGGTATGGGCGCATCAAATACCATAACTCTTTAATAACGCCGGCATCAGCCGCACGCTGCTCCGGCGAACTCTGAACAGAAGTATCATGATTACGCATTCACGCTCTCCTTGTGGAAATTATGGAATTTACGCAATGTCCAGAACAAGGCAATGAAGGTGAAGAGAAGTGCAAGAACGAAAAGGGCAGAATAGCCTGCTTTAGTAACAATCAATCCACCCAACACTGAACAGATAATTGCAATACCCATATCTGCGGATTGCATCAACGCAAAATCCACACCGGACTGAGCACCCGCAGCGAGCGACATCATCTGGGTATACAGCGCAACAAATTTGGCGGCGGTGATTAAGGTGATGAAGACATATGCGGCTGAAAGCAGGGATAACGGCGCTTCTGGTTGCCGGGCAAGCCAGAAGATACAGGCTAATACGATAGATTCAAGCAGCATGACAGACAGTAAAGTCTGGATAGCACCGAATTTACGTACAATGACGCCACCAAGCAGAACACCAGATAATCCAGCTAATGCACCACCACTGGCGGCAATGATACCAAGTTGAGTTAAATCCACGCCGCGATCGATCAAAAACGGCGAAAGCATACCAAGTGAAAGGCGCGTACCGATCATACATAGCAATATCAAAACCAGTGCTTGTCTAACCGGCGCCCGACGGAGTGCATTTTTGAGAGAAGGGGCAACCGGGGCTTTTAAAACCGTTGGTGCTTTTTCTACCTGTGTTTCCCGTAAAAATAGGGCAGGCAGTGACATCAATAGAATCACTATGGCTAACACCCCGGCACCAATGTGCCAACCATACAGTGAAACAAGGTATAGAAACAGACCGCTGCCGATGATAGAACCCAAATAACCGCCGCCAACTTGCATAACATTGCACCAAGGGCGATGTTTTGGTGATAACCGGTCAATAGCGTGGCCATCGGTGGTGGTATCCACCACGGTCAAACAAATGGTGATCAGAAACAGACCGACGATAATCAGCGGCATATGTTCGGCAGGTTTTGCCAGTGACATTGAACAAAAAAGCAAGGTAATTAACAGATTTCCGCAAATCATGATACGACGGGGGTTTGTATCCCCCGAACCAGATTTACGATAGCGCTCTATAATAGGCGCCCAAAGGAATTTGAATGCCCAAGGCAGCATCAGCAAGTAGAGCAAGCCGATTTTATCCGGGGTTACGCCGTGGCTACGCAAAAACGCTGGCATACTTTGTAACGTTAACATGCCGATAGTACTTTGGAGGGTGTAAACCCCCGCTAACGTCAACAACAGTAACGATATATGGCGGGGATGGGAGATATTGTGTGTCATAGTGAAACACTCACATCCAACCCAACATTCAAGCCCTTATTGATCATACTAAGCGTATTTGGCCCCACGGTGAAACTGGAGACACGATACTTTTTATCACCCAGATTTTCGCCATAGAGTTTTACATTAACCCCATGTGCCATTTCTAAACTTAATGAAGCGTCATAGAGGGTGTATCCTCCCTGTTCAAGGGTATTCGCTTCATTAAAGTAGCTTTTTGAATAGTAGCGGGCACCGGCATTTAAATAGAGGTTACCGGGTAACAACGTTTGATCAATCAAGTAGTCAAAACTTGCATTGAGCATGACATCTGGCGCATAAGGCAGGCGTTTATCGTTATAACTTATGCCATTCTCTGTATCGGTTGCATCAGTGAAGTTTGATTTGCCTACACTTCCCCCGAGAGAAAATTTCAGCCCTTTCATTGGCTTAATTTGGCTATTCAACTCAATGCCTTTGCTCTCTGCTTTACCCACATTGCGTATAAATTGTGCACCGATCGGACCAACATAAATTTGTTTATCTTTCGAATGAATGTAGTAAACAGCGCTGTCTAACGTCACTGCGTTATCAAAGAACGAGGTATGCCAGCCAAACTCATAATTATCTGAGGTTTCGGTATCGTAGGGTTTTCTATCATTGGCGGAGTAGACAATGTTATTGAATCCACCGGGTTTATATCCTTTCGTAGCAGAGAGATAGAAACGGGTATCTGGCGTCAATTGCCAACCCAATGCGGCTTTAGGCGTAAATTCATTACTGGAAACTTGGTTATCAAAAGCTTCGATTGCTGCCATGCCAGAACGGCCAGCATAGTCTATCTGCGATTTTTCATGGGACAAACGGCCACCCAAGGTCAGATCCCACTGAGAAGCAAAGGGCAATTTCACTTCACCAAACAGTGCCAGCGATTTTCCTTTTATTGTGTTAGCCGCATTGCCATAGTAACCGGGATAACCACTAGTATGATGTTTATTCTTTTCATCTGAAAACCAACCACCGAGAACGCTGGTAATCCTATTTGAGAAATTGGAGTTCAAACGCAGCTCTTGCGTGGTGGCATGGTGTTTCTCTTTCCATTTACCGCCAATGAAATCACGGTAAATATCGCGATCCTGATAAGAAGTCACACTGGTTAATACACTATCGCCAAAATCATATTCAGCCTTGAATGCATAACTGTTAACTCGACGGGTTAAATCAGGGATAGGGCCATCATATTCTTTCCGACGAAATTGTTCGTCGTTTAGATAGACTTCTTCATGGGAATCGAGATCTTCATGAGCAAAGCTAAGTTCAGCACTGAACGAAGAATCTTCTGGTGCAAATGTCAGTTGCCCTCGTCCAAGCCAGGTTTTGCTGGAATCAATATTTTTATCGCCACGATTTGGTGCATCAATTTGCCCAGGCTCTTTTACCCAACGCAGGCTGGTACTACCATAAAGGAGATCTTCAATAAGCGGTATTGATCCGCTGAAAGAACCACCTTGTTTCAGCTTGGAGTAATTACCGGAAAGGTTAAGCCAAGGGCCTTCTTGCGGCGAACGAGTGATGATATTAATAACACCCGCTTGTGCATTTCCGCCATATAAAGTCCCTTGCGGACCGCGTAATAGTTCTACACGTTCCACGTTGATTAATTCTTGTGTTAGGAATTGGTGATCTTGAGGAACGCCATCGACATAAATTCGAACAGAAGGCGAATAGAAATCCGGTGAACTAATACCGCGAATGGTGGTTGCTGAATAGGTTCTATTACCTCGTGAGCGGATTTGTAAACCAGGGAAAGCGCGCTCAAGATCTTGTACTTGTGTGATACCGGCCTGTACAAGTTCTTCGCCTGTTTTAACCAGAACGCTACCATCCACTTTATTTAACGCTTCTTCCCGTTTATTGGCCGTCACAATCAAAGCATCTTCTGTCGCGCCAGACGAATGTTCCGCCCATACCATAGGCGAAATTAAACAACATAAAACAGACGCCTTAGCGTATTTTTTTCTCATATAAATAACTCGTTATGCACTGTTCAAATCATGTTTTACAAAAATTAGGTGTGGTAAAACAAAAAACATAACGGGAGACTATCGATAGTATTCCATCAGGGCTAACGGAATAGGGACAAAAGTAGCGCATTACGTACTATTGATAATGATTATCATTAATGATAAATTGCGTGATATCTACAATACAATATATACACACAGTATATATATACATTAAAAATATAATGTCTATAATATGTAAAAACTACTATTTTAAGTACGGAAATAATTTTTAACTGGTGTCTGATGCTAATTTTATAGGGGATCTCATGAAGACAATCTATAGCAAAAAATTAGAAGTTTTCACGGCTGACCATTGCAATTGCGTGCATTCACATGCAGATAAAAAGAATACAAATACTCCCTTATTGATTGAGGAATTATCTGACGGCATTCACATAAATCGGCTATGCTTTGAACTCAACAAAGATGTCACAGAATATTGTGAAGGACCGCCAACGGTGTCAATCGCGTTTATTTTAAACGGGAGAGGAAAAATGGCGATTGAAAATGGTGATGAATTAGATATTCATCCGGGAATGATGATATTTTTCTATTCACCGAAAATGACGCGAGGCATGAACTTCTTTGGCTGCGGATCATGGCATATACTCGACATTCGTTTTTCATTGAACGAAATTGCAGCTCAGGAATTGCCACCTTTTACTCAATTAGCGGCAGGTTTTGAAAAGAACGCCAGTCACAGTGATGTATTGATGATGGCATGTCCTATCTACCCACCATTTATGCAAATAGTGAACCAAATAGAAGAGTGCCAATTAAGTGGCAATGTAAGAAAGGTTTATTTAAAGGCAAAAGCGTTAGAAATACTCGCTTGTGTGGCGTCTCAAGTTTATGATTGTCAATATAATATGGTCAGTGGGTTACAACGCCGAGCCGTTTATAATGCAATAAAAATAATTAACAGTGATTATCATTACCCTTGGACAATAAAATCATTATCAAGAGCGGTTGGTTTAAATGAACGGAAATTAAAAGAGGGATTTCGTGCTGTTGTTTTTCGCACTTTCCATCAATATCTGGAAAATGTCCGCATGACGACCGCAGAAGATTTATTGAAAAAAGGTATGAGTGTCATTGATGTTTCTACCGCAGTAGGTTACGCCAGTCCAAGCCATTTTTCTAAACGCTTCCGGCAACATTATTTGATCAATCCTAAAGCATGGCAGGCGAAATATGCCGTTGGTCACACTTTATTAACAGAAAATATCGTGGTCGGAAAATAAATGAAAATCTCTGTTTTGCCATGTTGACTATTCAGTTGATTCTAAAAAAGATGGCCATTTTGACATGGCCACTTCATGAATAGGGGTATCGCATGATTTATATGTTATGCCAGTATTATGTTATCTACCAATAAGCTATCCATGCTGACGCCAACCAGAGTGACTGAGTTTTGCCCGAAGGTAAACACCAGATCATTGTCCACCATAGAAGCATGATCCAGATAATTACTTTTATCACTACTGCCTTCGGTACCCAAGAACACCAGTTTATCCGTCTTGTTGTAACCATAGATGATGTCTTGTCCAAAATCACCGCTGAACAGGAAGGTATTGTTATTACCCTGACTTTTCAGAACATCATTACCTTCACCACCGACGAAAACATTATTGTTGCCGAAACCGATCAACGTATCATCGCCATCCAGACCGAACAACCAGCTACCGGAGGTTTTAGAAGTCAGAGTATCATTCCCATCGTTGCCCGTGACTGAATTGGCGTATTTCGTCAATCCATTGCTAGAATACAAACCATCGGCTCTGACTTGAGAATCCACCTGTTTAGTCAGAAACAGCCAGGTACTTTCCTTACTTCTTATAGCCGAGATATCCGTAGCAATGGTAATGCCGCCTTGTGCATCACGCATATACAATGTACCTGCCTGGTCATAGGCTATTTCTGCATTTTTTAGTGACTTCTGTAAGTCAAAGGTATTATGGCCTTTCCCGCCGGCAATAATGTTAAATCCGCCATCATCACGGAAGATATCATTGCCGTCGCGCCCTTCCAGATAATCGTTTCCTTTACCACCTTTAATTAGGTCGTTGCCGTCGGTACCGATAATAAAAGTACTACCAGTGTGTTTCTCAGCATTCCGGTTCAAATCCTGCACCCAAGTATTTTCACGGGTGACGTTGGAAAGATTACTGACAACAATAGTAGAGTCTTTATGAGTCAGATCGTAGAACGTTGACTCCATAATACGTTGCATGCCGCTCTGGTAAAATGGCGTCACATGCGAAACCCAGGTTGACGCATTAGCAATGGAGAAGGGCAACACATTCCACCAGTTTGATGCATAGTGATCGTTAAAATTAACAATATTATTTGTCGCAGAATCCCTTGGTGTATCGTGAACTCCCGCGGATGATGAATCAATGCTAGTGCCGTTTAATACGCGGAATACGGGATCATTCTCGTATCCCACGTTCAGCACTTTGTTACCTTTCTCATACTGTGATGGCGAAGCGAAAGAGATATAGTTCGACTGGGAGTAGAATCCCCCCCATTTCGTATCGCTAGACTCCGCCATACTATTCACAGCTAACCCACCCAAACTATGGCCGCTGACCACAACGTCACTGCCCGTCAAGCCGTGAGCTTTGGCATAATTAGCTACATGGTCCAGCAGCCGGCCGAAAGCGTTTGGCGTGTAGTCATTCGAATAGTCTTTCTTACCTAAAGCTACCAACATATTATTCATAATGTCGCCGAATGTATCGGTAATAATTGACTCTCGGGGACCACTCGTACCGCGAAACGCAATGCCGATAGAAATCAAATTACCATCAGCATCATATTTTCCCATTACCTCTGCCTGAGCAGTGGAATGACTTGATTTTTCGCCGAAAAAAGTACCGCGGGCATCCGTTTTTCCCTGATAACCTAACTCATCAGCACTGATAGTAAACCATCCTGCGTCATTGAGTTTATCTTGTGCCTGTTTTTCCGCGTCCGGATTCCAAGGCAATTTAGGTGTGATGCCCTGCGATGTCGTGCTGCCAAGAATTGCAGTCAACAACGTTAATGGCATCCCTAAACCAAAACCATAGTTGTAATACCCCTCGGCAAATCCGCTGCCCAGATTATGATAAGCATACCCGGCGATAGTTTTTGCGTCGGAAAATAACTCTTTAGAAGTAGTGTCATCAAAGTCTTTGTACTGAAAAACACCCATGATGCATATCCTTATTAAGTTAATATAAAGTTAAAAAAGTGTTCTAAAAATATTAACCAGCTAGGTAAGTATAGATTGATGGAGATCATTTAAAGAGTAATTATCTAAAAATTTATAAATTAGTGAGCCATAATGAAAATTTAATATTTTTACAAAACTTTAATTGAATAAATAAAGTTTATATGCTATATGGTCTCGCGAGTGAGAAACAACTTGCCGAACTGGAAAACAGTACAAAAGGCCGTTTAGGCGTGACGCTGATTAATACTGCCAACGGTCAGGAAATTCAATACCGAGGGGATGAACGTTTTCCTTTTTGTAGTACTTTCAAGCTGATACTTGCTGCGGCGGTGTTGCACAAAAGCATGTCCCAGCCAGAATTATTAGCAAAACATATTCATTATCGTGAGTCTGACTTACTCTCTTATGCCCCTATTGGCGCAAGAATTTAAATCAAGGGATGAGCATTGCACAATTATGTGCGGCAACCGTGCAATACAGCGATAACACCGCAGCAAATCTATTGATTAAAGGATTGGGGGGATTAGAGGCAGTAAATCGCTTTACTCAAGGTATAGGTGATCCTGCATTTCGACTCGATCGCAGGGAACCTGATTTGAACAGCGCCATTCCCGGTGACCTCAGAGATACCACAACACCCGCGGCAATGGCGGCCAGCGTGAAGAAAATCGTGCTTGGAGAGGTACTTGGAGCATCACAACGTGAACAATTAATCGTTTGGCTTAAAGGAAATACCACGGGAGATGCCAGTATTCGCGCCGGTGCTCCAGCCGGTTGGATAGTTGGTGATAAAACCGGTGCTGGCGATTATGGCACCACTAACGATGTCGCGGTACTTTGGCCGCCAAAGGGAGCTCCTGTGGTTCTGGCAGTTTACTTTACCCAACCTCAGCAAGATGCCGAATCACGCCGTGATGTACTTGCTGCGGCTACGCGGTTGGTGATGGCGCATTTAGCCTAATTTTTCCTGGGATGCTAAGAGGGTGAATGACTAAAATTTGCACCCCTTAGCAATATGTAGTAACGTACCTACATAAATTAGCTATTATATCGAGGTGCACCATGTCAATCACAACCTTATCGAGTCGGCAGCTCAATCAGGATGTCAGCGGGGCAAAAAAAGCAGCCAAAAGCGGTCCAGTGTTCATCACAGATCGTGGCAAACCGGCACATGTCCTGCTAACCATTGAGGAATACCAAAGAATCACCAAACAGCGTAGAAACATCGCTGATGCTTTAGCAATGCCCGGTGTTGAAGATATTGAATTCAATCCACCACGTGTCGCTATCAATAGCCGTCCAGCCAATTTCTCATGATGTATATTCTTGATACTAATATTGTCTCCGAACTTCGGAAAGTTCGAACGGGTAAAGCTAATGCCGGTGTGGCTGCATGGGCTGAAAGTGTTGATGCAACGGAGCTTTTCCTGTCAGCCATTACTATTATGGAGCTGGAAACCGGCATCTTACAGATTGAACGACGAGACATAACTCAAGGGGCATTATTGCGCTCATGGTTCAACCACCATGTAATACCGGAATTTACTGGGCGGATCTTACCGGTAGATACGGCTGTAGCTCAGCGGTGTGCCCGGTTGCATGTCCCTGATCCATGCTCAGAGCGTGATGCACTAATCGCCGCCACCGCGCTGGTTCATGGTATGACTGTCATCACACGAAATGTGATTGATTTTGAATTGACCGGTGTACCAATATTAAATCCCTGGGTTTAAGGATGATGAAATATTTAAATATGCATGTTGGGTAGTAGGTGATAAAACCGGTAGTAGTGATTATTTCTCATTAGCAGTCATCTGTCTGATTTTAATATCCGGCCTCTTTTTGATGCCGTACAGCAAAAATTGTTGCTGTTTCACCCTCAATCCGATACAAGGCGATATAGCCACTACTTCCAAAATCAATAAGCCATTCTCGGAATTCCGGATCCATATCGTCAGCAGGGCGTCCCGCTTCAGGTTGACGTGCCAGCATTTTCACGCCAGCACGTATTGTTTTAATAGCTCGACGAGCAGTGTCTTTGTCTTTTTTAGCAAGAAAACCATAGAGCCGCTGTATATCAGAGAGAGCAGGTGGAGACCAAATCAAACGTGGCATTCAGGTAACTCCGCATCTTCTCCTGCTTCGAGCTTAGCTAACCAGTCGTCCGCTTCTTCAAGTGTCAGGTGTAGTCCATTCTCTTGATACGCTTCCCAAGCACGCAATGCATCCTGTTTGAAAGATTCACGTTTTTCTTCACGCTCTACATAGTCACGTATAGCTTCACGCATTATCCAATGAGCTGAACGATGCCGCACTTCTGCCAAATACTGGATCCGACTTTTCAAGTTATCATCAAGTTTTACTGAGGTTGCCATTTTCTTCCACCTAAATATTAGAAGGTAATACCTTTTAATACTATATCATGAAATCTCCGCTTTGCTACTAGGTAAAGAAAACCTACGTTTTTCACTTGTTTGGTGCGTTGGCTGAATTTGAACGTCATCTACGCCGCCACCGCGCTGGTTCATGGTATGACTGTCGTCACACGAAATGTGATTGATTTTGAATTGACCGACGTGCCAATATTAAATCCTTGGGTTTAAGGATGATGAAATATTTAAATATGCATGCCTTATATTAAATAAGATAAGAAATGAACATGCATATTGATATATTTATTAAAAATAAAATCAAAGCAGAATATTGAAATATAATTTTGAAAATTTGCAAAAACACTTACAAAAATCATTGCCATCTATTTCATCCTGTTTTTCTTTTCGTTATCACTCAAATAAAAAATTCATATTTTAACTTTATTATTTTATGGGTTTATTTTTCATTAAAATAGAAAGGCAATAGCTCACACACGTTAATCTGTTTATTCCCCACTTATATAAAAACAATTAGCCCTGTAAGTTATAAAAATAGTCCATTATTATTTTCTTGAACTAGACTATGATTGTCGTCAATAGATAGAGTTATCTATACGATAATCTAACATATTGATTACGTAATAAAATTATTTTATTTAAGAGGGACATATGAGTCAAAAAAATGATTTCAAAGCTTTTTCTATTAGTAATAATGCTAATGTAGTGAGTCAAGAAGAATATGAGGAAAATCAGAGTTTGCAGATGGGATTTCCACCAGATAATATTTCTACTCATGTATTAAATAAGGCATTACGCCAATCTTCAACAATAGCTTCTGTTATCGCTAACTTTATTGCAACACAATCTGGTGACGACATTCTGGATGATGGTGATATCGCTAAACTCACCACCAAATTAAATCAAGCATTAAAACAAAAAGTTACGGCAGAAATTCCAAATGCCTCATTAACACAAAAAGGCGTTGTCCAACTAACCAATGAAATTGGCAATAATGAGACATTGGCAGTGACACAAAAGCTAGTTCAGGAAATCATCAACTCATTGCGTGGAAATATTGATGGTAAAGTATCCAACAATCGAAAAATAAATGGTAAGGCGTTGACTGAGGATATTAATCTGAATGCAAGTGATGTAGGGGCATATACTCGAACAGAGGTATACACCCGATCAGAAGTATATACACGCGCAGAGGTAGATAGACTGATTAAAACGACCAATGACATTCCTGTTGGCGCTCCTATTCCTTGGCCGTTAGCGCATCCACCTATCGGCTACTTTGCTTGTAATGGTTCTGCTTTTAATAAATTACAGTATCCGAAGTTAGCAGAAGCTTATCCTGATGGCAGATTGCCCGATTTAAGAGGCGAATTTATTCGTGGTTGGGATGATGAGCGCGGTGTAGATAGTGGGCGCAAAATTTTGACATCACAGAATGATGCGATTAGGAACATTACAGGCATAATCGATAGCATAGCTCATGGACGTACTCGTTATGCGTCAGCATCAGGAGCTTTTGTTAGAGACAATGGGAACGATACAGGTAACGCGCAAGGAGGAGGCTATACTGGAAAATTCACGTTGGATGCATCACGTGTTGTCCCAACAGCAAATGAAAACCGCCCTCGCAACATTGCGTTTAACTATATCGTAAAGGCGGAATAATAATGGCCTAAAAATAATCTTAGATATTGAGATTGCCATAGCCATAATTTGTTATGAAGAATATCAGCGTTTATCATGGCACTTGGCTCTGGCAAAATCATTTTCACGGAGAATAAAAGCTCATCAGGTAAGATGAGCTTGCTTGTTTTATAACCAAGCATAGTTGAGCATCATCGTCATATTTGGAAAATCCCAGATGGAAGAGAATGCGGTTCCTATACCCGTCATCTTTCAAGCTGCCTCTTTGTTGGCTGCACTCGCTCACCCCGGTCACATAGTTTCCTATGCTCCCGGGGATTCACTCCCTTGCCGTCGCGATGCATCTTGAAATCCATAGGGTATATATCTAATAAAAAATCGTAAAGTATTTTATTTCCTTTCTAAAGTTAACCACAGATTAAATCAAACTCTAATTCCATCTATATTTCTATTTTTCTGATTCGTCAGATTCTGATTATTAAAAACGGTGGTATAAAAAATAAGACAAGTATGAAAATGCATTTTTACCACAATGTGCTTTATCGATTTTTCACAACAAATACAATTAATTACAAAATAACATAAAATTCCGTACATTATATTTCACTCTAAGACTATTGCATTAAGTTAATATCCATGAGAATTTATTCCCCGCCGAAATACGGTGGGTTTTGAATATCATTAAATGTGTCACAACATATTAACTTGCTATCAATAGCGTTAATTGATCTCTTCATCTATTCCTCATCTTATTCGGTTATTTACTGTCTATCTCATAATACTTACTGAAATAGACCATTAATCAGGTTTGGTGCGGTTTAACGTAAGTTTGCACTTCCTGTCATATATAAAGGTAAAAGGTGCCATGAATACTCAACGTAAGCTTGATAAAGTCAGACCGCCCCGAGTTCAGATTACTTATGATGTTGAATTAGGTGACGCGGTCGAGAAAAAAGAATTGCCTTTGGTTATTGGCGTTATTGGGCAATTTGCTGAGCAATCTATTCCCATGCGTGAACGTCGTTTCATGCATGTTGATAAAGATAATTTTAATGCAGTGATGGAAGGTTTATCACCTTCATTGGAATTACAGGTTGAAAGCGCACTGCCGGGTCAGAGCGGATTTATTAATGTCGATTTGCAATTTAAATCAATGGCTGACTTTAACCCTGAGAATTTAGCGAAACAGATAGAACCGCTTCATCATTTGTTAGAGGTACGCAGCAAACTCAGTGATCTGAAAGGCCGTGCATTGAGCAATGAAAAATTGCGAGACCGTCTGACGGAAATTCTGGCTGAACATGTGGATAAATTACCGCCGGTAAATGAAGAAGCGGAAACCGCCGCCACAGAAAATAGAGCAGATGACGTCACCCCGGAAAATAACAATGCACAGTGAGGGCAGTATGGAACAGAGCGTTGTTGAACAACAAGAATTGAAAACGACGGAAACAAATGGTGATTTTCTTGATCAGATTATTGATAACACGCAAGCCATTCGTCGGGAAGCAGATCGTGATCGGGTAAAAAGCCAGCTCGACCAGTTTTTGGCCGAAGTCACCTCCGGTTCACTGGTGGTTTCCGGCGATTTGGTAAACAGCATTGAGGAACGCATCGCAGCGATTGATGCGCTGATGTCCGCTCAACTGAGTCTGGTCTTACATCACCCGGAATTTCAGCGCCTGGAATCTTCTTGGGTAGGGCTTAAAGGATTACTTGACCAAAGCGAAACAGATAATACTCAGATCCGCATGTTGAACGCGACGAAAACCGATTTGATTAAAGACTTTAAATCGGCATCGGATTTCGATCAGTCAATGCTGTTTAAAAATGTGTATGAATATGAATACGGCACCTTTGGTGGTGAACCTTATTCAGCGTTTGTCGGTGATTTTGACTTTGATAACAGCCCGGAAGATCTTTACTTACTGGAGCAGATTTCTCATGTGGCAGCAGCAGCCCATGCGCCGTTTATCAGTTCAGTCAATGCGGGCATGCTGGGGCTGAATGATTTTGGTGAACTACCACGTCCACGTGATTTATCCAAACTGCTTGAGACATCCGACTATCTGCGCTGGAAACGCTTCCGGGAATCTGATGATTCTCGCTATGTCGGCCTGACGTTGCCGCGAGTGATTGGCCGTTTGCCTTACGGGGCAAAAACCATCCCGGTCGAACAATTCTGCTTCGAAGAGCAGGTAAAGGAAGGAGACAGCAGCAGTTATTTGTGGATTAACGCCGCTTATGCACTGGCAGGACGTATGGTAGCTGCATTTGAACAGTATGGCTGGTGTGCGGCGATCCGCGGTGTGGAAGGCGGAGGATTGGTTGAGGCGTTGCCAGCGTATCATTATACCTCTGTGTCCGGGGAAAATGTGCTGCAATGCCCGACTGAGGTGGCTATTTCTGATCGCCGTGAAAAAGAGTTAGCAGAATTAGGGTTCATTCCTCTGGTTTATTATAAAGGAACTGACTATGCCGCATTTTTCTCGGTGCAGTCACCGAATAAGCCGAGAAAATATAATTCTGACCTAGCGAACGCTAACGCGAAATTATCGACCCAATTGCAATACATTATGACAACTTCTCGTTTTGCCCATTATCTGAAAATGATTGTACGTGACAAAGTGGGTAGTTTTATGTCCCGTGGGGAATGTCAATCTTATCTGCAAAACTGGATCAACCAATATATTGTTGGCTCTGATACCGTCGGCGCAGAAATTAAAGCGAGTCACCCATTACGGGAAGCAAGAGTTGATGTCGTTGAAGTCCCCGGCTCACCGGGAACATATCGGGCTGT
Organism: Photorhabdus bodei; assembly: GCF_003287735.1. Classification (GTDB taxonomy): domain Bacteria; phylum Pseudomonadota; class Gammaproteobacteria; order Enterobacterales; family Enterobacteriaceae; genus Photorhabdus; species Photorhabdus kayaii. Next base: position 39,103 of record NZ_NSCM01000001.1, on the reverse strand, counting down.
GGCTTATTTAAGGCCGCATTTCCAATTAGAAGGATTAAGTATGTCTTTACGGTTGGTGGCTGATTTACCACCGTCATCGGCTGCCTGATTTTTCTATTTATTAATATTTATCCTATTTATTACAACTAACTGGAGTAGTTAATTATGAGTTCTTCAATTTTTTTACAAATTGATAGTATTGACGGTGAGAGTACCGACAGCAAACATAAAAAGTGGATTGAGCTGGAACATGTCAATTTTGGCGCATTTAACCATGCACGTATTGCAGACAGTGGTAAACGTAAAATTACCGTTGGCGCAGCGGATTTCCGCACCATTGATTGTGTGAAGGTGATGGATTCCAGCTCGATTAAATTACTGTCTGCCGTGGCGCAAGGTACCGCGATTAAGAAAGTGAAATTGGAAATCTGTACGATTTTCAAAGGGGAAATGCATCCTTACGCGGAAGTGGAAATGGATGAGTGTGTCATCTCCGATGTTCATGAAACGTGTTCACGTGGTGGTGAATTCCCACAAGAACAGATTTCTATCACCTATTCCAAAATTAAATGGACATTTACGCCACTCAAAGAAGATGGCACTAAAGGAGATAAGGTGGGGCCGGAAGGTTGGGATCTTATCGAGAATAAAAAACAGTAACAATTACCATTTACTGCCGGTTGAAGGCCGGCAGTTTCTACCGGAAATATATGATGATTCAGCCTTCATTTCTCCATCGTCTGAAAGATGATTATCCACAAGATGAAAAACGGGGTGTCACACTGGTTTGGTCACGTCAGGAAGTTATACAAAGCCTAATCGCCGATTTGAGTATGCTATTTTCATCAAGACCGATTTCTGAAATTTTCCCTTTATTTGGTGAGTTATCGAAATCCGTTTTAAATTATGGCGTTTCTGATGTCATTAATGTGGATATTTCGGATGATGAGCGTATTGATGCACTGAGCAATAATATTTACCAAGCTATTTCCCGATTCGAGCCTCGTTTGCAAGATGTCGTTATTACATTACAGAAAAATACGCCGGAGAATATTACCTTCTGGGTGAAGGGAATTTTCTTCAACGAACAAGTGGTGTTTTCTATCTCATGGAACAGTACCGCATATACCTATTCAATTTCATGGGATAAATAACAAGATGATGTTATTACCACAAAAAATACTGACTTATTATAACCGGGAATTGGGTTATTTAAGGCAATATGGCGCTGCTTTCTCTCAGCGTTTTCCTAAAATTGCTAAACGTCTTGGGTTCGCAGAAGGTGTTTCAGAAGATCCGCATGTAGAACGCCTGGTGGAATCTTTTGCATTCCTGACGGCAAAAATCCATCAGCGGATTGATGAAGATATGCCGGAACTTAGCAACGCCATGTTGGAGGTATTAGCGCCACAGTTTCTACGTCAGGTACCGTCGGTATCGTTGGTGCAGTTTCAACAGGACCCATTAGCATCCGGTGTGACTGGGATGATGACGGTAGCGCGGCATACCCCGTTGATTTCTCAACCGGTAGGCGATGTGACCTGTCGTTTCCGCATGGTATATCCGCTGGAGATGTTGCCATTGGATTTAACGCACGCGGAACTGATACCAGACCCTTACGATCGGGACTTTATCCTAACGCTAAGTTTTACCCTGTGGCCGGGTGCCAGCTTTCAGGCGCAACATATCCGGTTGTATTTACATGGCGCACCGGTGCTGACCCATAGTTTGTATGAATTGTTGTCAGCGCAAGTTAAGCAACTGGAATGTCGGTTAGGCGAGCGTACATTCAACCTGAATAGCCGGGGTGTTCAGGTAGTGGGCTTTGATCCGCAAGATAACTTATGTGCCGATGATGCATTAATAAACCCGATTCATCACTTATTTCGTGATTATTTCAGTTTCCCAGAAAAGTTTTTATTCCTGGATATTCCGTTACCGGATGCTGGTTTGATCACCCGTTCATCAGGCAAGCTGCAATACCGTTTCCAGCTTAAGGATTGTGTTGCATTGCGCCGCATTGAACGTATGAGTGATAAAGTCAGCAATGAAACCTTCCGGCTAAATTGCGTGCCGATAATTAATCTGTTTTCTCATCAGGCGGAACCCATTATTCCGCTGGAAACAGAGCATGAATATCTGGTTCAACCGGATGCTCGTCGCCCACAAAGTATGGAAGTTTATACCATCGATCAGGTCGAGATTGTCAGCCGTCAACAGGAACAATTAAGTTCCAAACCGGTGCCGTCGTTATTTGGTATTGAACATACACAGTCTGACGAACAGCCCCCATTATTTTGGCAGGCAACGTCACGTCCCTCACTCAGACATAACGATCTGGGAATGAATATGTTCATCGGTTTTTCTGATAGCCGTGGTGAACATCTGAAACCCGAAACCGATGTGGTGAGCCTGAGTTTGACCTGTACTAACCGCGATATACCGCGACAGTTGAGTAACGGTCATCCTGATGGCGATTTCGAATCAGAAAGCGCGCTGCCGGGAGTAAAAATTCTGGGATTGATCCGTCCCCGATTGCCGGTGCGTCCACAGCCCAATAGTGCATTGAACTGGCGATTGGTATCGCAACTCAATTTAAACCAAATGTTACTGAGTGGTCCGCAGGGTGTTCAGCACTTAAAAGAGGCGCTAGAACTCTACAACTTGCTTGGCGATCCAGCCATATCGCAGTTGATTGCACAACTACAGCAAATTGCTATTGCGCCGGTGAGCGCACGCCTAAATCCCGCCGATCCCCATTCTCTGGCGCGTGGGCTGGAAGTGACATTGACATTTCAGACGCAAGCAGGCGAGTTTATTGATTTTTATCTGTTTTGCAGCCTGCTAGAGCGTTTTATTGCCATGTATGCGCCGATTAACAGCTTCACGCAGACCGTAACACAGTTAGAGACGCTTAATAACAGTACTCACCGTTGGCCGCGTCGCAGTGGGAGAGTGACATGGCTTTAGAAAATAAGATGCGTTTAGCTGGCGGCCGTTTTTATCAAAATGTACGTCGTTTGCTTAAACGTTGTCGCCAACGTGAAGACGCGATAATCATCCCTGATGATGTGGTGCAATTCAGCTCTGCACTGACATTAGATGCGCCGGAAAGGGAAGTCGAGTCGCTATTACCACCGCAAGAGGGGGATGAGCAGTATCGCATGGCGGTACATCACTTTGGTCTATTAGGAACCCTTGGCGCATTACCGTTGCGTTATACCGAGTGGCTGATTGATAGGCGTTACCGCTATGGCGACGAATCGGCTCAGGCATTTATTGATATTTTTACTCACCGCCTGCTTAGCCTGCGTTTTCAGGCATGGCAGAAATATCGGTTATATATCAATGCCGAATTGCAAAACCATGCAGAGTTACAAACCCATCGGGCTTTACCGGCCGTCATTCCGGCAGTTGCCGGCCAATTGATGGAGAACAAAATAGAGCGCTCTCATCCCGCTTGTGTCGGATTGCTGGCAACACCGGTCCGTTCAATGGTGAATTTGCAACACCTGTTGCAGCGGGAATTTGGTATGGCGGTCAACATCCAGCCCTTTAAAGGGCGCTGGCAATATGTTGAACAGGCGCACTGTTGCTGTTTAGGTCGCAGTTTGCTAAGCGATAACCCGATGTTGGGTCGCGCTTATTGGGATATTCAATCAGGATTTCATATTCAGTTGGGACCGTTTGCCGCTCGGCGGCGAGCCGCCTTTATGCCGGGAAATGAACAATATCGCAAACTGACACAATGGGTATGGCAATTTGCCGGGCCGTTGCTCTCCTTTTCACTGGAATTGTTGGTACAGCATAGTGGGCAAGACAATATATTAAATGGCAGCCGTCAACTGGGGTGGGATGGTTGTTTGGGCAATACCGGCAAGAGCAATATTCAGCATATCTATCTGGCTGAATGTACAGGCCCCTACGCGAATTAAACAAGAATACAGGTAATAAAAAAATGCTGTTAGGGCAAAAGAATCGTTTTTTACAGGTTATCGGTAGCCTGTCAGACATTGTGGCACTGAGCAAAATAGAGGGTGAAGAGCACCTGTCGCGGCCTTATTCATTTTCTGCTCAGCTCTATTCCAACGCGGACTGGGATAAGCTGGAGTCTCATATCGGTAAGCCATTGGCATTTCGTCTCGGTGAAGCACCGAATCACCGCATTGTGCATGGCATATTGACTGAACTGCAGCAACAAGGTTTCAGCGACGGCCAGTTTTGTTATCAGGCACGTATTGAACCCTGGCTGAAAATGCTGACATTAACGCATAATTTACGCGTCTATCAGCGCATCAGCGTGCCGGATATGGTATGTGATATCTTCCGTAAACGTGGGTTTAACGACGTTGAACTGGCGCTAAAAAGCCGTTATCCGAAGCTTGAATATTGTATGCAATACAAGGAATCAGATTTTGACTTTGTGACACGCCAACTGGAACAAGCTGGAATTTTCTATTTCTTTCGCCATGAAGAGGGGCGTCATGTGCTGGTATTGGCAGATCATCCTTCTACGTTTATTAACGCGCCTTTAGCGGTATTGCCATATCAATCGAAAGTGGGTGATCAGCAGGGCTATGGGCTACGCGCCTGGCATATTCATCGCACACTGATTCCAGGTACGGCGGAAATGAATGGTTATAACGTTAAAAGTGCCGCGGCAATCAGTGCCAGTGCCAAAGCGAACAGCGGCTATTCTACCAATCCAAAGCTTTCTATCTATGATGATCGACGTCAGGAGGAGCGTAATCAACTGGAAGTACAGGCAACACTGTGCATGGAACAATGGGAATCACAGTCCTATTACGCACGTGCCGTTAACAGTTATCCCGGTTTGCAAGTAGGGCATCAGTTTACCCTGAAAGGGCACGGCAGTGCCGATGGCCGTTATGCCGTGGGCCACCAGCGATTAAAAGCGGAAAACAACCTGGAGGAAGGCGAATTATTGTTTTCGTCTCAAGTGACCTTATTCCCGGCGAATAAAGCATTTCGCCCGCGTCCTTCTGTTACGCGGCCCTACATTTCCGGCGTATTGTCCGCGCTAGTAGTGGGGCCGACGTCAGAGGAGATCCATACTGATGCACAGGGACGCATCAAAATCCAGTTTCACTGGGATAAAGAACATAAAAAAAATGATGACAGTTCTTGTTGGATACGCGTCAGTCAGTTCTGGAATGGCGCAAAGTTTGGTGCGCAATTTGTGCCACGTGTGGGCAGTGAAGTATTGGTGAGTTTTATTGATGGCGACCCAGATAGCCCGCTGGTGACCGGAACGGTTTATAACGGGGTGAAGATGCCACCATTCGCGCTACCGGGGCAGAAAACCCAAAGCGGGATTACGACGCGCAGCAGTGCAAAAGGCACAGTGGAGCAAGGACATCAGTTCTGTTTTGAAGATAAGAAAGGTGAAGAGTTTATTTTGCTTCACTCACAAAAAGATATGCGCCTGAAAGTGAAAAATGATTTTTCGGCGCAGATTGATCGCAACGTGTTATGGGAAATCCAAGAAAAGCGCGATACCCAAATTAAAAAGGGCAATGACACGTTAATTTTGAGCGAAGGCAACGCCTTAACTGAGGTGAAAAAAGGTGACAAAAAACAAACACTGGATCGTGGCAATTTTACCACCACCGTCAGTGCAGGCAGTTATGAGCTGGAGGTATCCAGAGGTAACGCCAAAATCAATGTAGGTCAACAATGCACAATTACGGCAAATCAGGGCATTGAACTGAAAGTCGGTGCCAGCACATTATCGATTACCCCGGCCGGGATCACCATCAAAGCGCCATCTGTTACCGTAGAAGGATCAGGAAAATTGGCGTTGAAGAGCGGTGGCATGGCGGAGCTAACCGGCACCACGGTAAAAGTAGAAGGCAGTGCGATGGCACAATTAAAAGGCGGCATTGTTCAGGTGGATGCGACCGGCATTGCTATGGTGAAAGGCACTCTGACCAAGATTGGTTAATAGCAGGATCAACGAATAATAAGAGTTTGCAATCATGGTTAAATTACGACACTGCCAGCTTTCGCCACAGGCGGAATTGGCACTACAACAACACGCGGCACATGAACAGAATCTATCGGCGCTCAATAAAGAAATATTGTGGCAAGACGCAGTGTGCTACACCATTTTTATGTTGCCTTACACTCAGGCTCTGGAACTGGCACTGACATTTATCTCCTGCGTTTACGAACGTGATCTGATGCAAGGACAACGGGCGTTATTGCAACAAGTGCGACGCTGGCGGGTTGATGGCGGTGATCCGTTGCGTCATGAGCTGTTCGAACAGGCGCAAACAGTCGGGTTCGATAATCCAATTTCATGTTTGGTGCTTTCCGTTTTTTGGAGTGAAGGCAGCATGACCACCCCGGATTTGGAAGCGGTCTATCCACAACCGTGGCAGTCACTGGCGGCATTAGCCGATACGTTGTGCCTGATATTGCATATTTATGGCGAACAACCGGAACGACAAATGCAGTACGTTGAGCAATTTTTTCAACTGGCACATGGTCAACTAAGGCAATTGTCACCGTCACAAGATCAGGGACGCAAAAACTATCTGTACCATGAAGCCACATTATCAGGAGAACAATGATGCCAATGCCAGCCGCCCGTGTGGGTGATATGCATATTTGTCCAATGGTCTCGCCTGCGGTACCGCCAGTGCCACATGTAGGCGGACCGATTATGCCGCCAGGTGTACCGACAGTGCTGATTGGTGGATTACCCGCGGCGACAATGGGCTCAATGCTGGTGTGCGTCGGGCCGCCGGATACAATAGTCATGGGCAGCCCAACGGTATTGATTGGCGGACGGCCTGCGGCCAGACTCGGCGATCTGTGTGCACATGGCGGCACAATTACCACGGGCTACCCGTTGGTGATTATTGCTTAAAATGGAAGCCACTGTGAACTTAGCCCAAACAGATATCGCGCATTTTTTACAACCCATTGCTGCTGACAAACCCGCGGGGTGCGATATCGAATACGAACCTATTTTTGAACAGATAAACGCAGCACGCGAAACCGACGACGATTTTCTCCAGGACGACGCATGGGGTTATGAAACTCGTCAGGCTGATTGGATGCGAGTTTCAACGTTGTGCCAAGAGGTGCTGGAAAAACAGAGTAAAGACTTGCAAATAGCCTGCTGGTTAACCCAAGCACAAGGGGAACTGTATGGTCTGGCAGGGATTAGCGGTGGTATCACATTACTTGCCCATCTACTGGAAACTTTTTGGCCGGTACTTTACCCGCTGCTGGATGATGCAGAGACAAACAGTGCAGATGCTCGTCTTGGCCGGTTAAGCTGGTTGGATAAGCAATTGGTGAAACAACTAGACAATCTGACACTGACCGATGATGGCAAATTGAGCTTAAGCGTCTGGCAACGAGTGCAATATTTTGAACAACGCGTTGCCGTTAATAGCGAATTACGCAGTGCTTTGATCAGTGATGGCTATTTCGGTATCGCTGAGTGCGACGGCAGTATTCGCACTACACCAGTCGAACAATTTAACCAACTGCTAGTGCGGGCTGAACAAGTTAGCCAGGCATTAGCAGAACTGCAAAAAATCATGGTGGAACTATTGCCTGATGCTGGTAACAGCATGAGTGCCAGTACGCAACGATTGCAAGATTTGGTGGCCTTAATCGAACGATTTCGTGAAATGGTGGCACCGGGATCAAGCCAAGAATCCAGTAATCGCAATGAAGCAATAGCGTCAGGGGAAGATGCGCCAAACGGCATGAATACGACTTTTTTAACAGAAGATCGGGCGCACCATGAAATGCGCACTATCGCTATAGGACAAATGATCAATATCGCCAACTACTTTCGTCAAAATGAACCTACCAGTCCGGTGCCCTATTTAATTGAACGTGCAGCGCGTTGGGCAAATATGGGCATGGCCGAATGGCTGGAAGAAATGATGTCAGAAAATACCTCCGCGCTACAAGAAATTATGCGCGTGATGAAAGGACCAGAAACAAATAGAGAGCAAAATGAATAACATAAATTTTTATAGCGTCATTAAACGCCGTTTTTTAATATTGACAGTAATTCTTGTAATAAGTGGTTGCAGTCATTCTATCTCCAACGATGAAAAACGCTTACAGGCAATTGAACAAGCCAAACCAGTTTATGCCAGCAATGCCATTCGTTTAAAAATAACCGCGGTTCCGCAACTGAATGTTTTTAATAATATGTCGAACAGTTGCACAATATTAATTGCTCAAGCAGAGAAACGAGAGCAATTAGATAAATTACTGGCTAATCCGGTGTTATTACGCAATTTATTTGCCGGCACCGGTGCAACAGAGCAAATATTACAGTTGGATAATTACGTGATGATGCCGGGGCAATCGGTATCTTTACACATCGATAGAGCGGAACAGGCGCGTTATATCGCATTAATTGCCGGTTACTACCCGATGCCAGATAGTACTCATACACGAGTATTATCACTGCCGCTGCGCCTTGAGCAACACGGTTGGTGGAATAGCGCCTGGAGCGCTGAATTTGTTCCCATGCGCATTAATCTGACGCTAGGACGTTACGCCATTACCCGCAGTGATTTCTCCGCGGGCAACACCGGAGATGAGGTGGTTTTCCCCGGACAACCCGGACAAATAGATTTCCCCGGACAAACGGCAGAATCCAGCAGTGACGAAAGTGTGTTAAGGAAGTAACCCATGTTTGAACATAAACCGATATATTGGTATTCAGGATTATATTTACAACCACAGCACTTTCAAACCCATGAATTGCAACATGAATACTGGCAAGGACGTTATCAGTTACTGACACAGCCTTATGCTTTTGGTGTGGTGAAACTCGCATTCAATCTGGCCGCACTAAGTGATGAAATACTGAGTGTTCATCACGCCGCGTTTATTTTTCCCGATGGTTGTTACGTGGATTGTGATGTCAATGGCGTACTCAGTGCCCGATCATTGCGGGATTGCTGGCCGGTACGTGACAAACCGCAGCGCATCTATGTTGGCCTGCGTATGTTCAGCCACAATCAGAGTAACGTCACCGGTATCACGGATGCCAACGGTGTCGGTAATATCACCAGCCGTTGGGTAACATGGCCGCAAGAACAGCGTATGCGGGATGCTTTTGGCGAGGGGCCGGAAGCGGAAGTGCAACAATTGACCTATAACTTACGTTTTTTCCTACACGATGAGATTGCTCAGGCAACGGGTTATACATTATTACCGGTGGGTCAACTGCACTGCACCAGTGATGGTATTGCGCTGGATAACCGCTATCTACCGCCATGTTTGACGCTCTATGCTGTGCCACCACTGGGCCAGCGCATTGATCAACTGTGTCAGGAGTTAACCGGGCGCGTCCATCAATTGGAAGAGTTGAAACGCCCGCAAACACTGGAAGGGGAAATTTATACCCAGGAAAAAAGCACATTATTGCTGACACTACGGACTCTGGCACGCTATGTCGTACAGTTGCGCCATTTTCAGGAAGCACGAGATATTCATCCCTTACAGATTTTTGGGCTATTGCGCCAACTGATCAGCGAGCTTTCCTGCTTTACCGACCGTTGCTCCTTTTTAGGTCAATGGAACGGGCAGGAAGAAGTACTGGAGAAATATCAACATCTGGATCTGACGCTAACTCTTGATAGTTGTGAACGGACAATTGCCGATTTGCTTAATGCACTGGTGCTGGAACCCAATACCGTGATCCCTCTGCAACAGGAAAGCCGTGGTTATTATCATGCAACCTTCAATACAACGGGGAGCAATGAACAGCAACGGCTCTATTTGGTACTGCGTTCTGACAGCTTTACCCATCGCGAGCGTGAAATTCCTGATGATCGCTTAATTAAACTGGCTGCGGCAGAACAGATCGACAACATTATTAACCGCGCTTTGCCCGGTGTACGTCTGTACTACCAGGAAATTGCGCCACATGGTTTACCTAACCGAGCAAATACCTGCTATTTCCGGGTAGAAAACCGTGGTGCATTGTGGCGGCAGGTAGAAGAGAGCAAACGTGTGGCAGTGCACTGGGCAGATGCGCCAGACGATTTACAAACAGAAATCGTTATAGTGAGGGCATCATGATGCAGTTGTTGGATTGTTATATTCCAGTATTCACTTGCGTATTGCGCATGATCCAGCAGCAGGTGAATAAAGCGGAAATACTGCGGCAAACCGTGTTAGCTGAGTTGACACAAGCGCAGAATAGGGCGCGTTCGCAGGGTTATGGGGCACAAGATATCGAAGAGGCAAATTTCGCCGTGGTCGTTTGGGCAGACGAAGCCATTTTGTGTGCAGGTCAGAAAGAGTTGAGTATTTGGCGCCAATCATCATTGCAGGCTGAGCTTTATGATGCCGAACTGGGCGGAAATACATTTTTTGATCGTCTTGCTGCATTAGTACCGGATAATTATCCGGTTCGATTGGTCTATGTTTTTTGTCTGCTTGCTGGATTTTATGGCCGTTATGGCAAACATGATAATTTAGAATTGCACAATATTATCCAGCAAGAATTAAATAATCTTCCTGATACTTTACGTGGTTATCTCTCTTTAGAAAATCACCGATTAATGAACAGGAGCGATAATAAGCCGAAAAATAAGCACTCCAATCATAAATGGCGTAGAAAATTAATATTATTCATGTCATCCATTACATTAATTTATATTTTTCTTACTGTCTATTTATTAAATATTGGCCGATAAACTCGGAAATTAAACATGAAAAAATTATTTTATGCCATTGGCTGGCTTAGCGTGATGGTTATCCTTTTATTACTCAGTTTAACTATTGCGGTGGCATTTTCATGGCCGACAATAGGTGGCCTGTTACTATTTATTTGCCTATTGCTGTTGTTATTATTGCTGCGTGGGGCAATGGTATTCATGCCGAAAATAATGAATAAACTGCACTGGATAAATAAATTCTGGCGGAAAGGAAATAACCGTCTGGAATATTTACTCTATCAGCACTGGTGGCAGGGAGGATATTTACAAAGTTGGCGTCGATTCCGTTCACTGTTACACCGTAACGGTCCCGTTCCACCGTGGTTTCTGGTGGTAGGCGAACGCGGCAATGGTAAACAGAAGTTGTTAACACGCAGCAATGTGGCACCCATGACGGGGAAAAATCTACCGTCTCTGACAGAAAACACCTTTACCTGTCGCTGGTGGTTCTTCCGCCGGGCAATGTACATGGTCGTTTCCGGCCGTTATACCGAAGGTCAATCCCTGTACCGGCAAGCCTGGTTGCGTCTAATAAGCTGGATCGCCCAAGTCCGTAAACCTGCTGGTGTACTCGTTTGCTTATCGGTGGAACAGTTGCTAAACAGCGACAATCGAGCGCTCTATATCGCCGCACGTCAGGTACGTGCTCAGTTGGAACCATTACAGATACGTCTGGAACGCCGCTTACCCATCTGGTTGATCCTTACCCACAGCGAAACATTGCCGGGGTTTGACCATTGGTGCACCCAACTGTCAGTAGAACAACATGCTGAATTGCTAGGCGATTTTATCGAGCATCATACGGTGGGTAATGTCACCGACGTGCTGGATAAGAGCATGAACACCATTGTCAACACGTTGAAAATGATGCGCCTTAAGTTGCTCAATCAACAACGGCGGCAACCCAATGTGGAAATCTTAGCGTTACCAGAAACCGTCGCTCAACTGCAACCTGCACTGGGTTGTTACTTGAATGCACTGTTCGACCGAGACCATTATCTGGAGCATGGTCTGTTGCGTGGCATGTTTTTTACCGCCGAGCATCAAACTGCTGGCGTTTTCAGCCACCGTTTGTTGGGAGAATATCTGCCAGACCAAGTTCAACATAGCCAAGATCAACGTAGTAATAGCGTATTATTGACCGGCTGGCGGACATTGACCAAACGCGTATTCGTTAGCCTACTGGGTTTGATGCTGGTGTACGGTGCCGGCAACGCATTAATGACAACCTGGCGTAGCGTTATGCAGCTTGAGAATATCCATAAGATAAACCCCCTTGAGCGGAGTTACTTACGCTATCGACAAGTTGAGTACTGGTCACAGGAAACCTTGCCATCTCTGCTTTTCTATCCGGTCATCCATACGATGGAACAAAGGATGGCGCAGCAATACCAGCAACAAGCGCCTGTTAATGCATTCAACCCGGCATCGTTAGCAACACATTTGCTAACACGTTTCCGTAACGCGGAAGCACCACAAAAACAACTGTTAGCTTTACACTGGGCACGTTTTATTAACATTGAACAGGCAATGGCGCATGGCGCTACGCTAGAAACTTTACAGCATATGCCTGCTTATTCAGCTTCACTATTAAGTGGTGAAAACGATCCTTTATCAGCGGAACAACGCGTCGCACTCCGTCTGGCGCAATATCGCCAAGGCAATGCACAGCAAGAATTTGAACAATGGCGAAATGTATTACAGACATTACTGCAAGATAGCAATAACTGGCAGTGGCTATTAGCTGACGAACAACCGGCTGGAACGCATTCGCTGACACTGGCTGATTTCTGGCCGCTAACCAAAGAAGATGCCGCCACCATTAACGCTCGTATCCGTGGTGTCTATACTCAAACCGGTGAACGGGATATTCAGGCAACCTTGGATGAATTATCACAAGCCCTTAACAGACCGGCATTCTTTGCTCCTTTGCAGCGCTCATTTCATCAACAGTATCAAAGTCAGCGCCAATCAGAGTGGTTAGCATTCGCCCAGACCATGCCTCAAGGAGAAACGTTAGTACGAGGCAAGAAAAACTGGCAGGCGTTGATATTAGCAACGGGTCAATATGACAGCCCCTATATCGCCTTTCTGACACAGTTAGAACGTGATTTAGCCACGATAGAACCGGCGGAGCAGCAGACTTGGTTACAGACACAACATCGTTTATGGCAACTGCATGGTTATGCACAAAAAAGTAGCGCGATGCAACGGGTCTCGCTAGGGAACCTCTCTTTACGCCAGCGCATCATGTCATGGTTTGGTATTTCACCGCAGATCTCTGTACGGCTAGATGACAACGTACTGACACGCTATCGCGCCTACCGGCAAGCGGTGCAGTTAAATAGCCAACGCGAATTGCTCAGTGATATAGAAACCGAAGTGTTGGTTAAAAATGCGTTAAACAACGAGAAAGGGGAACTGGACGATAGCGGTCTGCACGCATTGTTCAACCGTTTCACCCTGTGGCGCCACGAGGCCGAAAGCAAACAGAATACCGAGGTAACCGGGTTGAATGAAGCCTTATGGCGACTCTATCAGGGTGATGCGCATCTGGTACTGCGTTACGCCTTCTTAAGTGCCGCCAGCCGCTTGCAAACCCAGTGGGAAAGCAAAGTGATTTGGCCGATGGAAAAATTGAGCAGACAGGAACTGTTTGATGCTCGGGAATTGAATGCGCGTTTGTATGAATACAGTAACGCATTTGTACGGGATACCGCAGAGTATGCGCTGGATATTCGTCCCGAAGGGATTAAGCGTCAGGAAATGGAAGATGTGCTCTTTCCGCTTAGCGATGATTTCATTTTCTATATTAATAACCTCATCCAGCCAAATGACCTACTTTCAGCGACATCGGATATTCGCCGTCGCCTGCAAGAGAAACTCGCCTTACTGGAAAGCGAACAGCAACTGACGACGGCACAACAGGAACCGAAACAAGAACAGAAACCATCGGCGGAAGTGACGATTATCAGCCAACCGGCGACCGCTAACCCAGGGGCAAAGGTATTGCCAATAGGAAGTTCAGTGACGTTGAGTTGTGATGATGGCGTACAGCAGCTTAAAAGTATGAATTTCAATGACAGCATGACGCTGCATTGGAGCCCAGGAACATGCGGTAAAGTCCAAATTGATGTCTATTTTCCTCGCTTTACATTAAGCAAAAGTTACGTTGGCCCCGATGGTTTGCTGCAATTTATGCACGCTTTTTCCCGCGGTGAACTGGCACTAGCAGCACAAGCGTTCCCACAGCGACGCGATGAATTAAGTGCTCTGGGTATCAATAACATCACTGTGCGCTATCAAGTCAGCGGAAGCAAAGCTGTTTCAACACTGTATCAGCAATGGCAGCAACATCAGCAACAACAAACGGCGTTGTTGGAACAACGCAACCGACTGGATAGCCAGTTGTTAAATTTAAGTGAACCAACAGTGGCAAAAGGGACCCTTTCTACTTTGCCATCACAGATCACCACCCATTGGAACGAATTAAGGAAACCTAAAAGTGAGTAATTATCTTAAACAGATCGTGAGTAAATTAACGGTAGAAGCGCGTCAGTGCCTTGATGAGGCCGCTAATCTGGCGGTACGGCGCACCCATCATGAAGTGGAAATTGAACACCTGCTATTGGCTTTGTTTGAAAAACAGCTTCCGACGATGGAACAAGTGTGTCGCCACGGCGGGATTGATGCCATGACGTTGCTGAATGCCTGCCAGAGATCACTGACACTATTACGCAGTGGTAATCATCGTTCGCCGGTACTGGCGACCAGCCTAACTGAATGGATGGAACAGACTTGGATGTACGCCAGTACTCATTGGGGCGCATCACAGATTAGCGCTCAGGCGCTGATTGTGGCACTGATCATGAATCCGTCACTGCACCATTCGCTGACCTCAGAACTACAACAAGCGTTACAGGGTAACACTGATGGGATAGAACAGTGGTTGCGTACACAAGCACATCCGAAACCGCAACAAACTACAACGCCTGTCGGAGATAATACTCAATCTGCGCTGGCACAATACACGCATCACCTGACACAGGCAGCACGTGATAACAAACTCGATCCGGTTTTAGGGCGTGAGCGGGAGATTCGCCAGTTGATTGACGTGCTGTTACGCCGTCGCCAAAACAACCCGTTGTTAACCGGTGAAGCGGGTGTCGGCAAAACCGCGCTGATCGAGGGGCTTGCTCAGCGGATTGTTGATGGCCGTGTACCGAAAGTTTTGACACAGGCTGAACTATTTACGCTGGATATGGGGCTGTTACAAGCGGGTGCTAGCGTAAAAGGTGAGTTTGAAAGCCGTCTGCAAAAATTATTGGATGAAGTGAAGGGGTATCCTACACCCGTGATTCTGTTTATCGATGAAGCGCATACGCTGATTGGTGCAGGCGGCCAAGCCGGGCAAAATGATGCAGCCAATCTGTTGAAGCCCGCGCTGGCACGGGGTGAGTTACGGGCGATTGCGGCAACCACCTGGTCTGAATATAAGAAGTACTTTGAAAAAGATGCAGCGTTAGCACGTCGTTTCCAGTTGATCAAAGTCGAAGAACCTTCGCTAGAACTGGCAATCGCCATGTTGCGCGCCATGACACCTGCAATGGAAAAACATCATGGCGTCAAAGTACTTGCAGAGGCGGTCACGGCAGCCGTTACGTTAGCCAACCGTTATATCACTGGACGTCAGTTGCCGGATAAATCGGTTAGCCTGTTGGACAGCGCCTGTGCCCGCGTTGCCGTTTCACAGACTGACGAACCAGCGCCGATTGAAGATCTGCGTGCCATGCTGACAAACATTGCTAGCGAACAGGAAGCATTGTTACGTGAAGGCGGCCATGAAACTCAGCTACAGAAATTGGCGCAGCGTCAGGCAGAATTGCAGGCATCACTAGAAGCAATTTTGCCGGAATATCATGCTCAACGTCAGTTGGTTAATGACATCCTCGCCTGTGAAGAACACGATGAACGGCTACCTGTGTTACGTGCAGAACTGCATCAGCGCCATCATCAGCACGCTTATGTCTTTGATTGTGTTGATGCCGCCTGTGTAGCGGACATTGTTTCCGGTTGGACAGGGATACCCCTTGGTCGAATGGTCGAAAATGAGCGTGATGTGTTGCGTCGGTTGGAAACCCGCCTCGGCCAACGGGTCATGGGGCAAGATCATGCGCTCAATCAGATAGCCCGTCAAATTCGGATTGCTAAGGCACAACTGGCCGATCCGGTCAAACCTACCGGAGTCTTTATGCTCGCAGGCCCCTCCGGTGTAGGGAAAACCGAGACCGCCTTAGCGCTGGCTCATGAGTTGTATGGCGGTGAGCATCATCTGATCACGATTAACATGTCGGAATATCAGGAAGCCCATTCGGTTTCCGGCCTGAAAGGTTCTCCTCCGGGCTATGTCGGTTATGGACAAGGTGGTGTATTGACCGAAGCGGTTCGGCGTCAACCTTACAGCGTGGTGCTACTTGATGAAGTGGAGAAAGCTCACCCCGATGTACTGGAGTTGTTCTTTCAAGTGTTCGATAAAGGCATGATGGAAGATGCCGAAGGGCAACAGATTAACTT
Organism: Photorhabdus bodei; assembly: GCF_003287735.1. GTDB lineage: Bacteria > Pseudomonadota > Gammaproteobacteria > Enterobacterales > Enterobacteriaceae > Photorhabdus > Photorhabdus kayaii. The sequence continues at coordinate 22,817 of NZ_NSCM01000001.1, read as the reverse complement.
TCGTAATACGTTGATCATCCTGACCACGAATGCGGCATCAGATTTGGTAATGCGGGCCGCAATGCACGGAGTAAAAGAGCAGGGGGAAAATCGCCCGGCCACCCTGGAAGATATTCAGGAAATTATCCGGCCAGAGCTGCAACGTATTTTTACGCCAGCATTTTTAGGTCGTTTGCAGGTTATTCCTTATCTGCCGGTACATGGCGAAGTTCTGCATGCCATTGTCCGCCATAAGCTGAATAAAATTGTCACACGCTATCGTCAATCAACCCAATGTGAATTGCACTATAGCGACACGCTGGTGGATTTTATCGCTGAAGGGTGTCGAATCGCGGAAAGTGGGGCACGTGAAATTGACAACCTGTTAACACAGTTTGTCCTGCCGTTGTTATCAGATCAATTGCTATTAGGTGATATGCCAGTCAATCAGGATGTCTGGATAGATGTTATAGACGGCCAAATACAGTTACGATCAGACCAAAAGAAATTATAACTATATAATATTATCAACTAAGGGTAGTAAGAGCTTATCTCTGCTATTATTATCTTACAATGTAACATCAGTGTTACGAAATGAGATCCCGATGAAAATGAAAAAGATAGTGATCTTCTGGTTTATCTTTACATTGGTCAATTTCGCGCTGGCACTGTTAAACCTACAGGTACGGGATGTGTGGAGTCTGTCATCACTAGTGTGGTTTCCGGCAGGCTTGTTACAAGGCATTTTTTGCGCCAGGGCACCACGGTACTGGCCTGTCTGGTTAATCACAGGTGCCTTGATTTCGCTGACTGCCAGTCAGTGGTATGGCAGGCCAGTAAATGTATCGCTGACCTTTTCCAGCATCAATATGATGATGCTGGTAGCAACAGCGCTGATCTGGCAGTTTTTTTACGGTGTCATGTGGGTGCCGAAACGGACAAGGGACATCATTAACCTGACCGTACTCTGTTCGTTAAGTGGAATCATTGAGCGATTTATCGCGAAATGGATACTTCATCTATTTGGTTATCCTACCGACATATCAGTTTCATTACCGATTGTCGTAGGCTCAGTGTTGAGTTATCTACCACTGACATTGTTTGTTATCTACTACATCACCCACGAGAAAAATGGGGTTGGGAACTGGAAAATCCATGGCTTATGGCTGGTGGCCCTATTTGCCATGACAGTATTGTTCATCAGTCCACCACCGGAAGCCGGGAAAATACACTGGCAAGGTATCGCACTGCTGTTTTCCTTCAGTTTGCCGATGCTACTGGCACTCAGCGGTAATCTGCTGGTATTAAGCAGCTTTTTATCCCTATGTACGGTGGGGATCGTGAGTGCCACCATTTTTGGTCTCGGGCCATTCTCATCCCCGTTAACCAATCTTCAACAAAATGTGCAGATAGCGGCTTGGTACAGTACAGCGTTCACTTTACCCGCGTTGTTATGCTGTAGCTATTTATCTAACATAATCAATGCATTACATCGGCGTAAAGCGCGTTTTCTGTTAATGAGAGCCATGCTGGATCAAGAACAGATTAATTGCTTTCGGTTAAGCGCCAACGGACATTTGTACTGGCATCATAATGGTGCTGCCTGGATGCGGTGCGGAAAAGCGCCCGTCTCCTGGTCGCAGTTGATGGCTTGGGTTCATCAGGAAGATCGGCATAAAATCGAACAGCTTAAAAATTCAGTCTCGCAAATACCACAGACATTAAAAGTTCGGATTGCCGATGGTAAAGGCGAATTTAACCCCGTCATTATCGCCTTAATCATCCATGTGGGAGAAGATGCCGGTTTTATTGAAGGAACGATACGTGAAATAGATAGTAAATAAAAAATAGTCAATAATCTGGAGAAATAACCTATGCCCAGACGAGTCATTATTGCCGACGATCATCCGGTATTTTTATTAGGACTACGTACGATACTGGCAACATTGCCGGAGAATTACCAGATTGTGGGGGAAGCCCATGATGTTACTTCACTTTTCTCTCTGCTGGAGGAAAAAGAAGCGGATATGCTGATTACAGATTTCATTATGCCGGGTAATAACCAGATCGACGGTCTGAGGATGATTAGCCGAATCCGGGAACAATATCCGTATTTGCCGATTGTGGTGATTACAATGATCAGCGACCGAAAAATAATAGCTTCATTGATTGACTACAAAGTGAAAGCGATTTTGAACAAAAACAGCTTATCCCATGAACTGGTAAAAGGGTTGTACAGTACAACCGGACGTTATGAACCCTATCTAAGTGAGCAATTTCTCGAATCACCGGACGAAGAAGTTGTAAAAACGCTAACCAGCAAAGAGTTGGAAGTGATTAAACTGTTGGGACAAGGGTTGAGTGTGAATGATATTGCCGCGCGTTTATACCGTACTAAGCAGACGATCAGCGCCCAAAAAATTAGCGCAATGAAAAAGCTCGGGTTAGATAGCGAAGCCGCGCTTTATAATTATTTGCATCAGATTGGATTGGGGCTGTAAGCCATGAAGTGCCGGAGCAAAGCATGGCGATGGTTTGCCATATTGGTATTGCTGTTACCGCTATCTGGCTGGAGCCTCAACCTGTTTGAATACCGCAATGCGCAAAAGCTACCTGCAAATGGGCTACCGGTGGAGTTTTATTCAAACATCACGCAAGAATCACAAGAATTTCTGCCTTTTCCCGTTAAAGAATATGGGGGGGTGCTTCCCCCGAGTTTTCCGGCATTAAAAGTTGGTATTCTCTGCTGTATCGGCGCGCCATTGGTGATCCATCGTTGGGACGGCAAGTTGGAAGGGATTTATGCTGATTATCTGCGCTTGATCGAAACTGTGCTGAAAAGACCGGTGGAGGTACGGCTGTTTGGCAACTGGGAATCAGCTTATAAGGCTCTGCAACATGGAGATATCCAACTGTTATCAAATTCCGCTTCATCACAATCAGGAAATGAAGCAAATGACACTTACCCGATTCTGGTACAACCCCTCGCCCTAATTATGCGCAAAGAACAAGTGAATATGCCATTTGCCAAAATGAATATTATGGCGGCACCAAGCAGTGATCCAAATGTCATTAAGCAATTACGTAAACATTACCATAGCATTTTGGTGGCGAAGGATCAGCAGGAGGGGATACAGGCAGTCGTGGATGGCGAAATGGATGCCTATCTGGACGGGCAAAGTCAGATTGCCTATTTGCTGGCTTTTCGTCCATTTACCGGGTTGACCTACCGCCGGGATATCTCGTTGGGGGAACGGTATGACTTTCTCGGTCACAACGGTGATGGCATGGTTGAAGCAGTAAATCTGATTCTGACATCCATTCCTCATGCTATCAGAAATAAAGTTTACGAACGTTGGATTTCTGGGCTGGCATTGGGCAGTAATAATGACGCTACAATCTTTTCAGCTCAGGAAAAAGCTTGGATTAAAAAAAATCCTGTCGTCAACGTGGCACTGACTCGTACTGCGCCACCTTATTCCTTTCTGGATAAAAACGGTCAAATCACTGGGCTGGATGTGGACATTTTGCGTCTACTGGGAGAAAAAAGTGGCATCACCTTTAATTTTATGCCAACAGATGGCGCAATCGGCATTAAAAAGTTGTTAGAAAATGGCGAAGCGCAAATGACCTCTATGATCAACACACCCGAGCGTAGCCGTTGGCTCTCTTTCAGCCATCCCTATGGTACCGTGGAATGGGTGATGATCACCCGCAATGAGCGCAATACCCCCAATGAGTTTGAACAACTTAAACACCATCGGGTGGCGATTCAGCGTGGTCATGCACTTTCGTCGCTATTGAAGCAGTATCCAGAGATTTTCGTCGTGGAAGTTGACAGCGTGACACAAGGTATCGATATGGTGCTGGCCGGGGCGGCAGATGCCACTTTTGATAGCCTGATCAGTGCGGATTATCTACAAGCAAGCCGTTATGGCGCCAATATTTCTATTCAGTCCTTTAAGGGCTCATTGCAACCGGAACAATACGCCATCATACCGGCCTATCCTCAACTGGTGGACATATTAAATAAAAGCATTGATGCACTGCCACCAAATGAACTGCGGGTATTACGGTTGAAGTGGTTATCGATGGGGAATGTCGCTTCCTATGACAATAATAACATTTCGCCTTGGGTAAAGTTGTGGGGAGGGGCGTTATTTGTGATTGCGCTAAGTTCAATTTTTTGGGGCAGTTATCTTGCTCATCAGATCAAACGACGTAAAACCGCGGAAAGCAACTTACAGAATTTGTTGGCGTACTGGGAAACACTCTTTAATAACATGCCTACGCCCATGTTTGTCTGCGATCCCACCATGTGTATCACGGCGGCTAACCTCTATTTCCAGCATGAAATGGGCTCTGTTGGATCTGAGGTGATTGGCCGTAGTCTTTTTTCCCTATGCTTTTTAAAACCGGTCGATGAGCAAGAGATCAGTCTAATTTTTCTACGCTGTTTGGAAGGTGCTCCTGTCCATTTTTCTGATCGCAACATTGTTATTCAAGGACAGGATAAAGACGTTTATTTGTGGCTCGAAAGTTATAGCAATACCGAAGGCGTTGTTCAGGGAATCATTGGTGGCTGGTTTGATGTGACCGAACGTAAATTGTTGGCGCAAGAACTACGCCAGGAACGTGATAAGGCGGAACTCGCCAGCCTGGAGAAATCAGATTTTCTGGCCCACATGAGCCATGAGATCCGCACTCCGCTACAAGCCATTATCGGTATTCTTGATCTGGAGGTAAAAAAGCAAACTCAGCCATCCACGCCATTACATATCGCTTGGCAGGCTGCCATATCCTTGCAAGGAATCATCGGTGATGTGCTGGATTTCTCCAAGATAGAATCTGGGCGGATGGTGCTGAATCTCAAGCCGGAATCATTGCAGGTAATTCTGGAAAATTGCGTGGCAACTTTTAGCCATCGGGCAAAGGAAAAAGAGTTATTCTTCACCTATCAATTTGATTTGCCGTCTGAATATTATCATCTCCTTGACGCAACACGCGTAACTCAAGTCATCAACAACCTGTTGGGCAATGCTATTAAATTTACCGAACAGGGTGGTGTACAGATCAGCGCCAGCTACCAGCTTATTCCAGAGAGTCACCAAGATGAAATTACGCTGGTGGTTGCCGATACCGGTTGTGGCATCCCGGAAACCATGTATGAAGCGGTTTTGCTGCCCTATGTACAGGTGACACAAAATAATGGTGGTAAAACTGGTACGGGGTTGGGATTACCTATCTCTGTACAGTTAGTTGAATTAATGGGTGGCAACTTGAAAATCACGGGTGCGCCCAGTGGTGGCGCACAGGTTACCGTAGTGTTACCGCTTACGCGCCGTGTTATTGAAAAAGAGGCGATAAGCGAAAAAACCGAAAACATTGAGACGGAACTTCATGAATCTTTGAATATCTTAGTGGTTGATGATTTACCTGCCAATTTACAGGTGTTGTCATTACAGTTAGCGTCATCGGGCCATCGTATCGCGCTCGCTGAAAGCGGTGAACAGGCCATGAATCTGGTGGAAGAGGGCTATTTCGATATCGTGCTGACAGATTGCCAGATGCCGGTGATGAACGGTTACGAACTGGCTCAGTTGCTGAGAAAACATGAGCGATTACGGCAATTACCGCCATTTATTATTCTGGGATGCACTGCGAACGCATTTTCTACCGAACAGGCTCGTTGTTTGGAAGCGGGAATGAATGGTGTATTAATTAAGCCATTGGTGCAAAGCAAATTGCTGGCGGAAATTACCCGTTATTACCGGCAAGTCAATGACAAATCAACGTTAACATTCGATGAGATTCAAGCGTTGGCTCAACAAGATATGGCTGTAGAACGCCAATTACTCAGCGCAATACAGCAAGGAATGTCGGAAGATATTGCAGAATTGCAACAACAGGAAAACCAGCAATGTCATGAAAAAGTTGTACATCACGCCCATCGTATGAAAGGCGCTTTTGCGTTGATGCAATATCAGCAAGGAATACGTGTCTGTCTGCGTATTGAAAAAAGTGGACATTGTGATGTGAAAACAATAACCGTTTTATTAACCCGTGCAGAATATTTTCAACAGCAGATTGAACAGAAATTGGGAGAGTTGCAGGGTTAGAGACTAGGTGAAACTATCCAAAAGAAACCTTGAAAAGGTGAGTGCAATTTATACCTGTCATCCTTCAAGTTGCCTCTTTGTTGTCTGCACTCACTCACCCCGGTCACATCGTTATCTATGCTCCCGGGGATTCGCTCCCTTGCCGCCGCGATGCATCTTGAAATCCATAAGGTATATATCATCGCAGAAATTGAAAAAGGCATCGCATCGAATTGATTTCGTAACACTTGCGTACTTATATTTGTACAGGTACAATAATAGGTACAATGAAGCGAGGAGGATTAACGATGGACACAATAAGCTATTCAGCATTTAGGACTCACTTGGCCAGCACTTTAGATAAAGTGAACGACGATCACAAGCCAATTTTAATTACTCGTCAGAATGGAAAACCAGCAGTCGTCCTAAGTTTGGAAGATTTTCAAGCCTACGAAGAAACAGCCTATTTAATGGCTAGCCCGAAAAATGCCGCACGTTTAAGTCAGGCAATTGCCGAAGTGGAAGCAGGAAGAATGATTGAAAAAGGGCTATTGGAAGAATGATTTTATCTTGGGCAGAAATGGCATGGGAGGACTATCTTTATTGGCAACAAACCGATAAAAAAGCCCTAAAGCGTGTTAATACACTCATCAAAGACATTAAAAGGCAACCCTTCAATGGGTTAGGGGATCCAGAACCTTTAAAACATAATTGGTCGGGTTATTGGTCTAGACGTATTAATCGAGAGCATCGTTTAGTTTACAAGGTAACAGATGATGCAATCATTATTGTACAGTGCCGCTACCACTATTAAGTGACTACCTTTCAGAGGACTTCACAAACGAAGTCCTCTAGTCGTTATTTTAAGAAATCATGATAGCGACCTCCCTAATCCAAAGGACATACTCGAATAATATGACCATCGGGATCTTCAACCAGGAAAGTACGACCAAAGACCTCAGTGTGAGGTTCCTTCACAATCTTAATATCGGGTTTCTTTCGCCATTCCTCAAATAAACGATCTACATCTTCGCCAGATGGCAACATAATACCGATCTCAGAAAACCGTGGAGTAGAGGCATCTGGCGTTGTTCCGCCTGACCAAATAGCGAATAGTGCTTCACCATCGGCGGCAAATGCCACATAACGAGGACTCGAAAACACCGGTTCAGAATTAAAAAGTGTCTTGTAAAAAGCTGTCGAGCGTTCAATATCAGATACGTAAACAAGTTGAAGGTTGGGCTTGTAGGATACTGTCATCATGTTATTCTCATCTAAGTTAAATTCAATAAGAGAGTAAAAACAAATCGTTATATAACTCAACAAGTAACATTTGTTACTGTATTACGCTTATCATTATAAGATGATGTTAATTATATGTATATACATACATATGTAAAGTGATGTGAAAATTCTGGACGATGAAGGTGAGCCTAATTACCAAAAAGATCTTCCATCCTACGTTTGGTATGTTCAATCAATCCTTCAATTTCTGGGGGAGGTGTTGAACCACAATGAATATCACAGAACAATATCGGATCTGAGCCTCTTGACAAATAAAAACCTTGAGGGTCTCTTAATTTTGATTCCCGGGCTGCACATAAAGCTCGTAAAATTCTTTTTAACCTTTCTTTATCACTCTCTATATTAATAAAGTTCCTAAGATTCGCCTCCCCACCATGAGAAATTTGAAAGAAATGATTATTACTATTACTCGTATCAATTCGTTTCATCTTAATAAAAGTAGCTTCCTCGCTACGAGTCATACCATTGGCAGCTTGAAATGAAAATATAGCATTAAAAACATCTAAGTATACGTTTGGCAATCCATAATTAATATCAGCATTTCTAAAACAATGTTCAACAGAACTGCCTAGATTCATTGGTTTATAAACTATATTATTAAACATATACAAATATCCGCCCTTCGCCTCACGAGAATTTACTTTCTCTGCTTCATCAAGAGCAATAATTTTACCATTCTTTAATTTTATTTCAGCCATCTTATAATACCTATTTAATTGTTGAGAAATATGTATTCACACATCAACAATAAAACAGATTGTTATTTGCACAGAGATAAAATATTAATTTTCTGACAAATCAAAAAATGTAAAGATTTACAAAAAGTGGTCTAGAGAGTTAACCAATAATTAATTTAATCATAAATATAGCGATTAATAAGATTTTCGAGTAATTCTTGTTGCCCACTTCGATGTTTAGGTTCCTGAACCAATGTTTCTGCATAATGAGCCACTTCATCAAGTGTCATTTTTCCTTCAAGAATATTTCTACCTAGTTCACTATTCCAACCAGAATAACGTTGAGCGACATACTCATCTAATTTACCGTCTACTAATATTTTCACCGCACTCTTTAATGATAAAGCCATAGTATCGATGGCACCGATATGCCCATAAAACAGATCATCAATATCAATACTTTGACGGCGAACTTTTGCATCGAAATTTAAACCACCAGTAGTAAAACCACCGGCTTTTAAGATTTCATACATTACCAGAGAATTCTCCTCGACACTATTCGGAAATTGATCGGTATCCCAGCCAAGTTGAGCATCCCCGCGATTGGCATCAATAGAACCAAATATTCCCAATGCAATCGCTGTGGCGACTTCATGCTGAAAGGAGTGTCCAGCTAATGTGGCGTGGTTAGCTTCAATATTCACCTTAATTTCATTTTCTAAGCCAAACTGTTTTAGAAAACCATAAACGGTAGCCACATCATAATCATATTGGTGTTTAGTCGGCTCTTGAGGTTTAGGTTCAATTAATAATGTTCCCTGAAAACCAATTTTGTATTTGTAATCCACAACCATTTGCATAAAACGGCCGATCTGTTCTCTTTCTTGACGTAAATCTGTATTGAGCAAACTTTCATAACCTTCACGTCCGCCCCACAGTACATAATTTTCACCACCCAGTTTTTTAGTCATTTGCATAACTTGACAGACTTGTGCTGATGCATAAGCGAAAATATTGAGATCTGGATTAGTTGACGCACCGGCAGCATAACGAGGATGTGTAAAACAGTTTGCCGTTCCCCATAACAATTTAATGCCAGTTTCTGCTTGTTTATCTGCAAGAACATCGGACATGACACCCAAATTATAACTATATTCTTTTAAGGAACAACCCTCGGGAGCAACATCAATATCATGGAAACAATAAAAAGGAATATTTAATTTGTAGAAAAACTCAAAAGCAACATCAGCTTTAAGCTTAGCCAGTTCTAAAGCATCATTGCCTTTTTGCCAAAAACGCTCAAATGCCCCAGCACCAAACATATCAGTACCATTCCAACAAAAATTGTGCCAATAGCAGACGGCAAAACGCAGATGATCTTTCATCTTTTTGCCTAGAATAATCTCTTCGGGATTGTAGTGACGGAAAGCTAATGGATTATTACTTTGTCTACCTTCGTAACTAATTCTATTTACTCTCTCAAAGTATCGATGCATATCAACCTCTATCTAATATACCCGTTATCTTTCAAGTTGCCTCTTTGTTGGCTGCACTCGCTCACCCCGGTCACATAGTTTGCTATGCTCCCGGGGATTCACTCCCTTGCCGCCGCGATGCATCTTGAAATCTATAGGGTATATACCCGTCATCTTTCAAGTTGCCTCTTTGTTGGCTGCGCTCACTCACCCCGGTCACATAGTTATCTATGCTCCCGGGGATTCGCTCCCTTGCCGTCGCGATCCATCTTGAAATCCATAGGGTATAGACATACGTGTGTGTATAAAATTTTATTCATCAATGTCTCTATTTTCAATTATGTTATTTTATTTCTTCATTAAGATTATTGTTAATTGTGTGATTTATCTCATAATTTGGCATTAATTCAATCCTGAAAATAGAAAAATAATTATGATTAATATTGTATATATCAATAAGGACATCAATGATGAACAGACGATACCATATAACACTATTATTCAATGCCAATAAAGCTTATGATCGTCAGGTGATAGAAGGGATAGGTGAATATTTACATGCATGCCAATGTAATTGGGATATCTTCATTGAAGAAGATTTCACCACGAAATTAAATAGTTTGAAAACTTTGCAGAGTGATGGAATTATTGCTGATTTCGATGATATAGAAATCCAGCGTATTTTCAGTCAGTTAGACATTCCTGTTATTGGTGTCGGTGGCTCTTATCACCAAGAAAATCACTATCCTGCGGCTCATTATATTGCGACAAATAACTTCGCTTTAATAGAAAGTGCATTTAATCATTTAAAAGATAAAGGTATTAAACGTTTTGCATTTTATGGTTTACCTCAGACAAGTGGTAAACGGTGGGCAATAGAACGTGAATACGCTTTCCGACAATTAGTTGAAAAAGAAAAATATCAAGGTGTGGTGTATCAAGGAATGGAGACGACTCCAGAAAATTGGTTTTACGCACAAAATAGATTAAAAAATTGGATTCAAACTTTACCGCCAAATACAGGCGTTATCGCAGTAACGGATGCCAGAGCTAGACATATTTTAGCCGCATGTGAACATTTAAATATTCCTATTCCCGATAAAATCTGTGTTATAGGCATAGATAATGAAGAAATAGCCCGTTTCCTTTCACGTACCGAGCTCTCTTCCGTTGTGCAAGGTACACAACAAATGGGTTACCAAGCAGCAAAATTGCTTCATCAGCTTCTTAAAGGTTATATTCCTAAAAAATATCATCGCCAATTAATTCCACCTTTAAAGGTTATTGCAAGGCAATCGACAGATTTTCGAGCATTAAATGATCCCGCAGTTATTCAAGCAATGCATTATATTCGTCATAACGCGTGTAAAGGGATAAGAGTTGAACAAGTTATTGATGCTATTGGTATGTCTCGTTCTAATCTTGAAAACCGTTTTAAAAGTGAATTTGGTCAAACAATTCATACTATCATTCATAATGAGAAATTAGGTAAAGTAAAAAATCTTTTAATCCACACCTCTATTTCAATCAGTGAAATTGTTACCGTTTGCGGCTACTCTTCTTTACATTATTTTTACTCCATGTTCAAACGAAATTATAATATGACACCTAAAGAGTATCGAGATAAATATAAAATTACCAAAAATAGTTAAATAAGCCATCCTCAAAAAATAGGATAGCTTTTAATTTAATTAGATATCTTCGCCGTTCATTGCTATGACTTTTTTATACCAATAAAAACTCTTTTTCTTATAACGTACAAAATCTCCATTTCCATTATCATTATCATTATCATTGACATAAATAAATCCATATCGTTTACGATATTCACCAGTTGAAAAAGAGACACAATCGATACATCCCCATGCAGTATAACCGAGGATATCAACACCATCGAATAAAATAGATTTTTTAATTTCAGATAGGTGTGATGCTAAATATTCAATACGATAATCATCATTGATAACACCATCTTGGGGTAATTTATCAACAGAACCTAGCCCATTTTCAACGATAAAAATGGGTTTTTGATAACGTTCATATAACTCAGATAAACTGTATCGAATACCTATAGGATCAATTTGCCATTCCCATTCAGAGGATTTTAAATAGGGGTTGAGCTTTCCTTTCTCAAAGAAGGAGAGGGATTGGCTATTTTTTTCTAACATTTCCGTGGATGAAGAGACGATATTACTCATATAATAGCTTATCGCTAAGTAATCAGCGCAACCTTCCTTCAACCAATTTAAATCATCATCTTCAATATGAAGTTCTATCTTTTTTCTTTCCCATTCTTTAATAAGATAAGATGGATAATATCCACGAAGTTGAACATCACTAAAAAGATATTTCTGGCGCATGACTTGTTGTGCATATAAAACATCTTCCGGCTTACAGCTCGCTGGATATAATGGCGACATATGGATCATGCAGCCAATTTTAAAATTAGGATTTATTTCATGGCCTAATTTGACAACTTTTGCACTAGCAACAAATTGATGATGAATGGTCTGATACATAACCTGTTCTGGATTGTCGTAATCCTGATAAATCACACCTGAATTACAATAACCAAATAGTGGATATTGCCAATTTATTTGGTTATTAATTTCATTAAATGTAATCCAGTATTTGACTTTATTTTTATATCTTTCCATAACCACCAGGCTAAAATTCATGAAAAAGTCTATTAATTTTCGGTTATGACACGATCAACGCCGTGTTCTCCTTTTGTCATAACATCAGCAATGCTCATTCCTTTACCGTCCTGATTCCAATGACCTTCAACTTGGTTAGCGGCAACCGCGCCGCCCCATAAAAAACCGGTAGGGAATTTATTCTTTACCTGTCATCCTTCAAGTTGCCTCTTTGTTGGCTGCACTCACTCACCCCGGTCACATAGTTCTCTATGCTCCCGGGGATTCGCTCCCTTGCCGCCGCGATGCATCTTGAAATCCATAAGGTATTCATAGATAACTCCTGATTATTATCTTCATCAAAAATCTATTTTCTTAATTAAAGATAATAGAATTAATTGAGTTATTCTCCAAATAAACAGACCAAATATCATTATTATAACTAATATTTATTTTTTGCTTTTCTTTATAAGAGTTATTTATATTCACCACCAGGGAACCCGATTTATTCTCGAAAGCAACGGCATTTCCTGACATATTACCTTCTAACTCAACATGTTGCGCATCAGGTAAAATTAAACCCGAAAAATGGCGCATGACATAATACTCTGGATTATATATCACTTTATTTATTCCTTTTGGAATACTTATCATACTATTCTGTTTCCAACCCCAACTACTTTCTCCCCCTGAATGTAGCACCATATTCCAGTAAAAATAACCATTAGCACCATTAGTTAAATAATGTCTGAAAAGTGTAAATACATAATGAGCATATTCCCAACTATTATGACCATCACCACATTCATTTTCAGTTTGATAATATCTTAATTCTGGGTAGCTTTGTACCGTTCTTTGGATAGCATTTTTTCCTTGCCATTGATAACCAACGCCTTTTATATATTTATAGGCGTCTATGTCACGCAATACACAATTTGCATAATCATCATAATCCTGTCCAATTTCTTTAGAGAACTCAGGGGCATTAATAGTACCTAGCCAAATCTCAGTTTTTACATTATTTTGTTCGAATTTCGGTCCGAGATGGTTTTTTATAAAATCTCTTAATTGCTCACCGATCCATACACAAGAAGGGAACTTTTGATCCGCAGCAACCTCATTCTGAATATGAATTTGATCAATTGAAATACCTTCTTTCTGATACTCTTCAACAAATTTTACAAAATATAAAGCATATGCATCCTGACTTTGAGCATCACTCTTTAATCTACCAAAATTATAAACTTGATGGGTTTTAAGCCATACCGGAGGGCTCCACGGTGAAGCGGATATTTTTAAATTTGGTTGCCTTTCTAAAGCCTCTTTTATATAGGGAATGAGTAAACGTTTATCTCTTTTAATGGAGAAATTAGCCATACTATAATCATCTTCAATATCGTTTAAACTATACCAAGAAACCGCATAATCACTGGCGCCAATAGGCATCCTGGCTAATATTAATTTACACTCTCCATCCGGTGAAAATAATTTATCTAGCACTACTTTTCTATTTTCTTTATCCAAATTTAATAAAGCTTTCATCCCAAGCTCATTGAAACAACCACCAAAGCCATCTAATTTTCGACCTCGTTTATCAGTAATAATTAAATTGGCTTTTTCATCTGTTTTTATGGTCGATAATCCTTCTTTCCATTGTTCTTTATCATTTGTATAGATAAGTCTAATCATGATTTATTATTTCCCATAAAAGTATCAATTCATTACAATCAATTAAACACAATTGTTTTAACATTAGTATTATGTTATTTCACAAAGGGTTTAATTTAATTGTTTTATTTGAGTTTCATCACATATACTCTACCGAAATTATTTTTTTATTATAAATCACTATATATACTCTATGGATTTCAAGATGCATCGCGACGGCAAGGGAGCGAATCCCCGGGAGCATAGATAACTATGTGACCGGGGTGAGTGAGTGCAGCCAACAAAGAAGCAACTTGAAAGATGACGGGTATAGATAATATGGATGTTTAAATTAAAGGATAGGGTAGAAGCTACTTTTGGGAAAATAAGCGTAACGTTATGATAGTCTTGATATATTTTCCCTGATATATTGCTAAACCACCTTCAACATCATAAAAAGGAAATTTTATGTCTCTCGTACCATTTAAGCAGGTTGATGTATTCACTCACCGACCTTTTAAAGGAAATCCCGTTGCCGTTGTCATGGATGCCAAGGGACTCACACCAATACAGATGCAGGCCATTGCTAACTGGACCAATCTTTCCGAGACCACTTTTGTTCTTCCCGCAGAAAACCCTCTAGCAGATTACCGTGTACGGATTTTCACTCCCGGCAGTGAACTTCCTTTTGCCGGTCATCCTACGATCGGCACCGCACATGCTCTGCTTGAAGCCGGTTTAATTCAGGCGAGAGAAGGGCGTATTGTGCAGGAATGTGGGGTGGGGCTAATTACATTGAACATTACTGAAATGGAAAGTAGTCAGCAATCAATCACTTTCGAACTGCCGGAACCCGCCATCACATTGCTTAGTGCCGAACAGATAGATCGCCTCGAAAGCATTCTGGGTTGCCCGTTAGATCGCGCGTTAACACCGGCACTTATTGACGTGGGAGCTCGCTGGATTGTCGTTCATACTACGGGAGCAGAAGCCGTGCTGGCAGCGGAACCTGATTATGCCAAATTGTGCGAGCATGACACGCAAATGAACATCACCGGGGTTTGTCTGTATGGTGCCTACCGTGAAGGAGCAGAGGCTGATATTGAAGTACGATCTTTCGCCCCATCATGCGGTGTCAATGAAGACCCTGTTTGCGGTAGTGGAAACGGCAGCGTTGCCGCATTCATGCACTACTACAAAGTAGCGATGATTGACGATAAAATCGTTCATTCATCACAAGGCAAAAAACTTGGCCGTCAGGGAAGCGTATGGCTCAGCCATTCTGACGATAAGATTTTTGTCGGCGGTAGTGCTGTAACTTGTATCAATGGCACCATTACAATCTGAAAAAAGTTATCAGCCCTAATATCCTAATATGTAGTTCAGAAAGGGCGCTTGTTTTGTCGGAAAACAGATGTTTTCCGACAAGCAATATTGATTTCAATTCTCTCTAATTATGCTAGAAAATCGCGCAAAGTAATGAGATTATACATACTTTATTAGTACAGAATAATAATGTTAGGGGGTCAGCTCATGACGAAACAAGCTGTTTTTACGATGAAATTAGAACCTGAACTACGTGCCGAATTTATGGCTGAAGCCGAAGCTGCTCACCGCCCAGCCTCACAGGTGCTACGCGAACTTATGCGCGAGTTTATTCAACGCCAACGTGAGGAACGAGAATACGATAAATTCCTATGTCACAAGGTAGAAGCCGGGCGAGCCTCAATGCGTGCTGGTTTGGGCCAATCTAATGATGAGGTCGAAGCCGAGTTTGCCGCACGGCGTGCCAATGTGGTGGACCAAGCGTGAAAGTTATTTGGACACCCGAAGCGAAGCAAGATCGCTCTGACGTGTGGGACTACATCGCAGCCGATAACCCATACGCGGCGGTCAGAATGGATGAACAGTTTAGTGATGCAGCATCCAATCTTGCACGACATCCCATGCTTGGCCGGCCGGGGAAAATGCCAGGCACTCGCGAACTGTTTCCAAACGAGAATTATCGCCTGGTATGAGATCAACGGAGAAATAATATGGATATTGACGCTTATCCATACAGCCAGACAGTGGCCACCTATGCACAAAATGAAGTAGTAGCGGCAATCATTGACGATAAACGCTGAACTTTACTTATCAATGACTATCACTGATAAAAGATAGAGTAAAAGAGCTAGGCCGTAGCGCATATTCAAAAAATAAAATTATATAACGAACAGGCGATCCATCTTCAGAGTGTCCTAGGAGCATAAATGGAATTAAATCGAATCGGTGATATTGCAGCCTTCGTTGCCGCGGTACGGGCCGGAAGTTATACGCAAGCGGCGGGTTCTATGGGACTTACCCGTTCCGCTATTGGTAAGAGCATTGTGCGCCTGGAGACCCGCTTAGGCGTAAGATTACTGAACCGAACAACGCGGCGGCTTAGCCTGACAGATGAAGGACGCATTATGTTCGAACGCTGTCGTCAGATTCTTGAAGACCTCGAAGAGGTGGATAACACGATGGCGATGCGCAGGGTAAACCCGACCGGGACGCTGAAATTAACCGCACCGATCTCCTTAGGGAAGCGCCATATTCTTTCCTTGCTAGAAACTTTCCTGAAACGCTGGCCTGAACTACAGGCGGATATTGCCTTTACTGATCGTTATATTGACTTGATCGAGGAAGGATTCGATATTGCCATCCGCATTGGTGAACCGAAAGATGATTCTCGTATCCTTACACGTACCATCGCTACTCAGCGGATGATTACCTGTGCGTCACCGGACTATTTTGCCCGGCGAGGCGTACCTGAAACGCCACAAGCGCTGCATGAGCATGACACCATTTTCTTCCAGAGTGCGGATAGACGCCGCACCTGGCGTTTTGAGACTGCGGAAGAAACCTACGTTTTCGACGGGCCGGGACGCCTAAACATAGATAGCGCGGAAGCCATGCTCGAATCAGCGCTGGCAGGGTTCGGTATCATTCATCTACCTAGCTATGTTGTTGGTCGGGATCTTAGTAACGGTAAGCTTGTCCCCGTATTGGAAAATTATCATGTTGAGCCTGAACCTATCCGAATCATTTATCCAAGTAAAAAGCATCTTTCCCCTCGCATTCGAGGATTTATTGACCTATTGGTAGAGAGCTGGGAAGGCGGTGTGCCTTGGGAGTAGCAGGTGAAAGCGCTTTAATGGCAGTGATTTATCACCGCCATTAAAGCGCACAGTATGATTACGCGTTTAACTGCTCTAAGGTAGGATAATCGATGTACCCTTCCGGGCCATTAGCATAGAAGAATTCTGGACGCGGCTCATTCAGGGGCGCATCAATTCTCAGGCGCTCAACTAAGTCAGGATTAGCGATAAAGTTTCGTCCGAATGCCACAGCATCAATTAATCCTTTTTCAATCAGTCTCTCCGCTTTCTCGGCAGTATAGGTGCCTGCCGCAACAATAACACCGGGGTAAGCCTCGCGAATAGTTTGACGAAATGCTTCGCTGAAAGGTTCTCCTCCAGCCCAGTCAGGCTCAGAAATATGTAGATAAGCCAGATTGCGTCTTGCCAACTCGCGGATCAGGTAAAGTGCTGCTTTTTCCTCATCTTCATAATGACTTAGACCAGTATATGGCCCTAATGGATAGATACGGATGCCAATCCGATCAGAACTCCAACTTTCAATAGCAGCATCCACCACTTCCAAGGCAAAGCGTGCACGATTTTCAATACTGCCACCATATTCATCATCACGCTGATTAGCAGAAGGAGACAAGAACTGATGAATAAGGTAACCATGTGCAGCATGGATTTCCATCATGTCAAAGTTAGCTTCTTGTGCATTGATGGCTGCCTGACGGAAGTCATTGACAATCTGATGAATTTCATCTCTCTCCAGAGCACGCGGCTTAGAGGTGTTGATTCGAATCACATTGCCTTTAGCGTCTCGCACCGAAGTCCGCGCGTTAGCCGATATCGCAGAAGGTGCCACAGGGGCTAGTTGCTCCGGCTGGAGAGAAGTGTGAGACATTCGCCCCGTATGCCATAGTTGCACGTTGCTAAGACCGCCAGCCTGATGAATTCCTTCATTAATTTTTTTCCAGGCACTTATCTGTTCAGGAGTATGCAGCCCCGGTGCGCCTGAATAACCTTTTGCCTGAAATGAAACCTGCGTCGCCTCAGTGATGATCAACCCAGCACTGGCACGTTGACGATAATATTCAGCCATCATTGGCGTGGGAATATCGCCGGGTTCAGTATTTCGTAAGCGAGTGAGTGGCGCCATAAAAATACGATTGGGCGTAGTAATAGCACCTATTTTTAGTGGATTAAACAGATGGGGAAATTTCATAAATCCTCCTTTATATGAGACTGCGAAATATCCAGACAAAAAAACGTAATTGCATTATTTTTTGGTGAGAAGAAGGGTAATTGGTAGGAAAGTTAGGTTCAATAGTTTTAATTTGATGCGCAAATCCATGCAATTCATAATTCGTTGTTTTAATTGATTTTAATTTCAATTAGGGAGAGTGTGTACCTTAATATGGGAGCGATATTCCCCAAGTTACTAATAATCAAACCTCAGCATTGACTCAATGGCATTAAGTAACATCGGAAGAATTTAATATGAAATTCATCTGATTTCACTGAATAATGAAGGGAAGGGGAATTAAGAGTAGATATATTGAAATAAAGTCAAAGGCTGTTTAGTTAGAATTCATATCAGTTAAAATTAATAGTAATTCATGCCATTTTCATATTATGAAAAATCTAAGCGGAAAAAGACGCTGATAGTAATTAAGAATAAAAAAAGACCACCGTAGGAAAAGACCTTTTAAGTGGTCTTTTTCGTTTCTTTTCTCAACAAAGAAAGCTACTATAAGACTTACTAACAAGTCTTTTGGAGTGTTTCTATGGCTAACATAATTCTGTCAGATATTAGCGCAAGCGTTAGTGAGCTTAAAAAGAATCCTATGGCGACCGTTAGTGCCGGGGCTGGATATCCTGTTGCGATCCTAAATCGTAACCAACCCGTGTTTTATTGTATTCCTGCGGAACTCTACGAACAGATACTTGATGCTTTGGACGATCAAGAGCTTATTCGACTGGTAAATGAACGTAGAGGGCAGGCATTGGTTGATGTAGATTTGGATAATTATCTATGACCTATAGCGTGAAATTCAGGGAGGATGCACTCAAGGAGTGGAAGAGACTTGATAAATCAGTCCAACAACGATTTGCTAAAAAGCTGAAAAAGTGTTGTATTGAACCTCATATTCCATCAGCTAAACTTCGAGGCATGTCGAATTGCTACAAAATAAAATTACGCGCTTCTGGTTTTCGCTTGGTTTATGAGGTCATGGATAATGTGTTGATTATCGCCGTGGTAGCAGTTGGTAAGCGCGAACGGAGTGAAGCGTATGAACTGGCAAGTAAGAGACTAAGATAGGTAAGGGAATGTCAGATACACTGTCGTTAGTTATGATGCAAAATTCAAATATTCCAATCCATTCTATTTTACAGCAGAAAATAAGTTTGATTCTCTATAAAGATAAAGACCTTAAATATACCCAACGTTTTTACTAGAAATAAACGTAAATGGCCCTGAATCAACTTATATGTAATTTAGTTATTTATCGTTGGCGAAAATAGGAGTATTGAACTAAACTCAAATTTTACTTTTGTGAGAGGAAGTTAGCTATGTCTGAAACTCGTTTTTCTGAATCGTTAAACCTGCAATCTCACTGGATGCCATTCAGTGCCAACCGAAATTTCCAACGCGATCCACGCCTTATCGGTGCTGCCGAAGGGCAATGGCTAAAAGACGATAAAGGACGCCAAATTTATGACAGTCTGTCCGGTCTTTGGACCTGTGGAGCGGGCCATACCCGGACAGAAATTCAGCAAGCTGTCGCTACTCAATTGAGCACCCTCGATTACTCACCAGGCTTTCAGTTCGGTCATCCCTTATCGTTTCAACTGGCAGAAAAAATTGCCAATTTAACACCCGGTGATCTCAACCACATCTTTTTCACCAGCTCAGGTTCTGAATCTGTAGATACCGCGGTCAAAATGGCACGAGCTTACTGGCGAGTAAAAGGCCAACCCGAGAAAACTAAACTGATTGGCCGTGCGCGTGGTTATCACGGTGTCAATATTGCGGGTACTAGTTTGGGGGGGATTGGTAACAACCGCAAAATGTTCGGACAGTTAATGGATGTAGATCACTTACCCCATACATTGCAGAGCGGTATGGCGTTTACACCGGGTATGGCGGAAACCGGCGGCGTGGAATTGGCCAACGAGATGCTCAAGTTGATCGAACTGCATGATGCCTCCAATATTGCGGCAGTTATTGTCGAGCCTGTGTCCAGTTCCGCCGGTGCGATTATTCCGCCCAAAGGGTATCTACAGCGCCTGCGTGAAATTTGTGATCAACATAATATTTTGTTGATTTTTGATGAAGTTATTACTGGTTTTGGTCGCATGGGACGCTGGACTGGTGCTGAATATTTTGGTGTGACGCCAGATCTGCTTAACTTTGCCAAACAAATTACCAATGGTGCCATTCCTCTGGGAGGCGTAGTGGCAAGCAGTGAAATTTATGAGACCTTTATGTCCCAGCCTCTACCGGAACACTCCGTGGAGTTTAGTCATGGTTATACCTATTCTGCACATCCCGTAGCCTGTGCTGCCGGGTTAGCAACTTTAGATCTGTTGGATAAAGAACATCTTATCCAACGCTCTGCTGAACTTGCTCCTCATTTCGAAATGGCACTTCACTCTCTCACAAACTGCCCAAATGTGACCGACATCCGCAACTGTGGCTTAGTGGGAGCAATTGAATTGGCTGCCCGTGACGGTGATGCCGCTATACGTCCTTTTGATGCCAGTATGGCGCTTTGGAAAGCGGGTTTTTACGTACGCTTTAGCGGTGATACGCTGCAATTCGGGCCTATGTTCAATGCTGAACGAGCCGATTTGGATCGGCTTTTTGACGCCGTTGGGGAAGTATTGCATCACATTGGCTAAAGTGAGGGACGAATAGAAGGGTGACAATGTGCCGTTATAGAAATTTATAACTGACGTAAAATTTAACGCTCACTTGATAGGTGAGCGTTTAGAGATAATGCGAGAAATAATAATGATTCCGAACCCCATGTGATATGTGCCGAGAACTGATTTCTGACTATACTCCCTGCTAAATATCAGCGGAATATCACAATAAATTGTAAACTTAAATAATATAATTACGTAATAGTGCAAAAGGGTATATCGACTGGTCAAAAACCAATCCCTTTCGTATTGGATCTTCATGTTCTGAATCTTAAGCCTTCGAGTTAATTTGGTATAACAAGGAGTAGTTATGAAAATATTAAATATTATAATTTTATCTCTATCGTCAGTGATAGCTTCTAATTCTTTAGCCGATGAGATTAGAGCAAGGGATTTAGGCATTCCTTTCTCTGGAATAACGGGGAAATATAATGCGATTACAGATGTTAGTGGTGTAGAAGTTGGCTATTCAACCATAATAGAAGGCGATGGAAAGCTAGAGGTTGGAAAAGGCCCAATAAGAACAGGCGTAACAGCTATATTGCCAAAAGGCAAGAAATTTAGCCCGGTATTTTCTAGTACATTCTCTTTAAATGGAAATGGAGATATGACAGGCAATCAATGGGTTAAAGAGAGTGGTTTCCTGGAAACGCCAATATTAATCACCAATACTCATAGTGTTGGTGTTGTTAGAGACTCAACAATTAGCTGGATGTTTGATAACAACCTAACATCACCCCTGAAAGATGATTTATTTTGGTTATTACCTGTGGTTGCAGAAACGTGGGATGGAATATTAAATGATATAAACGGTATGCATGTAAAAAAAGAACATGTATATCATGCGTTAAATAGTGCTAAATCAGGGCTGATAGAAGAGGGTAATGTCGGCGGCGGAACTGGAATGAACCTTTTTAAGTTTAAGGGAGGCACAGGTACTTCATCAAGAATTCTAGATAAAAAAGATGGCGGATACACTGTCGGCGTTCTTGTTCAAGGAAATTTTGGTGATAGAGACGATTTGATTATTTCTGGGATTCCAGTTGGTAAAGAAATACAAGATCTCAAGCCGATATATCATGGAAACAAGAAAGAAATAAAGGATGCCGGTTCTATAATCGCGGTGGTAGCCACAGATGCACCATTAGCTCCTCACCAATTAGAAAAAATAGCTAAACGAGTCTCTCTTGGACTGGCAAAGGTAGGTGGGGTAGCCAGAAATACGAGCGGTGAGATATTTATTGCATTTTCAACCGCAAATAGTGATGCATTCTCTAGAAAGGATATAAGAACAATAAAAATACTGTCAAATGACAAACTAGATCCCTTGTATGAGGCCACAATAAGTGCAACAGAAGAAGCAATAATTAATGCTATGATCGCCGCCAAAAAAATGGTTGGGAGAAATGGCAATACTTCGTTTTCTATTCCTAAAGATAGAGTTCAAGAGATATTAAAAAAACATCATGTCTTAGCTCAAACTCAATCTGACACTTCAATTTAAAACAAACAAGTTACCGACTGTGATTAAAGGTTCTAAATCTGAAATTGAAGTCGGTAGCTTTCATGCTTCAACAATACGATGTATGCGATATCCTTTGTTCGTTATGAAAAACAGGGTTATAAAGACAGAATTATTTTTGTGTTGTCGTTATCAGTTTTTTCTATTATTCTGGTATTTATTGCGTTATGGATAAGGTATTATTATACGAAGATTAAACCTGTTTAATCTTCATCGAAAGAGAAATATTATGTTTAAGGTTAATCAACACTTTGAATATATGGTAACTAAAAGAAAAATAGGAAATATGATCATTCATAACAAAAGCAAAACCCGGGAGTGTTAGAAATTCTGTGTCATTCCAGTAATATATCTCAAAAAGGAATGACAAATGACTCAATCTTTCGATTTCGACAAAGCCCTGAAAGCGCTTCAGGATGGTCAGGCACTGACCGGTAAGAA